>NZ_LMFV01000001.1:0-140000 GCF_001427285.1 Mesorhizobium sp. Root552
AGCGCAGGTCGGGAAGACGGGCGGCCGCAAGGGCGCTCGTTTAGATAGATAGTGCGGCCTCGCGGCCGCCCGTCCGGTGTCTTAAGGCTTCAAACCGCTCCGCTTTCATCGACCCGCCGTGTCCCCTCACAGGCTCTCCGAAAAGATGCCGCTGCTAAGGTGAGGGCGACGCTCGGCAGGCCTAGCGCGTCCCCTTTCAACGCTGCACAGGGCGCAACCGGCCCCTTCGTGGGGGAGCAGCCAAACCTCCCCGGAACAAGACCACGTTAGCCTCGCCTCCGGGGCACCGGCCCCTTCCCACGCAATCACCGTCATGACCGGTACAGAGCCGGCAGCACGGAAAGCAAAGTGGACAGGATCGNGCCCCTTCGTGGGGGAGCAGCCAAACCTCCCCGGAACAAGACCACGTTAGCCTCGCCTCCGGGGCACCGGCCCCTTCCCACGCAATCACCGTCATGACMGGTGTTCCCGGCGGAAGGGACAGAGGCAGATTATGCGTGGGGTCGCGAAGGGTGTGGATGAACCGGCGCGAAATTTCTTGCAAGGGCGAGTACAATCAAAGGATTGCTGCGGTGAAGGGCATGAAATTGTCCACGCCCTGCCCTCAAATCCTAACCGGACGTGCCGTTACTCTTCCACCTCGCGGCTCAGCCACAAGAGTGCCGCGATCAGCACCAGCCCGCCAAGCGCAACCCACGGCAGCACCTGCTGCATGAACTCGATTTCGCCGCTGCGGACGGGAATTTCCTGGGCGGCGCGCCGGGCAATCTGGACTTGCGCAATGGCTTCCGGAAGGAGGCGCCATGAGAACGCCAGAGAGATTGCCGTAGTCGCCAGTGCCGCAAATGTCGCCAGTTTGGCGCCACGCACAAATTGCAGGACCAGCGCACCGGCAGCGACATAGAGCGCGCCCGTTGCCATCAGGATGCCTGCCTTCAGCGGCGTCGTGCCGACCATGCCGAAGACCGGAATGACGGCTTCAAGTTCCGTCCAGCGCACCATCTGCTTGAAGCCGTCCAGCATGAGGAAAGTGCCGAGGACGAGATTGGGCCACAGGCGCGGGTGCATCTCGTCATCGGCCAGATCCGCCGCCGGCTCGAGCAGCCACTCGCCAGCCGAAAGGCCCAGCGCGCGGCCAAGGCCCACCAATGCAAACGAGACACCCAGCTCGGCATACCAGGGCGTGCCTTCGCCGGAGATGTAGTTCCATGCCTGACCAAGGAAGAAGCTTGCCAGCCCGACGACCGCATTGACGATGATGAAATCGATATAAAGCGCGAGCAAAGGCAGGACGTAGCGGCGCATCGGGAGCTTCCGTTTGTGGAGCCAGCAGACCGGGAAACGATACGACGAAGAAATGAACAGGGCTTTTTCACAAGCTGGGCAATTTGATTGGCCTCTTCTGACGCCCTTGCCGCAAGCTTTGAGACAGAGAGGTCGGAATTGTCTTGGGAGAAACCGCAACCGGCCTTAAACTGAGATGCAAACGACCGGCTGGACTGTCATCGCCATGACTGCCGTACCAGACAAAGCTGCCGCCCAGGAGGTCGGGCGGGAACAGCATTGGAACAGCGCCTACCGAACCAAGGGCGAAACCGGCGTAAGCTGGTTCGAGGAAACGCCGGATTTGTCGCTGCAATTGATACTCGAAACCGGAGCCGGGCCGGAATCTCCGCTGATCGATATCGGCGGCGGAGCCTCGCGCATTGTCGATGCATTGCTGCGGAAAGGCTGGAGTTCGCTTGCCGTGCTCGACGTGTCACGCGCAGCGATCGAAACGGCGCAGGCGCGCCTTGGCAGGGACGCCGCGAAAGTCGACTGGGTCGTCGCCGACGTGACAGGCTGGACACCGGAGCGCAGCTATCGGGTCTGGCACGACAGGGCGGCCTTCCACTTCCTCACCCAGCCTGCGGAACGGGAAGCCTATGTCGAGCGCTTGCGTCTGGCGCTGGCGCCGGGCGGCCACGCCATCATTGCAACCTTCGCGCCGGATGGGCCGGAGCGGTGCAGCGGCCTGCCGGTGCAGCGCTACGCCCCGCAAACGCTGGCCGACACCATTGGCAAGGGATTCGAACTTGCCGGGTCCCGCCGCCATGTCCATACAACGCCATGGGGCTCGACGCAGGCGTTCCAGTTCAGCCTATTGCGCCGCGTCTAGAGCGTCTCGCAGCGGAGCCTAGAGCGTTTCACGGCTAGATGGAATCATTCTGTTTGTCGTGCGGCGAGGTGATCCACGCGAAGGGTTGCGAAGGTCGATGTGGTTCATCGGCCGAGCAGGCCGACAAAGTGAGCGCCCGCCGCAGGCAAACCCGAAGGGCCCGGCAGGTTTGGGCCAAGTCCTTCGGCCTTCGTCTCGACCGCACCACCAGTGCGCTCTTCGCCGAAGTCCTCGACCTTGCCCCAAACCATCACCGGCAGAATGGTTCTATCTAACCATGAAACGCTCTAGTGGAGAACAAGCACGTCGCCGGACGAGAAGCTGATCTCGGCCTTTTCGCCGACCACCGGAGGCGGCGTGGTCGAATTGTTGAAGGTGTCCAGCGAGACGCTGCTTTCCCCGATGCCGACGCGCACGCGGATGACGGAGCCGAGGAAATGAACGTCGGAAATCTGACCCGACAGGCTGGCGTCGTTGCCGGGCCGGCGTCCAAGTGAAATCGCTTCGGGGCGAAGCGCCAGCGAGAGCATGTCGCCGGTCTTGGAGCCGTTGAGCTTGCCCTTCAGCGAAATCTCCTCCGTGTTGACCTTGACCTTGCCGCTGGCCGCATCGCTGACGGTGCCTTCGAGCACGTTCAAGGTGCCGACGAAATTGGCGACGAACTTGGTTGCCGGGCGGTTGTAGATCTCGAACGGCGCGCCGACCTGCTCTGCCTTGCCGCCGTACATGACGGCGATGCGGTCGGAGATGGAGAGCGCCTCTTCCTGGTCATGCGTGACGAAGATGGTGGTGATGCCGAGCTGCTTCTGGATGGAGCGGATTTCCTCGCGCAGCGACACGCGCACCTTCGCATCGAGCGCCGAAAGCGGCTCGTCGAGCAAGAGCAGCTTCGGCTTGGGAGCGAGCGCACGGGCAAGCGCGATGCGCTGCTGCTGGCCGCCGGAAAGCTGGTAGGGATAGCGGTCGCCGAACTGCGGCAGCTTGATCATTTCGAGCATCTCGGCGACGCGCTTGTCCGCATCCGCCTTGGCCACGCCTGCGACCTTCAACCCGAAGCCGATGTTTTGCGCGACCGTGAGGTTGGGGAACAGCGCGTAGGCCTGGAAGACCATGCCGACATTGCGCTGGTTCGGCTTGAGATAGGTGATGTCCTTGCCGCCGACATAGATGCTGCCGGCGGTTGGCTCTTCAAAGCCGGCAACCATGCGCAGCACCGTGGTCTTGCCGCAGCCGGACGGCCCGAGGAAAGAAACGAACTCGCCACGCTCGACGTCGAGGTTGAAGTTTTCCACCACCGTGGTTTGACCGAACGCCTTGCTGACGCCCTGGATGCTGAGAAACGGATCGGCCATGGGTCAATATCTCCGGATCAGTTCGGACGGTTAGCCGACTTGGGGGCAAAGCGCGACAGAACCTGGATGACCGACATGCAGCCCCAGGTTATGGCAAAGGCGATGATGGCAAGCGCCGCAGGTTCATAGGCCCGGTTGGCGCCGACGAGCTGCATGTAGGGACCGAAGGCCGGGCGGTTGAGCAGGCTGGCAAGCGTGAATTCGCCAATGACGATGGCGAAGGTGAGGAACGCTCCCGACAGAACCGCGATCAGCACATTTGGCAAGATGATGCGGCCGATGATCGTGGTCCAGCCGGCGCCAAGGATCTGCGCAGCTTCGGTAAGCGTCCTGACGTCGATGGTTCGAAGGCCGGTGTCGACGGCGCGGTACATATAGGGCAGCGCCAGCGTCGCATAGCCGATGATGAGCAGGACATCGGTGCCGCGCGCCGAAGCGAGGAACGGCAAGGGCGAGTTGGAGCCATACATGCGGATATAGCCGAACACGATGACGATCGCCGGGATGATGAGCGGCAAAAGCGTGATGAACTCGACGATGGGGCGCAGGTGCGGCATGCGCAGCCTGATCCAGTACGCGGTCGGCACCACGATCAGCACGCCAAGGATGATGGTGAAGACGGCCACGATGACCGAGTAGCTGAAAGTCTGCTGGAAACGCGCATCGCCCAGCACCACCGAATAGGCGTCGAACGAATATTCGCCGCGGCGCATGCGCAGCGAGAACTCGAACGTCGCGATCAGCGGAATGAAGAAGTAGCAGGCCCCGAGGATGAAGGTCACCCAGGCCCAGAAGCGGCCGGTCTTCATTTGAGCCACCTTTCGCTGCGCACGCGGAACCAGATGTAGAACACGTTGGCGATGCCGGTGATGACGATCATGCCGAAGGCAAGCGCGTAGCCGAGGTTCGGGTTGTGCAGCACGTCGCCGCGCATCTGGGCATAGAGCTTGATGGGGACGATGCTGAGCGAGGAACCGGTGAAGGCATAGGCCGTTGCGATGGCGCCGAACGCGTTGGCGAACAGCAGGATGACCGTGCCGAGGAAGCTCGGCCACAACACGGGGATGACGACCATGCGCCAGTATTGCCAGGTTGTCGCGCCGAGGGTGGCGGCGGCCTCGCCCCATTCCTTCTTCAGCCCGTCGATCGCCGGCGTGATGATGACGATCATCAACGGTATCTGGAAATAGAGGTAGACGGCGATCAGGCCCCACGAGGTCAAAAGGTTGAAACCCATGCCGTAGATGTTGAGGCCGAACACGTCGCGCAAGATGACGGTGACGAGGCCGAGCCGTCCGAGCGTGGCAAGAAACGCGAAGGCCAGCGGCACGCCGGCGAAATTGGAGGCGACGCCGGAAAAGGTCATGGTGGTGGAGCGCACCCAGTTGGGCAGCCCCCCGCGCACGATGGCGATCGACATGGCAAGGCCGATGAAGGCGCCGATGGTCGCCGACCAGAAACTGATCTTGATAGACACCCAGTAGGACAGGCGGATGCTTGGGTCTTGGAACAGGAGCCAGATGTTTTCGAGCGTGTATTCGCCCGCCGCGTTCTGGAACGCGCCCATGACGAGGTAGAGCGTAGGCAGGATCAGGAACATCAGCGCGAAGATGAAGAACGGCGCCACGCCGATCCATTGCGTCGCCATGCGCAGGCTCGAACGCCTGGCGGGCGGCATGACCCCGGTGGTTTCGCTGGTCGCGGTTGCGCTGATGTTCGCCATCCTGGTATCCGGCCCGCCGGGAAATGGAGAGACCGGGCGGCGCTGGCCGCCCGGTCTCCGGTTGCATTACTGCACGTTGGCGCCGACCACCGAATCCCAGTTCTTGGTGATGGCTTCCTTGGCGGCACCCTGCTCATCGAGAGTGGGGAACACGGCAGCTTCATAGGCTGCTGCCGGCGGCAGCTTGTCGAGCAGGTCCTGCGGGATCACGCCGCGCTTGGCCATGTCGTTGAAGCGGATCGGGTGGCAGTAGCCCTTGAGCCAGCCGAGCTGGCCTTCGTCGGAATAGAGATACTCCATCCACAGCTTGGCGGCGTTCGGGTGCGGCGCATAGGCGCTGATGGCCTGAACGTAGACGCCCGCGACAACGCCCGTGGCGGGAACGATGACGTCGACCGGCGGGTTGCCGTTCAGCGTGTCGCGACCGGACAGCGCGTTGTAGTCCCAGGTGATCAGGATCGGGGTCTGGCCCTGGGCCAGCGTTGCCGACTTGCCGATGACCGGCACGAAGTTGCCCTTGGCGTTGAGCTCCTTGAAGAACTCGAGGCCGGCGGTACCGGCGGCTTCGCCGGCTGCGGCACCCTTCGACAGGCCGGCGGCGTAGACGCCCTGGATGGCCTGGTTGGAGGCGCGCGGATCGCCCGCGAGTGCAACCGAGTTGGCATATTCCGGCTTGAGCAGGTCGGCCCAGTCCTTCGGCGCTTCCTTGACGAGGTCCTTGTTCACCTCGAAGGCGAGAACGCCGTAGTAGTCGCCGTACCAGTAGCCTTCGGCGTCCTTGGCCGAATCGGGGATCGAATCCCAGGTCGAGACCTTGAAGGGCTGGATCAGGCCGTCGGCCTTGGCCTGCGGGCCATAGGACAGGCCGACGTCGATGACGTCAGGCGCCTGCGGGCCCTTGTTGTCCTTGTTGGCCTTGATGGCTTCAACCTCGTCGCTGGAACCAGCGTCCGGGTTGAGTTCGTTGATCGTGATTTCCGGATACTTCGCTTTGAAGCCCGCGATCACGTCGCCGTACCCGCACCAATCGTGCGGCAGGGCGATGGTCGTGAGCTGACCTTCCGCCTTAGCGGCGGCAACCAGTTCGTCCATCGACTGGGCGGACGAAATGGCCGAGGTCACCATGAGGGTGGCCGCCGAAAGGGAAAGCACCTTCCCCGCAAACTTGAACATTGTGTTCTCTCCGTTGAACTGACGCCGTAAGACGCCTGCGATGCGGTATCGGGTTCATGTGACGGTTAGATGAAACCTAAATGAAGCCAACCCGCCGCAGTACGAAAATCTAACTCTATTTAAGCGGTTGTAGCAATTAGCCCGGGCTTATTTTTCCGGCTAATTGTTTATGATCCTCCCCTATCACCTTTCGTTGATTTTCGTTTTGACTGGCAGGCACTCAGACCGTGCCCTCGATTGCCTTGTCGAGCAGCGTAAGCGCGGCCTTCTTGGTGAGCTTGATCGGGTTGCCGCCGGCGGTCGGATCGACCACCGCCATGTCGGCGATCAGGCTCTTGCGCTTCTTGTCCATGTCGAGACCCTTGATGAGGCCCGGCAGGGCATGCGGCACCTTGAGTTCCTTCCTCAGCTTGATGATCGCCTTGGCAAAACCGTCGAAGCCGCCCTTGATGCCGCAATAGGCGGCAAGGCGCACGATCTTGTCCTCGATGGCGTCGCGGTTGAAGGCGATGACGTAAGGCATGAACACGGCATTGGTCATGCCGTGGTGGGTGTCGTAGAGCGCGCCGATGGGATGCGACAGCGAGTGGATCGCGCCAAGGCCCTTCTGGAACGCGGTTGCGCCCATGGCGGCGGCGGCCATCATGTTGGCGCGCGCGGTCAAATCCTTGCCGTTGGCAAAGGCCTTGGGAAGGTTCTCGAACACCAGCCTGACGCCTTCGACGGAGATGCCGTCGGCCATCGGATGGAAGCCCGGCGCGCAATAGGCTTCGAGGCAGTGGGCCAGCGCATCCATGCCGGTGCCGGCGGTGATGAAGGGCGGCATGCCGAACGACAGTTCGGGATCGGCGAGCACGATGCCGGGCAGCATCTTGGGATGGAAGATGACCTTCTTGGTGTGGCTTTCCTCATGCGTGATGACGCCGGCGCGGCCGACTTCCGAACCGGTGCCGGCAGTGGTCGGTACCGCGACGATCGGGGCAATGGCGTCGGAATTGGCGCGCGTCCACCAGTCGCCGATGTCCTCGAAGTCCCACACCGGGCGGGTCTGGCCGGCCTGGAAGGCGATGAGCTTGCCGAGGTCGAGCGCGGAGCCGCCGCCGAAGGCGATGACGCCGTCATGCTTGCCTTTCTTGAAGGCGGCGATGCCGGCGGTGAGGTTGGATTCGACCGGGTTCGGCTTGACCTCGGAGAAGACGCCGTAAGGCACCTTGGCGTCTTCGAGGATCTTCAGCGTCGAGGCAACGACGGGAAGCTTGGCAAGGCCGGGATCGGTGACGAACAGCGGCCGCTTGATGCCGGTGGCGGCAAGTGCATCGGGCAGTTCCTTGATGCGGCCGGCGCCGATGCGGACGGTGGTCGGGTAGTTCCACTTGGAGACAAATTTGGACATGTCTTTTTCTTTCGACAATCAGATCGTTTCGCGCAGGTGATAGGATTTCGGCCTTGTCAGGTAGTCGTAGCCGATGGCCGAGAGCGCCGCGCCCTTGCCGGTGTCCTTGACGCCGGTCCAGACGAGCGCCGGATCGAGATAGTCGCAGCGGTTCATGAATACGGTGCCGGTCTCGACGCGGTCGCCGATAGCCACCGCATGGTCGGTATCGCGCGTCCAGATCGAGGCGGTCAGCCCATAGGGACTGTCGTTCATCAGGGCGATGGCTTCCTCATCGTTGCGCACCTTCATGATGCCGACGATCGGGCCGAAACTTTCCTCGCGCATGACGCTCATCTGGTGATCGACGCTGGTCAGCACTTCGGGCGCGAGATAGGGCGAGCCGGCGACGTCCTTGTCGACCTTCATGTTGATGTGCGCCTTGGCACCCTTGCGCAGCGCCTCGGCCTTTTGCTCGCGGATCAGGTCGGCAAAGCGCGCCTGCGCCATCGGACCCATCGTGGTGGCCTGTTCCAGCGGATTGCCGACGACATAGTTCCTGGTCTCGGCGATGAAGCCTTCGACGAACTCGTCATAGACCTTCTCGTGCACGTAGACGCGCTCGATGCCGCAGCAGCACTGGCCGGAGTTGAAGAAGGCGCCATCGACCAGATTGGCGACGGCGTGGTCGAGCCTGGCGTCCGGCAGGACATAGGCCGGGTCCTTGCCGCCGAGTTCGAGGCCAAGCGTCATGAAGGTGCCTGCCGCAGCCTTTTCGATGGCGCGGCCGCCGGCAACCGAACCGGTGAAATTGACATGATCGATCTTGCCCGAGCCGAGCAGCTTTTCGGTCTGGGCGTGATTGAGGACGAGGTTCTGGAAAACATGCTTCGGCAGCCCGGCCTTTTCGAAAGCCTGGGCGAAACGTTCGCCAACCAGAAGCGTTTGCGCAGCGTGTTTCAGGATGACGGTGGAACCGGCCATCAACGCCGGGACGATGGTGTTGACGGCGGTAAGGTAAGGATAGTTCCACGGCGCGATTACCATGACCACGCCAAGCGGGTCTTTCCGCACATACCGGCGGAAGCCGTCCTTGGGGTTCGACGCCAGCACCGGCTTCAAGGCCTGCTCGGCGATTTCGACCATGTAGTTGACGCGTTCCTTGACGCCGCCGAATTCGCCGCCATAGCGGACCGGCCGCCCCATCTGCCAGGCGATCTCGGGAACGATGTCATCGGTCATGGCGACAAGGTTTTCCAGCATGGCAAGCATGTACTTGCCGCGCTCGGCAATCGAGGTCTGCGCCCAGGCAAACTGCGCGGCGCGGGCGCGTTCGACCGCTGCATTCACGGCCTGATCCGTCGCAACCGGGCGCTCGACATAGATCGAGCCATCAATGGGGGATTTCAGCTTGACCGTTTCGGCCATGTTTTTCGTCCTTCAGTCAGTGTTTGGGGCAGTTGGGGAGGCGTTGGCTGCCCAGTTCCATTGATCAATCAATAGCGCTCGAAGCCGCGATGCAATTCCCAGTCGGTTATGCGGCGATCGTATTCGAGCTGTTCCCAGCGCGCGGTATGAACGTAGTGCTCGACCACTTCGTCACCCAGGGCCTGCCGCAGCATCTTCGACCTGGAGAATGCTTCGGTTGCGTCGCGCAAAGTCTTCGGGATTTCCGGCAGGCGAGCAGCCTGATAGGCATCGCCGACGAACGGCTTTTGCAATTCCAGCTTCTCGTCGATGCCGGCAAGACCGGCGGCGATAAGTCCGGCAAATGCAAGATACGGATTGAGGTCCGCGCCACCGATACGGCATTCCATGCGGATGCCCTTGGTGCCCTCCCCGCACAGGCGGAAGCCCGCGGTGCGGTTGTCTTCCGACCACATGATCTTGGTCGGGGCAAAGGTGCCGGACTGGAAACGCTTGTAGGAATTGATGTAGGGCGCCAGAAGCAGCGTAAACTCCCTGGCATACCTAAGCTGCCCGGCCGACCATTGCTGGCCGAGTTCCGACAGCGTCCAGGGCGCGCTCTTGTCGAAGAACAGCGGCGTCTTGCCGTCGGCGCTCCACAGCGAATTGTGGATATGGCTGGAATTGCCGGCCAGCCCGTAATTGTACTTGGCCATGAACGATACGGCCTTGCCCTCGATGTCGGCGATTTCCTTGGCGCCGTTCTTCAGGAACACATGCCGGTCCGCCATCTCGAGAGCTTCGGCGTAACGGACGTTGATCTCCTCCTGACCGGGCCCCCACTCACCCTTGGAATTCTCGATCGGAATGCCGGCAGCGTTCATGTCGTTGCGCAGCCGGCGCATATAGCCTTCTTCCTTGGTGGTGATGCTGATGAGGTAGTCACCGATATAGGGAGAGGCAGTGTTGAGGTTCTGCCAGTGCTTGGCCCGAGCGGATTCATAGGTTTCGGAAAACAGGTAGAATTCCAGCTCCGAGGCGAAGAAGCCCATATAGCCGCGCTCGGCGAGCCGCTTGATCTGCTTCTTCAGGATGCCGCGCGGCGAGTGGGGCAGGTCGTCGTGGGTGTGGTGGTCGAGCACGTCGCACAGCACGAGCGCCGTCTTTTCCAGCCACGGCACGAGGCGGATGGTGGAAAGATCCGGCTTGAGGACAAAGTCGCCATAGCCCTTCGACCAGCTTGCGGCCTTGTAGCCCGGAACCGGCTCCATATCGATGTCGTCGGCCAGCAGATAGTTGCAGCCATGCGTTTCATCATGCGCGGACTCAACGAAGAACGAGGCCAGAAACCGCTTGCCGATCAGGCGACCCTGCATGTCGGCGGCGCAGGCCAGAACCGTGTCGACGGCTCCGCCGGCAACCGATTTCTTCAACTGATCGAAAGTGACGTTTCCGGTCATTCTTTTCCTGCTCCGGCGCCAGCCTGGCGCATCGAGTTTCAACACGAGAGCCGGCCGCTGGAGCGGCCGGCCTGCACTTTCAAATCAGAATCGCATCAGCTGTAGCGATACGGAGCGCCAGCCTTGACCATGGATTCGTTGTACTTCTTGATGATGTCGACGACCTTGGCCGAACGCGGGCTCTGGCCGGCGACCTCATCCCAGAACTTCACGGCTTCGTCTTCCACCTGTTTCCACTCGGCGTCAGGTATCGTCGTCAGTTCCAGCTTGCCCTCGTTGCGGTACCTGGCTTCACCGGCCCAATACCAATGCTGGCGATAGTAATGCGAGCTGTCGATCGCCAGGCGATAGAGCTGCTGCAGATGTTCCGGAACGGCATTCCACTTGTCGGTGTTGACGAAGTAGGAACCGGCCCAGGCACCGGAGACAGGGTTGGTGAGGTAGTACTTCAACACATTGGCCCAGCCCACCGTGTGCATTTCGGTGATGCCGCACCAGCACACGCCGTCGAGCTCGCCGGTTTGCATTGCCGGCTCGACGTCTTCATAAGGCAGCGAGACCGGCACGACGCCGAACTTCGACAGGAACTGGCCGCCGGTCGGGAAGGTGTAGACGCGCAGGCCCTTGAGGTCTTCCAGCGACTTGATCGGCTTGGTGGTGCCGAAGTTGCAAGGATCCCATGCGCCGGAGCTCAGCCAGGTGACGCCGGGGATTTCGGCGTAAGCCTCCTCCCAGATTTCCTTGAGGCCGTGCCAGTGCCACAGCGCCGGAACGTCGAGCGAGTAACGCGAGGCAAGCGGGAAGTAGGCGCCGAAAACCTTGACGTCGACCGGGGCGGCGGCGGAGTCATCGTCGCTCTGCGCGGCATCGATGGTGCCCGACTGGACGGCGCGGAACAGTTCGCCCTGCGGCACAAGCTGGTCGGCGGTGTAGAGCTCGATCACCATCTCGCCGTTGGCGGCCTTGTTGAACCAGTCGATCGAGTTCTTGATGACATGCTCGGCAAGGGCCGGGCCGGCATAGGTCTGCAGGCGCCACTTGATGGGGCTCTGCGCCTTCACGTAAGGCGTGGCCAATGCGGTGGCGCCGACTGCGCCGGCACCCGTCAGGATCGATTTGCGCAGGAAATCGCGTTTGTTAAGAGTGGTTTTGTCGGTCATCTCACAAGTCTCCCGTTGTTAGTCAGGTTAGATTTCGAAAGGAGGCGGAATACCCGCCTCCCGGCGCTTCTGTGTGTCGTGCATCGATCCCCTTTTTTCTTTTTGTCTTGTTGTCGGCGTCCGTCGCTACTGACCCTTGTAGACCTGGGGCAGCCACAGCGCGATCTCCGGAAAGATCATGATAATCACCAGCGACAGCACCATGAGGAAGAAGAATGGAATGATCGAGCGATAGATGTCGATCAGCGTGACCTCGGGAGGCGCCATCGCTCGCATGAGGAACAGGTTATAGCCAAAGGGCGGCGTGATGTACGCGATCTGGCAGGTGATGGTGTAGAGGATGCCGAACCAGATCGGGTTGAATCCGAGGCTGATGACCAGCGGGATGTAGAGCGGCGCGACGATGACCAGCATCGCCGTGTCGTCCAGGAACATGCCCATGACGACGAAGGAAAGGAGCATCAGGATCAGGATGGTCCAGGGCGAGAACTCCCAGGTGTCGAGCAGCAGCGTCTTGACCGCCTTCACCGCGCCCAGCCCGTCATAGACCGAGCTGAAGCAGAGCGCGCCGAGGATGATCCACATGAACATGCACGAGATACCCAGCGTGTTGCGCGTGGAATCTTCGAACACCTTCCAATTGAGATTGCCCGCCCACCAGGCGGCCAGCATCGAGAGCGCGGCGCCGACGGCCGAGCTTTCGACGAGGCTCGTTGTGCCGGACATGAACAGGCCCATCATGACGAAGAAGATGGCAAGCGGCAGGATGCCCTGGCGCAGCAAGGTGAACTTCTCGGCGCGCGTGATCTGCGCCCGCTCCTCTGCCGGCAACGCCGGGCCGATGTCGGGCTGCAACAGGCAGCGGATATAGACATAGGCGCCGAAAATAAGCGCCATCAACAGGCCGGGGCCGACGCCGGCGAGCCACAGGTCCAGCACCGGCTGGCGCGCGATCATGGCGAAGAGCACGAGCACGACGCTTGGCGGGATGAGGATGCCGAGCGACGATCCGGCCTGGATGACGCCGGTGACCATGACCTTGTCGTAGCCGTGGCGCAGCAGCTGCGGCAGCGCGATGGTGGCGCCGATGGCCATGCCTGCGACCGACAGGCCGTTCAGCGCCGCGATCAGGACCATGAGGCCGATTGTGCCAAGCGCAAGGCCGCCGCGCACCGGTCCGAACCAGACGTGGAACATGCGGTAGAGCCCGTTGGCGATGCCGGATTCCGACAGCATGTAGCCCATGAAGATGAAGAAGGGCACGGTGATCAGCGGATACCAGTTCATCACCTGGAACGAGGCGTTGAAGGGCATCTCGAAAGAGCCCTGCCCCCATAGCCAGAGCGCTGCGGCGGAACCGACGAAGCCGATGACGCCGAACACGCGCTGGCCAGTCATCAACAGCACCATCATGGTGCCGAACATGAAGAGTGTGATGAATTCGGAACTCATGCGATCGGCTTTCCGCGCGCGATGGCGACATCCTTGATGAAGGTGGAGATGAGTTGCAGAAGCATCAGGAAGATGCCTCCCGTCATCACGACCTTGATCGGCCACAAAGGCGGGGCCCAGGCGGTGTAGTTTTTCTGGCCATAGACGATGGCGTAGTTCGTGCTCGACAGGCCGCCGCCGACCAGCACCACCAGATAGAAGATCACGAAAAGGATGGTGATCGCATCGGTGACTGCGCGCCGGCGTGCCGAAAGCCGGCCATAGAACAGGTCCATGCGCACGTGCTGGTCGAGTTGCAGTGCGTAGGCGCCACCAAGAAGGTAGTAGGCCGAGAGCAGGAACTGCGACATCTCGAGCGCCCAGTTGATGGGTATGCCGATCGCAAGGCGCGAGATCGTGGAAGCGAGCAGGATCGCACCCATGACGTAGAACAGGTACATCGCAACCCGGCCCACCCGGTAGTTGAGGGCATCGACATATCTGACGAAGAGCTGAGCCATCCTGGTCTTTCTTGTCGCCTAGACGGTTGACGGGCGTTTGTGCTTCTCGGCCGCATCGGCCGGCGGCGGTCGCGACCGTTCCGATACGGGCGGAGCCTTGTCGGTCGCGGCAATGCTGATCTTCGGCAGGATCGCAGCCAGAAGCTCGGCCCATTTGGCCTGTCCTGCCCCGGCGGCGATTTCGTTGTTGCGGATTTCTATCATGGCGCAGGCCAGCCCGCGTGATCGCGCATGGCGCTCGAGCGTATAGTAGACCAGATCGGCCGGCGAATAGGGTTCGTTGGCGCCGACGACGATGCCGGCGACGGCATTGAGCGCCCGCAGCAGCGGCACCGCGACGCGCTCGTCCTCGTCATGGATGATGCCGATATGCCAGGGCCGCGCCTTTGAGAGGTAGACTGGCGTGTAGGAGTGCACCGAAACCAGGCGCGTTTCGCGGCCCGCGGCGATGCGCGCGTCGATGGTGCGCTCGATGGTGTCATGGAACGGACGCCAGGCCAGATCGATGCGGGCCTGCCGCTCGGCCTGCGTGAGATTGGCGTTTGCCGGAATACTCGTGGTCTCGCTGACCTCCGAAATCAGGTTCGGCGCATCAAGCGGACGGTTGCAGTCGATGACGAGGCGGGAAACGCAGGTCTCGATCAAGGTGGCGTCGAGCGCCTGCGCCAGAAGCTGCGCAACGGGCAGCGCGCCCGGGTCCCAGGCGATGTGTCGCGTGAGCTCGCTCGGGTCGAGGCCAAGCGTGCCGAATTCAGCCGGAATGAAATTGGAAGCGTGGTCGCAGGTGAACAGATACGGGCTCGATCCGCCCGGATTCGTCACCTTGACCGTCGCGGCCGCTGCAAGGCTGTCTGGCTCTCTCCCCATAGCCAAATAGTCTCCCGAGGCGCCGTATCATATGTTACGTATTTTGTTCGGTTGCGCCACTGTGGATGATTTCATACACATTGTTCGAGTTTGTCAAATGTGTTTTGTGGGAATGGGGCCATGATCAGGGCCCTATGCAGCGGGAACGGGACAACATGGCCTCCAGTATCGCCGAACTGATAGCCGAACGCCTCGATGCGATGCCCGCCGGAGAAAGGCGGGCGGCGCAGACGCTGATTGCCAACTACCCGCTGATCGGCCTCAAGACCGTGGCTGATTTCTCGCAGCAGGCGGGCGTATCGTCGCCGACGATCCTGCGCTTCGTCGCCCGGCTTGGTTTCCACAACTATCCCGAGTTCCAGTCGGCCCTCCAGGACGAACTTGCCGCACAATTGCAGTCGCCGGCATCGCGGACGCTGGCACCTGCCGCCTCGGGCGGGGGAAAGGCATCGCCCATGCTGGAAGCCACGCTGGACAATCTGCGCGAGACGTTCCGGCACGTTTCAGACCGCCAGCTGACCGATATCGCCACGAAACTTTCCGACCGGCGCGGCCACATGTTCCTGATCGGCGGGCGCTTCACCGATCCGCTCGCCCGCTACATGGCGGCGCATATGGCGATCATACGCCCCAACGTGTTCCACCTTTCAGGACAGGAGAGCATCTGGCGCGACCGGCTGATCGACATGGGCAAGCACGACGTGCTCCTGATCTTCGACATACGCCGCTATCAGGAAAGCCTCGTCCGCTTTGCCGAAAAGGCGCACCAGCGCGGGGTGCAGATCGTGCTGATAACTGATCAATGGCTGTCGCCCATCGCACGCTTCGCCAGGCATGTGATCGCCGGACGCACCGCCATGCCCTCGGCCTGGGATTCCTCTGCCTCGCTGTTCGTCATCGCCGAAACGCTGATCGACGCGGCGACGCGCCAACTCGACACCGAAGGCACGCGCCGCATCCGCGAGATGGAAGAACTGCGCTGAGACACGCGCGCCAACCTTACGCAGAATTAATGTGCTTTGAGACGGGACAATTGTCATAACGGCTCTGTGCCGCGCATTAATCGCGATTTGCCGGTATAATGCGTCGTTGTATTTCGGTGTTACGAACCGGCGAACGCAATATCAGATTGCATACCGGAGCCCCGATGACCGCCTGGAAGCAGCTATTTTTGGCCCTTGTGATCCTTGCCGCGGCGGCCGCCGCCTGGGTCAGCTTTTTTCCGGGCGCCCCCGAAGTGCTGGCCCGCTGGGGCATAGAATGGGCGCATGCCTCGACGCCGAGGACCGAAACCGGTTCAATTCGGCGTGATCCGCAAGGCGGAAATACGGATCGCCAGCAGGTCATGGTCGTCGCCGCGCCGGCAACCGCCGCCACCATCAACGACCGCCTGCAAGCCATCGGCACTGGCCGTGCCAAGGCAACCGTTGCCGTCACGCCCTATGGGTCGGGGCGCCTGACGGAAATCCTCGTCCAGTCCGGCGCACATGTCGAAAAGGGCGAGATTATCGCCGAACTGGATTCGGCAACCGAGGAGATCGCCGTCGAGCGCGCCAAGGCCGAACGCGACGACGCCGTGGCCAAGGCCGAGCGCATGCGCCAGCTGCGTGCCTCCAATGCGGCTACGCAGGTTCAGTTGACCGACGCCGAACTGGCACTGCGCAACACCGAGCTTTCGCTGCACGACGCGCAAGTGGCGCTGGAGCGGCGCTCGATCACCTCGCCTATTTCGGGTGTCGTCGGCATCTTGCCGATCGAAGCCGGCAACTACGTCACCAGCCAGTCGTCCATCGCCACCATCGACGACCGGTCGAGCATTCTTGTCGATTTCTACGTGCCGGAGCGCTTTGCCGCCGCGATCAAGATCGGCGCTGCGATCAACGCAACGCCGCTGGCCAATCCGGACAAGCAGTATGACGGTTCGGTTTCGGCCATCGACAACCGCATAGACGAGAAAAGCCGCACTTTGTGGGTGCAGGCCACCATCGCCAATCCGTCGGATTCGCTGCGCGCCGGCATGGCTTTCCAGATCGGCATGCAATTTGCCGGCGACACCTATCCGGCGGTCAGCCCACTGGCCGTGCAGTGGGGCACCGATGGCGCCTTCATCTGGACAGTGGATGACGGCAAGGCCAAGCGCGTGCCGGTGCGCATCGTCCAGCGCAACACCGAAAGCGTGCTCATCGACGGCCCGATCAAGCCGGGCACCATCGTCGTGACGGAAGGCGTGCAAAGCGTTCGCGATGGCGGCGGCGTGAGCGTTGCGGCAGGCGGCGCATCGCCAGCCGCCGAAGCCGACGGCTCGTGAGCGGAAAGCCGCGATGAAGGAAGAAACCAAAAACGGCGAAACGGGACTGACGGCGCTCTTTATCCGCCGCCCCGTGCTGGCCTTCGTTCTCAACACGCTGATTGCCGTTGCCGGCCTTGCCGCCTTCTACGGCGTGGAGGTGCGCGAACTGCCCGACGTCGACAGGGCTGTGATTTCGGTCAACACCAACTTCACCGGCGCAGCCGCCGAAACCGTGGACCGCGAACTGACCGACATCGTCGAGGGCGCGGTTGCCCGCGTATCGGGCGTCAAGTCGATCTCGTCCCGCTCGACCTTCGGCTCCAGCCGCGTGACCATCGAGTTTAACGACGGTGTCGATCTCAACGTAGCGGCCTCGGATGTGCGCGATGCCGTCGGGCGCGTCGCCAACCAGATTCCGGAGGAAGCCGACCCGCCGCGCATCGTCAAGGCGGACGCCAACTCCGATGCCGTGATGCGGCTGGCGGTAACCTCCGACACCATGTCTGTCGAGGATATGACGGCGATCGTCGAAGACCAGATCGAGGACACGCTGGCAGCGGTGCCGGGCGTTGCCGACGTGCAGGTCTATGGCGACCGCGAGAAGATTTTCCGCATCGACGTCAACCAGGCCAAACTTGCGAGCCTCGGCTACACCGTTGCCGACCTGCGCCGCGTGCTGGCCTCGGTGGCCTTCGATTCCCCATCCGGCTCGATCACCACCAGCGATCAGAACCTGATCGTGCGCACCACCGCCGACGTGACCACGCCCGAAGCTTTCGAGCAGATCGTCATCGACGGCACGACCCGTATCGGCGATGTCGCGACCGTCACGCTCGGCCCCGACATCGGCCAGAGCACATTGCGCTCGGACGGCAAGGCCGGCATCGGCATCGGCATCGTGCGCGCGGCGGAATCCAACACGCTCGACATCTCCAACGGCGTGAAGGCAGTGGTCGCCAAGCTTCAGCAAAGCCTTCCGCAGGGCATGAACATCAAGGTCACCAGCGACGACGCGGTGTTCGTCAACGGCGCCGTGCACGAAGTCGAGATCGCGCTGATGCTGGCTGTTTCGATCGTGCTGATCGTCATCTACGTGTTCCTGCTCGACTGGCGCGCAACGCTGATCCCAGCCCTGTCGATGCCGGTGGCGATGATCGGAACCATCGCGGCGATCTACCTTGCCGGCTTCTCGATCAACATCCTGACGTTGCTGGCGCTGGTGCTGGCGACAGGTCTGGTCGTGGACGACGCCATCGTGGTGCTGGAAAACATCGTGCGCCGCCGCAACGAAGGGCTGGGACCCCGCGCTGCCGCCGTGCTGGGCGCGAAGGAGGTGTTCTTCGCCGTCATCGCCACCACGGCCACGCTGGTCGCCGTGTTCGTGCCGATTTCGTTCCTGCCCGGCCAGACGGGCGGCCTGTTTCGCGAGTTCGGTTTCGTGCTCGCCATGTCGGTGCTGCTGTCCTGCGTCGTGGCGCTGACGCTTTGCCCGATGCTGGCGTCGCGCATGCTGAGCGGCGCTTCGCTACACCAAGAAGGCAACCGCGGCATTGGCGGCAGGATCGGCAAGAAACTTGGCGATCTCTACCGCCGCAGCTTGCGCATGTGCCTCAACGCACCGTGGCTGGTCGTGCTGGTGGCGCTGCTGTTTGCCGGCACCGCCTTTGCGCTTTTCGGCACCATACGGCAGGAATTGACCCCCACGGAAGACCGCTCGGTCGTGCTCTTGCGCATCAATGCGCCGCAGGGCGTGAGCCTCGACTACACCGCCTCGCAGATGCGCGAGATCGAAGCGCTGATGCAGCCGATGCGCCAGTCGGGCGAGATCCAGAGCACCTTCCAGTTCGCCGGCAACAACGGTGCCTACAACAGCGGCTTCATGGTGGTGACGCTGGCGCCGTGGAACGAGCGCACGCGCAGCCAGCAGCAGATCATGGCCGAGATACGCAAGCTTGCGGAACAGGTTCCCAGCCTGCAGGTGTTCCCGGTCCAGCCGAACAGCCTTGGCATACGCGGCGCCGGCAACGGCTTGCAGTTTGCGCTGGTAGGCAACGACCGCGCGGCGCTCAGCCAGGCGGCGAACAAGATCATCGATGCCTTGCATGACGATCCACGCTTCGAGCAGCCCCGGCTGTCTGTCGACCCGACCCAGCCGCAACTGGCGGTCGCCATCGACCGGCAGCGCGCCTCGGACCTCGGCATCGACATCACCGGCCTTGCCAACACCATGCAGGCCATGCTGGACGGCAACGACATCGGCGACGTCTATATCGGCGACCGTTCCTTTGGCGTGAAGCTGGTATCCACGACCAATCCGATCAACGACCCGACCGATCTCGAAAACGTATTCCTCAAGACCGGCGACGGCCGCTACGTGCCGATGTCGACCATCGCGACGCTGACGGAAAAGGCGGTTCCGCCGACGCTGGAGCGCGAACAGAAGCAGCCTTCGGTCGCCGTCACCACCAACCTTGCCCAGGATTTCGCACTGGGCGACGCGCTGAACACGGTTGAGGACATCGCCAACCCGCTGCTGCCGGCCGGCGCGCGGCTGCTGCCGCTTGCCGAAGCGGCAACGCTCGGCGAAACCAACAGCGGCATGATCACCATTTTCGGCTTCGCGCTCGTCATCATCCTGCTGGTGCTGGCGGCGCAGTTCGAAAGCTTCGTTTCAGCCGTCATCATCATGGCGACGGTGCCGCTGGGCCTGGCCTGCGCCATCATCGCGATGATCATGACCGGCACCAGCCTCAACGCCTACAGCCAGATCGGCCTGGTGCTGCTGGTGGGCGTGATGGCGAAGAACGGCATCCTGATCGTGGAGTTCGCCAACCAGTTGCGCGATCGCGGGCTTGGCGTGCGCGAGGCGATCGAGGAAGCGTCCAACATCCGGCTGCGGCCAGTGATGATGACGATGATCTGCACCGTGCTTGGCGGCTTGCCGCTGGTGCTGGCGAGCGGCGCGGGCGCGGAGGCGCGCATTGCCCTTGGCTGGGTGATCGTCGGCGGCCTCGGCCTTGCGGCGGTCTCGACGCTGTTCCTGACGCCTGTCGCCTACCTGCTGCTCGGCCGGTTCGTGCAGCCGAAGTCGCATGAGGAAGCGCGCCTGAAGCGCGAACTCGAGGAAGCGGCCTACACCAACATGGAGCCGGCGGAGTAGGGTCGGCATACCCGGATTTCCGTTGCGCCGGATGACAAGCCCGGCGCAACCCTCTATTGGTGCCCGCGCAAGCGACAGGGCCCAAGAAGAGAAGCGATCCGAATGACCCCGATCACACTTGAGCAACTTCTCGACAGCGTCGGCAAGGAAGTCGGCGTATCCCCCTGGCGCGTGGTTTCCCAGACCATGATCGACCAGTTCGCCGACGCGACCGATGACCATCAGTTCATTCATTGCGACCCCGAGCGCGCGGCGCTGGAGACGCCGTTCGGCGGCACCATCGCCCACGGCTTCCTGCTTTTGTCGCTGCTGTCCGCAATGACGTTCGAGACGCTGCCGCCGCTGGAAAAGGGCAAGATGGGCGTCAACCACGGTTTTGATCAGATCCGCTTCCTCGCCCCGGTCAAGACCGGCTCGCGCATCCGCGCCCGTTTCCTGCTTGCCGACGTAAAGGCCCGCCCCTCCGGCTGGGTGCAGGTGACGCATGACGTGACCATTGAAATCGAAGGCGCCAGGAAGCCGGCGCTCAACGCCCGGTGGCTGACCCTGACCTTTGCCGAACCTGAAGCCCGGCAGTCTTGACGCCACTTTTTGAAAACAGGTTGATGCGCATCAACCATGTTCCCCTACGGCATCTTGCCCCCTCTCCCACGGCCTTTATATAGGAATCCGGCGGCGGGAATGAGAAAGGTGACCGGGTGTTGCATAACGCCAAGCAGCGTCGCGAATTGCACAAGGTGAATCTACGCTCCGAACTGATCGCCGCTGCGCATAAACTCGTGCAGGAGGAAGGCTACGACGCCTTGACCATCCGCAAGCTGGCGAAGCGCGCCGGCATGGCCCCGATGTCGGTCTACTCCTATTTCAACGACAAGCAGGAAATTCTCTACGCGCTGGCCGAAGACGCCTTCTACGCGCTGGCGCAACGCATCGAGCGAAACCAGCCTGACGACCCGCTGGAAGCGCTGCGCGCAGTGATGGTTGAATACGCCGCATTCGGGCTCGGCAATCCGAACGAATACCGCATCGTGGCATGCACCGAACAGGTAACGCCGCCCGAGAAGCTGGAACCCGGACAGCCGGACGAGCGCAACCCTGCAATGGAACTTTTGATCGGACGCATAGAAGCCTGCGTGAAGGCGGGCAAGCTGAGCGGCGACCCACGCGCCATCGCAACCATGATGTGGGCGATCGGGCACGGCACGATATCGCTGCTGATCTCGTTTCCGAACTACAAGTTCGGTGATCCGCAGGCATTTGCCGAGCGCATGTACGACCTGGCGCTGGCAGGGTTCAGCACCCAGCACATCCCCCCGTTGAGCGACGAGCCGGCAAGCTGCTGAGCACGTAAAGACAGGCCGCGTTCCCAAGCTGCCTGCGGGGCCGATCTCCTGACCCTTCATCTTTGGACATGCGTTGCGCAACGCCTCGTTGCCGTTGCGTAAGGAAAAAGTCGTACATGTACAATTTCCCTTGAATCCGACCTTACGTAAGGTTAGATTTTCATCCGTACACGTACGAAATTTACCACCACCCGAACGGAGAATGACGGTGAAGACAACCGCTCTCGCCCTTGCGGCCTTGCTTGCCCTGTCCAGTGGAGCAATGGCTGCTCAAGCCAAGCAACCCGCAGCGACCAATGCCGACCTGGCAACGACCTGCGCCCAAAGCGCTACCAAGCTTGATTGTTCCTCGACCGGATCGTTGGAAAAATCGAAGCCTGCCCCTGCTCCAAGCGAGGGGCCGAGGCTTGGCATCGGGGTCAACCCCTGGATCATGCCATCGACGTTCTGACGGCAATCATTTCATGCAGGATGGACAACGGGGCGGACCGCCGCATGGCCGCCCTGTTGTCGCTTGTTCACGCGGCCTCGTCTGCAGACGGCTAGCGCCCCGGCTTGCGACCCTTCACGGTCTTGGCCTTGCCGGGCTTGGCCGGCCCGCCGGGAATGGCGCTGGAGGTTACGGAGACCGGATCGCTGGCGGGGAAAGTGTCTTCGAGACCTTCTTCCAGCTCTTCTTCGTCGATGTCCTCGCGCCGCTCCTTTTCGAAGGATTTCACCGCAGAAGTCTTGCCGCGTTTAGCGGCATCTGGTTTTGCGTGACCGGCCATCGTCATATCTCCGTAGAGTTTGCAGGAGGTTATGACCCCAGAAGGCTGGCGGCAAGACGGTAGCAACCAGTTGCCAGACAAGCGGGCGGCAGACCGTGAACAAAATCCAGCGAATACTCAGGCTGCCGCGTCGCGCGCCGCTTCCGTCAGGAACGTAAAGACATAGTCGGAGAAGGAACGCCAGCACTCGACCCGGAAGGCGTCTGCCGCCGGGCGATAGAGCAGGATTTCCGACTTGCCGAGCACGGTGCGCGAACAGGCGCCGACCGGAAACGCATCGAGCGACAAATCCTGCGGACAGCCGGCACTGACGGTTGCTTGCGCACCCGCGCCTGAAACGGCGAAGGCGACGTTGCGATGCGAGACGCCAACGGCCGAATGCAAGGCCTTCGCGTTGGTGCAATCGTCAAGCGGATTGCCGCCTGCTTCATCGATGACGAACCATTCGTCCGGGCCAAGCCACAAAACGGTGCGGCCGTTCTTGCTGGCCGATGTCTTGGGCTTTTGCGGCAAGGTCACGCCGAGCGCACGAGACAGTGCAGCGACGGATGCTTCCGGTGCCCTCAACGAAATGCGCTCGGCCGGCGGCAACACGCTGACCTTGACGTTGGAACCGGATGCCTCGCGGCCTGCCAGTGCAGGGCGGCACTCGACCAAGGCCGTGGCCGGTGCGGAGGCCGGTTTTTTTACAGCAGCCTTAGCCATTGAGATGCTCTCCCTTTTCGTCGAAGAACACCAAGCCGGTCACTTCGACTTCGATGGTGCTGTCGGGCATCGGCACATAAAGCGTTTCACCCATACGATCCTGACCGCCGGCGACCAAAGCAAGAGCGATCGAGCGCCCGCAATTCTCCGACCAATAGCTCGAGGTAACGTGGCCGAGCATTTTCATCGGGATCGGCTGCTTCGGATCGGCGACGATCTGAGCGCCCTCCTCCAGCACGACATTCGGGTCCTTCGTCTTCAGGCCGACAAGTTGCTTGCGACCCTTGGCAACGAGATCCGGGCGCTTCAGGCCGCGAATGCCGACGAAGTCGGTCTTCTTCTTGCCGACTGCCCAACCGAGAGCGGCGTCATCCGGGGTGACGGTGCCGTCCGTGTCCTGGCCGACGATGATGTAGCCCTTTTCGGCACGCAGCACATGCATGGTTTCCGTGCCGTAGGCGCAGGCCCCATGTTTCTGGCCTTCGGCCCAAAGCGCCTCCCAAACGGCCTCGCCGTAATCGGCCGGTACGTTGACCTCGAAGCCGCGCTCGCCCGAAAACGACATGCGGAAAAGACGGGTCGGCACACCGCAGATCTTGCCTTCGCGCACTGACATATGCGGCATGGCGGCATCCGAAATATCGATGCCTTCAAGCAGCGGCGCGATGATGTCGCGGGACTTCGGGCCCTGCACGGCAATGACGGCCCACTGTTCCGAGATGGAGGTGAGCCAGACGTTGAGGTGCGGGAATTCGGTCTGCAGATAGTCTTCCATGTGGTTCATGACGCGGGCAGCACCACCGGTTGTGGTGGTGACGTGGAAGCGGTCGGCGGCAAGACGGCCGACGACACCGTCATCATAGATGAAGCCATCCTCGCGCAGCATGACGCCATAGCGGCAGCGGCCGACTTCCAGCTTCTCCCATGGATTGGTGTAGAGCAGTTCCATGAACTTCGCCGCATCCGGGCCGACTACCTCGATCTTGCCGAGCGTCGACGCATCGAACAGGCCTGCGGTCTTGCGGACGGTAACGCATTCGCGGTTGACGGAGGCGTGGATGTCTTCGCCCGACTTGGGGAAATACCACGCGCGCTTCCACTGGCCGACATCCTCGAATACCGCACCGTTGCGCTCCGCCCAGCCATGTGTGGCGGTGCGGCGCGTTGGGTCGAAAAGCTTGCCGCGGGCATGGCCGACAATCGAACCGAAGGTGACTGGCGTATAGGGCGCACGGAAAGTGGTCAGGCCGACTTCGGGTATCTGCTTGCCGAGCTCGTCGGCTGCAATGGCAAGGCCGTGCATGTTCGAGGTCTTGCCCTGATCGGTCGCCATGCCGTTGGTGGTGAAGCGCTTGACGTGCTCGATTGAGCGCATGCCTTCATGCACAGCCTGGCGGATATCCTTGGCGGTGACGTCGTTCTGGAAGTCCACGAAGGCCTTGACCGTGGTGCCGGGACCGGCACCGGGTGCAGCGCCCAGCATGCCGCGCGACCAGCTTTCACTGGCTTCCACCTTCGGCTTGGTGGACTTGGCGGCTTTGCCGCCGGCATCCTTTGCTGCCTTGACGCCAGCCGCATAGGCTTCGTCGAGGCACGCGGACAGGCCGTCGGTTCCGTTGCAAGCACCTGCCGAAACACAGTCCTGCGCATAGGTGCCGGGCAGGAAGCGTTTGACTTCGTCGTTGAACGCGACCTTGCCGCGCGACTGCGAGAAAAGGTGGACGGAAGGCGTCCAGCCAGCCGACATCAGCACTGCATCGACCGGGATGGTACGCTCGCCACCGCCGTTCTTGGGCTGCACGGTCATGGAAGTCACGCGCAGCTTGCCGCCGACGCGAACCACGGCGCGACCGCCATGGATTTCGATGCCCATCGCGCGGGCTTCATCGATGATCGAACCTGCCGGATTGTCGCGCAGGTCCACGATGGCGGCGATGTTGACGCCTGCCTTCTTGAGGTCGATTGCGGCAGCATAGGCGCTGTCATTGGCGGTGTAGACGCCGACATTGCGGCCAACCGCGACACCGTAGTGGTTGAGATAGGCACGCGCCGCCGAAGCGAGCATGACGCCCGGACGGTCGTTGTCGGCGAACACCATGTGGCGCTCGATGGCGCCGGTGGCGATGACCACACGCTTGGCCCTGACCTGCCACAACCGCTCGCGCGGCAGATCGGGATGGGGGGCCTGCATATGGTCGCTGACGCGCTCGACCAGCCCAACGAAATTCTGCGCGTAGTAGCCGAATGCGGTGGTGCGGGACAGCACCCGCACATTTTCCATGGCAGCCAACTTGGCGACCGAGGCCTGCGCCCAGTCCCAGCCGTTCTGGCCGTCGATGACGGAGCCGCTTTCAAAGCGAAGCGCCCCGCCAAAATCGGCCTGTTCGTCGGCAAGGATAACGCGCACGCCCGTCTCTGCGGCGGCAAGCGCAGCCGCAATACCAGCCGCACCGCCGCCAAGCACCAGCACTTCGCAATGGGCAAAGCGCGCTGCGTAGTGGTCGGGGTCCGGCAGCTCCGGCGAAACGCCAAGGCCGGCAGCTTCGCGAATTTTCGGTTCGTACAAGCTCTTCCACGCCGCCTTCGGCCACATGAAGGTCTTGTAGTAGAAGCCGGCCGAGAAAAACGGCGAAGCGAGGTCGTTGACCGCGCCGACGTCAAAAGAAAGCGATGGCCAGCGGTTTTGCGACACTGCGGCCAGCCCGTCATAAAGTTCCTGCACGGTGGCGCGCACGTTCGGCGTCTTGCGCGCCGCATCGCGATGGATGCCGACCAGCGCATTGGGCTCCTCCGCACCGGCCGAGAGGATGCCACGGGGACGATGGTACTTGAACGAACGGCCGACGAGATGGACGCCGTTGGCCAGAAGCGCGGAAGCCAGCGTATCGCCGGCAACGCCGGAATAGGACTGGTCGTCAAAGGTAAAGCGGGCCGTCTTGGCCTGGGTCAGCCGGCCTTTGCCGGGGACGCGGTAGGATACGCTCATTTGCCCGCTCCCGGCAGTTTCTTAGGCTTCGGCTCGCCGGCCTTGTAGGTCATGACAAACTTGTCGGACACGGAATCGCGCACCGCGTTGAAGAAGCGGGCGCAGCCATGCACATGCCGCCAGCGCTCATAGACGAGGCCCTTGGTGTTGTCGCGAATGAAGAAGAACTTTTCGAAATCCGCGTCGCTGATCGAGGCGATGTCCGAAGGGCGCGCGATATGCGCTTCGCCGGCATTGCGAAACTCGATCTCGGGACGCTCTTCCTCGCAGTAGGGGCAATGGATCAGAAGCATCAGACGTGAACCTTGGTTGCGGCAGTTGCTGGATCGCCGGTGTTCGGCGTTCCGGCGGGCTCGATGAGCAGCAGATGCGTCTCTTCCTCGGCGACCGGACAGTGCTCGACGCCTTTCGGCACGACATACATCTCGCCGGGTCCAAGCACGACGTCCCCGTCACGGAGCTTGATGGTCAGGCGCCCCTTTAGGACAAGGAAGAAATCGTCGGTATCCGGATGCGAGTGCCAGTTGAACTCGCCCTTCACCTTGACGACCATGATGTCGTTGCCGTTGAAGCCGGCCACGATCTTCGGCGACCAGTGCTCGGAGAACAAGGCGAGCTTGCTAGCAAGATTGACGGGACCGGTCATAGCAGCCTCAGTGCGCCACGGCGGCGGCTGCCGCCTCGTCGATCAGGCGCCCGGTGCTGAAGCGCTCCAGCGTGAATGGCGCATTGATCGGATGCGGCTCGTCGCGGGCAATGGTGTGGGCAAAGACGTTGGCCGAGCCCGGCGTTGCCTTGAAGCCGCCGGTACCCCAGCCGCAATTGACGTAGAGGCCCTTGACCGGGGTCTTGGCCAGGATCGGCGAGCGATCCGGCGTGACATCGACGATGCCGCCCCAGGAGCGCAGCATCTTCATGCGCGTGAAGATCGGGAACATCTCGCAGATGGCGTCGAGCGTGTGCTCGAGGATGTGGAGGCCGCCGGTCTGCGAATAGGACGTATACTGGTCGGTGCCGGCGCCGATCACCAGTTCGCCCTTGTCGGACTGGGAGATGTAGGCGTGCACGGTGTTCGACATGACCACGCAGGGAACGATCGGCTTGATCGGCTCCGACACCAGCGCCTGCAACGGATAGCTTTCGAGCGGCATGCGAACGCCAGCCATGTTCATCAGCACCGAGGTGTGGCCGGCAGCCACGACACCGACCTTCTTCGCGCCGATGGTGCCGCGCGTCGTCTCCACGCCGGTAACCTCGCCATTCGGTCCGCGATTGATGCCGGTGACCTCGCAGTTCTGGATGATGTGGACGCCGCGCGCCGAAGCGCCGCGGGCATAGCCCCACGCGACCGCATCATGACGGGCAGTGCCGCCGCGCCGCTGCAGGGCGGCGCCCAGCACGGGATAGCGGGCATCCTTCGAGATGTTGAGCGGTGGGCAGAATTCCTTGGCCTGCTCCGGCGTCAGCCATTCATTGTCGATGCCGTTCAGGCGATTGGCATGAATGTGGCGCTTGAATACCTGGATGTCGTGGATGTTGTGCGCCAGCATCATGACGCCGCGCGCCGAATACATGACGTTGTAGTTGAGGTCCTGGGAAAGCCCGTCCCACAGCTTCACGGCATGGTCGTAGATGCCCGCCGATTCGTCATAGAGATAGTTGGAGCGGATGATGGTGGTGTTGCGGCCGGTGTTGCCGCCGCCGAGCCAACCCTTTTCCAGCACCGCGATATTGGTGATGCCGTGCTCCTTGGCGAGATAGTAAGCGGTGCCAAGACCGTGGCCGCCGGCCCCGACGATGATCACGTCATATTCTTTCCTGGGCTCTGGCGAGGACCATTGTTCCTCCCAACCCTTGTGGCCACGCATGGCCTCACGGGCGATGGCGAATACCGAATATTTTTTCACGTGTTCCAAGCCTCGCGGATGAGGAGCGGCGTTCGATACGCCTGTCGCGCGAGGTGTACCACTAGCGAAACCATGCGGCCATCCTTGCGCTGTTTGCGACGACTAGTGCCGCTTTGCGTCATACGCAAGCATCGCGGCAAACGGCCTGTGGGTATTGCCGCTTCAAAGCTTCGCAATGACCGAACTGCGGTGCTAGAGCCTTATTTCCGTAAAGGAGCGATGCGTGAAGGTAGATATAGACATGGGAGCGGCCTCCCCCGGGAAGCCTGCCATGCTGGATCTGGAGGAATTGCTGGCAACCCGTTTGCTCGTCCAGGGCAATTCGGGCTCCGGCAAGTCGCACCTTCTGCGCCGCCTGCTGGAACAGAGCGCACCTTGGGTGCAGCAGTGCGTGATCGACCCGGAGGGCGATTTCGTCACGCTCGCCGACAAGTTCGGTCACGTCGTCGTCGATGCCCAGCGCACGGAAAGCGAGTTGACCCGCATTGCCGGCCGCATCCGCCTCCACCGCGTGTCGGTCGTGCTCAACCTGGAGGGGCTGGATGTCGAGCAGCAGATGCGCGCGGCAGCCGCCTTTCTTGGCGGCATGTTCGATGCCGAACGCGACCATTGGTACCCGGTGCTGGTCGTGGTGGACGAAGCGCAGCTTTTCGCGCCGGCAGTGGCCGGCGAAGTATCTGATGAGGCGCGCAAGGTCTCGCTTGGCGCGATGACCAACCTGATGTGCCGTGGCCGCAAGCGCGGCTTGGCGGGCGTCATCGCAACGCAGCGGCTGGCAAAGCTTGCCAAGAACGTGGCGGCGGAAGCTTCCAACTTCCTCATGGGTCGCACCTTCCTCGATATCGACATGGCGCGCGCCCCCGACTTGCTCGGCATGGACCGCAGGCAGGCCGAGATGTTCCGCGACCTGGCGCGCGGCCATTTCGTGGCGCTCGGCCCTGCGATCTCGCGGCGGCCTTTGCCGGTGACGATCGGCGCGGTCGAGACCTCCGCCCGCTCGGTAAGCCCCAAGCTGATGCCGCTGCCGGAAACGACGGAGGACACGCTCGGCCTGATTTTCACCCCCGGCCCGGAAGAAATGCGGCAGCCGGTGCGCCGCCCACCGCCGGCACCCACGCCGACGGCCGACATCATCGCCCAGTTGTCGCGCCCGCAACCGGCACCGGAGCAACCGGCGGAACCGGTTTTCGCCATCATCGACGAAGCCGAGCGCGCCGCCGGTATAGACGCGGTAATGCGCGAAATACTCGAAGACCCCGATGCGGCGTTCCGCACCGATGCGGTGCTTTATCAGGACTTCCTCGTACGCTGCCGTATCCGCCGCGTCGCCGGCGAACCTCTCCAGCTTGCCGCTTTCCGCCGCAAGCTGGCGGTGGCGCGCGCCGGCGTCGACCGCGAGACGGCGGGCGGCGAGACATGGGCAACGGCGCTCAGCCTGTCGGAGAGCCTGCCGGAAGACCTGCAAGGCGTGTTCCTCGTCGTCGCCCAGGCAGCAGTCTCCGGCGCACCCTGCCCCTCCGATGCCACGTTGGCCCGCACTTATGGCAGTCATTCGCCGCGCCGCGCGCGCCGGCTGATCACTTACTTCGAGGAACGAAACCTCCTGGTGGTGCGCACGGACTTCCACGGCAAGCGGGTGCTGGCTTTCCCAGACCTCAGCTGCGAAACCGCTCCCGGCGACCCCAACGCGCCGGATGAAGCCGGCGCCTCCAGCGACGCCGCGGAATAGGCGTACGGATTTGATCAGTTTTGCCACTCTTTATGTGGACATCCCGCGCCGTTTCTGATATCAGCCGCCAAAATTCGTGGTGGAGCCCGCCACGGAGGCTTGTGGCTATGGCCGCTTGCAAGATGGTCTCAAACCCGAAAGACAGGATTGCCCGTGCAGGTACTCGTCCGCGACAACAATGTTGATCAGGCGCTTCGCGCGCTGAAGAAGAAGATGCAGCGCGAAGGCATCTTCCGTGAAATGAAGATGCGCGGGCACTATGAGAAGCCGTCGGAAAAGCGTGCTCGCGAGAAGGCCGAGGCCGTCCGCCGCGCCCGCAAGCTCGCTCGCAAGCGCGCCCAGCGCGAAGGCCTCATCCCCGGCACTCCGCGTCCGGCCGCAGCTGCAGCCGGTGCTGCACGCGCACCGCGCTGATCACGCCAGTTTTTTGCCCCTTTCGGGGGATATTTGAGGTGGCGCGATGCTCAATCGCGGCCACCTTTTATTTTGGGTTGGAATGAGCGGACGCGTGGCGGCGCGGGGCTGAGCCAGCTAGAGAGACGAGGATAAGACAGCGATGGATGCTTTGAGCGAAAAGCGCAGGACCTCACATAGTGGTTTTGCGCTGGCGGCGGCCTTTACTTCCCTGCTGGCGCTGGCCGCATGCCAGTCCGGTCCGGCAGGTGAACTCGCCAGTATCGACACCGCGCAAGGCTCGGCGGAAAATATTTCCTCGCTGACCCAGGTCATCAACTCGAATCCTCGCGACCCGGAGGGCTACAACGTTCGTGGCTCCGCTTACGGCAGGGGCGGCAAGTACCAGCAGGCGCTGAAGGACTTCGACACGGCAATCGAACTCAACCCGAATTTCTACCAGGCCTATTCGAACCGCGCGCTCATCTATCGCTTCATGGGCGACCAGGCCAAGGCGCTAGCCGACTACAACCGGTCGATCCAGATCAACGCGAATTACGATGCCGCCTATATCGGGCGCGGCAATCTTTACCGCAAGGCCGGACGGACGCAGGAAGCCTTCAACGATTTCCAGAAAGCCATCCAACTCGATACGACGGACGCGCGCGCCTATCACAACCGCGGCCTGATCTATCAGAGCCAGGGCCAGCACAACTACGCCATCGAGGATTTCTCGACCTCGATCTCGCTCGCGTCTGACGCTTCCGAGCCTTACAACGGGCGCGGCCTGTCTTATCTGGCCTTGAACCAGGAAGACAACGCCTTCGCCGACTTCAACATGGCGATCAAGCTCGATCCGAAGAACGCCGAAGCCTGGACCAATCAGGCGCTTGTCTATGAACGGCGTGGCGACAAGGCAAAGGCAGCAAAGGCCTATGCTGAAGCTGTGCGGCTCAGCCCCACCTACCAGCCGGCCAAGGACGGGCTTTCGCGCACACGCGTTGGCTGATAGCAGCGCTTAGGCTTCAAGGAATGCCCGGAGGCGCTGCCGCGACCGTCTTTGGCGGCAACGACATCGATCATGCCATCATCACGCCACGGTTGCAGGGAACGGTCCCGAGCGTGGGGCGTTCTTCAGGGTATCCAGCGCTCCTCGCGTTGCCCTTGTCCTGCTTCAGGAGAGATTTCATGATCAAGAAACTTACCCTCGCCGCAGCTTTTGCCGCCCTTGGCCTCGCAACATCGGCGAATGCCACTGGCCGGTTTGAACTCGGCGTACTCGATTGCTCGATCGACGGCGGAACCTCTTATGTCGTGACCTCGAACAAGGGCGTGTCGTGCACATTCAAGCCATCGAACGGCGGACCGTCCGAAATCTACACCGGCGTCATTTCCAAGCTCGGCGTTGACCTCGGCTCCACCCATCAGGGTCAGCTGGTCTGGTCTGTGCTCGCCGCATCGCGCGACTATGACAGCGGCAATCTGGCCGGCAACTACTACGGCGTGAACGCCGAGGCGAGCGTTGTAACCGGCGGCGGCGCAAACCTGCTGCTTGGCGGCTTCCAGCGTTCCTATGCATTGCAGCCGCTCAGCGTGCAGGCACAAACCGGCCTCAATGTAGCGGTCGCGGTGACATCGCTCGAGTTGATGCATTCACTGAAATAGCTTTCCCTCGCACAGTTCAGGTGCGGCTTACCCTTCCAGGCGGCGCGTCAGCGCCGCCTTTCCATCGGATCAGGCCTTGGCAGCTACGTTTGCCAGCTTCTCCGCGATGAGTGCGGCGAGCCGTTCGGCAACCTGTTCCTTGGTCATCTCCGGCCAAGCGTCCACTCCGGCACGTGAGACGATGCGCACGCTGTTTCGGTCGCCGCCCATGACGCCGGAAGAACCGATACCGCTGTCGTGCGAGACATCGTTGGCGACGATGAAGTCGGCACCTTTCTTGTTCAGCTTGGCTTCTGCATTCTGCAGGATGTTCTGGGTCTCGGCCGCGAAGCCGACGACAAGCGAAGGCCGCTTCTCATGATGGCCAACCCCGGCCAGAATGTCGGGGTTCTCCACCATCTGCAGCGCGGGCGGTCCCTCGCCAGCGACCTTCTTGATCTTTTCGCCGGCTGAGTTTGAAGTGCGCCAGTCGGCAACCGCCGCGACGAACACGGCGGCGTCAGCGGGCAGCAATTCCTCGACCGTAGCCTGCATTTCACGGGCGCTTTCGACATGCGCCGTCTTCACGCCGGCAGGGTCGGGGATCGTCACCGGGCCGGAGACAAGCCGGACGTCGGCCCCCAGCCTTGCGAGCGCGGCAGCGATGGCGTGGCCCTGCTTGCCGGACGAGCGGTTGGCGATGTAGCGCACCGGATCGATCGGTTCATGCGTCGGACCCGAAGTGACAATGATCTTGCGGCCCGCCAACGGCTTGGCGCCGGGCCTGAACATTGCTTCGATCGCCGCAACGATCTCCAGCGGCTCCGCCATGCGACCTTCGCCAGCCTCGCCGCTTTCGGCCATCTCGCCGCGCGCCGGGCCGACGAACCTGACGCCGTCCTTTTCAAGCTGGCTGCGATTGCGGCGCGTTGCCGGATGCGCCCACATCCTTGGGTTCATGGCCGGCGCCATCAGCACCGGCTTGTTCGTTGCGAGAAGGACGGTAGAAGCAAGATCGTTGGCAAGACCGTTGGCAAGCTTGGCCATGAGGTCGGCGGTGGCCGGGGCAACGACGATCAGATCCGCCTCGCGGGACAGGCGGATGTGGCCGATGTCATGCTCGTCCTTGCGGTCGAACAGATCGGTGAAGACGTGATCGGCGGCAAGCGCTCCGACCGACAGCGGCGTGACGAACTCCAGCGCCGCAGCGGTCATGACGGGCCGCACCGCAGCCCCACGCTCGCGCAGGCGGCGGATGAGATCAAGCACCTTGTAGGCAGCGATGCCGCCGCCAATGACGAGCAGGATGCGTCTGTTCGCGAGACTGCCGGACCGGTCTTTGACCGGCAGAGGAGTCTTTGAATGAGACTTGGCCTTTTCGCCTGCAAGCTCGCGCAACGTCGCTTCGATCTGCTCGATGCGGCTCGCAGGACCAAGCTGGCCTTCGACAGCGGCCCGGATCATGAGCCGCGCCTGCTCTTCCATGGAGAGATTGTTCTGCGCCGCCAACTGGCGAAGCAGTTCCTTCACCTCGTCATCGAGATTACGGATCGTGATATTTGCCATGATAGCACACCGCTCGCGCTTTTGATGGCAATGATAGCATTGCCATCAATTTGAACAAGTCAGAACAGCCGCCACGCGATGTAGACAAGCGCAAGCGCGATGACCCACAGCGCAAGCCGCCCGGAGCGCGAATGGCGCGCCTCCGCTTTGCCGATAGCCTGGGCCGTGGCCTCATCGATGCGCAAGCCGTTCTCGGCCATGAGGTCGATCTCACGCGAGAGCCGTTCGGTACGCGCTGCCATGTCCGGCAAATGGCGGGCCAGAGACGACAAGGCGTGCAACCCCTCGCGCGCATCGGCCAGCATGCCGCGCGGGCCAAGATTGTCGCGGATCCAGTTGCCGACCACCGGCTCCGAGGTTTTCCACATGTTGAAAGCCGGATCGAGCGTGCGGGCAACGCCTTCAACCACCACCATGGTCTTTTGCAGCAGCACCAGCTCGGGCCGCGTCTGCATGTCGAAAAGCTCGGTTACTTCAAACAGGAGCGTGAGCAGCTTGGCCATGGAAATGGTTTCGGCCGGCTGACCGTGGATCGGCTCGCCAATGGCACGGATAGCCTGCGCAAAAGCGGCAACATCGTGCTTGTGCGGCACGTAACCGGCCTCGAAATGCACTTCGGCCACACGCAGGTAATCGCGCGTGATAAAGCCAAAGAGGATTTCGGCGAGGAAACGGCGTTCCTTCTTGCCAAGACGGCCGGCGATGCCGAGGTCGACAGCGACAATGGTGCCGTCGGCTTCGACGAACAGGTTGCCCGGATGCATGTCGGCATGGAAAAAGCCATCACGCAGCGTGTGGCGCAGGAACGACTGGATAAGGTTCGCGGCAATCGCCTTGAGGTCGTGGCCGGCGGCATCAAGCGCTGCAACGTCGTTCATCTTGATGCCGTCGACCCATTCCATGGTGAGCACGTCGCGACCGGTGCGCTCCCAATCGACGGCAGGCACACGGAAGCCGGGATCTCCCTTGATGTTTTCGCCAAGCTCGGAAAGTGCCGCCCCCTCAAGCCTGAGATCCATTTCGATGCGCGTGGTCTGGGCAAGCGTCTGGGTAACTTCGACGGGCCTTAGACGGCGCGAAGAGGGTATGTACTTTTCCTGCAGCCGGGCAGCGAGGAAGTAGCTTTCAAGGTCATGCTGGAAGCGGCGGCGAACGCCCGGCCGGATGACCTTCACGGCAACCTGCTTGCGCCCCCTGGCCTCATCGACTTCGGCCGGATGCACTTGGGCGATGGAGGCGGCCGCAACCGCATCGCCAAAATTCAGGTAAAGATCACCGACCGACCGGCCAAGCGAAGCTTCGACAGCTGCAATGGCCTCCGACTTCGAGAAGGTCTGCATCTTGTCCTGCAGCAGCGCGAGATCGAGCGCGATATCGTTGCCAACCACGTCAGGGCGGGTTGCGAGGAACTGGCCGAGCTTCACATAGGAGGGGCCGAGCCGTGCCACCGCTCGCGCCAGCCGGTCCGTGCGACGCTGGCTGAGAGCCCGGCGCCGCGTAAACATAACCGCAACGCGCCAGCCGAATTTGGGCAGGCCCGACAGTTGGTCGCCGGGGACGGCAGCCACCACGCCCTCCCGCACCAGAACCCAGCCAGCCCGCACAAGGCGGAACGCGGCACCCAGACTGCTCATGAGGCCGATCCCGTCAAAGCTTCCAGCCCGAATGCAACGCGGCAATGCCGCCGGAATAGTTGCGGAACGTGACGCGGTCGAAGCCGGCTTTCGAGATCATTTCGGCGAAGTTCTTCTGGTCAGGGAACTTGCGGATCGACTCGACAAGATAGGAATAGGGTTCGCCGTCACCGGTCACCATCTTGCCGATGCGAGGGATGGCATTGAACGACCACGCTTCATAGACACGGTCGAGCAACGGCATGTCGACGTCGGAAAATTCCAGACAGAGAAAGCGTCCACCGGGTTTGAGGACGCGGTAAGCTTCCGACAATGCCCTATCGATGCGCGGCACGTTGCGGATGCCGAAGGCGATCGTATAGGCGTCGAACGTTCCGTCGGCGAATGGCAGTTTCTCGGCATTGGCTTCGACAAAGTCGGCATTGGCCGCAAGGCCGTTCTTGGCAGCGCGATCCCGGCCGACATCGAGCATGGAGCCGTTTATATCGAGTACGGTTGCATGTGCGTTTCGCTGGCTGGCCTCGATGATGCGGAACGCGATGTCGCCGGTGCCGCCGGCAACGTCGAGCACCTTCCAGCCGGGGCGCCTTGAAGGATTGAGCCAGGCGACCATGGCGTCCTTCCACAACCGGTGCATGCCTGCCGACATGAGGTCGTTCATCAGGTCGTAGCGGTTGGCGACCTTGTGGAACACCTCGTTGACCAGCGGCTGCTTGTCGCCGGCTCCAACCTGGCGGAAGCCGTAAGACGTTTCCATGCCGCCCTGAGCGGTCGTTCTTTCAACTGACATGATTTTGATCCGCCATAAAACCGGCGGGACCATAGCCGATCAGGATACCGGGCGCTATGTCTTTAGGCGCGGCGCTCAGCCGCTGCAGATGAAGGAAAACCGATGCCGCTGAAAGCAGAACTGCACTGCCATATCGAAGGAGCAGCATCGCCCGAACTCGTCATCCGGCAGGCGCAAAAATACGGCAAGGACCCTTCTCCCTTCATTCAAGACGGCTCGTTTGTCTGGCACGATTTCACAAGCTTCCTTGCTGCGTATGACTTTTCGGCAGACCTTTTCCGTTCCGAGGACGACTATGCCCTTCTGGCCGATCACTACCTGACAAGCCTTGCCCGCGACGGAGCCATTTATTCGGAAGTTTTCACGTCCCCCGACCACGCAATCCGCGCCGGACTGTCGCCGCAGGCCTATACCGATGCGCTGGGCGAAGGCATGCTGCGCGCCAAGGCCAAAACCGGTATCGAGGGCCGGATGATCGTGACCGGCGTGCGCCACGTTGGCGTCGAGGCAATCGAGCAGGCCGCGCGTTTCGCCGCCAGATGCAACCATCCGCTGGTGACCGGCTTCGGCGTTGCGGGCGACGAGCGGATGGGCGATTTCGAGGACTATGTCCGCGCCTTCGAGATCGCCCGCGAAGCGGGGCTGGGCATCACCATCCATGCCGGCGAACTTATGGGCTGGGAAAGTGTTGCCGCAGCGCTCGACCATATCCGGCCTTCGCGTATTGGCCACGGTGTGCGAGCCATCGAGAATGCCGACCTGGTGCGTCGCATCGCCGAGGAAGGCATCGTGCTGGAATGCTGCCCCGGCTCAAACATCGCGCTTTCGGTGTTTCCCGATTTCGCCAGCCATCCATTTCCGGCACTCAAGGACGCAGGCTGCAAGGTAACCCTGAATTCCGACGATCCACCCTATTTCTGGACCTCGCTGAAGCGCGAGTACGACATTGCGCGCGAGCATTTCGGCATGGACGACAAGGCGCTTGCTGCCGTTACGCGAACTGCCATAGAGGCCGCCTTTGTCGACCGAAAGACGCGATCGGACCTGCTTTCCCGGTTGAACAGCAGCACTAGTCGTTGATTCTGCCTGTGAAAGCTGTGATTGGCACCTGAGCGGCGGTTTCTTGCGCAACTGCCACTCGCTAGTATGGCTGCCAAACACGGAGAAACATCATGAAGGGCGTCACCGTCGTCGACCATCCGCTTGTGCAGCACAAGCTCAGCATCATGCGAAACAAGGAGACTTCGACGGCCGGCTTCCGGCGTTTGTTGCGCGAGATTTCGCTTTTGCTCTGCTACGAAGTGACCCGCGACCTCGAACTGACGACGACCAAGATCCAGACGCCCATCGAAGAAATCGACGCACCGATTCTCGAGGGCAAGAAGCTGGTGTTTGCCTCCGTACTGCGCGCAGGCAACGGCCTTCTCGAAGGACTGCTTGATCTGGTGCCGGCAGCGCGCGTCGCCCATATCGGGCTTTACAGGGACCACGACACGCTTGAAGCGATCGAATACTTTTTCAAGGCGCCGAGCGATCTTGCAGACCGTCTAGTCATCGTCGTGGACCCGATGCTGGCGACAGCCAATTCGGCAATTGCGGCCATCGACAAATTGAAGGCGCGCGGCGCCACCAATCTTCGCTTCTTGTGCCTGCTGGCAGCGCCCGAGGGCATCGAGCGTTTCACCACGGCGCATCCGGATGTGCCGGTGTTCACCGCCTCGATCGATCGGCAACTGAACGAGAAGGGTTACATCATGCCCGGCCTCGGCGATGCCGGCGACCGCATGTACGGCACCAAATAGCCGCTGTTTACCGGAAATTTACGCAATTTGACGGTGGAAGCGCCGTTTTAAACCGCTGGATACCATAAGCTGGCTAGGCTGACCGCTCTGATCGGGGCGAGCACATGCTGCGCAGTCTGCTTTTTCTCGGAGCTATTGTCGGCGTATCCACGACGATACCCGCGCTCTACCAGTCGAATCCGGAAGCCTTCGAGGCCGTGCTGAAATCGGTTACGGGGACCAGCGAGCCGACGGAAACTGTAGCGTCGGATATCAAGCTGACTGCCCCGGCTCCAACCGATGTGGAACAGCCACTTGGCCGCAAGGTCCTGCTCCAGCAGGATCAGGCAGGGCATTTTTCAGCGCCGTTCAGGGTAAATGGACGCCAGATCGACGCGCTGGTCGATACCGGCGCGACATTGGTAGCACTTACGACGTCGACGGCACGCAGGGTTGGAATTTCGTTGAACCCTTCCGATTTCCGCCACGAAGTCAGTACCGCCAACGGCAAGATCCGGGGCGCTGCGGTCACCATCGCCCGGCTACAGATCGGCAAGATCAACCTGGACAATGTCCAAGCCATCGTACTCGATGACCGGGCCCTGCAGACCAACCTGATCGGCATGAGTTTTCTCGGGCGGCTTGCCAGCTACAAGGCCGAGAACGGCACACTGCTGCTGGCGCAGTAAAATAGAAGCATCAATCGCGCGGGAGTACGCGGCGCAGGATCGCCTTGTCCGGTGACGACCGCGCCGGCCCGATTGTGTAGGCGGCGAGCACTGCAGCGGACGCCCTGTCCGCCTGATCTTCGCTTCGCGCATGCACCAGGGCCAACATATCGCCCCCGCGGACTTCGGCGCCGACCGGCAACAGGCTGGTGAGGCCGACAGCATGATCGACCTTGTCTTCCGGCCGAGTGCGACCACCGCCCAATTCGACCACGGCAAGCCCGATGGCGCGCGTGGCAACACCAGTGACAAAGCCGCCTCGTTGCGCTTTGACCGGTCGCTCGACGGGCGCTTTCGGCAGATATTTTTCAGGCTTGTCGATGAAATCAGCGGGACCGCCGAGCACGCTGACCATGCGCGCGAACACGGCAGCCGCGCGCCCACCTTCCAAAGCCTCGCCGGCGCGGCGAAAGCCATCCTGGTTAGATGAGGCAAGGCCCGCCAGTTGCAGCATTTCGGCGGCAAGCGCCAAGGTGACATCCTCCAGCCGCTTGTCGCGCGAACGTCCCGTGAGGAAATCGACTGCGTTCTGAACCTCGACGGCATTGCCGGCTGCGGAGGCAAGCGGCTCGTTCATGCCGGTGATCAGCGCGGAGGCTTTCAGGCCGGCACCGTTCGCGACCTCGACCAGGCTGGTTGCCAGAGCCGTCGCATCGCGCGACTTTTCCATGAAAGCACCGTTGCCGACCTTGACATCGAGAACGAGCGACTTGAGGCCGGCGGCCAGCTTCTTCGACAGAATGGACGCCGTGATCAGAGGAACCGACTCGACCGTCGCGGTGACATCGCGGATGCCATAGAGCCGCCTGTCGGCCGGAGCGAGATCGGCGGTCTGGCCAATGATCGCGGCACCGGTTTCGACAACAGCCTTGCGAAACAGCGCAAGGTCGGGCTGCGAAACATAGCCCGGAATGGAATCCATCTTGTCCAGCGTACCGCCGGTGTGGCCAAGGCCGCGACCGGAGATCATCGGCACATAGGCTCCGCAGGCTGCAACGATCGGCGCCAGCATCAAGGACACGTTGTCGCCGACACCACCGGTCGAGTGCTTGTCGCTGACTGGACCCGGCAGGTCCGACCAGTCGAGCACATCGCCAGAGTCCCGCATGGCGAGCGTAAGCGCAACAACCTCGTCGCGGTTCATGCCGTTGAAGAACACGGCCATGGCAAAAGCCGCCGCCTGCCCTTCCGTAACCGTGCCGGAAGCAAGACCTGCGATGAACGCTGCAATCTCACCAGCCACCAGCTTGCCGCCGTCGCGCTTGGCGCGGATGATCTCCTGGGGCAGCATTATCGACCCTCGCCGCCTTCTTCCTGCCAGCGTGAGAGAGCGCTAGCCATCAAGCAGGCCCTTGCGAAAGACGTATTTGAGAACAGTTGCCAGACGCGCACCGCCAAGTGGCGCCATGTCCTTGGTTTCCTGGTGCGAAAGCTCAGCCCCAGTCATGCCGGCGGCAAGGTTGGTGATAACCGAGCAGGCGGCAACGCGAAGCCCGAAGAAGCGGGCAAGGATAACCTCAGGCACTGTGGACATGCCCACCGCATTGGCCCCGAATAGCCGAGCCATGCGTATCTCGGCCGGCGTCTCGAAGGACGGTCCCGAGAACCACATGTAGACGCCTTTATGCAACTGGGTGTGGGTAGCCTTTGCAGCCTTTTCAAAGGCCGAGCGCATACCTGCGTCATAGGCTTCGGTGAGACCGACGAAGCGGCGGTCGCTCGGCTCGCCGAACAATGGGTTCGAGCCGGAAAAATTGATGTGATCGGTTATCAGCATGACCGATCCGGGCGGCATGTCGGGGTCCAGCGAGCCCGCCGCGTTGGTCAAAATGAGCTTGTTCACGCCAAGGCCGGCAAGCGTCTCGATAACCGGGCGCATGACAGCGGCGTCGCCGTGCTCATAGTAATGGGCACGGCCTGAGAGCATCAGCACCGGCTGTCCGGCAAACTTGCCGGCAACGACCTCGCCAACATGGCCGGTGACACCGCTTTTGGGAAACCCCGGCAATTCGGAATGCGGGACGCGGATCGCGTCCTCTACCTGTTCGGCGAGATTGCCAAGACCCGAACCCAGCACCAGCGCCGTCGTCGGCATCAGCCCGTCCAGCCGTTCCGTGAGACGGTCGATTGCCTGCTTCATTTGAGGATATCGCCACGGAAGCCGCAGGGCAGCATGTCGCCCATCGTCACGGTTTCAGCTACGCCGGTTTCGTCACACAGATAGAGCCGGGTGTCGGGACGGGTAAATTCCGCCAACCGCTGGCGGCATCCGCCGCAGGGGGAACATTTGGCCATGCGTTCGGCGATCACCGCGATTTCGACAATCTTGCCGCCTCCGCCCATGATGTAGTGACCAAGCGCCGTGGTTTCGGCGCACCAGCCTTCCGGATAGGAAGCGACCTCGATATTGGCGCCGGCGAAGATGCGACCATCCTCGGTGCGGATGGCAGCGCCGACCGGGAACTTCGAATAGGGCGCATAGGCCTTGGCCATGGCCGCTTTCGCGGCAAGGTAGAGGTCATGCGACATTGCTTGTTTCCTTGCGCATGATCTTGACCAAAAACCGGCATCCACTTTTTTGGATCATGCTTATCGTTCCTTCACGTAAGGCACGCCGCCAGCGCGTGGCGGGATCGCCTTGCCGATGAACCCTGCCAGCAATACGACCGTCAGTATGTAGGGCAGCGCCTGCATGAACTGCACCGGCACCTTGCCGATGATGGGCAATGGTGTGCCCTGGAGACGGATGGCCAACGCGTCGAGGAATCCGAACAAGAGACAGGCAAACATGGCATTGACCGGCTTCCACTTGGCGAAGATGAGAGCGGCAAGCGCGATGTAGCCCTTGCCGGCAGTCATGTCTTTCACGAAGCCGCCGTTCTGAGTCATCGACAGATAGGCGCCCGCCAATCCCGTCAGCACACCGGTGCACAGCAACGCGCGATAGCGCAGCCACGTAACCGAAATACCGGCTGTATCGACAGCGGCCGGGTTCTCGCCGACGGCGCGCAGGCGAAGGCCGAAGCGTGTGCGGTAAAGCACCCACCAAGTGATCGGCACCATGGCAAAGGCGATGTAGGCGATCAGCGAATGCCCCGACAACAGCTCGGAATAAAGGTGACCGAGCACCGGGATATCCTTGACCGCATCGGCTCCGGGCAAGGTGATCGGCGAGAACCGTTCGCCTTCAGCCAGCGCTGGCGTGCGCCCACCTTGCTGGAACCATGCCTGACCCAGAATGACTGTGGAACCCGCGGCGATGAAATTGATGGCGACGCCGGACACGATCTGGTTGCCGCGATGGGTGATCGAGGCGAAGCCGTGGATCATTGCGAAGGAAATGGAGATGAGGATCGCCATGCCAAGCCCGATGAAGGCGGAGTGGAAAACCGACGCGGCGGCGGCACCGGCAAAGGCGCCGACCAGCATCTTGCCTTCAAGGCCGATGTCGAAGATGCCGGAGCGTTCCGAATAGAGCCCGGCAAGGCAGGCAAGCAACAGCGGCACAGACAGGCGCAGCGTTGAATCGAGCGTCTGGATGATGATGTTGAAGATATCCATCTACGCCCCCTTGCCCTTGGTCGCAGCCATGCCGACGGACTTCGGGCTGAACGAAGCGAACAGCGCCTGGATCGACGGTCGGAACATGTGCTCGAGCGCACCGGCAAACAGAATGACCAGTCCCTGGATAATGACGATCATGTCGCGGCTGATCGCAGGCATCTCAAAGGCCAGTTCCGCGCCGCCCTGATACAGCATGCCGAACAGGATTGCGGCCAGCACGATGCCGACGGGATGCGAGCGCCCCATCAGCGCCACCGCGATGCCGACGAAGCCGGCGCCGCTGACGAAATCGATCGCCACATTGTGCTGGTCGCCCATTGTTGGGTTGAGAGCCATCATGCCGCCCAGCGCACCCGAGATCATCATGGTGATGATGATGATGCGGGTTTCCGAAATGCCGGCATAGCGCGCTGCTTTGGGGCTGTGGCCATAGGTGCGGATCTCGTAGCCGAGCCGCGTGCGCCAGATCAGCACCCATGTCAGGAACGCCATTAGCAGCGCGAGGAGGAAGGAAATGTTGAGCGGAGCCGAACGCACCCGCGCGCCGAACAGTTCGATGACCCAGTTGAGCTTTGGCAACTGCGCTCCCTCAAGGAAGATGCGCGTCTGCGGCGCCATCGAGCCCGGCGGCTTCAGCATGCCAACGAGCAGGTAGACCATGATCGAGGCGGCTATGAAGTTGAACATGATTGTGGTGATGACGATGTGCGAGCCGCGCTTGGCCTGAAGATAGGCCGGAAGCAGCGCCCACAGCGCTCCCATCGCCGCCGCCGCGAGCGTTGCCAGCGGAAAGGTCAACCACCACGGCAAGGTGGCATCGAACGTCAGACAGACGACCGCCACGCCGAGGCCGGCGATGTAGGCCTGTCCTTCCGTACCGATATTGAAGAGGCCGCAGTGGACGGCCACCGCAACCGATAGTCCGGTGAAAATGAAGGTGGTGGCGTAGTAGAGCGTAAACGCAATGCCCTGCCCGCGCCCAAAAGCGCCTTCGACGAGGATGGCCGCGGCCCGCAATGGATTCTCACCGACCAGGAGGACGACGAACCCGGCAACGATGAAAGCGACAGCCAGGTTGATAAGCGGGATCAGGCCATAGTCGGCCCAGGCAGGAAGCTTGGCATATGGGGTGCTCACTCTGCGGCCTCCCGCTGTTCGACGCCCGCCATGAGCAGGCCAAGCTCGCCTTCGCTCGCCTCGGGTCCGCGTTCGCCAACGATGCGGCCGGCAAACATGACCAGGATGCGATCGGAAAGCGAACGGATCTCGTCAAGCTCGACCGAGATGAGCAGCACGGCCTTGCCTTGGTCGCGCATGGCGATGAGACGCTTGTGGATGAACTCGATGGCGCCGACATCGACACCGCGCGTAGGCTGGCCGACGATCAAGACACCGGGGTCCTGCTCCATCTCGCGCGCCAGCACGATCTTCTGCTGGTTACCGCCGGAAAAATTGGCCGTCTTGAGCCGACAGTCAGGTGGGCGGATATCGTAGCCTTCGATCTTCGACTTCGCGTCGTTGCGGATAGCGTCTATGTCGAGAAGCAGGCCTTTCCGGTAGCGTTCGTCGTCATGATAGCCGAGGATCGAATTCTCGTTTTCCTCAAAAGCCAGAACCAGCCCGACATGATGGCGGTCTTCCGGAACGTGGGCAAGACCACGGTCGCGCAATTCGCCGGGGTCGGCGGTGCCGGTGACGTCGATCGGCTTGCCATCGAGCAGAACGCTGCCCGAGACAGCACGCCTGATGCCTGAGATCGCCTCGATCAGCTCCGATTGCCCGTTGCCGGCAACGCCCGCGATACCGACGATCTCTCCGGCGCGCACCTCGAACGAAACATCGTCAACCATGGTGACGCCGCGCTGATCCCGCACAGTCAGATTGGAAACTGCCAGCTTAACCGCTCCTGTATTGGCAGCGCCCTTTTCGACGCGAAGCAACACGCGCCGCCCGACCATGAGTTCGGCGAGTTCCTCGACGGTAGTCTTCTTGGTCTCGCGCGTCGCCACCATAGTGCCTTGCCGCATCACCGAGACGTTGTCGGTGATCGCCATGATCTCACGCAGCTTGTGCGTGATCAGCACGACGGTTTTGCCCTGTTCCTTCAATTGCTTGAGGATGCGGAAGAGATGGTCGGCCTCGGCCGGCGTAAGAACACCGGTGGGTTCGTCGAGGATCAGGATTTCAGCGCCGCGATAGAGCGCCTTGAGGATTTCCACGCGCTGCTGGATGCCGACCGGCAACTCCTCGATGATGGCGTCGGGGTCCACCTCAAGGCCGTATTCCCGCTCAAGCCTTTGAAGTTCGGAGCGTGCCTTGGCGATGCTGGTCTTGAGCAGCGCCTCGCCCTCGGCACCCAAGATGATGTTTTCAAGCACGGTGAAATTCTCGACCAGCATGAAGTGCTGGTGGACCATGCCGATGCCGGCTGCGATGGCGTCGTTGGACGTCTTGATTGCCGCCGGTTTGCCGTTGACCCTGATCTCACCGCTGTCAGCCTGGTAAAAGCCGTACAGGATCGACATCAGCGTCGACTTGCCCGCTCCATTTTCGCCGACGATGCCATGGATGGTGCCGCGCGGGATTTCGAGATTGATGTCGCGATTGGCATGGACAGCGCCAAAGCTCTTGTTGATGCCAATCAATTCGATGGCGGCCTGGCCCATGCGGGTGTTCCCATTGTTTTTATCGCTTGGTCAAAAATGACTAGCATGGCCCAATGACGGTGCCAATCGGGTCCACTCTCGACAAAAGGCAGACCGCTTGTCAATTTCCCTCACCACACCGTGCCGTGATAATTGCTAGAGCAGGTGCCGGCGGATGTTTCGTGCCGGGTAGATGACAAGACGAAGGATTCAGCGGATGATCACGACCGAAGATCGGCAGACGGCGCTGGAAATCCGTTCGGCCGAACAGGAAAAAGTCATCGAAGAGCTATCCGGCCAGATAGCCGAACAATGGAAAGTGATCGAACGCCTTCAGCATAAGCTCGACGCGCTGACTGAGCGCTTCCTGGAGTTGGAAGAGCAGTCGGCCGGCGAGATACCGGTAACAAAACCGCCTCACTGGTAAATAGACGCGACCGGATCGACAGGTCCTGCCTCTGGGGGACAGTGGCAATGACAGGTGAACGAGACCGCAGCAAGCGGGCCGGCAGCTATGTGCTTGGCCTGATGGACGAAGAGGAACGGGAACGCGCCGAGCGTGACCTGGAGCTTGACCCGGCATTTCGCGATGCGGTTCTCCAGATGGCCGAGCGGGCGCATGTATTCGATCTCGGCGACAACAACGCCAATCACGCCGACAAGGGCTGGAACTCCGTGCTCAACCGGATATCCGCGTTGCCGCAGATGCAAGGCAGTGCCCGGGAGACGGGCGGAAATTTTGCACCCTCTGGAGTTCCCGTTTCCAACACGGGACGGAATGTGGTGGACACCGGAGCCAGTGGAAAAAGCGCGATGCGCGGCCTGATTGTTGCGCTTGGCCTAATCTTGATGTTTGCGCTCGGCTATCTGGCCGGAAAGCTATGAACGCAAGCGACGCGACATGAGCATCATCGGCTCATCGTCCTGGACGAACGTTTCGACGCCCTTCCAGCCGAGCCGGGCATAAAAATCGCGCGCTTCCCACGTGTAGAGATAGAGCGTTTCGACGCCGAGCGATCGAGCCTGGGTTTCCAGCGCCCTGACCAGAGGCGAACCGATGCCGAGATGCCGGTGATCTTCGGCGACCACAAGGCCTGCCAGCCACGGCGTGAGATCGTGTGCGGCGTCGAGTTCGTGGCGAACAAGCAGCACCGAGCCCATGGGTTTCTCGTCCACAAGCGCGACCAACGCCGTTTCAAAATCGTTGTTCTCGACAAGCGCGCATAATTCGCCTGCATCCTGTTCCGGGGTGCGGTCGCTGCCTTCAAAGAAAGCGGAGAATCGCAGAAGCGAAACGGCACGCGCGTGCTCCTTGCGCATCGGGACAATCGTCGGCGACATCGCTTCCCCCAAAAGAAAACCGCCGGGATGATCCCGGCGGTCTCGATACCATTTCGCGCGGATCAGTAAGGGCAGGCGCTATCCGACGTGTAGTCGTGAACCTCGACCGTGCCGGCGATGATGTCGGCCTTGGCCTTTTCGACGGCAGCCTTCATATCCGCCGTAACGAGGTCCTTGTTGTTGTCGTCCATGGCGTAGTCGACGCCGCCTTCCTTGAGGCCGAGATTGTTCAGGCCCGCGGTGAACTTGTCGTCCTTGGCATCCATGAACGAATTGTAGACGGCGACGTCGACGCGCTTGAGCATCGAGGTCAGCACTTTACCGGGCTGCAGGCCGTTCTGGTTGGAATCGACGCCGATACCGAGCTTGCCGGCATCGGCAGCGGCTTGCAGCACACCGACGCCAGTGCCGCCCGCTGCGGCGTAGATGACGTCCGCACCCTGGTCGATCTGGGTCTTGGCGATTTCACCGCCCTTGGCCGGATCGTTCCATGCAGCAGGCGTATCGCCGGTCATGTTCTGGATCACGTCCGTGGCCCCCGCCGCCTTCGCGCCGCCGACATAGCCGCAGCCGAACTTGCGGATCAGCGGAATGTCCATACCGCCGATGAAGCCGACCTTCTTGGACTTCGACGCGATCGCCGCCATCACGCCGACCAGATAGGAACCTTCATGCTCCTTGAACACCAAAGAGCGCACATTCGGCAGGTCGACCGCGTCATCAATGATCGCAAACTTGAGTTCAGGATACTCGGCGGCAACCTTCTTCAGGGAATCCACCCAGGAGAAGCCTGCCATGACGATCGGGCTGCGGCCATCTTCGGCAAAGCGGCGCAGTGCCTGCTCGCGCTGCGAAGCGTTGGAAACTTCGAACTCGACATAGGCAATGCCGGTTTCGGTCTTGAACTTCTCGGCTCCGTTATAGGCAGCCTCGTTGAAGGATTTGTCGAACTTTCCGCCGAGATCGTACAGCAGAGCCGGCTGGATGTCCGCGGCGAAAGCCGGGAAAATCATGGCTGTAGCGGCCAAAAGGCCGAGGACGATACGTTTCATGTGGTCCACACCCTGTCGGTTGTTTTTCCGTTGTAGTGCAGCGCACCGGGCACTTTCAGCGCCGGCGCGCAGATTGGGCGGGAACTTCGGCCCCCGCCAAAGCCAATCTGGCATGGCCGGAAACAAAATTCATCCTGAATTTTTGACCTTTTGGAAAATCGCAATCACCAAACCGCGATGATACGATCTGGTGTTACCTTCGTTACATCAAGCCGAAGCCGCAGCCGGAATCGGGCATGCCACGCCTGTTCCCTGCAGGCCGCAATAACCATTGGGATTCTTGGCCAGATACTGCTGGTGTCCTTCCTCGGCGAAGTAAAACTCGGGCGCTGGCGCGATCTCCGTGCTGATCTGACTGCGACCGGCACTGCGCAACGAAGCGTCGTAAGCGTCACGCGACGCAATCGCCGCCTGATATTGAGCCTCGTCATAGGTATAGATCGCCGAGCGGTAGGTGGTGCCGACATCGTTGCCCTGGCGCATGCCTTGCGTAGGATCGTGGCTTTCCCAAAACAGCTTGAGCAACTCGCTGTACGAAACGATCTTCGGGTCGAAGACCACCAAAACGACCTCGGCATGACCGGTCAGGCCGGTGCAGGTTTCCTGATAGGTGGGATTAGGCGTGAGGCCACCGGCATATCCCGCTGCGGTTACCCATACGCCTTCCGTTTGCCAGAACAGCCGCTCGGCACCCCAGAAACATCCCATGCCAAACAGGGCCCTCTCCAGCCCTTCCGGATAGGGTCCCTTGAGCGGATGCTTGGACACATAGTGTTTCGCCGCTGTCGCAATAGCCTTGTCGCGACCGGGAAGCGCCTCGCCAGCTTTCGGCAAGGTAATTTTCTTGTTCAAGATATCGCTGAGAAAAAACAAGTCGTCTTCCTTTCATTGTGCCGAAGCACCGGAAAGATCAGGTCGCAACGTATCGTCCGGCAACTCGCTCGCGCCTGTAGCCAATGGCGTAGAATGCGAGAGCCAATCCGGCGAAAATCACGCAGCCCGGCAAGCTGAGCAACCAGTCGGCGCCGACGTCCCACAAAACAGGCGCCATTTTTTCGCGTACAAATATTTCAGCAGCACTCATCGTCTGCGGTGACACGGCATTCCAGCTCGTCTTGAGCGGCGTCAGGACCAATTGCGAGGCGGCGACGGTACGCGTTGCATCGAGTACCGCCATGATGACGGCAATCGAAAGCGAAATCATCGCAGCCAAACGGAACACAAAGCGAAACATCCAGATCTTTCCAATGTCTGTTTCGGATAGACAGATATGGCGGACGACGCTTCGGCGCAATCGTTCAAACGAGAAATTGAAGAGCCGCGCCGCGAACCTCCACGCCACCCCGATTAGCGAATTCTTGAGCTTCTTGTGCAAAGCAGGGAACATGAAAACGGCAGCGACGCATCTCTTTCCCGCGGAGGCTTTCGTCCTCAGGGTATCCGCGACGGTGGCATTGATCGACGTCGCCTTGATCCTCGTGCGAGGCCCACGGGTGGACCTTGCTGCTTACGGAACCCTTGCGGCTTTGGTGTCAGCGCTTCTTGTGCTGGGTCTTTTCTACCGCCGCTCGGGACGTAGCGACACGATTGGCGCTATGGCAACGAGCGCCGGGCTCTTCATTTTCTTCACGGCGGTCATGTCGCTGTTCAATTACCTTTTGACGCCAAATTCGAATCCGACGATCGACCATTGGCTTTTCCAGATCGATGCAGCGATGGGTTACGACTGGCCCGGAATGCTTGGATGGGCTGCGCACCATCCGTGGTTCAACGAACTCATGCGCTTTTCCTACGCATCCACCTTGCCACAGATTGCCCTGCTGCTGGTGGTGCTCAGCCTGAGTTCGCGCATGGACGACCTGCACGGCTTGATGATCACCGTGGTGGTTGCAGGGACGATCTCCGTGATGTTCTGGGGTCTGTTTCCGAGCGCCGGCGCGAAGGCCTACCACACGCTGCCGGATGAAGTCATGCGCGCGGTGCGGCCAATAGTGGATCCGGCCTATGGCCTGGAAATCCTGGCGCTGTTGAAAAACGGCTCCCCATTTCTCAGCCCGAACGAGTTGCGCGGGTTGATCGCTTTCCCATCGTTCCACATCGTACTGGCGGTTACCGCCACTTACTATGCCCGCAACGTGAAGTGGCTGTTTGCGCCCTATCTGGTCATCAACCTTATCGTTTTGCCGGCAGTTCTTGTTCACGGTGGTCACCACCTCGCCGACATTCCGGCTGGCCTTGCGGTATTTGCCTTTGCGGCTTTCTGCACGCAACTGGCGGTTCGCCGACAGAGCCTTGCACCAGTGACCGCGTAAGCGACACACCTCGCTGCCTCATTCAGGCTCGACTGCCACCGCCATGAAGGGCCAGCCTTCATGGTTGTGCGAAAGCCAGTTTCCGCGAGCCTAGCTCGGCGCAGTCGATAAGCCACGGCCCGACCTTTGACGGGGAGACAACCACCCCACAATAGGAAGCATTTCTATATTAACCTGCCGATTTCATTCGGCATTTGTTAAGCACGCGCCACACTACCTTTCGTTTACCATTCCCTTTAACGCAACCGAAATCGGTTCCCTGCAAGGTTAGGCCACGGTTCGACAAGAGACCGTCTTACGGAAGTCACAACCTGGGCAAAAGGAATACTCTCATGACCAAGCTTCTTTCGCGTTTCGTCAAGGACGAGTCGGGCGCCACGGCTATCGAATACGGCCTTATCGCAGCTCTGATCGCTCTTGCCATCATCGTTGGCGCTGGCGCGCTCGGCTCCGCTCTGAACACCAAGTTCCAGGCTGTCGCAGATTGCGTTGGCGACACCGACAGCTGCCGTTAATCAGTTCATTCACGTTGCCCAGGAGGCAACGAGGGTAAGGAAGGCCGCCGAAAGGCGGCCTTTTTCTTTTCCGGCGCACCGCAAGACGGCCGGTCGGTTCATATTCTAGGAAGCCATTTTCGAACGCCGCATTCCACTTTTCGCAATCGAGCCCTATATATTCGGCATAGTAGGTTGAAGCCGCCATGCAACGAACCCAAAAGCTGACGATTGCTCTTTGCACAAGCCTGGCGCTGCTTCCCGCCGTAATTGGTGTCGCACAAGCAGCAGAACCCGTGACTTCGATCAACCCCGGCCTCTCCGCAGCTCAGGATCGGGCGACGGAACTGATGGTTCTGCAGAACCAGTTGCAGCGGCAGCAGTTCCAGCAGCAACAGCAGCAATTTCGCCAGCAGGACAGGCAGCAGGTCGTGCCGCTCCAACTGCAGCGGCCGAATGTGCCAACGATCGGATCGAACTGCCGAACCGAAGTATTCGGCAACACTTATGTGAAGAAATGCCGCTAGCGCGGTTTGCCTGAAATAATTAGCCGTCTATCTTGTAGCAACAGAATCGGTGCGCAAGCGTCATTCTGGTGAACAGCGATGGCCTATACGGGCGACGAACGAGATAGTCATATGCCGACACCTAAAAAAAGAGCCATACGCAAGGCCAAGAAAGGCGAACGGGTCCGGCAGGTCGCCGCCATTCCGTTTCGGATCGGCGATACCGGCGAGATCGAGGTGATGCTGGTTACGTCGCGCGAGACCAAGCGCTTCATCGTACCCAAGGGCTGGCCGATGAAAGGCAAGAGCGGGCGCAAGGCGGCAACGATCGAGGCAATGGAAGAGGCCGGCGTTGTCGGCAAGACGCTTAAAGCTCCAGCGGGTGGCTATTCATACTGGAAGCGCCTGTCGGCGGGCTTCGTGCGCGTCGATGTGACCGTTTATCTGCTCAGGGTCGAGGATCAATTGCCTAAGTGGAAGGAAACGGCAAAGCGTCAGCGCGCGTGGCTGTCTCCTGTGCAGGCGGCAACCTTGATCGACGAACCAGAACTGTCGAGCCTGCTGAAGACGCTGAAGGTACCTGCGGAAGCGTAGCGCGCTAACCGCCTGTGTCGTCCTCGTCAGGCAGCCCACGCTTCAGGGCACCGGAATAGGCCCACAGCCACTCACGCGGCAGCGGCCCCTTGTTGCGCTCGCCACGTTGCGACTGCTCCCATGCATGGGCAAGGATGCCGACAGAACGCGACAACACGAACAGGCCACGCGTCAGCGGCGGCGGAAATCCGAGTTCGCCATAGATGACGGCCGTGGCACCGTCGATGTTGAGCGGGATCTGCTTGCCTTTCCGGCGCGCGATTTCCGCCTCTATCGTTTCGGCAATGGCCGCAAATCGGCCACCAACCACACCACGGGCGGCAAAGTTCCGGGTGATCTCCAAAAGACGCGGGGCGCGGGGATCGATCGGATGGAAGCGATGGCCGAAGCCGGGCACATAGCCGCGATCCTCCGCAAAGAACTTGTCCAAGCTGGAGGCGACGGCCTGCTCGATTGCCGCGCCGGCATCCATGGCTGCTGCAATATCCCCATAGAACGCCAGCGCCTGTTCTCCCGCCCCGCCATGCACATCGCCGAGGACGTTGATGGCGGAGGCCATGGCGCTGTTGATGCCGACGCCGCAGGTAGCTGCCATACGGGCAATGGCGATCGACGGCGCTTGCGGACCGTGATCCACAGCAGCGCCAAGCGCGATGCCCAGAAGCTCGGCCTGCTGTTCGCCCGGCAGTTCGCCACGCAGCATCAACCAGATCATGGCAGGGAAACTGACGCGCCCGATGAGATCCTGGATCTCGTAGCCGCGCAAGCGGATGATGCCGGGCATCATCTCGATGATGGAAGTTTCCCACCACTGCTCGCCACGGCTGCGGCCTTCATCCTTATCCCGCTCACTCATGCCGGCGCACCCGCGCGCTTGGGCAGGCTTGAGAAGAGCTCATCCATGTGTTGGCCAAGAGCAGGTGGCGGCACGGCGGGCGATGGGGCCTCTCCATCAACGAGTACCCCGCCACGAACAACGGTCAACGGTCCTTCGACGCCCGGAACCGTTTCAAAACGGGTTGTCAGCTTGCGCTCCATAACTTGCGGCTCGGTGAGGACTTGCGGAATTGTCAGCACGCGACCGGCAGGAATGCCGGCCCGGTTCATTCGTTCCTCCCAAATCGACGCCGGCTCGGCGACAAGCGCAGCTTCGATCAGGACCGTCAGGGCCTTGCGGTTGAGTTTGCGCGCCTCGCGCTCTGCAAAACGCGAATCCTGCGCCAATTCCGGCGCTCCAATGAGCCGGCACAAGGCGACGAACTGCTCCTGTTTGTTAGCGGCGATATTGAGCAATCCGTCGGCCGTTCGGAACGTACCGGAGGGTGCAGCGGTCATATTGTCATTGCCCATGGGGCGCGGATCGACACCGGCTGTGAGGTAATTGGAGACCGGCCAGCCCAAGGCCGACAGCGTGCACTCAAGCATCGACACGTCGAGGAACGCGCCCTGCCCGCTCGTCTTCTGCCGTACCAGTGCGGCAGCGATGGAAAACGCGCCGACTAGCCCGCCAAGTGTGTCTGCCACCGGATAACCAACACGAAGCGGCGCAGTCTCTGGCGTGCCGGTGATGCTCATAATGCCCGACAGGCCTTGGATGATCTGGTCATAGGCCGGATTGTCGCGCATCGGGCCGGTCTGCCCGAAACCCGAAATCGCACAATAGACGAGGCTTGGCCGAACTTCCCTCAAGGTTTCGTAGCCCAGGCCAAGTCGCGCCATGACGCCCGGCCGGAAATTTTCCACCAATGCATCCGCCGTCGCGACAAGATCGAGAAAGCGCTCCCGGTCGCCGGCATCCTTGAGATCGAGCACGACGGAGCGCTTGCCGGCATTTTGCGCGAGAAAGGATGCGCCCATGCCGGCTTCATTGAGCTTGGCGGAGGCACCGAGTTGCCTTGCCAGGTCACCACCGGACGGGGCCTCGACCTTTATGACATCAGCTCCGAGCAACGCCAATTGATAGGCGCAATAAGGCCCGGCCAACACATTGGTAAGGTCGAGAACCCGTATTCCGGCAAGCAGGTCTATCACGTCAGCCTACCGCTCAGGCGTCGCCCGGGACATGTTCGGGTCCACGCAACCGTTTGCGGTCGTAGTAGGACCAGACCATCGGCCCGAACATGCCGAGCGCTGCCAATGTCAGCAGGAACAGTGACAGCGGGTGAGTGAAGAATACCGTCCAGTCGCCATTGGAGATGGTCATGGCGCGACGGAACTGCGCTTCCGCCAAAGGTCCGAGGATCATGCCGATGATGACTGGCGCCGTCGGGAAGTCGAAACGGCGCATCAGGAACCCTGCCGCACCAAGCAGGTAGAGCACGACCAGATCGGTGACCGACCGCGAGATACCGTAGGTGCCGACGGTGGCGAACACCAGGATGCCCGCATACATCTGCGGTGCGGGAATCTTCAGCAAGCGAACCCAAAGACCGATCAGCGGCAAGTTCAGGATGACGAGGATGACGTTGGCGATGAAGAGGCTGGCGATCAGCCCCCAGACCAGGTTGCCCTGCGTTGTCAAAAGCAGGGGTCCGGGATTGATGCCATAGCTCTGGAACGCGGAGAGCATGATCGCGGCCGTCGCCGATGTCGGCAGGCCGAGCGTCAGCATGGGGACCAGAACGCCCGCCGCCGAAGCGTTGTTGGCGGCCTCCGGGCCGGCTACGCCTTCGATGGCGCCAACAGTACCGAATTCTTCCTTGTGCTTGGAAAGCTTCTTTTCCAATGCGTAGGAGAGAAAGGTCGGGATTTCAGCACCGCCCGCCGGCATTGCCCCAATGGGGAAACCAATGAACGCGCCACGGATCCAGGCTTTCCATGAACGACCCCACTCCTGCGCGGTCATGTAGAGCGAACCGCGCAGCGGCACGATTTCGTCCTTGCCGGCATAGCGGCGCGAGGCAACGTAAAGCGTTTCGCCGACAGCGAACAAGCCAACCGCACCGATGATGACATCGATGCCGTCAAGCAGTTCCGTCGAGCCGAACGTGAAGCGTGGCTGTCCGGTCTGGAGATCGACGCCGATCAACCCGATGACGAACCCGATGAACAGGCTGGTAAGGCCACGCACCGCCGAGGAGCCCAGCACGGCGGAAACCGTTATGAAAGCCAGCACCATCAGCGAGGTATACTCCGCCGGCCCAAAAGCCAGCGCGATGCCGACGACGACTGGGGCAAGGAATGCAACGCCCAGCGTGCCTATCGTGCCTGCCACGAAGGAACCGATGGCGGAGGTGGCAAGTGCTGCACCGCCTCGCCCCGAGCGGGCCATCTTGTTACCTTCCAGTGCAGTGACGATCGTGGCGCTTTCGCCCGGCGTGTTGAGCAGGATCGAGGTGGTCGAACCGCCATACATGGCGCCATAGTAGATGCCGGCAAACAGGATGAACGATGCTTCTGGCGCAACCTGGTAGGTGATGGGCAAAAGGAGAGCGATGGTAAGCGCCGGCCCCAGACCCGGCAGCACGCCGATGGCCGTACCGAGCGTCGTGCCAAGCAGGCACCAGAGCAGGTTGACGGGCGTGAAGGCGACTGCAAAGCCGTGCGCCAGTTGGCTGAGAGTGTCCATGTGTCAGGCTCCCAGCAGGTTTTCGATGAAACCGGCGCCGATATTGACGCCGAGCGCCTTGGCAAAGCCGAAATAGGCGGCGAGCGCCAGCACCAGTCCGATCAACGCATCGCGCAACGGGTTGCGGCTGCCAAAGCCGTAACAGACCAGCACATACATCGCGACCGATGCAACGGTGAACCCGAGCGGCTGGATCAACACGAGATTGGCGACCAGACCGGCAACGACAAACCCCATCGCTTTCCAGTCAGTCGGTGTTTCCTTTTCTTCCTCGGGCTGCCAGCCACCGCGGAGCGCCTTCACGATCAGCAGCACGGAAAGCACCGTCATGCCCACGGTGGTGATATAGGGAAATACTGTCGGACCGACCTTAGAGTAGAGCGGCGAAATCGGGATCGCCAAGGTCTGCCAAAGGGCTGCGCCTGACGCCGCCAGCATGCCAAGGCCGATCAAGAATTCAGGGACCGCAAGGCGCGGTTGTACGGCAGGCTGTTCGCCGTTGCTCATTCTCACCTCCCGAGACGACCGCGCCCTGGCGGAGTATCCGACTCAGCACCAACGACGCGGAGACATGTCGTCGGGCAACTGCAGGAAAAGATTGAGGGGCGGCATTCCGCCGCCCCTCCACTTTCCTATGCGAGGCCAAGATCCTTCAGGATCGCCTCGATACGCGTCCTGTCCTCGTTGACGAACTTCACGTAGTCGTCCCCGGTGAGCAGGATCGACGACCAGTTGCGGTTCTTGCACTCTTCGGCCCACGCGGCCGAACCCGCCATTTTCTCGACCAGCGCAATCATGGCTGCCTTGTCGTCGTCCGAAATACCGGGAGGCGCGAACACGCCACGCCAGTTGAACAGTTCAACGTCGATGCCGGATTCTTTCAGCGTTGGCGCATCAATACCTTCCTGGCGTTCTCCGGAAGACACTGCAAGCAGCCGCAGCGTTCCAGCCTTCACCTGTTCTGCAAATTCGCCGTAGCCGGAAATGCCCGCAGCGACCTGATTGCCGAGCAAGGCTGCCAATGCCTCGCCACCACCGGCGAACGGCACATAGGAGAGGCTGGTTGCCGGAACGCCGACAGTCTTGGCAATCAGGCCGAACAGGATATGGTCTGAACCACCAGCGGAACCGCCGGCGACTGGGACCTTGGTCGGGTCCGCCTTAAGGGCGGCCGCGAATTCCTGCACCGTCTTGAACGGCGATGCCGCAGGCACGACGATCGCCTCGAACTCACCGGTCAGGCGGGCAATCGGCGTTACCTGGTCCAACGTGACAGGCGACTTGTTGGTCAGCAACGCGCCAACCATGACCATGCCTGCCACCATCAGCGAATTGCCCTTGCCTGCCCATTGGCTGACGAACTGTGGCAAGCCGACGGCGCCACCGGCGCCGCCCACATTGGTGATCTGCGAGCCCGAAATCAGGTTTTCCTTGCGCATTACCTGATCCATCGTGCGGGCCGTCTGGTCCCAGCCACCGCCAGGAGCGGCAGGCACAAAGATCGAAAGCTGCGGCGCATCCTGCGCAAGTGCGAGCGTAGTGTGCGATGCTACCAGCCCGGCCACACCAGCCATAGCGGTGCCCGCCAGGAATCGGCGTCTATTCAACATGAGGTTCCTCCAGTCTGTGGCGCCTCCTCCTGGCGCCTGCGAAACGTACCCGCGATAGGGCCCGTCGTCAAAAAATGTGCAATCCCGACCTCGTTCTGTCAAGCGGAACATCATTCTGCTAGACAGAACGCACATTTACAGGAAAACTATATGAAAACGAGGAAAGACCGTGGACACACGCCGCAAATCCAAAGGGCAGGACAGACCGGCTGGCGAAGGCGTCGCCGCCCTGGATCGCGCCATCGCGATTCTTGGCGCATTCACGGCATCCGATCCATCGCTCAGCCTTGCTGAAATCGCGACACGCACCGGTTTCTACAAGAGTACGATCCTGCGGATATGCGGATCACTTTTGCGTGGACAATTGCTGGAGCGGTCGGAAGATGGCCGCTATCGTATCGGTCAGGGGGCATTCCGCCTCGGCACCCTTTACCAACGGTCTGTGGTAACGGCAGAAATCCTGTTGCCCGTTATGCGCGATCTGGCCGAACTAAGTTGGGAAAGCGTTGCCTTCTACGTTCGCGCGGGCGACGTGAGAACGTGCCTGTACCGGATCGAATCCAAGCACCCTATTCGCTATACCGTACGCGAAGGCGATACGCTGCCACTCGGTCTCGGTTCAGGCGGAAGGGTGCTGTCGGCCTTTTCAGGTGAACAGGGTGCGGAAAACGACAAGATTCGCTCCGCCTATTGCTGGCTGTCGATCGGCGACCGCGACCCTGAGACTTCCGGCATCTCGGCCCCGGTATTCGGTCCGGGCCGCGCATTGCTGGGGGCCATGACACTGGCCGGGCCACGTTCCCGCGTGGATCGGGCGTTCCTGCTGCGTATGACGCCTCCCCTGCTGGAAGCGGCAGCACAGGCAACACGCGCTTTCGGCAACGATGCCCACGATCTCGAGCAGGCCGCTCAAGATGCCAGGGCAAGGCTATCAGAAAAATAGATCCTGGAAGCCGTGCCGCTCAAGAACGGCCGGTCCTTTCGAGCAGGATCGTATCATGCTCGTTGTAGAGGGTACGCAGGACCTCCCGGTAGCCGCATTTTTGCGCGACATTCAGTGATGCGGTGTTCTCGGGGTCGACAATGCAGACGGTCCGCACACGGCCGAAAACCTCATCTCCCCATGCGAGAAACCGGCTGACCACCTCGGTGGCAATTCCTTTGCCATGAGCATCGGACACAAAACCCCAACCTGCTTCGGGTACACCCTCGATCGAAGGCACGATATCCCGCTTCAAATCGTGGAACCCGGCTTCGCCGATGAAGCGTCCGCTGCCCTTTTCCTCGATGGCCCAGAACCCGTAGCCTATCAACGACCACATGCCGCCATGCCGGAGCAGCCTTTGCCAACTCTCCTCGCGTGTGCGCGCTCTGCCGCCGATGAAGCGAAAGACGGCTGGCTCGGTTCCCATGGCGCAGTATGCGTCGAAATCGTCAAGCTTGTGAGGCCGCAGGATCGTCCGCTCCGTTTCCAGGACCGGAGCGCTGGTACGCGATAACGTCATCGAGTTCATACTCCAGGATTGAAGAAGACTGAACGTTCAGCCGCGCCAGACCATGTTCATGTAAACGCCGCCGCGCTGAAGCTCATCCAGCATCTGGTCGACGCGTCTCTGGCGCGTTTCAGCTCGTTTGGCGCGGGCGATCCAGCCAAGATAGTCGTTGCGTTGATAGGCTGGACGCTCGGCGTAGGCTTGCGCCAGCCCGCGCGCATCAAATAGCGCACGCACGTCCTGCGGCATGACATTGATGGCACGCTTCAATCCGGTCATTCGACAAAGGTAGGTTGTCAGCAGATGGCGTCAACATCCAGCGGATGGCGTTTCCGTATGGGCTTTTCACGTACGGCTGCTAACTTCCCCCTCGCATCCAAGCCAAGCCGGAGCTAGCCATGGACACCACCGATCTCATCCTCGCCATCCTCCACCACCTTCTGGTGTTTTCGCTGGCAGGCATCATCGCGGCGGAATTCGTTCTGATACGCAACACGTTGGACGCCTCGACCCTGCGGCGTCTCGGACGCATCGACCGCCACTACGGCATGATCGCAATGCTGGTCATCATTGCTGGGCTGGCGCGTGTTCTCTACGGCCTGAAAGGTTGGGAATTTTACGTCTACAACTGGGTTTTCTGGGCAAAGATCGCAGCCTTTGCCATCGTCGGGTTGCTGTCCATCAGGCCAACCATGCGGATTATCGCATGGAATCGCCAAAGTGCCGGCAATGCGGCCTTCAAGGTGCCGGACGACGAACTCGCCTCCGTGCGAAAGGCAATTCTGGCGCAGGCGATTGTTTTTTTGCTGATTCCCGTTTTCGCTGCAGCGATGGCGCGCGGCTACGGCCTATAGGGCCGCCAATGCCATCGGCTCAGTTGGTCCGAGTTCGACAAGCGGCGCTGGGATGCTGGTGGTCTTCTCGGCGGCTTTGCAGATGTCGGCAATAACGCACGAAGGACAATCCGGTTTGCGGGCCTTGCATACATAGCGTCCGTGCAGGATCAGCCAGTGGTGGGCATGGCGCATGTATTCATCGGGAATGATCTTGACCAACCCGCGTTCGACCTGTTCGGGCGTCTTGCCCGGTGCAAGGCCAAGCCTGTTGCCAATGCGGAATATGTGCGTATCGACCGCCATCGTGTGCTGGCCGAAAGCCATGTTGAGCACGACGTTAGCCGTCTTGCGCCCGACCCCCGGCAACTTGACCAGCGCGTCGCGGTCATCTGGGACCACCCCCTCGTGATCGCGAATAAGCGCCTCGGAGAGGGCAATCACGTTCTTGGCCTTGTTACGCCAGAGACCAATGGTCCGGATGTAGTCGCCGACCTTCGCATCCCCAAGCGCAAGCATCTTTTCCGGCGTATCCGCGACCTTGAACAAGGCGCGCGTCGCCTTGTTGACGCCAATGTCTGTCGCCTGCGCCGACAGCACCACCGCCACCAGCAGCGTAAAGGCGTTGACGTGTTCCAACTCGCCTTTCGGCTCAGGTCTCTGCACAGAAAAGCGCCGGAATATCTCATGCACTTCGGCCGCGCTGTAGAGCGACTTCGATCGGACGCTACGGGTGCTGGCCTTGGCTTTCGTTGCGACGCGCGACGCCGACGCCGGGTCGTTTTTTGAGGCCGGACTATTTTTGGGCTTGGGCTTGGTCATGCCCTTCCTATAGTATCGCCGCATGACCGAGACAAATGCCGACTTCGCCGCTGACGAGCCCTTTTTCAAGGCGCTTCTGACGCCGCACAGATCGCTCGGCCGCACCGGTTTCATGATCCTTATAGGCGCGCTGCTGGCAGGCTGGGCCGTAACCGGCATTTTCTTCCTGGCACATGGCGCATGGCCCGTATTCGGCTTCTTCGGATTGGACGTGCTTGCAATCTACGTTGCCTTTAGGCTGAACTATCGTGCCGCCCGAGCCCGCGAAGAGGTTTCGGTGTCGCGCACCGCACTCGATATCCGTAAAGTCGCGCCTTCCGGCAAATCTGAAGCCCATCGCTTCAATCCGTTCTGGACCCGCTTTTCGGTGGCGCGCCACTCCGAAATCGGCATCACCCGCATGGCCGTGGAAGCGCGGGGCAAGACTGTGCCAATCGGCGGCTTTCTCAATCCCGACGACCGCGAAAGCTTTGCAACGGCATTCTCGCATGCTCTCTCCACCGCGAAAATGCGCTGAATAATCCTGCTTTCGTGCAGGAATCGGGTGGAGAAACCACCTCATCACATCGATATTGGCGCTCAAGGAGAAAATCCATGAACGCACAGACACAGATGAAGCCGTCCGCCATTCTCGAAAAAGACATCACGCCTTCCGGCAACGACTACGAGGTCGTGCGCAGGGCGATTGAAAAGATCAGCCTCGACTATCGCGATCAACCCTCTCTGGAGGTTCTGGCCGAGGAAGTCGGCGAGACGCCGACCGGCCTGCAGAAACTGTTTACCCGTTGGGCCGGCCTGTCGCCCAAGGCGTTCCTGCAAGCGGTGACACTCGACCATGCCCGCAGGCTTTTGGACAGTGGTCTGCCGTTGCTGGAGGCTTCGCTTGAGGTCGGCATGTCAGGTCCCGGACGCCTGCATGATCTGTTCGTGACCCACGAAGCGATGTCGCCCGGCGACTACAAGATGCGAGGCGCAGGGCTCACGATCCGCTACGGCTATCACATCTCGCCCTTCGGCATTGCCTTGATCATGGTGACGGACCGTGGCCTCGCTGGGCTTTCGTTCAACGATCCGGGCGAAGAGCAGGCGGCCTTCGCCGATATGTCGGGTCGTTGGCCAAACGCCAACTATGTCGAGGACATGGGGGCAACCCAGCCTTACGCCGCCCGCATCTTCGATCCGGCGCGCTGGCGGGCCGACCAGCCCCTGCGCGTCGTCATGATCGGCACCGACTTCCAGGTGCGTGTCTGGGAAGCGCTGTTGCGCATTCCGCTGGGGCGCGCCCGCACCTATTCGTCTCTAGCCGCCGATATCGGCGAACCGAAAGCCTCGCGCGCCGTCGGTGCGGCTTGCGGCGCCAATCCGATATCCTTCGTGGTTCCCTGCCACCGGGCGCTGGCCAAGTCAGGCGCCTTGACCGGCTATCACTGGGGCCTGACCCGCAAGCGCGCGATCCTCGGATGGGAAGCAGGACAACTTTCCGCCGGTTGATTTGTCGCTGCGTCCCACGCACCATATTTCCAATTGGTCTCCTACGCGATAAGCCTTCGGGTGAAACCCGGAGGCTTTCTCGTCCATGATCATCGTCATCGGCTCGATCAACCTCGACCTGATTGCCAATCTCGAGCGCCTGCCGGCTGCCGGCGAGACGTTGCAGGGAACCAGCTTCACCACCGCGCCCGGAGGCAAGGGCGCCAATCAGGCGCTTGCGGCAGCGCGAGCGGGCGCTTCGGTGCGCATGATCGGCGCTGTCGGCAAGGACAGTTTCGCCGCCGAAGCGCTAGCCCTTTTGCAAGGCGGCAACGTTGACCTGACCGGCGTTACGGAAAGTTCTGCATCCACCGGAACAGCCCTGATCCTCGTAGGCGGCGATGGCGAGAACATGATCGCGGTGGTGGCCGGCGCCAATGGCGCCGTCGTGCCGGGTGATCTTGCGAAGGCAAGGCTGGGCAAGGGCGATATCGTGCTTTTACAGCACGAGATCCCGCTCAACACTGTCGATGCGGCGCTGGACACTGCCCGAGAGGCTGGTGCCGTCAGCGTGCTCAATACCGCACCGTATCGCGACGAGGCGGCGACCTATCTGGCCAAGGCCGACTACGTTGTGGCGAATGAAACCGAGTTCGACCTGAACTGCGTTTTGCTGAAACTCGGAGATGGCGACCGCGCCGATCGCATGCGCGCTTTCGCTGCCAAGACGGGCCACACGATTGTCGTGACACTGGGCGGTGAAGGCGTCCTGGCCGCGACGCCTGACGGCTTCCATCAAGTGCCGGCACTCAAGATCAAGCCCGTGGATACGGTCGGCGCCGGCGACACGTTTTGCGGTTACTTCGCTGCTGCTCTCTCCACTGGACTACCCTTGGAACAAGCCTTGGCGCGGGCGGCGGCGGCAGGGTCGCTGGCATGCTTGAAGCCGGGCGCGCAACCGGCGATCCCTCTGGCGTCCGACGTGGACAAGGCCCTCGGCTAACTGACATGAGCATCGTATCTCCGGCGACAAAGCACGCAGTACCGCCAGCCAGTTCAATTTGCCGCCAGCCTGCAACCGAACTCGCAGCAGCGATAAGGCAACGCGACCTCTCGGTGCGCGAGGTGGTGACCTCGTTTCTCGACCGTATCGAGGTGGTTAACCCTTTCGTGAACGCCGTCGTCTCACTGCGCGACCGTGCAGATGTCCTGCACGAAGCGGACACGGCCGACAGCCACCTTGCGGGCGGAGGCGAAGCCGGACCTCTGTTTGGCCTGCCGATCGCGATTAAGGACCTCGCCCTGACGAAAGGGCTGCTAACCACGTTCGGCTCGCCGATCTTCGCCGATTTCATGCCGGAAGAAGACGAGTTCTTCGTCGAGCGTATCCGCAAAGCAGGCGCGATTATTGTCGGCAAGACCAACGTGCCTGAATTCGGACTTGGCTCCAACACCTACAACCCGGTGTTCGGTCCGACCTTAAACGCCTTCGATCCAGCGCTTACAGCCGGTGGATCGAGCGGCGGTGCGGCCGTTGCGCTCGCGCTCGACATGCTGCCGGTGGCCGATGGAAGCGATTTTGGCGGCTCGCTTCGTAACCCGGCCGCATACAACAACGTCTTCGGTTTTCGGCCTTCCCAGGGGCTGGTCCCGGGAGGGCCCAACCCGGAAGTGTTCCATGCGCAGATGGGCGTGGAAGGGCCGATGGGCCGCACTGTCCGCGATCTTGCGATGCTGCTGGACGTGCAGTGCGGCTATCATGCGCAAGCGCCGCTGTCCTATGAAAAGCCGGCATCTTTCCTCGATGGCCTCAAGGCGCCCGCGCAGAAAGGCCATATCGGCTGGTTGGGCAACCTTGGCGGGCATTTGCCGATGGAGCCGGGAATTCTTGACCTGTGCGAAGCTGCGCTGATCCGGTTCCCGGGCTTTTCGACCGAACCCTTGGTCCCCGATTTCGACTTCGAACTGCTATGGCAGGCGTTTGTCACGCTACGCCAGGCTTCAAGTGGCGCAGCTCTGAACGTGCTCTATGAGGATGCAGACAGACGTCAGTTGCTGAAGCCGGAAGCGATATGGGAGGCAGAGGGCGCGCGTGTCCTTACGGCTCCCGAAATCTACGCCGCTTCGGTTACCCGCTCGGCCTGGTACCGGACGCTGCTATCGCTATTCGAACGATTTGACTTTCTGGCGCTGCCAACGGCTCAGGTGTTCCCCTTCGACGTGACGCTGCATTGGCCTCGCGAAGTGGCCGGACGAGCCATGGACAGCTATCATCGCTGGATGCAGGTCTCGGCTTTCGCCACGCTTGGCGGCTGTCCTGCCGTCAATGTCCCGGTGGGGTTCGATGTTCAAGGCAGGCCGATGGGCATGCAACTGATCGGCCGCCCACGTGGCGACCTGGCGGTGCTCAAGGCAGCCGCGGCATACGAGGCCGCCATGTCTTGGCATGCAGGTGCGCGCGCCGGCTGAGCCTACAAACGGCCCAGCCTTTCAGTCAGCAGCGCAAAAAAGCCGTCTGAATCGATGTCTCGTATGACCAGAGCGTTTTTCTGCCGCTTTGTGACACCCCACCAATCGATGACGGTCATTCCCATCGTAAGTTCCGACGCGGTCTCGACCGTCACGTTGCAGGAGCGGCCCTTGAACAGGTCCGGCTTCAAAAGATAGGCGATCACGCAAGGGTCGTGCAGCGGACCGCCATCGGTACCGTATTTTTCCTCGTCGAACCGTTCGAAGAATTCCAGCATTTGAGCGGTTGCTTCGCCGACGCGAGTGCCGAGCGCACGAACAGCTGCGATACGCTTGGCCGAAGTCAGCGCCTTGTGTGTAACGTCGAGCGGCATCATTACGATCGGTATGCCGGACCGCAAGACGACATCGGCGGCGTGTGGATCGACGTAGATATTGAATTCGGCGGCCGGGGTAACATTGCCCCCTTCGAAGAACCCACCGCCCATCAAAACGATCTCCTTGATGCGCGATGCGATTTTCGGCTCGCGGATGAGCGCCAAGGCAATGTTGGTGAGAGGACCAAGCGGGCAAAGCGTGATGGTGCCGCTGTCTTCCTCCATCAGAGCACGGACGATGAAATCGACCGCATGCTCATCTTGAAGCTTCATCTTCGGTTCCGGCAATTCCGGTCCGTTCAACCCGGTCTTGCCGTGAACCTCCTCGGCGGTGACCAGATGGCGCATGAACGGGCGAATGGCGCCCGCATAAACCTTGACGTCCGGGCGACCTGCAAGTTCGCAGATCTTGCGTGCGTTCTTTTCGGTCAGCTTGAGCGGCACGTTGCCGGCAACAGCTGTAATACCTACGACTTCCAGTTCCGGGCTGCCCAACGCCAGGAGAATGGCCACGGCGTCATCCTGGCCGGGGTCGGTATCGATGATGATCCTGCGTTTGTCGGACATTTCAATTCCTTGTGCAGCGAAAGCCTGGTCGCTTGAATTTGCCGTCTTGGCGGACCATATCAACAACAATCGGAAGAATGCCAACAGGGTTTTTCCGGGTGATGTCGCTCTAAAGAGGACAGGAATGCGATGACTCGAATGACGCCCTTTTCCAGCCCTCTGCTTCTGGGCTTCGATGCGATGGAAAAGACACTGGAACGCCTGGCGAAATCCGGTGACGGCTATCCGCCTTACAATATCGAACGTCTGCGCGGCCCTGACGGGTCGACCGAGAAGCTGCGGATAACGCTGGCGGTGGCAGGGTTCGCCGAATGCGATCTGGATGTCACCACCGAGGAAAGTCAGCTGGTCGTGCGTGGCCGCCAGAGTGACGACACGGAACGGGAATTTCTCCACCGCGGAATCGCGGCGCGTCAGTTCCAGCGCTGTTTCGTCCTGGCCGACGGCATGCGCGTGATCGGAGCGGACCTAAAGAATGGACTGTTGTCGATCGATCTCGACCGCCCGGAGGCCGAAAGGCAGGTACGGAAAATAAACATATCGGTGAAAGACTGATCTTTGCCGATGGCTCTCAAGCGGGACGGCCGATGAAGGCGCCTCGCGGATAGGAGGCTTAAAATGACCAGAACTGCTGCAAGAAGCATTGAAAAAATGGCCATGACCAACGGTGAATTCGCTCATCTCGGCGAAGGATCAGTGGCTTATCTGAGGAAAGTGTCGAGCGACGACCTGCGCGGACGGTTTCCGGGCCTCGATGAAATTGCGCCCGGACTGGAACTGTGGGCCCTCTTCTCGGCAAATGGCCAGCCGATCCTGCTGTCGGACGCGCGTGACCGCGCCTTGGCAGGTGCCATGGAAAACGACCTGACCACGGTCGCGATCCACTAAAGCGCGTCAATTCGGGCGCGCAACGAAAGAGGGCCGCTGTTCACGGCCCTGGAAAACTCGTTATTTTATTCTGTTTTTCAGGCGGCGTGTGACGCCGGCGTATCCGACAAAAGCGCATGGATAGCCGCTGCATCGCGGGTTCCGCGAATTTTAGCCACGGTATCGCCATCGCGCAGCACGCGGGCAATGCGCGACAGCGCCTTGAGATGATCGGCACCCGCCCCTTCCGGCGCCAGAAGCAGAAACACCAGATCGACCGGCTGATCGTCGAGCGCCTCGAAATCGACCGGCGTTTCAAGACGTGCGAACACGCCGGTAATGCGCTTCACTCCGGCCAGCTTGCCGTGCGGAATGGCAATGCCGTTGCCGACGCCGGTGGAACCCAACCGCTCGCGCTGCAGGATCGTGTCGAATATGTCGCGTTCCGGGATTCCGGAAATCACGGCCGCGCGCTCCGACAAAAGCTGCAAAAGCTGCTTCTTGGAGTTGGCCTTCAACGCCGGCAAGATTGCCGGAACGTCGACAAGATCGTTCAGAGCCATTCTTGAAATTCCTCTGCTTCGTCTACCGCAGCCGGCCGCCTTTCGCGATGCCGGCTGTCTCTCCTGTCCCTACGCGGTCTTGACCGCTGCCGGATCGATCCAGCCGATGTTTCCATCCGGCCGGCGATAGACGATGTTGAGATGTTCGTTGCCGCCATTGCGGAACACCAGAACGGGGCTGCCCGTGGTGTCGAGTTCGATGACAGCCGAGGCGACCGACATGGTCTTCAGCGTCATCGTCGATTCTGCAACGATTGTGGGAGCGAAATCCGCAGGGATGTCTTCGTCGTCATCCGCCAGCGGCTCCATCACCGCATAGGCGATGTTGGTGGAATCCATCACCGAATTAACCGGTGAATGCGACTTCAAACGACGATTGTAGCGTCGAAGCCGTGTTTCAAGGCGCTCGGCCGCAGCGTCGAAAGCCAGCGACGGATCCTGAGCCTCCCCGGTAGCATGCAGCGACGTCCCCGAATCCAGCCGAATCATGCAATCGGCCGAAAAGCGAGAGCCCGATTTGATGACAGTGACCTGTCCTGAAAATCCGCGATCGAAATATTTTCCGATCGCTTCACCGACACGGTCGTTGATGCGTGTGCGAAACGCATCGCCGATATCCATATGTTTTCCCGCTATGCGCAGTACCATCTGAATACTGACCTTCCTTGTCCAGGCTTCAAACTATCCGGAGTTTATACCCGTGGTTCGTTCGTACAAGCCGCACGGCGCTCCTTGCGCCGAATTTACGTCCGAACTTTGCGACGGTTACAGACAGCCTGTTGCCCACGCTTTACTGGCCATCCCTGTGCGGACGCCCTGCCCGCTTCATGCGGGCGGGCTTCTAGCCACTTCACTGCGGCTTGTCAACGAAACCCCAGACCTGTGGAAAGAACACAAGCGCTAGCGCGCAGCGTTGGCGATCGCCTTTTTCTCGCGACGACGCTGGACCGACGAAGGAATATTCATACCTTCCCGATACTTGGCGACCGTACGCCGGGCAATGTCGATGCCGTCGGTCTTGAGCAGATCGACGATCGTATCGTCAGACAGAACATCGCTCGCCTGCTCCTCATCGATCATCTGCTTGATGCGGTCGCGCACAGCCTCGGACGAATGCGCTGCGCCGCCGCTGGAAGCCGCAATCGCCGCCGTGAAGAAATAACGCAGCTCAAACACCCCGCGCGGTGTCAGCATGTATTTGTTGGCTGTTGCCCGGCTGACGGTCGATTCATGCATACCGATGGCGTCCGCAACATTTTTCAGGTTGAGCGGCTTCAAGTGGCGCACTCCATGGACGAGAAAAGCGTCCTGCTGGCGTACTATCTCGGATGACACCTTGAGGATGGTCTTCGCCCGCTGGTCGAGGCTGCGCGTCAGCCAGTTGGCGCTTTGAAGGCATTCGCTGAGGAAATCTTTCTCGCCCTGGCTTCTGGCATGGCTGGAAACACGGGCGAAATAGACCTGGTCGACCAGGACGCGCGGCAAGGTATCGGGATTGAGTTCGACCGCCCAACTGCCATCGCTGGCGGGTCTGACTTCAACATCGGCAACGATGGCATCGCTGACGCCACCCGAAAACGCCAAGCCCGGGCGCGGGTCGAGTGCCTTGATATCGGCCAGCATGTCGAGCAGATCTTCCTCGTCGACGCCGCAGATACGCCGGAGGGCTTGGAAGTCCCGGCGCGCCAAAAGGTCGAGATTGGCCACCAGCGCCTGCATTGCAGGGTCCAGCCTGTCGCGCACTGCAAGTTGCAGCGAAAGACATTCAGCAAGATCTCGTGCAAAGATGCCGACTGGATCGAATGACTGGCAGGTGGATAGCACCTGCTGCACCGTGGCAAGATCGGCGCCAAGCCTTTCCGCCACTTCATTGAGCTCGGCACGCAGATAGCCGGTTTCATCAAGGCTGTCTGTGAGTTCAGCAGCGATCAGCCGATCTGCGGGGTCGTTGAAGGCAAAGGCGATCTGCTCTCCGATATGGTCGCGCAACGTCACCGCTGCCGCAGCCATATCCTCCATGTCGAAGCCTTCGGAGGCTCCGCCGGAGCCGCCGCTTGCGGTCGATTTCCACTGGGAGGCAAGGTCGGGGCCGAGATGTTCGCTGGTGCCGGGATCGTCCGGAAACACATTTTCCAGTGAAGTGTCCAGCTTTTCGGAGATCGCTTCGGACGTCCAGGCAACCTCATTGTCGAACCAGTCGCCGTCGGTTGCCGCTTGAGGAAGCTCCGCAACAGGTTCCGGATCGTTGAGAGTGGAGTCTTGCGGTTCAGCACGCTCCAGCAACGGATTGCGCTCGATTTCCTCGTCGATGAACCGCTCAAGCTCGGTCTGCGTGAACTGCAGCAGACGAATCGACTGCATCAGTTGCGGTGTCATCACCAGCGACTGCGCCTGTCTCAACTGTAGCTTGGCCGCGAGCGCCATCGTTACGGTCAATGCCTCCTTGTCGGCAGATCGCCGAGCAACCGACTAATTTTTCGGATCAATCAATGAAACTGGCCCGCCTTTTGCTTGTCAAGGCAATGGCTAGCAGACGCCGCTTACCGGAGTGTTAGCCAAGGGGCAATTCTGAAAGCAAGGCGGCAGCAGCGTTGCAGACGCTCGCCTAGAGCGTAAAGCCTTCGCCGAGATAGAGCCGGCGCACGTCGGGATTGGCGACGACTTCCTCCGCGCGCCCATGCGTCAGCACTTCGCCCGCATGAATGATGTAGGCACGGTCGATCAGACCCAGGGTTTCGCGCACATTGTGGTCGGTGATGAGGACACCGATACCGCGGGCGGTAAGATGGCGCACAAGCTGCTGGATGTCGGCCACGGCGATGGGATCGATACCCGCAAAAGGCTCGTCCAGCAGCATATAGGCCGGGCGGCTCGCCAAAGCGCGGGCAATTTCCAGGCGTCGCCTCTCGCCGCCCGAAAGCGCCATGGAAGGTGCGGTGCGCAGATGGCTGATATGGAATTCCTCAAGCAGTTCGTCGAGGTTCTTCTCGCGCTCCTTGCGGCTTTTCTCCACCACTTCGAGAACGGCACGAATGTTTTGCTCGACAGTCAGCCCCCTGAAGATGGAGGTCTCCTGGGGCAGGTAGCCAATGCCAAGCCTTGCACGGCGATACATCGGCATGGAGGTGACGTCGTAGCCATCGATTTCGATGGTGCCTTCATCGACAGGGACGAGGCCAGTCACCATGTAAAAACAGGTCGTCTTGCCAGCGCCATTGGGGCCGAGCAGGCCGACAGCCTCACCCGCACGAACGCCAAGCGACACGCCGCTCACCACCTTGCGGCCCTTGTAGCTCTTGGAAAGCCCCCTGGCGATCAGGGTGCCCTTCAACTTGGTGGACGAGGACTTGGCTATTGCCGGCGCGTCAGGCCGCGAGGCCCCCAGTTTAGGCAGGCGCAGCTTGGGAAATGAAATCATCAGGGTTTCTGCGAACCCGGCGTGATAGACATCATGACACGGCGTCCGCAGGCGTCGACCTGCGCCAGTCCGGTTTTCATCTGGACGGTCAGCTTGCAACCAACCAGCACGTTGGCGCCATCGGACAAGACTACCTTTTCGCCGGATAGGACAAGCACTTCGCTCTTCATGTCGAAGGTGCCCTTGTCGCCGGTGGCAACCTGCGTGTCGGACTTGATGTAGACCTTTCCGCTCACCTCAAGGTGATCGATGTTGGCGGTCCCGGTCGTTGCCGACCCAGCGGTGCTGGAGCCGGAAGCAGCCCCTTGTTCCTTGGCGTAGTAGACCTTCATGCTGCCGGCCTTCAGCACGGTCGGCCCCTGGACGACATTCACATTGCCGGTGAAGATGGCAACGCTGTCACCCTCGCGCACCTCGAGCTTGTCGCTTTCAATCTGGATCGGCTGATCGCCCGAGAGCTTGAGGCCCGACATTCTGCTGGTCCCGTTCGACTGAGCGAATGCGGGAGCCATCGCGACAAGGGACAAGACCGATGCAAGGGCCAGAAGCCTCATCGAATCACTGCGTTGCATTCGGATCTCCGCTTGTCTTGTTGGCCGCCTTGGCTTGGGCGGGATCGATATTGACGCGAACACGTTTCTCGAAGATCAACACCTTGCCGTTGTCTTCGACCGACATCGTCTCCGATGTGATACGCGAGCCAGCACGGCTTATATCGACGGGTTCGGTTGTCTTCATATTGCCTTTGCCCATGTCGAGAAAGGCCGATTTCAACTTCGCGACCATTCCATCCGTAGTCGTGATGGTGATGGCGCTATTCAGATCGAGCGTATTTTTCTCGCGGTCGTAGGTTCCCGTCGAGGCATTGACGACCGCGGTGGTCTTGGCATCGATGGGAAGCCGGGCATTGATCCCTTCCAGCGCGATGACATTTTCCTTCGATACTTCCTGGATGGCTCTTACCGCGGTCATGGCATACGGAAGGTTCTGCTTGGTGAAGCCTTCCAGCTTGGGATTGGCCATAACCAGCTTGCCGTCAGAAAACGCACTGTCGTCGGTCTTGACGGCTACCGTGACCGGCGTAACCAGGTAGGAATAGACCGGAAAGGCAACGGCGATCACCACCGCCATCAGCGGTAATGCGAATTTCAACCGCCGTACCCGGCGAGAATGTTGCTGGGCACGATCGAACGCAACGGCGCGATCCGCTCCGGAACCGGCTTCAAAATCGTCGTTGGCCGATGGCGCGACATGTATGTCACGCTGACTGGCCGCTTTTGTCGATCGCGCCACTATCGCTGCTTTCTCAAGCGTATAAGCCCCTCAAATGCCGACCTATAGTTCGGCACGCCGAGGCGTTCAAACAAGCACAAGCGAACTAAAACTGCAAAAATATGACGTTCTCCGGTGCATAAGCACAGGAAATACCGCCTGCAAAGATACACGATACAGAAAAACCTGCGCAAGGGGATGGTCGAGAGCGCCAAAGCGACGCATTGATGCCGGAAAGCGGTGGCGGCAGCCTTGCGCATGCTCTAAATGTGTCTGGCCAAGTTCCCAACGAGGTTGGACATGCCGCTGAGAGCCGATGACTTGATCGACCGCCGCCGGTTGCGGCGGAAGCTGACGTTCTGGCGTGCCGCAGCGATGGCTATCGCCGCAATAGGTCTGATTGCCTTTGCGACGTGGGTCTACGACGACGAATTCACCGGAACCGCCGGCACGCACATCGCCAAGGTCAAGATCGAAGGCACGATCACCGAGGACGAAGAGCTGCTCGAGCGGCTGGAGAAGATCCGTCAGTCGCCCAGCGTCGCAGGCGTGATCCTCCAGATCGACTCTCCCGGCGGTACCACAGCCGGCGGTGAAGCGATCTACGAGGAAGTGCGCAAGATTGCCGCGGAAAAGCCCGTCGTGGCATCCGTAGGCACTTTGGCTGCCTCGGCCGGATATATGATCGCCAGCGCTGCCGATCATATCGTGGCCCGCAAATCATCCATCGTCGGGTCGATCGGCGTGCTGATCCAGTTTCCCGACGTGACCGGCCTGATGGACAAGATCGGCGTCAAACTCGAGGAAGTGAAATCTTCGCCGCTGAAAGCCGAGCCGTCGCCTTTCAATCCAACCACCGAAGATGAACGTACCATGGTGCGCAAGCTCATCATGGACAGCTACGACTGGTTCGTCGGCATCGTCATGGAACGGCGCCAGATGACGAAGCCCGAGGTGCTGGCCTTGGCGGACGGGTCCATATTCACCGGCAGACAGGCGCTGGAGAACAAGCTGATCGACGCCGTCGGCGGCGAAGACGTCGCCGTCGACTGGCTCGCGACCAAGGGCGTGGATGCCAAGCTCAAGGTCATCGAATGGAAGAATACGGACAGCACAACCGGTCTTTTGTTTTCGAAGGCGTTGACTCGCACCGTCGCCCGGGCGCTCGGCTTGCCCGACTACAGTGGCGAGGTGCTTCACGAAATCGGTGCCGACCGCTTGTTCCTTGACGGTCTTGTCTCGGTCTGGCACCCTTGACAGGTCGTTTAACGAGTGAAAAAGACAATAAAATCATCTGCATAATTTTGAACGGCGTTTTTTTGTGGAAGGGGATCGCTCGCATGATCAAGTCTGAACTCGTGCAAATTATCGCCACGCGCAATCCGCATCTTTTCCTGCGTGATGTCGAAAATATCGTCGGCGCGGTGTTCGATGAGATCACTGATGCTCTTGCCGAAGGCAACCGCGTGGAATTGCGCGGCTTCGGTGCCTTTTCGGTCAAGAACCGCCCTGCCCGCACGGGCCGCAACCCGCGCACCGGCGAATCCGTCGACGTCGAGGAAAAATGGGTGCCGTTCTTCAAGACCGGGAAGGAATTGCGCGAACGGCTGAACGGCGACAAATAGCGCCGGATCGACGGGAAACTCATGTTCAATCGCGCTGCCCTGGTTGTCATCATCGTGCCGCTGGCAATCATCCTGATTGCGCTGGCGGTGGCCAACCGCGAACTTGTCGCTTTCACGGTTGACCCGTTCAACCCCGGCAACCCGTCGCTGACCTACACGCTGCCCTTTTTCGTTTTCCTGTTCGCCGCTCTTGCACTCGGAATACTTGTCGGCAGCCTTGCCACCTGGGTCAGGCAAGGACGCTACCGCAAGCTGGCACGCCAGCGCGGCGTCGAGGCCGAAAGCCTGAGACAAGCGGTCAGCCGTCCCGCTGCCCCTCCCCAGCAAAACCCGGCCCTGCCGCGGCCCACCAACTGAGCTGGCAACTGCCAGGCTGATACATCTGTTGCGGAGTTTTCGATGCTCACAATCTCGGCAGCCGATGTCGATCGCGCCCTGACGTTTCCCTCGCTGGTCGAGACGTTGCGCACGGCATTCCGCGAAGGGGCCGTGCAACCGGTACGTCACCATCATACCATCGAGCGGCCTGACGGAGCGGCTTCGACCCTGCTTTTGATGCCGGCATGGACCGATTTCAATGCGGCCGGCAGTTCGGCCAACGGCCATATCGGCGTCAAGATCGTTACGGTATCGCCGGACAACAACGCCATCGGCAAGCCAGCGGTGATGGGGCTCTACCTGTTGCTGAATGGAGGTACAGGCGAACCGGAAGCCTTGATTGACGGCCAGCGCCTGACTCAATGGCGTACCGCTTGCGCATCCGCCTTGGCAGCGTCCTACCTTGCGCGCGAAGACGCTTCGCGGCTGCTGGTGATCGGCGCAGGCGCTCTGTCGCCCTTCCTTGCCAAAGCGCACTCCGCAGTACGGCCCATCAAAACCATCCGCATCTGGAACCGGACCGCGGCCAACGCCGGGAAGGTCGCTGCTCAATTGCGAGCGGAAGGGTTGGTTGCCGAGGCAGCAACCGATCTCGACGCCGAACTCGCCACTGCCGACATCGTCTCGTCGGCGACGATCTCGACCAGTCCGCTGGTGAAGGGCGCGCGGCTGAAGCCGGGCGCACATGTCGATCTGGTCGGAGGCTTTACGCCCGACATGCGTGAGAGCGACGACGACGCCATTTCGCGCGCCGCCGTCTATGTCGATACCCGCGCCGGCGCGACCAAGGAGGCAGGCGATATCGTCCAGCCGCTGGCTTCCGGCCTGCTGAAGCCCGAGGGTATCGTGGCCGACCTGCATGAACTGGCGCGGGGCGAGAAGGCCGGGCGCGACAGCGCCAGTCAGATCACGCTGTTCAAGTCGGTCGGAGCCGCACTTGAGGATCTCGCCGCAGGCATCGCCGTCTACAAGACGCTGCGTTCCTGACGCAGTTTGTTGCGGAGGCTCCACGGCTGTGCCAAAAGCGGCGCTGTCGTCCGGAGATGCACGTCCTTGAAATCCTTTCGCGATCAACGCCGCGACAGCCGCCAGCACCAGAACGCCAAGCCGCGCGCCGCACAGGCGGCCCAGCGCGACTCCCGCCCGGAGCCGCAACGCGTGGCGGCAAAGGCCGAGGAGCGGCAACAGCCGAAGCCGGAACCTCGCATTCTCGCCCGTCGCGAAGGCCTGCTGCCGGCGGAGCGATTGCCGCTGATCCTTGAGGTCGCGCCCAATGCCGACTACGCGCTGCTGGACAGCGGCAGCGGCGAAAAGCTTGAGCAATACGGCCCCTACCGCATCATCCGCCCCGAGGGGCAGGCGATCTGGCAGCGCGCGCTGCCGGCAAAGGAATGGGACCGGGCGGATGCGGTCTTTACCGGCGACACCGACGAGGAAGGGATGGGCCGCTGGCGCTTTCCCAAGTCGCCGCTTGGTGAGACGTGGCCGATGAAGCACAACGGCATCGACTATCTCGGCCGCTTCACGTCTTTTCGCCATGTCGGCGTGTTTCCCGAACAGGCCTCGCACTGGGATCACATGGCTGGGCTGATTGAAAATGCCAGACGTCCGGTCAAGGTGCTGAACCTGTTCGGCTATACCGGTCTTGCCTCGCTGGTGGCGGCGCGCGCCGGCGCAGAGGTCACCCATGTCGATGCCTCGAAGAAGGCTATCGGCTGGGCGCGGGAAAACCAGGAAATCGCCAGGCTGGCCGACAAGCCGATCCGCTGGATCGTCGAGGATGCGATGAAGTTTGCCGAGCGCGAGGAGCGCCGCGGCAGCCGTTACGACATCATCCTGTTCGATCCGCCCGCCTATGGCCGTGGCCCGAAGGGCGAGGTCTGGCAATTGTTCGAACACCTGCCGGCCCTGACCGACATCTGCCGCTCGATCCTGACGCCCAAGCCGCTGGCCGTGGTGCTGACCGCCTATTCCATCCGCGCCTCGTTCTTCGCCATTCATGCCTTGATGCGCGATACGTTTGCCGGCATGGGCGGCAGAATTGAATCGGGCGAGCTGATCATCCGCGAGAAATCGGCCGGGCGGGCGCTTTCGACCTCCCTGTTTTCCAGATGGGTAGCGCAATGAGCAACCATCACGGCAGCGAACATCAAGGCCGCCGCGCGGTCGGACAGGTGAAGGAAGTCACCAGCCTCGCCAATCCGCTGGTCAAGGACATCAAGGCGCTGGCGTTGAAGAAATTCCGCGACCAGCAGAACGCCTTCATGGCCGAAGGGTTGAAGCTGGTCATCGATGCGCTCGACCTCGGCTGGGAAATCCGCACGCTGGTGTTCGCCAAGGCCGGACGCGGCAACGCGGCGGTCGAGAAAGTGGCCGCCCGCACGGTGGCTGCCGGAGGCACGGTGCTGGAAGTCTCGGAAAAGGTGCTTTCCGCCATCACCCGCCGCGACAATCCGCAAATGGTGGTCGGCGTCTTTGCCCAGCGCCTCGTGCCGCTGAAGGAAATCCGCCCCAAGGGCGGTGACGTCTGGGTGGCGCTCGACCGGGTACGCGACCCGGGCAATCTCGGCACCGTGATCCGCACCGTCGATGCGGTTGGCGCCAAGGGCGTCATTCTCGTGGGCGACACGACCGATCCGTTCTCGGTCGAAACCGTGCGCGCCACCATGGGATCGATCTTCGCGGTTCCGGTCGCCAAGGCGAACGCAGAGGCGTTTCTCAACTGGCGCAAGGGTTTTTCCGGTCTCGTCGCCGGTACGCACCTGAAAGGCGCGGTGGACTATCGCTCGGTCGATTTTTCCGGCCGTCCGGTGCTGCTTCTGATGGGCAACGAACAGCAGGGCCTGCCGGACGATCTGGCGGCAAGCTGCGATCGCCTGCTGCGCATTCCGCAGGAAGGCCGCGCCGACTCGCTCAATCTCGCCGTCGCGACGGGGGTGATGCTGTTTGAGATCCGGCGCGGGGCGTTGAAACTGGAAACGACGCATACATGAAGCTGGGCATTTTGAAATCGCTGACGCCCTACGCCCTGCTGGTCATTGTAGCGATGGCGGTGGACCAGTGGATAAAATACCTGGTCGAAACCGGCCTGCCGTTCCAGGAGAAGATCGACCTGTTGCCGTTCCTGGGGCTTTTTCGCACCTACAACACCGGCATCGCCTTTTCGATGCTGTCGTCCTTCGGCGACACCGGCCTGATCATCGTGTCGCTTCTGGTTTCAGCCTTCGTCATCTTCCTCGCCACCCGCACAGAACCGGGACAGGTGCTGGCCCGCGCCGGCTTTGCCTTGATCGTCGGCGGCGCGCTCGGCAACCTGATCGACCGCAGCGTCTACGGCCATGTGATCGACTATATCCTGTTTCACACGCCGAGCTGGTCGTTTGCCGTGTTCAACCTTGCCGATGCGTTCATCAGTGTCGGCGCTGTGCTGGTCATCCTCGACGAATTCGTCGGCTGGCGTCGGCAGACACGACCTTCGGACGATTGATTTCCGCAGATTGACGCCGCATTGTCCCGCGCAAAAAAGGGACACAACATGCCGGACACATTCAAAGCCATCCTCGTTTCGCGCGACGCGGACAAGAACCAGTCGGTTGCGGTCACGGACCTTACCGAAGCTGACCTTATGGAAGGCGATGTCACCGTTGCCGTCGAGGCGACGACGGTGAACTACAAGGACGGCCTCGCCATCACCGGCAAGGCGCCGGTGGTGCGGCGCTGGCCGCTGGTGCCCGGCATCGACTTTGCCGGCACGGTGCTGTCCTCGGACCATCCCGACTGGCGCAAGGGCGACAAGGTCATCCTCAACGGCTGGGGCGTCGGCGAAACCCATTACGGCGCCTATGCCGGCCGCGCCCGCGTCAAGGGTGACTGGCTGGTGCCGCTGCCCGACGGCATCAGCGCCCATGACGCCATGGCGGTGGGCACCGCCGGCTATACGGCCATGCTGTCGGTGATGGCGCTGGAGCGCCACGGCATCGTGCCGAAGCGCGGCCCGGTCGTGGTGACGGGCGCTGCCGGCGGCGTCGGCTCGGTTGCCATCGCGGTCCTTTCCGGCCTCGGCTATCACGTCATCGCATCGACCGGACGCAGCAGCGAGGCCGATTATCTGCGCGATCTCGGCGCGGCCGAAATCATTGCGCGCGAAGAACTTTCGGGACCGGGCAAGCCGCTCGCCAAGGAGCGCTGGGCCGGCGGCGTCGATGCAGTCGGAAGCCATACGCTGGCCAACGTGCTGTCGATGACGGCCTATGGCGGCGCGGTCGCGGCCTGCGGGCTGGCCGGCGGCATGGATTTGCCGTCCTCGGTCGCTCCCTTCATCCTGCGCGGCGTTTCCCTGCTTGGCATCGACTCCGTCATGGCGCCGAAGGAACTTCGGCTGGAAGCCTGGCGGCGCATCGGCACCGATCTCGACGTCGGCAAACTTGCGGCACTTTCGACCACCATCGGCTTCGACGGCATTGTCGATGCCGCGCGCGACATCGTTGAAGGCAGGATCAGGGGCCGCGTCGTCGTCGATATGTGAGGCGGAAAGCGCACGCTTATCTAGCACCACGCCCGCTTCGTCTTTTCCTCGTCATCCTCGGGCAAGCCAGAGCGTAGCGACAGGCGCGACCCGAGGATCCATGCCGTGAAGATTGTGTGGTGCAGGGCGGCTCAGAATGGGGGGCCTTCTTTTGCGCCCTTTCCACGCTGCCGCTCGGTTACGGCATGGATCCCAGGGTCTTCGCAACGGCCTTCGGCCTGCTCCGCCCTGGGATGACGAAGAGATGGTTGCGCTTATTCATCGCCACGCCCGCTTTCGCGTCTGGCCATTGTCAAAGAACTGACCTCTGATGAGGTCGGGAGGACGGGCGGCCGTTTGGTCGCTCGTTTAGGTAAGTAATGCGGCCTTGCGGCCGCCCGTCCGGTGGCTTCCCTCAACCGATACACCGGCCATGCCGCAGATCCAGCCTCAATGGCCGGCAACTGCGGGCAACACTGCGCCCGGTTCGAGGGCCGAACTTAGGGGTTCATCACCCAGCCGTCTACCGCAGACGACCAGCCCGGCACCGACGCCCCTCCCTGATACCCGGTGCGCACCAGGTCTCCCGCAAGGGCGATGGCATGAGTATGGGGGAAGCACAGAGGGTGGGGATAAGTGGGGTGCGTGTTTTTGTGGGAAGTGAGTGGGGTCAAGGGGTTATTGAGGCGACATAAGTGGATTTGTCCACCGTTGAGCCCAATCTCGCAGGACCGACACCCCCCTCTGGCCTGCCGGCCATCTCCCCCTCAAGGGGGGAGATGACCCGAATGCCATGCTTTCATCCGATGCTGAAGTCGCAGAGGAGGCTGTAGCTTGAAGCTGCTGATCTCCCCACCTGAGGGGGAGATGGCCGGCAGGCCAGAGGGGGGGTGCCTGACAATGCACCCGATCGGCAACCGGATCGACCCTCTCTCGGTCGGGGAGGATAAGAGACGGCACGGCCACCCAGAATGCTATAGCCAATTCGCGAAGCGAGCTCCGGACATTCCTTTCTCGCTTCCGGGATGACGAAGCGGGAAGTTGCGATCAAAAGGAAGGGAACTTGCGCCCCCCTCATCCGACCACGAACGCGGGCGTAAAATCGCCTCTCTGTTACGTCGGTAACGCAAACTTCCGCAGGATCGATAAAATTCGACCGATCCCCCGAAATCTTCCCTAATGTCTGTGTGCCATGCATTGAGCCATGAACGCACGGCCCACTCTTGAACTGGTGAAGCAGATCGAAAGCAGCGGCGAAATTCCGCCGCCGCAACTGCGTCGCCTGCAAGTCGAGCCGCCGCCGCTGGCGCCGAAACTGCCGCGCTTCGTTCCGGACGCCCTGCCACTATTGACCTATGCCATCATTCTCATGCTGGCGGGCCTGGGCCACCTGAGCGGCGCGCCGCGCTACGTCACATTGAGCCTTCTTGTAACGGTTGCCTGCGGCCTGGCGATGCACTGGCGTATCCGCCACACCGAGAACAAGGCCAATCGCATCCGCGACACGAACGTCGCCCGCAGCCGCGCCGAGGTCGAGACGCTCGCCGACCGCATGTGGGAGATGCAGGAGAGCGAGGAGCGCTTTCGCGGCCTGATCGACGCGCTGGGCGATCTCGTCGTCCATCGCGACCGGCAGGGCAACATCGTCTACACCAACAAGGTTTTCGCCGATCTGGTCGGCGTCGATGCGCACGACCTGCCCGGCATGACGCTGGCCGAACTGGGTATCGACATCGGCATCGTTCCCGATGCCGCCTTTTCGGATCATGACTGCCTGAGTTCCACCGATGTCGGCATCCGCACGCCGAACGGCCAGCGCTGGTTCTCGTGGATCGAGCTTTCCGTACGCGACAAGGAGAGCGGCTCGGTATCGCACCGTGCGATTGCGCGCGACATAACGGACAGGAAGCGCGCCGAATCCTCGCTCATTACGGCGCGCGAGCGGGCCGAGTTCGCAAGCCAGGCCAAGTCCCGCTTCCTCGCCACGGTGAGCCACGAAATCCGCACGCCGATGAACGGCATCATGGGCATGGCGAAACTTCTGGCCGACACCGACCTGTCGCCCGAACAGCGCACTTATGTCGGCGCGGTTTCCACTTCGGCCAGCGCGCTTCTGGCGCTGATCGAGGACCTGCTCGACTATTCCAAGATCGAGGCCGGCCGCTTCGACCCCGAGCCGCAGACGATGTCGGTGCGCGAACTGGCCGACAACATCGTCGAGCTCTTGGCCTCGCGCGCTTATTCCAAGGGCATCGGCCTCGGCTGCCACGTCGCGCCGAACGTACCGCAGACGATCAGCGCCGATCCGGGCCGCGTGCGCCAGGTGATGCTCAACCTGATCGGCAACGCCATCAAATTCACCGACAGCGGCGGCGTGTTCTTGAGCATCACGCGCCAGATGGCGGACGGAGCCGACCGCATCCGCTTCACCGTGACCGATACCGGACCGGGCATGCGGCAGGTCGACCTTGAGCGCATCTTCGACGAGTTCGAGCAGGTTGACGGCACATCGACGCGCAGGCACGGCGGCGCGGGGCTGGGGCTTGCCATTTCCAAGCGGCTGGTAACGGCCATGGACGGCACCATCTCGGTGTCGAGCACCATCGGCAAGGGCGCCGAGTTCGTCTTCGAAATCCCCGCGACGGAGGCGACAGAGCCGCCGCACAATCGCGACAACATGCTGGCCGGGCGCAGCGTGGTGATCGTGTCCAGGAACACCGTCGAGGCCGAAGCGATTGCCAGCACCATCCGTGCCTATGGCGGCACGGTCATCCTTGCCGAGACGCCGGCAAGGGCGAGCGCGCTGGCAAGCGGCTCCAACGTGCTGATGGTCGATGCCGCAATCGAGGAAAGCGACGGGCGCGTGCTGAAGCAGTTGCGGCAGGCCGGTTTCGCAAAGAGCGAAGCCGTCACGCTGATTGCGCCGACGGATCGCGGCCGGCTGGGCGAATACCGCGCCAACGGCTATGCCAGCTTCCTGGCGCGGCCGGTTCGCGGCGAAACCCTGCTGCGCGTCCTCGTGGCGGGCCAGACCGCAGTGGTGGCAGCCGCCCACCCGCAGAAGCGGGGCATTGCGCGCGGCAAGGCCCCGGCAAAGCGCGGCCCCGGCCTTTCGGTGCTGATTGCCGAGGACAACGAGATCAACGCCATGCTGGCCCGCGCCACATTGCTGAAGGCCGGCCATCGGGTGGACGTGGTGGGCAACGGCAAGGAAGCCGTCGAGGCGCTGGTCAGCATTGGCCGCCGCAACCGCTACGATGTCGTTTTGATGGACCTGCACATGCCTGTGATGGACGGCATGGATGCCATCGCCATCATCCGCAGGCACGAGGAAGAACAGGGCCTGCCGCCCATCCCGATCATGGTGCTGTCTGCCGACAGCCAGGAAAAGACCCGCCACGCGGTGCTTGCGCATGGGGCTTCGGGCTTCGTCACCAAGCCGCTCGACCCGCAGGCGCTGGTCGACGCCATCCAGGAACAGATCACGGCCTGACTTCCCTGAAGTTCGTTGCGCATGCGTTGATGCCCGGCTCAAAAGTGTAGCCGGCTGGCCTTGTTCATTTCCCGGCCAATCATTGCCCCTCACGCGGTATCACGCTACTGTCACAATCCTGTTGCACCACCATCGTATCCCCGCGCCAAGAGGGATGGCTCGAAGGAGAATCACTCGTGCAGTCAGCGATTCGGCAAGGTGACGCCACGCCCGAAGCCGGCCCGGCCCTGGTATCGGCGCAGAAATCCGCGCCCATCGTGCCCGGCGCTCCGCTCGGCCGTATCGGCAATCTGGAAGTGCGGCTCGCCCGCAACGACGCGGAGATCGCAGCCGCCCAGGAAATCCGCTACCGCGTCTTCTATGACGAGCTTGGCGCCGGCAAGGGCCGCCTGCATCTGCTCGACCAGCGCGACATCGACCATTTCGACCCGTTGTGCGACCACCTGCTGGTGTTCGATTCCAGCCTTCCCGGCCCCGAGCATCGTCGTATCGTCGGCACCTACCGCCTGTTGCGGCAGGAAGCGGCGGTGGCGGCTGGCGGCTTCTATTCCGAAGGCGAGTTCGAGCTGACGCGGCTGGTGGCGCGCCATCCGGGCCAGCGCTTCCTTGAGCTTGGCCGCTCCTGCGTCTTGCCGGACTATCGTTCCAAGCGCACCATCGAGGCGCTGTGGCAAGGCATCTGGGCCTACATCAACCACTACGAGATCGGCGTGATGACCGGCTGCGCGTCCTTCCACGGCACGGTGCCGGCCGCGCATGCCGAGGCGCTGACCTATCTCGCCCACCACTGCCGCACCGATGCAGCCTGGGACGTGCGCGCCCTGCCCCACCGCTACTGCCCGATGGACCTGATGCCGATCGAGGCGGTGAACGCCAAGGCTGCGATTGCCGCGATGCCACCTCTGGTGAAGGGCTACCTGCGCGTTGGCGCGCGCATCGGCGACGGCTGCGTCATCGACCACGATTTCTCGACGGTCGATGTGCTGGTGGTGATGCCGGTCAAGGAGATCGGCGCGCGCTATGTCAACTATTATGGCGGCGAGGGCCAGCGCTTCGCGGCCTGAGTTTTTCGAGCGTTACGGGATGTCTTCGGGATTGCGGCCGGGCCGGCTCTTGTAGGCCGGAAACGACCAGCCGAATTTCAGCGCCCCGCCACGCACGGTGAAGGCTGCGAGGAAGCCTCCGATCTCGGACATTAACGGCGGCAGGCCGGCAAGATCGCCGAGCGTATAGGCAGCCGCCCCGACGAGCGCCGCCGTGACATAGACCTCGGGCTTGAGCAGAACCGAGGGTTCGCCGGCCAGAAGGTCGCGCAATATGCCGCCGAACGTGGCAGTCAGCATGCCGGTGATGATCGCGACCAACGGCGAGCCGGTGATGGCCAAACCCTTGGCCGCGCCCATGACCGCAAAGGCGGCAAGGCCGATGGCGTCGAGCCAAAGCAGCAGCTTGTAGCGGGACTCGACCCGGTGCGCCGTGAAGAAGACAAGCACCGCAACCGCCGCGCAGATCAGCACGTAGTCGCGGTTGCTGACCCAGAACACCGGCACGTTGAGGATGAGGTCGCGGAAGGTGCCGCCGCCGATGCCGGTGACGCTGGCCAGGAAAAGGAAGCCGATGATGTCGAGCTGCTTGCGCGAAGCCGCCAACGCTCCCGTCGCCGCGAACACGGCAACGCCGGAATAGTCGAAGAGCGTGATGGCGTTCATGGGACGCTCAGCAGTAGGGCAGTAGGGCAGTAGGGCAGTCAGGATTTACCTGATTCTGCCGCATCGCAAGCCCTAACCCTCACGCGTCCTTTTCGGCCTGCTCGTTGACCGGGCCCGGTTCGGCGGCGCTGGCTGCAGGCTTGGAACCGCCCTTGGAAACACCCACCATGGCCGGGCGCAGCACGCGTTCGCCGATCGAGTAACCGGGCTGGACGACTTCGACCACCGTGCCTGTGGCGACCTCGGGATTGGGCACCTCGAACATGGCCTGGTGGAAGTTCGGATCGAACTTCTCGCCCTTCGGTTCGAGCTTTTTGACGCCATGGCGCTCAAGCGTGCCGAGCATGCCGCGCGCGGTGATATCGACGCCTTCGATCAACGCCTTGAAACCGGCGTCGCCCGAGGCCTTGGCTTCGGCTGGAATGGCATCCAGCGCGCGCTGCAGATTGTCGGCCACTTGCAGCATGTCGCGTGCAAAATTGGCAATTGCATAGGCGCGCGCATCCTGCACGTCGCGCGCGGTGCGGCGGCGCAGGTTCTCCATCTCGGCGGCCGCGCGCAAGGCGCGGTCCTTCAAGTCCTCGTTTTCCTTCAGAAGCCGCATCAAGGCTTCATAATCGCCTTCGACGCCACCTTCGGTGCGTTCGGCAGCGGCTTGCGTGGCCTCGATCTCTTCGGGCGCGCGTTCGTCTTTTGCCTGGTCGCTCATCGCGTGTTCCATCATCTCAACGGTTTGGAAGTTGCGCCCGATATCGAGGTTCGGCAGCCAAAAATCAAGGGGTGCAGTGTGTTGGGCAGCCCTATCGGACATTGAACTCGCCCTGCCGGGACAATGTTCCGAATTAAATCAAATTTTACCGTGTTCGCGGCTAGCGTTTGCATTCGCGCTGCAATGCGGGAACCATCTGCGACAAAAGGGAGTTTCGAAGCCAGGTAAAGGATTTGAAACGATGACCCGCACAGCCAGCGAGAACACTGCCGGCGACAGGCTAGGCGAACTGGCCCGCACGATCAGGAAGCAAGCCGCAGCGCCGTCCACGCGGAGGCACTTGCGCGGCCTGCCGGGATTTGAGGTGGTCAAGGATGTCCCCGAGCACCTGCAAGCCCTGCTCGACGAACTGAAGGACGCGGAGGGAAAAGCCAACGTCTAGCGCGTGCCGTCCAGTCCGGCCTGCTTTCGCCGAGGCGATCATTTAAGGCACGCGACAATAAGACCATTTGCCGACCATGTTTCACCTTGTGGGACACAGGCTGGCTGTCTAAGCTTTCTGATGAACATGATTTCCCCTGAGGCGGTTGCAAGCAGCAAGCGCGCCTGGATCAAGATTCTGGCGCGCTACAAGAATCCCGACCGGCGGCGCAGCGCCCTTGAACTTGCCATCACCTTCTTCCCGTTTGCGGCCATCTGGGCCTTGACGTGGGCGGCCTATGCCCATGGCTACTGGTGGGGCCTTGTTCTGATCATTCCGGCTGCCGGCTTCCTCGTGCGCCTGTTCATGATCCAGCACGACTGCGGCCACGGCTCTTTCTTCGCCAACCGCCATGCGGATGACTGGACAGGGCGCGTGCTCGGCGTTTTGACGCTTACGCCCTATGATTGCTGGCGGCGCGCGCATGCGGTCCACCATGCCAGTGCGGGCAATCTCGACCAGCGCGGCATGGGCGACATCAAGACGCTGACGGTGGGCGAATATCGCGCACTCCCGCTGCGCCGCAAGATAGTCTACCGGCTCTACCGGCACCCGCTCGTCATGTTCGGCATAGGACCGACCTGGCTGTTCGTTTTCGAGCAGAGGCTGCCCGTGGGGATGATGAAGGCCGGCATTACGCCGTGGGTTTCGGCCATGGCCACCAACGTCGCCATCGCATTCACGGTTGCTTTCACCGTCTGGTTCGTCGGCCTTGGCGCATTCCTCGTCGTCCATCTGCCGATCGTCATTCTGGCCGGTTCAATCGGCATATGGCTGTTCTACGTGCAGCACCAGTTCGAGGAGACGGAGTGGGCAAGGGAGCCGGACTGGGAGTTCCAGCACGCCGCCCTTTACGGATCGTCGTACTACGACCTGCCGGCCCTACTGAGCTGGTTCACCGGCAATATCGGCATCCACCATGTGCACCACCTGTCCGCCAAGGTGCCTCACTACCGGTTGCCCGAAGTGCTGCGCGATCATCCGGAACTGAAAACCATCGGCCGCATCACGCTGATGGACAGCTTTCGTTCCGTCAAGCTGGCGCTGTGGGATGAAACGCGCGGAAAACTGGTGAGCTTCCGCGAAGCACGCGTGGCACGCTGACGCCCGGTCAAGACATCAGGTGCCGGGCGTGCGCCGCCATGAATATTTGCCGCTTGGCGAGGCGGGCTTTGCCGCGGGCTGGTAATAGAGCGGAAGGCCACCGACATCGCCGCTTTCCAGCCGCTTCAAAAGCACCGGGTTGGAAATCTCGAATTCGGTGAAGCCGACGCGCAGCATATGCGGCAACTGGTCAACCAGAACCTTGCCGACGGCGCGCACCGCCCCCTCGAAGCCATGACGGCTGCGCAAGAGTTCGGCCTTTGAAAAGCTACGGCCATCGGTGAAGGCGGGAAACGCCAGCGCCACCAGCGAAAGCGTATCGAGCAGTCCGGCAATGGCGTCCAGCTGGTCGCCGGGCTGCAAGACAACGCCAAGCCGTTCCCTGGCGAGTTCGCGCTCCTTCGGGTCGAGGTCGAGGAAAGCCTGCAAGGGCAGGATGAAGCGGCCATTGCCTGAGAGCGCTTCCGCGCTTTCGGCATGGGTCCACTCGTCCTCGCGAAAACCCTGCGGGGTCCAGAGGCGGATTTCTGTCTCTGGTTTCTGGTCAGTCATGCAAGCGTCCCTAGCATTTCTTCAAGCATGATCTTGTCCGAAAACCGGCGCCCGCTTTTCGGGATCATGCTCTATAACGAGGCGTCGGTCAGTGATTTTTCCAAGCCGGAAAGATGAATACCGCATTCGGTCTTGGCATGACCAGCCCAGCGACCGCTGCGCGCATCCTGACCCTGTTCGACCGGCTTCGTGCAAGGAAAGCAGCCGATCGACAGATAGCCGTAGGCGACCAGCGGGTTCGACCGCAAGGCATGCGCCCGCATATAGTCCGCCTGATCCGACGTTGTCCAATGCGCCAGCGGATTGATGCGGATGCGCGGACCGACAGCCTCGAACACCGGCAGTGCGGCGCGCGTCGAGGCCTGGTGGCGCTTGCGGCCCGTGAACCATGCACGGAACGGCTCGACGCCGCGTGCCATCGGCTCGACCTTGCGCACGTCGCAGCAGGCATCGACATTGGTTTCGTGCAGGCGGCCGGTCGGATCGACACGCGCCAGCGCCGCTTCGTCTGGCGCAACCACGCGGATATCGGTCAGCCCGAAATCGGCGGCGAGCGCGTCGCGATAGGAAAGCGTTTCCTCGAAATGCTTGCCGGTATCGAGAAACACGATCGGCAGGCTGCGGTCCACCTGCGCAATCAGGTGCAGCAGGACCGCCGAATCCGCTCCGAACGACGAAACCGCTGCGATCCGTCCCCTGAACAGCTCCGAGACCGACCGTTCGATGATCTCGGCCGCCGTGAGGTGGCCATAGAGCGCATCGAAACCCGCTGCCTCGGCAACGATGCCACTTTCGGCTTGGGCAACGCCATCAAGCGGCCCTGGCTTCTGCTCCATAGAGGACCTCCTTGAACGGTGCCGGACCAACCCGGCGGTAGACGTCGAGGAAGCGTTCCGATGGATCGTTGCGAATGGACAGGTAGGCCTCGACCAGCGTTTCGACCGCATCGACGATCTCGTCCGGGCCGAAGCCGCGGCCGATGATCTCGCCGACTGTGGTGTTCTCGTCGGCAGAGCCGCCAAGCGTGATCTGGTATAGTTCGGCGCCCTTCTTCTCGACGCCGAGAATGCCGATGTGGCCGACATGGTGATGGCCGCAGGCATTGATGCAGCCCGAGATCTTGAGCTTCAGCTCACCGATGTCGCGCTGGCGTTCGAGCGAGGAAAAACGCCTGGCAATCTGCTGCGCCACCGGAATGGAGCGGGCATTGGCAAGCGCGCAATAGTCGAGGCCGGGGCACGCGATGATATCGCTGATGAGGCCGGCATTGGCGGTTGCCAAGCCGATTTCCACCAGCCCGTCATAGACCGCCTTGAGGTCGGCGCGCGCGACATGCGGCAGCACGAGATTCTGCTCGTGCGTGACACGCACCTCGTCATTGGCGTAGCGCTCGGCAAGGTCGGCAACCGCCTCCATCTGGCTGTCGCTCATGTCGCCGGGGGTTTCGCCGATGCTTTTCAACGAGATCGTCACCGCTGCATAGTCGGGATTGCGATGCGTGGTGACGTTCTGGCCGAGCCATTCGCCGAAGGCGCGGGAATCGAGCTTTGCCAGACGCACTACCTCGTCGCCCTCGGGACGCGGTGCAAGCGCAGGCGGCGCGAAATAGGACTGGATGGCAGCGACATCCTGTTCGGGCAGCTTGAGTTCGCTCTCCTTCAGCGCCTGCCATTCGGCCTCGACCCAGCTAGCCAGCTCTTCCGTGCCGGTCTCGTGGACGAGGATCTTGATGCGGGCCTTGTATTTGTTGTCGCGTCGGCCATGCAGGTTGTAAACGCGCAGGATCGCTGTGACGTAGGACAGCAAGTGCTCCTGCGGCAGGAAATCGCGAAGCTTCTTGGCAACGATGGGCGTGCGGCCAAGCCCACCGCCGACATAGACGGCAAAGCCAAGCTCGCCCTGCTCGTTCTTCTTGAGGTGAAGCCCGATGTCGTGCGTCTTGATCGCGGCACGGTCGCGTTCGGCCCCTGTCACCGCGATCTTGAACTTGCGCGGCAGGTAGGAGAACTCGGGATGTACCGACGACCATTGACGCAGGATTTCGGCGTAGGGACGCGGATCGGCGACCTCGTCGGCGGCGGCGCCGGCGAAGTGATCGGCGGTGACGTTGCGGATGCAGTTGCCGCTGGTCTGGATGGCGTGCATCTCGACGGTGGCCAGATCGGCAAGGATAGCCGGCACGTCAGACAGCGCCGGCCAGTGGAACTGGATGTTCTGGCGCGTGGTGAAGTGGCCGTAGCCCTTGTCGTAGGTGCGCGCGACGTGGGCCAGCATGCGCAGCTGGCGCGGATGCAGCGTGCCGTAGGGAATGGCGATGCGCAGCATGTAGGCGTGCAGTTGCAGGTAGACGCCGTTCATCAGCCGCAGCGGACGGAACTCGTCCTCGGTGATCTCGCCAGCCATCCGGCGCTCGACCTGGTCGCCGAACTGCGCGACGCGGGCGTTAACAAACTCGTGGTCGAACTCATCGTAGCGATACATGGTCGTGGTTCCGTTGGCCGTTTGTTTGCTGCGTTTCCCGAGCATGACCTTGTCCGAAAACCGGGGCCACTTTTCGGGGTCATGCTCTAGGGTCAGGGCCTATTAATCTGGCTGAAATGGTCGGAGCGGATTTGTGCGGATACGAGGAGCGAAGCCGCTGGAAGGCTGAAGCCTTTCAAGGCTTTGCGACACTGTAGCCCGTGCAAATCCGTCCGATCCGAAGGACGATCGAACTGGCGCCGAACTGCTGCGTCAAAGCCCTTGACCGGGGGAACCACCCCGCTCTGCGGACTTTTCCTTGCATCTCTCGCCATTTCGAACGCCATTTCAGTCATATTAATAGGTCCTGACCCTAGGCGGCTTGTTGGATGCGGGCCTGCTTGCCGAGGTCGTTGCGGATGGTCGGGCCGGCAGCGCGGATACGCTCGCGCAACCGGGTCGGATGGATCGAGCCGTCGATGATCTCGATGTCGATGAGGTTGACGTCGACGACCAGATTGTCGGCGAGCGCCTTGTTGCCGATGACTTCCAGCGCCTCCGCGCTCTCCTTGTCGTGGGCAATCAGCGCCTCGGCGATCGTCTCGACCCACAGGCCGTCGGCATACCAGACGGCCTCGCCGTCGCTCAGCCGGTTCGCGGTCAGAAGCTTCATGCGTCCACTCCTTCAAGATGGGGGTGAGCGTGCCGGATCTTGCCGGCGGCAAGCGGTTCGGAATGGTCGAAATTGGCGCCGGCAACGGCGTCGCCAATGATGGTCATGACGGGGCCGTCGAGATCGTCACGCGCCTGCAGCGACGGCAGGTCGGCCAGTGTGCCGTGGAATTTGCGGCGGATGCCGAGGCTGGCGTTCTCGACCACGGCGACGGCGGTGTCGGATGCAAGGCCGGCGTCGATCAGGCGGCCCGCGACCTCGGCGGCAACCGAGCGGCCCATATAGACGGCGACGGTTGCGCCGGAGATGGCGAGCCGTGCCCAGTCCGGCAGCGAATTGCCCTTGAGATCATGACCGGTGGTGAACACCATTGAGGAGGTGACGCCGCGCAGCGTCAGCGGCAGTTCGAAATCGGCGGCGGCGGCGAAGGCGGCAGTGACGCCCGGCACGACCTCGTAGGAGATGCCGGCATCGCGCAACGCCGCCATTTCCTCGCCGGCGCGGCCGAACACCAGCGGATCGCCGCTTTTCAGGCGCACGACACGCTTGCCCTCGTGGCCAAGCTCGACCAGCAGGGAATTGATCTCGGCCTGCGTCTTGGAGTGGCAGCCCTTGCGCTTGCCGACCGACACGCGCTCGGCATCGCGCCGGCCCATGGCAACGACCGCTTCCGGCACCAGCGCGTCATAGAGGATGACGTCGGCCTCCATCAAAAGGCGCTGCGCGCGAAGCGTCAAAAGGTCTTCCGCGCCAGGGCCGGCACCTACAAGCGCAACATGGCCCGAGGAACGGCCGGAGGTGACGAGCAGATGCGAGGCGGCATCATGCGCCTCGGCAAGACGGCCCGCGGCAAGGGCCTGGGCCGGCGCGCCGGTGAAGAACTCGCTCCAGAAGCGGCGGCGGGCAGCGCCCTTGGGCAACAGCTTTTCGGCGGCGTGACGGAAGGAAACGGCAAGCGAGGCAAGCGTACCGAGCGACGGCGACAGCATCTGGTCGATGCGGGCGCGGATGATCTGGGCGAGCACCGGCCCTGCCCCTTCGGTGCCGATGGCAATGGCAACCGGCGCGCGGTTGACCAGAGCGGGCGTGAAGAAATCGCACAGGTCGGGACGGTCGACGGCGTTAACCGCAATGCCGAGGCGGCGCGCGTCTTCCGCAACGCGGCGGTCGAGGCTTTCTTCGCCGCTGGCCGCAAAGACCATGACCGCGCCTTCGAGATGGGCAGGCTCATAGGGCGCGGCGACATGAAGCGCGCCGTTGGCGGCGATCCAGGCAGCGAGTTCGGCAGAAGCGTGTCCGGCAACGATGCGAAGCCCAGCCGACGACTGGCCAAGCAGCCGCGCCTTGGCAAGGGCTTCCTCGCCGTCGCCGACGATGGCTACGGTTTTCCCTTCGACCCGCAGGAACACGGGGAAAGCATTCAGCTTGGGTGTGTCATGCGGCATTGCGGTAAAGTCCTGAACAGGCTGGCATTTTTAGCCGTGTGCAGGAAAGATCAGAAGAAACGCACTCGCGCGCGGCTCAAACGAATGCAATCTGTTTTCTGAAAGCGGCGAAGGGCGAAGAATAAATTTCCCATATGGCGCGAAAGTGCCCTGCCCGGCCCGCCACGGGGATGGCCATTGCTGCATAAAACAGAAAGGCCACCAAAGCCGCAAAGGCGATTTTTCTAAATTCTACCTTTTTTGTAGAATTAAGCCGGACCTTGAGGCTGCCTGGATTCGCCGTGGCTTGTCAGACGTGCTGGCCGCCATTGATGTGGATTTCCGAGCCGGTCACGTAAGACGACTGGCCGGAGCACAGGAAGAAGATGATGTCGGCCACTTCGGCCGTGGTGCCGAGACGGCGCAGCGGAATCGTCTCGACGATCTTTTCCGTGCCCGGCGACAGGATTGCCGTGTCGATTTCGCCCGGCGCGATGGCATTGACGCGGATGCCGTGCGGTCCGAAATCGTGCGCCATCTCGCGTGTCAAAGAGCCGAGCGCGGCCTTCGAGGTCGCATAAGCGGTGCCGGCGAACGGATGGACGCGGCTGCCGGCAATCGAGGTGACGTTGACGATCGAGCCCTTGGCCGTCGCCAGTTCCCTGAACAGGCCGCGCGCCAGCATGATCGGCGCGAAGAAGTTGACCTGGAACACATCGCGCCAGACATGCATCGGCGTATCGATGGAATTCATGCGGCCGCTGCCCGAGAGCTTCGGCGAAATACCGGCATTGTTGACCAGCGCATGCAAATGGCCGCCATGCGATTCGAGCCGGTGACGGATCTCCGAGACGGCGACGCCGACGTCTTCCTGGTCGGCAAGATCGACCTTGATGTGATCCTCCGGTCCGGCCGGCCACGGACAATCTTCCGCGAACGCCTGGCGCGAACAGGTGATGACCCGCCACCCTTCGCGCGAGAAGCGCTTGACGGTGGCGTGGCCGATGCCACGGCTGGCACCGGTCAAAACAATGGTCTTTCGTGCGTCGATATCTGCCATTCGTTGTTCTCCGGCGCACACATGTAGCCGAACCGACCGGCGCTGGCGAGAGGGCGGCGGCGCTGTCCCAGCGTACAGGTGGGGCTGGCTTGCAAAGGTCCGAGAGAAAACCTGAATTCCGTTACATGGGGTTGACGGTAGCCGCCGTCCCTCATCCGCCTGCCGGCATCTTCACCCCGTAAACGGGGAGAAGAACCATAGATCAACCGCCGGTGAGCAGGTCGAAGATCGAGCCTTTGCCCTTTTTCACCGGACCACCGACATCGCCGGGCGGCACCGGCCGCTTGATCGAGGCGGTTGAACCGTTGTCGCTCGGCATTGCAAGCTTGCCGCCATTGTCAGCCACCGGCACATTGCGTGGCGGCTTGTTCGCAGGAACCAGCGGAGCAGGGTCCGCGCCGACATCGACGGACGGAACCTTGCGTATCGACCCACCGTCGACGATTGCATCGGCAGGCTTCGATTTCCAGGTGCCGGGCAATGGTGCGACCGGCACGCCTTCATGTGCCGCAACCATGAACTCATGCCACGCCTGCGCCGGCAGCGCACCGCCGGTGACCTTCTTCATCGGATGGCCGTCGTCGTTGCCGAACCAGACGCCGGTGGTGAGGTTGGCAGTGTAGCCGACGAACCAGGCGTCGCGCGAATTCTGGCTGGTGCCGGTCTTGCCGGCGGACGGCCAGGCGAACGCGGCCTTGCGCGCGGTTCCCACCTCGACCGTGCCGGTCATCATCGAATTCATCATGCCGACGATTTCCGGCTTGATGACGCGCGGCGCGCTGCCGCCGGAATTTTCGTAAAGCACCTTGCCCTTGGCAGTGGTAACGCGGCGGACAAAATGCACCGGCGGGCGATACCCGCCATTGGCGAACGGCACGTAGGCGGCCGTCAGCTCAAGCGGCGTGACCTCGGACGTGCCGAGCGAAATGGTGACATTGTTCTGCAGGTCGGACTGGATGCCCATGCGCCGGGCAGCCTCGGCCACAGCGTCTGGGCCGACTTCCATGGTGAGCTGCGCCGCAACGGAATTCAGCGACTTCGCCAGCGCCGTCGCCAGCGTGACCTTGCCGTAATATTTGCCGCCGTAGTTTTCCGGCTTCCACTTGCCGATGCGGATCGGCGCATCGTTGCGCACGCTGTCTGGCGTGCGGCCGGATTCCAGCGCGGCCATGTAGACGAACGGCTTGAAGGCCGAGCCCGGCTGGCGGCGCGCCTCCGAAGCGCGGTCGAACTGGCTGGTGGAATAATCGTAGCCGCCGACCATCGCTCTGACCGCGCCGGAATTGTCGATCGAGACAAGCGCGCCCTGGCTGACGTCGAGCTTCTTGCTGTTGGCATCTATCAACTGGCGGATCGATTTTTCAGCCAGCCGCTGCAAGGTAAGGTCGATGGTGGTATCGACGATGATATCGCCTTCCACCTCGCCGATCAGGTCCGGCAATTCCTCCATCACCGTGTCGGCGACATAGTTTTCCGAACCGGTCCAGTAGGACGGCGAGCGGTTTGCAGGCGCGCTCATGGCATAGGTAAGTTCCTTTGCCGAAATCATGCCTTCGTCGCGCATGGCGGCCAGCACCAGTTGCGCGCGCTGCTCGGCGGCCTTGGGATCGCGCGCCGGCGACAGCCGTGACGGCGCCTTGAGCAGGCCCGCGAGAAGTGCTGCCTCCGGCAGCGACACATCGCGCGCGCCCTTGCCGAAATAGCGGCGCGAAGCCGCCTCGACGCCATAGGCTCCCGAACCGAAATAGACCCGGTTGAGATACATGGCGAGAATCTGGTCCTTCGTGTGCTTGTGCTCCAGCCAGAACGCCAGAAGCACCTCCTGCACCTTGCGCTCAAGCGTGCGGTCCGGCTTCAGGAACAGGTTCTTGGCGAGCTGTTGGGTGAGCGTCGAGCCGCCCTGCGAGAAGCGGCCGCTGAGCACGTTGGTGACCATCGCGCGGGCCAGCCCGATCGGATCGATGCCGAAATGCGAATAGAAGCGGCGATCCTCGATGGCGATGACCGCTTGCGGGATATAGGGCGACATGCCTTTGAGCCCCACCGCTTCGCCGCCGCTCATGCCGCGATTGGCGATGAGCTGCCCGTCGACGGAAACGATCTTGATGTTGGGCGCCCGCTCGGGAATGGACCAGGTGGTGGCCGACGGCATCTTGGCGCCGTAGTAGACCACCATGCCGGCCGCAGCGATGCCGCCCCAGATGGCAAGCACGAAGCACCAGTAGGCGAGCCGCGCGAAAATGCCGAACAGCCCGCGCCGCGAGCGGCGGCGGCTTGAACGCGACGATTTCGCCTTGGATGACTTGCGCTTTGCGGGGGCCTTGCGGGTGGGCACGACGCGATCCTCCTCGCGCACCGAAAACCCGAGCGACGCGGCGCCGCGCGCCGGTTCATCAAAGCTGGGCTCGATACGTCTGTTCCTGCGGTCCGCCATGCCTCGATATTGCCCGTCCCCTGCCGATGGCGATCGACGTGAAGGCTAGATGCGGCGATTTAAGGGCACGTTAAAATCGTTAAAATTAAAACAACTTGATTTCAGATGCTTAGGTGGAAGCCGACCCTCATTTCAAGAAGGCGCGTGCCAATCGTCTCTCTGCTCTGTCGGCTTAACTTTGTCGCCACTCCAAAAGCCTTTGACGATAGCGCCGATAATCACAAGAAAACCAGCGATTGCCAGGTAGCTCAGCACGGCATCGGCCTCATCGTTCGCGCTTTGCAATCGAAGCACAATCGTCAAGCGCCGCAAAGCGGCAGGGCCAATCAGACAATGGGGAATTTGTGGGCCGCGATCCGTGGCGACATCAAAAAATGCAGTTCCCTACAATTTCCCGGAAATGGTGCGCTCCGGCACCGCAAACTGCAATTTGCCAGTCAACAACCTCTTCCGCATCGCGAGGGAGGAACGGTGCGCCATCAGGCCGAGTAGCCACTTTTGCAAGGCGAACATGGCCAAGCCCGAGAGGATGCCAACGGCTATAGCCAGCGCCGTGAAAACCGGCGTGGACAGCGTAGGATGTGGCAACAGCCATTCGGGCACGATCCGGTGAAACAGGTAGATGTGGTAACCGGCAGCCGAGACCGGCAGCACGCAGTTCACCAACCAGCCCGGTAAGGCGATGCGGGGCACATAAAGCAGGACGATCACCGCACCGAACACCGATGTGAACTTGACCCAGGACCCGGTCCAGTTGCCTCCCCACCAGGCAAACAGCGCACAAAGCGAGGCCGCCATCAAAGCCAGCACGTGTCGCTTGGAAGAAGAATTGGCAAAGTAGACACACCAGCCGAGCACAGCCAGATGGAACACGTCGGGCAAGGTGAATATCCGCGCGCCGCCGATGTTCCAGACAAAGGGCGTCAGCAATTTCACCGCGACCGACAGGGCAAGCAGGATCACGCCAAACATGAATGGCAACGAACCGGCGAAGCGCCTCAGGGGCGCAATACAAAACAGGGCGACCCACAACAGCACGATCTGGGCATAGGCTTCGACGAACCAATAGAGATACGGCATCATGTGTTCGGGCTTGACCAGGCCAAGGTTGCCGATGAGCAGGAACGACGGCCACAATATTTCGCCCCGGACCAGCGAGAAGCCGACGACAATAGGCAGGTAGATTGCAAGGTTGGCGGCCAAAGGGCTGAGCACGCCGGCCATGTCGCCAGCGAACAGGCGCTGGCGGTGAAAACGCGCCAAGCCGTATCCGACCATCATGACCAGGACCGCCGCACCGCCGGGGATGGGCCACAAGGTTGCGTGGTGCATGACGATGAGCAGGATAGCCGCAGCGCGCAGCGCCAACTGGCTGTCGATAGAAGAAGACTTGCTGTTGCTGCGCTGCATCTGCCCGAGTGCGGCAACGGGCGTGGTTTCCCATCCTTCCGGCAAGTGCCCGAGTTCGCGCTCGAGGGTGAGCGAAAGCTGCACGTAGAGCAGGGAATTGCCTCCCAACCCTTCGAAAGTGTCACCGGCCCCGACCTGACGCGGATAGAAGGCGCGCTGGAAGGCAGCGAGGATGCCAGTTTCCGGCTTTTCCCGCAGCGCGTCGAGCCGGGCGGAAATGGCGGTATAGTCGATCTTGCCTGAAGAAAGCCGCGGCAAGGCCCTGGCCCGGCCGACCTCGAGATGCGACCGCGGCAGCCCGCTTGCCGCCATCATCGCCTTCAGCACCTCGGCATCGCAATGAGGCGAAGTAACCAGCGCGAAGATGCGCTCGTCATTGCCGGCCACGGCGGCCGTAATCCCGGCCTGTTCGAGCGTCGCCTCGACCGCGCCGTGGCTGATGCGCAGGCCGGCGATCTTCGACATGCGCCGGCGGCGGCCAACGATGCGATAGAGGCCGTGGCTGTCGCGCTCGGCCATGTCGCCGGTGCGAAGCTCGGTGATCTCGGGGCCTTTCGCCAGATCGGCCCGGGCAAGCGCATAGCCCATCATCACATTGCGTCCGCGATAGACCAGTTCCCCCGCTTCGCCGGCGCGCTCGATCGGCCGGCCGTTGTCGTCCACCAGGCTGAGCGAGCCGCCCAGAATGGCGATGCCGATCTTGCCGGTGTTGCCGGCAAGCTGCCCGGGCGGAACATAGGCAATGCGTGCCGTTGCCTCGGTCTGGCCGTACATCATGAAGAAGCGGCGGCCGCCGGCGGCAAGGTGGCGCCGGAAGGTTTCGGCGAGCGCCGGCGCCATGCGCCCGCCGGCAACGGTCATGAAACGCAGCGACGGCAACTCGTGGCTGCGAAAGCTGGTTCTTTCCATCAACTCGAATGAGTAAGGCACGCCGCTGATATTGGTGCAGCCGGCGTCGCGCATCTCCTCGGCAAAACCCACGTCGGAAGCGCCGTTTTCAGGAAAGTAGACGCTGCCGCCGGTCGCGAGATGCGAATTGAGGACCGACAGCCCGTAGGAATAGTGGAACGGCAGAACAAGGGCTGCCCGGTCATCGGCCTGGAGTTCCAGATAGCTACCGATGGATCCGGCATTGGCCTCGACCGCAGCGGCGGAAAGCCTAACATAGCGTGTCTTGCCGGTGCTGCCCGAAGTGCCGAGCAAAACCGCCAGATCGGCGTGGAGATCGTCGCGCACCTTGCGCGTCTCGGCCAGGCAGCGCCAGCGTCCGTCGACACGCCGGCAGACGATGTCGGGCGAAAAATCCTCGACGAAGCCGTCCAGCGCCTGCCAGTTGCATGACGGCAGCAATGCGACCGCATGCTTGCCCCTGAGCGCTACGAGATAGGCGATGACGGCATGTTCGGTCGGCTCCGCCACCACGGCGACGAGCTTCTTGTGCGAGCCGAAATCTTTGGCTTGCAAGGCGACCCGCCGCGCCAGCTCGGCATAGGAAATTGGCGCACGGCCGGGGAAAATCAGCGCCGGTCGATGGCCGAGTTCTTCGAACCTTTCAAAGCACTGCATTCCCCCGGCTCCCGGCAACCAGGCCGGCAACGGCCCCAGACATGATCGGGAAAGCGGCTACCCTAATTCTTGACTGATTGCATCACGTTTCGTGCGATGACGCCTGCAATTTTTGTGCACTGAAGCCGGTTTCAAACACGCGGCGTGCCGCGGATGCCAAGTGCCGGTTGGCGATGGCTTTACAGGCGCAGTCGAGGTGCAAGCAAAACCGGAGGCTGGATTTGCGGTTTCACGCCGCCGCGTGCACGTGCCTGCCTTTTCCGTCCGCCTTGGCGCGGTAGAGGGCAGCGTCGGCCGCATGGAGCACTGCCATCGCCTCGGTCAGGGAGGCATCGATGCAGGCGCTGCCTATGCTGGCGCCGATGGTGACGATCTCGCCGTTCGGCAAGGTGAACGGCGCGGTCATGGTCTCGATCAATCTGGATGCGATGCGGGCGCAATCCTCATCATTGGCCTTCGGCAGCAGGAACAGGAATTCGTCGCCGCCCATGCGGAAGATCGCATCACCGAGGCGCACGCTGTCGAGCATGCGGTGTGATGCCGCCCGCAACAGGGAATCGCCCGCCGGATGGCCATACTTGTCATTGACCTCCTTGAACCCGTCGAGATCGAGGCTCAGGAAGCAGTAGCCTGCCTTGGGAGGGGCGCGAGAGTCGAGTTTGACGCGACGCTCCGCAAAATGCATGCGGTTGAAGAGCCCCGTCAGTTCGTCGGTTATCGCCATTGTGTGAGCACGGCGCTCCGCCTTGATCATGCGCAGCATGGAGGCATGGTTCTGTTCGATGAACAAATAAAGGCTGGCGATCCAGGGAATGATCAGCATGGAGGCGACAGTCATGCCGGGGATCGGAGAACCGGCAAGTCCTGCGGCGAAGGGTACGGCGATAATGATGAGAAGAAGCAACGCATGCCGGGGCATTGCCGCATTTCGCGATGTGACGACGCAGGCTGCGGCAGTGCCGATGATGGCCGACACCACGATGAGGGGCACGATACCGCTTGCCATGCAAAGATAGATGGCAACGCCCAGAAGCAGGCTCCACAGGGTCCCAAACACCAGAAGCTTGTTGGCGCTCTCCCTGCGCTTTTCAGGGGGAGCGTTGTTCGCCTCCACCATGACTTTCCATCGAATGGCCGTGAGCACAAGCTCCGCTATCACCCACAATAGCGGCCACCACGCCGAGGTGTGATAGACGACCATGGCGGCCAGTGCGACGGTGCTGATCGGCGCGATAAGGATGGCTGCACGCCGATCCAGGATGGTCTGGAAAAGCTGGTCGCGCTCGTAAGGGTCGGACGTCAGCGGCGACGCCATCAGATACTGGAAAACTATCCGCACCGTTCTGCGGATCGGTATGAACCTGTTGTGCATGTCTCGCGGGCAAATATCCGTGGGGCTGAAATGGGCGAACGGACCGTCCGGTCCAGACCATAATGAGGCCGGAGCGCCCGGGGTTCCATCCAAATCGCCTGCTTGGGTTTACGGTCCGTATAGAGCGGGTTTGGCTGGCCTGAGCACGAGCGTGTAGAGCATGCCCAGGAAGGTCACGGTCCAGGCAGCAATTGCCGCGTAGAGGAAGGCGCGAGCAACCGGCCCTAGAAAATTGAACTCCATGGCGCGGTCGAGCCGGAAGGTGCAGGCCGCATACATGCCGAGCGGGAACACCGCGCCCCAGTAAAGCGGATCGTAGGCAACCGGAAAGCGGCGATAGACATAGCGCCAGACACCGAGCAGCAGCAGCATCGGGATCCACCACGTTCCCGTGGCCCAGTAGAGCACGGTGAACCCCTTGATGAACGGCAACAGCGACACCAGAAAATGCGCGCCAGCGGCGTTTTCGACCAGCAGGGACCCCGCCAGCGTCGAAATCGCCATTGCGCCCATATTGATCCAGTAAGGCGGCTCGAGATCGCCCGGCGAAAGCGAAAAGAAGGTGTAGCGGTAGAAGATCAGCGCCATCAGCCAGATGTAGAGCATGCCGCCCCACAGCCACATCGACAACGCGAGCAGGTTGAGTTCGAGCCGCCACGGCTGATCCACATGCGCCGCCAGAAGGACGCTCGAAACGGCGACCGATTGCGTCGCCACCACCGCCAGCAGCCAGCCGCCATTGATGCCGGTGCCAAGCGTCGGCTTCTCGCCCTTGACGGTAAGCGCGGTGAAGACCGTGTAGGTCAGCCCCAGCCACAGCACGACCGTGGCCAGCCACAAAAGCGTGCCCATGAAACGGTCTTCGGCAAGGATGATGAACTGGCTGGCCATGATGCCGGTGGCGGCGACGGCAGTGAAATAACCGGGACCCGACAGGTGGCCGATCATGTCGCCGAAAAAGCGGCGGGGATGATGCCAGGCGCGCAGGAGATAAAGAACCCAGAGCACGCCATATTGCAGCCCGTTGAGGTAGAACAGCGCCCAGGCAAGGCCCGGGAAACCCATCATGAAGGCAGACAGAGAGACGATGCCGGTGGCCATCACCAGGCCGAAATAGCCCGGCGAGATATCTGCCAGACGATCGAGCCAGCTTGCTTTGGCTTGAGACTGAGACAATGCGAGAATCTCCCCCCGCATTCCTTATCCGGCTTGGCGGCCAAGGCAAACAGGACATTGCCCCTGCAGCCGGCCATAGCGCTCTACAGAAGACCCGAAGCTTCTTCTCATCAGAACCGGCCCCAAAAAGAAAAGGCCGCCCGAAGGCGGCCAAGGAAGGGTATGGGAGCTGCTGGACCAAGAGAAGGGATCAGCAAGTACTCATTATGCATATTTCCTGACAGGAAGCAAGTTTTCATTTGGATATAATTTCAAAAAATTTCCTGCGCTTTCGACAGGCATCGCCGGATGCGCAGCGAGTTGTGGCCGCCGCCCGCAATCCAGCCGACGACGCCGATGGCCTGCCGCGGCAGGCCTTCCTCGTGCGGGTAGCGGTGAAGATTCTAGCGGACGACGAGCACCGGGATCTTGCTATGGGCGAGAACCTCGGAGGTCTGGCTGCCCAGGATCAGGCGGCCGAGCCCGCGACGGCCATGCGAAGCCATGACGATGAGGTTGCAGCCTCGCGCCTCAGCCACCTCGATGATGGCATCTGCCGGCCAACGGTCAGGCACATGCAAGGTATCCGCCGCGACGCCAGCCCGATCCGCAGCCGCCTTGGCCGATACGAGCACGCCCTTGGCGAAGGATTCCTGGCCGGCCTCATAGCGGTTGATGTCCTCGGGACCGGCCACCCATCCGGTTGCCGTTGCACCAGCCATCAAAGGGAAAGGCTCGGTCACGGTCACGATGGTAACCTTGCTCGACAGGGCTTTGGCCAGCGACAGGCCGTGGTCGAGTCCGTTTTTGGCGACATCTGATCCATCGGTGGCGATAAGGATGTGAGTGTACATTGCCTGCCCTCGTTTCCGTATCAGCGAGCAAACCAGAGCAAGTCTTCGACGGCAAGCCGGCAGGCCGCGTAAAATTGCCTCGGCCGGCAAGCGCAGACAAAGCGGCGACGCAGGCCGATCTGCATACGCCGCCGCGAGTTTGCCAAACTCCAAATGCTTTGGCTGCTCGACGCTAGCTGAACGTCTCCCGCAACCCGGCGAAGAAGCCGCGTCCCGTCACAGCCGCCCTGACGCAGGACGCAGCCCTCGATGCCTGCATCGTCGCGCCGACATGGCAATAGCAGACGATTTCATGGAGCTGGTTGTCCGTCAGCTCGAAGAAGCGCTTGGCCTCGCCATAACTGTCGTCCTGAAGCCCCTGTTCGCGCAGGAGTTCATCCTCGAAGGCAACGGAGATCGGCGAATTGTCACCACGCATGGAATCGCGTTCCAGCGGAGCCCGATATTCCGTTCCCGTAAGCGCGGTAAGCAGTCGTGTCGGTTCACGTTGAAGCAAATCCGACCAGCGCTCAAGGCGCTGGGTGCGGTCCATTGTTGGCCGCACCGGATCAATTCGGACCTCGGCTATCGCCTGTAGCTGGTCCTTTGTTTGGTGTCTCATGGCAACCTCCTTTCGAAAGGTGGTGGCCCCAAGTCCGTGCCTCGAATTATACTGCGAACACGCTGAAAGGTCATCAGCATCGCCGATCACATTCGTGGTTCCGCGGTCCCAGCCAAGCCGATTCCAATCAATTTGATCCGCTTGGGCGGGCCACGCATTATTTTTGCCATTAATTGGCTTTTGATTGGAACCTTAAGGCGTAGCCGTCGTTATATCCGGTTGCCAGCCATAACAATAAAAGTCGGTATCGACTATCGAAGGGAGGTGTTTGATGGATCGCCTGCAATTCTTCTCGCCTGTCCGCGTTTCACGAGGACCCGGTCAATCGGTCGAGGAGATCGATAATGTCGTAGAAGCGATGGTATTCCTGCGCGAATGGCCCGTTGGCCGTCGTGGTCCGGTCTATCGTTGTGCCTTGAACTGCTGTTCCGCGGCAATGGCTGCCCAGATGAGCGCCGAGGAGGCGAGGAAATCATTTGCCGGCTTCGCCCGCATCACCGGGCTTTTGATCGACGGCGGACCGTCACCGGTCGTGGCCGACCGGTACGCCGGGCAAAGACGCGCGGTAGGCTAGGAAAAAGACAAGGGTGCGCCGCACACCAGGCGCAGCAATATCGCCGCCTTAAGGCGGCGAAATTTTATTCAGTTCTGCTGTATCGATATACCGCTGTCGTCGATCTTGAGTTCGACGCCGGACGGCTTCGATTCCTCGCGATATACGTAGACGCCGAGAACGATGACCGCGACGACGAGCGCGCCGATGACGAGGTAAAGCGTATTCCTGTTCAAAGGCGCGCTCCTTCGCGGATAATTCAGGCGGATTTGACCAGTCGGATCAGGAACAGCAGGATCACCGCGCCAAGGGTGGCGTGAATGATTGCTGCTACGATACCGCCGCCAAAGGCAAGGCCGATTGTCGGGAACAGCCAGCCGGCGATGAAAGCGCCGACGATGCCGACGACGATGTTTCCGAGCAGGCCGAAGCCGTAGCCCTTGACGATGAGACCGGCCAGCCAGCCGGCAATCGCCCCGATGATAAGGAATATGATGAGACTTTCCGCACCCATTGCATTCCCTCCGAGAACAAACGGTTGAGGCGAAGCAGCGCTCCGAATCAACCTCCAGTTTCAACAGTCATAAGGTATGGGAAAGCTGGCAACGCCGCCAGCACTTACATTCGGCGATCCGGACCGCTATGGATCACTAGTCTTCCTCGTCATCGGACGAAGCGGGACGCCAGCTTGTCGGCTCGATTTTCTTTTGCGTGCTGCTGTCGGTATAGGCCCACCACGCACCATCGGCGGCATCAAAGCGCGCCGGCGATTCGTTCATGACGCCATCGCCATCCGTCCAGTAGACGGTGACCTTCGACCCGTCCTTGGGCGCGGTGGAAATCGGCTGACGCTCGGGCATGTTCATCCCCCTCTTCTGACCGGCACACAACGCCACAGCGTAAAAGAAGTTCCGCCCTCAGCTATGGGCGAAGATATCTTCTTCTTCCCAGCCCATCAGGTCGAGCTTCGCACGGGTCGGCAGGAAGCGGAAACAGGCTTCGGCCTCCTTGGTGCGGCCATCGCGCGCAAGGCGCCCGGCCAGCACATCGCGCAGTCGGTGCAGGTAGAGCACGTCGGAAGCCGCATATTCGAGTTGTTCGGGCGAAAGCGTCTCTGCCGCCCAATCCGACGACTGCTGCTGCTTGGACAGGCTGACGCCCAGCAATTCGTTGCAGATGTCCTTCAACCCGTGGCGATCAGTATAGGTGCGGGTGAGCCGCGAGGCGATCTTGGTGCAGAAAACCGGCTCGGCCATGACGCCGAAGGCCTGGTAGAGCACAGCGATATCGAAGCGCCCGAAATGGAACAGCTTGGTGACCTTGCGGTTGCGCAACAGGCTGACGAGGTTCGGCGCGCGTTTCTGACCTGCCGCGATCTGGATGACGTCGGCGCTGCCGTCGCCCGGCGAAATCTGCACCACGCACAAGCGGTCGCGATGCGGGTTCAGCCCCAGCGTCTCGGTGTCGATGGCAACCGCATCGACATCGTAGTTGGAAAGGTCGGGAAGATCGCCCTTGTGGAAGCGGATATTGCTGCTCGTCATGACCATCTCACCGTGTCAGCGCGTCGAGGATGCGCGCCCAGGAACGCTGCCCCTTGTGGAATGAAGAAAGCTCATACTTCTCGTTGGGCGAATGGATGCGGTCGTCGGAGAGGCCGAAACCGACGAGAAGCGATTCCATGCCGAGATAGGTCTGGAAGTCGCCGACGATCGGGATCGAGCCGCCCATGGCGATCATCACGGCGGGCTTCGGCCACTCGTCCGACAGGGCCTGCTTGGCCTTAGTCAGGAAAGGCGAGTCATAGGAGAGCTGGATTGCGGGCGAACCGCCATGCTTGTGAAATTCCACCGAGCAATCGGCCGGCAGCCGCTCCTCGACGAACTTGCGGAAGGCGGCGCGGATCTTGTCCGGGTTCTGCTTGTGGACGAGGCGGAACGACACCTTGGCCGACGCCTGCGCCGCGATGACGGTCTTGAAGCCCTTGCCGGTGTAGCCGCCGGTGATGCCGTTGAACTCGGCGGTCGGGCGGGCCCAAACCAGTTCGAGCACCGAGCGGCCTTTTTCGCCGGCAGGAACCGAAAGCCCGATGGGGCCGAGGAAATCGTCTGCCGTTTCGCCGAGCGATTCCCACGATTTCAAAACCTGCGAGGGGGTTTCCTCGACGCCGTCATAGAAGCGGGGAATGGTGACGCGACCCGTGTCGTCGTGAATGTCGGCGAGAATCCTGGCCAGGATGCGGATCGGGTTGGCGGCGGCGCCGCCGAACTCGCCCGAATGCAGGTCGCGGTTAGCGGCGTGGATGGTGATTTCCTCGCCGACGAGACCGCGCAGCGCCGTCGAGATGGCAGGCGTATCGCGGTCCCACATGCCCGTGTCGCAGACCATCGCGAAATCGGCCTTCAATTCAGCCGCATTTGCTTCAAGGAACGGCTTCAGCGATGGCGAGCCGGACTCCTCCTCGCCTTCGAACAGAAGCGTGATCTTGCACGGCAGGCCGCCGTGCACGGCCTTCCAGGCGCGGCAGGCTTCGACGAAGGTCATCAACTGGCCCTTGTCGTCAGCCGAACCGCGACCGGTAATGACCTTGTGGTCCGGCCCGATTTCCTTGATCGCCGGCGCGAACGGGTCGCTATCCCACAACTCGAGCGGATCGACCGGCTGGACATCGTAGTGACCATAGAAGAGCACATGCGGGCTGCCGGCAGGACCGTCGTGATGGGCGACGACCATCGGATGACCGGGCGTGTTGCGCACACTGGCATCGAAGCCGATGGTCTTGAGATCCGCGACCAGCCATTCTGCACCCTTGCGGCACTCGGCTGCGTAGGCCGGATCGGTCGAGATCGACTTGACCTTCAAGAGATCGAACAAGCGACCGAGCGACTGGTCCAGCGACTGGTCGAGGCGATCGAGTACGGGTGCAAGTGCGGACATTTTTGGAAAAGCCTTTCGATTCTGCGGCGGCACCCTAAAGCGACATCGCGAAAACGAAAAGCCCACCGGCATTGAGCCAGCCAACAAGGCTGCGTGGAGGGCAAAAAAATGCCGCCGTGGCGGAGGGGGAAACCACGGCGGCGTTACTCAAACGGTGCGGCAGCCCGGAGAGGGGGATAGGCTGCCGCATTGTCCGGTATCGGCGGGGGACGGGCCTAACTCCGGACTTCGGCGAAAATTGCCGATGACATCTATCTGTGGATTCGAACGTGGCGATTCAAGGGCACGAAGATTACAAGTTTGTAACATGGACGTGATTGAGTTTTTGCTGTCAGGAAGTTGACGGCTGGCTACAGCGAAACTGCCTTTGCGATGGACCGCGAAGCAGCATCACGCTATCCATTCGGCCATGAAAAAAGGCGATCATCTCTTCCTTGTCGACGGCTCCGGCTACATCTTCCGCGCCTACCATGCGCTGCCGCCGCTGAACCGCAAATCCGACGGCCTGCCGACCAATGCGGTGCTCGGCTTCTGCAACATGGTGTGGAAGCTGATGCGCGACGCCCGCGACACCGAGGTGGGCGTGACACCGACGCATTTTGCCGTGATTTTCGACTATTCGTCGAAGACGTTCCGCAACGACCTTTACCCCGAATACAAGGCGAACCGCTCGGCTCCGCCCGAAGACCTGATCCCGCAATTCGGCCTTATCCGCCATGCCACGCGCGCCTTCAGCTTGCCTTGCGTCGAAATGGAAGGCTTCGAGGCCGACGACCTCATCGCAACCTACTGCCGCATGGCGGAAGAAGCCGGCGCGGATGCCACCATCATTTCGTCCGACAAGGACCTGATGCAGTTGGTGCGGCCGACGATCTCGATGTACGACCCGATGAAGGACCGCCAGATCTCGATCCCGGAAGTGATCGAGAAATGGGGCGTTCCGCCGGAAAAAATGATCGACTTGCAGGCGCTGACCGGCGACTCGGTCGACAATGTGCCGGGCGTGCCGGGCATTGGCCCGAAGACGGCTGCGCAATTGCTGGAGCAGTTCGGCGATCTCGACACACTTCTGGCCCGTGCAGGCGAGATCAAGCAGGACAAGCGCCGCCAGTCGATCATCGACAATGCCGACAAGGCGCGCATTTCGCGTCAACTGGTGACGTTGAAGCGGGACGTTCCGGTAACGGAACTGCCGGACAGCTTCCAGTTGGAGCCATCCGACGGGCCGAAGCTTGTCGCCTTCCTGAAGGCCATGGAATTTTCGACGCTGACGCGCCGCGTGGGCGAGGCGACGGGCACCGAGGTGAGCGAGATCGAGGCGGCGGATGTGCCGGTCGAGCGCGCCGATACGGCACATGGGCCGGATGTGGGCGCAGGCTCTACCCCCCCCTCGCAGGAGGGCCGTGCCGAAGACACCGGCGGCGGCAGCGACAATGGGGATGCCACCCCCAGCCCGGCGCTGCGCAGTGAAGGCGGCGACACCCCTTCCCTGCTTTCCGCGCTTCGTTCCGAAGCAGCGGTTGCGGCAAAGATCGACACCAGCGCGTATATCGCCATCCGCGACTTGGCCACCCTGAAGGTATGGGTTGCGGACGCACTGGAAACCGGGCTCGTCGCCTTCGATACCGAGACGACATCGCTCGATCCGATGCAGGCGGAGTTGGTCGGTTTCTCGCTTGCGACCCGTCCGGGCCGTGCCGCCTATGTGCCGCTTGCCCACAAGAAGGGGCAGGACGACCTGCTCGGCGGTGGGCTGGTTGAAAACCAGATCCCCATTCGCGAAGCGCTGGCGGCAGTGAAGCCGCTGCTCGAGGACAAGTCGGTCCTCAAGATCGCGCAGAACCTGAAATACGACCTCGTGATCATGAACCGCTACGGCATCGAGGTCGCGCCCTACGACGACACGATGCTGATTTCCTACGCTCTCGACGCCGGCACGTCCGGCGGCCACGGCATGGACGCGCTGTCGGAAAAATGGCTCGGCCATAAGACCATCCCCTTCAAGGACGTGGCGGGCTCCGGCAAGAGCTTCATCGGCTTCGACCAGGTCGATATCGACAAGGCGACTGCCTATGCGGGCGAAGATGCCGATGTGACGCTCAGGCTATGGCAAGTGCTGAAACCGCGCCTCGCCGCGAAGGGACTGGTCTCCGTCTACGAGCGGTTGGAACGGCCTCTCGTGCCGGTGCTGGCCAAGATGGAACAGCGCGGCATAACGGTGGACCGCCAGATCCTGTCCAGGCTTTCCGGCGAACTGGCGCAAGGCGCGGCGCGGCTGGAAGAGGAAATCTACGGACTGATCGGCGAGCGCATCAACATCGGCTCGCCCAAGCAGCTTGGCGATATCCTGTTCGGACGCATGGGCCTGCCCGGCGGCTCCAAGACCAAGACGGGGCAATGGTCGACCTCGGCGCAACTGCTGGAAGACCTCGCCGCAGAAGGCCACGAGTTGCCGCGCAAGATCGTCGACTGGCGCCAGTTGACCAAGCTGAAATCGACCTACACGGACGCCCTGCCCGGTTTCGTGAACCCTGAGACCAAGCGCGTACATACCTCCTATGCGCTCGCGGCGACGACGACCGGGCGGCTGTCCTCATCGGATCCCAATTTGCAGAACATTCCGGTGCGCACGGCGGAAGGGCGCAAGATCAGGACCGCCTTCATCGCGGAAAAGGGCAACCGGCTGATTTCCGCCGACTACAGCCAGATCGAGCTGCGCGTGCTGGCCCATGTCGCCGACATTCCGCAACTGAAGCAGGCCTTCGCCGACGGGGCGGACATCCACGCCGCCACCGCGTCGGAAATGTTCGGCGTTCCGATCGAAGGCATGCCGTCGGAAGTGCGCCGGCGTGCCAAGGCGATCAACTTCGGCATCATCTACGGCATCTCCGCCTTCGGCCTCGCCAACCAGTTGTCCATTCCGCGCGAGGAAGCGGGCGCGTATATCAAGAAATACTTCGAACGCTTCCCCGGCATTCGCGACTATATCGAGACGACGAAGGCCTACGCCCGCGAAAACGGCTATATCGAAACCGTGTTCGGCCGGCGGGTCCACTATCCCGAAATTCGCTCGTCCAACCCCTCAGTACGGGCCTTCAACGAGCGGGCCTCGATCAATGCGCGCCTGCAAGGCACGGCAGCCGACATCATCCGCCGCGCCATGGTGCGCATGGACGACGCGCTTTCCGATGCGGGTTTGTCTGCGCGAATGCTTTTGCAGGTTCACGACGAACTGATCTTCGAAACCGCCGAAGCCGAAGTGGAGGCGACGATACCGGTGGTGCGTTCCGTCATGGAGAATGCGGCGATGCCGGCTGCTTCTCTTTCGGTGCCGCTGCAGGTCGATGCGCGCGCCGCCGACAACTGGGACGAGGCGCATTGAGGCCGATTTGCTAGCTGTCTCGCCGGAAACCCTTGCCTCCTTTGCACTGGCGTCATTCCTGATCGAACTGACGCCGGGCCCTAACATGACCTATCTGGCATTGGTGTCGGCGCAGGATGGCCGCCGCGCTGGCTTTGCGACCGTGGCGGGCATCGCGCTCGGACTGGCGATCATTGGTGCGATTGCAGGTTTCGGCGTGGCCGAGCTGATCCAGGCATCGACTCTTGCCTATGAGACGCTGCGCTGGGCCGGCGTGCTGTTCCTGCTCTACCTCGCCTGGGAAGGCTGGAGCGCGGGAACAGATATCGTCTCGGCAAGCAGCGTCGATCACGAGCGTTATTTCATTCGCGGCCTGATGACCAACCTGCTCAACCCGAAGGCGGCCGTATTCTACGTCGCGGTGCTGCCGACCTTTGTCGAGGCGGGCAAGCCGGTGCTGGCCCAGACCGCCCTGCTGACGGCGATCTATGTCGCGGTAGCAACGGTCGTTCACGCCGTGATCGTCATTCTTGCCGGCTCGCTGGAACCCTTCCTCAACGATCCGAAGCGCGAACGCATCGCGCGGCGCGTGCTATCGGCGCTGCTGGCTATTGTCGCGCTATGGTTTGCGTGGACGACCGCGCGCTAGAAGGCCGTCAGGCAGCGGCCTTCTGGCATTTGGCGCAAGTGCCGCGAAATTCGATCACCGCTTTCTTGGCGGCAAAGCCGGTCGAGCGCACCCAGTCATCCAGTTTGTGACCGACATCATGGTCGGAAAATTCGGTGACCTGCCCGCAGGTGTCGCAAATGGCGAAGGCAGTCATCGAGTGGTTGTGGTCATGCGGTTCGGCGCAGGCAACGAAAGCATTGAGGCTTTCCAGCCGATGCACTAGCCCTTCCTTCACCAGCGTGTCGAGCGCCCGGTAGACCTGCAGGGGAGCGCGGAAACCGCGCTCGCGAAGTTGGTCGAGCAGCGTGTAGGCGCTGAGCGGTGCGCTCGCAGCCTCAAGCTTTTCCAGCACGCAAAGCTGGTTCTTTGTCAGAGCATTCCTTGCCGCCATGATCCTGCCTTCGGGTCCAGCCACGACACGCAAGGCGCGTGGCTCAACCTGACATAACCATTCGCGGCACTTTTTGCCACCGTTTCAGGGCAGTGACGACTTTCAGGCTTGTGGAAGCGCGTCTATTTGCGCGGCGGACCTTCGCGCTCTGCCGACCGCGCCCACAGGTTGATGTTGGCATCGCGAGCGTAGGTGTCGATCTCGGCCAGTTCGCTGTCCGAGAATTCCAGATTGGCGAGAGCGGCGACGCAATCCTCGACCTGCTCGGGGCGGCTGGCGCCGATCAGCGCCGAGGTGACCCGGCCTTTGCGCAGCACCCAGGCCAGCGCCATCTGCGCAAGCGTCTGGCCACGGCGTCCGGCAATCGCGTTCAGCGCCTTGATGTTGGCAAGCGCCTGTTCGCTGAGGAAAGACTGGCGCAGCGATTTGCCTTGCGCCGCGCGGCTGTCTTCGGGAACGCCGTTCAGATATCTGTCGGTGAGCATGCCTTGCGCCAGCGGCGAAAACACGATCGAGCCGACGCCAAGCCCATCCAGCGTATCGAGCAGACCGTCTTCCTCGACCCAGCGGTTGAGCAGCGAATAGCTGGGCTGGTGGATGAGGCAGGGCGTTCCAAGTTCGCGCAAGATGGCCGCCGCCTCGCGGGTGCGCTGCGAATTGTACGATGAGATGCCGGCATAAAGCGCCTTGCCCGAGCGCACCGCCTGATCGAGCGCGCCCATGGTTTCCTCAAGCGGCGTCTCGGGGTCGAAGCGGTGCGAATAGAAGATATCGACATAGTCGAGCCCCATCCTTTTCAGGCTCTGGTCGAGGCTGGAAAGCAGATATTTGCGGCTGCCCCACTCCCCATAAGGACCCGGCCACATATCGTAACCGGCCTTGCTGGAGATGATCATCTGGTCGCGATACCCGGCAAAGTCCGTGCGCAGGATTTCACCGAAGGCAAGCTCGGCCGAGCCGGGCGGCGGGCCGTAGTTGTTGGCAAGGTCGAAATGGGTGATGCCGAGGTCGAACGCCTTGCGCACCAGGGCCTGCTTGGTGCGATGCGGCGTGTCATCGCCGAAATTGTGCCAGAGGCCGAGCGAAATCGCCGGCAGCTTCAGGCCTGAGCGCCCGCAGCGATTGTAGATCATGGCGCTGTAGCGGTTTTCGGCAGGAATATACCGCATGGAGTTCACCTTCAGGTTTGATGCGACTGTCGATTTCGGACGTGCGGGCGGCTTATAAAGCTCTTCGTAGCAATGCGGCAGCCTGCCTGACGCCAAGCGCGGCGGGACGTTCGCAACTTGTCTGCATGGCGACGAACTTGCCGGTCTCGCCGGATTTCAGCAGGCCTGTCATCACCTCGACCGTATGCAGCGCAAGCTCGAGCGAGCAGCGATGTGGACGGCTTTCCAGGATTGCGAGCGCCATGTCGGCAAGCCCGGCCGTGCGATAATTCGCCATCATGCCGTGAGGATGCCGCTCATTGGCAATGCCGAACGGATGCGGCCACTTCGGCGGCGTCTTCACCGGCTTTTCGCCCTTGGTGTAGACCACCTCGCCGCCGAAGAAATTCGGGTCGGGCACGAAGATGCTGCCGGTTTCGCCGTAAAGCTCCATCGGAGCATGGCCGTGACTCCAGACGTCCCAGCTTGAATCGAGCGAAATCACCGCACCGTTCTCGAAATGCAGGATGCCGTGCACGGTGGTGGGCGTGTTGACGGGGATCTTTTCGCCGGCGCGCGGCTTCGAGGTGATCGTGCGTTCCTTGGCCGGGATCGAGGTGACTGCGGCCACCTGCCTAACCGGCCCGATGAGCTGGATCAGGTCGGCAATGTAGTAAGGTCCGAGATCAAGCACCGGGCCGGCCCCCGGCTGAAAGAAGAAATCCGGGTTCGGGTGCCAGCTTTCCATGCCGTGGCTCATGACATGGCAGGTGCCGCTGGTGATCGCGCCGACCTTGCCGGTATCGATGAGATGGCGGACCAGCTGGTGCGAGCCGCCAAGGAAGGTATCCGGAGCGGAGCCGACGCGAAGGCCCTTCCTTTCGGCCCGCTTCTTGAGATCGACACCATCCTTGACCGACAGCACGAACGGCTTTTCCGAATAGACGTGCTTGCCGGCGTCGAGGATCTGGCGCGAGACCTCATGGTGCACCGCCGGGATGGTGAGGTTGACGACGATGTCGATATCCCTGGCCGAAAGCAGACCTTCGACCGTTTCGGCGCGAAGCGAAAACTCCTTGGCTCGGGCCTTGGCGGCAGCCATGTTGAGATCTGCGCAGGCACGCATTTCGATGCCGCGAAACAGCGGCGCGAACTTGAAATAGGTCGCCGAAATATTGCCGCACCCGATAACGCCGATGCCAAGAGCTTTTGCCAATTATGCCTCCTGCCAAGTCCAAAAGCGGTTCTTGCTCAAAGAATTCGCTGAACCGCTTTGTCTCTCTGTTTTAACCGCATTTCCGAACGCAAAACCGCTTCACACTTTTGCTGGAAATGCTCTGGCGGCTGCGATCGAGCGGCGCGCGAACCGCGCTATATCGTTCGGGTTGTCCTGTTCCATGACATAGTGACCGGCATTGGTTCTGGAACGCACGGCGGCAAACAGCGCAGGCCAGTCGATCATGCCATGGCCGACATCGGCCCAGCCGTCTTCATCCAGTCCCTCGCCCGGCCTTGCCATGTCCTTGACATGGATCGCCACGATGCGCGCGCCGTAACGATCGAACCACGGCATCGGGTCGGTGCCGCCGCGCACAACCCAGGCAACGTCCATTTCCCAGCCGATGTCGGGAGCGGCATCAAGAATGTGGTCCATAGGCACGGAACCGTCCGGCAAAGGCGCGAACTCGAATTCGTGATTGTGCCACGCGAAATCATAGCCATGCCGCCTTGCCGTCTCGCCGACCTTGGCCAGACGTTCACCGAAGTGCCGCCAGCCGGCAGCGTCCTGGGGCCGCTGGTCCGCCTCCAGATAGGGACAGATCAAGAGCTTGATGCCGAGCGTATCGGCAACGGCGCGCACGCCATCGAAATCGCCTTCAAGCGCTTCGATGCCGAAATGGCCGCTCGGCATGGCAAGACCTGCCCGGTTCATGGCGGAACGGAAAGAGGAAGGCTCGTCATAAACGCCGCCGTACCCTTCGACCTCGCGATAGCCGAGGCTGCCAAGCAGGTCGAGCACCTTCTCCCATGGCTGGAAGTTGCGGGCGCTGTAGAGCTGGAACGACCATGAAACAGCGGACCCGGCCGAGCCCCGTTCGGCTTTTCCCATCACGATCTCCAAGTTCCGCAAACGCCGAATTCATACCCGGCAGGCTATCTTTGAGCGGAGCGAAAGCTGCCGTCAACACGTCAACTGCGCCGTTCACCGTAAATTTCAATCGATTAACCTATCTGGATCAATCGAACTTGGTCGGAAAATACCTTCAAGGGCGGATATCGATCGGACCTTCGACCTTCGTCATCTCGAAGTCGGAAACGAGAATGTCGATGCGCGCATTCCAGCTTCCGGCGATGGGAATGACGAGGTTGTCCACGCGCCACGTCCCGTCGCCGGGCTTGGTTGCTGGCCGCTTCAGCGGTTCTATGCCGGAATCGGGCTTCGACAGGACAAGCGTCACTTCCTTGGCATCGAGCGGGCCGAAATCGCCGTCGAACATCAGGATCGAGGCCGCGACTTCACCGGTGTGGCCCGGCGTGATCGTCAGTTCAGCCATGGCCTGCGGCGTATGGAAATGCGCGATCGCCGGTTGTGCGGCTGCGATGGCCAGCGCACGCGGCGGCGGCGTGAAACGCCAGCCGGCGGCAACGCCGAAGATCAGCACGGCGAGCAGGATTTCCACGCTGATTGAGCGGGCCAGGCGGGTACGGGCGGGCGCATCGCCGCTTCCGGCCGGAGCGGTCAACCGCCAGCGGTTGAAGGCGGCAAGCGCGAACAGAACGGCGAGCAGCGCCAGCTTGGCGACAAGGAGCCGTCCGTAGGCCGTATCGATGAGCGCCGACGGCTTCTCGACCTGAATGACGGCGAGCACGACGCCTGCGCCGACCAATATGGCGAACACCGGCAACACCGAACGCGAGAAGCGTCGCAGGAAGATGCCGGCCATAGATGTCTTGCGCCACAACGCAAGACCGAGCGGCACCAGCGCGCCGGCCCAGAAGGCGATGGCGACGCCATGCAGGAACACCATCGGCCGCGTCAGCCACTGCGGGTCGGCGGCGCTGGCATGGCCGCTGGCCGCAAGCGCGGCACCCGCCCCGGCAAGGGCAAGAAGCGTCAACGGCCTGCCGAGGCGCGGCAAGACCAAACCAAGCAGGGCCGCCGCCAGCGCGGCCAGCGCGACCAATACTGTCCAGCCGAAGCTGGTCGCAAAGCCGGTTTCCCATACTGCCGGCAGGACGATGCCGTGCAGCCGTGCGCCAAGCGCGTCAAGGCCCTGCAGGCCGAGCGAAGCGGGCGCCGCCAATAACCCGGCAAGCAAAGCCGCAACCACAAAGCGCTGCCCTTCGCGCCCGCCCTTGGCCAGCCATGCAATGGCGAACGCACCGCCGATGCCGAGGAAAAGCCCGATGTAGAGCGCCACCTTTGCGCTCCATAAAAGCGAGCGGACCAGCCAATCCACCGGCTCCGCAGGTTGTGGCGCGGCACTGGGAGCGCCAACGGAAAACAGCAGCGAACCGGCGACCGGGTGGCCGTCTTCCGACACGACCCGCCAGCTCAATACATGCGTACCCGAGGCTAGCGGCTGCGGGTTGGCGATCACCACTGTCTGGCTGTCGAGGCGCGACGAGGTCAGCGCCAGCGAACTTCCGTCGGGCTGTAGCAGCGTCAGCACCAAGGGCGACACCGGCTCACTGAAGGTAAGCGAAAACGCCGATGGGCTGGTCGCGATGACCGTGCCATCTGCCGGCTCGGCTTTGATGAGTGCAGCATGCGCCGCCGCCGGGTTCGGCGCTAGAATGACCGCAGAAAGCAGCAGCGACGCCAGCAGCCAGCAAAGGGCCTGAACGGGCGACATTGAAAGGGCGCTGGGCCGCTTTTGTCTGATCATGATGTGCTGACCGGCAAAGGCGTGGCGCGCCATAGGAAACAGCGCGCCACGCTCCGATTACTTCTTGGGCAGGAGCTTGATACCGGGAGCCGGGAATTCAAGCGAATCCGCATCTGCGCTGGCCTTGGGGATTTCGATCCAGCGCTCGGCCTTGTCGCCGCATTCCTGCACGACCGGGAACGACAATGTTTCGCCGACGGGCAGGCCCGCGGTCAGGAACCCGCGCAGCACGAACTCATCGTAGAATTCGTCGGGCAGTTCGCCGCCGCTCCAGGCGACTTCCTGCACGCCTTCGGACACCTGCTCGCCGTAATACTCGTAGGACTGGGCGTATTTGCCCTTCACGGTCTCGATCTTCCACCCGGCTTTGGGCATCGGCTTCACGGAGATGAAGCCTTCGGGAATTTTTATCCGCACGACGTTTGTAGCGGCCCCCTCGCAACCATGCGGGACGCGCAGCACGGCCTTGTAGGTCGAGCCGACCGCAGCTTCCTGGGTTTCAAGGGTGATGTGGGCGGAAGCGGCTGCACAACCGAAAAGGGTGAGAGCGCCGAACGAGACGAGACGAATGACAAGATTGGACATGGTAGCCCCCTATGGGAATGATGTGAAATTGGAAAAGATCAGTGTTCGCCGGCCGAGCCGATGGCTTCGACCGAGAATTTGACGTCGATGCTGCCGGCCTTCTCGAAGGTCAGCGTGGCGGAGAAGCTTTCGCCCTCTTTCGGCTGCTGCTTCAGGCCCATGAACATCAGGTGATAGGCGCCGGGAGAAAGTTCGGCCTTGCCGCCGGCCGGGATTTCAACACCGCCTTCGACACGGCGCATGGTCATGACGCCATCCTTGACGGCCATTTCATGGACTTCGGCCTTTTCCGAGATTTCCGAAACGATGCTGACGAGCCGGTCCGGCTCGCCGCCGGTGTTGGTGATGATGAGATAGCCGCCTGCAACCTTGGCGCCGGCAGGCGTTGCACGCGACCAAGGATGTTCGATTTCAAGGTCACCGACTTTGAATTCATGCGCCGCCGCCATGTGAGAACCGGCGAAGAGCATGGCCAAAGCCAGCATGACGATGCCGAGGACGGCAGTTGACGTGAGATGAACGAGGCCCGGTTGCGCAACGCGCGCAACGGCAAAGGGTCTGGACATGGGATTGCTCCACTATTGGTGTTCGCGCCCGTTTCGGGGGCCACGACAATTCGATCATTTGGATGGATGCGGGGGCGGAAAGTTCCCGCCTGCGCCAATTCAACTCAGGTCAGGGCCGGAGGTGCGCGCGGGTTCGACGGCGAGCGGAGCCGTTCGAAGGAGAGATGGTCGGGCGCGGAAGGCGAGAAAACGACCGTATCGAATGAAAGCGGGATTGGCAGCGAGGAGGTCGCGGGCGGTCCCGCCAGGACCGAAGCGGCAAGATTGCAGCCAAGAACGCAACAGGAGGGGATATGTTTCTGCTGTGGAGTGTCCGGCAGTTCGCCGATGCTGCCATGCGTGCAGATAACGTTGCCGAAAGCATCAAGCTGTGCGGTTTGCGGCCCCGCTGCGAGAGCGAAGGTCCCAAGCACGGACTGCATGACGAGGAACCAGGCAGCGGCGAGCGCTACCGGCAAACTCCATCGTCTGTTGCGACCGTACACGTTCAGTCTCCGCCCTCTTTCGGACAACACCTATCATGGAAGCGATCACCGGCAAGCCGACAAATTGCCGCCGCTATCTACTGGGCGGTGTATCTTCCACGGCCCGCAGAAACGTTGTGCTGGCACACATTGGCGGCGAAAAATCAGAGCTTTGTCCAGGCGCCGTTGCGTTTCGAGGATTTCACGCAGGCCTCGATGAATGCCATGCCCTCGACGCCATCGTGAACCGTGGGGAAGACGACGCCCTTGGGCGCCTTGCCGCCCTTCCGTCGCGCGGCACGGATGGCGCCCGCAGCTTCGCGGTAGATGTTGGCGAAGCCTTCCAGATAGCCCTCGGGATGGCCGGCCGGTACACGCGTCAAGCGCGACGCTGATTCGAGCGCACCGGCACCGCCGCGTGTAAGCAGACGCTTCGGTTCGCCAAAGGGCGTGTACCAGAGGTAGTTCGGATCGGCCTGCACCCATTCGATGCCGCCCTTCGAGCCATAGACCCTCAACTTCAGTCCGTTTTCATGTCCGGGCGCAACCTGGCTTGCCCATAAGATGCCCTTGGCCGGCGGAGCTTTGCCGACGCCCTTGAAGCGCAACAGGACCTGAAGGTTGTCGTCCAGTTGCCGCCCCGGCACGAAGGCATCGAGGTCGGCGGCAAGGCTGTCCAGTTCAAGCCCGCTGACGAAACGGGCAAGATTGTAGGCATGGGTGCCGATGTCGCCGGTAGCCCCGCCAGCACCCGCCTGTTTCGGGTCGGAGCGCCATGCCGCCTGCTTGTTGCCGCTTCCCGACAGATCATCGGTCAGCCAGTCCTGCGGATATTCGACCTGGACGATGCGGATATCGCCAAGCTGGCCCTTGGCGATCATCTCGCGCGCCTGCCGCACCATCGGATAGGCCGTGTAATTGTGGGTGAGCACGAACACCTTGCCGGTCTTTTCGACCAGCGCCGCAAGCTTCTTCGCCTCTGCTAGCGTTGCGGTCAGCGGCTTGTCGCAGATGACGTGGATACCGGCTTCAAGGAAAGCCTTGGCGGCAGGAAAATGCACATTGTTCGGCGTGACGATGGCGACGGCCTCGATGCCGTCGGGTCGCTTGGCCTCGGCCTTGACCATTTCCGCAAAGGAAGCATAGCTGCGGTCGGGATCGAGACCAAGCTCAGCCGCCGAAGCCCTGGCCCGCTCCGGATTTGAGGACAAAGCACCTGCGACCAGCACGAACTCGTTGTCGAGGCGGGCAGCGATGCGATGCACCCCGCCGATGAAAGCCCCCTGCCCGCCGCCGACCATGCCAAGCCGGATCGGCCTATAGACCGGTTCAACCTTTTTGCTGCTGACCATCGCCGCTCTCCAGATCTCGCAAGTTATTCGATGCCCATCATCTTGCGCAGCGCCGCACGGTCCGTGCTGCCGCCGGCAAAATCGTCGAAGGCTTTCTCGGTGACGCGGATGATGTGGCTTTCGATGAAGGGAGCGCCTTCGGCCGCGCCAACCTCGGGATGCTTGAGGCAGCATTCCCATTCCAGCACGGCCCAACTGTCATAGTCGTATTGCGCGAGCTTGGAAAAGATGCCGGAAAAATCGACCTGTCCGTCGCCAAGCGAGCGGAAACGGCCGGCGCGGTTCAGCCAGCCCTGGTAGCCGGAATAGACGCCTTGCCGTCCGGTCGGATTGAACTCGGCATCCTTGACGTGGAACGCCTTGATGCGCTCGTGATAGATGTCGATGAAGGCCAGATAGTCCATCTGCTGCAACAGGAAGTGCGACGGATCGTAGTTGATGGCGCAGCGCCGGTGGCCGCCGACGGCATCCAGGAACATCTCGAAGGTCGCGCCGTCGAATACGTCCTCGCCCGGATGGATTTCGAAGCCGACATCGACGCCGTTGTCCTCATAGACATCGAGGATCGGCTTCCAGCGCCTGCCGAGTTCGGCAAAGGCCTCTTCGATGAGGCCTGCCGGCCGCTGCGGCCACGGGTAGAGATAGGGAAAGGCCAGCGCGCCGGTGAAGCTCACCGATGCCTTCAGGCCAAGATTGCGCGAAGCCTTGGCGCCGAACTTCATCTGCTCGACCGCCCATGCCTGCCGCGCCCTGGCATCGTTGTGAACGCTCGCTGGCGCAAAGGCGTCGAACTGTGCATCATAGGCCGGATGGACGGCGACGAGCTGGCCGATCAGATGGGTGGAAAGCTCGGTGATCTCGACGCCCGCGTCGGCGCACATGCCTTTCACCTCGTCGCAGTAGGCCTTGGAGGTCGCAGCCTTTTCGAGGTCGAAGAAGCGCGCGTCCCATGCCGGAATCTGCACGCCCTTGTAGCCCAGCCCCGCCGCCCATTGCGCAATAGACGCCAGCGAATTGAAGGGAGCCGCATCGCCGGCAAATTGCGCCAGGAAGATCGCAGGTCCCTTGATTGTCGTCGGCATGGCATTCTCCCTCGCGCCGGCTTGGCAACGGCATATAACGCCGAACACCATCCTGCTTCAAAGCCGATCTGGTAATTTCAATCGTTTCATAACAGGCTTTTGCTGCATGTCGGAGCCGGATCATCACGCAGGCCGCAAGCGTATGCTCACTTGTCTTTCGCGGCCTTGCGCAGATCGACCCGCCGGATCTTGCCTGAAATGGTTTTCGGCAATGCGTCGACGAATTCGATCTCGCGCGGGTATTTATAGGGCGCGGTCAGGTTGCGGCAGAAATCCTGGATATCGCGCGCCAGCTCATCGGAGGGCTCGAAGCCCTTGGCCAGCATGATGTAGGCTTTGACGATTTCGCCGCGCGTGGCATCCGGCTTGCCGACGACCGCGCTTTCGGCGACTGCCTTGTGCTCGATCAGCGCGCTTTCAACCTCGAACGGGCTGATGCGATAGCCCGCCGATGAGATCAGGTCGTCCGAGCGCCCGACGAACCAGAGGTAGCCGTCCTTGTCGCGCCGCGCGGTATCGCCGGTATAGTACCAGCCATTGCGGAACGCCGCGGTGTCGAGCGCTCCCTTGCCCTTGTAATAGCCACGGAAAAGGCCGTTGGGAAAAGGTTCGGTGATCCTGACCGCGATATGGCCGACCTCGCCTTCCGGCTGGCGGTTGCCATCGTCGTCGACCACGTCGACGTCGAAGCCCGGCACCGGCTTGCCCATGGAGCCGTAGCGCACGTCCTCGCCCGGAAAGTTGGCGACGATGTTGATCGTCTCGGTCTGGCCGTAGCCGTCGGCGATCAGCGTACCCGTCGCGTCCTTCCACACCCGCATCACCTCGGGATTGAGCGGTTCGCCGGCGCTGAGCGAGCGGCGTATGCTGGAAAGATCATACTGCTCGAGGTCCTGTTGCGCGAACAGGCGAAAGACCGTGGGCGGCGCGCAAAAGGTCGTGACCTTGAGCTTGGCGATCAACCGCAAATGGAGATCGGCATTAAAGGCGGTCTCGCCATTGTAGAGCACCGTGGGCGTGCCGAGCAGCAATTGTGGAAACAGGATGCCCCATGCGGCCTTGGCCCACCCGGTATCGGTGAGCGACCAATGCGTATCCTCGCGCCGCAGGTCCATCCAGAACAGTCCTGTCGCCGCATGTGCGAGCCCGGAGCCATAGTCGCGCGGCACCATCTTCGGCATCGAGGTCGTGCCGGAGGTAAAATAGGCCATCATCATGTCGGTGCTGCGGGTTTTCGGAAACGCCGCGCGATCGAGCAGTGGCGAGGCGTCGGCCAGCAAGGCATCGAGCGACAGCCAGCCTTCGCGGGCGCCATCGACCACGATGAAGGTGGTGAGAGAAGGACATTGCGCGCGGATGGCATCGACCTTGGCGCAATGTTCCGAGGTAACGACGACTGCGCGCGCGCCGGAATGATTGACCCGGTAGGCAATGTCATGCCCGGTGAGTAGATTCGTGCCCGGCATCGACACGACGCCGGCCTTCATGCAGCCGAACAACACCGTGTACCAGGCGGGCACGCGCCCGACGACGACGCAGGCAAAATCGCCCGCTTCGATCCCGATCGCGCGCAATGCATTTGCAAACCGGTTCGAGCTTTCACTGAAAAAGGAAAAGGCAAGACGCTCTACCGTCTCGCCGTTGCGCGATACAGCTATGATGGCGGTGTGATCGTCACGCCTCGCCCAATCATCGATGACGTCGAAAGCGAAGTTGAAATGCTCCGGCATGGCAAGAGCGTAGCTCGCGCGTGCCTTGGCGTAGTCGCGCTCGACCGACGAAAAATCCATCCTGATCCTCCCGACCGAATTGGCGTCAATTTTAGAAAACACAGCAAGCTATCGAAATATATTGCGCCGCACCATACGGCGCAGTGCCATATCATGACAAATGAAAGACCGGCACGCTCACGCAGCGCTCAGGATCATATCGGACGCTTTTTCCGCGATCATGACTGTCGGAGCATGCGTATTGCCGGACACGATGGTGGGCATGATGGAGGCATCGACAACGCGCAGCCGCTCGATCCCGTAGACCCTCAACTGCGGATCGACCACCGATTGCGCATCGGTGCCCATCTTGGCCGTACCCACCGGATGGAAGATGGTGGTGGCTATGTCTCCGGCGGCGCGGGCGAGTTCTTCCGTGGTACTGAGATGCGTACCCGGCTTGAATTCCTCCGGCCTGAATTCGCTCATGCGCTTCGTGGCCATAAGCCGCCTTGCATGCATCACCGATTGCGCCGCGATCTCGCGGTCGGCGTCCGTGGAAAGATAATTCGGTGCAATCGACGGCGCAGCACCAGCCTCGGCAGAGCGGATGCGCACGTGGCCGCGCGATTGAGGCCGCAGATTGCAGACCGAAACGGTAATGGCAGGGAAAGTGTGCAGCGGATCGCCGAATTTTTCCAGCGACAGGGGCTGCACGTGGAACTCGATATTGGGCGTGTCGAAGCGCTCGTCGGAACGCATGAAGATGCCGTACTGGCTTGGCGCCATCGACATCGGCCCGGAGCGCTTCAGCGCGTATTCAAGCGCAATGCCCGCTTTGCCCCACAAGCTCGCCTGGCGCTCGTTGAGCGTGCGCGCGCCCTGGATACGGAAGGCCGTACGGATCTGCAGATGGTCTTGCAGGTTCTCGCCGACACCTGAAAGTTCATGCACCACATCGATGCTGTTCCCTTTCAGCAAGGCAGCAGGACCAACGCCGGAAAGCTGCAGGAGTTGGGGCGAGTTGATCGCGCCGGCAGACAAAAGCAGCTCGCGGCCGACCCGCGCCCTGGCGAGACGGCCATCGGCAGCGCGATAGAGGATCGCGCTGGCGCGGCGGCCATCGAAGACGATGCGTTCGGCTGCCGCATGCGTGGCAATGCGCAGGTTCGGGCGGTTGCGCACGGGCTTGATGAAGGCACGCGCCGCGCTGAAGCGCACGCCGTTCTTCTGGTTCACCTCGAAATAGCCGGCGCCTTCGTTGTTCCCGGTGTTGAAGTCGTCGGTCGAGGGAATGCCGAGTTCGGCGGCGGCTTCAGTCACGGCATCCAGGATCGGCCAGCTCAGCCGCTGCCGCTCGACCCTGAGCGGCCCGCCCTGCCCGTGGCTGGCATCGTTGCGGCTAAAATGATCTTCGGAACGGCGAAACAACGGCAGCACGTCGTCCCAGCCCCAGCCGGGGTTCCCCATCTGGCGCCACTGGTCGTAGTCGCGCGCCTGGCCGCGCATGTAGATCATGCCGTTGATGGAGGAACAGCCGCCGAGAACCTTGCCGCGCGGATAGAGCAGCGAGCGGCCGTTGAGTCCCTTTTCCTTGTCGGTATTGTAGCACCAGTCGGTGCGCGGATTGCCGATGCAGAAAAGATAGCCGACGGGAATGTGCACCCAATGGTAGTTGTCGCTGCCGCCGGCTTCCAGCAAAAGCACGCGGTTGCGTGGATCGGCGCTCAAGCGGTTGGCAAGCACGCAGCCGGCCGACCCAGCACCCACGATGATGTAGTCCCACTCGCCTTGGTCCACGGCATCGATGCCGCCATGGCCGCTGTTCTTGTCACTGCGCATGAGGAACTCATGGTCGAGAATAGCGTTGCCCGCAATCAGACTTAGGTCGTGAACTCATAAATCTGGTCGAAATGGTGTGAGGCCATCTGTTCGGATACGCGGAGAAAGAGCGCAGGAAATGTCATTCATTTTCAAGCTCTTTCGACAAAGTAGCCGGACAGATGGACCACATCCCCATCACACCCATTTGGGGACGCCGGAACGGCTGCAAGCTGCTACGTCGAACCGCTCGGCCGATGGTCCACATCGCCCTTCGCGCTTCTCCTTGCATTTTTTTGCCGTTCCAGGCGCAATTTCGATCACATTCATGAGTCCACGACCTGGGTCGTGGACTCATGAATCGCGCGACCAGTGTGGTCGAGGTAACGCACGGTCTTAGACAAAAGTCACCGTTCTCAGACGCCCGATGCGAATGCTAGCATCGGCCTGCACGCATATCGACACGGTCGCCACAACGCGGGTTCCGCCAACGGAATACCTATAACAACCAGGGTTCTTCCGTGACGACGCCACGACTGGACGGCCATTTTTGACATATCGGCAAGCGTCGGCACTCGCCCGCGGTTTGCCCACAGGGAGGTAGTTAAGTGAAAATTTTGTCTCTGGTATCGGCAGCACTGCTGGCTGCCACGGTGATCCCGGCCTCGGCTGCCGAGATTTCCGACGGCAAGGTCAAGATCGGCATTCTAAATGACCAGTCCGGCGTTTATGCCGACTTCGGCGGCAAATGGTCGTTCGAAGCTGCGAAGATGGCGGTCGAGGACTTCGGCGGCACGGTGCAGGGCGCGCCGATCGAGGTGATCACCGCCGATCACCAGAACAAGGCCGACATCGCCTCCAACATCGCACGCCAGTGGTACGACACCGAGCAGGTCGATTCGATCATGGAACTGACGACCTCGTCGGTCGCGCTCGCGGTCCAGGGCATCTCCGCCGAAAAGAAGAAGATCGACATCATCACCGGTGCTGCAAGCAGCGACCTGACCGGCAAGGCCTGCTCGCCCTACGGTTTCCACTGGGCTTATGACACCCACGCACTTGCCGTGGGCACCGGCGGCGCACTGGTCAAGCAGGGCGGCGACACCTGGTTCTTCCTGACTGCCGACTACGCCTTCGGCTATTCGCTCGAGGAACAGACATCCAACTTCGTCAAGTCGCAGGGCGGCAAGGTGCTAGGCGCGGTTCGCCATCCTCTGGCAACCACCGATTACTCGTCCTTCCTGCTGCAGGCACAGTCGTCGGGCGCCAAGGTCGTCGGCCTTGCCAATGCAGGCCTCGACACCGCCAACGCCATCAAGCAGGCAGCCGAGTTCGGCATCGTGGCCGGTGGCCAGCGCCTTGCGGCCCTGTTGTTCACCCTGTCCGAAGTGCATGGCCTCGGCCTCGAGGCGGCTCAGGGCCTGACCCTGACCGAAGGCTTCTACTGGGATCGCGACGATGAATCGCGCAAGTTCAGCCAGCGCTTCTTCGACAAGACCGGCCGCATGCCCAACATGATCCAGGCCGGCACTTACTCGGCCGTCCTCCAGTACCTGAAGGCGATCGACAAGGCAGGCACCGACGAGACGGAAGCCGTGGCCAAGGAACTGCACTCCATGCCTGTCGATGACGTGTTTGCGCGCGGCGGCAAGGTCGGCGCCAACGGCCGCATGATCTATGACATGTACCTGATGGAAGTGAAGAAGCCTTCCGAGAGCACCAAGCCTTGGGACTACTACAAGGTTCTGGCGACCGTTCCGGGCGACGAAGCCTACATCAAGCCGGCCGAGAGCGGCTGCCCGCTGGTCAAGTGATCGCAAGGGCCGGCACGACAGTGGCGTCAGTTGCCAACCATGAACAGCCGCGGGTGGTGCTTTCCGCCCGCGGCCTGCGCCGTGACTTTGCCGGCTTCATTGCCGTCAACAACGTCGACCTCGACATCCATCACGGCAAGATCCACGCCTTGATCGGCCCCAATGGGGCCGGCAAGACCACCGTATTCAACCTCTTGACCAAGTTCCTCCAGCCTAGCGCCGGAAGGATCGAGCTTCTGGGGACCGACATCACCAACACCTCGCCCGCCAAGGTGGCGCGGATGGGGCTAGTGCGCTCGTTCCAGATCTCGGCGATCTTTCCCTTTCTCAGCGTCCTCGACAATGTCCGCGTCGCCTTGCAGCGCCCGAACGGCCTTGGCGTCCAGTTCTGGCGCTCGCTGTCGGCGCTCGACCGTTTGACGCCGCGCGCGGAAGAACTGCTCCGCTCGGTCGGACTGGACGATGCCAAGCACAAGCTGGCTGGCGATCTTTCCTACGGCCGCAAGCGCGTGCTTGAAATCGCCACAACGCTCGCCCTCGAGCCGAAGGTGCTTTTGCTTGACGAACCGATGGCCGGCATGGGCCATGAGGACGTCGGCATGGTGTCCAACATCATCCGCTCCGTGGCCGGCGACCGCGCCGTTCTCATGGTCGAACACAACCTGACCGTGGTCGCCGATTTGTGCGACTGGATAACGGTGCTGCAACGCGGCGAAATCCTTGCAGCCGGCGACTATGCGGCTGTCAGCCAGGACGAGCGCGTGAAGGTTGCCTATATGGGGACGGAACATGACTGACGCCCCCCTGCTTTCCGTGCGCGGCCTCAACGCCTGGTACGGCGAAAGCCATGCCCTGCACGGCGTCGACCTTGAAGTCTTCCAGGGCGAAACGGTGACATTGCTTGGCCGCAACGGCGTCGGCAAGACCACGACGCTGCGCTCCATCATGGGCCTTATCCGCAAGCGGACCGGAGAAATCTCCTTCGACGGCAAGGACCTGATGCGCATGCCGCTGCATCATACCGCCCGTGCCGGTTTGGGTTACGTGCCCGAGGAACGCGGCATCTTCGCCACGCTGACGGTGGACGAGAACCTCATCCTGCCGCCCGTCGTCGCCAAGGGCGGCATGAGCGTCGAAGAAATCTTCGACCTGTTTCCGAACCTGAAGGAGCGCCGCAACAGCCAGGGCACCAAGCTTTCCGGCGGCGAGCAGCAGATGCTGGCGATCGCGCGCATGCTGCGTACCGGGGTCAAGATGCTATTGCTCGACGAACCGACCGAAGGCCTTGCCCCGGTCATCGTGCAGCGCATCGGCGAACTGCTTGCAACCTTGAAGCAGCGCGGCATGACGATCCTTCTGGTCGAGCAGAATTTCCGCTTCGCCAGCCGTATCGCCGACCGCTTCTACCTGATGGAGCATGGCAAGGTCATGGCCGGCTTCCCGGTCGGCGAGTTGCCCGACCGGATGGGGCAACTTCACGAAGTGCTGGGCGTGTGAGGCCGATATGACAATGATCTTTGGCATCCCACTGCAAGCGTTTCTGGGCCAATTGCTGGTCGGCCTCATCAACGGCTCATTTTATGCGATGCTGAGCCTTGGGCTCGCCATCATTTTCGGCCTGTTGCGCGTCATCAACTTCGCCCATGGCGCCCAATACATGCTGGGCGCGTTCGTCGGCTATCTCCTGCTCGTGCATTTCGGCGTCGGCTACTGGCCGGCACTGCTCATCGTGCCAATCGTGGTCGGCATCACCGGCATCATCATCGAGCGGCTGGCGCTTTCGAAGCTCTACGACATCGACCCGCTCTACGGCCTGTTGTTCACCTTCGGCCTCGCCTTGGTGATCGAAGGCATTTTCCGCTACTATTTCGGCGTATCGGGCAATCCGTATTCGGTGCCGGAACTGCTTGCCGGGGGAACGAACCTTGGCTTCATGTTCCTGCCCAACTATCGCGGCTGGGTCGTGGTGGCATCGCTCGCCGTGTGCCTCGGCACCTGGTTCGCCATCGAAAAGACCAAGCTCGGCGCCTACCTGCGCGCCGCGACCGAAAATCCGCGTCTCGTGCAGGCCTTCGGCGTCAATGTGCCTTTGCTGTTGACCCTCACCTATGGTCTCGGTTCCGCGCTGGCAGGCCTCGCCGGCATATTGGCGGCGCCTGTCTACCAGGTCAGCCCGCTGATGGGATCGAACCTCATCATCGTGGTGTTTGCAGTTGTCGTCGTGGGCGGCATGGGCTCGATCATGGGAGCCATCGTCACCGGCTATATGCTTGGCCTTGCCGAAGGCTTGACCAAGGTCTTCTACCCGGAAGCCTCCAACATCGTGATTTTCGTCATCATGGCTATCGTGCTTCTGGTGCGCCCCGCCGGCTTGTTTGGAAAGGACGCCTGACATGGCCGAAATGACGCTCAGCGACGCCCGCGTAAAGGCATCGGCACGGCTGGAATGGGTGCTGATTGCCATCGGCATCGTGGCGCTGCTCGCCGCGCCCTTCTTCATATATCCGATCTTCATGATGAAGATGCTGTGCTTCGCGTTGTTTGCCTGCGCCTTCAACCTTCTGCTCGGCTACACCGGGCTGCTGTCGTTCGGCCACGCTGCCTTCTTCGGCGGTGCCGCCTACTTCACCGCACATGCGGTCAAGGTCTGGGGCCTGCCTCCGGAAATCGGCATACTGATAGGCGTCATCGGCGCAGCCATCCTCGGTCTCATCATGGGTTTCTTCGCCATCCGGCGCCAGGGCATCTACTTCGCCATGATCACGCTGGCGCTGGCGCAGATGTTCTTCTTCTTCTGCGTGCAGGCAGCCTTCACCGGCGGCGAGGACGGCATACAGGGCGTGCCGCGCGGCATGTTGTTCGGGCTTGTCGACCTGCACAAGGAATTCAACATCTATTACTTCGTACTGGTGGTTTTCCTGCTTGGCGTGTTCGCCATCTGGCGCATCGTCAACTCGCCCTTCGGCATGATCCTGCGCTCCATTCGCGAGAACGAGAACCGCGCCATCTCGCTTGGTTACTCGGTCGCGAACTACAAGCTCGCCGCCTTCGTCATGTCGGCGGCGCTGTCGGGACTTGCCGGCTCGCTCAAGGCCATCATCTTCCAGTTCGCCACGCTGACCGACGTCGCATGGCAGATGTCGGGCGAGGTCATCTTGATGACGCTCCTGGGTGGCATCGGCACCATGGTAGGACCGATCATCGGGGCCGGATTGGTCGTTGGCTTGCAGAACTCGCTTGCCACATCCGATTTCCCGGTAACGATCGCAACCGGCCTGATCTTCATGGTCTGCGTGTTGATCTTCCGGCGGGGCATTGTCGGCGAGCTCTATGCCCGCGTGCTCAACCCATCCGGATCAGACAAGGGGTGAGCGCAAGCCACGCCTGATCAGGCACTGCGAGCGCTGGCAGCCGGCATTTCGCCATAGGAGCGAGGCGACGTGGAAATCGCCTGAGAGGCGACCCGGGTCCCGTCCGAGAGGCTGGCGGCAAGCGACTTGCCACGGGCAAGCGCTGCGAGGAACGCAGCGTTGAAAACATCGCCTGCGCCGATGGTATCGACGACCTCGACCTTCGGAGCCGCTGCGGAAATCAGCTTGCCATCGGGACCCATCGCCTGTGCACCCTCGGGGCCACGCTTGACCACGACAGTTGCGCCCTCCGCCATTACGGCACGGATCGCGCGCGCCGCCTCGGCGGCATCCCCAACGCCTGCAAGGGTCGTCGTCTCGATCTCGTTGAACAAGGCGATGCGCGAACGCGACAGCCAATGACGGGCAAGCTTTTTGTTTGCATCCGTCCAGCCGTCGGTCGGCCAACCGGTATCGAGAGCCACCGAAATATCGTGGCGGTCGGCCCAGTCGAACAGAGCGTCGTAGTCCTGGGCGATGAGCGGGGTGAGGAACGAGCCGCACAGCAGAAGGAAACCTCCAGCGAGCCGCTTGCCGTCAAGCACCGAGAAGGCATCGGCAAGGCTGAAGCGCGGCAGGTGGCCGAGCGTGGTGAAAAAGGTCCGCTCGCCATCTGGGTGCGTGATGCCGACTGAAACCGTAGTGCTTTCCCGGCAGACCGGCCATTTGTCGGCATAGCGCCCAAAAGCTCCCCGCAGCCACATGCCGAATTGATCCGAGCCGATGTTTGAGGCGATGTCGAAATCGACGCCGAGCGCCTGCCAGGCAAGCGCGGCATTGCCCGCAGCGCCCCCGACACGCAACTCGTCGTGCTCGACGATGAACTCGGTTCCCGACTGCGGCCAAGGTGAAACCGGCCCCATGATGAGGTCGACATTGACATTGCCGATCACTGCCAAAGGCCGCATCTACTCGCTCCGTGTAATCTTGGTCGAACGCACGGGCGTACCGGCGTTCTCGACGCGCTCATCGGCGAACGCGATCATCAACCGCTGCGCAACCGGCAACATGGCGAAGATCGCGGCCATTCCCGATGCAGGTGAAAAGCGCAAGGTAACGGCACCTTCGACCGGTGCCGCCGATGAACAATCGAACATGACGACCGGCGCGCCGGCCTCAAGCACCGACGAAGCCATCGCGGTCACCAGACCGGCGGTGGCGTCGTCGCCGCGAAACAGGATAACGCCGATCTCGGGCCCGAGCATTTCCATCGGCCCGTGGCGCAACTGGCCGCCTTCGAGTGAAAAGCAGGGACGGCGCGACAGTTCGACCAGCCCGAGCGACAGCGCCTCGGCCACGCCTTGCAGGCGTCGGCCCGACGTGACGACGGTGGCAACCTTGCGAAGAGCGGCAAGCGCCGGTTCGACGTCGATCTCGGATGGCGCTTCCAAAGCCGCAAACGCCGCGGCCGGGTCCTGGCCAAGTGCCGCCAGAATGGCGAGGTGCAAGGCAAAGGTTACGGTCAGGCTGCGCGTCGCCGCAAAGGCAAGTTCGGTTCCACCCGCGCCAACAAGACAGGTGGCCGTACGGGCTAGGAATGAGCCACCTTCCAAAGTCAGCCCGAACGTGTCCGCGGTTCCGCCGGTTTCGGAAAACCACCTGACGACCTCGGCGCTTTCACCCGACTGGGAACTGATCAGCACCGTCTTGCCGGTAAGAGGCAAGGGCTGACCGAGTTGCTCCGACAATGGCAGGGCGACGGCATCGATGCCGAGGTCACGGTAGAGCGGCTCGACAGCCCGGTTGACCGCATGCGAGCCGCCCATGCCGAGCAGCAATGCGCGTCCCGTCTTCTTCAACGACGCGGCAACCTTCGCGGCGGATTCAAATGCCTGCCGATAGGATGCAAGCGCATCGCTGCGCTGCCGCGCCATCTCCCGGTCGATGGCGACGAGCCCTGCCGGCCGCGCTTTTCGTGTCATTGCGGTCATCCTTTGACGCCTCCGCTGGTCAGGCCGGAAATAAGGGCGCGTTGCATGACGAGCCCGATAAAGACCGGCGGAAGCGCAGCCAGAACGCCGGCAGTGGCAATCAGGCCGTAATCGGCAATGCGGCCGCCGGCGAGATCGGCGATGGTGACCGTCAAGGTCTTGGCGCGCTGGTCGGACGTGAAAAGCAGGGCATAGAAGAACTCATCCCAGGCAAGCAGAAAGGCAAACAGGGCCGAGGTCGCAACGACCGGCATGGCGAGCGGCAGAGTGATGCGGCGCAATGTCTGGAACAGGTTGGCGCCGTCCATCATCGCCGCCGCCTCGATCTCGCGTGGAATGGTGTCGAAGCCGGACTTCATCAGCCATGTCGTGAACGGAGCCAGGATGGTGAGATAGACGAGCGCCAGCCCGAACACGTTGTTGAGCATGCCAAGACGGGCAAGCCCCATATAGAGCGGAACCGCCAGCGCCACCGGCGGCAGCATGTAGGTGGCGATGACCATGGAAAGCGACCAGCCGACCGATGGCGTGCGCGACACCGCCCAGCCTGCCGGAATGGCGACGGCGAGTGCTGCAAGCGTCGCCATGCCGGCAACCTCGATGCTGTTGCGCAGAGCTGCTGTGAACGCAGCGCCGGCGCTGTTCTCGACTGTCGACAGCAAAAGCTTGTAGCGCGAGAAGTCTGCCTCTTGCGGCCACCAGTGCAACGGCTTGGCCGAAAGATCGGCCGCCGGAGAAATACTCATGACGAACAGCCAGGCAACGGGAGCAAGAATCACGACTGCCAGCAGCAGGGCACAGGCGTGGACGAAGATGGTGAAGGCAAGGCTCCTCGGTCCCATCAGCGTGCACTCCCGGCAGTCTTGCGCACAAGAACGGCATAGCTGGCGGCCAGAACGGTGACGAGCAGCGTCACGATAAGGGCAAGCGAAGCGCCCGAGCCGGCGCGCTGGAAGGAAAAGGCTTCCTGATAGACGAGGATCGACAAGGTGCGCGTGCTGTTGGCCGGGCCGCCGCGCGTCATCACCCAGATGATGTCGAACACCTTGAAGGCTTCGATGGTGCGCAAAACCAACGCTACCATCAGCGGCCCGACGATGAAGGGCAGCGTGACGTAGCGAAAGCGCGCGAGCGGTCCCGCGCCATCGACCAGCGCGGCGGCCCGAATGTCGCGCGGCACCGCCTGAAGTGCTGCGAGCGCAATCAGCGTGACCAGCGGAAAATTCTTCCACGTGTCGGCGATGATGAGAGCGGTCATCGCAGTCCCCGGTTCACCGAGCCAAGAGCGGTAGCTGTCGATGATGCCGATCTGCGTCAGCGCGGCGTTGAGCGCACCGTATTCCGGATTGTAAATCAGGCGCCACAGCGTGGCGTTGACTACGGTAGGCAAGGCCCAGGGCAGGATCATCAATGCGCGCAGCACGAAACGGCCGTGGAATTCCTGGTTGAGCAACAAGGCGGTCAACACGCCGATGACCATTTCGACCGCGACCGAAACGATGGCAAACCATGCCGTTGTATAAAGCGTACGCTGGAAATTCGTGCTCGACAGCATCTTCGCGTAGTTGTCGAAACCAACGAACGTACCGCTCGTCCCGACCAGCTTGGCGTTGGTGAACGAAAGGCCGATCGTGTCGACAAGCGGCCAGCCGATGACTGCGATCATGACGCCCAGCAGCGGCAACATCAGCAACCACGCACGTGTTGTCATGAAGGGGCCGGACATGAATGCTTGGTTCCTGGAAGAAAAAATCCACTCCAAACCGCGCTGTCGTGCGCGGCCCGAATTGAATGCCCGTTGTGTGAAGGTTCCGCGACGGCATAAGCCGCCACGGAATCTAGAATACGATGCTAGAGGCCGCTGTTTTCCGCAGCGGTCTTCAAGGCATCTTCAGGAGAAGCCTGGCCAAGCAAAGCTTCCTGGATGGCCTGCTGCAACGCCGTCGACAACTCCTGATATTTCGGCGTGGTCGGGCGCGGATACATGGCAGCCAGTCCGATCTTGGCAGCAGCGATCAGCTCTTCCTGCCCCTTGATCACGGCCGGATCGTCGTAGGACGAAGCCCAGATCGGCAGGCTGAGCTTGGCATACTCGTTCTGCGTCGCCTGGGAGGTCATGTAGGCCACGTACTTCCACGCCTCGTCGGGATGCTTGCTGGTGCTGGTTATGCCAAGCCCCATCGAGCCGTTCATGGCCGATATGTCACTCTTTCCGGCGACGCCCGGCGCCGGCACGATGCCGACCTTGCCCGCCACCTTGCTTTCCTTCGGATCATTGGCGAGGTTGTACATGTAGGTCCAGTTGAGCGCGAAAGCGGCTTCGCCGTTCTGGAAAACCTTGCGCACGTCCTCTTCGAGGAATTCCTTGGAGTTGGGATTGGTGAGACCCGATTTGTAGCTCTCCACCATGTAGTTCAGCGCATCGAGGCCGCCGCCGGTCTGGAAGTCCGGCTTGCCGTCCTTGAGGAATTCGCCGCGATAGGCGCTGACCAGCGTGGTGTAGTCGCAGATGGCGGCTTCCGCCTGTGCCCAGCTCCAGGCGATCGGCGTTTCGAGCAGGCCCTTGTCCTTGATGGTCTTGGCCTGTTCAGACAATTCGTCCCACGTCTTAGGCGGCGCGGTGATGCCCGCCTTTTCGAGGATTTCCTTGTTGTAGAACAGGTACTTGGTATCGAGGATCCACGGAATGCCATACGACTTGCCGTCATACTGGACCGTGGTCCACGCGCCCGGCAGCACGCCCTTCTTCATCTCGTCGGTAATGCGCGAGGAAACATCGACCAGCACGTTGTTGGTGGCATATTCGGCAGGCCAGATAACGTCGAACAAAACGACGTCGTAGCCGCCGGAACCCTGCGCAAGAACGGTCTTGTCATGCAGGCCCTCATAGGGAACGAATTCGAGATTGACCTTGATGTCCGGGTTGGCCTTGGTGAAGGCCTCCGTCATGGCGCGAACATCTGCCTCGCTGTACGCGGCCTGCGCCATGAACAGCGCATTGAGCGAGGTTTCCGCGAAAGCGTGCGGCATCATCAGGCCGCCAGCAAAGGCAACACCCAGCAGCATCTTGCTTGTTGTTTTCAGCATTCCTGTTCCTCCCAGATTAGTAAGTGCAACTGCCGGATTGACCGACCCGTCGGCCCCGGCGATACGACTGCGGTATTCCACCCTCCCCGGTGGCGGCGTTATCTCTTCCGCTATTAAGTCAAACCACTTGACTTAATTTGTTCTGCAATCCTTTACTGGTGTCAAGGGAAATTCAGAGGTGGCTGAAATTCGCGAAATCAAGGCGAAAGGCGGCAGCAACCAGGAAGGCACGAGCGCGCACAACCGCCGGGTCATGATCGAGGCTTTGCGGCTGAATGGAGCGCTTTCGCGTGCCGACCTGGCGCGCGCAACGGGGCTTACCAAGCAGGCTGTTTCAAACATCATCGAGGAGCTTGAGGCGGATGGCTTTGTCGCCGCGCAGCAAGCGGTGCGCAAAGGCCGGGGCCAGCCTTCGACGCCTTATACGCTGGTTCCCGAGCGCGCCCTTGCCATCGGATTGCAGATCGACCGCTATCTCACCCGCGCGCTTGTCGTCGATCTCGTCGGAAATGTCCTTGTCCGAAAACAGGCCCCGTTACCGCCTAATCCGGCTGAGGGCGTTCCCGTCATTCTCGACCTGGTCGCCTCGGTTCGTCGTCAGTTGGCTAAAGTCTCCGACCAATCGGAGCAGCGGCTTGTCGGCCTCGGCGTCGCCATGCCTGGTCCGTTCGGACTGGACACCAGCGGGGACGATGCATGGTCGATGGATGCCTGGCAGGCCTTTCCCCTGCTGGAAACACTCGCCAGCGGAACCGGCCTTGATGTCGGGTTGCAAAACGATGCCGCGGCATGCGCGACGGCAGAGCGGCTGGTTGGCGCTGCCAACGGCGTCGATCACGCCGTTTGCATCTATGTCGGTTACGGCATCGGTGCCGGGCTGATCCTCAACGGGGAGCTCTACCGAGGCGCCAATGGCAATGCCGGCGAAATCGGCATGGCTTTGCTTTCGCCGCGAGGCGCCGACCGGATGCCGTTTGAACACCAGGCCTCTCTGGCTCCGCTTTACAAGCAGGTCAATCTCGATCCCGCCGACCCCGAGCTTCACAGCAAGATACTGGCAATGTCCGCCGCGCGCGACGCCCGGCTCGAAGCCTGGCTCGATGCAGCCGCGGCCGATCTTCGCTGGAGCATCCATCTCTTCGAAACCATTTTCGACCCCGACACAGTGATTATCAGCAGTTCCGCCCCTGAAGCGCTGACCAACCGCCTGTTCGAGGCGATGCAGCCTTTGATCCCATCGATTTCCGACCGGCCGAACCGGACGCAGCCCCGGCTGAAACTGGGCATCATTGACCCTTGGTCAATCGCCCTTGGCGCGGCGGCCGAGCCGATCAGCGGCGAATTCGATCCACGCTTCTCGACAATGCTGAAGCCGCGATCCGACATCTGAGTATTCGGTTGGCCGGTTGAGGTCCCAGCTGAAGCATCATGTCGAAAGCGACCTCATTGCCACTCTGGCAGCGAGGCGCGAAGTCTTTTGATGACTTCCTTTTGAACACCCAGGAATATTGCCGGACGAGAATTGCGCAGACCCGGAAATCTGGATAGCTTTGACCAAAAGATAAAAAATCCAAGCCGAACCATAAATTGGATCCAGCCAGGGGAAATATCCATGACGCGTACAATCCTTTCTCAATTTTCGCCGTCCCGCCGCACGGTGCTCAAGGGCATGGGTGCAGGCGCTACGCTTGCCGTGACCGGCGGATTGGCCACCCGCGCATTTGCAGCCGACCCGATCAAGGTTGCCGCCGTTTATACGGTGCCCGTCGAACAGCAATGGGTCAGTCGCATCCACAAGGCCGCAAACGCTGCCAAGGAACGCGGCGACATCGAATATGTCTTTACCGAAAACACCGCCAACACAGACTATGAGCGCGTGATGCGCGAATATTGCGAGGCAGGCCACAAGTTGATCCTCGGCGAAGTGTTCGGCGTGGAAGACGCCGCCCGCGCCGTGGCCAAGGACTATCCCGACGTTGCGTTCCTGATGGGTTCGAGCTTCAAGCCGGATGCGGCGGCTGCGCCCAACTTCTCCACGTTCGATAATTTCATCCAGGACGCGTCCTATCTTTCCGGATTGATTGCCGGCGCAATGACCAAGTCGAAGAATATCGGCATGGTCGGTGGCTATCCGATCCCGGAAGTGAACCGGCTGATGAACGCGTTCATGGCTGGCGTGAAAGAGGTGGCGCCGGATACCAAGTTCCAGGTCGCCTTTATCGGTTCATGGTTCGATCCGCCAAAGGCGAAGGAAACCGCTTTTGCGCAAATCGATGCCGGCGCGGACCTGCTCTATGCGGAACGCTTTGGCGTTTCGGATGCCGCCAAGGAGCGCAAGGTTCTGGCTGTAGGCAACGTCATCGACACCCAGGGCGACTATCCTGAAACCGTGGTTGCCTCGGCACTTTGGCACTTCGAGCCGACGCTCGACCACGCCATCGAGCAGGTCAAGGCCGGCACGTTCAAGGCTGAAGACTACGGCGTCTATTCCTTCATGAAGAGCGGCGGCTGTTCGCTCGCGCCGCTGGGTGCCTTTGAAGGCAAGGTTCCGGCCGATGTGGTGAGCAAGGTCGCCGAGAAGGAAAAGGCGATCAAGGACGGCAGCTTCACCGTCGAGATCAACGACGCCGAGCCAAAATCGAGTTGATTGGGCTTGAAGGGCGTCTTCCAAAGGCGCCCTTCCCTTCCTCGCCAAAGCGCAGTGGGCAAAATCGACGCGTTCGAGCGTTCCAGACGCTTGGGTCGCGACGCCAGGGACATAGCACCTCATGAGCACGAACATTCCGGCGCTTCGTCTCACATCAATCACCAAGCGTTTTGGCCCGTTGACGGCAAACGACACCATTTCGTTCGACGTCAACCAAGGTGAGGTGATTGCGCTTTTGGGTGAGAACGGCGCCGGCAAGACGACGCTGATGAACATTCTGTTTGGCCACTATGTCGCCGACGAAGGCAGCGTCGAGGTGTTTGGCCAAACACTGCCGCCCGGCGACCCGAAAGCCGCATTGGCGGCCGGTGTCGGCATGGTTCACCAGCATTTCACCCTGGCCGACAACATGACCGTGCTGGACAACATTGCCCTCGGCACCCAGTCGCTGTTTCGGCCCCGGTTGGACCGCACGGCAGCGAAGACGAAGATTGCCAGGTTGGCGCAGGATTTCGGCCTCTCGGTGAAACCGGATGCACTCGTTGCAGACTTGTCTGTCGGCGAGCGGCAGCGCGTGGAAATCCTCAAGGCGCTCTATCGTGATGCACGCGTCCTGATACTCGACGAACCCACGGCCGTGCTGACGCCTACGGAAACGGACGCCCTGTTCAAGACGCTGAAGCTTCTGGTGGCAAAGGGGCTGTCGATCATCTTCATTTCGCACAAGCTGCACGAGGTCATGGCAGCAAGTGATCGCGTGCTGGTGCTTCGCGCTGGAAAGCTTTCCGGTGAAAGGCAGACCGCAGCCACAAACAGGCGCGAACTTGCCGAACTGATGGTCGGGCGCGAAATCACGCCGCCTGCCGTGCCCACGGTTCCGCTCGGACCGGTGCTGTTTGAACTCTCAAGCGTATCGACCGCACGACAGGCACATGGAACGCCTTTGAAACACGCTGACCTGATTTTGCACGGTGGGGAAATTACCGGCATCGCAGGCGTTTCCGGCAACGGGCAAGCCGCACTCGCCGGATTGATCGCCGGAACGGAGACCCCTTCGGCTGGAACAGTCACGGTGAACGGCAACACCATCTCCGGCTGGTCACCCCGCGCAGCGCTTGCCGTCGGTATTGCACGCGTGCCGGAAGACCGGCATTCGCAAGGGGCCGTCGCGGATATGAGCGTGATGGAAAATGTCATCGCGGAGCGCTATCGCGATTCGAGATTCAGCCGCTCCGGCCTGCTGGATTGGGCAGCGGCGCGCAAGTTCACCCAATCCATTATCGAAGACTACAACGTGAAGTGCCCTTCGCCCGACGCACGCATAAGGTTGCTGTCCGGCGGCAACATGCAGAAGCTGATCCTCGGACGCGCGCTCGATCCCGATCCATCCGTGATCCTTGCCAACCAGCCGTCACGCGGACTTGACGTGGGCGCTGTTGCCTATGTCCACCAAAAGCTTCTGGAAGCGCGCTCGCGCGGCGCGGCCATCCTGCTGATATCGGAAGATCTTGAGGAACTGCTGGCGCTTTCCGACAGGATCGTAGTGATCTCGGAAGGGCATCTGTCGCGCCCATCGGCGCGCGGCGAACTGACCGTCCGCCAGATCGGCGAAATGATGGCCGGACACGAGGCGGCATGATGAATTTGACCCGACGCCGGCGCTTTTCCGGTACAGGAAATCCGAATGCGGCTTGAACCCAAACCGGCACCTTCGTTGGCCGCATCGATCCTCTATCCGGTCGGCGCCATTTTCGGCACCTTCATCATAGCTGGCCTTCTGGTCATGGCCGCCGGCGCAAACCCGATTTCGGTGTTCGGGCTTGTCCTCAAGGGCGCGGCCGGATCGCAATTCGCCATCCTCGAGACCCTGACGCGAGCGACGCCCTTGATCTTCACGGGACTGGCGGTCGCCGTCGCTTTCCGCGCCAAGCTGTGGAACATCGGAGCCGAGGCCCAGTTTTACATCGGCGCGACCGTCACCGTGATTCTCGGCACCGGCGCATTGCCCTTACCCGCATTCATTCTCGTGCCGCTGCTGATGATCGCAGCGCTGTTGTGCGGAGCACTTCTGCTGGCCGGACCGGCCTGGCTGAAAATCCGGTTTGGCGTCGACGAGGTGGTGACCACCTTGTTGCTGAACTTCATCGTTCTTTTGTTTGTATCGATGCTGCTGGAAGGCGTGTTGAAAGACCCGATGAGCCTTGGTTGGCCGCAATCGGCCAAGGTGATGACCGAAGCGCAATTGCCGCGCATCATCACCGGCAAGCGCCTGCACTACGGGTTCGTCATCGCCGTCGCCCTGGCGATCGCACTGTGGTTCGTGATGAAGAAGACGGTGCTTGGCTATGAGATGCGTGCGGTCGGTCACAATGCGGGAGCTGCCCGCTTCCTCGGCATGCCGGTAAACGGCATCGTGATGAAGACCGCGCTTCTTTCCGGCGGCATCGCAGCGCTTGGCGGCTTCTCCGAAGTTGCCGGCCTGAAAGGCAACCTGACGCTCGATCTGTCGCCGGGATTTGGCTACACCGGCATCGTCGTCGCCATGCTTGCCATGCTCAATCCGATCGGCGTCGTTTTCTCCGCGATCTTCGTCGCCGGCATATTCGTTGGCGCTGCCGCCATGAGCCGCGCGGCGGGTGTGCCGAGCTACATTGCCGACGTCATCGTCGCGACCTCGCTGCTGACGATGGTGACCGCGATCATGCTGTCCCGCTACAGGGTAAGGTGGCGCTGATGGAAGCTCTGGAAATCCTGTTTACCGCTTCGTTCTGGGTCGCAGCCATACGCATCGCCTCGCCGCTGATCTTCGCCACCATGGGCGAACTGATCTGCGAACGCGCCGGCGTGCTCAATCTCGGCATAGAAGGCATCATGACCGCCGGAGCCTTTGCCGGCTGGTTCACAGTCTATCTGGGCGGCGATCTGTGGACAGGCGTGCTGGTTGCAGCATTGGTCGGCATGACGCTTGGCCTTCTCCATTCCGTCTTGACTGTGCCACTCGGGTTATCGCAACACGTTGTCGGCATCGGCATTACGATGCTGGCCACCAGCCTGACCTACTATTTTTACCGGCTGGCCCTGCCAGAAGTGACGTCGCCGCCGAAAATCGTGCCGTTCGAGCCTTGGGCCGTGCCCGGCCTTTCCAAGCTGCCAATTGTTGGCGAAGCCCTGTTTAACCAGACGCCGTTGACATACATGGCTTTTGCCACGGTCATCGTCGTTGCATGGGCGCTCTACCGCACGCCGTTGGGGCTGGCGGTGCGCGCGGTTGGCGAGAATCCGTCCGCCGTCGAAGCTCAGGGAATTTCGGTGACGATAATCCGCACCGGCGCAGTGATGGCGGGCAGCGCATTGATGGCGATAGGCGGCGCATTCCTGACCATGTCCGCCTTCAACTCGTTTTTCTTCAACATGATCAATGGCCGCGGCTGGGTCTGTATCGCACTCGTGGTGTTCGGTTCATGGCGACCCGGCAAGGCGTTGATCGGCGCGATCCTGTTTGCAGCTTTCGACGCCTACCAGATCCGCCTGCAACAGCTTTCGGGCGGCATAGTTCCCTACCAGATCTTCCTGATGCTGCCTTATGCGCTGTCCATCCTGGCGCTGATTGTCGTTGCACGCCGGGCAACCTATCCAAAGGCGCTGATGGTTCCCTACCAGAAGGGTGAGAGATGAGCTTCGACCTGATCGTCAAATCCGCGACGCTTGCCGATGGGCGCATTGTCGACATCGGTGTGAACGGCGACAAGATCGCGGCAATCGACCAGCACCTCGACGCGGAAGCAGCGAAGACGATCGACGCAACGGGCAATCTGGTTTCCTCACCCTTTGTCGATCCGCATTTCCACATGGACGCGACGTTGTCCTACGGCATACCGCGCATCAATGCGTCCGGCACGCTTCTGGAAGGCATTGCGCTGTGGGGCGAACTGAAGCCGCTGCTTACCCACGAGGCGGTCAAGCAGCGCGCGCTTTCCTACTGCGATTGGGCCGTATCGATGGGCCTGCTTGCCATCCGCACCCATGTCGATGTCTGCGATGACCGCCTGCTTGCAGTTGAAGCGCTGCTCGAGGTGAAGAAGGAAGTCGCGCCCTATATCGACCTGCAACTGGTCGCCTTCCCGCAGGATGGGCTTTATCGTTCGCCGACGGCGCGGCAGAACACACTGCGGGCGCTCGACCTCGGGGTCGACATCGTCGGCGGCATCCCGCATTTCGAGCGCACCATGGAAGATGGGCGCCGGTCCGTAACCGACCTTTGCCAGATCGCGGCAGAGCGCGGCTTGATGGTCGACATGCACTGCGACGAAACCGACGATCCGCAATCTCGACATATCGAGCAACTGGCCTATGAAACCCAGCGGCTGGGCCTTCATGGCCGTGCTGCCGGCTCGCACCTGACGTCGATGCATTCGATGGACAACTACTACGTTTCCAAGCTGCTGCCGTTGATCGCCGAAGCCGATCTTTCGGTGATTCCCAACCCGCTCATCAACATCATGCTGCAAGGCCGCCACGACACCTATCCAAAGCGCCGTGGCATGACGCGTGTTCCGGAAATGCTGCGCTACGGCATACGCGTCGGCTGGGGCCAGGATTGCGTGCTCGATCCCTGGTATTCGCTGGGCACCGCCGACATGCTCGACGTCGCCTTCATGGGGCTGCATGTGGCGCAGATGTCGTCGCCGGCAGACATGCGTCATTGCTTTGACATGGTGACCCGGGTCAACGCCGAGATTATGGGTCTGGACCACCTGGGAATTGCCGTCGGCAAGACGGCCTCTCTTGTGATTCTCGACGCTGGCGACCCCATTGAGGCTTTGCGCCTGCGCGCCGAAAGGATGTGCGTCATCGCCAGGGGCAAGGTTGTGGCCGAGCGGCCGCGGCGGGACACGACGCTGTCCATCCATGGCCGCCCGGCAAGCATCAACCGCAGGCACAAGATCTGACCGTTCGTGTCCTTCGCGCGGGGGCTGGCTGGCATCCGCGGCTAAAAAAGCCACGCGGGATCAAACGGTTAGATTATGTAAGCAAATACTGACAATCTGCGGCCAACGCAGGTTGGAAGGCAACGGGCGCATCTTCCGGTGCTCGCTCCGATCGTTGGAGGGCGCGATGTTCGAAACGTGCGTCACAGTGGCGACAAACGCAAAACGCCCCAGCGGGTTACCGTCTGGGGCGTTTTGATGTTCGAGAATATTGGTTGCGGGGGTTGGATTTGAACCAACGACCTTCAGGTTATGAGCCTGACGAGCTACCGGGCTGCTCCACCCCGCGCCAACATTAATGTAAGCATCTGCCTACACAATTCAAAGTCTCGCCAAATGAAAAGGCCGCTTGCGCGGCCCAAAGTCCCGTTTGGCGGGCCTCATCGTAAGGAGAAGATTTCAAAACGTGCGTTTGGCAGACCTGGCAGCGACTTACTCTCCCGCGTCTTGAGACGAAGTACCATCAGCGCTGGAGCGTTTCACGGCCGAGTTCGGAATGGGATCGGGTGCAGCCGCTCCGCCATAACCACCAGGTCGGCAAAACGCACGTTTTCGAGAAGCTGTTCTGTGCCATCCACGCCTTTGGCGATGGACATTAGGAATGAGAACGATCAAGCCGATCGAACTATTAGTACCGGTAAGCTTCAAGCGTTGCCGCTCTTCCACACCCGGCCTATCAACGTGGTAGTCTTCCACGGTTCTCAGGGAATACTCGTTTTAAGGTGGGTTTCCCGCTTAGATGCCTTCAGCGGTTATCCCGTCCGGATATAGCTACCCTGCAATGCGGCTGGCGCCACAACAGGTCCACCAGAGATCCGTCCATCCCGGTCCTCTCGTACTAGGGACAGATCCTTTCAATATTCCTACACCCACGGCAGATAGGGACCGAACTGTCTCACGACGTTCTGAACCCAACTCACGTACCGCTTTAAATGGCGAACAGCCATACCCTTGGGACCTGCTCCAGCCCCAGGATGCGATGAGTCGACATCGAGGTGCCAAACAACCCCGTCGATATGGACTCTTGGGGGTCATCAGCCTGTTATCCCCGGCGTACCTTTTATCCGTTGAGCGATGGCCCTTCCACACGGGACCACCGGATCACTATGACCGACTTTCGTCTCTGCTCGACTTGTCAGTCTCGCAGTCAGGCAGGCTTATGCCATTGCACTCAGCGAACGATTTCCGACCGTTCTGAGCCCACCATCGCGCGCCTCCGTTACTCTTTAGGAGGCGACCGCCCCAGTCAAACTACCCACCATACATTGTCCCGGACCCGGATAACGGGCCGCGGTTAGACATCCATAGTAATAAGGGTGGTATTTCAAGGGTGGCTCCACCAAGGCTGGCGCCCTGGCTTCAAAGCCTACCACCTATCCTACACATGCCACTACGAATGCCAATGTAAAGCTATAGTAAAGGTGCACGGGGTCTTTCCGTCTAACCGCAGGAACCCCGCATCTTCACGGGGAATTCAATTTCACTGAGTCTATGCTGGAGACAGCGGGGAAGTCGTTACGCCATTCGTGCAGGTCGGAACTTACCCGACAAGGAATTTCGCTACCTTAGGACCGTTATAGTTACGGCCGCCGTTTACTGGGGCTTCGATTCAAAGCTTGCACCTCTCCTCTTAACCTTCCAGCACCGGGCAGGCGTCAGACCCTATACGTCGCCTTGCGGCTTCGCAGAGCCCTGTGTTTTTGATAAACAGTCGCTACCCCCTGGTCTGTGCCACCCTCATCTACTTGCGTAAACAAGGGTCACGCTTCTTCCGAAGTTACGCGTGCAATTTGCCGAGTTCCTTCAGCATAGTTCTCTCAAGCGCCTTGGTATACTCTACCAGACCACCAGTGTCGGTTTCGGGTACGGTCTATAAGGAGGAGCTATTTCCTGGAACCACGCAGCAGCCTGACCAATCCGATAAGGTCAAACTACATTGATGATCCGTCACTACCTCCAGGCCCACGAATATTAACGTGGTTCCCATCGACTACGCGTTTCCGCCTCGTCTTAGGGGCCGGCTAACCCTGCTCAGATTAACTTTAAGCAGGAACCCTTGGTCTTTCGGCGGGGGAGTCTCTCACTCCCCTTACGTTACTCATGTCAGCATTCGCACTTCTGATACCTCCACCGCCCCTCACGG
>NZ_LMFV01000001.1:145000-264209 GCF_001427285.1 Mesorhizobium sp. Root552
CGCGATGACAAGAACATTACCGATGCCTTCGCCGACTCCGGCTACACCGGCGAAGACGCCACTGGCATGGCCAATGCGATCAGCAAGCTTCTGAACGCACCTGCGCTGAAGGCCGGAACGGTGCTGCGTGTCGGCATCGAGGTTCGCGGCGATGTTGCGACCGTGGTGCGCACAGGCGTGTACGACCGGACACGCCACATCGTTACCATCGCCCGCGACGACCGCGGCCAGTACGTACCGGCACAGGAACCGGAGACGAATCCGGAACTGGCGACCGCTTTCGATGATTCGCCGCCGGTCGTGGTCCGCGGCAACCTGCCCAGCGTTTACGACGGCATCTACCGCGCTGCCTATTCCTATGGCATGTCCAAGGAAATGACGCAGCGCCTGGTCCGGCTGCTTGCCTCCAACGTCGATTTCCAGTCCCGTTCCAGTCCGTCGGATCGTCTTGAAGTGCTGTTTTCGCAGCCTGACGGCGAAGACGAGGCTTCGGACGATTCGGAGCTTCTCTATGTATCGGCCACGATCGGCGGCTTTACCCGCAACTTCTACCGCTTCCAGTTGCAGGATGGAACTTTCGACTACTTCGACGAGAATGGCAGCAGCGCGCAGCAGTTCCTGCTCCGCAACCCGCTGCCCAATGGCAGGTTCCGTTCCGGCTTCGGCGCGCGCCGGCATCCGATCCTTGGCTATGTACGCATGCACACCGGCGTCGACTGGTCGGCGCCCGTCGGCACGCCGATCATCGCGGCCGGCAACGGCATCATCGAAAAGGCAGGCTGGGCCGGCGGCTATGGCAAGCAGATCATCATCCGTCATGCCAACGGCTATGAAACCTCGTACAACCACCAAAGCGCGTTCGCCAAGGGAATGGCACCCGGCACCCGCGTGCGGCAGGGCCAGGTTATCGGCTATCTCGGCCAGACCGGCCTCGCCACCGGTCCGCACCTTCACTACGAGTTGATGGTCAACGGCACCAAGGTGGACCCGATGCGGGTCCGCTTGCCGGTCGGCAAGGTTCTCAAGGGCGACGAACTTGTCACCTTCAAGCGCGAGCGCGAGCGCATCGACGATCTCCTGAAACAGGAAGACAAGGACCAGTTGAAGGTCGCGAGCGCCACCAAGACCGAAGGCTGATTCGCCAACTGAAGCGCGATCCGGCTAAGGATGGCGATCCTGCGCCCAATTTCGCCAAGGCAAGGCACTGCCCGGCACGCTGACCCAGGCGACAATGGCTGAGACGAAGCACAAGCCCGCCGTTGCCCACGCGACCGCCGAAAAAGCAAAATCGCTGGCAGCAATCCGCGCCGCGTCGAGACTTTCCCCAATGGCAGCGGTCAAAGGTTCCCCGAAGCCCGGCATGCCGGCAACGCCTTGCGGTCCGAGCGCCCAGCCATAGGCCCAGGCCGCGACCGAGCCCATGGCCGCGACAGCCATCAGACCGCCGATACGCGAAACCGCATTATTGATGCCGGAAGCCGCACCCGTATCCCGATCTTCGACCGAGGTCATGATCGCCGTCGACAACGGCGACACCACCAGCGCCATGCCGATGCCCATGACGACCATGAAGGGGAAGATGCCGAGCCAGAAATCGCGGATACCCATTCCAACCGTCACGGCCGAACCAGCAAATGCCAGTGCAACGAGCAGGCTGCCGGCAGCGATTGGAAAGCGTGGCCCGGCGCGATCCGACAGGTTCCCGACCGGACCCGACAGGATCGCAATTGCCACGGATAGCGGCACGAATGTGAAGCCGACCACGGCTGTGTTCAGCCCCCACCCGGCGATGAGAAGCATGGGCAGGTAAAACAGGATGGCGGACAGCGAAAAATACAGGAAGAAAGTCGCGATATTGGCGCCCGAGAACGCGCGGTTGGCAAACAGGCCAAGCTCGATCATCGGTTCGCGTTGGCGTCGTTCCCACCAGATGAATGCGATGAGCACGAGGAGCCCCGCCACCACCGCAGTGAGGCTATGGCTTGCCGCACCGCTTGCGCTTTCGCTGCTCATCGATGTCAGCCCGTAAGCCATCGAACCGAACGCCGCAGTCGCCAGCACCGCGCCGCCGAGGTCCAGCGAGCGCTTTTCCGTCGGCACGTCGTCCGGCACTTTCGTCAACAAAAGGAAGATCGCCAGGCCACCCAAAGGCAGGTTGATGGCGAAGATGGCGCGCCAGATGCCATCGCCGAACGCCGACAAAACCAGGCCGCCAAGGATCGGGCCGAGCGAAGTGGTCAAGGCCGAGGCGGCGGCCCATATTCCGATGGCCCTGCCCCGTTCCTTTTTCGGATACGCCTTGGCGATGATGGCGAGACTGCAAGGCACCATGATAGCCGCGCCGATGCCCTGAATGGCCCGGCATGCAATGAGCACGGCAGGATTGGGCGCCACGACGCAGGCCATGGACGCGGCAACGAAGAAGGCGATCCCCACCGAGAAAACGCGGCGCAGCCCGAATCGGTCACCTGCCGTGCCGCCTGCAAGAATGAGCGCCGACAAGGTCAGCGCATAGGCGTTGGAAATCCACTGCGCCTCGACAAGGCTGGCCCCGAGGTCGGCCCGGATCGCGGGGATGGCGATGGCCAGTACGGAGCCGTCAATGAACCCGAGCGCCGATGCCAGGATTGCTGCAATTAGTACGAACTTGCGCTGGCTCTGCGGGCAAAACGACCGTTCCGCCGAACCGGTCGGGGGTGAAACCGCATCAGTTGCAGGGGTACCGATTGCATCCCACACGATTAGCCCCTCAACGGTTCCCCGGCAATCAGGCCACATCCGGCAGGGGCCCGCATTTCCGGATAATTCGGTCAGTCCACGAACTCGACCGTAACGCCCGGCTTCACCAGCTTCGCCAGTTCCGTCGCATCCCAATTGGTCAACCGGATACAACCGTGGCTTTCGGTCTTGCCGATCTTGGAGGGTTCCGGCGTGCCGTGAATGCCATAGGTCGGCTTGTCGAGGGCAATCCAGATCGAGCCTACCGGGCCGTTGGGGCCGGGAGGAATGGTCAGGACCTTGTCGTTGTTGCCCTGCTTGAAATTGAGATTGGGGTTGTAGGTGTAGTTCGGATTCACGGCGATGCGCGAAACGGCGTGAATGCCGGAAGGCGACGGCGTGTCGGTCGAACCGATGGTTGCCGGATAGGCCGCGACCAGACTGCCGTCTTCGCCATAGGCGAAAACCTGCTTCTTGGCCTTGTCGGCCAGAATCCTTGCCACCGGCTTGCTGACCAGCCTGCCGAAATTGGCCACCTTGATGATCGTGCCGGGCCTGTTGAAATTCACTCCCGGATTGATCGCCTTCAGATAATTCTCGTCCATGTGGAAGCGTTCGGCGATCGCTTCGGTAACCGAGGTGAACGCCATGCGCTCAAGCTTGGCCTTTTCACTGTAGTCGTCTGGAACCGAAGCGACATAGGGGCCGGCGGCATCTTCGGGCGTGATGGTGTAGGAGGCAAAGGCATCGCCGCCGCTATTTGCCAGCGCCTCGGTGATACCGACCGCATCGGTGGATTTAAGCTGGTTGCCGGTGATTTCACGGTAAGCGGCAAGTGCCTTGTCGACATTGGAGCCGAAACGTCCGTCGATGACGCCGGGTGAGGCGCCGGCGCGGTCGAGCAGGACTTGCAAGGCAGCGATTTCTTCTCGCGCGCCGATCGACAGAGAAGAATCGACCTTGGCCGCCGAACCCGGTGCGATGGGCTCTGTTATTGTCTCTTCCGGTTGTGCCGGCTGGATGGATGCTTCTTCAAGCTGCTTCGGCTCGACGGGTTGCTCGCGCGTCACCTGAGGCTCATCAGGTTCCGTGGCATTTGGATAGGTCTGACGAGGCGCTTGCGGAAATACATCCACCGAGTCGTTGCCATAGGGATCGTATTCATCGACAGGCGGCGCGATCACGCGCCCCTCTTCTTCCAATTGACGACGCCGGAACCGCGCCATGTCCTCCGGATCATCGAGATAGTAACGATCTTCTCCGGGAGGTTCCCGGTCGAGCTGCCTCGCCTGCTGGCGTCGCAACGCGCGCCGGTCGAGCCGCGTCTGAGGGGGTTGAACCGCTACAACTTCGCCGGTGACGGCATCGACGATGACGCGGTTTCCACGGCCGTCATAATAGACTTCATAGTCGCCGTTCTGGGCAACAACGATGGCGCCGCCAGAATTCACGGGACCTGCGGTGCGCGGGTCATCGGCATTTTGCGAGGCGGTCGCACTGGTCGAAAAAAGCGCCGCAGCCACTGCTGATAGCGAAAAGATCATGCGCAACATGCAGGCCAAGCTCTCCGGTGCATTTCGTGCCGCTCAACTTGAGCGGTTAAAGAACTAGGTCGTGAACTCATAAATCTGGTCGAAATGGTGTGAGGCCATCTGTTCGGATATGCGAAGAAAGAGCGCAGGAAATGTCATTCATTTTCAAGCTCTTTCGACAAAGTAGCCGGACAGATGGACCACATCGCCTTTCGCGACTCTCCTCGCATCTTTTCGCCGTTCCTGGCGCCATTTCGATCACATTTATGAGTCCACGACCTAAGGTGAGCGAACACCTTAAAAACCAGCCATCCAGATTAAGGTTCCAACATGAACCGGGCATGAAGATGGCCGCATTGCTGCGGCCATCTGGTATGACATCACCTTGTTGCGCGGAGCTTACGCGGCCTTTTCGGCATCCTCGACCACGGTCGGCTTGGAACGGAAGTTCAGCCGGTCCGACCCCGCCGTCACCTTCACAGTCGAACCATCGAGGATATCGCCGCCGAGGATTTTCTCAGCGAGCGGGTCCTGCAACTCCTTCTGGAGGACTCGCTTGAGCGGGCGCGCACCGTAGACCGGTTCATAGCCCTTGCCAGCCAGCCAATCGATCGCATCGGCATCGAGGTCGAGATGGATCTTGCGATCGGCAAGAAGCGCCTCCAGCCGCTTGAGCTGGATCTCGACAATCCTGTCCATGTCCTTGCGGCGCAGCCGATGGAACAGGATGATCTCGTCCACGCGGTTGAGGAACTCAGGCCGGAACGACGCCTTGACGACGTTCATCACGTCGTCGCGCACGAGATCGACGTCCTGGTCTTCGGTCAGGTTGACCAGATACTCCGATCCAAGATTCGAGGTCATGACGATCAACGTGTTGCGGAAATCGACCGTGCGGCCCTGCCCATCGGTCAGGCGTCCGTCGTCCAGAACCTGCAACAGCACGTTGAAGACATCCGGGTGCGCCTTCTCGATCTCGTCGAACAGCACGACCTGATAGGGCCGGCGCCGGACGGCTTCGGTCAAGGCACCGCCTTCCTCGTAGCCGACATAGCCGGGAGGAGCACCGATGAGACGCGACACCGAATGCTTTTCCATGAACTCCGACATGTCGATGCGCACCATCGCGCTCTCGTCGTCGAACAGGAACGAAGCCAGCGCCTTGGTGAGTTCGGTTTTGCCGACGCCGGTAGGCCCGAGGAACATGAACGAGCCGATCGGCCGATTCGAGTCCTGCAAACCGGCGCGCGCACGGCGGACCGCCTTCGAAACGGCCTGCACCGCCTCGCCTTGGCCGACGACACGCTTGCCGATCTCGTCTTCCATGCGCAGGAGTTTGTCTCGCTCGCCTTCCAGCATCTTGTCGACCGGAATCCCCGTCCAGCGAGACACGATGTGGGCAACGTGGTCGGGCGTGACAACCTCCTCGACCATGCCGCCGCCCTGGCCGTCGCGCGCCTCGGCTTCCGTCAACTGCTTTTCCAGCTCCGGTATCCTGCCATAGGCAAGCTCGCCAGCGCGCTGGAACTCACCCTTGCGCTGGGCAATGGCCAGTTCGTTGCGTGCCTCGTCCAGTTCCTTCTTGAGATCGGCGGCAAGACCAAGCTTCTGCTTCTCCGACTGCCACTTGGAAGTCAGTGCGGTCGATTCTTCCTCAAGGCCGGCGAGTTCCTTTTCCAGCCGCACGAGCCGGTCTTTCGACGCCTCGTCCTTTTCGACCTTCAGCGCCTCGCGCTCAATCTTGAGCTGCATGATGCGGCGGTCGACCTCGTCCAGCGCTTCCGGCTTGGAATCAACCTGCATACGAAGCCGCGAAGCTGCCTCATCGACAAGGTCGATGGCCTTGTCGGGAAGGAAGCGGTCAGCGATGTAGCGATTCGAAAGCGTGGCCGCCGACACGAGCGCCGAATCGGAGATACGCACCTTGTGGTGCTGCTCATATTTCTCCTTCAGTCCGCGCAGGATCGACACCGTGTCTTCGACAGTCGGTTCATCGACAAACACCGGCTGGAAGCGGCGAGCCAGCGCCGGATCCTTTTCGACGTGCTTGCGATATTCATCGAGCGTGGTCGCGCCAACGCAATGCAGTTCGCCGCGCGCCAGGGCAGGCTTGAGCAGGTTCGACGCATCCATCGCACCGTCAGCCTTGCCCGCGCCGACCAGCGTGTGCATCTCGTCGATGAACAGGATGATGCCGCCAGCCGCCGACGTGACTTCGGACAAAACGGCCTTCAGCCGCTCTTCGAATTCGCCACGGTACTTCGCGCCGGCAATCAGCGCGCCCATGTCGAGCGCCATCAACTGCTTGTCCTTGAGCGATTCAGGCACGTCACCGTTAACGATGCGCAGTGCGAGACCCTCGGCAATCGCCGTCTTGCCGACGCCGGGTTCGCCGATAAGAACAGGGTTGTTCTTGGTACGCCGCGACAGGACCTGGATGGTGCGGCGGATTTCGTCGTCACGGCCGATGACCGGATCGAGCTTGCCCGCGCGGGCGTCGGCAGTGAGATCGCGCGCATATTTCTTCAGCGCATCGTAGCCCTGTTCCGCACTTGCCGAATCGGCGGTGCGGCCCTTGCGCATATCGTTGATGACCTGGTTGAGCGCCTGCGGCGTCACCCCGGCCTTGGTCAGGATGTCAGCCGTCTTTGCCGACTTCTCCATGGCCAGCGCCTGCAAAAGGCGTTCCACGGTCACGAAACTGTCACCGGCCTTCTTGGCGAGATCCTCAGCGGTCGAGAAAACCTTCGCGAGCGGCTGCGCCAGGTAAAGCTGGCCGTTGCCGCCTTCGACCTTCGGCAACGAATCGAGCGCCGCATCGCCGCTGACTTCAACGTCGCGTGCGCGGCCGCCGGCCCGCTCGATCAGCGAAGCCGCGAAACCTTCGTCATCGTCGATCAGCGCCTTGAGGATGTGTTCAGGGGTAAACTGCTGGTGATTGCGGTTGAGCGCATACTGCTGCGCGGACTGGATGAAGCCGCGCACGCGCTCTGAATATTTCTCTAGATTCATACTTGTCTCCTTCCATCACCGGCCCGCTTTGCGGCACCGGATCAGATTGCGGTGACGAACCCGCCCAATGGGCCGGGTCCAGTTCTCGACTGATATGGTACACGAACCCCGCCGCCTCAAGAAGCCGGCAGGCCCACGATGTGAAAATCTCGCCTGCGGCCGCAATGAAGCCTCAAAAACAAAACGGCGGGGATTTCTCCCCGCCGGATACGCTGTGCATATGCACGAAAATCAGGACTCGGAAACCGCAGCTTCAGGCTCGGCTGAGTTGCCGGCGGCTTCATCCGCGCTCACGCGCGGGCGGCGCGGGCGACGCGGACGGCGCGGCGCGGCTTCCTCGACGGGAGCCGCGTCATTGAGTTCCGCCTGGGCGGCCAATGCCGCCGGCCCGAGGTCCTCGACCACGACCGCCTCAACCGGCTGGGTTTCTTCGCCGGGTGCCGCCTCGGCTTCAGGCTGGGCTGCACTGCGTGGACCGTCCTGTTCATTGCGCTGGCGAAATTCACCGCGCTGGCCATTCTGGTTGTATCCGCCCGGGCGGCGCTCGCGGTGGCGTCCGCCGCCATTTTCGCGATTGCCGCGATTTTCGGCGGCGTTCTCGGAGTTGAGCGCGACTTCTGCCGGCGTGCCTTCGATGACGGGCTGAGGACCGGAACCGTTGTTGGCCGAAACCTGGGTTTCGTTGCCATTGACGTTGCCGTCGAATTCCTCGCGCTCATCTTCGCCGTCATCGTCGAAGTCGTCGCGGTTGTGCTGGACCTGCTGGATCGGCATCTGCGCCTGGGCAGCCGCGATGATGCGGTTGTAATGTTCTGCGTGCTGGAGATAGTTCTCGGCCATCACCCTGTCGCCGGAGCTCATCGCGTCACGGGCAAGAGCGGCATATTTCTCGGCGATCTGTTGGGCGGAACCGCGGATTTTAACGTCCGGGCCGTTGCTCTCGTAATTGCGGCTGAGAGGGTTGGGACCCTTGCGATTGTTGTTGTTATTGTTGTTGCCGCCGCCATTGTTGTTGCGACCGCGCATGCGTCTGTTCTGCTGTTGTGGCCTCATCAGACTCTCTTCAGTTTGAATATCTTGAAAAATCCATCGCGAAAGGCGGCGCTCATGCAGCCAGCCGTTTCGTCATCCCGCCGGTGTTCGCCCGCATCGATTGCGTTGGCGCCACGTGCCATCCTGTCCTGGTCACATAACACTTGCCGGACGATTCCCGCACGAAGCTCTAGCGTCACTTGCACAAGAGGGCAGCTATTTCCAAGGGAACCGAACCGCTAGGAGCACTGCCAGCTTCGTCTCATCCGGTTGCGGCGACCCTATATACATTCCCAAAGCTTGCCAAGCGTTATTTCGTCGCGGATATCAGCCTTTTTGCGGACGGGTAAACACCAGCACGCGATCATTTCCGCCCAGGTCGGCAAGCGCCTGAAACCCGGCGAAGCCGGCCTGTTCGAACAGCCGGGTTACATCCGCCTTCTGCTTGCTGCCGATTTCGACCGCGACGATCCCGTCCGGTTCCAGATGGTCTGCACTTTGCCTCGCAATGACGCGATAGGCCTCGAGACCGTCCGTCCCGCCATCCAGCGCGCGAAGCGGATCGAAGGCGCGGACTTCCTTTTGCAAGGTTTCGATTTCGCAGGACTCAATATAGGGAGGATTTGAGGCGATTACATGGTACCGCCCCGAGATTTCCTCAAACCAGTCGGACCTGACTGCCGTGAACCGGCCCGAAAAACCAAGCGCACTGGCGTTGGATCGGGCGGTTGCCAGCGCACCTTCGGAAATGTCCGCCGCGGTCGCTTCGGCCCGCGGTTCGGCGCTCAACAGCGCCAGCGCGATTGCTCCGGTGCCTGTGCCAAGGTCTAGAATGCGACACGTCCCCTCCCGCGCGGCAATCGCCTTCACGAACGGCAGCAAGGCATCGACAAGGGTCTCCGTATCGGGTCGCGGCTCCAGGGTGTCAGCCGACAACGAAAGACGAAGACCGTAAAACTCTCGAAACCCTAGTATGCGATGAACCGGCTCGCCTGCGATCCGTCGCTCCAGGGCATTATCGATCGCCGCAACGGCGTTCGCACCGATCCCACGATCGGGATCGACAATGGCGTCGGTGCGCGACGTGTCGGAAAAATGCTCGACCAGAAGCCGCGCATCCAGCGCCGCGTCATCGATCCCCGCAGCGGCGAGACGCGCGCGGGCCGCACGGTGGATCGCCGCCAGCGTCGCCGCGCTATTTTCGGGTAAGAACAGCGTCAGCCCTCGGAAATATCGGCAAGAAGCCTCGATTGATGGTCGGCGATCAATGCATCGACGATTTCGTCGATCTCCCCCATCATCACCCGGTCGAGCTTGTAAAGCGTCAGGTTGATTCGGTGGTCGGTCACCCGGCCTTGCGGGAAGTTATAGGTGCGAATGCGCTCCGAACGATCGCCTGAGCCAACCTGGGCCTTGCGCGATTCGGAGCGTTCCTCATCGGCCCGGCTGCGCTCCAGGTCGTAGAGGCGCGCACGCAGTATCTGCATGGCCCGCGCCCGGTTCTGGTGTTGCGACTTTTCCGCCTGCACGACCATGATGCCGGTCGGCAAGTGCGTGATGCGCACGGCAGAGTCCGTCGTGTTGACGTGCTGCCCGCCAGAGCCCGATGCACGCATCGTGTCGATGCGGATATCCTCGGGCCGGATATCGATATCCACTTCCTCCGCCTCCGGCAGCACGGCGACGGTCGCAGCCGATGTATGGATGCGGCCTTGCGCCTCCGTCTCGGGAACGCGCTGCACCCTGTGCGCGCCGGATTCGAATTTCAGATGGGCAAACACGCCCTTGCCTGACACCGCGGCAAAAATTTCCTTGTACCCGCCAACCTCGCCTTCGCTGGCCGACACCGTCTCGAAGCGCCAGCCTCTGGATGCCGCATAGCGCTCGTACATGCGATAGAGATCACCGGCGAAAAGCGCGGCTTCGTCGCCGCCCGTACCGGCGCGGATTTCCAGTATGGCGTTGCGGTCGTCGGCGGCGTCCTTGGGCAGCAGCAGGATCTGGATGTCCTTCTGCAACGCCTCGATGCGCTCTCGGACGCCCGGCAAATCGGCTTCCGCCAATTCTCGCATCTCCGCGTCCGTCGCCTTGTCCGCCAGCATTGCAGACAGGTCGGATTCTTCCTGTTCGGCTGCCCGCAACTCCCGGATCTTGGCGACGAGGTCCTGTATGTCGGCGTATTCCGACGCCATTTTCACATAGGCATCAGCCGCCGGGCCGGCAGCCATCTGCGCCTCGAGCATCTCCAAGCGCTTGACGACCTGGTCCATGCGGTCACGGGGTAGATTGGTCATGGCTTTGACATTTCGGCCAGATTCACGTCAGGGCGAGCCGAAAATGGCGAGTTTCGACAACCGGAGCGGAATGTACATGTTGGGTATATGAGCATCGGAAGCGCAGAAAGTCGCGATTTGCAGGCCGCCATCACGTGAATCTCAAAGAGGGATGGAGCGGTCGTCAGCGAAGGCCTGCAACAGCGCTCGCATCGGAATGCCATTTGCCGGTGCCGGCAGATTATCTTCGAAGAAGGCTTCCAGTTCGGCAATCGGCAATTCGCACAACATTGCCTTCACCGGGCCGATCGATGCCGGTGACATCGAAATCGAGCGGAAGCCCAGGCCAAGCAGCGCCATGGCCGAGATCGGCTTGCCCGCGAGTTCGCCGCACAGCGTCACCGGAGTATGGTTGCGCCGGCTGGCATCCGCGATCTGCTTCAGAACACGCAGGAACGGTATCGACAACGGGTCGAACCGATCCGAAACCTGGGTATTGCCGCGATCGACAGCCATGATGAACTGGAACAGGTCGTTAGACCCGACCGAGACGAAATCGACCGCCTTCATCAACTCATCGAGCTGGAAAAGAAGCGACGGCACCTCCAGCATGGCGCCGAGCTTCAGGCTGGTCGGCAAGAGATGGGCGAAGCGCGACAGGTGCCGCACCTCGCGGTCGATAATCTCGCGCGCCTGCACGATCTCACCGAGTTCGGTGACCATCGGCAGCATGACTTTCAATTCGCGTCCGCCGGCAGCCTTGAGAAGCGCGCGGATCTGCGTCCTGAGCAATCCCGGGCGATCTAGCGTGAGCCGGATCGCCCGCCAGCCAAGTGCAGGATTTTCCTCCTGCGCCGTGTTCTTGAAATAGGGAAGCACCTTGTCGCCACCGATATCGATGGTGCGGAAGGTGACCGGCTTGCCCCGCGCCGCATCGAGCACGTCGCGATAAAGTTCTTCCTGTGCTTCCGCGCGCGGGAAGGTCGAAGCCACCATGAATTGCAGTTCGGTCCTGAACAGGCCGATGCCGCTCGCGCCCGATTCGGCCAACTGCGGCAGGTCGACCATCAGGCCGGCATTCATCAACAGATCGACCGGAACGCCGTCCGCCGAAACGGAAGGCTTGTTGCGCAGTTCCCGGTAGAGTTCCTGCCGGCGCGCCCTGAACCGCACCTTTTCGGCATAGGCCGCCTCAAGGTCGGGCTGCGGCCGAAGATGCGCGGTGCCCTCCTCGCCGTCGACGATGATGGCATCGCCATTTTCGGCCATCGAGACCGCGCCCTTGACTTGCCCTGCCACGGGAATGCCCATGGCGCGCGCCACGATCACGACATGGCTGGTCGCCGCGCCGTCCTCCAGCACCAGGCCGCGCAGCTTGTCGCGCGGGTAGTCGAGCAGCTCTGCTGCGCCCATCGAGCGGGCCACGATGATCGCGTCCTTCGGCAAGGACGCGGCGACATCATCCGGCCCGCGTCCCATCAACTGGCGCAGCAGCCGGTTGGCGAGATCGTCGAAATCGCTCATCCGCTCGCGCAGGTACGGGTCGGTCATGTGCATCATGCGGGCGCGCATGTCGCTTTGCACTTTTTCCACCGCCGCCTCGGCGGTCAGGCCGTTGCGGATCGCTTCTTCCAGCCGGCGCACCCAGCCGCGGTCGTTGGCGAACATGCGGTAGGCTTCCAGCACCTCGCGATGCTCGCCCTCGAAGGCCACGTCGCGGCGTTCCAGCATGTCGTCGATGGAGAGCCTCAGCGAACCGAGCGCTGCCGCAAGGCGGCGCACCTCGTCTTCGCTGTCTTCGTTGAACAGGTTGGTGACGACGATGCGCGGCTCGTGCAGCACCACATGGCCAAGCCCGATCCCGTCGTTGAAGGAGACACCCCCAAAACTGGCCGGCCGCTTCAGGTCAAGTTCGAGTCCGGGCCGCGTCAGCCGGGCAAGATCGCCTGTGGCGATCATTTCCGCGATCACCATCGCAGTGGTTTCCAGCGCCTCGACCTCGTCGTCGCGATAGGTGCGCATGGTCTTGTTCTGGACGACCAGAACGCCAAGGGTGCGGCCAGCCCTCAGCACCGGAACGCCGAGGAAGGAGCTGTAAATCTCTTCGCCTGTTTCCGGCAGGTACGCGAAGGCCGGATGCTCCTGCGCATTGGACAGGTTGAGCGAACGGGCGCTGGCAGCGATGGTGCCGACAAGGCCTTGGCCGAGCCGCAGCTGCGCCAGGTGGACCGCTTTCGGATTAAGACCCTCGGTGGCGTAGAGTTCGAGCACGGAATCGGCGCGCAGCACATAGAGCGAGCAGACTTCGGCGACCATGTTCGAGGCGATGTCGCGGACAATCCGGTCAAGCCGCTCCTGCGGCTCGAGCGGCTCTTGCATGAGCTCGCGGAGCCGTTTCAGCAAAACGCGTGGGCCGACGGCCGTTTCACGCATCGCGGCACATTCTCCAATGGCTTCAACCCAGCGGGCGCCCCTGCCCGCCGGTAGTCAACGCAACAACAGACTCCTACGCCCTTATTGCTTATCTAGACCGTATACGGAATGGAGCGTGCGAACTGCAAGCTCTGTATAAGGTCCGTCGATCAGGATGGAGATTTTGATCTCCGACGTCGTGATGGCCCGGATGTTGATCGACTTCTCCGACAGCGCCTTGAACGCGGTCGCCGCAACGCCGGTGTGGCTCCTCATGCCGATGCCGATCACCGACACTTTCGACATGCCGTCGTCATGCTGGACAGCATCGAAACCGACCGTTTCCTTTACCTTTTCCAGAACGGCGAGCGCCTTGCCGATATCTCCCGACGGCACCGTAAAGGTCATGTCGGTCGATTTGCCGTCCTCGGAAATGTTCTGGACGATCATGTCGACATTGATGCCGGCATCTGCCAGCGGGCCGAATATGCCGGCGGCGACGCCCGGCCGGTCGGCCACGCGGCGCAACGAAATCTGTGCCTCGTCCTTGGCGTAGGCAATTCCTGTGACGACCTGCTGTTCCACGATTTCATCCTCGTCGCAAATAAGCGTTCCAGGCGGATTGATCAGATCCCCCATACCGGGCGCGTCCGGATCGTCGAAAGACGAACGCACGAAGGTGCGCACCTTGTGCACCATGGCGAGTTCGACAGAGCGAACCTGCAGCACCTTGGCTCCGAGCGAAGCCATCTCGAGCATTTCCTCGAACGAGATTTTCGCCAGCCGGCGCGCCTTCGGCTCGATACGCGGGTCCGTCGTGTAGACGCCATCGACATCGGTATAGATATCACAACGATCTGCCTTGACCGCAGCAGCGATTGCGACGGCGCTGGTATCGGAGCCGCCACGGCCAAGCGTTGCGATACGATTGTCGGGGCCTAGCCCCTGGAACCCGGCGACAACCGCAACCTGCCCCTCGCCGAACCGCTTGATCAGGAAAGAGCCGTCAATATCGGTGATGCGGGCTGCGCCATGCGCATTGTCGGTCCGGATCGGGATTTGCCAGCCCAGCCATGAGCGGGCATGCACACCCATGTTCTGCAAGGTGATCGCCAGAAGTCCCGCCGTGACCTGCTCGCCCGAGGCGACCACGGCGTCATATTCACGCGCATCGTGCATGGGCGACGCTTCACGCGTCCAGGAAACCAGTTCGTTTGTCTTGCCGGCCATGGCCGACACCACGACGGCAACTTCGTGTCCGGCATCGACCTCGCGTTTGACATGGCGCGCGACATTGCGGATGCGGGCGATGTCGGCGACCGAAGTCCCGCCGAATTTCATCACGATACGCGCCATAGAAGCGGAATGCCTTTGGATGCTGGGCCACAACGGCCACAAACTGAAAAATTGAGCGCCCACAAATCCGGACGCCGATGCGCGGCCTCCTTAGCCAAAACGGCCCCTGTGTGCAAGCGACAGGAGACCGCGCCCCGGACCTGAAAAATTGCTGCCTTGACTTTCGTCTTCTCACGCCCGACTTCCTATGGCTCCCACGGAGACCAGGACATGCCCGACACCCGACGATCGACCATCGATGCCGGTGAAGTGGAGCGCTTCTCGGCGCTTGCCGCCGAATGGTGGAACCCGAATGGCAAATTCCGCCCATTGCATAAATTCAACCCCGTCCGGCTTGCCTATATTCGCGATCAGGTCGCCCAGCGCTTCGGCCGCGATCCTCGCGAGGCAAGGCCGTTTGACGGTCTGCGCATCCTCGATATCGGCTGCGGCGGCGGGCTGTTGTGCGAGCCGATGGCAAGACTGGGCGCGGAGGTCGTCGGCGCCGACGCCTCGGCAACCAATATCGAAGTTGCAAAGCTGCACGCCGCCGAATCCGGTATCGATGTCGACTACCGCGCGACGACTGCGGAGGAACTGGCGGACGCCGGCGAGAAGTTCGACGTCGTGCTCAACATGGAAGTGGTCGAACACGTGGCCGACGTAGACCTTTTCGTCAGCAAATGCGGCGAAATGGTCAAGCCCGGCGGCATCATGTTCGTCGCCACCATCAACCGCACCCTGAAGGCGCTCGGCCTCGCCATAATCGGCGCGGAATATGTGCTGCGCTGGCTGCCGCGCGGCACCCACCAGTTCGGCAAGCTTGTGCGTCCCGAGGAACTGGAGCGCGCTCTGACGAACGCCAGCCTCGCCATCACCGACCGAACAGGCGTCATCTACAATCCGCTTGCGGACCGCTGGCAGCGCTCGAAGGACATGGACGTCAACTACATGGTGCTGGCTGAGAAGGCGGCTGCGTAACCTTTACTCCAGGCCTTTGTCCTGGCCCTGCGCCTTGGTTGTGACGACTACTCCCGCCGTGATGACCACCGCTCCCACCCAGGTCAGCCACTGGTAGTGCTCGCCCAGGAAGAAAAGCCCGGAAAAAAGACCAATAGCTGCAGCTACATAGCCGATCTGGCTGAGATAGACAGGACCTCCAACGGCCTGCAGCCGGAAGAAGAAAACGAACATCGTCGAGGCTGAAACGACCTGAGCGGCGACGACTACCGGAACCGCGGCCAACGAGGCAACTGCAGCGCCGCCGAGCAGGACAAGGATCGCAGCAAGCAGCATGACAGCGGCTGCGAGATGGCTGCCAACGGCCAGTTCGATCGGCCCGGTATCGCCCGGCCAGTCCCAGGTTCTGTAGATGTTTCCGATAGCCAGGCTGACCGGGATCAAAAGCCCGGCCGCGACCCAAAGCGGGTCGGCCGGCTGGCCCGCCTCTCCGCGCGTGACCGCCACCATGACGGCACCAGTAAAACCGATGATAATCCCGGCGACTCCCAGAAGATTGGGACGTCGTACCCCAAGCATAATCGACAGGAGCAAGGTGATAACCGGCGACAGGGTAAACATGATGCCGGTATATCCGGCTCCCAGATGGCTGATGGCCGAGAACATCAGAAGATTGGGTATGGCGTAGGAAACAAATGCGGTGATCGCGAAATAACGCAACTTGTGAACGGTGATCTTGATCCGCTTTCTACTTAGCAGCAGTGAGCACAGAAGAACGCTTCCTGCCCCGGCCGAGATCACGAAGGCCCACAAGATACCTTGGATACCCGCATCCGTCGCCGTCTTTCCAAACGGAAGCGCCAGGCCGAGCAAGGCACCCGTGATCACCAGCAAACCAGGTGCCGAATCCCAGATGGATTTCATGATTGCTCCGCCATTTCCGGCGCGTACTAGGCAGGAAACGCGTTGCCACGCGAATGCGCCAGTACCGGTAAAAGCAGAGGGTCAGTTCTGCTCGTCGGGGAAAACCGGCACAGGCATGAAATCGACGCCATCCTCCGCCAGGCTTTTGGCTTCTTCGAGCGTCGCTTCGCCATAGATGCCGCGCTGATCAGCCTCGCCAAAATGGATTTTGCGGGCTTCCTCGGCGAATTTGTCGCCGACATAGTCGGCATTGGCGCGGATCTTCTCGGCCATGGCCTTCATCTGCGTCATCATCCGGCGCTGTTCCTCGCCCATGGCAAGGGCAACCTTCTCCTGCTTGCGGGCAGTTGAAACCGCAGGCGCCATCAGCGCCTTCTCGACCTTATGCGAACCGCACGACGGACAATCGACGAAACCACGCTTCTTTTGCGTTTCGAAGTCGTCGCTGGAACGGAACCAGGCCTCGAACTCGTGCTCGCTGTCGCAGATGAGGGAAAAGCGGATCAAGAAGCCGCTCCTCTCAGTTTCACGTCGCTGCCTGCAACGCGCACGGAAAATTCCCGCGCGTTCTTCAGATTCGGGACCTTGCGCCGCACTGCAGCCGATTGCGACGGATCGATCTCGGCGACGACTACGCCCGGCTCGTCATGATCGGCTTCAGCAAGAATCCTGCCCCAAGGGTCGATGATCAGCGAGTGACCGTAGGTTTCGCGGCCATCCTCATGCAGTCCGCCTTGTGCGGCAGCAACCACAAACGCACCGTTCTCGATGGCGCGAGCGCGCAACAAGACATGCCAATGCGCTTCGCCGGTCTGGCGCGTGAAGGCTGCGGGAACTGTCAGCACTTCGGCGCCAGCAAGCGCTTCCGACCTGAAAAGCTGCGGAAAGCGCAGGTCGTAGCAGACGGCAAAGCCGAGCTTTGCCCCATTAACTTCCGAAACGACAGCCTGCGTGCCCGGTTCGTATGCGGCCGATTCGCGCCAACTCTCACCATTGTCGAGATCGACATCGAACATGTGGATCTTGTCGTAGGAAGCGAGTGTCTTGCCTTCCGGCGAAAACAGCAGCGCACGATTGGCGATCTTACCGTCGGCGCGCAGGATCGCGGTGGAGCCAATATGTACGAAGACACCGAGTTCACTGGCCAGCCGCCGCGCGGCCGAAACGACAAGATCGCGGTCTTCGGGCACGAACGAGGCAGCACGCGCTTCCTTGTCGCGCAGCAGTGCACCGGTCATCTCCGGCGTCTGGATATAGGTCGCACCCTGCGCAGCAGCCTCGCGGATCAACCGCGCCATATCCGCTACATTGCGCTCAACACTTGTGCCGGAGCGCATCTGGACAGCGGCAGCCTTGAAAACACCCATGGTCGAACCTCAAACAAACGTCCCGTTGGCAAGCAGTGTATCAAGTCTGCCTTCAGCTTCCAACGAGTGCAGATCATCGCAGCCGCCGACATGGGTCGCCCCGATAAAAATCTGCGGAAAGGTCGTGCGGCCATTGGCGCGCGAAATCATCTCCCGGCGCAAATCAGGCGAGAAGGATGCATCATGCTCGGTATAGGCAACGCCCTTCTTCTCAAGAAGCCGCTTGGCTGCCGAGCAGTAGCCGCACATTGCACGTGTATAAATCGTCACGTCGACCATGGGTCAACAATCCTGTCTTTGTTACAGGGCTTATATAAGGGTTGTTTCGTCGGCTCGGAAGTCCCCGGGCAGAACGCGCGCAAAAGTGAGAACGTCAACGGTCGCCGCACCGCCCTTCCTCAGCGCTCTGGTGGCAGCCCCTACGGTAGCCCCGGTCGTGTAGACATCGTCGACCAAAAGCACGCGCCGACCGGCAATAGTGATTTCCGCTTCCGGCGGCACGCGAAAAGCCCCGCGCACGTTGTCCTCCCGCTCCTTGCGTTCCAGGCCCACTTGTTGCCGCGTCAGCTTCAGCCGCTTCAAGGCGGCAGGTGCAAGCGGCACACCACTCAATTTGGAAACGGCTCGTGCCAGCTCCGCTGACTGATTGAATTTGCGGCTGAAGAAGCGCCGCCGGTGCAGCGGCACTGGAACGATTACATCGGCATCGGCAATGAGCTCGCCGCCGGCCCTCAGCATCCACCTTGCCATCCATCGAGCGAGATCGGTGCGGTCGTGATATTTGAGACCCTGCACCATCTCTCGCGCAACGTCGCCATAGACGACCGAGGCGCGCGCACGCTCGAAGGGCGGTGGATCGGCAATGGCTTCAGCAGAAAGAAACCCCTCGCCCATCTCGTGCTGGAACGGTGTTCCCATCACCGGGCACCATGGCCGCTCCAGCAATTTGAGCTTCGACCAGCATGCACCGCAAAGCACGCCAGGCTCGAGAACATGCCTACGGCAGCCGGCACAGATCGGTGGAAACAGAATGCGCACCGGCCATTTCAAAACCGCGTGAGCAAAACTCTTGATCTCAGGCATCGGATCGGCCATGCGACTTGGTACCGGCTTACCCTATAGCAGTCACCGGTTGAATCGAGACATTTCGTGCAGACGATCTTTGACATTCCGTTATGGCTGGCACGCAAACGGCGGGCCCTCGCTGCCCCCGTGTCCGGCGCCGACTTCCTCATCAACCGCGCCGCCGAAGAGCTCGCCGACCGCCTCGCCGCCGTACAACGCGAGTTCAACAAAGGCGCAGCCCTGTTTTGCCAAACCTCGGCGGGCGCCCGGGTGCTGGCTAAAAGCCAGAAAGTTGCCGAAGTCGTGCGAGTGGAGGCAGACGCGGCCCTCCTGCTCGGCGAAACGGGGCTCGTAGCGCCGCCAGAAACCGTGCCGCTCGAACCGGCCAGCCTCGATATCGCTGTTTCCCTGCTCTCGATGCAGGCAATGAACGACATTCCGGGTTTCATCATCCAGGTCCGGCGAGCACTGAAACCCGACGGGCTTTTTCTTGGCGCAATGGCCGGTGCCGGAACACTCAACGAGTTGCGCGAAAGCCTGCTGGCAGCCGAAAGCGAACTTTACGGCGGCATCAGCCCGCGCGTCAGCCCCTTCGTAGACGTGCGCGATGCCGGCGCCCTGCTGCAGAGAGCAGGCCTCGCCTTGCCGGTTGCCGATATCGAAACCGTGACGGTGCGCTATGACAACCTGTTTGCGTTGATGGGCGACCTGCGCGCCATGGGCGAAACCAGCGTGCTCAGCGACCGGTCAAGGCGACCCGGAACACGCCGCCTGTTCGCGCGCGCGGCTGAAATCTATGCCGAGCGCTTTTCCGATTCGGATGGGCGCATAAGGGCCACTTTCGCGATAGTCTGGTTATCAGGCTGGGCGCCAGACCCTTCGCAGCGAAAACCGCTCAAACCGGGCTCGGCAAAGATGTCGTTGGCAAAGGCTCTGGAAAATCCGGGAAAGCTGCAAGATTAGCGGAAGGCTTCGGCGAGTTTGCTGTTGTTGCCGTTCCAGAGCTCGGTCAAAGCATCCGCTGCATCACCCACGCCGGCTATGATGGCCAGCGAAAGAACCGCAACGATCAGGCCGTATTCGATCGCCGTCGCGCCGGTCTCGTCGTTCAGGAACCTCTGAAGAATTCGTGCCATAGCTGTCGATCCTCGTTGAACCGAACCTATCACCCAGCCATTAAGAAAGGTTAATGCAATACGCTTAATACCCAGTGAAGCGGCGGAGTAAAAATCGCGGACAATATTGCGGCTACAAAGCTGCGCAGGAAATCAGCAGTCGCCGCTTCTAGCGCCATTCTCGCGGATGATGCAGACCGCATTCGGCGATGTCTGCAGCACGCTGCGCCTGACGGTGTAGGTATTCGCTCCGATAGAACCCGTACTCATGAGATCGAGGCCGCCATATCTCGCCCCGGCAAACTGCTGGCGGTTTTGATCCGCCAGATATGGGGTAGCAAAAAGAGCGAGTGCGATGGCGGCCGACCCAAAAAGCAATGTAATCCGCAACAGGCCCATGCCGGCCTTGACGACGCGAACGCCGCGTTCCGGGCGGTCCAAGTTCCAATCGCTGTCGAAATTCATGTGAGACTTCCCGGAAATGCCGTTGCGCGGCCGATTCTGGCTTCGCTCAATTTTTCACGGCAAGATAAATCTTCCATTAACGCTCGTGGACGATGGCATTCCCGAAGCGGCACAACTCACAAGAGATCGATCAGGAAGGGAATGAGCGGCGCATCGGCCGGCGGCATTGGATAGTCGCGCAACTGGCGCGGCTTCACCCATTTCAGAGCCTGCGCCTCATGCGGCTGCGGAATTCCCGAAAAGCGCCGGCATACGTAGAGCGGCATCAACAGGTGGAAGTCGTCGTAGCTGTGGCTGGCGAAGGTGAGAGGCGCCAGGCAGTCGATTTTTGTGTCGATGCCAAGTTCTTCGCGCAGTTCACGAATAAGGCATTGCTCCGGCGTTTCTCCCGGTTCGACCTTGCCGCCGGGGAATTCCCATAGGCCGCCAAGCTGCTTGCCCTCGGGGCGTTGCGCGATCAGCACGCGCCCATCCGCGTCGATCAGGGCACAGGCGGTTACCAGAAGAAGGCGTTTTCCCGCGGTTTCCGTAGTAGTCATGATCCGGGAGGCCGCCTGTAGTGGTAGTGGTAGACTTCACGAAAGCCGAGTTTCTTGTAGAGAGCGAGTGCCGCGTCATTGTTTGCCTCGACCTGCAGCCAGGCCTCCTTGGCGCCGCGCAGCCGCGCCCACTTCAAGGCCGACAGGACAAGCTGGCGTGCATGCCCCTGGTTGCGCACGGCTTCATGCGTGGCGATTTCAAACAGGCCGGCGAGGTCCCCTTCATGAACGCAGATCATCGTGGCCAGAGGATCATCGCCGCTTTCCAGCGCAAACAGCCCGGCTTCCGGCTGTATCGCGCCAATGATTTCGGAAAGACCCGCGCGCAATGAAGGGTCGGCGTCATGCACCTTCATCGACGCTGTCACGAAGCGGCCAATGTCCTTCAGGGGGATCTGATCGATCGCCTCTTCGACCGGCGCATCCGACAGCGACATCCGCATGACCAGCGATTCATCGAAGCGCGACCAACCCTGCGCGTCGAAATATGCCGAGAGCTCCGGTCCTGACAGCGGCGAGACGCGAAAGGTCAGCGGCCGTCCATAGGCCTCGAAGCGACGACCGGCACGAGCGATGCGTTCCGGAATATCGGCAACATCGCCGGGGTCGAGCGGATTGATCGAATTCAGCCGCTTGGCCGGATGGCCTGCGGTTAGTCTGATGACCCATGTTCCATCATAATGGACGGCAGCGGCCGGCCATGACCGGAAACCTGCCGCTTCGTAGCGGCGGACAGCTGCCAGTTGTTCTGATGGATGGACCAAGGGCAAATCAGCTCCGATAATCGCCGTTGATGGCGACATATTCCTTGGTGAGATCGCAGGTCCAGACAGTCGCCTTGCCGCGGCCGATACCGATGTCAGCACGGATGCTGATTTCGTCGCGCTTCATATAGGCAGAAGTTTCCGCCTCCGAATAGGAGGGGTCACGTTCGCCTTCATGCGCCAGCCGATTTTTGCCGAACCAGATCGAGAGACGATCCCGGTCTGCGGGTTCGCCGGCCTTGCCGACAGCCATGACGACGCGGCCCCAATTGGCATCTTCACCCGCTACCGCCGTTTTGACCAGCGGCGAATTGGCGATCGCGAGCGCTATGCGCTTGGCCGAGCGCGCCGACTTTGCACCCGTAACCGTGACTTCGACCTGCTTGCGCGCGCCCTCGCCGTCGCGCACCACTTGCAGCGCCAGCGTCTTCAGGATTTTTCCAAGCGCCCGGCGCACGGCGGCAAGGCGCGGATCTTTTGGATCGTTGATCACCGGCACGCCGCGCTTGGCTGCAGCCCCAGTGGCAAACAGCAAAAGCGTGTCGCTGGTCGACGTATCGGAATCGACCGTTACCGCATTGAAGGTCTTGCCGACGCCACGCGACAGCAGGTCTTGCAAGACCGGTGCGGAAATCGGCGCGTCCGTAGCGACGAAGGAAAGCATTGTGGCCATGTCGGGAGCAATCATGCCCGCGCCCTTGGCAATGCCGTTGATGGTGATGTCGGCATCGCCCAGCTTGACCGTGGCGGTGGCCACTTTGGGATAGGTGTCCGTGGTCATGATGGCCTTGGCGGCTTCCGTCCACTGGTCCGCTTTGCCGTCGCGGACAAGCCCGGCCAGAAGATGGCTGAACTTGCCGGCGTCGAGCGGCTCCCCGATGACACCGGTAGATGCCAGGAACACCTCGCCCGAGGTGCACCCTGCCGCCTTGGCAGCCGCTTCGCCGGTCATGGAGGTGGTTTCGCGGCCGCGCTTGCCGGTAAATGCATTGGCATTGCCGGAATTCACCACCAGCACGCGCGCCTTGCCGACGGGCAGGTTCTGGCGGCAGAAGTCGACAGGCGCTGACGGGCATTTCGAGCGCGTGAAAACGCCCGCGACGGTTGTTCCAGTATCGAACACCATGGCGAGGAGGTCCGTGCGGCCCTTGTACTTGATCCCGGCCTCGGCGGTCGCGATGCGTACGCCGTCGATAGATGGCATTTTCGGGTATTTCTTGGGAGCAAGCGGCGAAATGGTTTCGGACATGGGGGCCTCGGGCAGATAGCGCGGAATTGGCCCGGTTTGCCCCATACGGCCACGCCACGCAAGGCGTTTTGAACCAGCCCGGCGCACAGAGCTAAACCGGAGCTAGATCGCAAGCGATCCTCAAAGAAAAAGGCCGGTCTCAGCGACCGGCCCTGATTTTGAGATGATGCAGACTTACTGCGCGCTGCTTTCAGCCGCGTCGATCGCCTTCTTCAGTTCGGCATCGGGGATATCCACCTTGGCGGCGGCACGGGCTTCCTTGACAAGGGCGAAGTACTTGTCGCGGATCAAAAGCAACTTGACCTGTTCCTTGACCTTGTCGAACGCCGGAGGCTGCTGCGCGCGCTTGTCCTCAACCTTGATGATGTGCCAGCCGAACTGCGTCTGCACCGGTTCCTTGCTATAGGCGCCGACTTCGAGCGCACTTGCAGCCTTTTCGAACTCCGGCACCATCTGGCCCGGACCGAAATAGCCAAGGTCACCGCCATTGGTCTTGCCGCTCGGATCGCTGGTGTGCTCGTTGGCAAGTTTCTGGAAATCGGCGCCGCCGTCGAGCTGCTTGATGATGGCGTCGGCTTCTTCCTTGGTTTTCACGAGAATGTGACGGGCATGAACTTCGTTGACCGGCGGAGCTGCGGCGATCTCCTTGTCGTAGCGCGCCTGGATTTCCGCGTCGGTGATCTTGCCGACAACCTCCTTCTCGACCATCCAGCCATGCAGTGCACGCTGCTGGAGGAAGGCAGCGCGGCGCTGGAAATCCGGGTCCTTGTCGAGCCCTTCGGCGGCAGCCTTGTCGGCCAGAACCTTGATCTCGATAGCTGCGGAAAGTGCTGCAGCGCGGCGCTGTTCGGGCGGAAGTTGCGCAAATTGCTGCGAAAGCTCGCCCTCCGCCAACGTAAGGTCGGCCTCGGTGATGGTCTGGCCGTTGATGGTGGCGACAACGGCATTCGGGTCGGCAGGCTTGGCAGCCTCGACGGCAGGTGTTGCCGGGGCGGTTTCCTGTGCCGCAAGCGGCGCCAGCGCAAGAGCCGACAGTCCGACTGCAATGCCGATACCGGCAAGCGAAACGCGGCGTGACGAAAATGACATGAAAAAGACTCCAATGGAGATTGTGAGGAGAGCGCCGGCTTTCAGATCAGTGAGAATGTGGCGGAATTTGGCGTGTTCCAGCAAAAGAGCGCAGCGTTGACATCAGTGATGCCCCCTCTTATCTGTCCAACGACTTTGCGTCCAGAACCGTTTTCCGGGCGCTTTTTGGTGTTTTCTTCGCTCGAAGGCGGATAAGACGGGGCCATCCGGCTCCAGTCGCAAATGTTCAGGATTGCAATCGAAAGGGCCATTATATGGTCAGTCTCGGCGGTCTCGCCCGCAAGGTTTTCGGCTCCTCCAATGATCGGCGCATCAAGTCGACCAGGGCGCGCGTCCAGGCGGTCAATGCCCTGGAAAGCGAAATCCAGGCACTTTCTGATGATGAATTGAAGGCACGCACGCAAAAGTTCCGCGAGGAACTTGCCAATGGCGCCTCTCTCGATGATCTCCTCGTTCCTGCCTTCGCGACGGTCCGTGAGGCTGCACGCCGGGTTTTGGGCATGCGCCCCTTCGATGTCCAGTTGGTCGGCGGCATGGTCCTGCATGGCGGTGGCATTGCCGAAATGCGTACGGGCGAAGGCAAGACGCTTGTCGCCACGCTTCCCGTCTATCTCAACGCAATTGCCGGCAAGGGCGTCCACGTCGTTACCGTCAACGACTACCTTGCCACCCGTGACTCGAGTTGGATGGGACGCGTCTATAAATTCCTCGGGCTGACGGTAGGCGTTATCGTCCACGGTCTTACCGACGAGGAACGGCGCGCCGCCTATACCTGCGACATCACCTACGCCACCAACAACGAGCTTGGCTTCGACTATCTGCGCGACAACATGAAGTATGAGCGCGTCCAGATGGTCCAGCGTGGCCACCATTTCGCGATCGTCGACGAGGTCGACTCGATCCTGATCGACGAGGCCCGCACGCCGCTCATCATTTCCGGACCGCTCGAAGACCGTTCGGAAATGTACAACACCATCGACGCCTTCATGCTCAAGCTGGTGCCGTCCGACTACGAAATCGACGAGAAGCAGAAGACGTCGATCTTCACCGAGGAAGGCACGGAAAAGCTGGAGAACATGCTGCGGGACGCCGGTCTTTTGAAAGGCACCTCCCTCTATGACATCGAGAACGTGGCCATCGTCCACCACGTCAACAACGCCTTGAAGGCCCACCGGCTGTTCCAGCGCGACAAGGATTACATCGTACGCAACGACGAAATCGTCATCATTGACGAATTTACCGGGCGCATGATGCCGGGCCGCCGCTATTCCGAAGGCCTGCACCAGGCGCTTGAAGCCAAGGAACACGTCACAATCCAGCCGGAAAACCAGACGCTGGCCTCGGTGACATTCCAGAATTACTTCCGCATGTACAAGAAGCTGGCCGGCATGACCGGTACGGCTCTTACCGAGGCCGAGGAATTCGGCAACATCTACGGCCTGGAAGTTACTGAAATCCCGACAAATCTGCCTGTGCAACGCATCGACGAGGATGATGAGGTCTATCGCTCTGTCGAAGAGAAGATCAAGGCAATCGTGCGCGAAATCAAGGAGGCGCACGCCAAGGGACAGCCGACGCTGGTCGGCACGACCTCGATTGAGAAATCCGAGCAACTGGCCGAGCGGTTGCGCAAGGAAGGCTTCAAGGATTTCGAAGTCCTCAATGCCCGCCACCATGAACGCGAGGCAGCGATCGTTGCCCAGGCCGGCAAGCCCGGCGCCATCACCATCGCCACCAACATGGCCGGTCGCGGCACCGACATCCAGCTCGGCGGCAACGCCGAGATGCGCATTGCCGAGGAACTGGCCGATATGCCGGAAGGTCCGGAACGGACGGCACGCGAAAAGGAAATCCAGCAGGACGTGGCGCGGCTGAAGGAAAAGGCGCTCGCCGCCGGCGGACTCTATGTCCTGGCTACAGAACGCCATGAATCACGCCGCATCGACAATCAGTTGCGCGGCCGTTCCGGCCGTCAGGGCGATCCGGGCCGCTCGAAATTCTTCCTGTCGCTGCAGGACGATCTCATGCGCATCTTCGGTTCCGAGCGCATGGACAGCATGCTCCAGAAGCTCGGCCTCAAGGAAGACGAGGCCATCATCCACCCCTGGATCAACAAGGCTCTCGAAAAGGCGCAGACCAAGGTCGAGGCGCGCAACTTCGATATCCGCAAGAACCTGTTGAAGTACGACGACGTCTCCAACGATCAGCGCAAGGTCGTCTTCGAGCAGCGGCTTGAACTGATGGACGGCGAGGGCTTGTCCGAGATGGTTGCCGAGATGCGTACCGGCGTCATCGAAGAGATCGTCGCCAAGGGCATTCCCGAAAATGCCTATCCAGAACAATGGGATATCGATGGCCTCAAGACCGAGGTCGTCGAATATCTCAATCTCGACCTTCCCATCGACGAGTGGGCCAAGGAAGAAGGCATCGCCGAAGACGATATCCGAGAGCGCATCACCGAAGCGGTCAACACTGCCGCCAGGGACCGAGCCGAGCGTTTCGGCCCCGACGTCATGACCTATGTCGAGCGTTCGATTGTCCTTCAGGCTCTCGACCATTTGTGGCGCGAGCACATCGTCAACCTCGACCACCTGCGCTCCGTGGTGGGTTTCCGCGGCTATGCCCAGCGCGACCCTCTGCAGGAATACAAGCAGGAAGCCTTCGAGCTGTTCCAGGCCATGCTCGGCAACCTGCGCCAGGTGGTCACCTCGCAACTCATGCGCGTCGAACTGGTCAGGCAGGCAGCCGAGGCTCCTCCTCCGCAAGCGCCCGAGACTTACGGCCAGCATATCGATGCAACCACGGGCGAGAACGACTTCGGTGAAACCGCGCTGCTGGTCCGGGCAGAGCAGAACGCCGTCGTGGCGCCGGAAGATCGCGATCCGAACAACCCCGCTTCATGGGGTAAGATCGGCCGTAACGAGCTCTGCCCATGCGGTTCGGGCAAGAAGTTCAAGCACTGCCACGGCACGTTCGCCTAAGCAGTATTTCCTAACGTGCAAAAGCGGGTGGTACCTTCAGGGTCTCGCCCGCTTTTCTTTACGGCCTGTTGAAACAGGCCCGCTACAAAAGCCCGCCAGCGGAAACAACCCGGGCACCGTTCTGAACGCACACTTTTCCTTAATCATGCCGCCAGATGTCGACATCCTGACGGCTCGTCGAACCTTGAGGGCAACTTTTCTTAAAGGCAGTTCCTGCACTGTCGAACCTCGTAGCTTTCGCTGACAATTCGGGGTTCTTGTGCTTTTTTTGGGGTTGAAGCCTTTTACATCGGGCAATTGGAGACGGACTGCTCTTCTTGCCGGTGGCTTCTTTGTAACGGGAGCAGCATCAATCCTGTTGTCGCGCCTGGGCGATGGCATAGCCGGCCTGTGGCTGCCGAACGCCTTCGCATTTGCCATGTTGGCGCGCCAGAAATGCACCATTTCCATTCATGACGCCGCCGTCCTGGTCCTGACCTCGCTGACGGTCAACATGGCCTTCGGATCAAGCCTGGAAATGGCGGCGCTCTACGCTGCGGCCAATCTGTGCCATATCGCCATCGCGATCCATCTCACCCGAAGGCTCGTCGGGAAGATTCGCCCTGAGAAGCTGGGCGCGCGCGATTTCGGCCTTGTACTGGGGACCGCTGGAGGAATTGCACCCCTGGTGGCAGGCTTTGCCTTTGCCGCCGTGACATTCTTTCTGAACGGGTGGCCTGTCACACCGACAGGCTGGGCCTGGTTTTCAGCCAACGCCTTGGGATTCGCGATTTTCCTTCCCGCAATGGCCTTCGCCACGCGAACCAAGCTTACCGCATTGCTCGATGTCGGCGCGCTCGCACGATTGCTGGCCATTTGCGCAGGTTGCATCGCGATTACCTGCCTTTCCCTGACTTCGGGTCATTTCCTGTTCGCAATCGCGATGCTGCCGCTGATGGTGCTGACACCCCGGCTCAGTGTCTTCGAACTGGCCTTGGTCTGCTCGGCAACCGGTGGCGCCGCCGTCGTCACGGCAATGTTAGGCTACGTCCCGGATCTTGGCGAAGGCATCGAAGCGTTCAGGAACGGCTTCCAGATCGCAGTTGCCATCACCGTTTCGACGCCATTTCTCGTCGGCCTTTTCGTCCGCCAGGTCATGGACGACAAGCAACGGATCGCCGAAACCGAGACGCGTTGGAACTTCGCGCTGGCCAGCGCAAAGCAAGGCGTGTGGGACGGCAACCTGCAGGAAGGCACTACGACTTATTCCGACACATGGCTCGAGCTGCTTGGCTATCGCCGAGGCGATAAGAAGCTTGATTCTGACCTCTGGCTCAAGCTTGCCCATCCCGACGACATCGAACGCATCAAGGCGGCCGATCAGGCCCATCTGGATGGAAAGGCCCCGTACTACGAGGTCGAGTACCGCATGCGCCACAAGAGCGGCAGGTGGATTTGGGTGCTTGATCGCGGCAAGGCAGTGTCGCGCGACGCACACGGCCATGCGGTGCGCGTCATCGGCAGCATCACCGATATCACCGCGCGCAAGGAAGTCGAACTGCGCCTTGCCCAATCCGCAGCCTTGCTGGCAGACGAGAAGGAACGGCTTAGGGTAACCCTACGCTCGATCGGCGATGCAGTGATCTGCACCGATGCCATGGGTACGATAACGTTCATGAACCCTCTGGCTGAAAAGCTGACCGGTGTGGATGGCACGACTGCGCTCGGCCAGCCACTGGAAGCCGTCTATTGCACCGTGGATGAGGAGAGCAGCCACGTTCTCGACCTCGCCCGCTCAATGGCCTCCGACCGAAAGTCGGCAGACCAGAACAACCGGGCCGTTCTGGTAAGGCACGACCGCACCCGCTGCAGCGTGCGGCAGGTGGTTTCGCCAATCATCAACGAGCGCGGCGAGTTCTCTGGCTCGGTCGTTGTCTTCCAGGACTTCACCGACGCCCGCGCCTTGCAGCGGCAACTTGCCTACGCAGCAACCCACGACGCCTTGACCGGGCTGGCCAACCGTTCGTTCTTCATCCAGAAAGTGACGGAACTGGTTGCGAAGACCCGTTCCGACACGGTCGGGCACCACTTCATGTTCATCGATCTCGACCATTTCAAGCAGGTCAACGATACCGGTGGCCATGCCGCTGGCGATGCGTTGCTGAAGCGTGTCGCAGCCATCATTCGCAATGGCTTCGGACCTGCCGACCTCGTTGCCAGGCTCGGCGGCGACGAGTTCGCGGTGGTCTTGCAGACGGGTTCAGCCGAGGCGGCGCAAGAGGCGGCAAGGGCCATCGTCACGGCCATCGCGGCATTGCAGTTCGAATGGAATGGCCGCACGCACTCCATCGGCACCAGCATCGGCGTCACTCCGATCGATGCCGGCTGCGCTGAAGTGGATGAGATCATCGCGCGGGCGGACATGGCCTGCTACGCGGCCAAGGCGGCTGGCCGAGGCTGCGTCTTCGTGGCGGCATCGCCAAAGACGTCAACAGAAGTCGAAACGAATTCGTTCAACGCCGCCAAGGCATCCTGATTTGAAGCACCCGGCTTGCGTCGCCGCTCAGCGCGTCGGAACCGGGGTCTCGCCGCGGTAGTCGTAGAAGCCGCGGCCCGTCTTGCGGCCAAGCCAGCCTGCCTCGACATATTTCACCAGCAGCGGGCATGGGCGGTACTTCGAGTCCGACAGCCCGTCATGCAGCACCTGCATGATCGACAGGCAGGTGTCGAGACCGATGAAGTCGGCAAGCTGCAGCGGCCCCATCGGGTGGTTGGCCCCAAGCTTCATCGCCGTATCGATTGCCTCGACCGTGCCGACGCCCTCATAGAGCGTGTAGATCGCCTCGTTGATCATCGGCAACAGGATGCGGTTGACGATGAAGGCCGGGAAATCTTCGGAGACTGTGATCGTCTTTTCGAGTTGCTTGACGTAGGTCTTGGCCACGTCGAAGGTCTGGTCGTCGGTCGCGATGCCGCGCACCAATTCGACCAGCTTCATCACCGGCACCGGGTTCATGAAATGTATGCCGATGAAGCGCTCCGGCCGATCGGTCTGCGCCGCCAAACGGGTGATCGAGATCGATGAGGTGTTGGTCGCGAGAATGGCGGTGGGGTTAAGCTGCGGGCAAAGCTGCGCGTAAATCTTGCGCTTGATGGCCTCGTCTTCCGTAGCCGCCTCGATGACGAGGTCGGCGGCAGCAAGGTCGGACATGGCGGGCGCGGCGGAAATGTGCTCCACCGCTGCCTTGCGCGCCTTCTCTTCGAGCTTGCCGGACGCCACTTGCCGGGCCAGGTTGCCGTTGATCGTGGCAAGGCCTTTTTCGATGCGTTCGGATGAGACGTCGTAAACCAGCACCTTGTAGCCAGCCAGCGCCGAAACATGGGCGATGCCGCCACCCATCTGGCCTGCTCCGACGATACCGATCGTACCGATCTTGCTCATTTGACAATCCCGTCCGCCTGCTTTTGTGCAGCGCAAACTAAAAGGGCGAGGCGACTTAGTCTACCCCGCCCTCCGACTATTTAATACGCTTAGCGAAACAGCGTCAAAGCGCCTTTTCAAGCTCCGGCAGGATGGTGAACAGGTCGCCGACGATGCCGTAGTCGGCCACTTGGAAGATCGGCGCTTCCTCGTCCTTGTTGATGGCGACGATGACCTTGGAGTCCTTCATCCCGGCAAGGTGCTGGATGGCGCCGGAGATGCCGCAGGCGATGTAGAGGTCCGGTGCCACGACCTTACCGGTCTGGCCAACCTGCCAGTCGTTCGGCGCGTAGCCGGCGTCGACTGCGGCGCGGCTGGCGCCAACGGCGGCACCTAGCTTGTCGGCCACCGGCAGGATGACTTCCTGGAACTTCTCCGAGGAGCCGAGCGCACGTCCGCCCGAGATGATGATCTTGGCAGAGGTGAGTTCGGGGCGGTCGCTTTCCGACAGCTTGTTTTCGACAAAGGTCGACAGGCCCGGATTGGCGGCTGCCTTGATAGCCTCGACCGGGACGGTGCCCCCTTCAGGCGTTGCCTGGAAGGAGGCCGTGCGAACCGTGACCACCTTCTTGGCATCGCCGGACTGCACGGTCTGGATGGCGTTGCCGGCATAGATCGGCCGCTTGAAGGTATCGGACGAGACGACTTCGATGATTTCGGAAACCTGCGCCACGTCCAGCAGTGCGGCAACGCGAGGCGACACGTTCTTGCCGGTCGAAGTGGCTGCCGCAATGATGGTGTCATAGGAGCCGGCCAGCGAAACGACCAGCGCTGCCAGCGGTTCGGCGAGACGCTCGGCCAGTTCGTCGGCCTCGGCCAGCAGGACCTTGCGCACGCCCTTCAGCTTCGATGCCGCATCGGCAGCGCCCTTGGCGCCCTTGCCTGCCACCAGAACGTCAACGTCGGAGCCGATTTTCAGGGCTGCCGACAGCGCCTTGGCGGTCTGGTCCGAGAGGCTTGCATTGTCGTGTTCGGCGATGAGGAGAATTGCCATATTTCTAACCCTTTCCCTGTCCGAACCTTAAAGCACGCCGGCTTCGTTCTTGAGTTTGTCGACCAGTTCCGCCACCGTCTTGACCTTCACGCCAGCCTTGCGGCCACCCGGTTCCTCGGTCTTGATGACCTTTAGCCGCGGCTTCACGTCGGCACCGAAATCGGCAGGCGCCTTCTCGTCCAGCGGCTTCTTCTTCGCCTTCATGATGTTGGGCAGCGATGCATAGCGCGGCTGGTTCAGGCGCAGGTCGACGGTGACGATTGCCGGCATCTTCAGCTCGACCGTCTGCAGGCCGCCATCGACCTCGCGCGTCACCTTGGCCTTGTCGCCGGCAAGTTCAACCTTGGAAGCGAATGTGCCTTGCGCCCAGCCAAGCAGCGCCGCCAGCATCTGGCCGGTCTGGTTGCTGTCGTCGTCGATCGCCTGCTTGCCGAGAATGACGAGACCCGGCTGTTCGGCATCCACGACGCCCTTCAGCACCTTGGCGACGCCAAGCGGCTCGACCGCCTCGTCGGTCTTGACCAGGATCGCGCGGTCGGCACCCATCGCAAGCGCGGTGCGCAGTGTTTCCTGGGCCTGCTGCGGCCCAACCGAAACCACCACGATCTCCTCGACCTTGCCGGCTTCCTTGAGACGGATCGCCTCTTCGACGGCAATCTCGTCAAACGGGTTCATCGCCATCTTCACATTGGCAAGCTCGACGGCAGAACCGTCCGCCTTCACCCGAACTTTCACATTCGCATCTACAACCCGTTTTACAGGGACGAGAACCTTCATCTCTTTTCACCTCTTGCGATGTTTCGGGTGCGCTATAGCAGCGCTTGCCCCTTCAGAGTTGTCGAATGCCGACATTTTCGCACAGAATTATGGTCTTCCACGGCCTGTTTGGTGGCGGGAAGGCTTCCGCAGGCGCGCGGAACCTAGTTGCGGGCTCCCGGAAGGTCAATATCCGTAAACGCGGGCTAATCGGTTGAATCGCTTTGTACTAGTGTCGTCCCCATCGTGGCGCAGGCTGCGCCTCGATTGGCTCGACGGCGCTCTTCTGCTCTACCTTCACCGAACGCGGCGTTACCACTTCCCTGTCCAGCAGCGGCACATCGCGGCGCTTCAGCAAGACGACGAGCAGCGCGCCTGAGATGATGCCGCCGATATGACAAGCCCACGAGACCTGGTCCTCGCCGCCTGCGGCAAACATGAAGAATTGCAGCCCGATCCAGAACACCAGCACGATGTAGGCCGGAATGCGCAGCGGAATACGGCCAAAGGCGAGGATCCATATCTTCACCCTTGGATGCAGGATCAGATAGGCAGCCACGACGCCTGCGATCGCGCCAGAAGCGCCGATCAGCGGCGCTTGCGATTCGGGGGCAACCATGCCGTGGAACAATGCCCCGCCTGCCGCGCACAGGAGATAAAAGATCAGATAGCGGACATGGCCGAGCGCATCCTCGACATTGTCGCCGAACACCCAAAGGAACAGCATGTTGCCGCCGAGATGGAAAATATCGGCATGCAGGAACGCATAGGTGATGTAGCTGAAATCTTCCGGAATGATCACGAACTGCGGCGAAAGCTCCGCCGTGTTGTGCACCACGGATGGAATGAAACCGAGGCCAAGCACGGCGGCATTGGAAAATGCCTCGCCGCCAAGCGCCGTCATGAAATAGCCGATGACATTTGCCGCGATCAGCCCGATCGTGACATATTGCAGCTTGATGTAGTGCAGGCTGTTGGAATCATGAAGCGGAATGAACATCTTGCCCCTCCGCTATCCGTTGGAGAATTCAGCGGTTCTTGCCTGGAACCCATAGCACATCGGCGTTTCCATTGTCATTGACCGCTCGCGCGGCCACGAACAGCAGGTCGGAAACGCGATTGATGTACTTGATGCCTTCGGCATTGACGTGCTCGTTTTCATCCTGCGCCAGCGCAACCATCGCCCGTTCGGCGCGGCGCGCCACCGTGCGCGCCAGGTGAAGGGCAGCCGCAGCAGGTGTGCCGCCGTTCAGCACGAAAGAGCGCAACGGCGACAGGTTCTTGTTGATGAGGTCGATGTCCTGTTCGATGCGCGCGACCTGGGACGCAATGATGCGCAGTGGTTCGTACTCCAGCGGCTTTCCCGTGTCCGGCGTCGACAGGTCCGCGCCAAGGTCGAACATGTCGTTCTGGATGCGGCCCAGAATTGCATCGATCTCGGGATGGCTTTCGGCTGTGTGGACGCGCGCGAGACCGATGCAGGCATTGGCCTCGTCGACGGTGCCATAAGCCTCCACGCGGGGATCGCATTTCAAGCGCCGCTCGCCGCTGCCGAGACCGGTCGTGCCCTTGTCGCCGGTGCGCGTATAAATCTTGTTCAGCTTGACCATAGGCCGCTCCCCTCGTCTCGAATATCGCCTGTTATTTGCGCGTGAAGTAGACGGCCAGCAGGATAAAGACCAGCGCCACGAACTGCAGCATCACGCGCGCCTGCATGAGCTTGTTCGACGTGTTGCTGGAGCCCCCTCGCATCATGTTGATGAGGCCTCGTATCAGCACCGCCACGACGGCGAGCATGAACGCGACGGCGAGAATATTGACAAAGGTTGCCATGGGCAAAATCCGGTTTGGTTTCTCAGGCGGTCCTGGCTAGCAAGCGATAGAGCAGCGGCGCTGGCAGGAGTCGCTTCAACAGGATACCGATTCGGGCTGGAACCGTTACCACATAGTGCGGGCGCGGGCTCCGCGACACAAGCGCATGCCGCAAGGCCCGGTACACGATTTCGGGATTTGCGCGCCGCTTGGCTGGAGCCGCCCGCAACCCCTCCAGTTGCGCGCGATAGCCTGCGCGATGAACCGAGTTTCCATAGTCCACATTCTTGAGGAACCAGGTCATCCCGTTCTTGTGGATGTTGGATGCCACGGGACCAGGCTCGATCAGTGACACATGGATGCCGCTCTCGGCCAACTCCTGCCGTAACGAAAGCATGAGGCCTTCGACCGCATATTTCGAAGCGCAGTAGGCGCCACGCAGCCCCGCAGGCATCAGCCCGAGTATTGACGAACAATGCACGAGGCGACCGTGGCCTTGAGCGCGCATGACGGGAATGACGCGGCGCGTAAGATCGTGCCAGCCGAAGAAATTGGCCTCGAACTGCTCGCGCAGCGCATCGACCGTCAGGTCTTCGACCGCACCCGCCTGGGCATAGGCACCGTTGTTGTATAGCGCGTCCAGCCGTCCACCGGTTCGCTCCAGCACCGCGGCAACCAAAGCCTCGATCGAGGCTGGCTCGCGATAGTCGAGATAAAAGCTTTCAATGCCGGCGGCTTCGAGTTCAGCAAGGTCGCTTTCCTTGCGGGCTGTAGCGAAGACCCTCCATCCGTCGGCCTTCAATGCGCGGGCACAATGTGCGCCGATGCCGGATGAGGCACCGGTGACAATGATGGTGCGCAACTCATTCGGGGTCAGGATCGTTGCTCCGGCAAGGCTTGTTATTTGTCGCAAACCCTTCCCATATTCGCGACTGGGATACAATTGCAGGACGGGTCATTGTTACGGAAGATCGTAGCCCTGAAGCGGGTGCTCTATGACGCACTTGGGCACTTCAATGCCGATGATGGCTGGGCAATGGCCAGTCATCTTGCCATCACCGCCTTGATGGCGCTGTTTCCGTTCCTGATTTTCGCCACCACGCTTGCCAGTTTCCTCGGCGCGCAGGCCTTTTCCGACACTGCGGTTCACATCGTATTCGACACATGGCCCGAACAGATCGCCAAGCCGATTGCGCGCGAAGTGCTGAACGTCTTGACCGTGCAGCGCACCGACCTCTTGACCTATGGCGTCCTTCTGGCAGCGTTTTTCGCCTCGAACGGCATCGAGGCGCTACGCACCTCGCTGAACCGCGCCTATCGCGTCACTGAGAACCGCGGCATCATCTATCGCCGGGTGCAAAGCATCGGCTTCGTCCTCATCGCAACGGCCGGGTTCCTCGCCATCAGCCTGCTTCTGGTTTTCGCGCCGCTGCTGGCCCGATTGGCTGAAGCCTATATGGAATGGATCAAGCCCTACACCGGCACCATCACGTTGTGGCGCTACATCATCGCCTCGTCAGTTATCGTCGGTGGCCTGATTGCGGTCCACTTCTGGCTGCCTGCCGGAAAGCGCAGCTTCGTCTCGATCATCCCTGGCATCATCTTCACGCTGGTCGCGTGGCTTATCGGCTCGACGGTATTCGCCACCTATCTCGACCATTTCTCATCCTACGTCACGACTTATGCCGGCCTGGCCTCGATCATGATCGCGGTCGTCTTCCTCTATATAGTCTCGGCGATCTTCATCCTCGGCGGTGAATTGAACGCCGCGATCAGCCGCTATCTCGAAGCCCGCGCCCGCGTCGGCACCTGAGCCGTCGCCAGCCCCACGCCGAATGTCGTGATCGCCATGCCGACGATCTGGATGAAATTGAGTTGTTCGCCAAACAACGCCCAGGCCATGACAGCAGTCACCGCGGGCACGAGGTAGAACAGGGAGCCTACCTTGGACATCTCGCCGCCGCGGATCATGATCATCAAAAGGAAGATCGCGCCGATAGATAGAACCAGCACCAGCCAGGCAAGCGCGAAGATGAGGTCCCCGTTGATGACGACCTCCCGCGTTTCGAGCAGGAAGGCGGCCGGCACGACGATGATGGCGCCGCCGACATATTGCCAGAACGTTCCGGTGACCAGATCGCCGCTCGAGCCGGAATGCTTCTGCCAAACCGTGCCCGCGCTCATGCCGACGACGGAGATCAGCGAGGCCAGAAGCGTTTCGAACGTAATACCGCTGCCCAGCGCGCCCAGCTTCGGCCACAGCACGATGACAACGCCGACGAAGCCTATCGCCAGCCCCAGCCAATGGCGCGGCAAGATCTTCTCACCCAGCACCTTGCCGGCCATCACCGCGGTGATCAGCGGCTGCAACCCGACGATCAAGGCGGAAAGACCTGCGGGCATTCCGCGATGGATCGCCCAGAACACGCCGCCGAGATAGACCCCGTGCATCAACATCCCGGCGATGGCCGCGTTGAGCGCTTCCTTGCGAGATGCCTTCTTCGAGCCAAGCACCACCATCAGCAGGATAAACAGGACTGCTGCAATGACGAACCTCGTGCCGAGAAACGTGAACGGTTCCGCCCACGGCATTGCGTACCGCGCGCCGATGAATCCGGTAGCCCACAACACGACAAAGGTCGCCGGGATAAATCTCTTGATTTCATGCATGCTGATGGGTCGCCGCGCCTTGGTGAAATTTTTCCTAATGCGCTCGCTCTAATGCCGTGATCGCGTTCAAGCAAAAGGAAACGGCTGAATCATATACTAAGCCTAATTGAATGGCCGGCGGCCTCAGACCGGCGCCAGCAGCGCATGCTCCGTCCAATTCAAACAGCTCACTAGCCGGAACATGGGCAAATTCAAGACTCTGGAGCGCGATAGGCGAACCGGAATTCTCCGCCAAATCTGTCGCGCGCTGAACTCTTGAAGGGAACGGCCATGTGGGACATGGATATGGGCGGGTTGGCGATCGGCCTCACGGTCGTCGCCGCGATAGCATTCTTGTCGGGTACGGTGCTCGACGCGGTTGTGAAAGAAAACGGATTCGGTCCAACCGGCAACGCCTTGCTCGTCACGGCCGGTTTCGTCACCGCCGTCTATCTGGCCAATCGCCAGGGGCTCATCTTTGCCGACCTGAAACTTGCGACTGCCTACGGCCTCGGCGGCGGCTTCGCGCTGTTCGCGGCGCTGGCGCTGATCAAGGCGGGACTGGCGCGCCGCTAGAATTGAAGCCGGCAAGGCGTTTCGCCTCAGCCGGCGTAATCCCCGCTTGCCGAAGATCGGCAAGACCCGTGTCCTGTTGGCTTTTCGACAGCTTGCGCCCATCCGGCCCCAGCACAAGACGGTGGTGGAAATAATGTGGCTGCGGCAATCCCAGCAATTCCTGCAACAGGCGCTGGATACCGGTGGCAAAATAAAGATCCATGCCGCGCACGACATGGCTGATCCCTTGCAAGGCATCGTCGACCACGACCGACAAATGGTAGCTGGTCGGGATTTCGCGCCGCGCCAAAATGACATCGCCCCAGGCTTGCGGCTGGGCGTCGACCACCCGTATCTCCGACAGGGCTTCGTTTGAGTATTCCGCCCATGTCAAAGACCGGCCAATTCGCGCGACCGCAGCCTCCACATCGAGACGCCATGCGAAAGGCATGCCATCGGCAAGGCGCTTGCGGCGCTCCTTCGGGCTGAGCGTCTTGTCGAGAGCCGGATAGAGCGGCACGCCGTCAGGGTCACGCGGCCATTTGCGGTCACCACCTTCGCTCGCGGCGATGAACGCACGGATTTCACCACGGCTCATGAAAGCCGGATAGACAAGCTCCTCTTTAATCAGCCGCGAAAGCGCCTGCTCATACTCGGCGAAATGTTCCGATTGACGCCGGACTTCGCCGTCCCACTCCACACCCAGCCAATGCAGATCCTCATAGATGCCTGCCTCGAAGGCGGGCGTGCAACGGGTCGTGTCGATGTCCTCGATACGCAACAGCATGCGCCCGCCATTTGTCTTCGCCAACGCATGATTGAGCAGCGCCGAATAGGCATGGCCCAGATGCAACCGGCCATTCGGGCTCGGAGCGAAGCGAAATGTCGGCAGTGTGAGCAAGCAAGTTGTTTTCGGGTTGTGTGGCGCTTGCGCCGATTGCTACCTTGGCGAGGCCCGCGACACAAGAAAGCCATGCAGCGCATAGAAACACTCGACCACATTGCCCTTGGGCTCGATGCGCTTTGCAGTCTTGATCCAAGATTGGAAAAAGTGCGCAGCATCGCCGGCGAGGTGCCACTGCGCCTATCCGAGCCGGGCTTCAGGAGCCTTGCCTCCATCGTCATTTCCCAGCAGGTTTCGCGCGCTAGCGCAGATGCCATTTTCGGCAGGCTGGTAAATCTGCTCGATCCATTGACGCCGCAAGCCGTTCTTGCTGCCGCAGAACAGGTGTTTCGCGAAGCAGGCCTGTCACGGCCCAAGCAGCGCGGTCTGCTCGCCGTCGCGCAAGCGGTGGAAGACGGCCTCGACCTGCACCACCTTTGCTCGCTCGACGCTACTGAGGCACTTCGCCTTTTGACGGCGGTGCCCGGCATCGGCCCATGGACAGCCGAGTGCTACTTGCTCTTCGCAGCAGGCCATCCCGACATCTTCCCTGCCCGCGATGTTGCCCTGCAAAGCGCGGTTGGCCACGCGCTGGAAATCAGCCCGCGCCCCGGTGAAAAAGCGCTGATCAAATTGGCCGAATCATGGAGCCCGTGGCGGGGCGTCGCGTCGCGGCTTTTCTGGGCTTACTACCGCGAAACCAGGGGCCGGGACGCCGCGCCACCCGCCTGACCGCAAAAAAGCGCTGAAATCATGCAGATTTGAGGGGTCGCACAGCGGACAATCCGCTTCACATCCCTGTCATGTCGGGCTTACAGTATCCGTGCCGTTGATGCTTGGGCGAAGGAGGCCAGAAACGTGACGGTTGGCGTATCTCCGGATGGGCTGCCTGCACTGGTGCTGAACGCGGACTACCGCCCGCTCAGCTATTACCCCTTGTCGCTCTGGTCTTGGCAGGACGCCATCAAGGCGGTGTTCCTCGACCGGGTCAACATCGTGGCCGAGTACGAGCACGCCGTCTCCTCGCCGACATTCTCGATGAAGCTTCCAAGCGTGGTCAGCCTCAAGACCTATGTAAAGCCTTCGCGCTATCCGGCTTTCACCCGTTTCAACGTCTTCCTGCGCGATCATTTCCGCTGCCAGTATTGCGGCACGCCGGAGGACTTAACCTTCGACCACGTCATCCCACGTCGTTGCGGCGGCGCGACGACGTGGGATAATGTGGTTGCCGCTTGCTCGCCCTGCAATCTGCGCAAGGGGGGCCTTCTGCCCGCAAAGGCCAAGATGTGGCCGCTGCAGAAGCCGTACCAACCTACCGTACAAGATCTCCACAACAACGGCCGTTCGTTCCCGCCCAACCACCTGCATGAAAGCTGGATGGACTATCTTTATTGGGACGTCGAACTGGAGCCTTGATCCCGGTTTTCCGGATTGCTCAGCGGCGCGACAGCGCTCCGCGAAACGCGACTGCCGCAAGGACCAGGCTGGCAATGGCGTTCCAGCCAGCCAGCGACAGGCCAAGGATGCGCAGCGCCGCCTTGTCGCAGGATGGCGGCACGAACTTGTCTAGCGCATCGAGCACGCCGTTGCCGCCGGTATCGACCGGACCAGCCACATTCGTGCAATCGGTAGGACCCGGCCACCAGGCCCATTCGACCCCGGAATGATAGATGCCGAGATAGAGACCGTAGGCCATCAAAAGGCCGACGATGATCAACAGCACGCGGGTCGTCCAGGCCGGCAACTTGATCAAAGAGGCCAACACGGCAAGCACCATCAAGGGAATGCCGACATAGTAGGGCATGCGCTGCTCGTAGCAGAGCTTGCAGGGGATGTAGCCGCCTATGTACTGAAAGCCGAGCGCCGAGCCGACGGTCACGGCCATGGCGACGCCAAGAAAAAGCGCCGTGCGCATCGGCCGGCGTCGGGTGTCGGGAACTGTAGTGTCGGTCATCTTGTCGGCCTTTGTAGTTTGCAACCGTCAATGGGCATATCTGACCAGCGCATAAAGCAAAATCAGGGCGGCGGCGGCGGCGGCGGCAATAGTGCCGAGCCGCTTTTCGATAAACTCGCGGATCGGCTCGCCATACTTGCGCAACAGCCAGGCCAGGAACAGGAAGCGCGCGCCGCGTGCCACGATTGCCAGAATGATGAACAGCAACAGATTGACGCCGATGACGCCGGACAGGATTGTCACCACCTTGATGGGCGGCAGATGGGCCAAGCCCGAGGTCACGAGCATCAGGATGATGAAGCCGACGCCCGAAGAAGTCCGCAGCGCCTCGAACTCGTCATACTTGCCGTAGAATTCGAGCACCGGCTTGGCGAATGCATCGTAGGCGTAGTGGCCAATGAACCACCCGGCAATGCCGCCCAGGACCGAGGCAACCGTCGCGACCAGCGCATAGCGATAGGCGCGTTCAGGCCGGGACAGCGCCATCGGCAGGTAGAGCACATCGGCGGGAACCAGAAACACCGAGCTTTCGACGAAAGCGATGAAGGCAAGCCACCACTCGGCGGATTTCCTCGCCGCGAGCGACAGCGTCCAGTCGTAAAGTCCGCGAAGCATGGGTCCCCCGAATTGCGTGCCGCCTGAATAGGAAGAGATTCGTGGCGGCACAATGACCGCTCGGTCACGAAACCGACAGATGGTGTTTTGCCCCATCTTTGGAAATAGCGAACTGGGCTGTTGACGAACCCCCCTTGGGCCGTATAGTCCGCGCCCATCGTGACCTCAGGGTCCGAGCCCCTATGGCGGAATTGGTAGACGCGCTCGACTCAAAATCGAGTTCCGCAAGGAGTGCTGGTTCGATCCCGGCTAGGGGCACCAACGGACTTTACGAAGAGCCCGGTTTCCTGCCCGTCTCCAGAATTTCCTGACATTCGCGGCAGGCACACCCAGCAATCCTGGTTGCTCTAAGCCGCATCGTGAACCGCCGCCGTCGCAGCGGTGATGGGCGAAGCCGCCTCCATTAACCTTTTTGTTACCCCTTTCAACACCGCGATTGAAACCTTGATGTCATCCTGACGTTACTTTCATATCATCAACAAAATAGAAAAGTTCCATGTTCACTCAGGTAATCAAGGAGACAAATCGCCAACAAGACTAGCTTTTGCACTGATCCTGATCGGTACGGCCTATTCACACACAGACGTTTGCAGCCTCCCGGCCAGCTCGCTTTCACGCGCGCAACTTATGAATATTCTGGAAAATGGTTGTACCATACCGCTTTCGGCGAGTAATACTGCCAATGCAACAACAGGCAGATCAAACGCTCCAGGCGGAACTTCCGGCTCTACTTCTCCCGGTAGTATCAATGTTGGCATTGGAGGCGCCACCCAAAACAACATGGGAGGTTTGAACCTCGGACTTGGCGGTAACGCCGCCTCTAGGAACTCCAGTGACATCAATGCAGGTGTCGGGACAGCGGCAGCCTCGAGAAACACCGGCGGTTTGAATGTCGGCTTTGGGCGTGATGCTGCTACCAACAACACCGGAGGCATTAATGCCGACGTCGGCGGGCCAGGGGCAGGCAGCGACAACGGCAACGGGTTGGGCGTAGGCATTGGCGGGCGTGACGGTCTTGGTGTCAGCGCCAGTTCCCGTGGCATCGGCGCAAGTCTCGGCGACGCACAGATCGGCAATCCGTAGCCACTTGTCTGAACTTCAGTGCAGACGACCCAGCTCAACCGCGGTCGAGCTGGGTCGTCCTCATTTGGTGATCTTCCAAAGCACTAGGTTGCACGATTTGCTCTCAGCCATCCGATCTGCCGGTAGGCGCGGCGAAGCGCAGTCAGGCCAGCGCCAATCACGATGATCCACAAGGCGAGCATCAGGATTTCGCCGTTGCCGTTCCACAGGAACTCGACCGATGACAGCAAGGCAGCAGTCGTCAGCAAAGCCATGCGATGCTGCTTGGCCATGGGTCCTGAGAAGTCGCTCGGCGCCCCGTTCGCACGCCCAAGCTCCCGCACATAGGCGGTCAGCAGCGCGAAGGTGGCTGCTGCCCAGCCGAGAGCCGGAAAAGCGATACCATATCCAAGTCCGGCCAGGATCATCATGTCCGCAATCCGGTCTGGAAACTCGTTCCAGAACGGTCCGTCGGCCTCCGCCTTGCCGCCTTCGACGGCCACCATCCCGTCAAGCAGATTGCAAAGCAGGCGCAGCTGGCAAAAAAGTGCTGCCGCGATCATCAGCAGGCTATGCGCCCCACCGCTTACCTCCCCCGCCGTCCAGAAAGCTATGGCAGCCAGCGCCGCCATCACCATGCTGGCCTGAGAAATCGCATTCGGCGTAACCGATAGCGCTGCCATGCGTCCGGCAATCGCCCGCGCCCATCGCGTGTCCCGGCTTGCCAGCGGCCTGCGGTCACCCTCTCCCATGGCTGTCCTCTCCCCTCCGGTAAATCGCGTAGTTGTATGTCGCTGCATATGTGGTGGAAACGGCAAGCGGCACCGCAATAGTGCGCAGGATTTCCGGCGTCCCGCTCACGGCATGCAAAGCAACAAGAATTCCAGACGTCGCAAGGCACGCCATTAGTGGGGGAGCCCAAAGGCGCAAACTCCCTTTGAAAAGGCGCGACAGGGCATCGACAATGGATTTCAGGCAGAGCGTCAGGATGGCCGATATGGAGCCTTGGACCAACCCAGCCAAAAGGGGCAACGGCATCGGATGCGAATAGTTTGCGAAAACGGCCCAGCCGCCCATCGCCACGAAAGCGAACGCGACATGCACGATGCCGCTGCCGGCAAGAGCGCGCAGCCGTTCGATCACGAAGCCGACCACCAGTAGCGGATGAGGTGGAAGAAGACCGGCGCCGAGAAGACCACGGAATCCAGCCGGTCGATCAGGCCGCCGTGGCCAGCGATGAGATGCCCCCAGTCCTTCACGCCGCGATCCCGCTTGATTGCGGACATCACCAGCCCTCCGAAGAAGCCCATCATGGTGATGACGAGCGCCATCAGACCGGCCTGAACCGGCGTGAAGGGCGTGATCCACCACAGCGCGGCACCGACCAGCGTTGCGCTGGCGACACCTCCGACAAACCCTTCCACGGTCTTCGACGGCGAAAGATTGGGGGCAATCTTGGTCCGCCCGAACAGCTTGCCCCACACATATTGAAGCACGTCGCTCGACTGAACCACGATGACGAGGAAAGCTATCAGAAGCACGTTGCGGTCTTCGTAGCCGGGAATTTCCAGGGTCAGCAATGCCGGCACGTGCGAGGCACAGAAGACGCAGATCATCAGCGCCCATTGCACTTCCGCGATGCGCACCAGGAAGTGCTGCGTGTCGCCACGCACCACAGCGATGATCGGCATCAGCAGGAACGCATAGACCGGTATGAAGATCGAAAATATGCCGTAGTTTTCGGTCCACAGCAGCACGTATTGAGCCGGCAGGACGATGAAGAAGGCGGTTGCGAGCGCCCAGTGGTCGGCGCGCCGCGTATTGGTGAGCGTCACGAATTCCCGCAGTGCCGCAAACGAGCAGAAGGCAAACAGGACAAGCACGCCGATACGCCCGGCGACACAGGCGAGTGCAATGAGGATCGCCATCACCCACCACGCCTTGATACGCGCATTCAAGTTCTCGATTGCCGCGTTCGAGCCTTCCGGGGACAACTTCAACTGCAGGATGTAGCCGGCGAGCGAGGCGACGAGCAGAACGCCGGCTATGCCGAGTAGCAGAAGAAGCATATCCGACTGGGTTGCGCTCATCTTCAACCACCCGCCTGTCTTGGGGCAAGCTCAAGCAGCGCCGCTTGCGCCCGCGCGAGGAATGCTTCCTTGCTTTCACCGCTCCCAAGGCGTGTCGGCGCACCGAAGGTCACGGTGCAAATCAACGGAATGGGAACGAACTCACCCTTCGGCATCACCCGGTTGAGATTGGCGATCCAGACCGGCACGAGATCGACCTTCGGGCAAGCCGTCGCCAGATGGAAAAGGCCGGACTTGAAGGGTTGCAGAGGCAAATCCGTCTGGTTGCGCGTGCCCTCGGGAAAGAAGATCAGCGAAGAGCCGCCACTCAGCGCCTTGGCCATGATCGTGACCGGGTCGTCCTCGCGCTCGTCGCAAACCCGCTGGATCAAAACGGCGTTGAAAACGTCTTTCCCGATGAAGCTCCTGAGCTTGGACTTGAGCCAGTAGTCGGCGCCCGCAACCGGCCGCACCCGTCGGCGCAGGCGGGGAGGCAACACCGCCCAGATCAGGATGAAGTCGCCATGGCTGGAATGGTTGGCGAAATAGATCGCCTGCCGGCGTGGCAACCCGCTTTCATCCCAGATAGCCCTGACAGCCGTAACCGCGCGTGCAAACAGCAGGACGACCGCTGCCACAAGCTTTGCAATGAAAGCCCTCATCCAGCTCCCCGCACTATATTCTCGTGCGAATTCCCCGTTCCAATCGAGTATCGCAAAGCGCACCAAAAGAACACTGCCCTAGGCAATCAGGCTCGATAAACTGACGCCAGTATTGCGCGAAAATGCAGGGTAATTTTACGGCCAAATATTTTGTATACAAAACTACCGCTGATATGTTGACAGAAATGTATACCCGTGTTTTCGTTACGTCACTCGCGCAGCCATAGAGCCGAAAAAAGCGCGATCATAAAAAGGGGAGTGAAATGATTAACAGACGCACTGCTTTGAAGTCCCTGGCACTCGGCGCGGCCTCCACACTTGCCATTGTCGGCGCTCTCTCTTCGGCACACGCCGAAAACAAGACCCTCAAGATCGGTTTCGTTGGCGTCACCAGCGGTCCGGCCGCTGCATGGGGAACGTCGAACGTTCGCTCCATGCAGGTTCGCGCCGACTGGATCAATGAAAAGGGCGGCGTCAAGATCGGCGACGACACATACAACATCGAACTGGTGACCTTCGACGACCAGAAGGACCCGAAGCGGGCCATCGCCGGCATGGAAAAAATGGCGCAGGAAGGCATCCACTATGTCGTCGGCCCGAACGTCGACGACGGCGCGGCCGCTGTCCGCCCGGTGGCGGAAAGCAAGGGAATCATCTACTTCCCATATGCATTCCCCAAGGCGCTCTACACACCGCCGGCCTCGAATGCCGTTCTGGGCATGGTCGCCAACTACCAGTCCGCCCCCGCGATCTATAAGTACCTCAAGGAAAACAAGGGCGTTAAGAAGATCGCCTTTGTTGCGGCCAATGAATCGGATCCGCTAAGCCAGCGCGACGGCGGTGTTGAAGCTGCCAAGGCGCTCGGGCTCGAAATCGTTGCGCAGAACGACACCTACCCGAACGATACCCGCGATTTCACGCCCGTGATGACGCCGATTGTCCAGCAGAAACCTGATCTTCTCGTGCTTTCGGGCGTTGCGCCGGCCAACGCGCCGCTGCTCATTCGTGCAGCGCGCGAACTTGGTTACGAGGGCCTGATTTCTGCTGAAACGGCACAGGACGCCACCGTGCTTCAGGAAGGCGCCGGCGAGCTTGCCAACGGCTTCATCTCCGTCGGCGGTGCGTCAACGCCAGAAATCAGATCGGCCGAGATGGAAGAATTCATCGACCGCTATACGAAGAAGTACGGCGAATACAACGATGAATCGAACACCAAGGTGTATGCACTCGACTACATTGTCGAAACACTGAAGGCCAATCCGGCGGCTATCGACAATGTCGAGGAATACAAGAAGACGATGGACACCTTCTCCGCGCCCAATCCTTTCGTGAAGGAAGGCACGTTGAAGTATGTCGGCCAGACCTCATTCACCCAGAAGCGCCAGATTTCGGTGCCGATGGTGGTGACCGAGTTCAAGGACGGCAAGTTCGAAACCCTGTTCGTCGGTGAAGTCGACTGATCGACCGATACCGAAGCCTGAACCGGTTTCGGCAGACATGTTGCGCAACGATGCTTTGGAGCGCCGCCACCCGTAGCAACGGGGCGCTCCAAAGCAGCACCTGATTGCCGCGCGTCCTATGAAAGGGGCGGCGGCCATGCACAGGCGCAGCGTTCAAGAGTGCGATCAAGCGCAAGACCGCATGTCATTTCTGCTGGTTGCACCGTAGAGTTTTCGAGACCTGGGACTTGGCCCAGTTCTCTTTCCGAACCGGATTCGACATCATGGAACAGGTAATTGCCAACGGGCTTTATCTCGGAGCCCAGTACGCTCTTATCGCGCTCGGTCTCACCTTGATCTTCGCGCTGATGAACGTGCTCAACTTCGCCCACGGGCAGATGTACGTGCTTGGCGGCTTCGTCACCTATGCCATCTATGGGCAATTGGGTCTGCCGTTTCCAGTAGCGCTGGCTGCCTCGAGCATAACCCTTGCCGTGGTCGGGGCGCTGATCGAAAAATTCCTGTTTCGCCCTGTCGTGCGACGAAGCGAGCGGGAGGAAAGTACCATGCTGCTTGCAGCGGCGGTCGCTTTCTTCCTGGACGCGGTCATCCTGCTTGCCTTCGGCGAGAAGCAGCGCGGCGTGCCGAAAATTGTCAGCGGCGTCTTTGTATCCGACGGCCTGATCATGCCCTATGATCGCATGGTCGTCGGCATTGTTGCGCTCGCCATGATCGCCGCCTTCGTTCTTTACATGCAGTACAGCAAGCCGGGGCGCGCCATGCGTGCGCTCGCCCAGGACCGCGTCGCCGCCCAGTTGATGGGCGTCAAGGTCGATCGCTACTCGATGATCGGTTTTGCGCTCGGCGCGCTTCTGGCCGGAGCGGTCGGCGGCCTGCTCGTTACCATCACCGGCGTCAATTCAGGCATTGGCGGCCCGATCTCGATAAAGGCCTTCCTCATGGTCATGATCGGCGGCGCGGGCGTGGTCGGCGGCGCAATCGCCGGCGGCTTCATCCTCGGCATGATGGAATCGGTCGGCCTGACCGTGCTGCGTGAATACGGCGACATCACCTACCTGGTGATCTTCGCCCTCCTGATGGTGTTCCTCAGCATCCGCCCGAACGGGCTGATGGGCAAGCCGTGGGGTTGAGGCCATGACCATGACAAAGAAAGCCACCCTTGCCGGAGCGTTCCTGCTCGTGCTGCTCATCGTGGTACCGCTGGCGATCGGCGCCAGCGGTCGCGAAGACCTCTACTACACGCTGACATCCGTGGCGCTGCTCAGCATCATCAGCGCCGGGGTCTGGATCACCTTCTACATCGGACGCATCAACATCGGTCAGGGCGCCTATGCCTTGATGGGCGGATACGTCTCCGCGGTGCTGGTCACCGCCTACGGAGTATCGTTCTGGTTGACCCTGCCATTGGCCGGTTTGTTCTGTGCGGTAGCCAGCATCCTGATCGGCCTGCCGATCCTCAGGTTGCGCGGCGTCTATTTCGCCATGGTTACGCTGGTCCTGACCGAAGTGGTGCGCCTCCTGGCGCTGGCGCTTCCGATCACCAATGGCGCCAAGGGCATCGTCAGCATCCCGCAGCCGGGCGGCATCAGCCTGTTCGGCATCACGCTGCTGCCCGACTTTGCCACGCTTACCAACCCGCGGCTGGCCTTCTACATCGTGTCCGTACTTTTGATGGCGCTGTGCTTTGCCGGGCTTTACCGGCTGAAGAACTCTCGCATCGGACAACTCTGCCAATCGCTGCAGCAGAACGAGGAACTGGCGTCTTCGATCGGCGTCAACATCACCTACCTACGCGTCCTCGCCTATGCGATCTCCTCATTCCTCGGCGGTGTCGGCGGGGCGATGTTCGCGGCCATCTCGCAATCGATCTACCCTTCGAGCTTCACCGTGGCGGATTCGGTCAACTTCATGCTGAACTGCTTCCTCGGCGGCTTGAGCTACGTGTTCGGACCGATCCTCGGCACCTTCGTGCTCTACTTCGGCTGGGACGTGCTGTTCCAGACCGGTGAGTTCCAGTTGCTCATCTTCTCCTCGATCCTCATCGCACTGATGCTCCTGCTGCCCAACGGCCTCTTGAGCCTCAGGTTCTCCAGCAAGGCGAAGGGAGCGGGCCGATGAGCGACATTCTCACCGTCTCGGGTGTCACCAAGCGCTTCGGCGGCCTGGTGGCGGTCAATGACGTCTCGTTCGCCGTTCGCGACCGGGAGATTCTTTCAGTGATCGGGCCGAACGGCGCGGGTAAATCCACGCTGTTCAAGCTGATCTCCTCGTTCCTTCGCCCCACAGAAGGCGAAGTCCGCTTCAAGGGCGAACGCATCTCGGGCCTTGCCGCGCACATCGTGGCGCGCAAGGGCGTGGTGCGCACGTTCCAGGAAACCACCATCTTCAAGGGCATGACGGTGCGTGACAACGTCATCACCGCGCACCATCTGCGCTCCAATGCCAGCCTCGCCGGCTTCTATTTCGGCAGTGCCACCGCCCGCCGCGATCAGGAAGAGTTCGGGCGCTCGGCAGACGAGATCATCAACTTTCTTGGCCTTGGCGAACTGGGTGGGGAAGTTGCATCGACCTTGCCGCACGGCCATCTGAGGGCGCTCGGCATCGCCATCGGCCTCGCCACCAATCCAACGGTACTCCTGCTCGACGAGCCCTTTGCAGGCATGAACCACGACGAGACCAAAAAGGCCGTGGAGATGGTCCGCAAGGTGCGCGATCGCGGCATTACCGTGCTCCTGGTCGAGCACGACATGCCTGCGGTGATGAACATCTCGGACCGTATCGTGGTGCTGAATTTCGGCCAGAAAATTGCCGAAGGCACGCCCTCGGAAATCCAGCAAAACCCCAAGGTCATCGAAGCCTATCTCGGCGCCGAAGACGAATCGATCGGGTTGTAGGCCATGGAACAACTGCTCAAATTCGACGATGTCGAGCTCTACTATGACCATGTTTATGCGCTGAAGGGCGTATCGCTGGAAGTCAACGAAGGCGAGACGGTCGCACTGATCGGCGCCAACGGCGCCGGCAAGTCTTCGATCCTTCGCGCGATCACTGGGCTGAAAAAGCCCCGCAAGGGCACGATCCATTTCAACGGCAAGCGCATCGATGGCGCCGGTCCAGACGAGATCGTGCGCATGGGCATCTCGATGGTGCCGGAAGGCCGCCGCGTCTTTCCCTACATGACCGTTCGCGACAACCTGCTGATGGGAGCCTTCACGCGAACCGACAAGGGGGAAATTGCCCAAAGCCTTGAAATGGTGATGACGCGCTTTCCCCGCTTGAAGGAGCGCTATTCCCAGCAGGCAGGCACGATGAGCGGCGGCGAGCAGCAGATGCTGGTGATTGGCCGTGCCCTGATGTCGCGGCCGAAGTTGCTGCTTCTGGACGAGCCGTCGCTCGGCGTCGCGCCGAAACTGGTCCAGGACATCGCCCGCTCCATCGTCGCCATCAACCGCGACGAGAAGGTAAGCGTCCTTCTTGTCGAGCAGAACTCGCGCATGGCGCTGCGCATTTCACAGCGTGCCTATGCGCTGACCACCGGTTCTGTCGCGCTTAGTGGAAACTCGCCCGAATTGCTGACGGACGAGCGCGTCAAGCGGCTCTACCTCGGCGGAGAAGTCTAGGATTATCGTATGCGTATCCTTGTCATCAATCCAAACACCACCAGATCCATGACCGGCAAGATCGGCAAGGCAGCCTCCTTGGCTGCCGGTGCCGGCACCGAGGTAATGGCGGTCAATCCAGAGGACGGACCGCCCAGCATCGAAGGCTATTTCGACGAAGTTTTCGCTATTCCCGGCATCATCGCCGAAATGCACAGAAACCCGGGGATGGATGCCTATGTCATCGGCTGTTTCGATGACACCGGTCTGGATGCCGCGCGCTGCGCCACGGAAGCGCCGGTCATCGGCATCGGCGAGGCAGCCTTCCATATGGCCAGCCTGATTTCCGGCAAGTTCAGCGTCGTCACCACGCTTGCCCGATCCGTTCCTGCCATCGAGCACAATCTGGTCAAGTACGGACTTTCGTCGCGCTGTGCCAAGGTCAGGGCCTCCGACGTGCCGGTACTCGATCTCGAGAAGCCGGATTCGGATGCACGCCACAAGATTTCCGACGAGATCGCCCGCGCGCTGCATGAAGACAAGGCCGAAGCCATTGTGCTCGGCTGTGCTGGGATGGCCGATCTTGCCAACCAGCTCGCCCATCAGCATGGCGTGCCCGTGCTCGACGGCGTCGTATGCGCCGTGAAGCTCGCCGAATCGCTGCATATGCTGGGGCTCAGGACCTCGAAGGTCGGAAGCTATGCTGCCCCCTTGGCAAAGCGTTTCTCCGGCTTTTATGCACCGCTATCCCCTTCCGGACATATCAAGGACAGTTCTGCAGCATAGTTGGCCTCAATAGCCGAGAATCGAAACAAACTGCTTTTTCCTCCACCTTTGTGCGCAAATTGGAGGGATTGACCAATACGCGGGCAATGTGAGATTTCAGACTGAATTGGTTGGATTGGCCGGCTTGTAGTCCCATATCGGTGGGGAGCTAAAGAGCTATCGCCGGAAAAGAAAAGAATGCTGACTGTACTAAGGCCGGTTGATGAAGGGGAAAAGCCGGCGTCGCGCTGGACCAGCCTCCATCAGGGCCTCAAGGACGCCATCATCGGTCGTCGCCTTATGCCGGGTACCAAGCTGCCCGAGGACGAACTCGCGGCCATCTATTCGGTGAGCCGTACGGTCGTGCGCGCGGCGCTCCAAGCCCTGTCACATGAACGTCTTGTTCGCCTGGAACCCAATCGCGGCGCGTTTGTCGCGCATCCGTCGAAGAAGGAAGCCCTCGACGTCTTCCAGGCGCGCGCGCTGATCGAATCCGAGGTGGCAGCCATCGCCGCGATGCGCGCGAAGCCGGAGGACATCGCGCTGCTGCGCCAGCATCTGGAGCGCGAGCACGAGGCGCTGCATGCTGGACGCGACAGCGAGGCCATCATCCTGTCAGCCCGTTTCCACGTCGGCCTGGCAGAAATCGCCGACCAGTCCGCGCTGATCAACATCGTCCGCGATCTCGTATCCCATTCCTCGCTCATCATCACGCTTTACTGGTCACGGCGGGAAACCACCTGCCACACCCATGCGCACAACGAATTGGTCGATGCGATCGAAGCGCATCGCGCGAGCGAGGCCTCGGAACTTATGAAAAGCCATCTGGCTGATCTTCTCGCCGGCCTCGACCTCAGCCTCGGCGACAAGAAACCGAACAAGCTCTCGGATATCCTCCGCTAAGAGGCAGGCTCACGCCATGCCCCACGCACATCAAGCATCACGGTCTGCGGCCGATGCGGGTCGAAGAATGAAGCGTCCGGTCAGCCACCAGATCAGCGAGACCACGGCAATCGAAACATAACCGTCCATTGCGTAGTGCATTCCGGTATAGACCGAGCTGAACAGTATGAACGCGGCATAGGTCCAGCCAAACGCACCAAGCCAGCGGTTGAGCGACGACAGGAAGTAGGCGTTGAGCACCACCAGTGCCACATGAACGCTCGGCATTGCCGAAATGCCGCTGCCGAGATCCGTCTTGTCCGCCCGATAGAGCATCAAAAGATAGTCCGAATATTCACGGATACGGTAGCTGTATTCCTGGTTGTCGAGAGCCATCTGTAGGCCGCGGAAACGATCGCCGCCAAGGATCTGATCATAGAAAATCGGGCCGACCGAAGACAACCCCATGGCAAGCATGCTTCCGATGATCGCGAATGTCAGAAGCAGCGCCCACAGATATCTGATCCGTTCGATGTGCCGTGGCCACATCGCAACGAAAAGCACAGTCCCGAACCACAGGCCAAACCAGACCTTCTTGTAGCTTTCGAAGATGACAAGCCCGAATATATCGCTGTCGTACCAGTGAGCCAGCTGCCAAGGCTGGATGCCATGCAGCCATTCGTCCAGGCTGGCGAGCCAGGGATCGGCATAGAATGGCACCACCGAGGGAATGGCCGTCTTGTAGGTCGAAAAGGCCGTCAGGCCGAGGAAGAAGAAAAAGAAGACGGGCGCATAGAGCCGCCAGCGCTGGGTCAGCATGTTGATGGCGTAGCGCGTCGGCTCGGAACCGCCATAAATGAGCCCGGCTGAAAAGATTCCCAGCGTCAACAGGATAGGAACGTTGACGGCAAACTTCATGCCGTACATTTGGCTCAGCGTCAGGAACGACCCCGGCCAGAAACAAAACGCCCCGGCAACGTATAGTCCGGTAGCCCAAACCAGCCTGATGGACCATTTGTATGCATGGTCCGAACGCGGCACCGCAAAAGGTGCAGCGGCATTCACCAGCGTCATTGCTACCCCCACTTCAAATCAATCATGAACGACTGGAGCCGCATGGTTGTCCTTGCCATAGCAGACAATGGTTTCCGTACGGATAACGCGGACACCCTTGCTGCGCGCCGCTACCGGCGCTTGAGAAGACCGCGAACACGGTTGCGCAGCACCTTCGCCATGTTGCGGGTTTCCCGATAGAGATGCAGTTGAGATGCGGCCTGGCGCGCTGCCCGGTCGGCATCCGGCGAGAGCCCGATGACGAAGGTTCCAACCGTCTTGCGTTCCGACCACAGGCGGCTCATCACCGGGTGGTCCGGCACTGCACAGGAATCGGTGAAGAGAATGTTGGGGTCTTCGAGATGCTGTCTCGTTACCTCGATCATCAAAAGCGTGCCGGGCGAGAAAGCCGCCAGGCTCTCGTCATAGGCAGTCTTCCAGGTATAGGCGACGCCCTGCTCGACAAAGACGATCAGGCTGGCGATGGTGCGCCCATTGAGCGACAGGGTGTGGATACGGCACATGTCCTGCTCGGCCAGCCGATGCACCGCCTCGCGGGCAAAGGGCGCCTGGAAGCGGTCGATGGCCATTGCCGTGCGCTCGCGGCCTTTCCAGCCATCCGCTTCAAGCGCGAGAAAGCTTTCGGTGGCCTCGCGGATCTCATTCGCGCTTCGCGCCACCGTGTGTTCCAGCTTGCCCGTGTCTGCCAGCCTGCGCCATAGCCGTCGAAACTCCCGATAGTGGTGGGACCGTAGCGACGCCTTCAGGTAGGCGTCGCCGTCGAGATCGCTCTCGAGCACCGGTCGCTCCAGCTTGCCGGTCGTAACCAAGGTGAGATGCCGTGCCTCGGCAACGGCGGTGAGCAGGCTCGCCATACCGCCGTCAAGCCAAAGATCCGGCAATACCAGCACCTTCGGCAGCTTGAGATGCGGGCGTGACATCATGTCGAGGAAATCTTCGAGCACCCCCAGCGGATCGTCGCGGTCGATAAGCGGAGTGCCGGTCGGTCCAAACGGGTTCGACCAAGTCCGCATGATCGACTGGCCGAGCGGCACCGTCGAGCGCTCGACGGAAAACGGCACCAGAAGCCGCAGCCGCGAGCGGTATTCATCGCCGTCGCGAATGACGGCCAGCCGCACTTCGCGATCTTCCAGGCGCGGCATGGCGGGCGCCAGGAAACGCGGATTGAAGAAGATGTTCGGCTCGACGGTGCGCACGCACAAATGGTCAAGTTCCTCGACCAGGTCGAACCCTGCGGAAGCCGGATAGATGGCAAGCCGCCGCTCCGGCCGCCCGCTTGCCAAAAGTTCCATCTCGGCAAGTTCGGCGGGGTCGCGCGCCAACCCGGCAAGGCCGGACACCATCGCGCCGGCAGGGCCGCCGCTGGTTTCCTGGATCAATGGAACGGCGGCCATCAGGCAGCACTCCGAACCGGGATGAGTATCGACATGACGATGCCAAGCCGCCGCCACACCGTGAAGGAAAGCGCTACGGCTTCGAACATCATCGCCAACGCCGTTGCAGCGGCCGCACCCCACAGTCCGAACAGCGGCAGCAAAAGCATGTTGAGCCCGATGTTGAAAGCCAGCGTCGTCGCATTGACGGCGGCACAGACATTCTGGTTGCCGCTCATGGTGAGCAGGCTTTCGCATGGGCCGACCGACGCACGCGCCACCACGCCTACGACGAGAACGAACAATAACGGGTAACCGTCGACGAACTCTTCGCCGAACAGGGCCAGCATGGGCTCGCCGAGGATCAACACGACCGCTGCCATCGCGAGCGATGGCCAGAATGTCCATGACACCGTTTCACGGGCAAAGCTGGCCAGCCGGGAAGCATCGCCACCATGCATGAACTGGGCGTAGCGCTGGGCGACGCCTGCTTTCACGGCAAAATAGACGAAATGCACCAGCGCCAGCGTCTTGACCGTGGCGAAATAGACCGCCACCTGGTCGGGGTCGAGATAAAGGCCAACCATCAGCACATCGGCGTTGGTCAAAAGGTAGAAGAACCCGTCGACAAGAAAGATGGGCAGCGAGACAGCGAGCCAGTAGCGCAGATTCACCCGCATCGGTCCTGTCGGGATCAACGTGTCCAGCCGCGCAGTCAGGCTGGCCAGTTGCAGCACCGCTGTCAGGTATGTTGCCGCAATCGCAGACAGGATCGCGGTCTTGGCGTCAGGCGGGAAACCGAACCAGATCGCCAACGCCATGAAGACGAGGATCAGGATCGGCCGCGTGATGAAGGTCGGAAACAGCGCCGACAGCGCCCATGAATAGGCTCGCGACATGCCTTGCATCAGGTCGGTCAAGGCAATCATCGGTATGCAGAAGATGCCGAGCAGGAACGGCACGAAGTAGTAGTCTTCGATCCATGGTGAAAACAGCCAGGCGCCGAGTGCGCCAACACCTGCAATGGCCGTAGACGCGGCAAGCACGAAATAGCGGCTGGACAAGACGATGCCGCGCAATTCCTCCAGCATCGCCCGCTCGCGAAATTCAGGAATGAAGCGGATGACCGAGGTGCTGAAGCCGAGGCAGGAGATGCTGCCGATGATCAGCATCGTCACCCACACCAGCACGAAGATGCCGTACTCGAAGCTCCCCATCCAGCGGGCCATCATGACCTGGCTGATGAAGGCGATGGCGGCGCTGATGACACGTATCGTGAACGCGATCAGCGACATCCGCCCGGCTTCGCCCCGCTCGTCCGCGCTGAAAAGAATGTCGTCGATGCGCACAAACAGCGGGCGCACGCGCGATGCCAGACGCTGCGGCAAAATCCGGTCGGCGGTCGCGGCCGCGGAAAAGCGCACCCTGTCCGTCTCCGTGTTTGCGCAAAACTCGCTCTTGTCTAGCCAAAACACCTTAAGAAACGGTGGGAGATGCGGACGCTCAAGCTGCCGCCATCTATCGCGCCAGCACGTCGGCCCACTCGCCGTGTCGTCGGAATTCGGCGGCAACATAGCCGCACACGGGCGTAATCCTTGTGCCGGTATCACGCGCATCTTGAACTGCGTAGGCGACGAGCCTTGCCGCCACACCGCGCCCACGCGCCAATGGCGGCACAAAGCTGTAGTCGATCACGATGTGCGATGGACTGGAGCGCACGAAGGTCAGATAGGCCTCTTCGCCGCCCGGCATCCCAAGCACGTAGCGGCCCCTGCCCTCGCGCTCCTCCTTGCGGATATCGACATGCGCGTCCATTAGCGTCCTCGATAAAAAACTTCGTCCAAGATACTGGAAGCGTAGCTTCCAGGACCAGCCGTGCCGCTACTGCTTGAGCACGTCAGCCCATTCCGGGTGACGGCGAAACTGCGCCGCAGCGAATGGGCAAAGCGGAATGATCTTCTTGCCGGAAGCGCGCGCATCTTCGATCGCCCTTGTCACCAGCCTCAGGCCGGCGCCCTGGCCGCGAAAGACATCCGGCACTTCGGTATGATCGATGATGATCTGCTTTTCGCCGACCTTGGTGAATGTCATTTCGGCTTCCGCCCCGTCCGGGCCGTGCAGGACGTAGCGTCCCTTGGTGCCCTTGTCCTCGAGTTGCACTTCCGGCAATTGCTCGTTCATTTCGCTATTTCCTTTCCAGATACAGTCGCGAGGAACCGGCGCGCCGCCTCGATTTCATTGGGGCGCACCTCATGGCCGCCTTCATGCCATTCAACGGTCACCTCGGCCCCAAGATCACGCAAATACGCTTCCAGCCGCGTGGTCAAGTTGGGCGGACAGATCGGATCGCGCCGCCCCGCCGTGACAAGAACCTGCCGACCGGCAAAGCCGCCCGCCACTTGCGGTTCAAACGGGATCAGCGGATGCATCAGCACGGCCGCGTTGAACAAATCAGGCGCGCCGAACAGCACCGAGGCCAATATGTTGGCGCCGTTTGAATAGCCGAGGCCCATAACCCGCGATGGCTTGGCATCGGTGATGTGCGCCTGCACGAAACCGGTCATCTTTTTGGTCGCGCGCGCCAAATCAGCCATGTCGTAGACACCTTCGCCTGTGCGGCGGAAGAAGCGCGCTGCGCCCATTTCCGATACGTCGCCGCGCGGCGAAACGATGGTGGCGTCAGGCACGAGATCACGTCCGAGCGACAAAAGCTGCGTCTCGTCCGCTCCCGTACCATGAAACACGAAGAGAAGCGGCCCACCCGGCGTTCCAGGCACGACTTTGTGGATGTAGGCATCCCTGGTCATGGCTCGCTCCTCATGCGCTCAACGGCTGCAGATGCTGCTCGAGATAGGGGCGCAGGTGTTCGTGCTGCTTGGGCAGCTTCAACACTTCGCCAAGGTGCGCAGTGTCCTCATCCCGATCGAAGCCCGGCTCGTTGGTCGAAACCTCGAACAGCACGCCGCCCGGCGTGCGGAAATAGATCGCCCAGAAGTAGTCGCGGTCGATCACCGGCGTTACCTGATAGCCGGTATCCATCAATGCCTTGCGAACCTCGAGCTGGCGCGCGCGGTCTTCCACCGCGAAAGCGACGTGATGCACCGATCCCGCCCCGAGATTGGCAGAGGCCGCGCCGGGAAGCGTTTCGATATCGACAAGATCGGCGCCGTTGCCGCCTTCGATGGCCAGCCGCCTGACATTTCCGGCCCTGTCGATTTCCTTGTAGCCCATGAACTTGAGAAGTTCCTCGGTCGCGCCGCCGTCACGTAGCCTGAGCGACACGGAGTGAAAACCGCGGATCGCCTCGTCTGCCGCGACATCGGCCTTGGACCACGGCGCGCGGGCATCGTCCTTGGCTTCCACCAGTGCAAACCCGTCCCCGTCGGGCCCGGCGAAGGTCAGGCGCTTTTCGCCGAAGCTTTCCTCGCGGCCAAGTACCCTGACGCCTTGCTCCGCAAAGCGCTGTTGCCAGAAATCAAGCGTTCCTTCCGGAACGGAAAAAACCGTGGTGCCAACTTCGCCCACGCCCGGGCGGCCCTGTCCGATGTTCGGGAAGGGAAAATAGGTCATCACCGAGCCGGGCGTGCCGAACTCGTCGGCATAGTAGAGGTGATACACGTCAGGCGCGTCGAAATTGACCGTCTGCTTGACCCGGCGCAGGCCAAGCTTTTGCGTGAAGAACGCATTGTTGGTGCGGGCGTCCTTCGCCATCGACGTGACGTGATGCAGGCCTTTGATCTGGGTGAGCATGATAATTGCCCCTTTCTGCGGTGCTTGCCGCTGTCGAGGCCAATATGGCCCCACCATGGATCGGAGCAAAGGCGGCAAACTCAGAATGATCCGTGCTGAATAAGTGAACAATCACGGCGCTATTGTTTACCGATTAATCCTGGATGAGGCGGATACAGAAACAAAAACGCCCGCGCCATTGCCGGCGCGGGCGATCCTCCAGGGCGATGCGGGATTACTGCAACATCAGACGCTGCTCATCTCGCTTCTGTGTATAGCTGCCCTTGTCGTAGGCGGCCTGTGCTTCGAGCTGCTCCTTGGTGAAATCGGTATAAAGATACTTCTTGCCGTCCTTGTCGGTCATGATCTTAAGATTATCCATCCCGACCGCGACCTCCTTCTCACCGATGCCGAGGAAGCCGCCGACATCGACGATAACGGCGTCGACCTTGCTGTCGGCAGTCAGCGCCACATCGCCGATCTCACCAACCATGGCATCATCGGCCCCGTAGACGGTCGTGCCGACGAGATCCTCGGAACGGATTTCGCCCGTCATCGGCATTGCCGTCAGCGTCGACTTGTCGATGGCCGCGGTCTGGGTCTGGTCAGGCTCAGCCGCCGCATCGGGAGCTGGCTTTTCGGCCGCCATCTCTCCGGCGGGGGCTGTGGAGTTCGCTTCCGGCTCAGCCTGCGTGCTGGCGGCCGTGTCCGTGGTCGGCGTCACGGTTGCAGGCGTTTCCGCGCCCGCTGCCGCCACCGCCGGAGCCGGATCATAGGCGCGGCGATCAAAGTCAGGCAGTGCCTCTAGCGATTCCTTGTTCGCCTCGACCACCAGCCAGCGGTCGCCATTCTTCTCGGTCCAGCTCGTCTTGCCATAGTCGAAGGCCACGTTTTTCTGGCCGAGCCCCAGGAAGCCGCCCACGCCGATCACCAGCGACTCTGCCTTACCGGCCTTGGACAACACGATATCGTTGACGGAGCCGATGTTCTGGGCGTCATCGCCAGTGCCGTTATAGACATTCTCGCCAATGATCTGCGTCGCGATACTGCCGTCGGCCCGCTCTACCGGTGGAGCCGGCTCAGCCGGTGCCGTCTGCATTTCGGTCGCAGGCGCCATTGCCGTGCTGTCGGCAGGCGCAGAAGTTCCGTCGGCGGGCGCGGTCGTCGTCGCCGGCACGTCAGCCGCGGCCTGCGGAGCAGGAGCCGGCTCAAAAGGTGCTGGATCGAATGCCGGCTGGGCCGTCAGTTCTTCCTTGGTCGATGCGGCGATCAACCAGCGGTCGCCATTCTTTTCGGCCCATTGCAGCTTGTCGAAATCGAAAGCCACGTCCTTGGCGCCTATGCCAAGGAAGCCGCCGACGCCAATCACGACCGAAGTCGCATTGCCGTCCTTGTCGAACACGACGTCGCTCACGTTACCGATATTCTCGGCATCGTCGCCGGGGCCGTTGAACACTGACTCGCCGATGATGTTGGTAACGAGACTGCCGTCCGACTGCGCAACGGGCGCGGCCGGAACAGCGCTGTCGGTCATCGGCGCCGGCGCGGTTGGTGCAGGCGCAGTGGTATCCTGCGCCATGGCGCCGGAGGCAAGAAGCGTCGCAAGGGCCGTCGTAGCCAAGAGTGTGCGGATCATGATGTGTCTCCTCGTATGCTGTTCGTTTCCACCGCGGCCAGGTCTTGGGAGGACGACCGCGGCAATGACAGATCGACAACGCCTCCATCACTTTGAAGTTCCGAAATTTTTCTGCAAAACGCCTTTGACGGGGATTGCCCCGACAACCGGGAACCATTTGCGATAATTGACGTTTTGCGTGGGAAGGCCGGCCGATCCCGAAATGGCCACGCAAGCTCGCCACTGACCATTCGAAGGGATTTCACATGCGCTTTGCAGCGGTGCTGAACAGCGAGGGCGGCACCTTGCGAACCACCGACCTCGATGCATTTTCCAAGCGCATGACAGGGGCGTTGGCGAAGGCCGGCCACAAGATCGATATCGACATCGTACCGGGAAAGGACGTGGCCGCCGCGCTGGACAAGGCCGTCGGCCGGCGAAACATCGACGTTGTTCTGGTTGGCGGCGGCGATGGCACCGTTTCGGCTGCCGCTGCACGGCTGATGGGCACCAAGAAGGCGCTGGCCATCTTGCCGGCAGGAACGATGAACCTGTTTGCCCGCGGCCTCGGGATTCCACAATCGCTGGATGCCGCGATCGCCGCCTTCGCCGATGGCCGCGTCACGTCCGTCGACATGGCCAGCGCCAATGGCGAGCCATTCGTGCATCAGTTCTCGGTCGGCATGCACGCCAGGATGATCCACCTGCGCGACAAGATGCAGTTCGGCTCACGGCTGGGCAAGATGCGCGCTTCGGCGCGCGCCGCCTATGACACGCTCGCCAATCCACCCAGGATGGATGTGGCGCTAACCATCGGCGAGGCCGAGGTCATCACCCGCGCCAGCGCCATCGGCGTCACCAACAATCTGTTTGGCGAAGGCCATCTGCCCTATGTCGACAACCCTGCCGGCGGCGTTCTGGGCATCTATGTCACCGTTGCGCGGCAGAAAGGCGAACTGATGAAGTTCATGCTCAACGTGGCGCGTGGCAAATGGCGTGACAACGAGCATGTCGAAATCCACCAGACCGACAAGGTGAAGCTGAAAATCCGCTCAAGACGGCGCAAACTCTATGCCGCCATGGACGGCGAACTGGTCGATCTCGATCCCGAAACGTCGATCGAAATCCACCCCAAGGCGCTCAAGGTGCTCATTCCTGCAACGAAATAGGCTGATCAATTGCCGCCCTTGTCGGCATCGTCGCCGTCGCCGTGCTTGGTGTTTTCGCGGTAGATGGCATAGGCAACCAACGCGGCGGCCGGACCGAGCACCGCGCCAAGCCCGCCCTTGCTGCGCAACAGAACCGGCAAGGCGGCAAGCGCTGCGGTCACGCCCACCGCCGTCAGGTCGGCATTGCGTTTGCGCGCGCGGCGAACGACACGCGATTCGGCGCTCACGCGGAAGATGAGAAGGATCAGCCCGGACAACACCAGGAAGCCGATGCCGAAGCCAAGCGCAGCCTCCAGGAAACCGTAGCGCGCCGCCACCCAGATATAGCCTGCCCCGACGAGGAACCCGACCCCGCACAGGGCAGCGAGGCCAGCCAGCGCATAGGCAATTGCTGCGCCGCGCGCGCGGCGCAGCGCAGCAACTGTCTCACCCGATGCGAAGCCCGCAATCAGCGATGCAATGAAGCCCATGGCGCGCTGCCGCTAGCGACGTGACAGAAGCGCGAACAGGAAGCCGACGCCGGCGGCAATCGCCAGCGATGTCACCGGCTTCTCGCGCACATTGGCGATGACCTGCTCTTCAAGGTCGCGCGCGTTGGAACGCAAGCTGTCCATTGCCGCCTCGCCCTGTGCCCGCAACTGCTCGACGCCTTCGCTCGCTGCCCGCCGCGCCGTGCCAACGCCATGCTCGCCGGTCTTCGCCAAAAGCTTGGCAAGCTTGTCGATATCCGCCCGCAATTGCCTGATATCGGCTTCCAGGTCGGGTGTGGTCTTGGCGTCGTTGGCGGTTTTTCCGGTCGCGGTGGCCATTCTCAACTCCTTGAATTCGTGTCGTATCGGGAACGCGCAAAAAACCTCAAGGTTCCGGGTTAGCCCTTATTGGAAGGCTTTTCCTTGCCGGAGTCCACAGCAAGCAGGCGCAGCCATCACACAAGCGGCCGGCGGCCTTCGCCTAACCCATCCCACCCGGCGATGGATTGCAGGCCATCGGCATCGATCACCTCGCAGCCGCCGTCGCGCCAGTGGATCAACTTGCGGTCGATGAGCTTGCGCAGCGTCTTGTTTGTGTGAACCAGTGACAGGCCGAGCGTGTCGGCGACATGCTGCTGCGTGATCGGGATTTCGACCGGCGCCTTGCCGTTCAGCCCGACCACCTTGGCCCGCGCATGAATGAAGGCGATGAGATAGGCGGCACGTTCAAGCGCGGTGCGACGCCCCACGCTCAGCAAATTCTCGTCGAGCATGCGTTCCTCGCGCGACGCCAGCCAGGTGATGTCGTAGGCGAGTCCTGGATGTTCGCGATAGAGACCGTGCAGGTTGTCGCGCTCGAAAACGCAAAGCAGTAGTTCCGACAGCGCCTCCACCGAATGCTGCATCTCGCCCATCACGCTGCCTTGCAGGCCGATCAGGTCGCCGGGCATGACGTAGTTGAGGATCTGGCGGCGACCATCGTCGAGCAGTTTGTAGCGGAACCCCCATCCGGAAAGGACCGTATAGAGGTGGGCGCTGTGATTGCCTTCGACCAGCACCGTCGCGCCACGGTCGACAGCCAGTTCGCCTTTCTTGAAAGTGCTGATATAGGCGAGTTCCTGCGGCTCGAATTCACGGAAGGCGGGCAGCGGTCGCAACGGGCACTTCTCGCAAGGATAACGACGCGCCGAACGACTTCCGTGCTGTTCCGCCATTTTGGACCCCTCTCCCCAAGCTGTTCAATACAAACGCATTTCCCTTGCCGAAGTTCCGAGAGCCGTTTTCTGAAGCTATGTCTTTTTTAAATGACAGGGTAGGAAAATACGGCCATGACTGCGCCCCCACTCCAAAGGAGAGTCATGGCGTTGTCAGCTTCGCTCGATGGACTGCGTATTCTCATCCTTGAGGACGAGTATCTCATTGCCATGGATGTCGAGCAGATTTGCCGCGACGCCGGTGCAGCCGATGTCGCTATCGTCGACAATCTTGCTGGCTTCGACACGCCGGCAGCGTTCAGCTTCGACGCTGCGATCCTCGACCTGATGTTGAATGGCGCTTCGACGCTGCCCTTTGCCGCCCGCTTGCAACGCGAAGGCGTCCCCTTCGTCTTTGCCTCGGGCCACGGCATCAGCGACGAATTGAACCGCGATTTCCCCGGCGTCGCGCTGGTCGAAAAGCCCTATTCGGGCGGCGATCTCATTGCGGCCGTGGCGGCTGCGCTAAAGGTTCCGCCTCTTCAATCCGCCGGAGACGTCATCACCTGAGCGGAAATCGCATCGGGTCCGAAATCGTCCTCGCCCGAAATCTGCAGGATTTCCTGTAGCCTGCTGCGAGCGCGGCTGACCCGGCTCTTGATCGTGCCGACGGCGCAGTTGCAGATTTCCGCTGCCTCCTCATAGGAAAAGCCCGACGCACCGATCAGGATGATCGCTTCACGCTGATCCTCGGGAAGTTTTTCAAGCGCCCCGCGGAAATCCTCGAGGTCGAGTTGTCCGTGCTGGGCCGGATGGACTGCAAGCCTTGCCGTCATGATTCCGTCGCTGTCCTGCACCTCGCGTCCGCGCTTGCGCATCTGCGAATAGAACTCGTTGCGCAGGATGGTGAACAGCCATGCTTTCAAATTGGTGCCCGGCTGGAAGCTTTCGTGCTTGTCCCAGGCCTTGACCAGGGTTTCCTGCACGAGATCGTCGGCCTTGTCCGCATTCTGCGACAAGGACACGGCAAACGCGCGCAAGCTCGGGATGGACCCGAGCAGATCGCTCTTGAAGCCCGCTGATACGGCCATGCGTCAGTCCTTCTTCAGTGCGGATTCAGCCTGCTCCAGCTGGCTAAGCAAATCGCTGAACCGATCAGGCACCTCGTCGGAGACCAAGTCGTTGTAGTATTGCTTGAGTTTGCGGCCAATTTCAGAATTCGCGCCGAGTGGGTCGCCTTCACCGGCCTGACGCCTGCCTGCCGCGGCGGCGCTGCTTCTGTTTTGATCTTTCATAATGCCTTCTGCCCCATTCCCTGCCGCCTTCCACTCGAAACAAGAGGCAAAGCGGTGCCCCTCTAAGCTCTGATTCCGTTGCAAACGCCGTGGATCAGCATTGGTTCCAGTGCTCGCTAAAATTTTTCACGGAACTTTTCATTCGTCGGCGAGTTTGTGTGATCGGGGCTTGCAACATTCTAGCCTGTCTGTTCATGCAAACACGTCATTTGAGGGAGACGTAACCGTGAGTCTGTCTGCTAAAATTGCACCGCATCTTCCCTACCTGCGCAGGTTTTCGCGCGCCGTCTCCGGCTCACAGGAAAGCGGCGATGCCCTGGTCGCGGCGATGCTGGAGGCCATTATTGCCGACATCGGCATTTTCCCGGCCGCCTCGAACGACCGCATCGCGCTCTACAAGATTTTCGCCAGGATGTTCACATCCATCGCCATTCGCATTCCGCAGGAGCAGTCCGTTACGGATTGGGAACAGCGCGCCGCCGCGAACCTCAACGCATTGGCGCCGCGACAACGCCAGGCCTTCCTTCTTGTGGCGGTCGAAGGCTTCGACGAGGACGAAGCAGCCGAGATCCTGGATGTCGACGAAGCCGAGTTTTCCAACCTGCTGTCACAGGCGAGCGGCGAGATTTCGCGGCAGGTGGCAACCGATATCCTGATCATCGAGGACGAACCGTTGATCGCCATGGACATCGAGGAGATGGTGGAGAGCCTTGGTCATCGCGTCGTCGGCACCGCCCGTACGCACACGGAGGCAGTGGCCATGTTCGCCAAGTCGCGGCCCAAGATGGTGCTGGCCGACATTCAACTCGCCGACGGGTCCTCGGGCATCGATGCTGTCAACGAGATACTGTCCTCGACATCCGTGCCGGTCATCTTCATCACCGCCTTCCCGGAGCGCCTGTTGACCGGCGAGCGTCCCGAGCCGGCGTTCCTCGTCACCAAGCCGTTCAGCCCCGACATGGTCAAGGCATTGATCAGCCAGGCGCTGTTCTTCGACCGTCAGGCCAAGGCAGCCGCCTGACCAGATTTTTCGCCGGCGGGGGAACCAATGCAGCCGGCTCTCGTTTTTCCTGCAAGGAAATGCCTGCACGGAAATGAAGGAGTTCGAACAATGCTTTACTGGACGCTGGTGTTTCTTGTCGTGGCGATCATAGCCGGTGCGCTTGGCTTCGGCGGCATTGCGGGAGCATCCGCCGGCATTGCCAAGATTCTTTTCTTCATCTTCCTTGCCTTCCTGGTGATTTCGCTGCTGGCCGGAATGTTCCGGCGGGCATGACAGCGCCGGATAAATCCTCTCGACGGGAAACTGGAAACCGCCCCCCTCAAACGGTTTCCAGCCGCCGCCGGGCAGTAACCCTGAAAAGGGTGCTGTCCGGCGGAACGTTCTTGAAGGGGTCTTAAAAAGGGGCGTAGGGGCAGAAAAATGGCTGCAGGCCGCAACAAGGAACCCGCCGAGAAACTCGACAGCGAGGTCATCGATCCTTCCCTGAAGGACGATTCGCAGCTCGGCCGGGCACTGCTCCATGCCTTGCGGAATGCCGGCGTTTCAGTTCTCTACCAGGACAACGACCTGCGCACGGTGTGGGCGCGCAATATGCCGGCGCCGTGGGCGGTGGCAGGTGGCCACGGCGATACCATCCTCCCTCCATCCCAGACGGATCGCATCATTGCCGCAAGGCGCAGTGCGATTGCATCCGGTCAACCGGACCGGTTCGAGATCAGTGCGCCCGGAGAAGATGGCATGCGCTGGTTCGAGGTCTGGGTCGATCCCGATGTCGCCAAGGATGGCAGCGTGCGAGGCGTCATGACCACCAAGGTCGAGACCACCGAGCGCAAGCGGCGCGAACAGAGCCTGCGCGCCCTGTTGCGCGAGGTCAGCCACCGCTCGAAAAACCTGCTCGCCATCATCCAGAGCATCGCCAGCCAGACCGGGCGTTATTCGGAAACCATCGCCGACTTCCTCACCCGCTTCCAGGGCAGGCTGCAATCGCTTGCCTCTTCGCAGGACCTCGTAACCTCGTCCAACTGGCGCGGGGCGCAATTGCGCGAGCTGATCTATGGGCAGGTCGGCCGCTATACCAATGGCAATCACAACAGCCTGCAATTCGAAGGCTCGAACCCCTATCTCAATCCCAACGCAGCGCTGCATATCGGCCTCGCCATACATGAGCTGGTCGTCAACTCGCTGGGTTATGGCGCCCTTTCGCGGCCGGGTGGCGCGGTCAATGTCGGCTCCGAGTTGATGACCGAGGCCGGCGAAACTAGGTCGCTGCGCCTGCTATGGAGCGAACCGTTCGAATCCGACGCTGAGCTTCCCACCTTGCGCCATTTCGGCCGCGTCACCCTCGAGCGTGTCGTGCCGCTTTCACTGAACGGACAAGCCTCTCTCGACATGTCCGGAGGCCGGCTCCAGTACCATCTCACCGTTCCGCACGGCAATTTCGAAACGGAATAGCATCACGAACCGCACCATCTCAGGAACCATGCACGGTTCCGTGCGTTTCCACTGCCAAGAGGAAAACGCAATGGAACACATCGCTGCATTGTTGCTGATCGTGGGTTGCTCGGGCGATCTTTCCCAGTGCCGGGAATTGCCCGCGCCGGTCACCGTATTCGAAACCGCCGAGGATTGCGTCGCTACGCGGGCGCTTTCGCTTCGCGAAATGTCTGGCGAGGCTGAACACGTCATGGGTACCTGCATCGGCCTCGATCCGGCGCTGGAAGAAGACTATGCGGAACTTGTCTGGTCGGTCACCCCGGACGGCAAGCTTGATGCCTCGGTCGAAACCGCGACGGTCGTTGCCTCCAACAGCCACCGCCCTGAAAAAGACTATCTTAGCCAAGAATGAAAACCGTAACGCAGAATCGGCGCGCTCGTGCTAGATGGCAGGGGATCGCCGCGAAGCGAGAGACATCAAAAGCGAGAGGAGTGACTACATGCGCAAGATAATCGTCGTCGTGGCTGCACTCGTGGCCCTGAGCGGCTGCACCACCACCGAGCAGGACGTAGGTGTCGGCACAGCGGCCGGTGCTGTCATTGGCGGGATCGCCGGCGGCGGCAGGGGTGCGTTGATCGGCGCGGCCGTCGGCGCAGGTTCCGGCCTCCTGGTGCGCAACTTGCGCAACGGCTACTGCCAGTATCGTGATCCCGATACCCGCCGCATCTACACGGCGCGCTGCAACTGATCGGACAGTCAGTCGAGAATTGGGAGGCCGGGGAAACCCGGCCTCTTTTCGTTGAGGTAGGCTATTTCAGGGGAATCCTGATCTCGACCTGCAAGCCATTCGGCTTGAACTTGCGTTCAATGGTGCCGTTAAGTTCGCGCGTGATGTTCATGTCGATGAGTTTGGTGCCGAATCCGGTTCTTGTCGGCGCTTCAAGACCAGTCTGGCCCGATTCGCGCCAGTTGAGGACGAGCACCCTTTCACGGTCCAGCCGTTCCGTTTTCCAGTCCACCTTGAGCGCGCCGACGGCATTGCCGGCCTCGCCGTACTTCAGCGCATTCGTCGCCAACTCGTGGAAAGTCAGGCCAAGCGCCTGTGTCGCGGTCTCGTCAAGCAGCACCTGGGGTCCCGACAACAGATCTCTCGGCAACTCCTTGCCGAACACTTGTCCGAGTTCGATGCGCAGAAGATCGCCAAGATCGGCCTTCTGCCAGCGTGAACGGGTCAGCATGTCCTGCGATGCGGCCATCGCCTGAAGCCGGGCGGCAAAGGAGTCGGAAAATTCCTTGACGTCGGTCGCACCCGAAGCGGTCTGGCGTGCAATCGCCAGCACGCGCGTGATCAGGTTCTTGATGCGATGCTTCATCTCCTGAAGCATCAGGTCCTTTTCGAGCAGGCTTTTCTCGGTTGTCTCATGAAGCTGCGCCACCGCGTCATAGGCGCGTTCCTGGTAGCGCGCCACCAGTGCGATGGCCCCCGCCAGCAGCAGTCCGAACAGGCCGAGCATGATCGGAATGGCGCGCGAAGACGGTGGCGAAAACGCACTTGTCGGGCGGAACTCCAACACCCATTGCCGGCCAGCCACCGTTATCTTGCGGGTATCGAGAAGCCGGTTGCCGATCCCTTCGACCGGAGGCGTTTCCGACCGGAACAGCAGGCTGTCGGAATTTGCCGTCTGGTCGTAGATCTCGACATTGACCGGAAGCAGCGGCATCCGCCGCAACGCCACCCGGAACAGGTCGCCGGCCCGGAAAGCGGCATAGAGAAATCCTGCCGTCGAAGACGTTGCAGCATCGACGGCATCAGGCGCGGTGTCGATGTTGAGCCGTACGAACACCAGAAAACCGGGGAAAGTTTGCTCTGCGCCAGTCTGCTGCCCGAGGAGAACCCGCCCGCTTGCGTGCTGTTCGTCGTCCGCCATTGCAGCTTCGATCGCCGCGCGGCGGGCGTCTTCGGTGAACATGTCGTAGCCGACGCTGGAAAGATTTCTCTCTTCCAAAGGCTCGAACAGCACGATTGGCGTGCGCCATTGCTGCGTCGTGGCCGGATAGATGACCCGGTCTATGCCATATTCCTGCTTGATCGCGCGTTCGGCGACTGCCTCGTCTCCGGTGCGGATCAGCTTGAGGAACCCGATACCGCGCAAGCCGGCAAAATTCCCGTCGACATCCAGCGCGTTAAAGTAGGCCTTGAACTCGTTGCGCGTGACCTGCCCATTGCGTGCATCGAAAAGCGCCTGGGTCGAGCGAAGCAGCGAAAGGTGCAGATCGATGCGGCTCTCGATGCGATTGACGGCATCATCGACCGTCGCCTGGAACTTGATGCGGGAGGCTTCCTGCGTGGCGAAATAGGCAAAGCCCGCCATAGTCAGGCTGATCAATGCCACGGCCAGAAACGTCAGAATCGGGAAAAGTTTCTTCAACAGATGATGCGGTCCGTGGCTAGCCCCCGCACTTCTTAGCAAGTCCACGCGCCAACACAAGGCACGGTTTGGCCGAGTCTTCGCATTGGAAATGAATGTGGGAAATGAATGGGCCGGCAGTGCCGGCCCTTCACTCTTGAATTGTCCATCAGCCCGGCAGTCAGGCCGCGATCTTCAGCGCCCCCGGCCCGGGTATGGCCCCGGCCGGACATTTGCCGAGGATGATCATGCCAAGCACCTCGTCCTTGGTCACATCGGTCGTCCTCGCGGTGCCGACCACCTGGCCGTTCTTCATCACGCACACCCTGTCGGCAAGATCGAAGACATCATGGATATCATGGCTGATGAGGAAGATGCCGATGCCGTCGGCCTTGAGCTGCTTGACCAGTTCGCCCACCTGCGCCGTCTCCTGGGGTCCAAGGGCAGCCGTCGGCTCGTCCATGATCAGGATGCGCGCGTTGAACAGGATCGCGCGTGCAATAGCCACCGACTGCCGCTGTCCGCCCGACAGCTTGATGACCGGCTCCTTGAAACGCTGGAAGCGCGGGTTGAGGCGGCCCATCACCTTGCGGGCTTCCGCTTCCATGGCCACGTCGTCCAGCGTGTTCCAGCGCGTCATCAGCTCGCGCCCCAGGAACAGGTTGGCGGCGGCATCGACATTGTCGGCCAGCGCCAGCGTCTGGTAGATCGTCTCGATGCCGTATTTCTTGGCGTCGCGCGGATTCGAGATCGAGGCTTCCTCGCCGTTTACCAGGATTTGGCCTGCGTCGCGCTTGTAGGCGCCCGACAGGATCTTGATCAGCGTCGACTTGCCGGCGCCATTATGGCCGAGCAGCGCCACGACCTCGCCCGGATAGAGATCGACCGAGGCATCGTCGACGGCGCGGATGCCGCCGAAGGCGATGGAAATGTTGCGCAGGTCGACCAGCGGAGTTGCATTGGCAGCTTGAGCGGTAGCCATGGTCAATTCCTCCCTAAACCCGCTTGCGATAGACGGTGTCGAGCCAGACCGCGACGACCAGGACCGCGCCGACGACGATGCTCTGCAATGGTGAATCGACGCCGAGCAGCACCATGCCGGATTGCAGCGACTGCATCAGAAGCGCGCCCAGCATGGCGCCGACAACGGTGCCTGCGCCGCCGGCAAGCGATGTGCCGCCGATGACCGCAGCCGCGATGACCAAAAGTTCATCCAGCGTGCCGAGCGCATTGGTGGAGGCGTTGAGACGGGCCGACGAGATGGCCGCGCTGATGGCCACCAGCGCTCCCATGATCATGAACACCTTCATCGTCACCCAGCGTGTGTTGATACCGGCAAGGTTAGCCGCCTCAGGATTGCCGCCGATGGCGAAAACGTAGCGTCCGAAGCGTGTCCGGTTGGTGACGAAAGTCATGACGATGCCGACCATCACCGCCATCAAAACGGGAATGGCGATGCCGTGGGCAATGAAAAGCCCACCTTCCGGGATCGTTATGCCGTTCGCTTCCGCATAGCGCTTCACGATGCCGACCGGCCACGGATAGGAATTGGCGACCTGTATGGCGCCCAGAATGACGGCGCAGGCAACCGCGCCGAGAAACACCTCGGCCCAGACCGGCCGCAGCGGGAACCGGAAGCGCTTGCGCTGGGTGCGACCGTTGAGCAGCATGAAGATGACGGCGAGGCAGGCGACAACCCCGATGATCCAGCTCCACGTCGCGCCGATGGAGCCGTTCGGGCCGCCGCCCATGAGTTGGAACGTGGCATCGAGCGGTGCGACCGTCTGGCCGCTGGTGACCCACCATGCCGCGCCGCGCCAGACCAGCAGGCCGCCGAGCGTGACGATGAAGGACGGCACTTCCAGATAGGCGATGATGAAGCCCTGGAAGGCCCCGATCAGCAGACCGAAGGCTATGCCGCAGGCCAGCGCAATGATCCATATCCACGGATCGCCGGCGGAGAAACCCATGACGCGGATGAGAATCTGGGCTTGCAGCACGCCCATGATCATGCCGATGACGCCTTCGAGCGAACCTACCGACAGATCGATGTTGCGCATCACGATGACCAGCACCATACCGGTTGCCATGATCGCGACCGACGAAGTCTGGACCGAAAGGTTCCACAGGTTGCGCGGCGTCAGGAAAAGCCCGCCGGACAGGAAGTGCAGCACGATCCAGATCAGGATCAGCGCCGCGACCATGCCCAGCATGCGGGTATCGAGTTCTGTCGCTTTCAGGAAGCGGGCGACAGGGCCTAGTTCAGCCTCCCGCGCCCGGTCGACCGTCGTTGCTGAGGTCACGTCACTCATGGTTTCCTCCCACCGGCTTGCCTCTGGCGTCAGATCGGCCCGCAACCAATCGGCGTGTTGCCCACCTGGCCGTTTCGCATCGGATAGAAACCGCCGCGCTTGTCGGTCCGATGCTTTTGCGCAGCGTGCTCATGCTATTGTCTTTCCGGCGTCGCCGGAAGCGGAAAGCGCGTAGGAAGATGCGCTGTTTTCAGGCACGCCCCTGGCGGTGCCGCTTGCGCCTTTTTTGCCGAACCGGCCAACAGCATCCGCGCTTCTTTTGAAAACGCCGCGGCTTTTGGGCCGCGGCGCATCATGCTCACCGTCAGGCGAACTCAGTTGCAGGCGGCAACCGCACCGGCGGCGACACCGGCGCAAACCGCATCCTTGGAAATCCAGCCGGCGTCGATGACGACGTTGAGATTGTCCTTGGTGATCGCGATCGGGGTCAGGAACACCGACTTGACGGTGTTGCCGCCAGGCGTGGTGAAGTCCTGCACGTTGGCGATGTCGGTCATGGCCTTGCCGTCGGCAAGCTGCGAAGCGATCTCGGCTGCGTTCTTGCCGAGTTCACGTGCATCCTTCCACACCGAAACGGTCTGGGTGCCCAGCGCCACGCGGTTGAGGGCGGCATGGTCGCCATCCTGGCCCGACACCGGAACGCTGCCCGCAAGACCCTGCGCCGTCAGCGCCGCGACGACGCCGCCGGCGGTGCCGTCATTGGCCGCCACGACCGCATCGACCTTGTTGTCGTTGGCGGTCAGGAACTGCTCCATGTTCTTCTGGGCGTTGGCCGGCAGCCAGCCATCGGTATAGGCTTCGCCGACATTCTTGATCCTGCCGCTGTCGATGGCTTCCTTGAGCACTTCCATGGAACCAGCAAACAGGAAGTCTGCGTTCGGATCGGCGCCCGAGCCCTTGATGAAGACGTAGTTGCCTTCCGGCTTCACCTTGAACACTTCGCGGGCCTGCATGCGGCCGACTTCCTTGTTGTCGAAGGTAAGGTAGAAGACGTCCTTGTTCTCGATCAGGCGGTCATAGCCGACGACCGGAATGCTCTCGTCCAGCGCCTTCTGCACCGCCGGGCCGATGGCCGAAGCGTCCTGGGCCAGGATAATCAGCGCATTGGCGCCCTGGCTGATGAGGCTTTCGACGTCGGTAAGCTGCTTGGCCGCGGACGACTGCGCGTCGGCGGAGATGTACTTGTCGCCGGCAGCCTCGATTGCCGCCTTCATGGCAGCCTCGTCGGTCTTCCAACGCTCTTCCTGGAAGTTCGACCAGGAGACGCCGATGACCTTGTCCTTTGCCTCGGCGGTCGCGACGAGCGTCAGCGACATAGCGGCACCCGCCAGGATGGCGGCCGTAAATTTCCTCATGATTTCCTCCCTGCGCCACACAGGCGCGACTAATCTGACCCGATGCTGGTGCGGAAGCTCTTTTTTTCGAGCCTCGAAAAAAGTGTGCCGCAACACCGCTTTTCTGTCAACTGTGATTCCGCGCCCGTAAATGATTTTTTTCGGAACTCGAATTAAATAATGACATCGCATGGAGCTTCTGACACTATCGCTGTGCTGTTATGCACGGCGCGCTGCCGAAGGGAGGACAACGCGACATGACGGTGGGAATCCGCCACGACGATTTGCGCCGGCGCAACCGCGCCATGGTCATCTCGGCCGTGCGGCGCAATGGCCAGACCTCGCGCACCGAAATCGCCGCGGTCACCAGCCTCAGCCATTCCACCATTTCGGCAATCTCGTCCGACCTGATTTCCGAGGGCATTCTGGCCGAAGCCCGTCACGAACAGCTCGCCCTGAAGCGTGGCCGGCCGCAGGTGGCGCTGGCGCTGGAGCCGAAGGCGGCGGTGGTCATGACCGTCGTCCTGTCGCTCAATTTCCTTGCCGCAACCCTGCTCGACTATGCCGGCGAAATCGTCGCCGAAGAGCAGCATCGGCTCGACACCCGCGCCATGCCGCGCGAGGACCTCATCGGCGAATGCGTGGCCATCGTCAGGCGCAAGCTCGATGATCCAAGGCGCGACGGCCGCCGCGTCCTGCGCATCGTCCTGGCCATACAGGGCATCACCGACGCGCCGGCCCGCGCCATGCTGTGGTCGCCGATCACGCCACACACCGACATCGCTTTTGCCGACATATTGGAGCGTGAATTTTCCGTTCCCGTGACGGTGGAGAACGACTGCAACATGATGGCCGTGGCGCTGCGCTGGCGCGACCCCGAGCGCTACAGGAACGACTTTATCGCCATCCTCTTGTCGCACGGCATCGGCATGGGGCTGGTCCTGAAGGGCGAGCTGTTCACCGGCACGCATTCATCCGGCGGCGAGTTCGGCCACATGATCCATCGGCCTGACGGCGCGCTATGCCGCTGCGGACGGCGAGGCTGCATCGAGGCCTATGCGGGCAACTACGCCATCTGGCGCAATGCGCGGCGCATGGACGAAAACGCCGAGCCGGTGGACGACATCGGCGAGGCCGATATGCGCGCCTTGGCTGACGCTGCCCGAGACCATGACGGGCCGGAGCGGGAAGCCTACCGCAAGGCCGGCGAGGCGCTTGGCTTCGGCCTCGGCAGCCTGTTTGCGCTGATCGATCCGGCTCCGGTCGCGATGGTCGGGGCAAGCGCTGCCGCCTTCGACCTCATCGAACCGGCGCTGCGCGAAGCCATCGCCAGGACGGCGGGCGGCCACCACTCGACCTCGATATCTTTCGACACGGAACCGGACGAACTGGCGCTGTTGCGCGGAGGCTGCGCCATGCGCGCACTGACCTTCGTCGACAACGAAATCTTCGCCGCCGGCAATCCGGCCCAGATGGAGCTCGCCGCCGGTCACGAAATGGCCTGAGTGCGGTCAGCCCTGCGGCTGGCCCCGAAAGCCGTTGGCCGTCTACTCTTCCTGGATCGCGTAGCCGGACCCGCGAATGGTCCTGATGACGTCCGGCATGCGGCCATTGTTGACTGCCTTGCGCAACCGCCCGACATGCACGTCCACCGTGCGCTCGTCGATGTAGATGGTTTCGCCCCAGACATTGTCGAGCAACTGCCCGCGCGAGAACACGCGGCCGGGATGGCGCATCATGAACTCGAGCAGGCGGAATTCGGTCGGCCCGAGCTTGATCTCGCTCTTCTTGCGATAGACCCGGTGCGACTCGCGGTCGAGCACGATGTCGCCGACCTTCAAGACGGATGAGAGGACTTCAGGCTTGGCGCGCCTCAGGAGCGCCTTTACCCGGGCCATGAACTCGGGCGTCGAAAACGGCTTGACCAGATAGTCGTCGGCACCGGTTGAAAGCCCGCGCACGCGGTCGCTCTCCTCGCCGCGCGCGGTGAGCATGATGATCGGCAACCGCTCCGTTTCGGGACGCATGCGCAGGCGGCGGCACAGTTCGATGCCGGACACCGCGGGCACCATCCAGTCGAGCACCAGAAGGTCGGGCACATTCTCCTGCAGCCTGATCTCCGCCTCGTCGCCGCGCGTGATGACTTCGACCTGATAGCCTTCCGATTCCAGATTGTACCGAAGCAGGACGCCCAGCGGCTCCTCGTCTTCGACCACCATGATGCGCGGTGCAATCATCTTGTTCGTTTTCCCGTCTTGCGCTTCAAGCGGCGGACATTGCCGTCTCGTCCTGCTTCGGACGATGCACCGGCAACTGTTCGCCGGTCAGCACATAATAGGCGTTTTCCGCGATGTTGGTGACATGATCGCCGATGCGCTCAAGGTTCTTGGCGCAAAACAGAAGATGCGTGCAGGGCGTGATGTTGCGCGGGTCTTCCATCATGTAGGTGAGAAGCTCGCGGAACACCGATGTATATTTGACGTCGATGCGCTCGTCTTCTTCGCGCAGCTTCACCAGTCCGGCGGCATCGCGAGCCGCATGGCGCTCGATAACGCCTTGCACCTGGGCGAGCACAAGTCCCGCCATGGTCTCGATGGAATGGGCAAGCTCTCGCGGCGCAGCCGATTTGCCGACCGCACTGACGCGCTTGGCAATGTTCTTGGCAAGATCGCCGATCCGCTCGAGGTCGCCTGCCATGCGGATGGCGCCGACCACCGCGCGCAGGTCCTGCGCCATCGGCTGGCGTTTGGCGATCAGCGTAATCGCGCGGTCGTCCAGCTCGCGCTGGCGCGTGTCCATCACCGCATCCTCGGAAACGACGCGCTGGGCCAGCGCATTGTCGGAGGTGAGCAGCGCGCGCGTCGCGCCGCTCACCATCGAGCCGGCAAGATCGCCCATGTCGCGAACCAGTCTGCTGACCTCGTTGAGGTCTTCGTCAAATGACGCAACGGTGTGCTCACCCATGATGCTGTCCTCAAATCTCTAGGCGTTTCGCAGATGGCGGCTCAACCGAAGCGGCCGGTAATGTAGTCCTGCGTGCGCTTGTCGTCGGGGTTGGTGAACATCTTCTCGGTCGCGCCCTCCTCGACCAGGTAGCCGAGATGGAACATCGCCGTGCGCTGCGACACGCGCGCCGCCTGCTGCATGGAGTGGGTCACGATGACGATGGTGTAGTTCTGGCGCAGTTCGTCGATCAGCTCTTCCACCCTCGCGGTGGCGATCGGGTCAAGCGCCGAGCATGGCTCGTCCATCAGGATCACTTCCGGCGACACCGCAATGGCGCGCGCTATGCACAGGCGCTGCTGCTGGCCGCCGGAAAGACCGGTGCCGGGCTCATGCAGGCGGTCCTTCACCTCGTTGAACAGGCCGGCGCGCTTCAGGCTCGATTCCACGACGCCGTCGAGGTCGCTCTTGTTGCGGGCAAGGCCGTGGATGCGCGGGCCGTAGGCGACGTTCTCGTAGATCGACTTCGGGAACGGATTGGGCTTCTGGAACACCATGCCGACGCGGGCGCGCAATTCAACCACGTCGATGGCCTTGTCGTAGACGTCCTCGCCGTCGAGCGTGATCTTGCCGACCACGCGGGCGCTATCGATGGTGTCGTTCATGCGGTTGAGGCAGCGCAGGAAGGTGGACTTGCCGCAGCCGGATGGGCCGATCAGCGCGGTCACCTGGTTCTGCCGCACCAGAAGATCGACGTCGAACAGCGCCTGCTTGTCGCCGTAGAAAACGCCGACCTTGTCGCCGCGCATCTTGATGGCTTCGTTCGATTGGCTGCTCATCTTGGCGTCCACTGCGCTTTCAAGGGTTTTTTCGGTCATGATATTCATTGTTCGTCCCTTTGCTACCAGCGCCGCTCGAAACGCCGGCGCAGCACGATTGCCGTGATGTTCATGGCCATCAGGAAAATGAGAAGGATGATGATTGCGCCCGACATGCGTTCGACGAAGGCGCGTTCGGCCTCGTTCGCCCACATGTAGATCTGCACCGGCAGTGCGGTTGCCGGGTCGAATGGCGTCGCCGGATAGTCGGCCACGAAGGCCACCATGCCGATCAACAAAAGCGGCGCCGTTTCACCGAGCGCGCGCGCCAGCCCGATGATTGTGCCGGTCAGGATGCCGGGTGCTGCCAGCGGCAGGATGTGGTGGAACACCATCTGCATCCGCGAAGCGCCGAGGCCGAGAGCCGCGGCACGGATCGAAGGCGGCACGGCGGCAAGTGCCGCGCGCGTCGCAATGATGATTGTCGGCAGCGTCATCAGCGTCAGCACCAGACCGCCGACGATGGAAGCCGAGCGCGGCATGCCAAGGAAGTTCACGAACACCGCAAGCCCGAGCAGGCCGAACACGATCGACGGCACGGCTGCAAGGTTGTTGATGTTGACCTCGATCAGGTCGGTGAAGCGGTTCTTCTTGGCGAATTCTTCAAGGTAGATCGACGCCGCCACGCCAATCGGCAGCGCCAGCAAAAGCACGATCGCCATCATGTAGAACGAGCCGATGATGGCGACGCCCATGCCGGAAGTCTCCGGCCGGCTGGATGCGCCAAACGTAAACAGGCCGCTGTTGAAATGCTCGGCCATGACGCCCTCGGCCTTGAGCTGGTTCATCCAGGCGACCTGCTGGTCGGAAACCTTGCGGCGCGCCTGGTCGACGCTCAGGTCGATCTGGCCCTTGAAGGCAGAATCCATGTTGGCGGAGACAAGCACTTCGACGTCGCGCGTCGTGCCGATCACAGAAGGATCGGAAACCACTATGTCGCGCAACTGTACGCGCGCGCCGTCGGAAAGGAAGCCTTTGAGCTTGCGCACCGCAGCCTTGTCGTCGGCGTTGATGCCAAGCTTGGCAACCAGCGCATTCTCGGCAAGCTTCGGATAGTTCGCCTTGATCAGCACATTAGGGTCAGTGGCGCGCTCGCCCTGCGGGTCGATGACCTTCTCGTCGAAGCTGATCGGCAGGGTCACGGTCGTCTGCCAGAAGGCGGTATGGCCCTTGAGCACGATCGAAGCCAGCATGATGGCGAGGAAGATCAGCCCGACCGAGATTGCCAGCACGCCGTAGATGCGGAACCGGCGCTCGGCACGGTAGCGTGCCTTCAGCCCGATGTCGCGCCGCGCGGGCGCTGCCGCAACCGGCATCGTATCGATGGAAACGTCGGTCATTCGTACTGCTCCCGGTATTTCCGCACGATGGCAAGCGCCACGATGTTCATGATCAGCGTCAGGCCGAAAAGCGTTATGCCGAGCGCAAAGGCGACCAGCGTCTGCGGCGAGTTGAACTCGAGGTCGCCGGTCAACTGGTTGACGATCTTGACGGTAATCGTGGTCATCGCCTCGAACGGGTTGAGCGTCAGGTTGGCGGCAACGCCTGCCGCCAGCACCACGATCATGGTTTCGCCGATGGCGCGCGAGGCGGTCAAAAGCACCGCGCCGACAATGCCCGGCAGCGCGGCCGGCAGCACCACCCGCTTGATGGTTTCGGAGCGCGTCGCACCAAGCCCGAGCGAACCGTCACGCAGTGCGCGCGGCACGGCGGTGATGATGTCGTCGGACAGCGAGGAAACGACAGGGATCAGCATGATGCCCATGACGAGGCCGGCGACGAAAATGCTCTGCCCCTGGATGAACGGCGCGCCGCCGGTCAGCGCCGCGCTGATGTCGCGCAGCCACGGCCCCAGCGTCACCAGCGCGAAGATGCCGTAGACGATGGTCGGGATGCCGGCGAGCAGTTCAAGCGCCGGCTTGACCACCGCGCGAACCTTGGAGGATGCGTATTCGGCCATGTAGACGGCTGACATCAGCCCGACCGGCACGGCCACCAAAAGCGCCACCAGGGCGATGTAGAGCGTGCCGGCAAGCAGCGGGATAAGGCCGAACTGGCCCTCGCTGCCCCCTGAACCGGCAGCGGCAAAGCGCGGGTCCCAAACCGTGCCGAAGAAGAAATTCATCGGCGATACCGACCCGAAGAACTGGATGGTCTGGAACAGCATCGACAGGACGATGCCGATGGTGGTCAAGATGGCGATGGTCGAGGCGCCAAGCAGCCCCCACAGCATCAGCTTCTCGACATTGTTGCGGGCACGGCCGCGCGGCTTGACCGCACCGACCGCGTAAAGCGCGCCGGCTGCGGCAAGCACGATCGCAAGCACCCCGCCGATCAGGCTCAACCGATCCTGCGAGGCATTCGCCGCCTGCGCGATCGGGATCATGTAGTCCCTGGTATCGGTGGCCAGCGCGACGCCCTTTTGGGCAAGCAAGGGCTGCAATTCGGCAAATGTCGCAGGCAAGGACGCCTGCGTATCCGCATCGAGGCGGCGAAGCCCTCTTGCGAGGCTGTTCACCAGTCCGGCCGAAATCTGCGCGTTGATCGGCGAACCGTCTTCCGCCTGTGCCGGCAGCGCCGCATGGACCTGGCGGCCGAGATAGGTTGACCTGCCGGCATCCCACACCAGAAGCATGAGCAGCGCAGGCAGCACTGCGAGCAGGAACGCCCACCAGCCATGATAGTGTGCGCGCGAATGCGGCTTCACCTTGCCGTCGTTCTGCGCCACTGCGCGTTGCCTGCCGACTATGAACGCGGCAAGGCCGATGGCGAGAATTATGGCAATCACGATGAATGATGACATGGGTCCGTTCCGGGATCGGATGACCGTCGCCTCTCAAGAGACGGCGAATGCCGGGGCGCGGCTGACCGCGCCCCGGCACCAGTATTGATTACATCGTCTTTCCGGCGTCGAAGGCTTCGCGCTGCGCAGCGCGCTCGGCGTCCGGCGCGGCAACCAGGCCGTACTCGGCAAGCGGACCCTCGGGGCCAACCATCTGGTCGTCGAGGAAGAAGTCGACATATTCCTTGAGGCCGGGAACGACGCCCAGATGCGCCTTCTTCACGTAGAAGAACAGCGGACGCGAAACCGGATACTCGCCCTTGGCGATGGTCTCGACCGAAGGCGTGATGCCGCCGACGGTGGCGACCTTCAGCTTGTCGGCGTTGTTTTCGTAGAAGGCGAGGCCGAACACGCCGACGCCGGTCTTGTTGCTATCGATGCGGGCCAGCGTCTCGGTGTAGTCGCCGTCGATGTCGACCGCCTTGCCGTCCTTGCGAACTGCCTTGCAGGCAGCTTCCGCGCCCTTCTCGTCAAGGCCCGAAGCCGTGCCGGCCTCGACGCCGCCGAGCTTCTTGCAGCCGGCGATGAGGAGCTTTTCCTCGAACACTTCACGCGTGCCGTGCTTCTCGCCCGGAATGTAGGCGGCGATATCCCAGTCGGGCAGGTTCGGGTTGACCTGGTTCCACTTGGTGTTCGGATTGTCGACCAGCTTGCCGTCCACGGCGATCTTGGCGGCCAGCGCCTTGTAGACGTCTTCCGGCGTCAGCGCCCAATCCGGGCCGTTGATGTCGGTGGCGAAGACGATGCCGTCATAGCCGATCTTCACTTCCTGGATTTCCTTGACGCCGGCGTCGATGCAGGACTGCACTTCGTCCTTCTTGATCGGGCGCGAGGAATTGGCGATGTCGATGGTGTTTTCACCGACGCCCTTGCAGAATTCCTTGATGCCGGCGCCGCTTCCGCCCGATTCAACAACCGGGGTCTTGAAGTTGGTGAAGGTCTCGCCGAACTGCTCGGCAACGATCTTGGCGTAAGGCAGCACGGTGGACGAACCGGCAACCTGGATCTGGTCGCGCGCCGAGGCGAAGCCAGCCGTCCCGGCCAGCACGAGCGCCGCAGCGGACGCCGTCAAAAGGTATCGTTTCATATGGCCTGCTCCTGTTCGGATGGTGTGGTCTCTTGGCGCGTTCCTTCTGCGCCCGGTGAGGCCATAACGCTCGTTTATAACAGTCGCATGACAGTTTCGTGTCGGTCCGGTAAACGTTGCGCCGGCTTGCTAACATCGATAGCCGTTTCGCCATTCGCCCTTGCGGGCGGTTTGGTTTCTGGAATCAGCGACTTGGCTAGAAGCCGCGCCCTGTCCTCGCGCCACACCGGCAAAACTCTAAAAATTATCGAATGTCACAGACCGCTGGAAACGCCTTCGCCAATCAGGCGATACGATCCATGTCAGCCACCATCCCGATCCAGCGGTCGACCTTCGCCATCAGCGCCTTCGGGCTGATCGGCTTTGGCAGGTAGTCGTCCATGCCGGCTTCGAGACAGCGTTCGCGGTCGCCTTTCAAGGCGTGCGCCGTCACGCCTACGATCGGCACATGCGTCTCGCGCGCCGCCTCCAGTTCGCGGATCTTACCGGTGGCTTCGTGCCCGTTCATCTCGGGCATCGAAACATCCATCAGGATCATGCGTGGATTGAGCCTCTCATAGGCATCGACCGCCTTGCGGCCGTTGGCGACGATCTCGAAACTGTAGCCCGTTTCCGAAAGGATCTGGGTGAACACCAGCTGGTTCACCTCATTGTCCTCCGCAACCAGTATGTCCAGATTGCCATGTATGCCTTGCGGCATGCGCAGGCGCGTCGTGGGAGCAAGCAGCGACGCGCGCTCGACCGGCGTTTGAATCGTGGCTTCAGGGGCCGGCTCTTCCGCACCCACATTCACCGCAACATGTTCGCCGCTTCTCGCCGCCCTGTGGCGTTGGATCGTCGCAACCAGCGTCTCCAGCAGCGAGGAGGCGCGCGTCGGCTTGGTAAGGTGGGCGTCGATGCCGAGGTCGCGGTAGTTCGTATCGGCAAGAGATTGATCGACCGAAGTCAAAAGCACGATCGGCGTATCGGCCAGTTCCGGCGTCGAGCGGATGATCTGCGCTACTTCCGCTCCATTCATGCCGGGCATCTGGTAGTCGAGAATGATGCAGTCCACTGAAAGTCCGTGGGCAGCGGCGGCCGAAAGCACCTTCAGGCCCTCCTGCCCGCTTGCTGCCGCGCAGGAATCGAATGCCCAGGAAACCATCTGCTCGGTCAGGATCGACCTGTTCACCGCATTGTCGTCGATGACAAGCACGCGGGCTCCAGTCACGTCGATGGGCAGGCCGCGGCGGGCAGCCGCACGCTTCACCCTTGGCAGCGTCACCGCAAACCAGAATGTCGAGCCCTTGCCTTCCTCGCTCTCCACCCCGATCTCGCCTTTCATCAATCCGACGAGCCGCGACGAGATGGCAAGGCCAAGGCCGGTGCCTTCGTGCCGGCGCGTCGAAGAGGCATCGACCTGGCTGAACTTCTCGAAAATGAGCGCAAGCTTGTCCTGCGGTATGCCCATGCCGGTATCCGTGACCGAGACGTGCAGCTTCATTCCGTTGTCGGTATCCTCGCCGGAAACATCGACCAGCACGTGGCCCTTGTCGGTGAACTTCACGGCGTTGCCGAGCAGGTTGAGGACGATCTGGCGGATGCGCCCGACGTCTCCGACGAAGTGGCCTTCCAGACCGGGCTCGACGCGCACGATCAGCTCGATATCCTTTTCCTTGGCGCGGGTCGCCACGAGCGCTGCTGCATCCTCGATCGCTTCCGACAGATTGAAGGGTGCAGGGTCCAGCACAAGCTGGCCCGCGTCGATCTTCGAGAAATCGAGGATGTCGTTGATGATGGTCAAAAGCGCGTTGCCCGACTTCACGATGATGTCGGTGAATGCCCGCTGCTTTGGGTCGAGGTCGGACTTGGCGAGCAATTCCGCCATGCCCAGCACGCCGTTCATCGGCGTCCGGATTTCGTGGCTCATATTGGCCAGGAACTCGGATTTCGCCCGGTCTGCCAGAACAGCCCGGTGGCGCGCGTCCTGCAATTCGGCCTCGCGCTCCTTCAGGTCGGTGATATCGGTGCTTGTTCCCAGCAGGTGCACCGCGCCGTCGATGGTCTTCAGCCGGTTCTTGCGGGTCATCAGTTGCCGCACGGTCCCGTTGCGGTGCCTGATCTGCTCCTCGACTTCCTTGACCTCGCCGGTGCGAATGACCTCTGTATCGTCAACCGTGTAGACGCGAGAATATTCTGCGCCGAATATGTCGGTATCGGTGCGGCCGGTTGCCTCTTCCTTGGAAATTCCGGTCAGCGCGCACCAGGCCTTGTTGACGAATTCAAGCGTCAGGTCCTGGTTCTTGGTGAAAGCCGCGATCGGCAGTTCGTCCATCATGTGCCGGAACAGGTCGATCTGGCGCATGCTGACGCCGAGCGCCCTTTCACGTTCCTTCAGTTCGGTGACGTCATAATACGAGATCAACCGCCTGCCGCCGGAAAGGGCGGTGACCGAATAGATCATCGTGCATCCGTCGGCCCGCTTGAACTCGCGCGGCGTAACATCGCCCGCACGGATTTCATCCAGCCGCGAGGCGACGTAATTTTCCCAGTCCGCATCGGCCACATCGTAGATGCCGTTGTGGCGGTTGATGTCGATCAGCGAGCGGAACGGATTGCCCGGGCGAACCTGCTGCGGGGTCACTTTCCAGATATCGTAGAATGCCTTGTTGATCAGTTCGACGTCCAAATTCCCGTCGACAATGACAATGGCCAGTTCGAGCGAATCGATCGTCCGCTCAAGATCGTAGAGCAGTTCGCGGCTGCGCTCCCCGGCATTCGTCACCTCTAGCTTGTGGCTTTCCAGTTCCGTGACGTCTGTGCAGACGGAAATGGTGCCGCCATTGTCGGTGCGCATTTCCCGGTGAATGACAACCCGGCCATCTGCGAACTTGATGGCCACCGACGTGCCGCATCCGCCGCTATGGCGTTCGAGGAACGCATCGCGCCAGGCTTGCGGATCGAGCCCTTCGGTATCCCACAGACCGCGCGAAAGCCCGACCTCGACCATCTCGGGCAAGGTGACGCCAGGCTTGATGACATCGGCAATACCCGCATACATCGAAAGCGTCGCCGCATTGTGCAGCACCAGCGCGCCTTGCTCGTCATAAAGGCACAGCGCATCGCTCATCACGTTGAGCGCGGCCAGGATTTGCCGGATGTCCTTGCGTCCCACCTGCGGCGCCACCGCCAGATCGGCCACGGCTTCCACCGTCGCAGTGACATTGCGGCCGGCGCCCCGATAACCGATGAAACGCCCCGTGCCGTCGAAGCAGGGAAACCCGCTTGTCGAAATCCAGCGGCAATTCGGCAAGCCGCCCTTCAATTCATAGACGAAGTCGCGAAACGGCAGGTGCGCCTGCAGGTCCTGCAGATGCGCAACAGCTTTTTGCCCACCCTGCTGCACCTGTTCCATGAAGTCGAAGCGGAAGTGCCCGATCACGTTGGCGGGGTCGATGCCGGTCACATCGCGATAGTTTTCCGAAAGCCACGAAAAGCGAAGATCGGCGTCGGTTTCCCAGAACCAGTCGCCGGCAAGATCGGCCATTTCATGCAGGGCTTGCCCGGAATGCGCCTCATGGGGCTTCGCCGCGCCGCCGCGCACAACCTCGTCTGCAACAAGCTCTCTGTTAGCGCCCCCGGCGCCGGCCTCCCCCGCGGTCTCCATCGCAATCCAGTCCAAAAACAAATCATGCCCGGACAAGCCCCCTCGTCCGTTTCCGGAATTTGGATGATAAGACTTAATGATCCGCTAACCTTAACGCCGGCGAACGTATATCGCAGTGCGATAAGGTAAAAAGGTCATCCATGACTTACCAAAAACCTGTGATTGCCAGCCTGCCGTCCGGCGCGCTATCAGTGCCGCAAATGACTGTCGCGGCGCGAATTCTGATCTGCCTTTCGTCCGGCCTCCTGCTTGCAGGCGGTGGGTGCTCGCGCACGTCGGATGGCACCGTCGTCATCCCCAGGCAGATCGATGCCCGCCGCATGTGGGACAAGGGCCCTTCCTCCACTCAGACGCCGCCCGTCGCAAGCGGCGCAAATGTCTTTCCAGTGGTCGCCAAGCCGCGCCAGTTTCCAAAAAGCAGGGCGCCCGAAAGCGCCCCTGTAAACGAAACCACGGTTGCTTGCGGGACGGCGCAGCAATCCGGTCAGCGCGTCCGCGTCGTCTGCCAATAGGGCTTGCGCGTCAGAGAGTGGCTGCGCCTTTTTTCGGCTCCTGCGCACCGAGTTTGTCCAACGCAAACCTCACCAGCCGCAAATCCTCTTGCCAGCCGTCGTCGTCGGCCATGGCGCTCTCTGATGCCGCCCGTTGCAGCGCGCGGGCCTCGGACTCGATGTTGCGCAGCTTCTCGATCTTCTGATCGGTGGTCAGGGCATCGTCATCGACAATGTCCTGAACCTTCATTTCCCTGAACGTGACCATTTCTCTCTCCCTTATCGAGGTCGAGCAAAACGCGCCTGGCGGATCGCAGTTCCGGTGAAGATGGGAACAAGCGGCCATTAATGTATGTTAGTTGCAGACGTCCCTTGTTTGGCTACCAAAAGTTGTTGTTGGAAAGTGCGTGATTCGGTTGCCGCGCGTTGCAGGCCTTCTTCCTTTAACCGAAAGGGACATCCATGCATGCATTCTCCCGCGCCTTCGCAGCCTCCGCCTTCACGCTTCTTTTGGTCCCGGGCATAGCTGCGGCGGAAGGTGGCGCCCCTATGCCAGCATCTTCGGCGGGATCAACTTCCTGCACGACAACGACTTCCAGATCGGCTCATCCGATCCCTCGCTCACCGGCTTTTCGGTCATTCCGGCCAAGATGTTTTTCGACCCCGGCGGAATCGTCGGTGCAGCGGTCGGCTACGATTGGGGCTCATTCGCGGCTGAAGCCGAATTGTCAGGCCGGCGCGGAATTTTCGATCACGAAGAAATCTTCGTGGGCTCGATCCCGCTGGACGGGCACTATGACGCCATTTCCGTCATGGCCAACGCCTATTACCGCTTTCACAACGACACACACTTCATTCCCTATGTCGGGGCCGGCGCCGGCGTTGCCTTCCTCTCGGCCAAGGTGACACCGTCAGGCGCGCCCCCCTCGACATCAGCGAGACCCGCGCAGCGGTCCAAGCCATCGCCGGCATCGCCATCCCTTTGGGCGAGCGGGCCGAACTTGGGATCGAGTATCGTTATTTTACGACCGACCGCCCCTCTTATACGATCGACCTCGGCGGCGTGCCGGGCACAGCCAATATCGGCTACAATTCCAGCAACGTGCTTGTCCGGCTGAACTGGAAGTTCAACTGAACAGTGCCGCCGATGTTGGCGAGGCCGTCACTTAGATTATCCGGCAGACCCATAGGAGTTTCAGCAGTCTGGGCAGGCTGGGCAGCCTGTTGATGGCAAAATAGGTCTGCTTTCTTGTTCCGCCATAGCTGTCCTTGTGCTTGGCAAGGCTCTGGAACGGATAGATCAAACGATTGGTCAGCGCGTTCGTGTAGACGAACCGGAAGCTGCGGCGCACAAGCCAGTTCTTGTTGAAATCCTTGTCATGGATTGCATGAAAGGGCGACAGCCCCAGATGCAGGGTCCGAAGTCCCTCCGCCTTGAATTTCTCGATCGCTGCATGAAGCATATAGTAGCCGGCAAGCGGCTCGACCCCGGGCAGGCGGCGCCGGGTTGACGACAGGTAACCGGTGACCACGCCGTTTTCATAGACCGGGTCGAAGAACGCCAGGGCAACCGGCTTTCCGGACGGATCGAAAATAAAGAACTTCCGCACGTCCTCTTCGTCAGCGAGCACGACAGGCCGGACCAGAAAGGCAAGTTCGTGGCGCTTGGTCGTGCGCGTGCGCCGCCACTGATCCGACACCGCCCCCAGTTCTTTTGGATCGAGCGCCTCGGTCTTGCTTTCGCGCACCGTATAGCCGCCGGCTTCAAACCGTTTGACGGCGGTTCGGAAGTTCCGCTTCGACGGGCCGCGAAAATCGTAGCTCGCGAGATCGAGCGAGGTTTCCGGTCCCATATCGTTTACGCAAAATCCGAGTTGCGAAAGTATCTCGGCAGTGGTCTTCGAAGCCTGGGCGAAGCAGACATCCTTCTTGGCTGAAATGAACTCTTCGATCAGCGTGCGGCACCGGGTCGGGTCTGCCAGCGGATTGGCCAGCACGAAGGCCGTGCGGCCCACCATCCTGTAGGCCAGGAAACCGTCTCGATCTCCGAAATAAGACAGCTTCGGCTGGAAAGCCGTCGAATAGGCAAGGGCGAAATTGCCATGCTGGTGAAGAAGGGCGCGCCGCGTTGCCTCGGATAGGTCAGTCATGCCGCAAGCTAGAGCGTTTTGTCACTGGATGGAACATTCCGTTTGTCGTGGCGAGGTTATCCACCGAGACGTTGCCAGGCCGGCAAAATGCGGCGTTTGCGAAGCCTGCAACATATCGCAACGGATAGTGAAAAATGAATTGGCGTAAAAACCCGGAGCAAGGGTTTCGGACTTTGTACGCCACGACTATGATGCGCAAGCACCGTTATGTGAAGGCAGTCATCTTAAGACAACGCTGATCGCCAGTCGGGACATTTTCCATCCACCCGGCTGCGGTCCGAACCCACACAGAACCGCGTGGATCGCACATGCCTATGCGACGATTGAAGAAGCTGTTTCCGCGCCTGGGAGAACGGGTAGAAAGCAGCAAGGCTGCCGCATCGGAAGCGATCGCAACACGCCACCTGCTCATAGCTGGCACAGGCCGCGCGGGAACCAGCCTGCTCGTTCGCTACCTGACGGAAATGGGCATGGACACAACCTTGTCCAGGCATGACGAAGCCGCAGTCTGGTCGGATGACGCTGACGCCGGTCTCGAGGAAAGCCCACACGCGCTTTTCGGCAAAGGTATCCCGTACGTCGTCAAATCACCCTGGCTTTACCTTGTCATCGACGAAGCGATCGCCAAGGCGCGGGACCGCATTGATGCGGTGGTCGTTCCAATTCGCGATCTCTCGCTTGCCGCAAGAAGCCGCACAAGCGTCGAACGCCGCGCCATGGCCCGAACCGCGCCGTGGCTATGTACGCTGGAACAGGAATGGGATGTCTGGGCGACAACGCCTGGCGGCGTCATCTATTCAGTCGACGAGGTGGATCAGCAGCGCCTGTTGGCCGTCGGCTTCTACAAGCTGGTCGAAAAGTGCGTCGAATCGGATGTGCCGCTGGTGTTCCTGCATTTCCCGCGCTTTGCCGAAGATTCCGACTACCTGTTTTCCCAACTGGAGCGCTTTCTTCCTGCATCGACCGACGTCAACGCATCGAGAGAGGCGTTGGCGAAAGTCACGGATAGGTCGAAAATTCACTTCAGGTAGCGTTTTGGCATGGCTAAAAAATAACTGACGGGAAAATAATTCCACTTTTCGGCAAAAATCAGCTGCCGTGCCCTTATATGTGGCGCTCCAATACTATATGCATGAGGTGGGAGGTTATTGGGAGGTCACGAAGGATGAACCCAATGCCGCAAAATAGCGACAGCCTCTACGCGCAGATCGAAGAAGCCGCGAACCTCGCTCCCGTAATGTCGGCCAATGAGCTTGTTTCACTGACCCGCAAGGCGATTTTGCGCCTCGATTACAAGGACGTCTCGGTTCGCGGATCACGAGTCAGCCGGGCTCTCCAGGTCATCAAGGCAGAACTCGGCAAACGTGGTCACCCGATCGGACCTACAGCCATCTATGGCTGAGGTCTAATCGCCCCCCCCCGACCACAACCGTATCCCGACAATGCACACCGGCTCATAGCGGTAGCCTGTGCCTTTTCTGCTACAGCGCAACGCCTGAATTTACGTTACATAAGTAACACAAGATGGATTGAGGGGGTTTTCATGAGGATCGCAATTGCGCTCGCAATTATACTAGGAGCATCGGGTGCGGCACTGGCAGCCGACCCGGCAGCGGAAATTCCGGTCGCTTCGACCTATAACTGGTCAGGTGCCTATGCCGGGCTTCATACCGGCCATTCCTGGGGTGACGGCGATGGCGTCTACCTGGTGGGCGGCATTCAAGTCGAAACGGCCAACCTGAACGCAGACGGCTTTATGCTCGGTGGCCAAGTCGGATACAATTGGCAGTTCGGTTCCGTTGTTGCCGGTATCGAAGGCGATCTCGCCTTTTCCAATGCAGATGGAAACGACAATATTTTCGGTTTCCCCGGTGGCGTCGCACCTGTCGCAACCACCCATTCCGAGATCGACTATCTTGGCAGCATCACCGGCCGTTTGGGTTATGCCGTTGACCGCGCTTTGTTCTATGCCAAGGGCGGCGTTGGCTTCACGCGCCTGGAAATCACAGACATCTCGCTTGGTGGCTTCAACAACGCAAGCGGCAAGGAGTCGGTGGCAGGCTGGACCCTTGGCGCTGGCGTCGAATACGCGCTCAATGACAACTGGACCGTCAAGGGCGAGTATCAGTTCTATCAGTTCTCTCCGAATCTGACATTGCTCAATCCCGGCGGCACCGAGTTCAGAACGTATGATGACAATTTCGATGTCCATGCGATCAAGATTGGCTTCAACTACAAGTTCTGATCTGGTTCGCAGATGAGATGCAAAGCCCCGCTCCGGCGGGGTTTTTTGTTGGCTGCATCTCGCTTTCGCACCTGACGACGACCTGATAGGCTTGCGCCGATGCCTTTTGCTGTGTGGGGGAAACCATGGTGTTGGGTCTTCGGGCGCACGCGGCGCAGCTGGCGGCGTGTCTGGCGTTTTATTGCCTTGGCACGATCTCGTCATTCGCGGATCCCGGCCATGGTGTGTGTATTCAGGGAACGAACCCCGGCGAGCACAACCAGCCGATTGGCTATATCGAGCGCAGTTGTCTAAAGAGCCCGGTCGACGGAAGCACGAATTGCGACGACTGGGAAAAGGACTCGCTGGAACACGATACGCCGGACAGCATCAACGCCATCAAGATCGTCAAGACGTGGCCCAGGCAATTGGCCACCGATGAGAAGCTCGACACCTGGGAGTTCTGGATTCAGGTCGAATTTGACGAGTCCTTCGAGCCAGGTGTCCAGTCACGCCGCATGGTCCTGAAGCCCGAATGGAACTGGGGCGACATTGCCGCCAGCGACGATTGCCTGACTTTTCCGCAATACCACTTCCGCGCGGTCGGCAACGGGCTGAAGCTATACAAGGGCTGTCATCCGGATTTTTGCTCCTAGGGCGTGTTCGGGCAGCAGCATTCCCCTCGCGAAATGCATCGCATTCGCGGCGTCGCACAGGATAATCCTTATTGTCGAATTGAAACCGGCGGCACGACGCTTGAGAATTGCGGAATTCAGCAACTCGGAGGCATTCATGCACAAGGATCGGTTGCTTCAGATTTCATTCCTCGCAACGATGGCGCTCCTCGTCGCCGACAGCGCTTTCGCTCAATACAACACGCCATGCACCCCGGATGGCAGACGACTTTGCGGCACTCGCAACGCATCTGTCGCCGAGCCCTGCCTCAGGCAGCATATGGACGAGCTATCGCCGGCCTGCAAAGCCTATCTGGCGAAGAAAAAATCGTAGCATCGCCATAGGCGAAGCCCGCCCTGCGGGCTTTGCCAGTCCATTCGTTCCGGTTTGCACCGATAGGTCCCTTACCTTTCGGTAACCGAATCGCAGCAGCTTGCCTCCCGCGAAATGTATCGTGTTCGCAGCAACCGGCGGGCTTCCTATTGCACAAGCCCCCCGACGCCCGCCGGTTGCACTCGCGAAATTCTATGCTGCCTTGGCCGTGGATGATGTACTGTTGATCGACGTGACCGCCAAATTCGTCAGCTTGTTGTTGGTCGCTTTCTCCTGGTCGAGGATTTCGCTAAGCAGCTTGTGGGCTTCGCCATGTCCGAGATCCTTCGCCCATTCGCGCAGCGACCCGTAGCGCGAAATCTCGTAGTGCTCGACCGCTTGGCAGGCGGCCAGCAGGCCGGCATTGAGTGCCGTTCCCGACGCCTCCTCCATAAGCCCGTCGGCTTCCTTGATCAGGCCCTCGATCGCGTCGCATTTTTCCCCGGACGCTTTCTTGCCGATCGATTTGAACACTTGCTCCAGCTTCTTGATCTGGTCCTTGGTCTCGGCGAGATGATCTTCGGCAGCCTGCCTCAGCTTTGTGTCGGTCGCCGCCTTGGCAACCTTCGGCAGCGCCTTGGTCATGGCGTTCTCGGCATAGTAGACGTCCTTGAGGGTGTGCTCGAAAATCTCAGCCAGGGTTTTCATGAAATATCTCCTCGTGCCGGAATTGGCTGGAGAAGAAATGAACAGGGCTTTGGTTGGTTCCGAAGGACGACATCACTTCCGCTCGTCGAAGTGGAAATCCCAAAGAGATAACTCAAGCGCTTGTCCAAAGGCGCATAACCTTTGACGTTGCAGGCTTCTTCGATGGTGTCGTCATGCCGTTCAAGATCCTTGCCGCGACAATTCCCGCACTGACAACCGCCGGACCCCAAGCAGGGGTAGCTGCCCATTAAGCGCAGACAGAACGATTGAGGGTCATCTACCAGTTATTGGTGGCAAAGCCGAAGCGAATGTCGAAGTCGAGCGTGTAACGGATTTGACTGCGAGTAGCGCCTTGACAAAATCAATCGGCAAAGCTGGATTGCTTCGTGTCGCTTGTCGTTGGGGAGGGATAGGGGTGGGCAAATCCATTAGGGCGGTTTGGATTGCAGTTTCCTTGTTTGTGCTGTTCCCCACGGCTTCCAACGCCGATGCCTTTTGCGGCCCCGGTAAGCATCTAGCCAGCAATGCCTTTGCCTGCCTGCCGGGCGACAGGGCTCGATCTACGACAAATTCATCTAACAATTCCGGCGGCCAAGTAGCTGCCGGGCTGGCGGTTGGAGGAGCTGTTCTATCAATCATCCAGTCCCTCGCCAGCCAAAGCGAAATGACGGACAATCTCGGCAGCGTTCAATTGGATCAGCAGCGCCACGGCACAATAAGCCGCTCCCATAATCGGAAGGGCTTGGTTTTGCAGCAGGCCGGCAAATTCAACGAAGCGCGTATCGCGTTTCTGAAAGCGTCGGATGAAGCCGTTAAGGCGGGCAATCTGCGCGAAGCCAAAATCAACGATAAGAACGCCGATATCGCAGACGCACTGCACTGGCTGAGAAATGGCTTCGAGGCGGAGAAGGCTGGCAAGACCACGAAAGCCAACATCGCCTATCGCATGGGCATCGACGCTGCTGAAAGGGCGGGAGACAAGAAAACGGCCAACCAGTTGAGGAAGGCAAATGATGCTCTGGTAAAGCAAAAAGGAGGCAGCGGTTCATATAAGTCGACCGGGGAGAACTGCGCCCTTATCAATGGCAAATACGCTTGTAACTAGGTAGGCGCCATGAAAATCATCTTACCCTTTCTCGCCTTCCTTGTAGGCCTGATTGTCCCTTCTCAAGCGGCCGAGAAATTTCCATTTCGGGCAATCGAAATTTCGTACTCACTTCAGATAGACGATTTTTCCTGGGCCCCTCTGGCCAACAACTACCAGCTCTTTCGCCACAACTTCCCCAGCAATGGCCTATTCATCTCTCGCATGCGGGTCGACGGACAGGAAATGCTGGTCGCGCAATATGGCGGCGGCTTTATTCCAGGCTGTGACGTGGACGGGCGCTTCTCCATGTTCTCGCCAATGTTCCGCTTAAACGGAAAGCACTCGGATGTCATGCGTTGTTCCAATCCCGCAAAGCCCGGCGAGAAAGGAACAATCAAATATTCGACCACCAGTAGTTTCAGCGGAGGCGTTCTGACTTTAAAAAGCCAAGCCACCGAAATTAGACGCTTTCCTGGATCTGGTGGCGACGGTACGCTTGGGCACGACGCCACCGATAGGATTGAGTTGCAAGTCGCTCTGAATGGTGGAGCATGCAAGGTCATTAAGGGAACATACCGAGGCGAGCGGAAAAATTTTGGCATGAAGGGGTATGCCAAAGCTTTCAGCAAGGTCCCCAAGCCAAGTTGCAAAGTACATTAGCCGCCTTGGCTCGGAGACTAGCAAGAGAGGCGACATACCGAATCCGGGATGCATACTGATCCGGGAAAGTAAGGCTGCCAACGCGCTGGCGAAGTGCCTGACATGCCAGGCGTCTTGAGCATGTCAAGGAAACCGGATTAAATCGGACATGGCAGACATGATAGAACTCGCATCCGAACTCGCCTACATGGCCGAGCATCCCGAATCCTTCACGAAGGAAGAAATGGCCGCCAAATTGGCTGAGGCTTCCAAGGCGATCAGCAAGGCACGCACCCTTCGGCGCTACCCCGGCAAGAAGAAGCCTTTATCTCGCGAGCCGAGGAGCAAAGCTTGATGGCGCTTGAACTCGTCCGCCTTGCCTATGTTTCGACCTTACAACCACGCATTGATGCTTCCGACCTGACGGAACTCATCGAAAAGGCAGCCGCGTTCAACAAAACTCAGGATATCACCGGAGTGCTGGCTATTGAGGGCCACCGAATCTGTCAGATTCTCGAAGGCCCTTCGGACTCGGTCAAAAAGTTGTATGCGTCGATCCAGAAAGACAGCCGCCACCACGGGGTTACGACAATCGAAAATCGCCCCATCGCTAAAACTGCTTTCGAAAGCTGGGGCATGGCTAAGCGCAACATGGTCGATATGGTGGTCTATGCACTTACTACTTGACGGCTTGCAGCAGCTTGCAAAACACAAAGGCCGGGGTTTCACCCGGCCTCCGTTGCCTCACCCTGCGCGTACATCCGGCGTCAGGGGAAGCTCTGAGAACAATATGGGCAACGCTGCCGAATTCGACAAGACCGCCTTTCGGTGGTGGTTCTCCTAATGCGGCTTCAACGACCACCTGCCTGATGGAACAGGCAGGAAACAGGGCGGGCGCAGGTTTGTCGGCTTGCCAGATGGGCGAATGCGAAATTTTCGCGCAGGCAATAATGCCGCGAACGCTAGTCTTTGCCCCACGCAAAAAGCCCGTCAGAAACCCCGCAAGTGACGGTTTCGGGAGCTTCAACCAAATTGTTGAAATTTCTGGTACGCCCAGGGGGAATCGAACCCCCGTTTGCGCCGTGAGAGGGCGCCGTCCTGACCGCTAGACGATGGGCGCAGCCGAGAAAGGCGATATAGGCTGGCGAAATCGAAAAAGCAACCGCTCGATTGGAAGCTTTGTTCGCTGTTCGAGCGCTGCTTTAATGCCGATGCTGTTCGTCATCGGGCAGGAAGGCAAGCTCCACCGGCAACGGTGCCTGTGCCGTCATCGGCGTGAAGCTGCCGGTTTCTTCCGCCGGCACCGCCTGTGTGGTGACGACGCGCCCGATTACGAAAAACAGGAAGGCTGCGGCTATCGCCACGGCGACATAGATGAAGGCTTGCGTTCCGATCACCGCCGACAGGCCGGTGACGATACCGGGAACGATGAAGCCCGACAGCGACCACGCAAACAACAGCGAACTCGACAGGGCAACGAGATCGTCCTTGCCGGCGCGGTCGTTGGCGTGCGCACTGCCCAGCGAATAGATCGATTCCGCTGCGCCGTCCCAGACAACATAGATGACGATGAGCAGTCCGAGCGCACCGCCGTCGAAACCGAGCGCCAAAAGGCCGCCGGCAGCCGCCAGCCCGGAAGCGCCGATCAGCACGTAGCGCCGGTCGGTGCGGTCGGAAATCCACCCGAACGGAATCTGCAACAGCAGCGTGCCGAGCGGCATGCACGACAAAAGAAGCGCCACATCGGCCTGGCTATAGCCTTTGGCGGTCGCATGGATCGGAGCAAAGCCGGTGATCGTCATCGACAGGCCGCCAACCGCCAGCATCGCCACGAGCCCGACAGGCGAGATGCGCCAGGCTTTGCGCAAAGCCACCGAGGCAGCCAGCGGCGGTGGCGGTTGCGCCAGCCGGGTCAGTCCCACGGGCAGGATCGAAATCGCGGTAAAGGCGATGCCGATGAGCGGTGCCTCCGCAGCCTCGAGATTGATGAAGGCGAGCGTGAAATAGCCGACGCCGAGACCCGCAGTGTAGGCGACATAGAACACCGCCATCACCCTGCCGCGTATGGCATTGGCGACGACATCGTTCAGCCAGCTCTGCGCCACGATGAACAGGCCGCAAATGGCAAAGCCGTAGAGCGCCCGCGCCGCGATCCACAGCACCGGATAGGTGCCCGCACCAACGCTTGCATTGGAAAGCACGATGAGCGCCGACAACACCATGAAGGCGCGCGCATGGCCGACGCGGCGTACCAGCGGTCCGGTAAGGATGCAGCCGGCAAGGCCACCGGCCGAAAGCGCCGTCACGATCAATCCGGCCCAGGTCGGATCGAAGCCCTCCGCGCCGAGGCGGACCGGAATATAGGCAAACATCAGCCCGTTGCCGATGGCGACGAGCCACATCGACAGGATCACGCTGGCGATGGCGATCAGCGGCGCGGGTTCCCCCGCATCCCCTGGACGTTCATTGGCAGCTGTTCGGTCGAAAGTCTTGCTCATCGTCCCATCATGGCTTGTCCGCTCACCTCGAGGCGGCATTAAAAGCGACACGCTTCGGATGTACCTACGCCCTGGTGCCGTTGCGGATCGCGGTGGAAGACAGCACCGAGCGCGGGCCGTGGATGAAGGTCCAGGCGGGTGCCTTCATGCGCGCAAGCCGCGGCGCGTCACGCTCGTCGACGCGGGCATAGTCGAATGTCTTTGCCGCCACCGACGACAGGAACGACAGCGTCGCCCCCGGCCTGTCGATGACGGCGATCGGAAAGGTCAGCATGATCTGCCGCCAGCGCTCCCATCGATGGAAATCGCGCAGGCTGTCGGCGCCCATGATCCAGACAAAATCGACGCCGGGATTCTTGGCGTGGACCAGCGCCAGCGTATCGGCCGTGTAGCGCACATGGTAGGCTGCCTCGAACGCAGTCACCTTGATGCGCGGGTCGTGCGCCACTTTTTGCGAGAGCCGGATGCGCTCGGCAAGCGGCGTCAATTCACGCGTGCTCTTGAGCGGATTGCCCGGCGTCACGATCCACCACAACTGGTCGAGCGAAAGCCGCCTCAGCGCAATGTCGGCAACCAGCTCATGGCCGGCATGCGGCGGATTGAACGAGCCGCCGAACAGCCCGACCTGCATGCCCTTTTCGACATGCGGCATACGCAGGTACGGCCTTGCGATGGCAGCGCCGGACGACGGCACGTCCCCTCAGGCTCCGCCCAAGCAATCGGTCACGGACGCACCTGCCCCGAGCCGCGCACGCGATACTTGAACGAGGTCAGTTGCTCGACACCCACCGGTCCGCGCGCATGCATCTTGCCGGTGGCGATGCCGATCTCGGCGCCCATGCCGAATTCGCCGCCATCGGCAAACTGCGTCGAGGCGTTGTGCAGAAGGATCGCCGAATCGATCTCGTTGAAGAAGCGCTCGACCGCCTTGGCATCATCGGCCACGATTGCTTCGGTGTGATGCGAGGAGAACGTCTCGATGTGCTCGATCGCTCCGCCAACACCGTCCACCAGCTTCACCGAGATGATGGCGTCGAGATATTCGGTGCGCCAGTCGGCCTCGCTCGCCGGAACCGCATCGCTGAACGCAGACAGCACCTCTTCGTCCGCCCTTATCTCGCAGCCGGCCGCTTTCAGCGCCTCCAGCACCGGCTTCAGATGCGTAGCCGCCACGGCGCGATCCACCAGCAGCGTTTCCGCCGCGCCGCAGATGCCGGTCCGGCGCATCTTGGCGTTCACGGCAATCTTCACCGCCATGTCGAGAGCGGCGGACCTGTCGATGTAGAGATGGCAGATGCCTTCCAGATGCGCGAACACCGGCACGCGCGCTTCCGTCTGCACGCGCTCGACCAGACTGCGCCCGCCACGCGGGATGATCACGTCGAGATTGCCGGCAAGCCCTTTGAGCATCTCGCCGACGGCGGCGCGATCGGTCGTCGGCACAAGCTGGATCGCATCCTGCGGCAGACCCGCCGCCTTCAACCCTTCCACCAGGCAGGCATGGATCGCCGCCGAGGAATTGAGCGAATCCGAACCGCCGCGCAGGATCACCGGATTGCCGGCCTTGAGGCACAGCGCACCCGCGTCCGCCGTCACGTTCGGCCGGCTCTCGTAGATCACGCCGACGACGCCAAGCGGCGTCCGCACACGTTCGATATGCAGGCCGTTCGGCCGGTCCCATTCTGCGATGACGTCGCCCACCGGATCGCGCAGCTCCGCAATGGCGCGGATGCCGTCTGCCACGGCGCGGATGCGCGCGGGCGAAAGCTTCAGCCGGTCGAGCATCGCCGGCGACAGGCCCGCCTCCTCGCCGTTCGCCATATCGATGACGTTGGCGTCGAGAATATCCTGCTCGTGCCGCGCAATCGCCTCGGCCATGCCGATCAGCGCGGCATGCTTGCGTTCGGCGTTGGCGATCGCCAGTGGTCGTGCGGCGGCGCGCGCCTTGCGGCCGATCTCGGCCATCAAGGCAATGGTGTCGTCCCCGGATCGGTCATGCGTCGTCAGCATGTCTCATCCTTTCGCCTACGCATCGACGTCGCTCACCACCAGGTCGTCGCGGTGGATCATGGCCGAACGCGCCTCGTAGCCGAGCACCGCCTCGATCTCGGCCGTTTTCAATCCCGCGATCCTTACGGCATCGGCGGCATCGTATGCAACCAGCCCACGCGCGATCTCGCGGCCGTCGGGCGAGAGGATCGCCACAGTATCGCCACGCGCGAAGTTGCCGCTCACCAGTTTCACGCCCGCCGGCAACAGCGACTTGCCCGACAACAGCGCCTTCACCGCACCCTCGTCCACGGTCAGCCTTCCGGCCGGCTCAAGCTGGCCCGCGATCCAGGTCTTGTAGCCCTTCACCGGGTGGTTGCTCGGCTTGAACAAGGTCGCCCGCTCGCCGCGCTCTATCGCCATCAAAGGCGATTGCCGCGTGCCGGCGGTGATGATCATCGCGGTTCCCGCAGCGGTCGCGATCTTGCCGGCGTCGAGCTTGGTCCTCATGCCGCCGCGCGAAAGCTCCGAAGCCGCAGCGCCCGCCATCGCCTCGATGTCGGGCGTGATGCGCGCAACCAGCGGAATGAACGTCGCCTTGGGGTCCAGTGCCGGCGGAGCCGTATAAAGCCCGTCAATGTCGGACAACAGCACCAGAAGATCCGCGCCCATCATGGTGGCGACGCGCGCCGCCAGCCGGTCGTTGTCGCCATAGCGGATTTCCGACGTCGCCACCGTGTCGTTCTCGTTGATGACCGGCACCGCCTTCATCTTCAACAAGGTCGAGATCGTCGCGCGCGCATTGAGGTAGCGCCGCCGTTCCTCGGTGTCGCCAAGCGTCAAAAGGATCTGCCCGGACTTAAGGCCGTGGCTGCCCAGCGCATCCGACCACGCGCCGGCGAGCGCAATCTGCCCGACCGCAGCCGCCGCCTGGCTTTCCTCCAGCTTCAGCGCCTTCCTGCCAAGCCCGAGTATGGTGCGGCCAAGCGCGATTGCGCCGGACGACACCACCAGCATCTCCGCGCCGCCCTCGGTCAGGGCGCCGATGTCATCGGCAAGCGAAGCCAGCCAGTCGCGCTTCAGCCCCTTGCTGCGATCCACCAGCAATGCCGAACCGACCTTGACCGCAATGCGGCGATATTTCTTCAGGGAAAGGGTGGTCATGCCAGTCGCCATAACCGTCAGGCTTTCCACCGCTCATCCACCGCCTTGGCGCTGGAAACGCCTTGCCGCGCTTCTTCCACAACCGAAATCAGCGCGCGCAGCACGGTCTCGACCCCCTCGCCCGTGGCAGCCGACAACAGCACCGGTGCCTTGCCCGCAGCGCGCTTCAGCGAGGCGAGCTTCTTCTTGCGTTCATCGGCGTCAAGGATATCGACCTGGCTGAGCGCCAGGATTTCCGGCTTTTCATCAAGACCGTGGCCATAGGCCTCCAGTTCCCGCCGAACGGTCTTGTAGGCCTTGGCCGGGCTTTCCTCCAGCGCCGAAACCAGATGCAAGAGAACGCGCGTGCGCTCGACATGGCCGAGGAAGCGATCGCCGATGCCGACGCCCTCATGCGCGCCTTCGATGAGGCCCGGAATGTCGGCAATGACGAATTCGCGCGCATCGATGCGGGCAACGCCGAGGCCGGGATGCAGCGTCGTGAACGGATAGTCCGCGATCTTCGGCTTGGCCGCCGTCACCGCTGCCAGAAAGGTCGATTTACCGGCATTGGGCAGGCCGACCAGCCCGGCGTCGGCGATCAGCTTCAGCCGCAGCCAGATGTTCATCTCTTCGCCCGGCAGGCCGGGGTTGGCGCGGCGCGGCGCCTGGTTGGTCGAGGTCTTGAAATGCTGGTTGCCGAAGCCGCCATTACCGCCTTTTGCCAGCAGGAAGCGCTGGCCAACCACGGTCAGGTCGCAGATCAGCGTCTCGTTGTCTTCGGCCATCACCTGCGTGCCAACCGGCACCTTCAACACGACGTCGGCCCCCTTGGCCCCGGTCATGTTGCGGCCCATGCCGTGCGTGCCGGTCTTGGCCTTGAAATGCTGCTGGTAGCGGTAGTCGATCAGCGTGTTCAGCCCATCCACGACCTCCACCCACACGTCGCCGCCACGGCCGCCATCACCGCCATCCGGCCCGCCGAACTCGATGAATTTTTCGCGCCGGAACGACACCGAACCGGCGCCCCCGTCGCCGGAGCGTATGTAGACCTTGGCCTGATCGAGGAATTTCATCTCAACTTGCTGTTCCGTTGGGCGCTTCTGCTGCTATTGCGCTTCGCTATCCGGCCTTCCCTACCCTATGGTGCGGGCAAGCGCGAGAGCAGACAAAACGATTCTGCCGGTGAGCAGGAGATATCGCAATGAAGCTGGTGACTTACAACGTGCAATTCGGCGTCGGCCGCGACGCCAAGGTCGGCCTGGAGCGCATTGCCGCAAGCGTCGCCGATGCCGACATCATCGCCTTGCAGGAAGTCACCCGCAACTATCCCACCAATGGCGGCATCGACATGGTCGCCGGCCTCACCGCGCTGTTGCCCGACCACTACCATGTCTATGGCGCGGCGATGGACATCGACTTCGGCGCGCTGGCGCCCAATCCGCCCAAGCCAGCGCTGCGCTTCCAGTTCGGCAACATGCTTTTCTCGCGCTGGCCGATCGCGTCCAGCCGCAACCTGCTGTTGCCGCGCAGCCGCACCTACGACAAGGCCAACCTGCAACGCGCCGCGCTTGAGGGCCTGATCGTCACGCCGCTTGGGCCGCTGCGCTTCTACAGCGTCCATCTCGACCACGTGAACATGGACGAGCGCATCATGCAGATCCGCTACCTGAAGGAGCGCGCCTTCGGCTATCCGAAGGAAGGCGGCTCCATCACCGGCGCCGGCGAATACGGCTTTCCCGAGCCGCCCTGCCCTGAGGGTTTCGCGCTCATGGGCGATTTCAACATGCGCCCCGGCGAACCTGAATATGCCGAGATGGCCGGCGCGCCCGATCCGCTGTTCGGCCACCGCATCGTTGCCCATCATCCCGTCGATGCCTCGCGCCTGGCAGGACCGCCGCCGGAGGAAAGCGTCAGTTGGACGGACCTCACCGGAGCCGGCAAGCATTCGCGCCTCGACTACTGCTTCGTGTCCGCCGGCCTCGCCCCGCATGTGAAGGATTGCTGGATCGACAACGACGCCGACGGCTCCGACCACCAGCCTGTCTGGACCGTGCTGGAATAAGTACACCGCCTCCCCACCTCAAGCGGCGAGCAACCCCTCCGCCTCGCGCCCTGTCGGCAAGAGCGCACATCTGCCCCTTGTCACCCGCAAGCAGGAACGCACCCCTCCGCTTCGTCATCCCAGAATTCGCTTTCGAGCGAAGCAAGGAAAGAATACCCGGGATCCATGCGGTAACATCGAGGACGCGCATCAACGGTACAGAATCGGTTGCGCTCACCTCTCATCCGACCTCACCTTCGCTCCGCTCGGTTCGGCCACCTTCTCCCACAAGGGGCGAAGGAGACGCCTGCATCGGCATTACCGCTAAGTACCCACGTTGAACGTTGGCCGGAACGCAGATGCCGACCTACCTTCGCCCCTTGTGGGGTGAGAAGTGGTGCGCGGAGCGCACGAAAAGCCCCTGAATGGGCTTTTCGAACGACGAACGCCCTGAGCCATAACGAAGGGCTGGGCAGTGGCCGAGCGTAGCGAGGTCGGATGAGGGGTGTTTGAGCGCAAACGCTGACGCCCCCTCTCCCCGCCTGCGGGGAGAGGGTAAGGGTGAGGGGCAGCGCTGAGCTAGCCAAGCGTGGACCAAATGCGGGCCACTACCCGTCTAACCCCTTGTTCCTACTCGCTTCCTACAAAATCTCACGCCCGCTTATCCCCACCCTCCGTGTCTCCCGCATACTCATGCCATCGCCCTTGCGGGAGACCTGGTGCGCACCGGGTATCAGGGAAGGGCGTCGGTGCCGGATTGGTCGCATGACGGTGTGAAGTCCGGGCCTCGACTGAGCCAGCGGGCCGCATAGACGGCAGCGCCCCCTCAGGGAGGCAAGACCACCGGACGGGCGGCCGCAAGGCCGCATACTTTACCTAAACGAGCGACCGAACGGCCGCCCGTCCTCCCGACCTCTCAAATGAGGTCAGTTCTTTGACAATGGCCAGACGGATCAATCCGGGCGTGGCGATGATAAAGTGCGACCTTGGTCAGCCGTCCGGCCATTCGTCGGGGTCCCCGCCAGCGACGAGCGAAGCGAGGGAGCTTAAAGGCGGGGCAAAGAACCCCAGACGGCTTTAGCCGGGCGTGGCAATGAACAAGCACACCCATCTCGTCGTCATCCTAGGGCGGAGCAGGCCGAAGGCCGTTGCGAAGACCCTAGGATCCATGCCGTGACCAAGCGGCATTACTCTGGGCGGCGGTGCGCAAGCGAGGCGGGAAACCATCCCGCCCCGCCTTTGGTTCACGAGTGTGCCCAGGTCCTGAGGCTCGACCAGGTCCGCCGGTCCAGCCTGTAGCGCTCGACCGGCACCTTGCCGGCGACGATCGAGTTCAGCATGCCCTGTCCGGCATACTGGAAACCGCACTTGTGGATGACGCGCCGCGAGGCCGGATTGATGACCCGGCACGATGCATGAAGCGAGGTGATCTCGGTTGCCCTGAAGGCAAGATCGACCAGCGCATGCGCCGCTTCGGTGGCGTAACCCTGACCCCAGTAAGGTTCGCCGATCCAATAGCCCAGTTCCAGCCCGCGATCGGTCTGGTTGAGGCCGGCGCAACCGACGAGCGCGCCATTTTCGGAACGCGTCAGCGCATAGACCGCGCCGCCGAAGCCACCGACCTTGCTGTTGGCGATGAAGGCGCGCGCCTCCGCTTCGCCATAAGGGTTGGGCATGCGCGCCAGCATTTCGGCCACGCGGCGGTTATCGGCCAGCGCCACGAGGTCGGCCACGTCGTCGTCATGTGGCGGGCGCATCACCAGGCGCTCGGTCAGCAGCACCGGGCAATCGATGCGCAAACCCGCGTCGTCTAACTCTTCCTTCTCGGCAACCATCGAATTGTCCTCCAGGCGAAAGAAAAAGGGGAGATGGCGACCCATCTCCCCTGATCCTTTTCCTGGCTTGGCCAGACACCGGTCCCGAGATGGGGCGCCGGTATCTAAGTGCGGAACCGGCTACTCCGCGGCCTTCTGCATCGGGTTTACCGATACGTAGGTTCGGCCATTGGCTTTTTTGTTGAAGGTCACTGCGCCTGCTTCGAGCGCAAAAAGGGTGTGGTCCGTGCCCATGCCGACGTTGACGCCGGGATGCCACTGGGTGCCGCGTTGGCGAATGATAATGTTGCCCGGAATGACGGCTTCGCCACCGAACTTCTTCACGCCAAGGCGCTTGGAGTGCGAATCGCGACCGTTGCGCGACGAACCGCCAGCTTTCTTGTGTGCCATCTTAGTGCTCCTTTGCGCCGTCTCAGGCGCTTGCGATCCTTATGGACGCGCTTGGCGTCCGTTTCAAGTCCGATCAGGCGACCGGCGAATTACTTCTTCGCCAGTTCCTTGGCCTGCTCGCGCCAGTCCTTGATCTGGTCGGCGCTGAAAGGCATGTGCTCGTCGATCTTGGCGACGTCGGCATCCGACAGCTTCGCGACCTGCGCGAAGGTGGCGATGCCCTGCTCCTTGAGCTGCTCGGCAGCCACAGGACCGATGCCCTTGATGACGGTGAGGTCATCCGGCTCGCCCTTCGGCGCCTTGAACAGCGGGGCGGCGGCGGCAGCCTTGGCTTCCGTCTTTGCCTCTGCCTTGGCTTCGGCCTTTGCAGCAGCCTTCTTCGACGGCTTGGCGCCATCGATCAGGATCTCGGAGATGCGCACCGTGGTGAGCAGCTGGCGATGACCGATCTTGCGGCGGGAATTCTGGCGGCGGCGCTTCTTGAAAGCGATGACGGTGCGGTTCTTGCCCTGCAGGACAACTTCGGCAGTGACCAGCGCGCCTTCGACGAACGGAGCGCCGAATACGACCTTGTCGCCTTCGCCGTGAGCCAGGACATGGCCAATCTCGACGATATCGCCGACCTGGCCTTCGACTTTTTCGATCTTCAGAAGATCGTTGGCGGCTACGCGATACTGCTTGCCGCCCGTTTTGATGACTGCGAACATTTTTTGCCTTTCGCTGTTCGGTCGGCCTTTGTGAACCACCTGGTTTCCACGAGGGAATGGCGTTCCGGCCGTCTTTTTGTCAGTCTGCGGGTTCAAAAAACAAGCGGCGCGGAAAGCGTTCCACGCCGATTGCGCGCTGTCCCTAACCGAAGGGTCCCGCAAAGTCAAGGCAAACGCCGATTGCGCATGGCGAGAGCGGCCCTTTGCAACGCCGCGGCGCCCACAACTGCCGCAATCTCGCCTGTCTGGCCCAACCCGCCAAGAAAGCGGCGGATTTGGCCTTGTCTCTAGGCGATACTGCCGCTATCTAGTGCGCCGCGCCGACATGGCGACCACGACCCGCGGAGAAGTGGCAGAGTGGTTGAATGCACCGCACTCGAAATGCGGCATACTCGCAAGGGTATCGGGGGTTCGAATCCCTCCTTCTCCGCCAGTCCTATACGATCCAATATTCTCTGCCGCCAATATTGACGCCCGGAAAGGCGCAGAACTGCGGGTTTTCGGCCCAAAGCTGTTGACTGCGCTGTCTGCCCGAATCGCCAATTTTGCTCTCTCCTGGCGGATATTCTCCAAACCTCTTGACTGCGCGGATTTGGTACGGAGTTGCAAGCCACTGTAAATGCAGAGTTATTTTCGTCGTTCGAGTCGTACTTTTGTGATGCATAACGGCGGGAGAAAGAGTCTGGGGTCAAACTTTTCAGCCACTGTCATGCGGCTTGGACAACCTCCCGCAGCATGAGCCTAAACGTCCCCATCTGCAATCTCACTGTTTCGATCCGCGCCCCCGTGAAGGGAGCGACGTTTCCTTTCGTGAAACGTTTGACTAGTTTGCGGAGTTTCGATCCGCGCCCCCGTGAAGGGAGCGACCCAGCGGCCCAGCGAACCCCAAGAGCGCTTCGATGTTTCGATCCGCGCCCCCGTGAAGGGAGCGACCCGTGCCCAGAACGAGGTTCGCGGTATTGCCGTGTTTCGATCCGCGCCCCCGTGAAGGGAGCGACCTTGCCGAAGGGCGGGCCTCGCGCATGTCGCGATGTTTCGATCCGCGCCCCCGTGAAGGGAGCGACCCGTCGAGAATTCCAAGTCCAGCCTCTACAGCTTGTTTCGATCCGCGCCCCCGTGAAGGGAGCGACGCGAAGCCGCCGACCGCCTCGAAGCTCTTGAGCGCGAGTTTCGATCCGCGCCCCCGTGAAGGGAGCGACCCTCTCGTGGGCTGATGGATTTCAAATGGTCGTTGTTTCGATCCGCGCCCCCGTGAAGGGAGCGACATTGCGCCAACTATGCTGGTGAACACACCAACAGCGTTTCGATCCGCGCCCCCGTGAAGGGAGCGACCGGTTGAGCACATCGAGCGAGCCGTTGAAGCGCTCGTTTCGATCCGCGCCCCCGTGAAGGGAGCGACGCTACGTGCCTTCAAAAACGAGCGGCAAGACCGGTTTCGATCCGCGCCCCCGTGAAGGGAGCGACAACGAAACCTTTATGGAGCTTGTTAATCATCCGACGTTTCGATCCGCGCCCCCGTGAAGGGAGCGACTTACGCCGCTTTCCTTGATGCCATTCCCACAGGAGTTTCGATCCGCGCCCCCGTGAAGGGAGCGACGCGAACCAGTCGCGGAGCGTCATGCCCCCGCATGGTTTCGATCCGCGCCCCCGTGAAGGGAGCGACTACGGGATGCACGGCGACGGGCCATGAAGGCGAAGTTTCGATCCGCGCCCCCGTGAAGGGAGCGACACGGATGATGCGCACCACTGTCGAGCCGCCCATGTTTCGATCCGCGCCCCCGTGAAGGGAGCGACCTCGGCTGTCAGGAATGGAGCAAAGCAATGGCATTGTTTCGATCCGCGCCCCCGTGAAGGGAGCGACCTCCAGCGCCCCCACCGCATCAGACACCTGCTTGCGTTTCGATCCGCGCCCCCGTGAAGGGAGCGACAACGGCCTGCGCAGCCTCTTGTGCCGTTTCGTCTGTTTCGATCCGCGCCCCCGTGAAGGGAGCGACTTACGCCGCTTTCCTTGATGCCATTCCCACAGGAGTTTCGATCCGCGCCCCCGTGAAGGGAGCGACCCGACCAGATGCAGAACATTATATCCCGAACCGAGTTTCGATCCGCGCCCCCGTGAAGGGAGCGACCAAGCACGTCGCCCGGCTCATGCGCGAGAAAGAGGTTTCGATCCGCGCCCCCGTGAAGGGAGCGACGCAAATCTCGCTTGCAAATATTGAGCTAGCCAAGTTTCGATCCGCGCCCCCGTGAAGGGAGCGACCAACCGTTTACGGTCAGAAGACAAACAGCGCCGCGTTTCGATCCGCGCCCCCGTGAAGGGAGCGACTCCTGGAGGCGGTATGAGTGGCGTCTACGAAACAGTTTCGATCCGCGCCCCCGTGAAGGGAGCGACTTGACGTGTTCGTCTGCAAGCGCCGCTATGCGGAGTTTCGATCCGCGCCCCCGTGAAGGGAGCGACGCGTGGCGATGAGGTTAGTCATGGGCGGAGCGCTCCAGTTTCGATCCGCGCCCCCGTGAAGGGAGCGACCAGCCTGTTTTCGATGCCAGTTCTTCCGGCGTGATGTTTCGATCCGCGCCCCCGTGAAGGGAGCGACACCAGCAACGATCCTGACAGCCTACCCATGCAATGTTTCGATCCGCGCCCCCGTGAAGGGAGCGACCCAAGTGCCCGGCTCGCTATATCGGCTAATGAAAGTTTCGATCCGCGCCCCCGTGAAGGGAGCGACAGGTCGACCATATCCTGCCTGATGTGCTTGGAGGCGTTTCGATCCGCGCCCCCGTGAAGGGAGCGACGTCATCATTTGCAGCAACAAGCTGGAGGCGGCTGGACAGTTTCGATCCGCGCCCCCGTGAAGGGAGCGACTGTCACAGAGCTAACCCAGTGGCTAGACGGGGTAAATAGGGTGTCAGGCGCGAACCCGGGCAGAAATGCACAGGCATCACCGATTCCAGGCGGCGGGGACCAAAAAAGCTTCACTATTTCAAAGAACTGGCCGAGGTGCGAACCTACCGGGATTTTCCGGCACGCTTGGGGTTCGCGCCGGCATGCGTTGTGAGGTCGCAAGCGTCCGCCCGTGCCTCAGACAATCAGGGTGCCGCCCAGATCGGCCGCCGGCTTGGCGCCGATATGTTCCACCTTACGCTGCCAGTTGGAACCCAGATAATAGTAGCGTAGGCTGTCAGTCTGCGGGTCAATGAGCCCCTCCAGCCGTGCCCTCAACCGTGTCCACTGGGCAGGGTCGACCTCTATCTCGAAGACGGAATATTGCACCCGCTGCCCGAAATCGAGGCAGGCCCGCGCCACCCGGCGCAGCCTGGCCGCGCCGTTGCCCCCACTGGTGGCGACATCGTAGGTGACAAGAACCAGCATGGCCGCCTATTTCCAGAACCAGGGCGGATAGGCATCGAGATCGCCGCGCAGATGACGGGCCAGCATCTGTGCCTGCAGGTGAGGCACCAGCCCCAGCGGCGCCTTTTCTTGGAGGAATGCATGCAGGCGCTCTTCCTTCTTGCGCTCCTGCCAGGCAGCGAGCACCGTTTTGCGCGCTTCCTCGCCAAGCAGCATCGCGCCCGATTCGAGCACCTCGAAATCCCGCTCGCGAAGCTGGCGGCGGTTGATCAGCGAAAGCGCCAGCCTGTCCGCGAGAATGGGGCGCAATTCCTCCATCAGGTCGAGCGCGAGGCTCGGCCGGCCCGGCCTGTCGCGGTGCAGGAAGCCGACCGACGGATCGAGGCCGACGCTTTCGCAGGCGCTTCGGCAATCATGGGTGAGCAGAGTGTAGAGGAAGGAAAGCACCGCATTGACCGGATCGAGCGGCGGGCGCCGCGAACGCCCCCGCCAGCGCATCTGCGGGTCCGGCACGCGGATCAGGTGATCGAAAACCGAGAAGTAGATGTTGGCCGCTTCGCCTTCCGAACCGCGCAGCCGGTCGAGATCGCCATTGGCGAGTTCGACACGGCGCACGATATAGGCCAGCCGCTCTACCGCCTCCGAAACCGCAACGCGCGCGGCCTCATCCCAATCCTCCCCATGGTCGCGCATGCCGCGCATCAGAACGGCGCGCTGGTTGGCCACCTTGCCGATGATGAAGGAGCGCACGATGTCTTCCGGCGCATCGGAGGCCCGGTATTGGGCGCGGCGCAGCAGCACATTGCCGGTGGCAGGTCCCTCCACCCGCGCCTGAAAGCGGCCGTTTCGGTCCAGCAGCACGATGCCGATGCCGGCTGCGGCGCAAGCCGCAATCAGCCCCGGCGACAGATAGATGACCCCGAATGCCACCAGCGATGCCAGCATGTGCAAGGGCACCCGCGCCCTCTCCTGCCCATCCACCTCAGCCACGAGGTTTTCGCCGTCCTTGCGCAGCGCTGCCCCTTCGGTGGTGACATAGACGGTATTGAGCAGTTTCTTCATGAGACCCCTTCGTCCGCAAGACGCGAGACCATGGAGGCGCGCCAGGCGCGTACCGGGCGCGCAACCGCATCCGGCCGGCACAGTTCGAGGAGTGAACAGGCCCGGCAGCGTTTTCGGTGCGGTGTCGGTGGCGGGGTGATGCCGGAGGCGAACAGGGCGGTGAAGTCACGCGCCGTGTCCTCGGTCAGCCGGCGCAGTGCGGCATCGAAGGGGACCGCGACGCGGCGTTTCGTTTCTGCGTAGAACAGCGCCCCTTCCGCAACCCCCACGCCCGTCATCTCCTCCAGGCAGAGCGCCTGCGCGCAAAGCTGCACCTCGTCGGCGCGGTGCAGCTTGGGCTTGCCGCGCTTGTATTCGACCGGATAGGGTACCTCGGTGCCGTCGCCGCGCGGATGAAACTCGACGAGATCGGCCGTACCGGAAAGGCCGAGCCTGCGACTGGCGAGCGGCAGCGCCATCACCCGGCGCACGCCGCGCGCTCTCCGTGAGCCGCCCTTGTCGGCCACTGCATGCAGAACATGACCTTGCGCCGTGAAGCGGTTGTCGGCCCATGCGCGCTCGATATGGATGAGCGCCGCCTGGCGCAGGCAATAGACTGCATGCTGGAGCGCGGAGAGCGGAACCGGCTCGCCCTCCACGGACTGGGGCCCGCCCTCCTCTCCCGGCATCGTCTACAGCTTCTCGATGATCTTGACCCCTTCGGGCAAATTGTCCCGGTCGATGGTTAAGGCGTAGTCCTTGAAGGCGCGCGCCGGCGCATAGTTGTCGATCCGGCTGTCGATCTCGCGGAATTCGCCGTCGATATTGCGGCCGACGCTGATCCGGTCAAACAGCGCGTGTGCCGGCCCGTTGCCAAGCGCATTGTCATGCTTGAAGACGATCAGCTTGCGCGTAGCCATCTCGCCGCGCGCCGCCGAGCGGTCATGTTCGAACATGCTGGCAAGCGCCTCGAACAGCAGATCGAGATCGTTCTCGCCGAAGCCGGTGCGCTCCGCCAGTTTGGCCGAGACGAAACCATGGGCGCGATAGAGCGCATAGGGCACGATGTGCTTGCGCCCCATGGTGCGGTTTTCGGTGCGCTCGTTGCCCTCGTCCGCACCCTCGGCGCGCTGCTTCTTCTCCGCATCGCTGGTCGCCGCCATGCGGGTGATGGAAATTTCCTGCGGTACGATCGGCTCGACCGAACTGGCGAAGGTCATCTGCACCGGGCCGCGCACCTGCCCGGCATTGATGCCGGTCGACATCACCGCCCCGAAGGTGCGCACATCGAAGAAATTGCGGCACATGAAGTCGCGGATCTGCTTTGCCTCGGCTTCGTCCCTGGGGTTCAGCTTCGCGTCCTTGTCGACCTTGGCATCGTCGGGACGCAGCGCCTTGTAGGCCTGCCGGTGCTTATCGTTGAGGATGGCGCCTTCCTCGACATAGATGTGATGACCCTCGGTGCCGGCCCTAGCCAATTCGACATAGTTGCGCACCTTGCGCTTGAGGCTGACGTCGGAAACCAGCCCGTGATTGGTTTCGGGATCCAGCCTCGGCATGTTGCCGGCATCGGGATCGCCGTTCGGATTGCCCTTGGCGACATCGAACAGAAGCACGAAGTCGTAGCGATTGGCGAGCGTGGTCATTATGCGGCCTCCTCCGTGCCGGATGTGTCGCGTTTGCGGAAGAATTCCTGACGCTGGTGATAGTAGCCAAGGCCGAACAACGCCTGCTCGGCCGCGTTGAGCGATGCCGGGAACGGATCGTCCCCCGGCGACATGGTTTCCATGATGGCGGAAATCGTCTTTTCGAGATTGACGCGTTGGCCCGGCCGGCCCTTGCCGACCTTGGCCAGATGGTTGGCCGATCCGCGCTCCAGAAGGGCAAAGACATTGCGCGGCGTGGCGGAAGCCGAACCGTAGAACTTGTCCTTGATGGTCGCATTCACATTGCCAAGCGCCGCCCTCTGCGCCTGCTCGTAAACGGCAAAGAGTCGGCCGAGCAGATAGCCCTTATTCCTGTTCTCCGGGTCGAGCGCCACGGGAGCCTCCTTCGTTTTGTCCCCACCATTGGGTGTCATGCCGAAATTGCGCACCAGAACCGCCCGCATCATGCCAACGCGCAGCGCGTTGATCTCGCCGTCGGCGCGAATGCGCGCCAATACGGCCGAAAGCAGGGTGAGCGGATAGGCGGTGCCGGTCAGGATCGAGCGCATCCAGTCGCCGGCAAGGTTCGGCGGCACGTTCTCGCGCTTGCGCAGCACAGCCATCTCCGCCAGATAGCGCCACAGCGGCGGATAAGGCTCGCGCGGCGGCGGCTCGATGCGCATGTCCTCGACGAAACGCTGGTAATTCCGCGCCAGCACGCCGAAATCGTTCTCGAAATAGAAGCGGGTGGAGATGCGCGCGGCATTGGGTGCAAGGCCCAGCACATGAAAGCGCACGCCTTGCGACAATTCGGGGGCGAAACTTACCAGTTGCTCGCCCTTGCGCAGGCGGGCAAGCAGGATGCCGATTCTCTCCGTCTCGACCTTGCCGTCAGCGACGGGGCCGAAACTATCGGAAAGCATGGCCAGGAACGAGCCTTCCGCCACCTTCGCCACTTCCCGGTCGGACGCATCGGCCCAGAATACGGTCGAAGCATCGCCGATCTGGATACGGTGGCCGCTGTCGCGCTCGAGGTAACGGTTGAGAACCGTGGTGTATTTGAACGCCGCGTCTTCGGAGACGGGCGCATTGTCGCCCTGGACATGTCCGTAGGATGTAAAGGCATCCAGATTGAAGGAGACGATGGAGCCGCCCGAAGATTGGCCGCCCCATACGCCCTTGATAGCGGGGTGCAGGCGGGCAACAGGACCGGCTTCGCCGGTGACCAGACAGATTTGCTCGGCTCCCGCCGTCTCGCCCGAAACGCGCGACCAGAGCGCCTTGGCTGCCGGTCTTTGGTGCAGCCAGATGTTGTCGCGACGCTCGGTTTCCAGCACGAAAGCGACATTCTGGTCCTTGAGGTCATCCGGCCAGCGCGGCTCAATATACTGGTCGGGCGTCCATGCGCTCAGGAAAAGCAGGAAGGCCCTGAGGCCGGGATCGTCGGTTGCCGCCAACGCCTTGTCCTGGAATTCCTTGAAAGCCGCATGCTCATCGGAAGTCCGCTTGCCTTCTCCCGTCGTGACGCCCAGCACATAGGAAGTCTTGTCCCAAAGAAAGTTCGGAGCAATGCCGGCCGTACGCTTGACAGGCTGTGGAACGAGCATCTGGCGCGGCTTACGTGACCTGCCCTCCCCTTCGCGCCAATCGATGACGTCGGCCACCGTGCCGTCGTTGTTGAGGCTGATCACCAGGCCGATATTCTGCGAGGAATAGCCCGGTGCCGGCGCATCCGGCAGCCGATCGTAAGCACGAACGAGCGAGAGTAGAATGCTCATCGGCGCACCTCCGCGGAACCGGGCTGCGGCACCTTGACCACGCCATCCTGCAAGATGGCCCGAAAGAACATGGAGGGCTTGTCCTTGGTCTGGTGATCGATGTCCCACAACATGAAGCCCAAGTCGCGCGGTGTGCCGAAGCCAAGCTCCGTCGTTTTCTCCGACGGCTCGGGCATCGGTGCTTCCGGCTCGATCAGTTCGAAACTGGCGGCGAATTCGCGCGTGCCAAGGCAGGGCTGGTGGAAGCACTGTCCACGCCGGGCGCGGCGGTTGAAGATGTCGAGATGCTTGCCTTCCGTTTCCTCTCCGCCGCCCTTGCCGGTCAGTTCGAAATGCGCCTCGATCACATAGGCGGGCCTGACCAGCACCGTGGCGGCGCGCTGCTGCCGGTCCTCGTCGACCAGAAGCTGAAGCCCTTCCAGATCGCCGCGCTTCATCGCGCTCTTGACCTTGCCGGCCGGCACCTTGGAACCGATTTCGTTGCGGCGGATGGACTGAAAGCGCGGCGCCTCCAACACATGAATGGCGTCGACAATCCAGCGAATGGCCGGCTTCCAGTGGATCGCTTCCAGAATGCCGCGCGCGGCCGAAGGCGTCATCACGTCGTAGGAGACGCGTTCCACCTTCATTTCCGGGCGTGTAAAACAGGCATGGTCGCCCCATACCTTCAATCGGATGCCGTATGCCAACGACCTTCCCCCGTCGCATGTTCTCTGTCGGCCAACCTCAAATGAAGGTGTCCTCCAGAGCCAGATTATCAGGCGCCTCCCACAACAGGCCGATACCGCCGTCGTAGAGGCTTTCCTTCTTCAACACCGCAAACTGATCCCCCCGCAGCGAGGCGTGCTCGAAAGCCACATGTCCGTTCTGGATCAGTTTGGCCCGGGCTTTCGGCGGCACCTGCACCACATAAGCTTGCAACTTCCGCGCGATGCGACCAGAAGAAATTTCCTTGATGCCAAGTTGATCCACAGATTTGCGCGCCATGTCATCAAATGGAATGATGACTGGCTCCATGCCGCTTTCGATCATACGGAATTTTTCCGCCACGGTCCGGAAGGAAAAATGGGTTTCCCGCTGGTTTATCTTCAAATCGGCAAGAATTTTTTCCCTATCGAGTCCCTCATCCGCCTGCCAGTAGACTTCTCCAAAATAATCCTCGACCGCCTGAGGCGACAAAAGATCTTCGTGCTTGCCCTGCATGCGTCCCATGGCGCCGACCAGACCGGCAATTTCGGGCGGCGGCCTGTAGTCGGGCGTGGAGAACACGCGCACCACGCTCTCCTGCCAGGACCTGCGCCCTTCCCGATTGCAGCGCCCCGCCGCCTGCACGATGCTGTCCAGCCCCGCTTCCGCCCGCCACACGGCCGGGAAATCGATGTCGACGCCGGCCTCGATAAGGCTGGTGGCGACGACCCGGCAGGCTTGCCCGCTCTTCAGCCTGCTGCGCACGTCTTCTAGGATTTCGCGCCGATGCGTGGCGCATTGGCGCGTTGTGAGATGCACTACGCCATCGAGGCCGGCGGCTTCAAACTCCCGATAAAGCTCCAGGGCGTGCTTGCGGCTGTTGACGATGACCAGTGCCTGCGGCGCACCGCCCAGCGCCTCCACCAGCGCCGCATTGTCCATCGGTCCGACGCGCTCGATGCGCGCCCTCTTCAATTGCGCGGCCAGCCGCACCGGGTCCGGCGCCAGTTCGCGCCCTTCAAGCGGCAGCCCGCCCTTGAACTTCGATTCATCCAGCGCCGGCTGGGTCGCGGTGCACAGAACGATGGTGCAGCCGAACAAATGGGCCAGCGAATCCAGCATGCGTACGCAAGGGCGCAGCAGATGGCGCGGGATGGTCTGCGCCTCGTCCAGAATGATTATGGAACCGGCGATATTGTGCAGTTTGCGCGCGCGCGAGTTGCGGGCGGCGAACAGGCTCTCGAACAGTTGCACATTGGTGGTGACGACCACCGGGGCTGCCCAGTCCTCCATGGCCAGCCGCAGCTTGGCGCGGCCGGTGAGCGCGTCCGGATCGCGCCGCGCCGCCGCGTCGTCCTCGATGGCCGAGTGATGCTCCAGCACATGGTCTTCGCCCAGCACCTCCCGGAAGATGGCGGCGGTCTGATCGATGACCGATGTAAAGGGGATGGCGTAGATGATGCGGCTGTGGCCGTGGAGACGGGCGTGGTCGAGCGCAAAGCCCAGCGAGGCCAGCGTCTTGCCGCCACCGGTCGGCACGTTGAGCGTGAAGAACCCTGGCGTCCTCGTCGCACCGGAGCGGACATGGGCGAGGATCTCGTTCCGCAGACGGCCGACGTCACTGTCGCTGGCCAGCCTCGCCATATGCGCGTCGAACTGCTCGGTGAAATTTGGCAACAGGTCCTGAAGCAGAGGCCATTCGCGATCGGGCTGCAAGCCGTCCAGCTTCGCATAATAAGCCTCGGTGTTGCGGAAATCGGCATCGACCAGACATGAGAACAGAAAACGAGTAACCACCGAAAGGTCGAAAGACGCATGCTCGCGGCTCGTTCGCGCCGAGAGCTTGCGCAACAGTTCGGGGGGCATCAGGCTGGTCAGTTCGGCCTGGATCTCGTTTTCCCAGGCAGGATCGGGCCGGCCCTGAAACTCTTTCAGCCGCCGCTCTACGCAATGGCCGAATTCGTTCTGCTTGTCCGGCAGGCCGGCATGATGGCCGAGGATCGCATACGCGATGAGTTGGGCGACATCGGCGTCCATGCCGCTGGTGCGATCGCACAGCACAACGGCACCGGCCGTCGAATGGTCGATCCGGATTTCCGCCCCGGCGAGCCGCTTCTGGAAGGCATCGGTATATTTGCCGAGATCGTGGAACAAGCCAGCGGTGAAAGCCGCCTTTTCGAGACCGAAGCGCACGGCAAAGGAGGCCGCGAGTTCCGCCGTCTCGTAGAGATGGTCCCGCAAGAGCTGCCAGTGACCGCGATCATCAGACCGGCCGGAATGCGCGAAATAGTCCATGCGCCCCCAGCGACATGTTCGTTTCACCAGGGGAGGAGCCTATCCGATTCGCTTGACCCGCCCAGCCTGGCCGATTGGGCCAGCCAAGTTTACCCCAGGTTCTCAAGACGGATGTCCAGGTACCAGACGAGGCTACAGCTAAAGCTAAAATCCTCAGAATGACCGCTGGCCACTACAGCGCGTCACGGATGCGCGTCCACCATTGCTGAATTCCCGAGAATGAATGTGGACGTTGGCGGAACAAGCTGTTGCGCGATTTCTCTGGAATCAGCTGCAGGTCTACCACCCCTGCCTCTCCCACTCGACCGGAAATGGCTTCATCAGCCTGGCTAGCGTGATCTCCGGCAACTGCCGGCCATCGAGGATGGCCTCGACGATGGCCGGCGCGAGCAGGGTCAGGCGGAGGACGCGGCTGACATAGGAGGCGTTGATCTTCTCGGCGGCGGCAATGTCCTCGACGGTAACGTGAACGCCGGTTTCCAGCAGCTTGCGCCAGCGAAAGCCGCGGGCGATGGCCTTGATCATGGTGTTGTCGATGCGGGCACGTGGCGGCGCCCTTGCTGAGGTGCCTTCGGGCAGGACGATCTCTTTTCGCCCTCCCCGCCTGATGAAGGTCAGCGGCACATGCACGGTGATGGTGTCGGAATTGCTGGTGACGGATGCGGTGCTGGTCACTGTCATGATCATGCGGCCTTTCGGCTGTCGGTGGCCTTTCGATCCGGGCTTATGGCGCCGAGATCGGTTACGAGGCTCGCCAATCCTTGCGTGCGCAGCTGGATGGCGAGACCGTCGGAGCCAAGATCGATGCGTTCTACCAATAACTGCACGATGCGGGCCTGCTCGGCCGGGAACAGTTCGTCCCAAATCGGATCCAACCGTTCCAGCGCTTTGCGCACCTCGCCTTCTGACAACCCATCGATTTCGGATCGGGCAGCGCGCCAGGTGCCGATGACAGTTTCCGGCGCGCGCATCAGGCCGCGCAGTTGGTCGATGACAGCGGTCTCTACCTCGGCGGCCGGCACGCGGGCGATCGGACAAGCATCGGCACCGCGCTTCAGCACCGACTGGCTGACATAGTAGCGGTAGAGCCGCCCACCCTTGCGCGTGTGGGTCGGCGAGAAGGCGGCACCATCGGGGCCGAAGATCAGGCCTTTTAGCAAGGCCGGCGTCTGCGCCCGCGTATTGCTGGCGCGCTTGCGTGGGCTCTCCTGCAATATGGCATGCACCTTGTCCCACAGCGCACGCTCGATAATCGCCTTGTGCTCGCCGCGATAGGAAGTGCCCTTGTGCACCGCCTCGCCGACATAAACCCGGTTGTTTAGCAGCTTGTAGAGAAAGCCCTTGTCGATCAGCTTACCACTGCGGCTGCGGACATTCTCGCCAGCCAGGTTTTTTGCAAGCACAGTGGCCGAACCAATGGCGACAAACCGCTCGAAGATCATTCGCACCTTGGCGGCTTCGGTTTCCTCGATCACAAGTTTGCGGTTCTCGACGCGATAGCCTAGCGGCACGTTGCCGCCCATCCACATGCCCTTCTGCCGCGATGCGCGGATCTTGTCGCGGATGCGCTCAGCTGTCACCTCCCTCTCGAACTGGGCGAAGGAAAGCAGGATATTCAGGGTCAGCCGTCCCATCGACGTGGTGGTGTTGAAGGACTGCGTCACGGAAACGAAGGTGACGCCATTCCTGTCGAATATTTCCACCAGCTTCGAGAAATCCATCAACGAACGCGACAGGCGGTCGATCTTGTAGACGACAACAACGTCGACCAGTCCGTCCTCGATGTCGGCGAGCAGCTGTTTCAGTGCCCGATGTAGCCGATGCCGTAAATGGCGAGCGTCATCACCGGCNCCCATCGAGGTGGTGGTATTGAACGACTGCGTCACGGAAACGAAGGTGACGCCATTCCTGTCGAATATTTCCACCAGCTTCGAGAAATCCATCAACGAACGCGACAGGCGGTCGATCTTGTAGACGACAACAACGTCGACCAGTCCGTCCTCGATGTCGGCGAGCAGCTGTTTCAGTGCCGGACGTTCCAGCGTACCACCGGAGATGCCGCCATCATCATACTGATCGCGGACCAGAACCCAGCCCTCGGCGCGTTGGCTTGCAATATAGGATTCGCACGCCTGGCGCTGCGCATGCAGGCTGTTGAACTCCTGCTCCAGCCCTTCCTCCGAGGATTTGCGGGTATAGACGGCGCAGCGCAGTTTGCGGACGACCTTCGATTTTTCGGGGGGCTTCGTCATGTCCGCCCCCTGTGGTTCTTGAGCCCGAAGAACACCCAGCCGTTCCAGCGCGTGCCGGTAATGGCGCGTGCAACCGAAGACAGGCTCTTGTACGGCCGGCCCTGCCACTCATAGCCATCGGCCAGCACGGTGACCGTGTGCTCGAGGCCCTGCCACTCACGGATCAACCTGGTGCCAACGATCGGTCGGTCATTGGCGCTGGCACGGCGCACCACCAAGTCGCCGCCATCGAGTTGCTCACCCAGTGCTTCCAGCCGCTCCATGGTTGCCGGTTTCAGCCCGCCATAAGCCAGTTCCTGGATGCGATAGGCCAGCCGGCTTTCCAGGTAGCGCCGATTGAACGCGGGCGGCTCGGTCTCGAACAACTCGCGCCATTGCTTCTTCAGGTCTGGCATCGAGGCTGCCTTCAGCGCCATCAGGCGCGCAGGAATGGGATCGGTGATCGTCATGCTGTTCTCCGGTCGCTTGGAGTTGCATGACTGCATTGGTTGCGCGTGAAGTCGACGCAACTATTCTCCTTTTGAGCAGATCGCCTGCTTGACTGTCGCGCATGTAGCCGGATCAGCCCTGCGGCCAGGATCGAGGTAAGTTCGGCAAGGCGCTCTGTTTCCGACAATTGCTTTACGGACAGCGGGTTGGGACCAGATTGGCGACAGTTCGAAGCGACCATGCCATCGGTCTAAACTGGCATCGAACCATGCTCCAGCGAACAGCCAAGGCCCGCGAATCCAAGCGAAAACTATCGTGAAAGATGACGGTCCTGCGCACTTCAGTATGTGAATTACCAGAATCAACGGGTCTAAATCTAACTGCTCCTGCCCTGCTGCTCTGCGATAGTCAAAGTATTCAAAAAGCTGCGAAAACCATTGAATTTGAGCGCGTATTCGTTGTGAAAAGGAATGTATTCCTATACACTCCTAGGCAATAGAAACAGCATCAGGAGCCACGGTTTGGCACCGGTTTATCTTCATCAATACGAGCTTGCGACACGCTGGCGCATGAGCCCCCGCACTCTCGAGCGCTGGCGCTGGCGCAAGCAGGGTCCGAGCTACATCAAGCTTGGCGGCAAGGTCGTCTACGCACTGCAGGATGTTGAGGCTTATGAGCGTGGACGGCGTGCGGAAACGCATGCTTCGATCTTGGGCCATTGGCGCTAGCGAGGGGCTTCCATGGCGCTCCCTGACGGCAACCATGATGATGCGGGTCACCCGAGGCTTCCGGCGGCCGTCACGGCTGAGATGAGCAGACTGTTTTCTGCCGGCCATTCTCTGCTGCCACTGGGTGGGCCCGACAGCAAGGCGCCGACCGTTGCCTTCCGCGATCGCAAGCGCCTGCCGCTCTCGCTCGTCATGGACAGGATGGCAGCCTCTGGAAGCGAAACATATGGCATCAGGCTCGAGGGCATCCTTGTCGTGGATGTTGACACCGACACCCCTGAGGCGCGCGCTTATGTGGATCGACGGTTTGGTTCCTCACCGGCTAGGACGGTCACCAGCCGTGGATATCATCTATACTTCCGTCACCAAGGGCCGAAACCGGTAGCGGTTCGGCTCCCCGGCATCGCCATCGACTTCAAGGCAGGCAACAACGAGTTCGTCGTCGGTCCGCAATCGAGGCGAACTGATGGAATTTGCTATGTGCCAGAGGGACAGGTGGTAGCCCGGGAGCTACTGCCGATCTTTCAGGACCACGATGCCATATCTCCTGGGGCAATCGCGCCAGTTTCTGCCACTTCCGGGCGCTATCAGCAGGGCACACGTCACGACGCCCTGAAGCGTCGTGCCCACCAACTGGCACAGACAGCAGAGTCGTTCGAAGAAATGTTTGCCGACCTTGTGGGATTCAGGGACTGGGAGATCGAAAGTCCAGAAGATTTTCCGGATGGCAAGATTGAAAGCCTCGCCAGTTGGTATTGGGACAAGCGGGAACGCGGCGAATTATGGGGAGGGCAGGATTCGGTCGTGCAGTTGCGCCGTCATGCAATCTTCAAATTGGCGAAACAGGGCGAAGCGCTTGCTTTCCTTTTGTATGGCGTCCTCTTGGCGACACATGGTCATCAGCCTGACGGGCTTTTTGCGATTGTGCCCGACGGTTTCCGCGAGAAGGGTCTGCTTAGAGCAGGCCGCCGGCAAATTTACGCTGCAATCGACGTTCTCCTGGGCACAGGACTGCTTGTGTGTCGCAAAAAGCCCCGTGGGAAGCGCAACCACTATCTCTATCAACTGGCAGATGGCAGGGAGAAAAAGAGAGAAGGGTCTAAACTTATATTGGTGTCCGATAAGGACACACACTCTCCAACCTCTCCCGATGGTCTTGCTGCGTAATGGCAAACCAACTTGATCTCTTTGAATGGGCCAACAATCGTGTAACGGCCACGGTTCTCGACTGGAATGAACCCTTTGCCCAACGCGTCCTTGCTCGCATAAACGAATATGACGACGATCGCCCCAAGGCGCGGCATGTGGACACGGTTGTCGCTTTGCGTCCGGCTCTCGCCAGGTAAAGGCCTCGGAAGCTGAGAAAACAATCGCAATGCTGCGCAATTCAGCAGGCCTCTCTCGATACTGGCTGACTGGTACTGTCTCCTTCGATCACCTGGCGAATTGGAGCGCGCATAGATGTCCATTGAACAAAATGCAAATTTGAAGATCCATTACCGTCCTGCCTGTGGCCTGATCCCCTACGCGCGCAATGCCCGCACGCATTCGGATGCACAGGTGGCGGAGATTGCGGCATCAATGCGGGAGTTCGGTTGGACCAACCCCATTTTGGTCGACGGCGACAACGGCGTCATTGCCGGCCACGGCCGGCTGCTGGCCGCGAGAAAGCTTGGAATGGCGAATGTGCCGGTGATCGAGCTTGCCGGTCTGAGCGAAGCGCAGAAGCGGGCCTATGTCATCGCCGACAACAAGCTGGCCATGAATGCCGGCTGGGATACCGAGCTGTTGGCACTGGAGTTCGGCGACCTGCAGGACCTCGGCTTCGACCTGTCCCTCACCGGTTTCGGCGAGGAGGAGATCTGCACCTTGATGAGCCGGGGCACGCTTGGGCTGACCGATCCAGATGATGTGCCGGAGGTGCCCGAGGTCGCCACCAGCCGCCAGGGCGATCTGTGGCTGCTCGGCCAACACAAGCTGCTCTGCGGCGACAGTACCGATCGCGAAGCCGTGACGCGTGTGCTGGGTGGCGTGAGGCCAAACCTCATGGTGACCGATCCTCCCTATGGCGTCGATTATGACCCCGAGTGGCGCCGGAGGGCCGGTGTGGCTGCCAGGGGCGAGCTTGCCACCGGCAAGGTGCTCAACGACGACCGGGCGGACTGGCGTGAGGCATGGGCGCTGTTTGGTGGCGATGTCGCNGTAGATCTCGGAAATGCCGGCAAGATCGGCTGCGACCAGAACCAGCGGGTTGATGACGCCGCCGGAGGGCCGGTGTGGCTGCCAGGGGCGAGCTTGCCACCGGCAAGGTGCTCAACGACGACCGGGCGGACTGGCGTGAGGCATGGGCGCTGTTTGGTGGCGATGTCGCCTATGTCTGGCATGCAGGCCTGCATGCGGGGACCGTCGCCGACAGTCTTGCCGCCGCCGGCTTCCGGCTGCGCTCGCAGATCATCTGGGACAAGGGCCAGCTGGTGCTGTCGCGCGGCGACTATCACTGGCAGCGCCGGCAATCTCCGAGGCCGACAGGNAGGCCTGCATGCGGGGACCGTCGCCGACAGTCTTGCCGCCGCCGGCTTCCGGCTGCGCTCGCAGATCATCTGGGACAAGGGCCAGCTGGTGCTGTCGCGCGGCGACTATCACTGGCAGCACGAGCCCTGCTGGTATGCGGTCCGCGAGAGCGGCACCGGCCACTGGGCTGGTGACCGCCGGCAGACCACCGTCTGGCAGATCCCGAAGCCTGCCCGCAACGAAACAGGCCATTCGACGCAGAAGCCGGTCGAATGCATGCGCCGGCCGATCGAGAACAACTCCTCGCCCGGCCAGGCCGTCTATGAGCCGTTCTGCGGCTCCGGCACCACCATCATCGCGGCCGAGATGACCGGCCGCTCCTGCCATGCCATCGAGCTCAATCCCGCCTATGTCGACATGGCTATCCTGCGCTGGCAGGCATTTACCGGCGAGGCCGCGATCCTGAATGGCAATAGCCGCGCCTTTGCGCAGGTCAAGGCAGATCGTACCGAGGGGAAAGACTGATGGGGCGCCCGAAACATCAGCCGGATGCCTACCATCGGCGTCAGGTCGAGACACTGGCCGGTTATGGCATTCCAGAGGCGGAAATTGCCGGCCTGATCGGCATCGATCCAAAGACCTTACGCCGCCATTACCGGCAGGAACTCGACCATGGCCATACCAAGGCCAATGCCAAGGTTGCCGAGAACCTTTATCGCAAGGCAACCGGCGAAGGGCGCGAGGCTGTTACCGCCGCCATCTTCTGGCTGAAGGCCCGGGCCCGCTGGA
>NZ_LMFV01000002.1 GCF_001427285.1 Mesorhizobium sp. Root552
CAAAGCTCTCCAGCACCGCTGCCGGCAATGCTGCCGGATTACGAACGCGAAAAGCTGAACGCCGAAATACTTCTCAACAAGGCGGCCTACGGCGCATGCTTACAAATCGATCGACTACTGAAGGAAACCGGCATCGAGAATTTCAGCAAGCACTGGCGAGAGCACAAAGCCGATCTTGAAAAGATCGAGAATTTCTAAAGAGCGACCGGAGCCGTTTTGAACAGCAAATCAACCAAGGAAAAGCGGCGCAAGATTCCGACGTTCAGCCTGAAGGAGTTGGAAGAAGCCGGAAAAATTCCGCCCTATACCAACCTGATGGACCCCTTCGACAAATGGCTTGAAGCAGAGAAAAAGAAAGAAATGGCCGAAAAGGCTGGGAACGACAATGACCACTAAGGGCATTGTCGGCAGATTAGGCCGCCCTAGAAGTTGAGGACAACACCCAATTGGAGATTGTGGCTATGCAGAGAGCCTGCCAAAACGTCGCCCATTGTGTCGGTGATATCAGCGTTTTCGATCTTCTTATAGCGATATCCAGCATCAATTGCCCAACCATTCCCTAGGTCGTACTGAACACCAGCCCCTAGCTGCCATGCGAACGAAACGCCGCCATCGTGATGACCGTAGGGACTAAATCCATCCGTCCAGTCCGGCTCTAGCCATGCCACACCGGCACCTCCACCCACGTAGGGTTTTAGCGCCATGTTCAAAGGAATATCTATCCAGACATTGGCTAGGAGATAGGTGGCGTTAACACCTCCGGTTCCAGTGAAATCAAATGGGCCGAAGACGATATTCCCAAACGCTTCGTCCGTATCTATACCAAATCTTTGATGGGAGAGCTCTGCTTCTACCCTTGACCAGTCATTGATCCGAGCCCCTAGCGTGCCGCCTAGCGACCAGCCCGTATCGAGCGAATAGATGTAATGCCAGTTTATGGGGTCGATATCTGCTCGATATTCTGAATCGAAACTCGCACCGGCAAAAACTGAAGCATAGAATCTCGTAGCTACCGGCAATTTTTCCGAAGGCAATGGCATTCCCGCATCGGCAGCAAAAGTGGGGAAGCAAGCAAGCCCAATCATAGAAATTGCTAAAATAGCTGATCGTGAAATAACATTTATCATAGCACTGCTGCCCCAATAGCCTGAATTCCGAATAGAGAATACTAGAACAACACAATGCTCAACTGAAAGGCAAAGAGCTTAGCGACAAGGAACGTTATTTAAGCTTGCAGTGTGGCGATTTTGCCACTGGCGAGTCATTCTTCGCTGGATTCTGCGTTTCCCTGCTCCCTCAACCCCTCGTAAAGCTGCCCCGAACCAAGCAAAACATCCTTTAGCCCGTCCCTGATCTTTTGCAATTCCAGTGCCAACTTGCTCATCAAGAACTAGCGCCCCTGCCTCAACATGCAGCGGTAGCTTTCGTCATCCTTTTCGTCAGTAGGCGTTTCGAGAATTAGCTCAAACACTCCAAACATGGCCGCCTTTGAGCCATCCGCAAAGAAATCTAGATCGTCGTCTGGGGTTTGCCTTCCACAACTTTTGAACAATCTCTCCACTTCGCTTCTGCTCACCGTCTCAAATCCCAATTGATTTTCGATAGCGAAGGGTTCTTTTCCCTTGAAAACAGCAAAGTAATAGGCAGGAAGATTTTCGCAGAATTCGTTCGTTTCAACCTTTTCGCTTGCGGTAAGCTCGCCTTTTCGGATCATGTAGTGGTTAGCTGCATCGGCAGTATCGACGCCGCACATTCCGTCAATTGAACCGTTGTAGTCGCCAGTCTGATTTAAGCCGGTCTGGATGATTATGGTTACTTCATATTGGGCTTGGTCAGCTCTACCCGGTTGCAGCATCGCCAGCAGCACCAATACCGCCAACATCAGTCTCTGCTTCATTACCCCGCTCCCTCAACGCTTCGTAAAGCTGGCCCGGACCAAGCAGAACATCCTTCAGGCCATCCCGGACTTTCTGCGACTCCAGCGCCTGCTTGCTCATCACGGTATGCCCGCCAAGGCGTCCATGATGGCGTTCAGGATTTCCTCGGACAGCGTAGGCGAGTTGGCGAACTGGGCCTTGGTGTCGTTGCTGGCCTGTGTGACCAGTTCCTTCGATTCCAGCAGCTTTCCCTTGATGACGTTGTTCACATAGACAAGCTGATCATCGTCGGTCAGTTCACCTTCGAACAGGTCGTTCACCTTGGCTATGATCTCGGCAAGAAGCGCCTTTTCCTTCTCCTGAAGGCTGCCCGAACCGGCTTCCGTCAATGGAGCCAGTTTTTCTTTTTTCCCACCGTCCACGGATAGCGGCAACCGACCCTGCGATCTCAGACTGTGGTGCGTCAGCTTCACTTTCGACAGGTCGATGCCTTCCCGCTCCCGGCCAAATTCCAACAATGGAATGAGCCGGCGATAGAAGATGAAGCGCTTTTCGATATCGGTGTTGCCGTAGTCGAATATCTGCGACAGGAAGGAATAAAGTCGCAGATATGCGCCCATGTCACCCTTGAACAGAACCAGAGAATTCAACTCATCACGAGCGGTCGTGGCATCGGCATCATCGCCCTTATCCAGCGCCGTTTTCAGCCTTTCCTGAGCGATTTTGAATTTCTTGAGCAATCGGTCAGCCACTGGCGAGATAGCCGCCACAAGCTGCCCCTGCTGGCCTTTGGGGTCCATTTCGACCCGAACAACCCGATCAACTTCATAGTCATCGTAATGGCCGGAAGCATCGAGCTTGGTGCGCAGATTGAAGACCAGGTTCGGATCGGTGACGGCTTCCAGTTCCGCCGTGTCGTAATAGGTCCGGAAGGCAGACAGGATATCTTCCGAACTGTTCACGAAATCCAAGATGTAGGTGGTGTCCTTGCCGGGATGCGCCCGATTGAGACGTGACAGGGTTTGCACCGCCTGAATGCCGGCAAGCCGCCGATCGATATACATGCCGCACAAGAGCGGCTGATCAAAACCGGTCTGGAATTTGTTGGCCACCAGAAGCAATTGATATTCCTCGCCCGCAAATGCTTCCCGAATGTCCCGGCCCTTGAGGTTCGGATTCAATTCCTTGCTGTTTTCGGTGAATGGATCGGGACCGCTTTCCTTGTCGTCAACCTCACCTGAGAACGCCACCAAAGAGCCGATCTTGTAGCCTTTGGATTTGATATATTTTTCAACGGCAATCTGCCAGCGAACCGCTTCCTTGCGACTGGCCAAAACCACCATCGCCTTGGCCTTGCCATCGAGCAGCGGAGCGACATTTTCCCGAAAATGCTCAACGACAATCTGAACCTTCTGGCTGATGTTGTAGGGATGAAGCCGAACCCATTGCATGATGCCTTTCAGCGCAGCATCACGCTCAACCTGCCTGTCATCCCATTCCTGACCGCCATTTGCCAATTTGAAGGCCAGTCTGTACGGCGTATAATTTTTGAGCACATCGAGGATAAAACCTTCCTCTATCGCCTGCCGCATTGAATAGAGTTTGATGATTCATGCGTATGCCCCGAAAATTCCACGCCCATCTGACCAGCATGAAAGCCGATCATCAAGGCAACCTTTGTCGCAGGATACGCTATCAAACTCTGTCAAAGGTTACCGGTTATGCGGCCTTCGGATCGACGCCGACCTTCCCATAGTTCTTAAATGACTGAATGATGGATGGAATCTGTCGCCTGCGATCCTCGGGATTGCGAGCGTAAGCCGCTTCCTGATGCAGGATCAGTTTGAGATTGGCATCGTCCATGCCGGCAGATCGCAATTTCAGGGCAAATTCAAAGAAATTGTCGTTTCCAGCACCCGGAATATTGGCCACTTTCCGCCATTCCTCCTTGATGGGTTTGATCGCAATATCCATCAACCAGTCAGTGGCCGGGATGGACGGCTCCGCCTCTGGCGGCTTTCGATGATACTTTTGAATCCATTCCCTTGGTTCCAATGGCTTCCTTTTGCCACCTTTGAACTCAAGGAAAATATTCCCAGATAGATCAGCCGCCTGACAGGGCAGGTAAAACAGACTGGCTGCGTTCTTCTTTCTCGGATCAAAACCATGATCCGCAGAAGCCGATTCAAACCGTGACCAGAATTCGTTCATGATCGTATTGTGGGTCTGAACACTGAAGACGGTCGTTGTCGGAATATAGGCTCGATATCGTGGTTTGGCTCTAGTGGAACTGAAGGTGTTGAAAATCACCATTTCGAGACCGGGAAAAAGTTTGGCCAATTTTTCCGGTTCGAGATCACCGCCATCATTGTCGAGCCAGATTCCTCGAAGGAATTCGACATTCTTCAGCCCCCGCTGGGTATTCACGCCTTCTTTTGCATTAAAATAGGCCGGACTGATCAAGGAGTTATCTGCCCGGTCGGGAATGGTTCTCTGCGATTGATGCATCAAGAATTCGATGAATTCCCGATTAGATTCATATAGTATATAATCCTCAGGATTTTTGGCAGTTATAGATGGGAATTGCATTCCATAGAACCAACTTGTTACGTTTTGTATATTATTATTAATATAGGTTTCGTAACAGCGAGAATCATCGGAGATATCATCCAGAATAATTTTGTTACACTTGTTGATAAATTCAATATGGTCTTTAGCTTATCTTCTTCTATAATTGTATGCAGCCTGTCTTGTTGCATTATTTCTATATTTCTTTCTTCTCCCAGACTTTTTTGACTCCATCTGATGGCCGGATAACCAATCCAGTTTCTCGATTGTCGATCCGGGCAACAGGTAATGGAGATGATCGGCGGTCGCTCTATCCATCACGATAATCTGGACAGGTTGCGTGTCATTCGGCGATCGGAGTGAACACCGCATGATCGATTGATAGGCGGTTTCATAAAATCGGGCGACCTTCACCTGTTCCTCGGTCAAGCCAAGCGTCTCAAAATAGGACAGTTCGGATGGACTCGGATTCAAGGCCGACAGGAAAACGACATTGTCCACATGCTGATAGCAGTTCAGGCCATGGGAAATACTCGGCAGATGTATCCCGTTTGGATTGTTTGGAAACAGGTTCTCGCCATGCAACTTGTTGGCGACCCAGAGAAACGGTTCATCGCCAAAATGGGCAGAAACCTTTTGAACAATCTGGTCATGGAGAGAAGAGCCATCAATCTCTGATTGACGGCCTTGAAGCTTTCCAGACCATGGCCGATCCATGACATAGGAAATTGTCGCTCGGCTTCCATCATGCTCTTGGAACCGCAGTCCCGATGCCAGTTTCTTGTTCTCGACAAAGCGAACACCAAGCATCGACCACAGTTGATATATCAGCGTGTTCTTGAAATTTGCCGACAGGATCAAGGTGCTCTGAAAAGGCTTCACCACTTCTGGGCGAACCAGCGAGAAGGCATTCAGCTTTTTTCCGAACCGGTCATCTGAGCCCAGCGCATCGATGCTGGTCTTTGGCGCATACACGCTGATGTGATCCGCACGGGCATTCCATGCCAGTCTATGAATGTCGGTTCTGTCGGCGACATCTTCCGGGAAAGCGATCACCTTCTCCGGATGCTTGCGCAGAGAAAGCTCCGTCAGATCGCCCCAAGGGGTTGGCGACTTCGAACAGGCACCCGCCAGTTTCAGGACTTCCTCATCGATCATCAGATCAAAGGCATGATGGACCTGCGGTGCTTCATCGATGATGAGATGCCAATCAAGCCCGCCATGGTAGCGAAACATGCTCAGGGCTTGATGGGTGATGAAAACAATCTCGCCACCATTCGATTCCGGCTTCTTCAGGCATCGATGCAAGCGCCGGATGACCGCCTCAGACTGCTCGTCCCCATCATCGGACAGGATTTCCTGAACCCGAACGTTGTCAGAGCAGCCGATCTCCAGCGCCGTCATTGTCTCGGCTATGACCTTCTTGGTCGGCATGGCGATCAGGACACGTTCGCCGCCCATGGCTCGCTCATGAGCATACTCCAAAATGGCAGCGTGCGATTTACCGGACCCAGCCGGTGCATTTAAATATTCTATCATGCAACTAACGTTTTTCTATATAATCGAAATATATAAATTCACTGATTTAATATTTCTTCAATCAATACTTTCGTATATATAGAGCGGGTACATGCGGCTTGTCAACAGCGATTTTCAGACGTTCTCGGGAGATTTTGCTGTAATCAGTGTAAAAACAACGATTATTAGCATTATTTTCTAGTATTCGTGCGAAATCTGACCAAAAATAGCCGGTTTTTATACATTAGTAAAATGTAGAACAAAATGGGTGCCTTGGTGGAATAATATTTTTTTTACCAATCTATACTTGAATTCCCACCGAAAGCGCCTATTTCACTCCAATACCCATTTGAAAGAGGCCGCATATGGAGGAAACTGAACGAGCCGATTGTAGAGAGAAGCGACTTCTCACGCTGGCAGAAGCCGCAAGATACTGTGGCGTAAGCCCCAAAGCATTCAGACGAGAGTTTCGGTTTGCGGAGTATTTTCCTAACCTCTATCGGAAGACAAAAGATTGCTGCGGTCGATTTGCCACGAGTCCATTGACGATCCCGCATCGATTGACAAAAATTTTACAAAGAAATCATTTGCCTCTATCATATTATAAAACAATACTTTTTACAGATATCAGTTCTCGAAGCGCTAAGCGCCACGGTGCTGGCACCAGATCGGAAAGGCCGCCTTCGGGCGGCCTTTTTGTTTGCGTGGGCTGGATCGGCAGTCAGTTGATGCTGGCGGTCTGGCCGGACGAGACAGGCTGCTGATCGCCATAGGGCACGCGGTAACCGTTGACGGAGAGCCATTCGATGGCGGCCGCGGGTTCGTCCGTCTGGATGATGGTGACGCCGCGCTCGGCCCAGAAGCCCCAGCTTTCGGCAGGAAGGCTGGCAGCCGTGGCCAGTTCATCGCCGCGCCCGCCTGCGAGATAGCCGCCCGGCTTGTTGACGATGGCGTAGGTGTTGGCCCAGATGTGCCAGTCGCCGCGTATAGCCGCGGCGCGCATGCGGTTGGAAAACAGCGGCCCGCCGGTTTCAGTGAGCGTCTGGGCACCGGCGCGCCAGTTGATCATCTCCATCGCATCGGCCGGCAAGGCAGCCCTGACCGTCTCGGCGAAACGCGCGTCGCTCACCGCATCGTCGGCGATGATCGGCATGAAATGGAAGCCGCCGCCAGCCGCGCGCAGCATCTCGCCAGCCTCGGCGATGCGGCGCTCGTTCCACAGGTTCTCCTTGATGACGACCTGGCCGGCCATGTCCAGGTCGCGCGCGACGGCTACCATTTCCGGCAGGTCCGCCAGGGCAAGCTTGTTGTCGATGTTGACGAGAATGCGGTCCTTCGCCGCTGCAAGGAATTCGGCAAGGGTCGAGACCGGTTCGCCGGTGGCGACGCCGGTGCCTTCGACAACCAGCCGGCATGTCTTCAATTCGGCCAGCGTTCGGCTCGCGGCCTCGCCCTTGCAGGTGGTGGTGCGATCGAGCCAGCTGTCGTGCATGACGATCAAGGCGCCGCCGGCGGAACGGCGGACATCCACCTCGACCATTTCGGCACCGGCGGCGATGGCGGCTTCCAGCGCGGCGAGCGAGTTTTCAGGAAAGCGCGTCTTGCCAGCCTGAAGGCCACCAGCGCGGTGTGCGACCACCATGACATGATCGCGCCACTGGTTGGCATGCTCGAAGCGTTCCAGGATCCGGCCGGCGCGGGTATCCGTCGCATGCGCCGCTCCGGCAGGGATCAGGAAAAGAGCGGCAAGCGCCCAAGTCAACCACGCCATTCGCATCAGACTCACTTCGTCGGACCTGTCGTGGCCGTGAGTTAAGCGAATGCCATGACGGCGCCGTGAACGAAGCCGGCTTCTAAGACGCGAGCCGAAACGAAAAAGCCCCGGAAAACCGGGGCCTTTTTGAAATCATACCTTGAGGCTGTGCGCCGTAAAGGCGCTCAGCAGGATCAATTGCCGGTCTTGGCCTTGTCCTGCTCTTCCTTGAGCTTCTTGGCGAAGTCCTCGTTGTTCTTGGTAACGAACTCCTGCAGCTTCTTCTGGCGATCCTCGAGGTCGGACTGCTGCATGGCAGGGCCGTCGAACGCACCGCTGAAGCCCTGAAGCGAAATCTTGATCGGGTTCGGCTGGTTCTGGAAATTCACCGAGGTCAGCGTCAGTTCGGAGCCCTTCTTGAGCGACGCCACGAGCTGGTCGGTCATCGGAACCTCGGCCACGCAGCGATCCGGGAAGCAGATCACGTAGTCGAGCTTCTGGGCCTTGCCGCCGTCAACCTGCAAGCCGATGCCGGGAGGCACGAGACGACCGGTAGGCACCGTGACCTGGAAAACCTTGCGGTTGACCTTGCCGCGCAGGTCGATGAGGCTGACGCCGGTGACAAGCTGGCCGTTGCCGGCAGTGACGATGTTCTGCACGTTGCAGATATCGACGTCCTCCTGCTTGGAGCAGGCCTTGAACCAGCCCTGAGGAACCTGCTGCTGAGCGGACACTTCCACGAGGCCCACGCCCAGGAAACCTGCCACGCCGGCAGCGATGACCGACAGGCGGTAAGCGTTGGAGTTCAAGCTCTTCATATGGTGTGCTTCCTCTCGACTCTGCCTGCGACGCATTCAGGGCGCCGAATGGCCACGCTACCTGTTGCGCAAATGAGGCAACAGAATGGCTTTGGCGCGGGTGTTACACTGACAGCGTTGGCAAATCCAGCCTGTTCAACGCATTTCTTGAGGGGGCGCACAGCCTCCAGGATGGTAGTCTGGCGTTCGAATCATCCCCAGGTCCAAAATCGGAGTCTGCGATGCGCCGAACTACTGCCTGGCTGGCCGCCGCCGCGTTTATCGCCTTTGCGCCGCAAAACCTGCTGGCGGCACCCAAGCACGGCATCTCCATGCAGGGCGACCCGGCGTTGCCGGCAGATTTCACGCATTTTCCCTATGCCAATCCCGACGCACCCAAAGGTGGCGAAATCACCTATTGCGTGGTGGGCACGTTCGACAACCTCAACCCGTTCATCATTAAGAGCCTGCGCACCACCGCGCGCGGCGTGATCGATACAATCTACGGCAATTTCGTCTTCGAGCCATTGATGCAGCGCAATGCCGACGAGCCTTTCAGCCTCTACGGCCTGCTTGCCGACACCGCCGACATGGACGACGAGCGCAAATCGATCGAATTTCATCTCGATCCGAATGCCAAGTGGTCGGACGGCCAGCCGGTCACGCCCGAAGACGTGCTGTTCACCTACGAGGCCTATACCGAAAAGGGCCGGCCGCCCTATTCCGACCGCATGAAAAAGGTCGCCAAGCTGGAAAAGACCGGCGAGCGCAGCGTGCGCTTCACCTTCAACGACAGGGCCGACCGCGAATTTCCGCTGATCATCGCAATGACGCCGATCCTGCCGGCCCATGCGTTTAAGCTGGAAACTTTCGACCAGACCACCTTGAAGCCGGTCATCGGCAGCGGTCCCTATGTGATCGACCAGGTGGTGCCGGGGCAGCGCATCGTGTTCAAGCGCAACCCGGCCTATTGGGGCAAGGACATTCCCGCCAAACGCGGCTTCGACAATTACGACAAGGTGACCATCGAATATTTCCTCAACTCCAACGCCCAGCTGGAGGCGTTCAAGAAGGGCCTGTGCGCCATCAACACGGAAGTCGATCCGGTCAAGCGCGCCCGCGACATGGACTTCCCGGCGTTCAAGGAAGGACGCGTGGTCGCGGAAAACTTCAAGAGCGGCATTCCGCCGGTGGTGACCGGCTTCCTGTTCAACACGAGACTGGAAAAATTCGCCGACCCGACGGTGCGGCGAGCACTCGGCATGCTCTACGACTTCGAATGGGCGAACAAGAACCTGTTCGGCGGCAAGTTCAAGCGCACGATGAGTTTCTGGCAAGGTTCGGAACTGTCGGCGCTCGACCATCCTGCAAGCGACAAGGAAAAGGCGCTGCTTGCCCCCTTCCCCAACCGTGTGCCGGCTGACGTGATGGACGGGACGTGGCGACCCCCGGTGACGGATGGATCGGGACAGGACCGCAAGGTGCTGCGCGCGGCTTTCGATATGCTGAAGGGCGCCGGCTACAAGATGAGCGATGGCGCGCTGCACGATCCCAAGGGCCGGCCACTGGCCTTCGAAATCCTGACCTCATCCCAGGATGAGCAGCGGCTTGCCGCCGTCTACCAACGTACCTTGGCAAAGATCGGCATCGAAGTGACGATCAGGGCGCTGGACGGCGACCAGATCCAGGCGCGCAAGCAGCGCTTCGACTTCGACATGCTGATTGGTGCTACCGGTTTCAACAATTCGCTTTCGCCCGGCATCGAGCAGATCGGGCGCTGGGGATCGGAAGCGGCGAAAACCGAAGGCTCTTTCAATCTGGCCGGTGTCGCTGACCCCGCCGTGGACGCGGCGATGGACGCGATGGTGAACGCGCGCGACAAAGAAGATTTTGTCGCGGCGGTGCGCGTTCTCGACCGGTTGCTGATTTCAGGGGCCTACATGGTGCCGATGCAACACAACAGCGAGCAATGGATCGCGTATTGGGCCTACCTTGCGCACCCGGACAAGACCTCGCTTTTCGGATATCAGTTACCTACATGGTGGCGGAAGACGAACTAGGTTTGGACCGTTAAGGTCTGCAAACTCGCCATTTCCGCCGGATTTCCCTGAAAGGACGACCATGAGCAAGCCGACCGCCATTACCGTGGACGTGGTGTCCGATGTCGTCTGCCCGTGGTGCTTCATCGGCCAGAAACGGCTGGACAAGGCGATAGCCGCAGCAGGCGATGTCGAGGTCCACGTTCGCTGGCGTCCGTTCCAGCTCGACCCGACCATCCCGCCGCAGGGCAAGGACAGGCGCGACTACATGCTGGGCAAGTTCGGCAGCGAAGAACGCATTCGCGAAATCCATGCCCGGATCGAGCCGTTGGGAGATGTAGAGGGCATCAATTTCGCCTTCGACGCCATCAAGGTCGCGCCCAATACGCTCGACGCGCACCGGCTTATCCGCTGGGCGGGCGCCATGAGCGAAGAGGTGCAGAACCGGCTGGTTCGGCGGCTGTTCCAGATCAATTTCGAAGAGGGCGGCAATCTCGGCGATCACGCCGTGCTGATCGAGGCCGCGCGCGAGGCCGGAATGGATGTATCCGTTGTGGAGGCACTGCTGCCTTCCGACGCCGACGTGGAAGCGGTGCAGAACGAAATCGCCACCGCATCGCGCATGGGCATAACCGGCGTGCCGTGTTTCCTGTTGGAAGGGAAATATGCGGTGATGGGTGCTCAGGATGCCGCCACGCTTACCGACGCCATCCGCCAGATTGCCCAGGCAAAGGCGAACGGGGTGTTGGAGAACGCGGGGTAAGCGAGTTTTTGGGCTTCTTTCGCAAGTCTGCGTCCAGCAACACCCCTCATCCGAGCGAAGCGAGATCGGATGAGAGATGTTTTTCTCTACGCCGCTAGCTTGGCCAGTTGCGTCATGATGATGGCGGAGCCGGCGAGCCGCTTGTCCGAATTCGGCCAGTCGCGGATGAAGACGACCGACTGATCCGGCCTGATCTTGGCCATCGAGCCCTGCTCGGCGATGAACTTGACCAGCCCGGCGGGGTTCGAGAATTCGCGCTTGCGGAAGTGGATGACGACGCCTTTTGGACCGGCGTCCAGCTTCTCGACATTGGCCTTGCGGCAGAGCGCCTTGATGAAGACGATCTTCAACAGGTGCTTGACCTCGTCGGGCAGCGGACCGAAGCGGTCGATCAGTTCCGCGCCGAAAGCATCGATCTCTTCCGGCGTTTCGAGATCGCCCAGGCGACGGTAGAGCGCGAGCCTCAGTTGCAGGTCCGGCACGTAGCCTTCCGGGATCATCACGGCTGTGCCGACCGCGATCTGCGGCGACCAGCCGCCATCCTGCACCTCGCCGCTGTCCTTCACCTCGGCAACGGCCTCCTCCAGCATCTGCTGGTAAAGCTCGAAACCAACTTCCTTGATGTGGCCGGACTGTTCCTCGCCAAGCAGGTTGCCTGCGCCGCGGATATCGAGGTCGTGGCTGGCAAGCTGGAAGCCTGCGCCCAGCGTATCGAGCGATTGCAGCACTTTCAGGCGGCGGTCGGCGGTGTCGGTGAGCTTCTTGCGTGCCGGCAACGTGAACAGCGCATAGGCGCGCACCTTCGAGCGACCGACGCGGCCCCGCAGCTGGTAAAGTTGGGCCAGCCCGAACATGTCGGCGCGGTGGATGATGAGCGTGTTGGCGGTCGGGATATCGAGGCCGGATTCCACGATGGTGGTGGACAAAAGCACATCGTACTGGCCGTCGTAGAAGGCGTTCATGATGTCGTCGAGTTCGCCGGGCGGCATCTGGCCGTGCGCGACGGCGACCTTCAGTTCCGGCACGTTTTCGCGCAGGAAATCCTGGATTTCCGACAGATCGCTGATGCGCGGCACGATATAGAAGGAATGTCCGCCGCGATAGCGTTCGCGCAGGAGCGTCTCGCGGATGACCAGCGGATCGAAGGGCGAGATGAAGGTGCGCACGGCCATGCGGTCGACAGGCGGCGTGGCGATCAGCGACAGTTCGCGCACGCCGGTCAGCGCCAGTTGCAAGGTGCGCGGGATAGGCGTGGCCGACAGCGTCAGCACATGCACGTCGCTCTTCAGTTCCTTCAGCCGTTCCTTGTGCTTGACGCCGAAGTGCTGCTCCTCATCGATGATGAGCAGGCCGAGCCGCTTGAACGAAATCGACGAACCAAGCAGCGCATGGGTGCCGACGACGATGTCTATCGTGCCCTCGGCAATGCCCTTCTTGGTTTCGGCCAATTCCTTGGCACCGACCAGCCGCGAAGCCTGGGCAACGCGCACCGGCAGGCCGGAGAAGCGCTGCGCGAAGGTCTTGAAGTGCTGGCGCGACAAAAGCGTGGTCGGCACGACGACGGCAACCTGGAAGCCTTCCATCGCGGCGATGAAGGCGGCGCGCAGCGCAACCTCGGTCTTGCCGAAGCCGACATCGCCGCAGATCAGCCGATCCATCGGCCTGCCGGCGGACAAATCCTCCATGACGGAATCGATCGCCGTCTGCTGGTCGTCGGTTTCCTCGTAAGGGAACCTGGCGGAAAACTCGCCATAGAGACCATCGGCGGGGATCATCGTCGGGGCGGCCCGCATCTGGCGCTCGGCGGCGATGCGGATCAACTGGCCAGCCATGTCGAGCAGGCGCTTCTTGAGCCTTGCCTTGCGCGCCTGCCATGCGCCGCCGCCCAGCTTGTCCAGCGTTGCTTCGGCTGAGTCGGAGCCGTAGCGCGACAGAAGTTCGATGTTCTCGACCGGCAGGAACAGGCGGTCGTCGCCGGCATAGTGGATTTCGAGGCAATCGTGCGGCGCGCCTACGGCCTGTATGGTCTTCAGGCCGATGAAGCGGCCGATGCCGTGATCGGCGTGGACGACGATGTCGCCGGACGACAGCGACGCCGCCTCGGCAATGAAGTCGGACGCCTTCTTCTTGCGTTTGGAGCGGCGGATGAGGCGGTCGCCCAGAATATCCTGCTCGGCGACGACGACCAGTTCATCCGTCTCGAAGCCGGTTTCGAGCGGCAGCACGGCAAGGCCCACCTGCCCTGCTTCCAGCTTTTCGGTTTCGGCCAAGGTGGCGACGGGCTTCAACCCGCCAAGGTGATGCTCGTCGAGGATCTGGGTCAGCCGGTCGAGCGAGCCTTCGGTCCAGCCGGCAACAACGACGCGGCGCTTTTTGGCGCGTTCCTCGGCAATGTGCCTGACCACCACGTCGAAAACATTAGCGTTGGGGTCGGCGCGTTCCTCGGCAAAGCTGCGGCCGGACCTCGAACCGCCATGGAACACCTTGCGCCCACCGGCATCGGGAGCGTCGAAGGGCGTGAACTCGATGGCAAGGCGTTCTTGCAGCGCGGCAGCGACATCATCGGGCGAGAGGTACATGCGCGCCGGTTCGACCGGCTTATAGGGAACCGCTTCCTTTAGCGCGCCACCGGCCTGCGCCGTGCGCGCCTCGTAGTGATCGAGGATCAGCTTATGGCGTTCGGCAAGCGATTCATGCGTCAGGTGGTCGAATACCACAGGCAAGCCGGGCAAATAGTCGAACACCGTCTCCAGCCGCTCGTAGAAAAGCGGCAGCCAGTGCTCCATGCCGGCAAAGCGGCGGCCTTCGCTGACCGCGGCGTAAAGCCCGTCATCGCGCGAGGGCGCGCCGAAGGCTTCGATATAGGCGCGGCGGAAGCGGCTGATGGTTTCGGGCGTCAGCGCCACCTCGCTCATGGCCTGCAAGGACATGGCGTTGCGCTGGCCGATGGTGCGCTGGCTGGCGACATCGAAGGCGCGGATCGATTCCAGCGTATCGCCGAAGAAATCGAGGCGCAGCGATTCGCTCCAGCCCGGCGCGTAAAGATCGAGAATGCCGCCGCGCACGGCGAATTCGCCAACGCCGCGCACCGTCGGCACGCGCTCGAAGCCGGAGGTTTCCAGCCGCGCCACCAGCCTGTTCATATCGATCTGGTTGCCGGGCCTGGCGTGGAAGGTCTGCGCTTCCACCAGATCGGCTGGCGGGATGCGCTGCAACAGCGCGTTGGCGGTGGTGAGGATGACGGCGCGATGCGGCTTGGCGGCCAGCGCGATCATGGCGGTCAACGCGTCGAGGCGGCGGGCAGCGACCTCGGAGCCCGGCGACACGCGGTCGTATGGCAGGCAATCCCAGGCCGGGAGTTCCAGTACCGGCAGGCCAGGCGCGACGAAAGAAAGCGCCTCGACGATGGCCGGCAGACGCTGGCCGTCGCGGGCCACGAACAAAAGCGGGCCATCGGGATTTGCCTCCTTCACCGCCTGCGCGATGGCAAAGGCCTCATAGCCATCGGCAACGCCATCGACGATGAATGCGCCAAGGCCGGTCTTCGGCAGGCCGATTATGGGAAGGAGGCTCATGAGACTGCTTTTCGAAGGCTATCGTTCAGACAGAGACATCCCGCGCGGCGATGACCTTGTGCAGGATCGGCAGGCCGAGATTTTCCGGGATCGGCTGCTGGCCGGTGATCCACGGCAAAAGATCGGTATCGGAGATGTCGAGGAGCCTTTCATATTGGTCGATCTCGTCGCTGGTCAAGACGCCGATCTCGGCATCGGCGAAGCGCCCGAGGATGAGATCCATCTCGCGCATGCCGCGATGCCATGAGCGGAACAGAAGCTTGGCGCGCCGGGGCTCCAGCCCTTCGCTTGTTCTCGTCGTTCCGGTCATATGCTTGTTCCTCGTCGGCTGGTTGCGCATATAGCGTGGATAGAGGCCGGTGTCAGCCTTGCAACGCGGCACGGAGTTCTTAATCTCTGCCGATGTCTCTCGTTGCATTTCGGACCGAACCCCCACCCCTAACCCCTCCCCGCAAGGGGGAGGGGGACGCCATCGCTTCAGGGTTCCGGTCCCCCTTGCGGGGAGGGGTTAGGGGTGGGGGTAATTGGCTGGCGAAAGTGTAGCCATGCGCCCTTCCCTGCTCGATCCGTTGTTCGCGCCCATTACTTCGCTGGCCGGCGTCGGCCCGAAGGTGGCAACGCTGATCGAACGCGTGCTGCCGGTGGATCTTGGCGAACGGTCGGCACGCGCGGGCGATTTGCTGTTCGTGCTGCCCAATTCGGTGATCGACCGCCGCAGCCGGCCCGGCATCGCCTATGCGGCGGAAGGCGCGATCGTGACGCTCGAGGTGCGCATCGACCGGCACCAGCCGCCGCCGCGCGGCAACAAGTCGGTGCCGTACCGGGTCTATGCGCATGACGACACCGGCGAAATCGCGCTGACCTTCTTCCATGCCCATGCCGCCTATCTGGAAAAGGCGATGCCGGAGGGCGAGCAGGTTCTGGTTTCAGGCCGCATGGAGTGGTTCAACGGCCGCCCGTCGATGGTGCACCCTGACCACATCGCGCTGGCCAGCGAAGCGCATAATCTGCCGCTGGTCGAGCCGGTCTATCCGCTGACGGCTGGACTCTCCGGCAAGGTGCTGCGCCGCGCCGTCGGCCAAGCGCTGGAGCGCGTGCCGACGCTGCCGGAATGGCAGGACGGCGCCTTCATGCGCAAGCAGAGCTTTCCCGATTTCCGGACATCGCTTGAGCGCGTCCACAACCCCGCCGATCCGCTCGACGTTGCCGTGGAAGGGGCCGCGTGGCGCAGGCTCGCCTACGACGAATTGCTGGCCGGACAGGTGTCGCTGGCGCTGGTGCGGGCAAAGGTGCGGCGACTTTCCGGGCGACCGCTGACCGGCGACGGACGCGTCGTGGAAAAGCTGCGCGCCACCCTGCCCTACTCGCTGACCAACTCGCAGGAAACCGCGCTTGCCGAGATACTTGCAGACCTCGCCGAACCGGAGCGCATGCTGCGGCTGCTGCAAGGCGATGTCGGCTCCGGCAAGACGGTGGTGGCGCTGCTTGCCATGGCGCGAGCGGTGGAAGCAGGCGGACAGGCGGCGCTGATGGCGCCGACCGAAATCCTCGCCCGCCAGCATCTGGCGACGATTGCGCCACTGGCCGCACAGGCGGGGCTAAAGACCGCCATCCTGACCGGCCGCGAAAAGGGCCGCGAGCGCACGGACACCTTGGCCGGCCTCGCTGATGGCTCGATCGACATCGTGGTCGGCACGCATGCGCTGTTCCAGGAAAGCGTAACGTTCAAGAACCTTGTCTTTGCCGTGGTGGACGAGCAGCATCGCTTCGGCGTGCATCAGCGCTTGGCCATCACCGCCAAGGGCGACGCGCCCGACATGCTGGTGATGACGGCGACGCCCATTCCCCGCACGCTGGTTCTCACCGCCTTCGGCGACATGGACGTTTCCAAGCTTACCGAAAAGCCGGCCGGGCGACGGCCGATCCGCACCGTCACCTTGCCGCTCGAACGGCTGGACGAACTGGTCGGACGCATCAGCGATGCCGTTGCGGATGGCCAGAAAATCTACTGGATATGCCCGCTGGTCGAAGAATCCGAGGAAGTAAAACTGATGTCGGCGGAGGATCGCTTCGCTTCGCTGAAACCGGTGTTCGGCAACCGGCTGGGCCTCGTGCACGGGCGCATGAAAGGGGCCGAGAAAGATGAAGCGATGCGCGCCTTCAAGGAAGGCGAGACACGCGTACTGATCGCTACCACCGTCATCGAAGTGGGCGTGGACGTGCCGGACGCCACCATCATGGTGATCGAGCACGCCGAGCGCTTCGGGCTTGCCCAACTGCATCAGTTGCGCGGGCGGGTCGGGCGCGGCGACAAGCCCTCCTCCTGCGTGCTGCTCTACAAAGACCCGCTCGGCGAAACCGCAAAGCGCAGATTGTCGGTGATGCGCGAGACGGAAGACGGCTTCGTCATCGCCGAGGAAGACTTGAAATTGCGCGGCGAAGGAGAAGTACTGGGCACGCGCCAATCAGGCACGCCGGGCTTCCAGATCGCCCGTATCGAAGCGCACGGCGACCTGCTCGAAGCTGCGCGCGACGATGCACGGCTGATCCTGACGCAAGACCCCGAATTGCAAAAGGAGCGCGGCGAAGCCCTGCGGCTGCTGCTCTACTTGTTCGGCAGGGACGAAGCGGTGCGCTTGCTGCGCGCCGGCTGAGCTTCTTCAAATGTCGGATTGGAAATCTTGATCGGCCCGCCTTTTGGACCGGCCTGCTTGGTCTTGAGGTCCGGGGCCACCAAACCGGCAGAAACGATGAGACGGGCACCCTCTTCGATGGTCATGTCCAGCATGACGATCTCGGACTTGCGCACATACATCAAAAAGCCCGTGGTTGGATTGGGCGTGCACGGCATGAAGACGGCGAGCAGCGGATCGTCGCCGGCATCCAGCTTCTCGTTGATCTCGGTCTGCTTCTCGCCGGGGACGAAGACCAGCGACCACACGTCCTTGCGCGGATATTCAACCAGCCCGACCGCTTTGAACATGTCGCCCTTGTTGGACAAGATGGTTTCGAAAATCTGTTTGAGCGAACGGTAGATACCGCGCACCAGAGGCATGCGGCCAAGCAGGCGCTCTCCGAAATTGACGATGGCGCGGCCGACAATGTTGGCGGTGAGGAAGCCGATCAGCGTGATCAGAACCAGCGCGACGATGAGGCCGAAGCCGGGAACGGCGAATGGCAGATAGGTGTCCGGGCTGTAGCGGGAGGGGATATAGGGCTTCACCCACGAATCGACCCAGCCAACGAACGACCATGTGAGATAGGCGGTGATCGCCAGCGGTGCGCAGACGATGAAGCCGGTCAGGAAATAGTTCCTGAGCCGCGTCATGGCTGAAGTCTTGATTACGTCCGACATCGCTCCCCGCTTCGTTGCGGCGCAACATTAGGCGAGCGGGGCGCTGTTTGGAACAGCGAAGTTGGTCTTGCCCTATTCCACCGTCACGGACTTGGCGAGGTTGCGGGGCTGGTCGACGTCGGTGCCCATGAACACGGCGGTGAAATAAGCCAGCAACTGGATCGGCAGCGCATAGACGATGGGCGAGATGATTTCCGGCACATCCGGCAGGATGATGGTTTCGAGCGTATTCACACTCGCCTGGGCCGCGCCCTTGGCATCGGTGATGAGGATGATCTTGCCGCCGCGCGCAGCCACTTCCTGCATGTTCGACACGGTCTTTTCGAAGATGCGGTCGTGCGGCGCGATGACGATGACCGGCATCTTTTTATCGATGAGCGCGATCGGCCCGTGCTTCAACTCGCCCGCAGCGTAGCCCTCTGCATGGATGTAGGAGATTTCCTTGAGTTTCAGAGCGCCTTCCATGGCGAGCGGAAAATTGGTGTCGCGGCCAAGGTAAAGCACATGCTCGTAGCGGGTGAGTTCGCGGGCCAGTCTTTCGATCTGACCGTCGAGTGTATTCAACACCTGGTTGGTGTAGCGCGGCGCTTCAGAGAGAGCGCGCACCAGCGCCCTTTCCTCATCAGTGGAAATGGTGCCGCGAGTAGCGGCAGCATGCACCGCAAGCGACGCAATGACCGACAGCTGGCAGGTGAACGCCTTGGTGGAGGCAACGCCGATTTCCGGACCCGCCAGAGTGGGCAAGGTCACGTCGGCCTCGCGGGCAATGGTCGATTCGCGCACGTTGACGACCGCGCCGATCTTCATGCCCGCCTGACGGCAGTAGCGCAGCGAGGCCAGCGTGTCGGCGGTCTCGCCCGACTGCGAGATGAAGAGTGCGGCGTCCCCGGACGACAGCGGCATTTCGCGATAACGAAACTCCGAGGCTATATCGATATCGACCGGCAGACGGGCGTAACGCTCGAACCAGTACTTACCGATCAGGCCGGCAAGGTAGGCCGTGCCGCAGGCCGAGATGGCGAGGCGATTGATCTTGGCAAAGTCGAACGGCAGGTCCAGCGGCTTTGTCGCACCGTTGGTAAAGTCGAGATAGTTCGCCAGCGTGTGCGAAATAACCTCCGGCTGTTCATGGATTTCCTTTTCCATGAAATGGCGGTGGTTGCCCTTGTCGACCAGATAGGAGGTGCCAAGCGATTTCTGGCGCTTGCGCTCGACCGCCTTGCCTTCCATGTCGAAGATCGACACGTCGTTGCGGCGTACTACCGCCCAGTCGCCATCTTCCAGATAGGTGATGGAATTGGTGAAAGGGGCGAGCGCAATGGCATCGGAGCCCAGGAACATCTCACCCTGGCCGTGGCCAACGGCGAGCGGCGGACCGTTGCGGGCGCCGACGATCAGGTCCTCGTCGCCCTTGAACATGATGGCGAGCGCGAAAGCGCCCTGCAAGCGCTTCAAGGCGTTGTGGGCCGCTTCCACCGGCTTGGCGCCGCGCGCCATTTCACGCGAGACCAGATGGGCGACCACCTCGGTGTCGGTCTGCGAGGAAAACTGGTAGCCGTCTGCAATCAGCTCGGTGCGCAGTTCGGCAAAATTCTCGATGATGCCGTTGTGGACGATGGCCACGCCGTTGGAGAAATGCGGATGCGCATTGGTCTCGTTCGGCACGCCGTGGGTGGCCCAACGGGTATGACCGATGCCGATGGTGCCGGACAGCGGCTCGTTCTTCAGCCGCGTTTCAAGATTGACCAGCTTTCCTTCGGCCCGGCGGCGGGACAACTCGCCGCGCTCGATGGTGGCGACGCCTGCCGAATCATAGCCGCGATACTCAAGACGCTTCAGCGCGTCGACAATCAGCGGCGCCACTGGCGAATGGCCAACAATAGCTACAATCCCGCACATTTGCCTTGCCCCTGACCCGATATTCGATGTGCGCTGTTTAGGAAGCGCAGTTCATCCGAGAAAATCACATTGCGTTTCGCCACGTAGCAATGACCTGGATTGCCGCAGCACATCATGTTTCCAGAATGGCGTTGCAATCCAGTTAGCAGAATTGCTTACTTTTTCGCAGCTTCTGCACGGCGGGTGCGCAATTCCTTTGCCTTACCGGGCATCGTCTTCTGGCGGGCGCGGCCAAACGCCAGCGCATCGTCGGGGACGTTTTCGGTGATGACGCTGCCCGACGCCACATAAGCGCCGTTGCCGATCGAAACCGGGGCAACCAGCGAGGAATTCGAGCCGATGAAGGCGTTTTCGCCAATTTCGGTGAGGAATTTCGAATAGCCGTCATAGTTGCAGGTGATGGTGCCGGCACCGATGTTCGCTCCCGCGCCGATCACCGCATCGCCGATATAGGTGAGATGGTTGACCTTGGCGCCCTTCTCGACCACCGCCTTCTTGACCTCGCAGAAATTGCCGACCTTGGCCTTGGTCTTGAGATCGGCACCGGGCCGCAGGCGGGCGAACGGGCCGACCTCGCAGCCTGACGCAATGGTCGCCCCTTCCAGATGGCTGAACGCGTGGATGGTCGCGCCGCCCTCGACGGTCACGCCCGGTCCGAACCAGACATTCGGTTCGACGACGGTGTCCGCGCCAATTTCTGTGTCGTGCGAGAAATACACCGTCTCGGGCGCAATCAGCGCGACGCCTGAAAGCATCGCCTCATGGCGACGGCGCCTTTGCCAGATGGCTTCTGCCGCAGCCAGTTCGGCGCGGTTGTTGATGCCGAGTGCATTTTCAAAGGTCGCCTCGGTGGCGACGACATCGAGGCCGCGCTGGCTGGCGATTTCAACGATGTCGGTGAGGTAATATTCACCCTTGGCGTTGGCATTGCCGACAGTATCCAGCAACCCCAGTGCGTGCTTGCCGGCAATCGCCATCAAGCCGCCATTGCAGAAGGTAATAGCGCGCTCTTCGGCACTCGCATCCTTTTCCTCGCGAATGGCTATGAGCTTGCCACCCTTCTCGATCAACCTGCCGTAGCCGGTCGGGTTGTCGGTGCGGAAGCCGATAACGACCACCGCAGCGCCCTCCGCGAGCTTCAAGCGGGCGACCGTCAGCGCGCCGGGATCAATCAGGGGTGTATCGCCAAACATGACGAGGATGTCGTCGTGGCCGCGCTCGATGGCGGCGCGGGCAGCCAATACCGCATGGGCCGTGCCAAGGCGTTTTTCCTGCACGAAGGTTTCGGCTTTCGGTGCGAACTTTGCCGCCGCCTCGCGCATCTGGTCCGCACCATGGCCGATCACCAGTGCGAGATTGCCTGCGCCCGCCGTCTCAGCCGCCCTCACCACATGCGCGACCATGGGCAGGCCGGCAATCTTGTGCAGCACCTTCGGGATAGCACTTTTCATGCGCGTGCCCTCGCCGGCGGCGAGGATGATCGACAGGCAGGTACGTTGGCTCATGGATGATAACCGGGAAATGAATTGCACGGATGAGCGCTATGTAGCACCGCCGCCTTGCTGCACCAATGCGGTTAAATTCGGGTGAGGATCGCGAAGCAGCTGACTCTTAATCAGCGGGTCCACGTGCTTTAGCCAAGCCGCCCCAGCACCGGGAAGTTCTCGAGCAGCCAGTAGGATACCGCCTGTACGCCGCCGGTCAGGAAGAACACACCGGCGACCACCAATAGCGCGCCGATGGCTTTTTCGACGCGGCCGAGATGAACGCGGAATTTGCCGAGGAAGCGCATGAATGCGCCCGAAAACAGGGCGGCGATCAGGAACGGAATGCCGAGGCCGAGCGAATAGGCCGCCAACAGCAACGCGCCTTCGCCAACCGTTTCGCGCCCGCCTGCAAGGGTCAGGATAGGCCCCAGCACCGGGCCGATGCAGGGCGTCCAGCCGAAGGCGAAGGCAAGGCCCATGACATAGGCTGCGAGGAGGCTTGCAGGCTTGCCTTCGCTCTGAAAGCGGGCTTCGCGCGAAAGCAGCGGAATGCGCAGGACGCCTAGGAAGTTCAGGCCCATTATGATGATGAGCACCCCGGCCGCCATCGCTAGCGGTTCCTGCCAAACGCGCAACAGGCGACCGATGCTCGAGGCGCCGGCGCCAAGGGCCACGAAGACGGTAGAAAAGCCGAGGACGAAAGCGATGGATGCCGCAATCAGGGCGCCGCGCGCGCCTGCCTTGGCGGCAACGCCTGCATTGCCGCGAAAGTCATCGACCGAAACGCCGGCCATGTAGCACAGATAAGGCGGGACAAGCGGCAGCACGCAAGGCGACAGGAACGAAAGTGCCCCTGCCCCGACCGCACTGACGTAACCGATGTCCAAAGCCATGTCGCCGTTCCAGCTTACCGGCCTTCACATAGCGGCAGGAGAAGCGGTCTTCCAGTCACAGTTGCGTGGCAAGTCGCCGCTGTCCGGGAAGAAAGCGGCATGTGAACGCGTTCCTGTAACGAGGCGCGCGATTTGTCGCGTCTCATTGACCCTTTCAAGCGATCCCAGGGAGATGAAACATGAAGGCGATCACAGTCGGACTGGCCGCGCTCTTGCTCAGCACGGCGTCGAGCTTTGCGGCACAGGCATGGATGGAAGCCGATGCCGGCGGCAGCAAGATCTTCACCGATGCCAAGGGCATGACGCTCTACACCTATGACAAGGACGAAGCCGGCAAGACCAATTGCTACGACAAATGCGCCACGAACTGGCCGCCGCTGAAAGCCGAGGCAGACGCCAAGGCCGAGGGCGAATGGTCGATCGTCGACCGCACCGACGGCACCAAGATGTGGGCCTACGAAGGCAAGCCCGTCTACACCTTCATCAAGGACCAGAAGGCCGGTGATGTGACCGGCGACGGCGTCGGCGGTGTGTGGCACATCGCCAAGCCGGATTGATATCCGGTTCGGTATTCGGATTGAGGCTCCGGGCGCAAAGGCGGCCGGAGCCATTTTCATGCCACGCCCTTGCGGCCATCCTGCTGGACCCGCGCGGGGCGCTCGCCGCGGATGATGTCGCTGGCTTCAACATAGGCCATCTCGATCAGGTAGGCGAGCATGTCGCAGCGCTCGGCTTCCGCCATCGTGCGCAACTGGCCAAGCATCGACTGCATGTAATCGAGCGTTTCCGTGCGCCGTCTTGCATAAGTGTGCCGCATCAAGAAAACAGTTCCTCTTCCGGCCGCGCGACATCACCGCACGATCGAATTCACGTCAATCTACCCGAGAGTGATTTGCCCCTTTCGAGTGTGCGGCAAGTCTAGATCGCTTATCTTAAATTGCAAATGTTTCTTTTTATGCAACTTTTAGTTGTATATGGGTCAAATTGAGGGATGACCCTTGACCGAATGGAAAAGCACGGCCATTTGACGGACGATTTAGAGAAATGTGTCGTGGCGGCATATTCCCTTCCGCCTCACCAAGAAAATACAGGCAGAAATGGACGTCGTCGTCGTCGAATCGCCGGCCAAAGCGAAAACCATCAACAAGTACCTTGGGCGGAACTATAAGGTTCTGGCCTCGTTCGGCCATGTCCGCGACCTGCCGGCCAAGGACGGCTCGGTACGTCCGGACGATGATTTTTCCATGTCCTGGTCAGTCGATACTGCCTCCGGCAAGCGGCTTGCCGATATCGCCAAGGCAGTCAAGGACGCAGACGGCCTGATCCTCGCCACCGACCCGGATCGCGAGGGCGAAGCGATTTCATGGCATGTGCTCGAGGTCTTGAAACAAAAGCGCGTCTTGAAGGACAAGCCGGTCAGCCGGGTCGTCTTCAACGCCATCACCAAGAATTCCGTCCTCGACGCCATGGCCAATCCACGCCAGATCGACGTGCCGCTGGTCGACGCCTATCTGGCGAGGCGAGCGCTCGACTATCTCGTCGGATTCACGCTGTCGCCTGTTCTGTGGCGCAAGTTGCCCGGCGCCCGCTCGGCTGGCCGCGTGCAATCGGTTGCGCTGCGGCTCGTCTGCGAGCGCGAATCGGAGATCGAACGGTTCATCCGCGAGGAATACTGGCAGATTGCCGCAATCCTCGGCACGCCGCGCAAGGAAAGCTTCGAGGCGAGGCTGACCGCCTATGAAGGCAAGAAGCTGCAGAAGCTCGACATCAAGAACAAAGACCAGGCCGACGGCATCAAGGCGATGTTGGAAGGGGCTACCTTCCGGGCCTTGTCGGTCGAGGCAAAGCCGACCAAGCGCAATCCGGCACCGCCTTTCACCACGTCGACCTTGCAGCAGGCCGCCTCCTCGCGCCTCGGCTTTTCGGCCAACCGCACCATGCAGGTGGCGCAGAAGCTCTATGAGGGCATGGACATAGGCGGCGAGACCGCAGGTCTCATCACCTACATGCGAACCGACGGCGTGCAGATGGCGCCGGAGGCGATTTCGGCCGCGCGCGCCGCCATCGGCAAGGAATTCGGCGACAAATACCTGCCGGAAAAGCCGCGCTACTATTCGGCCAAGGCCAAGAACGCTCAGGAAGCGCACGAGGCGATCCGCCCGACCGACTTCTTCCGCACGCCGGCTTCGGTCAGGCAATATCTCGATGCCGACCAGTTCCGGCTCTACGATCTCGTCTGGAAGCGCGCCATCGCCAGCCAGATGAACGCCGCCGAAATCGAACGCACGACGGCCGAGATCGAAGCCGTCAACGGCCCGCGCAACGCTGCCCTGCGCGCCGTAGGTTCGGTGATCCGCTTCGACGGCTTCATCGCCGCCTATACCGACCATCGCGACGAGGATTCGGAAGACGAGGAAAACCGTCGCCTGCCCGAAATCCGTTCCGGCGAGCAGATGGCGCGTGAAACGATCAACGCGACCCAGCATACGACCGAGCCGCCGCCGCGCTACTCGGAAGCCTCGCTGATCAAGAAGCTGGAAGAGCTCGGCATTGGCCGCCCTTCCACCTATGCGGCGACGCTGAAGACGCTGGAAGACCGCGAATATGTCACCATCGACAAGCGACGCCTGATCCCTCAGGCCAAGGGCCGGCTGGTGACGGCGTTCCTGGAAAGCTTCTTCGAGAAATATGTCGAGTATGACTTCACGGCATCGCTCGAGGAAAAGCTCGACGAGATTTCCGACGGCAAGCTCGCCTGGAAGGACGTGCTGCGCGATTTCTGGAAGGACTTCTCGACTTCGGTCGACGACATCAAGGAACTGCGCGTTACCGACGTGCTCGATGCGCTGAACGAAGAGCTGGCTCCGCTGGTGTTCCCTGTTCGGGAAGACGGCTCGAACCCACGCATCTGCCCGAAATGCGGAAGCGGCAACCTGTCGCTGAAGCTTGGCAAATACGGCGCCTTCGTCGGCTGCTCGAACTACCCCGAATGCGGCTATACGCGCCAGCTCGGCGAAAACGGCAACGGCAATGGCGAAAACGGTGCGGCCGACGACGGTACCAGGGTGTTGGGCAAGGACCCGTACACCGCCGAGGAGATCACGCTACGGTCTGGCCGTTTTGGCCCATATGTACAGCGCGGCGACGGCAAGGAGGCCAAGCGCTCGAGCCTGCCCAAGGGCTGGAGCGCCTCGACCATCGACCATGAGAAGGCGCTGGCGCTTCTGTCATTGCCGCGCGACGTCGGCAAGCATCCCGAAAGCGGCAAGATGATTTCAGCCGGGCTGGGACGCTATGGGCCGTTCGTGCTGCATGACGGCACCTATGCCAACCTCGACTCGATCGAGGATGTGTTCTCGATCGGCCTCAATCGCGCCGTCACCGTGATTGCGGAAAAGCAGTCGAAGGGCAAAGGCGGCCGCAATGGCGGCACGCCGGCAGCGCTCAAGGAACTTGGAGACCATCCGGATGGCGGCGGCAAGATTGTCGTGCGCGACGGCAAGTACGGGCCCTATGTCAATTTCGGCAAGGTCAACGCGACGCTGCCGAAGGGCAAGGACCCGCAGACCGTCACCATGGACGAGGCACTGGCCCTGATCGCCGAAAAGGAAGCCAAGGGCGGCGGCGGCAAGAAGCCATTCCGCAAGGCGGCGGGGAACGGCAAGCCGGCGGCGAAGAAGACAACTGCCAAGAAGCCGGCTTCGAAAAAGAAGGAATAGCCAGCGTGGCGCGCAGGATCTCGGGACGAAGCCATGGCGATCCGCGCTCTGCCGACACCCGCCGAGGGTCAGCCGACCAGTACCGGCCCTCGCGCGACGAAATCCTGCGCTATATCGCTGAAAATCCGGATCGGACCGGCAAGCGCGACATCGCCAAGGCGTTTTCGCTGCGCGGCGACGACCGCATCTGGTTGAAGGACCTGTTGCGCGATCTGGCTGACGAGGGCCTGCTCACCAAGGAACGCAAGCGGCTCACCCGCGCTGGCGCCGTTCCGCATGTGGCGGTGCTCGACATCTACGGCCGTGACGGCGACGGTGTTCTCCTGGCGCACCCGACGGAATTTTCCGGCAACGGCAACCCGCCTGTGGTGGCGATCCGCATCTCTCGCGGCGGCGTTGCGCCGGGTATTGGCGACCGCGTACTGGCCAAGGCCTTCCCGACCGACGATCCTTCCGGACCCGCCTACACGGCGCGGGTGATGAAGATTTTCGAGAAGCGCAACGACGCCGTGCTCGGCGTCTTTCGCGTGCTCCCGGACGGCAGCTTCCGCATAGAGCCGGTCGAGCGGCGCCAGCCGGAACTGATCGTCGACAAGGAATTCCAGAACGGCGCCAATAACGGCGACCTAGTCGAAGTGGAGCCTGCGCGCGCCAACCGCTATGGCCTGCCGCGCGCCAAGGTGATTTCCGTGCTGGGATCGCTGACCAGCGAAAAGGCGGTCTCGATGATCGCCATCCACGCGCATGACATTCCCCACATCTTCCCGCAGGACGTGCTTGCCGAAGCCGAGGCATTGAAGCCGGTGACGCTGGGCAACCGCGAAGACTGGCGCGCGCTGCCGCTCATCACCATCGATCCGGCAGATGCCAAGGACCATGACGATGCCGTGTTTGCCGAGCCGGATACCGACGAGAAGAACGTCGGCGGCGTCCTCGTCACCGTCGCCATTGCCGATGTATCGGCCTATGTACGGCCCAATTCCGCGCTCGACCGTGAAGCGCTGAAGCGTGGCAACTCGGTCTATTTCCCCGACCGTGTCGTGCCGATGCTGCCCGAACGCATCTCCAACAATCTGTGTTCGCTGCGCGAGGGCGAGGACAAGCCGGCGATTGCCGTTCGCATGACCTTTTCGGCCGATGGCCGCAAGGTCAGGCATTCCTTCCACCGCATCCTGATGAAGTCGGCTGCCAAGCTTGCCTATCCACAGGCGCAGGCTGCCATCGACGGCGCACCGGACGACAAGACCGGTCCTATCATCGAAACCGTGCTGAAACCGCTTTGGGAGGCGTATGCCGTACTCAAGCGGGGCAGAAATGCGCGCGAACCGCTGGAACTCGACCTGCCGGAGCGCAAGATCCTGCTCAAGGAAGACGGCACGGTCGACAAGGTGGTGGTGCCGGAGCGGCTCGACGCGCACAAGCTCATCGAAGAATTCATGATCCAGGCCAACGTGGCCGCAGCCGAAACGCTGGAAGGCAGGAAGCAGGCGCTGATCTATCGCATCCACGACGCGCCATCGCTCGCCAAGCAGGAATCGCTGCGCGAATTCCTGCAAACGCTCAGCCTGTCGCTGGCACGCGGCGCACAGATGCGGCCATCCCAGTTCAACAGTATCCTGGAGCGCGTTCGCGGCGCCGACAACGAGGCGCTGGTCAACGAAGTGGTGCTTCGATCCCAGAGCCAGGCCGAATATTCGCCAGCCAATATCGGCCATTTCGGGCTCAATCTCAGGCGCTACGCCCATTTCACCTCGCCGATACGCCGCTATGCCGACCTGATCGTGCACCGCGCGCTGATTGCTGCGCTTGGACTTGGTGAAGGTGGGCTGACCCGCGACGAGGAGGCACGGCTTGAGGAAATCTCGGCGCTGATTTCGGCCAGCGAGCGCCGCGCCATGGCAGCCGAGCGCGATACGGTGGACCGGCTGATCGCAGCCTATCTAGCCGAGCGCATCGACGACCGCTTCGACGCCCGCATCTCCGGCGTCACCAAGGCGGGACTATTTGTCCAATTGCCGCAGTACGGCGCAGATGGCTTTATCCCGGTGTCATCCTTGGGTGGCGATTACTATATATACGACGAAACGGCGCGATCGCTTTTCGGAGAGCGCAGCGGAAAAGGCTATCAGCTTGCGGACCGGGTCGAGGTTCGCCTCGTCGAAGTCGCCCCGATGGCAGGTGCCATGCGCTTCGAGATGCTGACCGAGCCGAAACCGCTGCCGGGCTCCAGGCGATCGTTTCACAAGGCGAAGGGCCGTGCCCGCGCCTCGCAGAATCGACCGGGCCCGCGCGGCAGGAGACGATGATGGAACAACAGGTTTTCGGTGGCGAACACCAGTCCGGCAGACCGGCGCGACCTTTGTGGGAAGCGATGAAGCACGGCTTTTTCGGCCGTTGCCCGCACTGCGGCGAAGGCAAGCTCTTCCGCGCGTTCGTCAAGCCGGTCGACAAATGCGAGGTTTGCGGCGAAGACCTGCACCATCACCGCTCGGACGACCTTCCCGCCTATCTGGTAATCGTCGTCGTCGGGCACGTCGTGCTAGGCGGCTTCATGGCCATTGAGATGACCTCGACGTGGTCGATGTGGCAGCATATGGCGCTGTGGACACCGGTGACGCTGATCATGGCGCTCGGGTTGCTGCAACCGATCAAGGGCGCTGTCATCGGCCTGCAATGGGCGAACTATATGCATGGCTTCGGCGGTGAACCGGACCAACTGGAAGCTCATCCGGAGCTTTAGGACGTCGGCCGGCAAAAAATTGCCGGCGTGGCGCAATGGTGCACCGGCGATCGCCTCTTTCATGCCGGTCAAGTTTCCGCTAGGTCGAGTACATGCATGGATTGACACGGGCGGAAGTCGACAAGGTCGAAAGCGCCGAAATGGAAGTCAAGGCTGCCCCGCTGCGCCCGCGTGACGCGGCGACGCTGCTTTTGCTCGACCGCAAGGGCAGCGAGGTCCTGGTGCTGATGGGTCGCCGTCACGCCAATCACGCTTTCATGCCGGGCAAGTTCGTGTTTCCCGGCGGGCGCACCGACCCTGCCGACAGCCGCATCGACGTAGCCTCGAACCTCCATCCCGCAGAAGAAGCCAAGCTGACGGCTCGAGCCGGCCGCACGAGTGCGGTGCGAGCCCGGGCCATCGCGCTTTCGGCCATCCGCGAGACTTACGAGGAAGCAGGCCTGCTAATCGGCACCAAGGGGCCTTTCTCAAGCAGCAAGCACGACTGGCAAGGCTTCGTCACGCACTGCGTGCAGCCATCGCTTGCGAGCGTGCGGTTCGTTGCCCGCGCGATAACACCGCCTGGGCGCGTGCGGCGCTTCGACACGCGCTTTCTGGCCGCCTGGCGCAGCGACGTGGCCGTGGAACTGCCTGACGGCGGACCGACCAACGAGCTTGAAGAGCTGGTCTGGCTGCCGCTTGACGAAGCCAAGGAAACCGACGTCCCCACGATTACCCGCACCATTTTGGGCGAAGTTGAAAGGCGGCTCGCCGACGACCCCCTGTTGCGACCCGGCGGGCCGGTGCCGTTCTATCGCATGCAGCACAACCGTTTCATCCGCGATTTCCTTTAATCAGTTCCAGTACGGATTTCCTGCCTTGGTGGTTCAAAACACCCCTTGCTGCCCCGAAGGTCGCACCTGCTCCAGCAGGCGGGCGCGGCTGGTTTTCGGACAGCTCAGTGTCGAACGGGTAGCCGGGCAATGACGGCTGATTCCGACACACAGGCAGCGGAGCGCGTTCACTGGCTGCCGATGATCGCGGCCATTTCCTCGATCAGCGTGGTTGGCATCGCCATCGGCCTCGGCATGCCACTGCTCAGCGTCATTCTCGAAACACGCGGCCACTCCGCCACGATGATCGGCCTCAACACGGCTGTTGCGGGCGTCGCCTCCATTGCCGCTGCGCCCCTTGCAACGCCGCTTGCGACGCGCTTTGGGGTGGCATGGACAATGCTAGCGATGATCGCGATCGGAGCACTCTCGTTTGTCGGCTTTCATTTCGCACCGGCGTTCTGGATGTGGTTTCCGCTGCGCGCGATGCTGCATCTGGCGCTCACCATCCTGTTCATCCTGTCGGAATTCTGGATCAGCACGTCTGCCCCGCCGCAGCGGCGCGGCCTTGTGCTCGGCATCTATGCAACCGTGCTGTCGCTGGGTTTTGCCGCAGGTCCGTGGCTGTTCGCGCAACTGGGCAGCACCGGATTCATGCCGTTCGGCGTCACCATCGTGCTGGTCACGCTCGCAGCTATCCCGGTGCTGGCGGCGCGCAACGAAAGCCCCGTCATTTCTCCGCACGAGGACCATGCAGGCTTCATCCGCTACATCTGGCTGGTGCCGACCGCGACTGCGGCTGTGCTGGTATTCGGCGCGGTAGAGACCGGTGGTTTCGCGCTGTTTCCCGTCTACGGCAACCGCATCGGCTATTCGGAAGCGGACGCCGCGCTGCTTCTGACCATGATCGGCCTCGGCAATGTGCTTTTGCAGATCCCGATCGGCATGATCAGCGACAGGGTCAGGGACCGGCGCTACATCCTGCTTTTGTGCGCGGCCGTTGGCCTGCTCGGCACCATGTTCATGCCGCTGTTTGCGCAGAACTGGCACCTGATGGCCGGCCTGCTGTTCGTCTGGGGCGGCGTCGTGGCGGCGCTCTACACGGTCGGGCTTGCGCATCTCGGCTCGCAACTGTCCGGCCATGAGCTTGCGTCAGCCAACGCCGCCTTCGTCCTGTGCTACGGCATCGGCATGGTGCTCGGCCCCCAGGCCATCGGCATCGGCATGGATCTGCTAGGCCCTGCCGGTTTCGGATGGTCACTGGCGCTGTTCTTCGGTGGCTACATGGTGCTGGCTATCGGCCGCGTGATCCTGAAGGTATCGAAAGGCTAGGAAATCGACGCCAGCGCGGTGCGCAGCCTGTCGCCAATGGGGTTCGGCCGCCTTGTCGTGCGGTCGACATAGACGTGGACGAAAAAGCCCTCGGCCGCCGCGCGTTCGTCGTCGTTGCGAAACAGTGCAATCTCGTAGCGCACGGACGAAGTGCCCAGCTTTCCCACTCTCAGACCTGACGTTATCGTATCCGGATAGCCCATTTCCGCGAAATAGCGGCAGCCGGTTTCGACAACCAGCCCGATGCGGTCGCCGCCGTAAATGTCGAGCAGGCCGTTTTCGATCAGCCAGCAATTTACTGTCGTGTCGAACAACGTGTAATGCACCGAATTGTTCATGTGGCCGTAGACGTCGTTGTCGAGCCAGCGGGTCGGGATGGTGCGGAACACCTTGTAGGCATCGCGTGTCGAAGGCGCCGGGCGTTCGCTCATCGTTTCACCAGGCCGCCTTGTAGATCGCCAACGCGTCGGCCTCGGCAAGCGGGCGCGGATTGTTGACCAGAAGCCTGGCCTGCTTCATGGCATCCGACGCCATCTTGGCGAGATGCTCCTCGCCGATGCCGACATCGCGCAGCCGCGGCGGCAGGCCAAGCCGCTTCGACAATGCTGCCAGTTCCTCGATGAAGGCGGCGCAGCGCCCCTGTGCACCCTCGCCTGCGTCGAGCTTCGGAAACGCATCGGCCGCGATCTCGGCATAAAGATGCGCTGCCTGTGGCGCGTTGAAGCGCAGCACATGCGGCAGGACAAGCGCATTCGAGAGGCCGTGCGGCACATGGAACGTACCGCCGATGGGATAGGCCAGCGCATGCACGGCAGCGACCGGCGAATTGGCGAAGGCCTGCCCTGCCAGCATGGAACCCAAAAGCATGGCGCCGCGAGCGGCGATGTCCTTGCCATTGTTGACTGCGGTTTCGATGTTTGCGCCCAGCAATTGCAGCGCCTGCCGGGCCAGCATCTTCGACAAAGGGTTGTTGTTGGCGTTGGTCGAAGCGTAGGATTCGATCGCGTGCACCATGGCGTCAACGCCTGTGGCAGCGGTGATCGCCGGCGGCAGGCCGAGCGTCAGTTCGGCATCGAGCAACGCGATATCCGGCAGGATGACCGGCGACGACACGCCGCGCTTTTCCTCTTCGCCCACGGTGATGATGGAAACCGGCGTGACTTCGGAACCGGTACCGGCGGTAGTGGGGACAAGCGCCAGCGGCAGGCGCGGCCCCTTGGCATTGGCAACGCCCCAGGCCTCGTCGAGCGCTTCGCCAGAGCCGACCAGCAAGGCAGCGAGCTTGGCGACGTCGAGCGATGATCCGCCACCAAAGCCCACGACACCGCTGATCGAGGCAGCACGCCCCGCCTCCACCGCCTTGTTGAGCGTCGCCAGCGAAGGATCGGCTTCGACCGCATCGAAAACGGTCACTTTGGCGCCTTCATCTTCCAGCGAGCGGATGGCGCCGTCGCAAAGGCCAAGCTTGCGCAGGCCCGGATCGGTAACGAGCAGGATACGCGCGCCGAGCTTCTTGCCGGCAAGCTTGCCGAGGCGCTTCGACGCGCCCGCCTCGAAAACAATGGAAGGGGTCGTGGCGAAGGTGAAGGGGGTCATTTCAGTCATTCCATCTGCAATCGTCCAGGATGCGAAGCTTTCCAAATCGGACGCGGCGTCGCACCGGATCGCTGAAATCTTTCTGCACGACTTCCAGCGGAGAAACGGACAGCGACGATACCTTACAGACCGTCGATGCTACCGGGCAACGACCGGCACGGCACATTTGTTCGCTCGTCACCCCTTCTTTAGAATGATATGGGCTGCGGCATACACGCCTCCGCGGGCAGATGCGCGCCAATGGATACCGTGTTCGATGTTGGAACGAGCAAAGCGTTGGGCGCGAACCCTCAAGCGAGATGTGGTGGCGCTTTGGATCGCCGCGCGCGATGCGCGCACGCCGTGGTATGCCAAACTGGCTGCCGGCACAGTGGCCGCCTATGCGCTGAGCCCCATCGACCTCATTCCGGACTTCGTGCCGGTGCTCGGCTATCTGGACGATCTCGTCATCGTACCTTTGGGTATCGCACTCGCCATCCGCCTTGTTCCGCCCGAACTCATGGCAGAATACCGCGCGAAGGCCGCCGAAGCGGCAAACCGCCCCCGCAGCCTGGTTGCCGCCGCAATGATTGCAGCGATATGGGTGCTGTCGCTCACGGCGCTCTGGTACTGGATACAACTCCAGACAGGCTGACGGCGATCCGAGGCCGTTCGGAAAGCACGAAGACCGGCAGGCTTTGCGCTCGGCCCTTGTCATCCCGCCAATTTCCTGTATAGACGCCCGCAATCTGCCGGTCCTGGCTGGGGGCTGAACGGAGGGCCGTAGGTTTTCAAGAACCTACGACAGGAAGCCAGAAGCGCTTTTGCCTCCCGTGTCTCCGCTCTCGACCGTCTCGAAATGCTCCTTTCTTCCCCGTGTCAACGGGTCAAGAGAAGTTGCAGAGGCTTTAGCCGCCGGGGTCCGGGAGAGAAACGAAGAAAGGCAAGACAAATGGCTCTTTACGAACATGTGTTCCTTGCCCGGCAGGATCTGTCGCAGCAGCAGGTCGATGAGCTCGTTGAACGTTTCAAGGGCGTCATCACCGCAGGCGGCGGCTCGATTGGCCGGGTCGAGAACTGGGGACTGAAGTCACTCACCTACCGGGTCAAGAAGAACCGGAAGGCTTACTACACGCTTATGGACCTCACCTGCCCGCCGGCAGCGCTCAACGAAATGGAGCGCCAGATGGGCCTGTCCGAAGACGTCCTGCGCTTCATGACCGTAAAGGTCGACAAGCACGAGGAAGGCGTTTCGGCGATGATGCAGAAGCGCGAAGAGCGCTCCGAACGCGGCAGCTTCGGCGACCGCGGCGACCGTCCGTCGCGCGGCTTCGGTGACCGTGACCGTGGCGACCGCCCGGCTCGCTCGTTCGACCGCGATGGTGGCGGCGAGCGTGCTCCGCGCGCCCCGCGCAGCTTTGAAGGAGGTGCAGAATAATGGTCGACATCAACCAGATCCCGACCCGGCGCCCCTTCCATCGCCGCCGCAAGACCTGCCCGTTCTCCGGCGCCAACGCCCCGAAGATCGACTACAAGGACGTGCGTCTTTTGCAGCGCTACATTTCCGAGCGCGGCAAGATCGTGCCTTCGCGCATCACCGCCGTCAGCCAGAAGAAGCAGCGTGAACTCGCCCAGGCGATCAAGCGCGCCCGCTTCCTCGGCCTGCTGCCCTATGTGGTACGCTAAAGCATGATCCCGAAAAGTTGCAGACTTTTCGGATAAGATCATGCGACCTTAAGAAATCGGAGCGGGCGGTCCTGCGCCCGCTTCCTTCCACCGTGACGGGCATGGCTGGAAGCTGGAAAAATCCCGAGTTGAGACGGTTTTCCCGCCTCTAACTGCCGCAATGGGGCAGGACAGCGAAAAAGGTGCGAAAGCGCCCTCCGAGCTTCCTGCCTTTCCTATTCGTTTCCGCCCCTTGGGGCATGAAAGGACAAGAACATGGAAGTCATCCTTCTCGAACGCGTCTCGCGCCTCGGCCAGATGGGCGACACCGTCAAGGTCAAAGACGGTTTTGCCCGCAATTTCCTTCTGCCCAAGGGCAAGGCCCTGCGCGCCAACGAAGCCAACAAGAAGAAGTTCGAAGGCCAGCGCGCCCAGCTCGAAGCCCGCAACCTTGAGCGCAAGTCCGAGGCCCAGGCGGTTTCCGACAAGCTCGACGGCAAGAGCTTCGTGATCGTGCGCTCGGCTGGTGAAACCGGCCTGCTCTACGGTTCGGTCTCGACCCGCGACATCGCCGACCTGCTGACCGCCGAAGGCTTCAGCGTTGCCCGCAACCAGGTCGAACTGAACCACCCGATCAAGACCATCGGCCTGACCAACGTGGCGATTTCGCTGCATCCGGAAGTCGAGGTTACCATCACCCTCAACATCGCTCGCTCCACCGACGAGGCAGAGCGGCAGGCACAGGGCGAAGAACTGACCACCGCCGAGGCAATCTACGGCGACGACATCAACGACAACGCCCGTCCGGAGAACTTCTTCGACCCGAACGCCGAGTTCGAGGGCGAAGAAGCCTGATTTCGTTCAGACCTGAACATCTGGACCAAGAACCCGGGCTCCTGCCCGGGTTTTTTATGCCAGGAAACAACTTTTCAAAACAGTGATTTTCGCGCAAGATCGGGCAGCAGCGCTGTCTGACCGAGGGCGAGCCATGAACATCTTATTGCAACGGATTATCGACAAGGCCATCCACACCGGCAATCTGACAGTCACCGGCCCGAACGGCGCCACCAGAACCTATGGCGACGGCACCGGCGACAAGGTGCACATGGTCATTCACACCAAGCGGGCCGAGCGCGCGATTGCGCTGCACCCGTCACTCGCGATCCCCGAAGCATTCATGGAGCAGGAGCTCGATTTCGTCGAAGGCGACGTGCTGAGCTTCCTCCACCTCATCTACCAGAACCTTGGCATTTCGTGGACCGATTCAAGCTGGGGCAAGCTGCTCAATTCGGCGCGGCTGGCGTTCAGGCCCTTGCAGCAGCTCAACACCACCCGGCGTTCCAAGAAGAACGTCGAGCATCACTACGATCTCTCGGGCGCGCTCTACAAACTCTTCCTCGACGACGACATGCAGTATTCCTGCGCCTATTTCGAGCGGCCGGACATGACGCTGGAGGAGGCGCAACTGGCCAAGAAGCGCCACATCGCCGCGAAGCTCCGCATCAAGCCCGGCCAGAGCGTGCTCGACATCGGCTGCGGCTGGGGCGGACTGGGCCTTTACATCGCTAAGACCTTCGAATCCGAGGTGCTCGGCGTCACCCTATCCCACGAACAACATCAGGTGGCGACGGAACGAGCGCAGGCGGCGGGGCTGGACCGCAATGTGCATTTCGAAATCCGCGACTATCGCGACCTGTCCGAGCGCTTCGACCGCATCGTCTCGGTCGGCATGTTCGAGCATGTCGGCATCACGCAATACCAGACCTTCTTCGACAAGTGCGCGACCCTGTTGAAGCCGGACGGGGTGATGCTCCTGCACACGATCGGCCGCACAGCGCCGCCGACAACCACCAACGCCTTTATTCGCAAGCACATTTTCCCCGGCGGCTACATTCCCGCGCTGTCGGAAATGATGCCGGCCATCGAGAAATCGGGGCTTGCCGTCACCGACGTCGAAATCCTGCGCCTGCACTATGCCGAGACGCTGAAGCACTGGCGCGAACGCTTCCTCGCCAACCGCGACAAGGTCAAGGACATCTACGACGAACGCTTCTGCCGCATGTGGGAGTTCTATCTTTGCGGATCGGAAGCTTCGTTCCGCTGGCAGGACCTGGTCAATTTCCAGGTTCAACTGACCCGCAAGAACGACGTCCTGCCGATGACGCGCGACTATATCTCCAAATGCGAAAAGACGCTGGAGATGCATGAAATGGCGCACGGCAAGGCCGTCGCGCAGGATCAGCCGGCAAACGGGACAAAGGCGAGACCCAAGACCAGCCGCAATGGCAGGGTTTCCGACGGAAAATAACCCACGGCCACGCGATTGCCGGCCTCTTGGCTGCATCTGCTTGTAAACAGTGCCGATTGCGGCGAATAGGGTGGAGTCGCCGCCGGGAGCCCGCCATGACCTATGTTCTCTACACTGCCGCCGCACTTGCCGAGATCGCCGGATGCTTCGCGTTCTGGGCATGGTGGAGGCTGGACAAGTCGGCGCTCTGGCTTGCGCCAGGGCTGGTTTCGCTGATTCTTTTTGCCTGGCTGCTGACGCTGGTGGATAGTGACGCAGCAGGGCGCACCTATGCCGCATATGGCGGCATCTACATTGCCGCTTCGCTTTGCTGGCTCTGGCTGGCCGAAGGCGTGCGGCCCGATCGCTGGGACATGCTTGGCGCGATGGTGTGCCTGGCGGGCGCATCGCTCATTCTTTTCGCGCCGCGCGGGGCCTAGTCCTTGGAACTGCCTGCACAGCTCCGGCAAACCGTCGATGAATTGCTGGAAAACACGCCGCTTGCCGACCTGAAGGCGGCGGCCAAAACGTTGTCGGATCGCTATCGCACGGAAACCCGCGACGGTCGCCTTCACATGGCCGCGGATCTGGCGGTCAAGGCCTATCTCGCGACCCGCCTGCCCGCGACCTATGCCGCCGTGCGCGCCAGTCTCGACGCCATTGGTGACGCAAGGCCGGACTGGACGCCGGAGAGCCTGCTCGACATAGGTGCCGGCCCCGGAACCGTGCTGTGGGCGGCTTTCGACGCATGGCCGGAACTTCAGGGCGCGACGTTGCTTGAGGCAAGTGCCGCCGCTCGGCGCATCGGTGAAAGGTTGGCCGCAGGAGTTGCCGTGCCCCTGGACTGGAGAAGCGGCGACGCAACGATCGATCTTGACGAGTTGCAGGCTGCAGAACTGGTGACAGCCGCCTATGTGCTGGACGAGATCGTACCCTCTTCGCTGCCGAACCTGATCGAGCGGCTGTGGCAATTGAGTGCCGACACGCTGCTTCTGGTCGAGCCCGGCACGCCATCCGGGTGGCGACGGATCCTGGCGGCACGCACCCAATTGATCGCCGCCGGAGCACATGTGCTGGCCCCTTGCCCCCACCAACAGCCCTGCCCGATTGCCGCGCCGGACTGGTGCCATTTCGCCCGCCGCGTGGCGCGTTCGCGGCTTCACAGGCTCGCCAAGGATGCCGAGGTGCCGTGGGAGGACGAGAAATTCATCTATCTTGCGGCCACCCGCCAGCCGCTGGCCGCGGCGGGGCCACGCGTGCTTGCCCCGCCGAAAGCCGGCTCGGGCAAGGTGGACCTGAAGCTTTGCGGAACGGACGGGCAAGCGAGCCAACGCCTGTTTACCAAGCGAGACGGCGATGCCTTCAAGCGCGCGCGCCGGGCCGGCTGGGGCGACACGCTCGCCGATTGACGCAGCCATATATTCCTGTTTTGTTCCTGGAAATCCCGATCTCGATTCGAGTCAATGAGGATTCTTTCCACCGGAGGCGTCTGGCTGTGAATCGCGGGCAAGAACGGTCGTTCGGTTGGTTGTGATGCAGATATGTCAGCACCCCTTTTCGTCGTTCTGATATCGAGGAGCCGGATTAGCATTAGAGGGAATCATGGCTGAGGCAGCGCGCAAGTTCGGAGTGCCGGAAACACCGCTCTATCGCGAGGCGCCGAACAATATCGAGGCCGAGCAGGCGCTGCTCGGCGCCATTCTCGTCAACAACGATGCCTTCTACCGCGTTTCGGACTTCCTCAAGGCCTCGCATTTCTACGAACCGCTGCACCGCAAGATCTTCGAGGTTTCGGCCGAATTGATCCGCATGGGTAAGATGGCCAATCCGGTGACGATCAAGACCTTCCTGCCGGCGGACGAGAAGGTCGGCGACATGACGGTCGCGCATTATCTCGCCCGCCTCGCCGCCGAAGCCGTCACCGTCATCAACGCTGCCGACTATGGCCGCGCCATCTACGATCTCGCCACGCGCCGCGCCCTGATCACGGTCGGCGAGGACATGGTCAACATCGCCTATGACGCGCCTGTCGACATGTCGCCATCGGACCAGATCGAGGATGCAGAGCGGCGGCTGTTCGAACTGGCGGAAACCGGGCGCTACGACGGCGGCTTCGAAAGCTTCACCGATGCGGTCAAGACCGCCGTGGACATGGCCAATGCCGCCTATATGCGCGACGGCGGCCTTTCAGGCGTTGCCACCGGCCTGCGCGACCTCGACCGGCGCATGGGCGGCCTGCAATCCTCCGATCTGATCGTGCTTGCCGGTCGCCCCGGCATGGGCAAGACGTCGCTGGCCACCAACATCGCCTTCAACATCGCCGAGGCCTATCAACCCGCCCAGCAGGCGGATGGCTCGTTCAAGGCGGCAAATGGCGGCGTGGTCGGCTTCTTTTCGCTTGAAATGTCGTCGGAACAGCTCGCAACCCGTATCATTTCCGAGCAGACGGAAATTCCGTCATCGAAAATCCGCCGCGGCGAAATCAGCGAAGTGGATTTCGAAAAGCTGGTCGCCTGCTCGCAGACCATGCAGAAACTGCCGCTGTTCATCGACCAGACCGGCGGCATCTCGATCGCGCAGCTTGCAGCGCGCGCGCGACGCCTGAAGCGCCAGCGCGGCCTCGACGTCATCGTCATCGACTATATCCAACTCATGCAGGGCTCGTCCGCCAAGGCGAGCCAGGGCCGCGTGCAGGAAGTGACCGAGATCACCACGGGCCTGAAGGCTCTGGCCAAGGAACTGGGGGTGCCGATCATCGCGCTGTCGCAGCTGTCGCGACAGGTGGAAAGCCGCGACGACAAGCGCCCGCAGCTTTCGGACCTGCGCGAATCGGGCTCGATCGAGCAGGACGCCGACGTGGTGATGTTCGTGTTCCGCGAGGAATATTATCTCAAGAACAAGGAACCCAAGCTCGGCACGCCCGAATATGTGCAGTGGGAAAACGAGATGAACGAAGCCCGCGGCAAGGCAGAAGTCATCATCGCCAAGCAGCGACATGGCCCTACCGGCACGATCAGCCTCGGCTTCCAGGGCGAATTTACCCGTTTCTTCGACCTCGCCGAAGACAGCCATCTGCCGGAGAGGTTCGAGTAAGCCCCTCATATGGCCAAGTCTCGCGTTCAATTCATCTGCCAGAACTGCGGTTCGGTGCATCAGCGCTGGGCCGGCAAATGCGATGGCTGCGGCGAATGGAACACGCTCGTCGAGGAAGGCACCAGCGGCGGCATCGGCTCCGGGCCGGCATCGGCGAAGAATGCCCGCAAGGGCCGCGCCGTCGTGCTCACTACCCTGTCCGGCGAGATCGAGGATGCGCCGCGCATCGTCTCCGGCATCGGCGAGCTTGACCGCGCCACCGGCGGCGGTTTCGTGCGCGGCTCGGCACTTCTGGTCGGCGGCGACCCCGGCATCGGCAAATCGACGCTTCTGACGCAGGCGGCAGCGGCTTTGGCCAATCGCGGCCACCGCATCGTCTATGTCTCGGGCGAAGAAGCCGTCGCCCAGATCAGGCTGCGCGCCCAGCGTCTCGGCGTAGCCGACACGTCGGTCGAGCTCGCCGCAGAAACCAATGTCGAGGACATCCTCGCCACCATAGCCGACGGCAAGCGGCCTGACCTCGTCATCCTCGATTCGATCCAGACCTTGTGGACCGACCTTGCCGAATCGGCTCCCGGTACCGTCACGCAGGTCCGCGCGGCGGCGCAGGCGATGATCCGCTATGCCAAATCGACCGGTGCCGCCATCGTTCTGGTCGGCCATGTCACCAAGGAAGGCCAGATCGCCGGCCCGCGCGTGGTCGAGCACATGGTCGACGGCGTGCTCTATTTCGAGGGTGAAGGCGGCCACCACTATCGCATCCTGCGCACTGTGAAGAACCGTTTTGGACCGACCGACGAGATCGGCGTTTTCGAGATGTCGGACAAGGGCCTGCGCGAAGTGGCCAACCCGTCCGAACTTTTTCTTGGCGAACGACATGCCAAATCGCCCGGCGCGGCGGTCTTTGCCGGCATGGAAGGCACGCGGCCGGTGCTGGTGGAAATCCAGGCGCTTGTCGCTCCCTCCTCGCTCGGCACGCCAAGGCGTGCCGTGGTCGGCTGGGACGGCGCGCGGCTTTCCATGGTCCTTGCGGTGCTGGAAGCACATTGCGGCGTGCGTTTTTCCCAGCATGACGTCTATCTCAATGTGGCCGGCGGATACCGGATTTCGGAGCCTGCCGCCGATCTGGCGGTTGCCGCTGCCCTGGTTTCATCGCTCACCGGCCTTGCCCTTCCCGCCGATTGCGTCTATTTCGGCGAAATCAGCCTTTCGGGTGCAATAAGGCCGGTTGCCCATGCGCAACAGCGCCTCAAGGAAGCCGAAAAGCTGGGTTTTGGAAGCGCGGTGCTGCCCTTGGCAAGCTCAAAGGGCAGCGAGGAAATCACCGGAGGGATTGGGGCTGGTGCTTTTCGACCCACCGAGCTTGCCGACCTGGTGGCGCGCATCGCCGGCTCCCGCCGCAGCCGCGCCAACGAAGACGAATGATGCGGCTCATGAAGTGGGGCGATGACCATGCCGATTACGCTGCTTGACGGAATTCTCGTCGGCTTCACACTGGTTTCGGCGATGTTGGCAATGGTGCGCGGCTTTTCGCGCGAAGTGCTGTCGATCGCCTCCTGGGCGGCTTCCGCAGCAGCAGCGTTCTTCTTCTACAAGCCGGTGCTGCCCTACGTTCAGCCTTATATCGACAATGACAAGATCGCCATGGCGGCGGCGGCTGGCATCGTCTTCATCATCGCGCTGATCGTGGTGACGGTGATCACGATGAAGATCGCCGATTTCATCATCGATTCGCGCATCGGTGCGCTCGACCGCACGCTTGGCTTCCTTTACGGCGCGGCGCGCGGCATCCTCGTGGTGGCTGTCGGCCTCTTGTTCTTCAACTGGCTGGCCGGCGACAAGGCACCCGCATGGATTGAAGCTGCAAAGTCAAGGCCGCTCCTGGAATCGGTCGGCGCAAAGCTTGAAAGCCTGCTGCCGGAAGATCCCGAAAACGCCATCCTCAAGCGCCTCAATCAAGGCCAGCAGACCCCCGAAAGCGGAACAGCCGCACCGCCTGCCACTGAAGCTCCCGGAGCCGAAGCGCCGGCAGCAGACGGCAACGACGCAACCCCACCGGAAGACGGCGCCGACGTGCCGCCGGATGAAGAAGCCCCGGCGACCAATAACTGACGGCGTCGCACGGTCGTGAACTTCCCATTGCCGAAAGGCGATGGTGAGACTATATGGCGGCTTGAGGGCCAGGACCTGTTAATCTGATCGAAATGGCGCCTGAAACGGCTAAGAGATGCAAGAAGAAGCCCGCAGATCGATGGCCAGCCATCGGTCAAGGGCTTCGACGCCGCAGATCAACGCCGTTTCAGGCGTCCGAAGGGTGTGGCCCATATGGCCCGCTACTTCGTCGCGAAGGTCTTGAAAATGATGGATATTTACTTCGCCTTCGCTCCTCGTATCCGGCCATATGGCCTCACACCATTTCGACCAGATTAGCAGGTCCTGACCCTAACGGAGCTTGAGCTTGATGGCAGACGAACAGGACGTTCTCTCAGCCGAGGCCGATGACCATTTCCATGACGAATGCGGCGTGTTCGGCATTTTCGGCCGGCAGGACGCCGCGGCAATCGTCACGCTTGGCCTGCACGCGCTCCAGCATCGCGGCCAGGAAGCAGCCGGCATCGTTTCCTATGACGGCAGCCAGTTCCACGTCGAGCGCCATGTCGGCCTGATCGGCGACACCTTCACCAAGCAGCGCGTCATCGACAGCCTGCAGGGTAACCGAGCCATTGGCCACACCCGCTATGCCACCACCGGCGGCGCCGGCATGCGCAACATCCAGCCCTTCTTCGCCGAGCTGGCGGATGGCGGATTTGCCATCGCCCACAACGGCAATCTGACAAACGCCATGACCGTGCAGCGCGTGCTGCAAAAGCAGGGTTCGATCTTCTCGTCCACCTCGGACACCGAGACCATCCTGCACCTGGTGGCGACCAGCAAGGAACGCGATCTCAACGCCCGCTTCATCGATGCCGTGCGCCAGATCGAAGGCGCATTCTCGCTTGTTGCGCTGTCATCGAAGAAGATGATCGGCTGCCGCGATCCGCTGGGTATCCGCCCGCTGGTGCTGGGCGACCTCGACGGCGCATGGATTCTTGCATCCGAAACCTGCGCGCTCGACATCATCGGCGCGCGCTTCGTGCGCGACGTGAAGCCCGGCGAAATGGTGGTGGTAACGTCCAAGGGCGTTGAAAGCCTGTTTCCCTTCGAGCCGCAGAAGACACGCTTCTGCATCTTCGAATATGTCTATTTCGCGCGTCCGGACTCATCTGTCGAAGGCCGCAACGTATACGAAGTGCGCAAGCGCATCGGAGCTGAACTTGCGCGTGAAAACCCGGTGGACGCGGACCTTGTCGTTCCTGTGCCGGATTCCGGCACGCCGGCTGCCATCGGCTTTTCGCAGGAAGCCAACATGCCGTTCGAACTCGGCATCATCCGCAACCACTATGTCGGACGCACCTTCATTTCACCGGGTGATTCCATCCGCCACATGGGCGTGAAGCTGAAGCACAATGCCAATCGCCGGATGATCGAAGGCAAGCGCGTCGTGCTCGTCGACGATTCCATCGTGCGCGGCACCACCAGCCAGAAGATCGTTCAGATGGTGCGCGACGCGGGCGCCAAAGAAGTGCATATGCGCATCGCCTCCCCGCCGACGCGCGCATCCTGCTTCTACGGCGTCGACACGCCGGAAAAGTCGAAGCTTTTGGCGTCCCGCATGTCGGTCGAGGAAATGGCCGATTTCATTCGCGTCGATTCGCTCGGCTTCCTGACCATCGAAGGGCTTTACCGCGCCGTTGGCGAGGCAAACCGCAACAACGAGCAGCCGCAGTTCTGCGACGCATGTTTCACGGGCGAATACCCGACCCGGTTGGCCGACTTTGAAGGCTCCGACAATGTGCGGACCCTTTCGCTGCTGGCAGCAAGCGGATCGTAGTCGGTTCGACCAGCCGGTCTTTCGTCTCTACCGCCTCCAGATCAAGCCGTGCTGCATCGCCAGTTTGTCGCCGGGGCCATGCACGGCTGCATAGAGCAGTCCGGCGAGGAATGTGAAGTGGTCGACGAAGAAGCCGAATTCGGCCTGGTTGCCTTCCCAATGCGATGGGCCGTGGAAGGCGAAGGCGAGAAATATCACATAGGCCCCGGCCAGAAGCGACGCCTCTGAAAAGAACGCGCCGGTCAGGAAGGCCAGCACAAGCGCCACTTCAAATATTGCCGCCAGCCATGCCAGCAACAGCGGGAATGGAAAGCCGGCGGCGGCGATATAGGCGGCCGTGTCGGCCGTGCCGGCGAATTTGAAGGTGGCCGCCATGGCGAAGATGCCGGCGAAAATCAGCCTTGCGATCAGGATTGCGACGGTTCTGCTCATAGATCCCTTCTCCAACTTGGTCTGGCCCTAGGACGGACCAGCGCTGCCAGTCCCGACATCCATGCGTCAGTTTTCGCAGGGCTGGGGCAAAATGGATCACCCACCACAGGGTTCCTTCTTGGACGGATTCATCTTATCTGGTGCGCACGCTTAAAGTGGAAACAACGATGACCTCTGCCATTGATCTCACCGGCCGCATCGCCGTCGTTACCGGCGCTTCGCGCGGCATCGGCTATTTCATCGCCAAACACCTGGCGGCAGCCGGCGCGCATGTCATTGCGGTGGCGCGCACCGTCGGTGGGCTGGAAGAGCTGGACGATGAGATCAAGGCCGAGCGCAAGAAGACCGGCAAGGGTGAAGCGACGCTGGTTCCGCTCGACCTTGCCGACATGGAGGGCATCGACCGGCTCGGCGGTGCCATCCACGAGCGCTGGGGCAAGCTCGACATTCTGGTCGCCAATGCGGGTGTGCTGGGTACCATCTCACCGCTCGGCCATGTCGAAGCCAAGACCTTCGACAAGGTCATGACCATCAACGTGACCTCGACATGGCGTCTGATCCGTTCGGTCGATCCGCTGCTGCGCATGTCGGACGCTGGCCGCGCGATCCTCATCTCGTCGGGCGCTGCCCATTCGGCGCGCGCCTTCTGGGGGCCTTATGCCGCTTCCAAGGCAGCGGTCGAGGCGCTGGGGCGCTCCTGGGCCGACGAAACCCGCAACATGCCGCTGCGTGTAAACTCGGTCGATCCGGGCGCGACGCGTACCGCCATGCGCGCGCAGGCCGTGCCGGGTGAAAACCCGATGACCCTGCCGCATCCTTCCGAAATCGCGGCCCGCATCGTCAATCTCGCCAATCCGTCGCTGACCGAAACCGGCATGATCTACCAGGCCAAGCATGATCGGTGGGTCGCCTACCGCATGCCGGAATAGGATATGTCGATATTCGCGTGATGGCGGCCTGACCCGATTTTTTAAACCCCCGATGATCGGTCTCGGCACAAAATCTCTCCTACCGCCACACGAAGTCGTGATTGGTGGACGATTTTGCCACCTCCTATCGTTTTCCAGCAGGTAACGACCGTCAACAAGCTGGAGGACAACCATCATGCGAAAACTGCTGCTCGTGACTGCCCTGACCCTTGCTGCCGGCGGCGCGGCATTTGCCCAGGACACTTCGATGAGTTTCTTCGTGACCAGCGCCGGCTCCGGCAAAGGTGCCGACCTCGGTGGCCTCGCCGGCGCTGATGCACATTGCGCGTCGCTTGCGGAAGCCGCCGGTGTGACCGGCAAGACATGGCATGCCTATCTGTCCACGAAAGACGCCGACGCCCGCGACCGCATCGGCGCTGGCCCCTGGTTCAATGCCAAGGGCGAAAAGATCGCCGACGATGCCGCCAGCCTGCATGGCGACGCCAACAACCTGACCAAACAGACAGCGCTCGATGAAAAGGGCGAGGTCATCAACGGGCGGGGCGACACGCCCAACCGCCACGACATCCTTACCGGCTCCAACCCGGACGGAACAAAAGTTGCCGACAAGACCTGCGGCGACTGGACGATGAGCGGCGCGGAAGGGGTCGCGATGATGGGCCATTCCGACCGCACCGGCCTTGACGACTCGGCGGCAGCCAAGTCGTGGAACTCCTCGCATGGCTCGCGCGGCGGATGCAGCCAGGAAGCACTGAAGGGCACCGGTGGCGACGGCCTGTTCTACTGCTTCGTGGCCAATTAGGCTCGGACAACGCCGTGCCTGTCACGGCGCGGCCATGATTGCATTCCAGATATTTGCAAGGGCGGGCCGGTTTCCGGTTCGCCCTTTTTGCTGGCGCAGGGCCTTCGCCCATGCGCTTGAGAACAGGTAAGCCGGACAGCCACGGCTGGTCCGGCCGGAATGCAAAGCGAGAATTTTGATGTCTGCGACAGTAGCGATGGTCTGGTACATGGTGGTGGCCGGACCGCAAGGCGGCATGGTCGTGTTGCCGACCGCCTTCGATACCCACGACCAGTGCAATGGTGCGATCACCGAATACCAGAAGCAGCCCGCTCCGGCCGGCTGGTCCGTCCAGTGCATTCCGGGCGCTTCGCCCTATGCCGACGACCTCGGCGATGACGAGCCGTCAGCGGCGGAGCCCGCCCAGTAGAGCTTCAGGCGCGAACGACTGCGTCAACGCGCGGCGCTAACGCTCAATTCCGGCCGGGAATTGAGCGTCTGGAACACCACGCAATAGCGCTCGGTCAGCTTCAGCAATGCGTCGATGCGTTCCTGCGGTTCATCGGTGTCGAGGCGGAATGCCAGCCGGATGGCGCGAAAGCCGACCGGCGCATCCTTGGCGACGCCCAGCGTGCCGCGAAAATCGAGGTCGCCTTCCGCTTCCACGGTCGCTGCGCCGAGGCGGAACTCCAGCGCTGTCGCAACAGCCTTCAGCGTTACGCCCGCGCAAGCGACCAGCGCTTCGAGCAGCATGTCGCCGGAGCAAAGCTCCAGCCCTGAGCCGCCGGTAGCCGGGTGCAGGCCTGCAACGGCAAGCGCCCTGCCCGTCTCCACCTTGCAGGCTATCGACTGATCGTCGAGTGCGCCCCTGGCGCGCAAGGTGATTACCGCCCGCGCAGCATCTTCGCGATAAGCGTCCTTGAGCGGCGATTGCATGGCTTTCAGTTCGGCGGCGTCCATTGTTCACTCCTGCATGGGGGCACATTACTACGCATCGCCTCTCACCTATACGGCAATGTCGGGTTGCCCTGAGCCAAAGCATGGCTGGCCCTGGCACAGCAGTTCGAGACATGCACATCGTGTAGCTTGGGACCGCCCGATCGAGCCGGTTTCCCGGCAATGCAAATAAGGGCCGGGAGATCGCATGACCAACGTCGCCGTTCTGGAGTCGCGTCAAAGCGTGCTGGCCGGCATTTTGCTGACCAGCCTGGCCTACCTGTTCTTCTCCAGCCAGGACGCGGCCATCAAGCTTCTCGTCACCGAGATTACCGTCTGGCAGATCCTGTTTTTCCGCAGCGTCACGGTCCTGGCCGGCTGCGGCCTCATTGGCGGAGCAAAGATCTACGGCGAGGCGGCCCGCTCGCCCATCGTCAAGGCGATGTTGTTGCGCAGCTTCCTCACCCTCATTGCCTGGCTGTGCTATTACACGGCGGCAAAGCACCTGCAGTTGGCCGAGCTGACGACAATCTATTTCGCCGCTCCCATCATCGTTACCGTGCTGTCGATCTTCCTTCTGGGCGAGAAGGTTCCGGCCTTTCGCTGGGCCGCAGTGCTGCTGGGCTTCGCCGGCGTGTTCATTGCCTGCGACCCCACTCGGCTCGGCTTCTCCATCCCGGTCCTGCTTGTGTTGACCGCTGCCTTCTTCTGGGGCCTGGCCATCGTGCTGCTGCGAAAAATTGCCCTGCAGGAGCGCACGCTGATCCAGCTCATCCTCAACAACGCGTTTTTCCTCGTCATTGCCGGAATTCCATTGCTGCATTTCTGGCGCACGCCGGACCCGGCGGCTCTCGCGCTGCTGATCGGCGTGGGCGTGCTTGGCGGCTCCGCCCAGTTCCTGCTGTTCGAGGGCATGAAAAAGGCCGCAGCCTCCATCATCGCCCCGTTCGAATACACCTCTCTGGTGTGGGCTTTCGCGCTCGGCTTCATCATCTGGGGCGACGTGCCGAGAACCGAGGTCTTCATTGGCGCTGCGCTTATCGTCTGCGCCGGCTTGATTGTTGTCGCCAGCGAGCGGCTGCGCAAATCCTGACAGAAGGGTGTCAGCACGATTGCGATACGGTCGGGCATAGCGAGAGACAATCGACAATGGAAAACAGCAGAGCCTCAGCCGAACATATACTGGGCATATGCCTGGTCGCCGGCTCGGCTGCTGTTTTCGGCCTGGCCGGCGTGCTCACCAAGTCGATCGAAACCGATCCGTTGACCATCAACTGCTGGCGCGGTTTCGTCGGCGGGTTGCTGGTAACCGCCTATGTGCTTTACCGGCGCGCGCGGTCGGACAAACCCGATTCCTCGTTGCGCCTCGGCTGGCGGGGGTGGCTCATGGCAACCATCGGCGCTGCCGCCAGCGTGGCCTTTATCGCTGCCTTCAAGAACACCTATGTCGCCAATGTGGCCATCATCTACGCCACAGCGCCCTTCGTTGCTGCCCTGTTCGGCTGGATGATCGTCCGCGAATATCCGCGCCGGCTGACCATGATAGCCGCCGCCCTTTCGCTGGCTGGCGTCACCGTCATGGTCACCTCGACCATCGGTGCCGGACATCCGTTCGGAGACGGGCTAGCGTTGTTGATGACACTCGGAAGCGCGCTCTACATGGTGCTGATCCGCAAGTTCCGCGACACGCCAGTGGTGTGGGCAGGCGCCGTTTCGGCCTTCATGCTGTTCGCGCTCGGCTGGTTCGTGACCGATCCACTGGCGATTTCGATGCGCGATGCGTATCTGCTTGCCGCCTTCGGAGCATCGTTCGCCCTTGCCTCGATCATGTGGACGGAAGGCGCGCGGCTCATTCCTGCAGCCGAGTCAGGACTTCTCGGCTCAGCGGAAGTGCCGTTCGCGATCCTGTTTGCCTGGCTCTTCCTCACCGAAATACCGCCGATGGCGAGTTTCATCGGCGGCGCCATCGTGCTTGTCGCCGTTTTCGTCCATGCCGGTTATGACTGGCGCAGCGCACGCAGGACACCTGTCGTGCTTTCGCCGGAAATCTGATTTTTTGCGGAACCTTTCCCACGCGAATGCATTGTTGGTGCGACGGGCGTCCCCAAGTCCCCCAAACCCCTGCCCGTCCTCTTTCAAAGCCGGCCTCAAAGCCGGCTTTTTCTTTCGACCGCAGCCATCGAAGGCCAGATTTGGAAAATCGAGCCTTTTCAGATGCCTAATCCTTTTGGTTGACGCCGACATGACTTTCGTTACCCTTCGCATCGAAACGGCCGGGAAGAGCCGTGCACGCACATTTAGGGAGTGATGTCCGCATGGTCCTGACCTTGGCGTTGCTCGCTGGTATAGCCGTTGCCTGGCTACTGATCGGCACCATCGAAAAAGTGCGGTTCGGCCTCAGCCTCGCGCAGTCGCTGCTCTACGTGCCGTTCAAGCTCGCCTACCGGATAGACGACGACCGCATCAAAGCGGCCCGCAATGCCGATGCACCGGTGATCTACCTCGTTACCCATCAGTCCCGCATCGATCCCGCGCTGATGCTTTCCCTGCTGCCGGACAGCACATTGCACATCCTGGATCCGGCGTCGGCAAAGTCATACTGGCTCGAGCCGTGGCGGGAACTGGCACGCACGATTGCCTTCAACGCCGAGCACGTGTTCGTCAGCCGCCGGCTGGTTCGTGTCCTGAAAGGCAAGGGACGGCTTGCAGTCTACATTCCGGAGGCCGTCGAACCGGACGTCAAATCATTTCGCCTCTATCGCGCCATTTCGCGCATTGCGCTGCAGTCGGACGCGCGCATCGTGCCGATTTTCGTTGGCGGCTCACGCAACCTACCCTTTTCCATGACCGAGTCCGCCAAGGCCCCGCGCCATTGGTTTCCCGCCCTTTCCATCTCGGTTCTGGAGCCGATGTCTGTTTCGGAACTGCTGGCGCAGACGACCGATCCGTCAGGCAGTTCGGCAAACGCCCTGTTCGACCGGGTAGCCGAGGCGCGCTTTTCGGCTACCAATCCAAACCGCAGCCTGTTCCAGGCCGTTCGCGATGCCGCCCATCGCGTTGGCGCGAGTTATCCTATCGTGGAGGATGTCGTCAGTGGCGCGCTGACCTACCGCAAGCTTCTCATTGGGGCACGAGTTCTGGGTCGCCGCTTCATGCAGGTCAGTGCGCCGGGCGAGCCTGTCGGCGTCATGCTGCCCAATACAAATGGCGTCGTGCTTTCGCTGCTCGGCCTCTCCTCTGCGGGCCAGGTCGCGGCAATGATCAACTACACCGCCGGGCCGGCAAGCGTCACTGCCGCAATCCGGACAGCTGTGATCCATACCGTCATCTCCTCACATGCTTTCGTGGAAAAGGCTGGCCTTGCCGACATCGTTGCCGCCATCGAGGAAGGCGGCGCGAAACTCTTGTGGCTGGAGGACATAAGGTCCGAAGTTTCCGGCTTCGAAAAGCTCACCGCAGCACTTATGTGGCAAAGGCCGCTTCATGTGCAGGACGCGAAAAAACCCGCCGTCATCCTGTTCACGTCCGGTTCCGAGGGAACGCCGAAGGCCGTCGTCCTGTCTCACCGCAATCTCGTTGCCAACGCCATGCAGGCGGAAGCGCGCATCAGTGTTTCGCCGGCGGACACGCTGCTCAATGTATTGCCGGTGTTCCACTCGTTCGGACTGACTGGCGGCACCATCCTGCCTCTGGTCGCCGGCATCAAGCTGTTCCTCTATCCCTCGCCGCTGCACTACAAGATCATCCCCGAAATCGCCCGCAAGGTCCGCCCGACGGTGATGTTCGGGACCGACACATTCCTCGCCAACTATGCCCGCAACGCCAAGGACGACGATTTTTCCAGCCTGCGCTTTGTCGTGGCGGGAGCGGAAGCCGTGAAGCCGGAAACCCGGCGCGTCTGGCGCGAACGATTCCAGACGGAGATCGTCGAAGGCTACGGCTTGACCGAAGCTGCGCCTGTGGTTGCGGTCAATTCTGCCATTCATGGCCGCGAAGGCACGGTCGGCCGACTTCTGCCCGCCATGCGCATGCGGCTCGAACCGGTAGAAGGCATTGCCGAAGGCGGCCGCCTCTGGATAACCGGCCCGAACCTGATGATGGGTTACATGACCGCCGACCGGCCCGGCGAACTGCAACCTGTTTCCGAAGGTTGGCACGACACCGGCGACATCGTTTCGGTCGACCGCGAAGGCTTCATCACCATAAGCGGCCGCGCCAAGCGCTTCGCCAAGGTGGCCGGCGAGATGGTTTCGCTGGGCGCCGTGGAAATGCTGGTTCAATCCCTGTGGCCGGAAGAACACCACGCGGCTGTCTCGGTACCTGACAAGCGGCGCGGCGAGCGCATCGTACTGGTGACGACGGCGGCAGATGCCAGTCCCGAAGCCTTGCGTCAATACGGCAGGAAGGCAGGAGCCGCCGAACTCGCGGTCCCAGCCGACATCATCAAGGTCAAGGAGATCCCGGTCCTCGGCTCGGGCAAGACCGACTACATTTCGGCGCGCCGGCTGGCACTCGATCACCTGGGCCTGAGTGCCGCAGCCTAGGCCATGCGGTTCTCATGATTTGAATCGGAAAACCGATTCAAGACATTGTTTTCGCTCAGCTAAGATTTGGGAACCCGCCGCTTTGTCCGGGTCGATCATTCCGTCGAGCGCGCATCCACGTCCGGCGGCAGTTCGGCCTCCCCTTCCTTCTTGGCCCGGCGCGAATAAGCGCGAACGCTGAAGGGCAGGAAAAGCAGGTAGACACAGACCGAAACGGTCAGCGTGTACCACGGGTAGCTCACCAGAAGCAGGATGTAGAGCACGACAGCGAGGATGACCAACAGCATGCGGTCGCCCGGAATCTTCAGGCTCTTGCCCGAATAGACCGGCAGGCGGCTGACCAGCAGGAAGGCAATGATTATCGTAAACGCGGTGCCGATGAAGGCTGCGTATCGGGTCGGCTCAAGTCCAAGGAACGCCAGGTAAAGCGGCAGCATCACCACCACTGCCCCGGCAGGAGCCGGCACACCGACAAAATATTCTCCCTGCCAGGCGGGGCGGTCGTGATCCTCCTCCAGCACATTGAACCGTGCCAGCCGCATGCCGCAGGCGATCACGAACAGAAGCGCGGCGATCCAGCCCGGCGACCCGGCCCTGTCGAGCAGGAATGCATAGAGCACCAGCGCGGGCGCGACGCCGAAATTGATAACATCGGCCAGCGAATCCATCTGCGCGCCGAACTTGGAAGTGGCCTTGAGCAACCTTGCCAGCCGGCCATCGACGCCGTCGAGGAAAGCAGCGATCAGGACCATCACGACGGCGGATTCGAAGCGATTCTCGAAAGCAAAACGGATACCCGACAGGCCGGCGCACACGGCCAGAAGCGTGACCAGGTTGGGAAACATCATCCGCAATGGGATTTCACGAATGCGTGGCCCACCCGAACCGTGTGCCTCGAATTTCTTGAAAGGGGGTGCCATCGAACCGACTACGACACTCGAACCAAGGGGGCAGATGCCGTACCGCCGAACTCGGCGATCACGGTTTCACCCCCAACCGCCGTCTGGCCGATTGCAACGCGCGGCACCGCACCAGCGGGCAGATAAACGTCAACGCGCGAGCCAAAGCGGATCAGGCCGAAGCGCTCGCCGATGGCAATCGCGGTGCCGCTTTCAGCCCAGCAGACGATACGGCGCGCGACCAACCCGGCGACCTGCACGGCAGCAACGGTGCCATTGGGGCTGTCGATGACGAGGCCGTTGCGCTCGTTTTCAGTGCTGGCCTTGTCGAGTTCGGCGTTCAGGAACTGGCCGGGCCGATGCTCGATGCGGCTGATGCGGCCACGCACCGGGGCGCGGTTCACATGGCAGGAAAACACGTTCATGAACACCGAGATGCGCGTCATTTCCTCGCCGCCGAGGCCAAGTTCGCGCGGCGGAATGGCCGGACCGACAGCAGACACCACACCGTCTGCGGGGCTGATCACCAGCTTGTCATCGACAGGCGTGACACGCTCGGGATCGCGGAAGAAGTAGATGCACCAGGCAGTGAGGATGAGGCAGATCCAGAACAGGAACGTCGAGAAATAGCCGAGGACAAGCGTCACCGCCGCAAAGATGGCGATGAACGGATAGCCTTCGCGATGGATCGGAACGAACACGTTTCGGATCGTATCGGCAAGTTGCATCGAGTCGGCACCGGGTCCGTTTCAGGTGCGGCCTGTCTAGCGGAAACGATCCCGCGCCGCAACGCGGCAATCGGACCGACAAAACTCATTCGCTTGACAATAACGGTTATCGGCGTGATTGAATCACTTCATGGGGATTGCGATCTCCCCATGAGGCTACGGCCCAAGAATCGCGTCCAGAAACCCGAGAACCGGAAGGACGCGTCATGTCATCTCCAACCACCATTTCCATTGAAAAGCTTGCCCGCCTTGTCGGTACGCCGCATTGCCCCGCACTCATCGACGTGCGCAACGATGAGGATTTCGCCCTCGATCCAAGGCTGATCCCCGGATCGCAGCGCCGCAGCCATCTCGACGTGCTCGACTGGTCCTCGCAGTTCGTCGGGCGCTCTGCGATCGTGATTTGCCAGAAGGGATTGAAGCTCAGCCACGGCACGGCGGCCTGGCTGCGCCATCGCGGCATCTCGTCCGACAGCCTCGAAGGCGGATTTGAAGCCTGGATCTCAGCCGGACTGCCGGCCGTGCCCCTGGCCAAGCTGCCGAGACTTGACCGCGAAGGCCATACCGTCTGGGTGACGAGGGCCCGGCCCAAGATCGACCGGATCGCCTGCCCCTGGCTCATTCGCCGCTTTGTCGACCCGGACGCGGTGTTTCTCTATGTCGCACCGTCGGAGGTTGTGGCTGTCGGAGAGCGCTTCAAGGCGGAGCCATTCGACATAGAAGATGTTTTCTGGAGCCATCGCGGCGAACTGTGCACCTTCGATGTGATGGTCGAGGAGTTCGGGCTGGCCACCGAACCCTTGCTCCGGCTGGCTGCCATCGTTCGCGCCGCCGACACCGCCAGGCTCGACCTCGCGCCTGAAGCGTCCGGACTGCTTGCCGCGTCGCTCGGGCTTTCGCGCATGTATGTGGACGACCTCGAACAGCTTGCAGCCGGTCTTACGCTCTATGACGCGTTCTACAGGTGGTGCAGGGATGCTACCGAGGAAACGCACAATTGGCCCACGGCCAAGAAGCCGGGAGCGTGAGATGAGCGAGATTTCCGCGTCGGCGCTTCGCTCCGGCCTGCCCTCCTCCGGCGGGCACGGCATCGCCTTCTCGGAGGCCGTCAAAGTCTGGGTCCGAGTCGCCGCCTTGAGCTTCGGCGGACCTGCCGGGCAGATCGCGGTCATGCACCGCATCCTGGTCGACGAAAAGCGCTGGATCGGCGAAAACAGGTTCCTGCACGCGTTGAACTACTGCATGCTTCTGCCTGGACCGGAGGCGCAGCAATTGGCCATCTATATCGGCTGGCTGCTGCACAAGACCAAGGGCGGCCTCGTTGCCGGCACGTTGTTCGTGCTGCCCGGCTTCCTGTCGATCCTGGCGCTCAGCTACGTCTACGCCGCATTTGGCAATGTCGGCATCGTCGAGGGCCTGTTCTTCGGTCTCAAGGCGGCGGTCTTGGCAATCGTCCTACAGGCCGTGGCGCGCATCGGCCAACGCGCGCTCAGGAACCCGATGATGATTGCCATCGAGGTTGCCGCCTTCGTCGCGATCTTCTTCTTCGCGATCCCGTTTCCGTTGATCATCCTTGCAGCCGGGCTGATCGGCTTTGTCGGCGGGCGCTCGGGCTCACCCCTGTTTCGCGTCGGCGGCGGGCACAAGAGCGCCGGTAAAATACTGGCCGACGCCGATTCAGCGCTGGGCGAACACACGCCCGCCCATGCGCGCCCCAACTGGGCGTGGTCGCTCAAGATATCCAGCGTGTTTTTGGCCTTGTGGCTGCTGCCGGTAGTTCTGCTGATCGTGTTTCTCGGGTTCGACAACGTCTTCAGCCAGATCGCGATCTTCTTCAGCAAGATGGCGATGGTGACGTTCGGCGGTGCCTATGCGGTGCTGGCCTATGTCGCGCAACAGGCCGTCGAGCACTATCACTGGCTGCAACCGGGCGAAATGCTGGATGGCCTCGGCATGGCGGAAACGACGCCCGGACCACTGATCCAGGTTGTGCAGTTCGTCGGCTTCATGGGCGCATATCGAGGTGCGGGAACCCTCGATCCCATGCTGGCGGCGACCCTTGCCGCCATACTGACCACCTGGGTAACGTTCGTGCCTTGCTTTTTGTGGATTTTCCTGGGCGCTCCGTTCATCGAGGTGCTGCGCGGCAACAAGGCCCTGACCGGGGCGTTGTCGGCGATCACGGCCGCCGTAGTGGGCGTAATCATGAACCTTGCCGTATGGTTCGCCCTGCACGTCCTGTTTGGCCATGTCGATAAATGGCAAGGTTACGGATTTGCGGTCAACGTGCCCGTCTGGCAGTCCGTGCAGATTCCAGCCGTCATCCTGACGCTGGCGGCAATTTTGGCGACGTTCCGCTTCGGCGCCAGAATGATCCCGACACTTGCCGCCTGCTCGCTTGCGGGCATGCTGTTTTACATCGCCAGCGGAAGGATTTGACCTTCGTCACGATCCCGCATCAAGGGGCGTGCCGGGCAGATAAAGCAGCACCGGCCTGATTTCGTAGACGGCGGTGGGGTTGGCGCGGCGCAGGTCGCGCGCGGCCTCGATTGCCGCATCGCGCGTTTCGCAATCCACCACATAGAAACCCAGCAACTGTTCCTTGGTTTCGGCAAATGGTCCATCGAGCACCATGCCTTCGCCCGGCCCGCGCAGCGTGCAGGCTTCATGCGTGGAGTTCAGCCTGGCCGCCGGCCCAAGCGTCCTTGCGCGAGTCAACCGGTCATGGATCTTGTGCAGCTCCGTCATAAGGGCCGCATCCTCTTGCGGCGACCATGATTCGACGATCTCTTCGACATGGTAGGCAAGGATTGCGTAGTACATCGAATATGCCCTTCGTCATGTACGCCGGCGCAGGCCTCAGCATGCCGACTATCGCATCCGATGTGCGATGATCCAACCCCCGGCTATCAGTCTTGCGACACCTCCGACGTGCGCCGCCGCACGATGACGCCAAGTTCGTCGGTTTCGCGGGCGATGCGCAGCCGCTCTTCCGCCTCGGTCGCCTCGCGCTGGCGGTCCCACATCGAGGCATAGAGGCCATGTTCGCGCATCAGCGCCGCATGGGTGCCGCGCTCCGCGATCTGGCCATCCTTCAAAACGATGATCTCGTCGGCGGAGATAACCGTCGAAAGCCGGTGCGCGATCACGATGGTGGTGCGCCCCTTGCTGACCAGATCAAGCGCGGCCTGGATTTCCTGCTCGGTATGGCTGTCCAACGCCGAGGTCGCCTCGTCCAGAATGAGGATCGGCGGTGCTTTCAGGATCGTGCGGGCAATCGCAACGCGCTGCTTTTCACCGCCAGACAGCTTCAGGCCGCGTTCGCCCACCATGGTGCGGTAGCCTTCCGGCAGGCGCTCGATGAACGGCCCGATCTGCGCCAGTTCGGCGGCCTTGCGCACATCTTCCTCGCTGGCTCCCGTGCGGCCGTAACGGATGTTGTAGGCGATGGTGTCGTTGAAGAGCACGGTATCCTGCGGCACCATGCCAATGGCGGCGCGCAGGCTTTCCTGCGTCACGTCACGGATGTCCTGGCCGTCGATCAGCACCGCGCCCGACTGGATGTCGTAGAAGCGGAACAACAAGCGCGAGATGGTCGATTTGCCCGCGCCCGAGGGGCCGACAATGGCCACCGTCTTGCCCGCCGGCACCTCGAAGCTCACGCCTTTCAGGATCTTGCGGTTTTCCTCATAGGCGAAATGGACATCGCGGAACTCGACCTTGCCCAGACCGACCCCGAGGTCCGTTGCGCCGGGCTTGTCGATCACCTCCTGCCTGACGTCGAGCAGGTCGAACATCTGCTCGATATCGGTGAGGCCCTGGCGGATTTCGCGGTAGATGAAGCCGATGAAGTTAAGCGGTATCGAAAGCTGCATCAGCATGGCGTTGATGAAGACGAAGTCGCCAACGGTCTGCGTTCCGGCCTGTACCTCCAGTGCGGACATCGCCATCACCACGGTCATGCCGATGCCGAAGATCACGCCCTGGCCGAAGTTCAGCCAGCCGAGCGAAGTCCAGATGCGGGTGGCTGCGATTTCGTAGCGGGCCATGGAGCGGTCGAAGCGCTCGGCTTCCATCGCCTCGTTGCCGAAATATTTCACCGTCTCGAAATTGAGCAGGGAATCTATGGCCTTGGTGTTTGCGTCGGTATCGCTGTCGTTCATGTCGCGGCGGATATCGATGCGCCAATCACTCGCCCGCACCGTGAACCATGTGTAGATCCATACCGTCACCGCGACCACAGCCACATATTTCCAGCCATAGGCGGAAGCGAAGATGCCAGCCGTGAGGCCGAACTCCAGTATGGTCGGCAATGTATTCAGCACCGTAAAACGCACGATGGTCTCGATGCCCTTGGTGCCCCGCTCGATGATGCGCGAGAGACCGCCGGTACGCCGTTCCAGATGGAAGCGCAGTGACAACTGATGCATGTGGACGAAGGTGCGATAGGCAAGCTGGCGCACTGCATGCTGGCCAACGCGAGCGAAAAGCGCATCCCGCAACTGATTGAACGCAAGTTGCACGACGCGCACGATGTTGTAGGCCACGACCAGCATGACAGGCGCGAGCAGGAACGCAGGCAGCGGCGGCGTGGACTTGGCGTCGCCGGCCAGCGCATCCGTCGCCCATTTGAAGAAATAAGGCCCGGCCACCAATGTCAGCTTGGCGGCGACGAGAAGCACACTCGCCCAGATGACGCGCGCCTTGAGGTCGGCGCGATCTGCCGGCCACATATAGGGCCAGAGATTTACCAGCGTCTTGAAGGTTGAGCCGGAATCGGCGGAAACGGTCTTGTCAGCCACGATTGTTTGCCTTGCAGAAAGCGTTCGCTTTGCGGGGTAAGGATGCTGTCTTCAACAGCAGGACTTGGTGAAGGTCGCAAGCGCGCCTGAAATCGCGGCAAGCTGCTCCCTGTTGACGGCATAGCGGGAACGCTGGCCGTCCGCCTCGAAGCGGACAAGGCCCACCGCGACCAGTATTTTCAGGTGCTGCGACACCGTCGATTGCGCGAGGTCGAGCCGTTCGACCACCTGACCACAACAGCACGACCGGTGCGCCGCAAGATGACGCAGGATTTCGATGCGCGCAGGATGGGCCAATGCCGCCAGCTTGGCCGCAAGCGCGGCTGCATCCGCCGCAGCGGAATGCGTCGTGTCATCCAGAAGGGACATATTCATCGTTTATCGTCGATATACGATGAATATCTTTCCGGCAAGTGCTGATGCCGCGAAATTCCATGCCCGTGTTGAGAAAACGCCGGACAACTGCTCAGGCAGATTTACTGCTGCTGGGCAGGGTTCGTGGTGATCTGGTCGCCCATCGCCTTATAGTCGGCAGCCTCACCTTCCTTGGACTTTTCAGGCACCTTGAATACCTGTCCCGGCCAGATGCGGTCCGGGTCGGCGATCTGCTCCTGATTGGCGAGATAGATGGTCGAGTAGCGCACACCATGACCGTAGACACGGCGCGAGATACGCCAGAGCGTATCGCCGCGACGGATGATGACTGCGCTGTCGACATGCTCGAGCTTGGGCGCAACGGTGGTCGCCGGCGCTTCGGTGGGCGCGGCGGCGGCCGTTTCCGCCGGCTTCTGCTCGCCCGATGCGGCCGGCGCTGTCGCAGGCGCTGCGGCGGCTGTTTCCGCCGGCTTGGTTTCGGTCGTGGCCGGAGCGGCTGGCGCAACGGCTGCGATCGATTCACCCGGCTCTCTCTGGAACGGCACGGTGGCGCGAACGACGACCTTGGCGCCGTCGGCATCGAGCCCATCGACCCGTATTGTGTATTCGCCCACAGGCAGGTCGCGCGCCGCTTCGATCAGGAAGTGACCGTCAGGCGAAGTCACGGCATCGCCGAGCAGGATTTCATTGGCATAGGCGCGCACCTTGCGGCCAGGATCGGCAAGGCCTGCAATAAAGACCTTGCTGCCATCGATCTCGACCGCTTCAACAACGACCTTTGCTCCCGGAACAGGCGTTACGGGCGTTTCCGGCGCCGCAGCGTTGCCGGTGGCGGAAGGTGCTGCCGGCGCAGTGCTGATCGGCGCTTCGGTAGAACTGGGTTGCGCCTGCGGCGTCTCGGCCTGGGCTTCGGGCTTTGGAACAGTCAGGAGTTCGGCGGGCTTGCCGGGTTCCTCGACCATGGCGAGCACTTGCCCGCCAGCCTGCTCTGGAACCGAGACCACGGCGGTCTGCGTCGAAGTGGCAACGACGTTGTCCGGCGCGGTGGAGCGCAGCACGATCTGGTAGTTGCCCGGCTTCAGCGGGTCATCGAGCACGATGGCGAAGGCACCATCGGCACCTGCCGTGGTTTCGCCAAGAACGGTGGAGCCGTGAACGATCTCGACCTTGGCGTTGGGGGCTGCGTTGCCGGCGATGACGACCGAGCCATTTCCCTCGACACGCACGACATCGAAGGTCGGCGCTACCACGCCAGCGGGAGCCGGCTGCGTGGCGCCAGCGGCATCGCCCTCGGGGGCCGCCGGCTTCATGGCATCCGCGGCCGGAGCCATGGCGTTGGAATCGGCGGCCGGAAGCCGCGGCTGCGTCCCGGTGGAAGTGGCCGGCGCCTGCTCAGGGGTTGCGGGCTGGGAGAGCGATGCAACGTCTGCTGGCGGTGGATTGAGATAGGGGTCAAGGGCACCTGAAACGTAGGCCACCCCTGCCGCGGCGACAGAGCCGCCAACCGCAAACAGAAAAGCCTTCAACGGTGTAATTGCCATATTGTTCTTGCCCCTTAGCCACCTAACGCGGTCTACCCTGTTTTGCGGAAACCGACAAGAAAAGACCGCATTGGACTTGACCGCCGCCGCCGCCCCTAGCACCAATCATTTCATGAACACGATTCGATCCGTCTGTGTCTATTGCGGCTCATCTCCCGGGCGCGATGCGGCCTATCTCGAAGCGGGGCATCTTCTCGGCCGTTCGATTGCGCTCTCGGGCCTGCGCCTCATCTATGGCGGCGGCACCAAGGGCATCATGGGTGCGGTAGCCGACGGCGCTATCCGTGCGGGCGGCAAGGTCACCGGCATCATTCCGCGCTTCCTGATGAACAAGGAAGCGACCGAAACGGCGCTCGACCGGCTGGACGAGGTCGTCATCACCGACAACATGCACCAGCGCAAGCAGAAGATGTTCGAAGAATCCGACGCCTTTGTGGCGCTGCCCGGCGGCATCGGCACGGTCGAGGAAATCGTCGAGATCATGACCTGGGCCCAGCTCGGCCACCACCGCAAGCCGATGGTGTTCGGCAACATCAAGGGTTTCTGGGATCCGATGCTGTCGCTGATCGCGCATATGGCAAGCGAAGGCTTCATCCATACCGCACATCAGGTCAGGCCCATCGTCGTCAACGAGGCCGGAGCCATCGTGGCCGCGATCCTGGCCGCCGCCTCGGTCGCGGACGGCCCTGCCGAAGGCGTGCCTTCGCTTATTGAGAAGATGTGAGCCTTTACTGGGAAGGCACGATCGGAGCCGCAGGCTTGTGGCTCAGCATCGACCAGGAATACATCGCAAGCGCCATCCAGATGAGGCCGAACGCGGCGGCGTCGATCATCCCGAACGGCTCGTGGAAAACGAACACCGCGATCAGGAACACCATGGTCGGCGCGATGTATTGCATGATGCCAAGCGTCGAGAATCGCAGCAACTTTGCGCCGAAGGCGAACATCAAAAGCGGCACCGCTGTGATCGGCCCGCAGCCTAGCAACAGCGCCGTGTCCTTCCAGTTGCCCGACACGAGATGATCCTGTCCGTTCGCCATCAGCCACAGCACATAGATGCTGGCCGGAATGGCGAGGATCATGACTTCGAGCAGGAAGCCCTGGCTTGGCCCTATCGGCAGCGTCTTGCGGCAAAAGCCATAGGACGCGAAGGAAAACGCGAGCACCAGCGAGACCCAAGGCAGCTTGCCGCTCTCATAGGTAAGGATCGCAACCGCGATTACGGCAAGCCCTACCGCCACCTTCTGCAGCCTGTCGAGCTTCTCGCCAAGCAGCAGCGCGCCCACCATCACGTTTACCAGCGGGTTGATGTAGTAGCCAAGCGCCGTTTCAACGGTACGGTCCACCGCTATCGCCCAGACGTATAGGCTCCAGTTGATAGTGATCAGCGTTGCGGTGAGTGCCCCCATGGCCAGCATGCGTGGCGAACGCAAGGCCGCCTTGAAATCTGCCGTGCGGCCAAGCCAAACGAGCACCACTGCGGCGATGGGAACCGACCAGATGATCCGGTGCGCGACCACTTCGATCAGCGGCAGATAGGCCACCGCCTTCATGTACAAAGGCAGCAAACCCCACAGGAAATAGGCCAGGAAGGCCAGCACGAAGCCGCGCTGCGCGCCCTTGCTGTCGACCTGCGGTTGAATCATGTCAGTTGCCATTGCGCCCATATGAGCCTCGGCGCAGCCAAGGACCATCGCAAAGTTCTGATGGGTCAATGATCTCCCGCTGATGGCTCAACCAGGTTGGCAGCGCTTTATTCCGCAGCCACCAGCCCGGCCAGTTCACGGTTCTTCATCAATTTGAAGACGATGGAATCCATCAGCGCCTGGAACGAAGCATCTATGACGTTGTCGGAAACGCCGACGGTCCACCAACGCCCGCCGGTTCCATCCTGCGACTCTATAAGCACTCGGGTTATCGCCTCGGTGCCGCCATTGAGGATACGCACCTTGTAGTCCACCAGCTCAAGATCGGCGATCTCGTTCTGGTAGCGGCCGAGGTCTTTGCGCAGCGCGATATCGAGCGCATTGACCGGCCCGTGCCCTTCCGCCACAGACATACGGGTCTCGTCCTCGACCTCGATCTTCACGATAGCTTCCGACACCGTCTTGATGTTGCCGTTGGCGTCAAAGCGACGCTCGACCATGCAGCGAAAGCTTTCCACCTTGAAGAATTCCGGCACCGTGCCGAGCGTGCGGCGCGCCAAAAGTTCGAAGCTCGCATCGGCGCCCTCATAGGCATAGCCTTCCGCCTCGCGCTCCTTCACCAGCGCAATCAGCGTATCGAGACGGTGGTCGTCACGCGCGACCTCGATGCCGCGGCGTTTAAGCTCGGCGAGGAAATTGGCCTTGCCGCCCTGATCGGACACCATCACGCGACGGCGGTTGCCGACGCTTTCCGGCTCGACATGCTCGTAGGTCTTGGGTTCCTTGGCGAGCGCCGAGGCGTGGATGCCGGCCTTGGTGGCAAAGGCGGAAGCGCCGACATAAGGGGCCTGCGCTTCCGGCGCGCGGTTCAGCAGTTCGTCGAAAGCCCGCGACAGGCGCGACAGGCCGGTCAACCGCTCCGCCGTGATCCCGGTCTCGAAGCGTTCGGCATAGGCGGGTTTCAGCACCAGCGTCGGAATGATGGTGACGAGGTTGGCATTGCCGCAGCGCTCGCCGATGCCATTCAGAGTGCCCTGGATCTGGCGTGCGCCGGCCTCCACCGCGGCAAGCGAATTGGCCACCGCCTGACCGGTATCATTGTGGGCGTGGATGCCCAGATTATCGCCCGGAATGCCGGCCGCGATCACCTTGCCGACGATGTCTCGCACTTCGGACGGCTGGGTGCCGCCGTTGGTATCGCACAAAACGATCCAGCGCGCGCCCGCGTCATACGCCGCCTTGGCGCAGGCCAGCGTATAGGCGGCATTGGTCTTGAAGCCATCGAAGAAATGCTCGCAATCGACCATCGCTTCCTTGCCGGCGGCAACGGCTGCCGCGACGGAAGCCCGGATCGCCTCGAGGTTCTCTTCCTCGGTGCAGCCGAGCGCCACGCGCACATGATATTCCGAGCTTTTCGCGACATAGCAGATTGCGTCCGACTTCGACTGGAGCAGCGCCGCAATGCCCGGATCGTTCGAGGCCGAGACGCCAACGCGCTTGGTCATGCCGAAAGCGACAAAGCGGGAGCGAACGGTGCGCTTGTGCTGGAAGAAGGCGGTATCGGTCGGGTTTGCTCCCGGATAGCCGCCTTCGACATAGTCCATGCCGAAATCGTCCAGCAGTTTCGCGATCGCCGTCTTGTCCTCGACCGAGAAGTCGATGCCCGGCGTTTGCTGGCCGTCGCGCAGCGTCGTGTCGAAGAGATAAAGGCGCTGTTTCATGGCAGACATCCGACGATCATACCTTCCCCGCGAACTTGTCGGTCGCGTAGATCAGCCGGTCGAGAATGCCCGGCTCCGAATAGGCGTGGCCAGCGCCTTCGATCAGGAAGAACTCGGCTTTCGGCCAGGCCTTGTGCAATTGCCACGCATAGTGGGCCGGGCACGGCATATCATAGCGGCCGTGTATGATGACGCCCGGAATGTCCTTCAGCTTGCCGGCATCGCGCAGAAGCTGCCCCTCCTCCAGCCAGCCGGCGTGGACGAAATAGTGGTTCTCGATGCGGGCGAAGGCGATCGCATAGTCGGCCTCGCCGAATACATCGCTGGTTTCGGGCTCCGGCAACAGCGTGATGGTCTGGCCCTCCCATTCGCTCCACGCGATAGCCGCCTCGACCTGCGCCTTGCGATCCGAGCCGACGAGGCGCTTGCGGTATGCCGCCATCATGTCGCCGCGTTCGGCTTCCGGGATCGGAGCCAGGAAGCGTTCCCATTTTTCCGGGAACATCTGCGACACGCCGAACTGATAGTACCAGTCCAGTTCGGCACGGGTCAGCGTGTAGATGCCGCGCACCACCAGTTCGCTGACGCGCTCGGGGTGCGTCTCGGCATAGGCGAGCGCCAGCGTAGACCCCCATGAGCCGCCGAACACCAGCCATTTGTCGAAGCCGGCCATTTCGCGCAGCCGCTCGATGTCGGCCACCAGATGCCAGGTCGTGTTGGCGTCGATGGAGGCATTGGGCGTCGATTTCCCGCAGCCGCGCTGGTCGAACAGGATCACATCATAAAGCTTTGGATCGAACAGCCGGCGATGCCGGGGCGAAATGGTGCCGCCTGGCCCGCCATGCAGGAACATCGCCGGCTTGGCGCCCTTGGTTCCCACCCGCTCCCAATAGATCGTGTGGCAGTCGCCGACATCCAGCATGCCGCTGTCGAACGGCTCGATCTCTGGGTAAAGGATCCGCAATTCGCTGCTCATTCCTTGTCGTCCTCGGGCGGCCATGTTTCAGTATCGTGATCGGGATGCTGGTAGGATACGAGGCTGGCGAGAAAATCCGCTGCCTCCTGATCCGCCATCGTGCCCATGCCGGGCAGCGCCGCGATGCCATCGACATAGGGCAGCTTGGCTTCAGTTCCCCACTGGATCGCCGGCACGATGCCATCGGGTTCGTCGAAGGCGCCGATGGCCAATGCGATACCGTCCGGCGCGACATAAGTCAGCGGCGTGCCACAGTTTTCACAAAAGCCGCGACTGGCGTGGTTCGAGGAGCGGAACTCCTTCGGCGCGCCACGTGTCCACACAAGCTTTGCTTCGCGCACCGACACCAACGGCGCATAGAAAGATCCGAACGCCTTCTGGCACATGCGGCAATGGCACACCGACGCGTCGCCCAGCGCGCCCTCGACGCGGAAACGCACCGCGCCGCACTGGCAGCCGCCGGTATAGATCGGGCGATTGTCGAGGCTCATTGCAAATCCTCGAAAACGCCGTCAGCGAGCCGATTCAGCAAAAGCCGGCAAGTGGCTGATCGCAGAGTCATTTTTCTCATGCCGGACCATGACATACGGCTTCGATATTGTTGCCGTCGGGATCGAGCACGAAGGCACCGTAATAGTTGGGATGGTAGTGCTCGCGCACTCCCGGCTTGCCGTTGTCGCGGCCGCCAGCATCCATCGCCGCCTCATAGAATGCGTCGACTTCCTCGCGCTTGTCGGCGGTAAAGGCATAGTGCCGGCCCGGCCCGCTCTCCTTGCTCTCGTGCAGCCAGAATTGCGGCCTGTCGTAGCCGTATCCGCCAACCTTGGCGCCGCCGGTAAACTCCTCCGGCACCATCATCACCAGCGATGCGCCAAGAGGCGCCAGCGCCGCGTCATAGAATGTCCTCGAAGCCTCGAAATCGGTAACAGGAATTCCGGTATGGTCGATCATCGCTTCACCTCCCATATTGTGATGCGTTCGCCCGTTGCAGGGTCCTTGCCGTCCTTCAACTGGATGCCTTGCGCCAGAAGTTCATCGCGGATGCGGTCGGCCTCGGCCCAGTTCTTCTCGGCGATAACTGCCAGACGACGTGCAATGGAAGCTTCGACCACGGCATGGTCAACTTCCGCGCTGACGTCAAAGCCGAAGAACTCCAACGCAGTCTTGAGCGAAGATGCAGCCGGCGCGTCGCCGTCACTAGCTTCACTTGCCAACTGAGTCAGGTGTTGAAACGCGCCATAAGTCGCCAGATCGTCCGACAGGTGTTCGATCACGCCGTCGGGTAGTTTCCCCTCACCCTCGGCAAGATCGGCTGCGCGCTTCCATTTGCGCAGCGTATTTTCCGCTTCCTCCAGCTTGCGCACGGAAAAATCGATCGGCTCGCGATAGTGCGTCATGAGCATGGCAAGGCGCAGCACCTCGCCCGGCCACTTGCGCCCGCCGAAGGTGTCCGTCTCCAGCAATTCGTTGATCGAGTAGAAATTGCCGAGGCTCTTCGACATCTTCTGGCCTTCGACCTGCAGGAAGCCGTTGTGCATCCACACATTGGCCATAGCATGCGTGCCGTGGGCGCAGCGCGACTGGGCGATTTCGTTTTCGTGGTGCGGGAAGATCAGGTCCAGCCCGCCACCGTGGATATCGAACACTTCGCCGAGATAGGCCGAGGACATTGCCGAGCACTCGATGTGCCAGCCGGGCCGGCCCCTGCCCCAAGGCGAGTCCCACCCCGGTTCTTCCGGAGACGAAAGCTTCCACAAGACGAAATCGCCGGGGCTTTTCTTGTGTTCGTCGACCGCGATGCGGGCACCGGCCTGCTGTTCGTCAAGCGGGCGTTTCGACAACTGTCCATATTCGGGCATGGAGCCCGTATCGAACAGGACTTCGCCTGCCGCTTCATAGGCATGGCCGCGTTCAATGAGAGATTGAATCAGGCCGATCATGTCGGTCTTGCCGTCTGGCCTGGGCTGCACGAATTCCGTTGCGCGCGGCTCGAAGGTCGGCGGCAGGCAGCCGAGCGACGCCACATCCTTGTGGAACTGGTCGGCGGTCTTTTCCGTCACGCGGCGGATCGCCTCGTTGAGCGAAAGCTTGCCGGAAGCGATGTCGGCCCCGAAGTCGCGCAGGGCGCGCGCGTTGATCTTGTCATCGACGTCGGTGATGTTGCGCACATAGGTGACATGGGCCTCGCCATAGAGATGGCGCAGCAGGCGGTAGAGCACGTCGAACACGATGACCGGGCGCGCATTGCCGATATGGGCGAAGTCGTAGACCGTCGGGCCGCAGACATACATGCGCACATTGTCGGGATCGATCGGAGCGAAATCCTCCTTCGACCGGGTCAGGGTGTTGTAGAGGCGCAAGCCCTTGGAACCGGGTTTTCCTGCAACTGCCTTGGACATTCATCCCCTTCCCGGCTTTGGCCGGTTGAAAAAAGCGCACAAAGATCAGCCTGGCTGGCCGGTTCGTTTGTCCACTCTGGAAGAAAGATGAGGCGAAAACGTCCGGGCCAGCGCGAAGCTAGCCGATAATCGAAATGCCACAAATGGCAAAAGACGTTTCCATGGCGCGCTTTATCGCTTTCGCCCCTGTTGCAGTCAAGCCGCAAAATTGGCCGGAAATGCCAGTTTGCCGCAAGACCGGCGCAAGCGAAAGATTTTATTAAACATGTAAGTACAGCCTCGACCTCAGAAGCGCGGCTATTGCGTCGAATGTCACGATTTGGTCCGATTTGGTCGTCATGACCCCCCGCTCCAAGTGAAACCAACCCGAAGGAAAGAACAATGTCTCGAAAACCGGAAGCAAAGCGACCCAAGCAACCAGTACTGGCCAACCAATACCGCGCCATCGGTCCGGCAGCGATCGTCGCAGCCCTGCTCCACAGCACCAAGAAGAAGAAGCCCGTCCAGAAGTTCCTCTCGCCGCGCGTTGCGTGACGATCCGGGTGGCGGCATGATTTGCCGCTGAAGAACCAAAACCAGACGTCTTGCCAGTTCCGTCAGTCGAGCGCCCAATCGGGTGGCTTTATCGCGTGGTCTGGCCACGTTGCTAAAACAGCGTCATCTGATCGTCATCGGCGCCGGGCTTCCGGCGCTTCGGTTTCTCGGGCTGGGCCAATGCCTCGCCCGTATCCCGCTCCTGTATTTCCGGGCCGGTGTTGGCGACCTTGTTGACGAGGCTGGACACCGGGATCGCCTCGAAGAAATCAGGCTCGGCCGGCTTCAGAAGATCCGCCACATCGCGCGGTTCCTGGCTGCGGCAATCCAGCCAGCGGGAAAAATCCTGCTCCTCGATCACCACCGGCATGCGCTGATGGATATGGCCGATGTCGGCGTTGGCGCTCGTCGTCAAGATAGCGCCTGTGTCCATCTCCGAGCCGCCCGGCTCGGCATAGGCTTCCATCAGCCCGGCAAAGGCGACAAGCCCGCCGCGCTTCGGCCGCACCCAATAGGCCTGCCCCTTCTTGCCGCCAGCCTGCTGCCATTCGTAGAAGCCTGACGCCGGCACCAGCGCACGGCGGTGGCGCATGGCGGTGCGGAACGAAGCCTTGGTCGCCGCTTCTTCCGAGCGTGCATTGAACAAAAGCGGAAACGCGCGGGTGTCCTTGACCCATGACGGCAACAGCCCCCAGCGCACCAGCATCGCCTGCCGGTCGGGCAGGTTCGACCCCGGCGGCTGCGGCGGACCCGACAGAACCATCATGATCGGCTGCGTCGGCGCGATGTTGTAGCGCGCCGGAAATTCCTCCACCTCGCCAATCCCCATGAAGGCTGCCGTCTGGTCGGCAGTTGCGGTCAGGGCAAAGCGCCCGCACATGGCTCAATCCTCGATTTGCGTGTTCAGCCTCAAGGTGGCGATGGAAGTATCCCGGCGCAACCGCTAAAGCTGCCTGAGACCAGCCGTCCACAAAAGGCTCCGGCTTCGCAATCCAGAAAGGGACCTCGTGCCTGAAATCCCCGCCGTTTCGGTCGCGCTCGTGCGTGGCGATCGCGTCCTCCTGGTGAAGCGCGCGTTGCCGCCCTCGCAAGGGCTCTATGCGTTTCCCGGCGGCAAGGTCGAAGCCGGCGAAACGCTGGAGCAAGCGGCGCGGCGCGAACTGATGGAGGAAACCACGCTTAGCGGCGTTTCTTTCCGGCCTCTGGAAACCATCTTCATCGAAGGCGCCCGCGACAACCATCCGGTCGACTACCGGCTGACCGTGTTCGGCGCGGATTACACCGGCGGCGAAGCTCTCGCCAGCGACGATGCCGCAACCGCCGCATTTTATACTCTGGCCGAGATGTCCGCCCTGCCGCTGGCGGATTCCGTGTTCGCCATCGCCGAGAGGTTGCTGGCCCCCGACACCACCAGAGCCGACGATGCAGAGATTGGTCTTGCAGCCGACAAATTGCTTGGCCACAAAGACGCATGAACCGTGCTTCGCTTTTCCTTGTCGCTGCCCTTGCCGTTTCCGCCGTCCTGCCGGCGCGACCGGCGGTTGCCGTCGAAGCGCCGTTCGAGGCCGGCCTGATGCGGCTCGCCGAGGTGCTGGGTTCGCTCCACTTCCTGCGCAACCTGTGCGGCGAGGCGGGCAATGACTGGCGCGGGCAGATGGAAAAGCTGCTCGAATCGGAAAATCCAAATCCCGAGCGCCGCGCCCGCTTCATCGCCTCCTTCAATCGCGGCTATCGCTCCTTCAGCGAATCCTACAAGGCCTGCACGCCGTCCGCCACCGAAGCGATCAACCGCTACATGAAAGAAGGCGAAGCTTTGACCCGCGATATCGCATCGCGTTACGGCAACTAGACGCTTTCCTATCGGAGAAGCGCTGGCGAGGGGCAATGGAGGAGTTGTTCGTCACATATTTGCCTGTAGCCGCCGTCATGTGGCTGGTCCTCCAGGTCGCGGCCTTGCGCACGCTCGACGGGCGTTGGCGAACAGCTGCATGGCTGCCGATTTACACCGTAGGGGCCGCAGTTGCAGTCGCTGTCCTTGGCTTCATGGCCGGCTCGAACCTCGCCCCGATCTGGGTGGTCTTCGCCTTGCCGCTCTGTTTTGTCTGGATCGTTGCCCTTTGGATCGTCCGCGGCCTGGCATGGCTCGTTTCACGTTCGACCTGAAGCAACCAGTGCACATGGCCGCTGGCCCATCACGCGGACCTTGCCTGCGGCTGCCGGATGGGATTTCAATATCGGCGCAATCAAGGAGGCGCACTGCCAAATGTTCAGTCACATTGTCGTCGGCACGAACGACATCGAAAAATCACGCAAGTTCTATGATGCAATCTTCGCGGCTGCCGGTTCCCAACCTGGAGCGATCGATGCGAAAGGCCGGCTCGTCTATTCCAAGGACGGTTGCCGCTTGCTCGTCACCAAGCCCATCGACGGCAAGGACGCTACCCATGCCAATGGCGGAACCATCGGCCTGAAAATGGACAGCGCCGACGTCGTCAACGCCTGGCACGATGCCGGCGTGAAAAATGGCGGGACCTCGATCGAGAACCCTCCGGGCATTCGCGAATCCGCCGCCGGCAAGCTTTATCTCGCCTATTTGCGCGATCCGGACGGCAACAAGCTCTGTGCTCGTGCCGCGGTAGCGTAGCCGGAAGTCGCTTTGAGCCCGGGAATACGCCGAATCATGCCCAGCGCCTGCTGGCGTGGGCATGAGGGAAGTGCTATTCACCGGCCTACCTGCACGGACGATCAGCCCTCGACAGACATGGAATCGGGGCTGGGGTATTTCGGCATTGCGGCACCTCACCCAATATATGTATGAAGACGCGGTTAATTGCCCTTCGGCAAATTAACTTAAACCTTAGAGATCGATATCGTGCCGCATTCTGTTGCTGTATGGTGTTGGAATACGGGCCGAGTCAGCGGGACCATCCGGGAATTGTAAAATACGATCGAAATTTCGTTTTGATTACAATGCCCTACAGAAATCGCACAGCTTCGGCCAACAAGGGAACGCCTCAAGTTTGATCCTCGTATGAAGGGTCGGCGCTTGAAAAGGGTGGTAGTTGCGTATGGAACACAGCGTAAACGATATCGACGCAATGGTCAGGGAAGAAAAGCGCCTGACCGCCGTCGAAAGCCACAATGAGGCTTGGGCCGAAGGCCTTTCGGCCGGAATCGAGCCCGAAATCATCGCCGAAGCCGCGCTCGAGACCGCTTTTGGCGAAATGTTGCGAACCAACGGCGAAACCGCGGCATTAGCCCTTCTCGACCGTATGCGCGAAAAGGTGATCGCCGGCGCGTTCGAGCCGGAACGCCTGCGTCACTAACGCCTGCCGTCAAACAGCTTTTGACGCATCTTTGGCCTTGGGGCATCATGCCGGCGTGAAGGAGATGCGGGCATTGAATTTTCCACATTCAGGCAGGTTGGGCATTGTGCGGCTCAGCCTCATCATGCTGGCCGTATGCGCCACGACGACGCCTGCCCTTTTGGCAGCGGTTCTCCCTGCGTCGGCACTCAGCGAAATCAAACGCGAGGAGCTGCCCTCGACTGTCTCGCCGCCCGCCGACGATGACGGATCGCCCAATGCCGTGCCTATGCCGGACCCGATCGAGACGCCAAAGCCTTCGACGGAACAGCCTGCTTCACCGGAAGACAATGAGTCACCGGCGCAGGTCGATCCCGAATCGCCGGCGGAAGACGGCAGCATCGCCCGGCCGCATATCAACCCGGACGAGCCGCTGCCGGAAGTGGTCTACGACCTTACCCGGCTGCCGGAACCGGTGCGCCGCATGCGCGACCTGATCGTCGAAGCCTGCAAGAGCGGCGATATCCAGAAGCTGAAGCCGCTGATCGGCATGGGCGACGATGCCACGCAACTGTCGCTGACCGATGTCGAAGGCGAGCCGATCGAGTTCCTGAAAAGCCTCTCGGGCGACACCGAGGGCCAGGAAATCCTCGCCATCATGGAAGAAGTGCTCAATGCCGGCTATGTCCATCTCGACGCCGGCACGCCGCAGGAACTTTATGTCTGGCCTTACTTCTTCGCACTGCCACTCGACAAGCTGGACGCGCGCCAGCGGGTCGAACTGTTCAAGATCGTCACGGCAGGCGACTACGAGGACATGAAGCAGTTCGGCACCTACATCTTCTATCGCGTCGGCATCACGCCGGAAGGCAAGTGGGCGTTCTTCGTCGCCGGCGACTGATACGCCTTGCCATTGCTGTCAGGAGGCTTGTGCAGGAGCGTTGCTCCTGTCGCATGGATGCTTGCGGGGGCACCCTCGGCGGACTACGTAAGGCTGGTAGTTTGCAATATCAGGCCCCTTTTCATCCATGCCCTTCGCCCTCATTGAAGATCGCGCGCTCATCCTTGTGTCCGGCCCCGAGGCCGAGCACTTCCTGCAAAACATCCTGACCGTCGATCTCGAAGCCCTCAAACCGGGCGAGGCAAAGCCCGGCGCGCTTTTGACCCCGCAAGGCAAGATCCTGTTCGATTTCCTCATCTCGCGCGCAGGCGACGATGCCTTCAGGATCGAGTGCCGCGCGGACATCGCCAGCGACTTCCAACGCCGGCTGATGCTCTACAAATTGCGGGCCAAGGCGGAAATCTCCAAGCAGGATCAATCCGTTGTCACGGTCAGGTGGCAAGATGATTCAACCCCTTCAGGAACTGATTCAACAAGCGTCGTGGACACGCGCTTCCCGTCCGGCTCCGTCAGGCGCGATTACGAACCGGCTTCCGCGCAAGGCGACCCTGCGGCGTGGCACGCCTTCCGCGTCTCCAGCGGCATTGCCGAAAGCGGCCTCGACTATCAGCTCGGCGACGCCTTTCCGCATGACGTTCTGCTCGACCAGACCGGCGGCGTCGGCTTCAGGAAGGGCTGCTATGTCGGCCAGGAAGTGGTCTCGCGCATGCAGCACCGCGGCACCGCGCGGCGGCGCGTGCTGATCGCCTCAGCTGATCAGCCGCTGCCCGCCGCAGGGACAGACCTCACGGTCAATGGGCGCTCCGTCGGAACGCTCGGTTCCACTTTCGGCAAGACCGGGCTGGCGATTGCCCGCATCGACAGGGTCAAGACTGCCCTGGATGGCGGGCAAACCATTCTGGCCGGCGACGTGCCTGTCCAGCTTGCAATCCCGGAATGGGCCAGCTTCACCTTTCCGCAGGACGCCACCGGCACGGAGGATGCCTGATGGCCGACCGCGCCGGCGCACCGCCGCGTGCGTGGCAGCGCATGTTGTCGGGCCGGCGGCTCGACCTGCTCGATCCCTCGCCCCTCGACGTCGAGATTTCAGACATTGCGCACGGGCTCGCCCGCGTCGCCCGTTGGAACGGCCAGACCAGCGGCGAGCACGCCTTTTCGGTCGCGCAGCACTCGCTTCTCGTCGAGGCGATATTCTCGAAGCTTGTGATGGACGCTTCACCGGAGGCGCAGCTCGCCGCCTTGCTCCACGACGCACCCGAATATGTCATTGGCGACATGATCTCGCCGTTCAAGTCGGTGGTCGGCGGCGGCTACAAGGATTGCGAGCATCGGCTGCAACGCGCCATCCATCTGCGCTTCTCGCTGCCGGCAGAACTCGGCCTCGGCCTGCGCAAGGATATCAAGCGGGCTGACCAGGTCGCTGCCTATTTCGAGGCGACGCTTCTCGCAGGGTTTTCGACCGGCGAGGCCACGCAATTCTTCGGCCGTCCGCGCGGCATCAGCGCCGACGGTTTCGACGTGACGCCGCGCTCGGTGACATGGGCGCAGAATGCCTTCGTCAAGCGGTTTGCCGCGCTGGAAAAAGCGCGCGGCAAGAGCGCCTGAAGCTCACCGCTCAATCGCGGTCGGGCGCGCCGAGCGGGAAGTACGGGCGGTACGGGCGCGCTTCATCGACGGCACGCGCAAAGGACGGACGCCGGTTGAGCCGCGCGCGGTAGGCGCGCACATTCTCGAACCGCTCCGCGATCTCGTGCGTCCAATCGGCATAGAACAGGAACGGCGCAGCCGCGCAGTCCGCCATGCTGAAGCTCTCGCCCGCCGCCCATTCGCGGCCCGCCATATGTTTTTCCAGCCAGCCATAGGCCTTTTCGAGCATCTCGCGCGCATTGCTCACGCCCTTGGGGTCGCGCTCTTCCGGCTTGCACAAAGCATCGAAGACCACCTTCTGCTGCGGCGTCGAGATGTAATTGTCGAAGAACCGGTCCATGAAGCGCACTTCGAGCGCCCGCTTTGCATCGTCTGGAATGAGCCGTACCGGCCCCGGATGGAATGCGTGCAGGTATTCGATGATGATCGTCGCTTCGTGGATGGATCGGCCATTGTCGATCAGCATGGGAAAGCGCTTCATGGGCCAGCGCGCTTCAAGCTCCTCGATTGCGCCCGGATTTTCCTGCGAGAGCATGACGTAGGTGAACGGAACCTCATTCTCGTAGAGCGCCGTCAGCGCCTTCTGGCAGTAGGACGAGAACGGATGCGCATAAAGTTCGAGGGCCACGCTTCAAGTCTCCCGGCTGCGTCGGTAGCGCAAAAGTACCGCACCGGTATCGATTGGGCGTGACTCCACAAACGCCAGATCGATGGGCCTGGTGCCCGTTCCGAACAGACGCTCGCCCGATCCCTGTATCGTTGGCGTAACCAGCAGGCGGTATTCATCGACCAGATCGAGATCGATGAAACTGCGGGCAAGCCTGGCACCGCCGAACAGGAAAAGGTCCTTTTCGTTTGTTGCCTTGAGTTCAGCGATTCTGGCCGGAATATCATCGCTCACCAGCGTCGCATTCCAGCCCGGATCGCCCTTCAGCGTGCGTGAAAACACCGTCTTCGGCTTGGCGTTCATCTCGCCCGCATAGGCAATGCCCGCGGCCGGGCTGTCCGGGTCTGTCTTGGCCGCTTCCCAAAAGCCCTTGTTGAACTGGAAATTGACGCGGCCATAAAGGAAATGGCCAGACTGCTGCATCGCCTCAAGCGCCCAGGCCTCCATCCCGTCGGACCAAGGAGGCGGCATGAACTCGCCGCCCAGCCCGGCAAAATAGCCGTCAAGCGTCATGAACATGGAAAGCACGACCTTCGCCACCGTCTCCTCCCTCGCATATACTGATTGTGATTTGCAACTGGTTGTGTTGTAGTTGAACCGATCCTATTTTGCAATCGGTTTTGTGAATCGGAAGTTTGACGCCAAATGGACGCCGCGCACCGCTCGGGCTGCCCGATCAATCTGACGCTGGAAATGCTGGGCGACCGCTGGAGCCTGATCGTCATTCGCGACGTCATGTTCGGCAACCGGCGGCACTTTCGCGAACTGCTCAACAACTCCGAGGAAAGCATCGCCTCCAACATTCTGGCCGACCGGCTGAAGCGCCTTGTCGCCAATGGTCTTTTGTGGAAACGCGACGATCCAAGCCACAGCCAGAAGGCAATCTATAGCCTGGCCGAGCCCGCCATCCAGCTCGTGCCGCTGCTTGCGGCAATGGGCGCATGGGGACGCAGGCACACTCCGGTTTCGCGCGAGCTTTCGGTGCGGGCGGAACTTCTGGAGAATGGCGGACCGCAGATGTGGGATGCCTTCATGGCCGAACTGCGCCACCTGCATCTAGACGCTCCCGCCCCTGCCCGCTCGGTCTTTGCCGAGTTGCAGGCGGCATATCTGGAAGCCGTTCAATCCGGCATCGAATAAGAGTTGGCATCCTTCTCCGTTTGCGCAAAGATTGCGGCGGGGGGAATTTCAAGTGTTCGAGACTGGCATTCTGGCCGGCGCGATCGTGTGGTCGTTGTCGGCGCTTTGGTTGATCGTTTCCATTCTGCGATTGATCCGGCCACGATGGCGACAGAGCGCCATCTTCCATACCAAACTTGCCGCCGGCCTGTTCGTGCTATCCTTCATCGCCATCATCTGGTGCAACCAGTTCGCCTATCTCGACTACGGCCTGACCTCACGCGAGGGTCTCGAGCAGGCGCGCGCCGAGCGCAAGGCGGCAAGGCAGGCCGAGCAAGCGGCGGCGAATGCGAACGCGGAAGCTGAACGCACGGCGGCAGCGAAACTGAAGGCAGAAGAAGAAGCCAGGCAAGCCGCACTCGACGCGGAGCAGCGCAAGAAAGATGCAGAGGCGCGCGCAGCCGAGGAAGCTGCCAAGGCGGCGGAAGAGAAAGCTGCCCGGCTTGCCAAGGCCTGCTCCGACACCACGATGGCCTTCGTCATGTCACAGGAATTCGTCAAGCGCAGCCTGAAAGCCCCTTCCACGGCCGAGTTTCCGTGGATCACGGACGATCAGGTCGCGGTGTCGCCAAAGCCGGATTGCGGCTTCCATGTCGTCGCCTGGGTCGACGCCCAAAACGGCTTCGGCGCGCAAATCCGCTCGCGTTACGTCGTCGACCTCAAATATCTCGACGGCTCGGGAGAATGGCAGCTTACCGCCATAAACATCCAGTAGGCAGGTTCAGCGCCGCTGCTTCTCCAGCCGGTCGAGGAACCACTGGGTCAGCCGCACCCAGACCTCGTCCTTCTCGCCCGTGTCCTCGCAATTGTGATCGAGGTTCGGATTGTCGTTGACCTCGATGACGAAGATGCCGTCATTCGTCTCCTTGAGGTCGACGCCATAAAGGCCGTCGCCGATACAGCTTGCCGCCTTCACCGCCGTCTCGACCACCTGCGCCGGTGCGTTCTTCAAGGTGAAGGTCTTGATGCCGCCCTGGTCCGGCTTGCCGTTCGCCTTGTGGTTGACGATCTGCCAGTGCTTCCTCGCCATCAGGTAGTGAACGGCGAACAGAGGCTGTCCGCCAAGCACGCCGACGCGCCAGTCGAACTTGGTCGGAATGAATTTCTGCGCGATCAAAAGATCGGAATCTTCCAGCCATTCGGTGGCCAGCGCCTTCAGTTCCTCCACGTCGGAGCACTTCTTGACGCCGCGCGAAAAGGACGAATCCGGGATCTTCAGCACCAGCGGAAAGCCCAGAGTATCGGCGGCAAGCTGCAAGTCGGAGATGCCCGCGATCATCACCGTCGGCGGCACCGGCACCTTGTTGGCCGTCATCAGCTCGTTCAGATAGACCTTGTTGGTGCAGCGGATCATCGACAGCGGATCATCGATCACCGGCATGCCTTCCTGCTGCGCCCTGCGGGCAAAGCGGTAGGTATGGTTGGAGATCGAGGTGGTCTCGCGGATGAACAGCGCATCGTAATTGGCAAGCTTGGCCAAGTCCTTGCGGGTGATCGGCTCGACCTCGACGCCCATCTTCTCGGCAATCCTCGCCCAGTGGCGCAATGAAGAAATCTCCGAGGGCGGCAGTTCCTCATTCGGATCGACCAGCGTGGCGAAGGTGTAGCGGGCAGGCGTGCGCGTCTTGGTTTCGCGCCATTCGCGGCCCGTATAGACGTCGAGGCACGCGGTGAACCTCTTCATCTCCTCGGGGCTCATGCGAGCGAGCGGATGGAAACCGATCTTGCGGATCGAGGCCCACCCGGAAGCGTCCTTGATCGAAACCTCCAGAGCGGGCGCGCGGAACCAGTCGAACAAAAGCCTTGCGAAGCGGTCCCAGGCCTTGGATGGGCCGATGCCGAAAAAGATGCAAACCTTGGCCGGATATGCGCCAAGATCCTTGCGGCACTTGTTCAGCGCCAGCTCCAGCTCCGGCAGCGCGTTCTCGTAGAGCTTGTGCTCAGACAGGTCGATCATCGTCTCGACGGTCGGGATGACCCTGTGGCCGCGCGAACTCGCCAGCAGCGAGGCATAGTAGCCCCGGCTCTGGTAGCCGTAATTGTTGGAAAGGTTGATCACCTTGGGCCGCTGGCCGCGAAACAGCGCCGGATGCGCAAGGTAGTCGCGGTTGGTGATGATCTTGTGCGGGGTCGCCGCCTGGGTGAGGTCGGATTGGCGTCCAGTCAGGATAACCCAGCTCATTATCGGCCGCGCTTTCCAAGCATTATGGCCGCGCGCAGTCCATCGCGGCCGAATTGCGCCATGGTCATGAAGATCGCATAGGGCACGGGAATGTTGGCCGCGTCCGACTGGGTCTCTTCCTTTTCGTCCTCGACCCATGGATCGTGGATCAGGATATGGTCGCCGTCGTCGCCGATGGCCAGCACCCAGTGCGGCACCTTCTTGCCGAACATCAGGAAGCCGCTCACCAGAACCAGAACCAGCTTGCCGTCGGCAATCGCCGCGCGGATGTCGTCGATGGTGAAGGCGCGATAGCTGGCCGGGATGCCGTAGCTGTCGGCGCGGCGGCGGAAATCGACCTGCGCCAGTTCCATCACGCGGCGCTTTTCCTCGCTGCGCACCGATTGCAGGAACAGCGCGCCGTGGAAAGACACAAGGATTTCGGTCGCAAGCCCGCCTTCATGCGCCGCGACCGCTAGGCCGAACGGTTCGCAGCCGCCCGGCCCCGACATCATGAATACGGTCGTCGCCTCTCGCCAAAGCCGGATTTCCATTACCGGATCGGGCACGAAGCTGGGCTCGAAATGCGCCATCGCCATCATCAGGCAGCACGGCCCGCAAGTGAAATCGCAGGTCTGCTCGTAAAATGGCACCGCGGTCGTCACCGGCGCGCCGCCGCGCAAGGTCTTTTCGAAGCGCAGCGCGGGCGCCCCGTCCTCGTAGTAGTCGGTCTCGCGGCCAATGCGGCGAAAGCCTGCCTTCTCGTAGATGCCGATGGCGCGCAGGTTGTCCTCGCGCACTTCCAAGCGCAACAGCATGCGGCCATGTTCGAAGGCGGTGTTCTCGGCTGCCTCCAGCAGCGCGCGGCCAATGCCTTTGCCGGAAAAATCCGGACCGGCCGCCAGCGAATAGAGCCGCGCCACGCCGCTGCCCTTGCGAAACAGCACGATGGCATAGCCCGCCACGCACCCGTCCAGTTCCGAAATAAGGGTTTCGGCTGTCTCGCGCTCGATCAGCTTGCGGAACGAGCGGCGGGAGATGCGGTCGCCCTCGAAAACGGCGGTCTCGATGGCGGCGAGAGCATCGACGTCAGACGCGCGGGCCGTGCGGATTTCGGCAGGCATGCGGGTTGGAAAACCTCGATCGGCGGTGGGAATATCCTTGTCGGAACGGACTCGCTTCTCAGCCCGCAACGGAGCATTTAAGCGCTCCTCGAATTGGGCCGAATTGTGACTCCAAAGATCGACGCAAAAAGCGCACCGAACGGTGATAGACGTCACCTGGGAAGGCCGCAGTCAACTTGGCCCCGAGGCTAGCTAGGGTGCCGAGATTCAGGTCAGGGTGCACCGAGATTGGCGGATTTCAAGAACCGGAGCGCAGTGTACGTATTAGTACATGAGCACCGGAAGCGCAGAAAGCCGACATTCGCAGGCCACCATCACCTGAACCTCGCCCCTAGCTCCAGATAGACGAAACCAGTTGCTTGTAGGCGCGCTTGGCAACCTCGTTCAAACGGTCGTTGGGCAGCGTTCCGACAACGGCGCAGCCATAGCCCCTGTCCAGCCAGTAGACGGCGGTCGGCCCATCCTTTTCCTCATTGTAGACGCCCGCCGTCTTGGCAGCGGATTCCGAGATGACGAACAGCGAGATGCGGTTGCCGCTTGCGTCTTCGTAAAGCAGCATCGCCGCCTTGCTGGAACCTGAGGCGGGCAGCAGCCTGCCGCCGACCAGCTCGAAACCGTCCTCGGTCAGATCCGGCGCCACCAGCTTCAGCCCGACCCGGTTGGAAAGCCAGGTCTGCATGTGATCCTTGTCACTCGCCGGCACTTCGACGGCATGGCGCTTTTCGGCAGCATAGATGACATGCGCGGCAATCGCCTCTTCAGCCAGGCGGTCAGCCGGACCGACCTCGGCATCGAGCCCGATCGCGCCGGCGAAATAGCCACCCACTCCGCCAAGGCTGAGCAGCAGCACCGCGGCAGCCGCAAACCACCATTTCGAGCGGGAAGCGGGCGGGTTAGCCACCGTCTCGCCAATGACGATGTTTTGCAGGCGTGCCGGAACCGGCTCGTCGAGCACATCCGAGAAAGCCGCGTGCAAGGCTTCGTTGTCGCTGGCGTAGCGGGCGCTCCTCGCCTTCATTTCGGGATTGGCCTCAAGCCATGCCTCGTAGCCGGCGCGCTCGTCGCCCGGCAACTCGTTGTCGAGCGCCAGATGGATGTCACGTTCGGAAAAGTCGCGCCGGGTCATTTCTCGACAACTCTCAGTGTGCGGCGCCGGGCGCTGTCTTCCAGCAGGCCCCTCAGTTCTTCGCGGCCCCGTGAAATGCGCGACATCAAAGTGCCCGCCGGAACGCCCAGCATGTTGGCGGCCTCGGCGTAGGAAAAGCCCTCGATGGCAACCATCACCAGCGCCGCGCGCCGCTCCGGGCTGATGGCATGCAGCGCGTTGACGATCTCGCGCGAAGCAATCGTATCCAGTTGCTCGGCGGGTGCGGCAAGCGCCTCGTCGGTATCGAGCGACAGCATCGCCGCTTCGCCACGCCGGTCCACCTTGCGTATCTGGTCGATGAAGAGATGATGCATGATCGTAAACAGCCACCTCCGGGGACTTTCTCCGGTCTGCCAGTTGTCGAGGCGGCTCAGCGCGCGTTCCAGGCAGTCCTGCACCAGATCGTCGGCGGCATCGCGATCGCGCAGCAAGGCAAGCGCGTAGCGGCGCAAACGCGGGATTTCGCCAAGAATCGCTGCCTTCTTGCCATCCATAGCCGCTTGCCGAAACGTGCTCCTCTCCGCCAACCGCCCAATTGCGGCGCCGCTTCCAATGCAAGCGGTCTGCAGCGCGTGCCAGCGCCTCGATCACCCAAGCACTAGGGAAACGTGCAAGGGGCCTGATTTATTCCAACTACCCCGAAAAGCAAGGTTTTGCACTATCGGAGTGCCTCAACCGGCCTTCGCGGCCCGCGTCAAAAGCCGCTGGTAGAACAGGCCGATGCCAATCAGGACGGCACCCAGCCCAATGAACGACAGCGCCCGCAGTACGCCCTCCAGTTCCGACATGTCGAACAGGAACACCTTGAGCACGGCGATGGCGATCAGGGCTGCGGAAGCGATGCGCAACACCTGCGAGCGCAGCCGCACCCCGCCGGCCAAAAGGGCCACGCCCATGACCAACCACAATGCGGAATAGCTGTAGGTTTCGATCTGCTCCATGCCGCTCCACAGCGCGATGAACTCGCCCTTGAACAGCCGCCGCACTGAGAGCGTCGCATAGGCGAACAGGAGCAAGGCCGCCACCGCCGCCAGCATGGCCGAATACCAGTAGGGCCGCTTGTCGCGCGCATAGAGCGCCAGCACGCCGGCCGCTATCGCAGGCAGTAGGTATGCCAGGAACAACAGGTTGAACACCGGAATGCGCCCGGTCGATTCATCGGTGAACAGCGGGTTCAGCACAGCAAAGTGCTGGCCAAGAATGAACAGCACCGACACCACGCCGGCGGCAAGCGAGCCATAGCGCAGCACCGAGCTTGGCGAGCGCATGTCCAGCGCCACCAATATTGCGCCGGCACCCAGCGCGATCAGCGTGTAGATTGCCTGCTCGGCCAGCGTCGGCACGCCCGCATCGATAACGCCGCCATGCATGGCGTGGCGCACCAGCATGGCCAGCGTCAGAAGCCCGCACAGCGCCGCCATCGCCTCCATGATCAGGCGCGGCCGGCCGTTCGTCGTGCGCGCAAGCTGCCAGGCTGCGAAGCCGAAGGCCAGCGCCGGCACGCCGTAGCCGGGCAACAGCCAATTGAACACAGGCGTGCGCGACAGGAACTCGGCGCCGACAATCGTCGGATCGAAGGCGATGCGTGCCAGAACGGCAACCGCAGCACCCGCCGACAGCCAACCCAGCACCGGATATCTGCGCCAACGGGTGGCGAGCGCCGGAACGATTGCGGCCGCGCCCAGGAGCACCGTGGTCATGCCCGAACCGAAGGCCATGTGGATCATCAACAGCGCCGCCACGCCCGCGCCGATCAGCGCGAAAGACACCGCAAGGCCTCCAAAGAGAGGAGGTCGTTTGCTGCGCGCAATCCATTCCGCGCCGGCGGTGAAGCCAACAAGCAAGGCCAATGCGATCAACGCGCGGAGGAAATCCCTGTCGATGTCGCCGAAGGCGATCCAAAGCGAAAGCAGGATCACGAGCGGAGCGGTGACGCCCCAGAACGCCCACGAGGCGGCTCTGTTCGGGTTCGACGCCGCCAGCCGGTGTGCCGACCAGAAGCCCGTGCCGATGAAGACGATACCGAGCAGGATGCCGATTGGACGCATCTGGCCATCGGCCCTAACGGCTGTCATGCCGTCCACTGAAAGGTAGCCATTGGACAGGTCGAGCCAAAGCGAATCCAGCGGCATCAGGAACAGATAGGCCAAGGCGGCAACGATACCTGCGCCGTGCAACAATGCCACCGCGCCGCGCCTGTAGAGTGCCGCCGCAACCATCGCAATGAGGATGATTGCTGCCCATGCAGGCCCGCCTTGGGCAAGAGAATCGGTGGCGCTGAACATGACGAGCGCGGAAAGGCCAAGGAAGAATGCTACCGCAACGCTTGGCCAACCGACCCTGCCCTCACCGTCGTCGCCAGTCAGCCACAGGAACACAAGCACGGCCAGCGTCACTACGCTGATGAACATCAACACGGCAAAGTCGAGTTGCGGCGTCTCGGCCATGTAGAGCAAGGTCCAAAGGCCGGTGCCGACGAAGGCTGCCGTCATCAGCAGCGCCCAGCGGCGGATGCGCGCGATGGCGCCGGTCGCGGCAAGCACGATCGCCAGATAGCCGAACAAGGCCCAGGCGTTGGGCGACTGCGAGGAAACGAGCATCGGCGTCGCCAGCGCGCCAAGCAGGCCGATGCCGGCCAACGCCTGCCCGTGGACAAGTGCAGCCGCAATCGTCGCGATGCCGATTATGCCCAGCAGGGTGAAGGCGAGGCCCGGTCCGATAAAGCCATAGACGCCGTGCGCGGCATAGATCGCGCCGAAAAGGGTAAAGGCCCCTGCCGCCGTCAGGATCGCCGGGATATACGCTCCGGCAGCACCCTGCACCGGTACCTTGAAACCGGTTCGGCGGATGAATTCGCCGCCCGCGACCATGACGAGGCCGAGGATCGAAGCCATGGTCAGCCGCACGCCCGGGCCGAATACGCCCGCTTCGATCGTGTACTTCACCAGAAACAGGCCGCCGAGCGCCAGCGCGATGCCGCCGACCCAAACCGCCCAGCGCGTGCCGAGTGCGGTTTCGATATCCCGCGGTTTCGCCGACGCAGACGCGGCGCTCGCAGTGGCTTCCTGCGCATCTTCATCAGGAGTCCGGGCACGCCAATTCCACGGCCCTACCGCTGGCTCTGCCTTATCCTCATCAATGGGTGGCGGTTCGGAAGCCTTGCCGCCTCCGGTTGCGGCTTCGACTGCCGCAGCCTGCGCAACCGTGCCTTCAGGCAGATCGGCATCCTTCGGGAGTTCTTTCGCCACGGCCGCCGGTTCCGCCGCAGCGGCCACCGGTGCATGGCCGGCCAAAGCCTCCCTCACCGCGGCCAGATCGCTCTCTATGCGCTTGATGCGTTTGTGCTGCCGCGTCGTTACAACGAACAGCACGATGATCGCGATGATGCCGATCTCGAACATGCAGTCTCACACCATCAGCTTGCCAGGCACACGGCCAGATTGGTATCGAACACTTTTCGCAACCGAATGCCACCCGTCGCTGCGGATATGCTTAAGCGCCGCTTTCGCCATTTCAGCGCTCAAGCTGCCGTCTCTCCGGTAACCGCCGCCCGCCCGGCGAAATGCTTTCGCAGCGCCAGCAGGAAACCGGCGCGAGCGTCCGGCTGCTCGATCCCGCGCGGTTCATAGACATGGCGGGTGAGGAAAAATCCGGTCAGCCGGAAAGCATCCTCCAGCGAGGCCGGATCGGCCCTGCGCCCCGCTCCGCGCTCCAGGAAGGCAGGCAGCGCCAGCATCTTGTCGCGCCAGGGTTCGCCGGCCTGCCGCGACACCGCCCGGCCCGACTTCGGCGAGACATAGGCCAGATCGTTGCGCGTGCCGGTCGCCGCGCATTCGCTGAGGTCGAGGCCGAAGCCCAGGCTGTCAAGCACCAGAAGCTCGAAGCGCGCCACCAGTTCGCCGGCGGCATCGGCATCGTCGAGATGCTCGACCATCACCATCAGCGTTTCATAAAGGCCGGGATGCGCGTCGCGTTCCGGCAAAAGCCGCAGATGCGCGGCCAGCACTTGCAGGCCGTAGACCGCAACGGCGCTGTCCATCAGCCTCGCCGCGTTCATGTCCAGCGCCTCGGCCTGATAGATGCCGAGATGCTCGTCCAGCCGCGCGCGCCAGATCAGGTCGATGCGATTGCCGGCCTGAAGCACCGGCTGCTGCTTGCGCGAACGGCCGCCGCGCACGAGGCCGAGATGGCGGCCGTGGGCGCGCGTCATCACTTCGAGGATGACGCTCGATTCGCCATGCCTGCGCTGCCCAAGTATGATTCCCTCGTCACGCCATTCCATCTTGCGAGCTTTGACGGCTTCGGTGGCGAAATCAAGCTGCGGCAGTCGGGCCGTCTGGCACCTCCAGCCACTCGACCTCTCCAGTTCAGGTCAGGGAGTGCCGAAAATGACGGGTTTCGAGAACCGGCGCGCAGTGTACCGTAAAGTACATGAGCACCGGAAGCGCAGAAAGCCGCCATTTGCAGGCCGCCCTCACCTGAACTGTTAGGCCGAGCGCGAGAGGTCGCAGCCGGCATCTATATCGCGGCCAACCACCAGCGCGCGCTTCAGATGCGGTTCGATCTCATGATAGACGCCGTCCGGCTGCGCGCCCAATGCATCGAGCGTCTTGCTGAAGAAGCAACGCACGGCAGCAGCGGCAACGATGTCGAAAATCTCGCCGTCGGAGATACCGCGCCGGCGCAGGTCATCCACGTCGCGTTCACTGACCGAAGTGGCATCGCGCACCACCTTGGCGGCAAAGCGCATGATGGCCCGCTCGGTTTCGTTGAGCGGCGAGGTCTCGACATCCTCGACTACGGCCTGAAGCTCCGGCGCGGTGAAATGGCCGTTGAGCAGGATGCTGCCGTGGGCGAGCATGCAGTAGGAACTGCGCAGTTCCTTGGCCGCAGCCATGGTGACAAGTTCATAGCGGCGCAAATCCATGCCCGTTTTAATGCTGGCAAGAAGACCGTTCCAGGCTTCCATGACTTCGGGGCGATGGCTGAACGCCTTCACCATGTTGGGCAGATAGCCATAGCCGGCCTGCGCTCTGGCATACATCTGCGCTGTCTTGGAACCCGGGTCGCTTTCGGTCACGGTATTGATGTACGTCATCGCGCACCTCCCGATCTGAGCAAGCCTTGCGAGCATAGCGCAAAACGGGTTCGGGCGGAACGGAATTGATGGCCGAGGCGGCGCTTGCAGGCCGGATTCCGGAAGAGGCTTCGCTGCGCCGATGTTCAGGTCAGGGCGTGCCGGGAATGGCGGGCATCGAGAACCGGCGAGCAGTGTACGTAAAGTACATCATCACCGGAAGCGCAGGGGCCGCCTTTTGGCAGGCCGCCCTCACCCGAACATCAACGGGGGAAATCCAGTCCCATCTCGCGATAGCGCTCGGGGTCGTTGCCCCAGTTCTCGCGCACCTTCACGAACAGGAACAGGTGCACCTTCTGTTCGAGGATTTCGCCGATCTCCTTGCGCGAAGCCTCGCCGATGGCGCGGATCGTCTCGCCCTTGTGGCCGAGCACGATCTTCTTCTGGCTGTCGCGCTCGACATAGATCACCTGCTCGATGCGCACCGAGCCATCCTTCTTCTCTTCCCACTTCTCGGTCTCGACATGGGAAGAATAAGGCAGTTCCTGATGCAGCCTGAGGTACAGCTTCTCGCGGGTTATTTCCGCCGCAAGCTGGCGCATCGGCAGGTCGGAGATCTGGTCTTCCGGATAATACCACGGGCCAGCCGCCAGCTTTTGCGCCAGATAGTCGAGCAGGTCCTTGCAGCCGGAACCGGTCAGCGCCGACACCATGAAGGTGCCCTGGAAGGGAACGCGCTCGTTCGCCACCTTGGCAAGCGCCAGCAGCGCCTCGGGCTTCACACGGTCGACCTTGTTGAGGATCAGCACCATCGGCTGCTGCACATCCTTCAGCCGCTCGAGAATGGCATCGGCGTCGCCCTTGATGCCGCGCTCGGCGTCGATCAGCACCAGCACGACGTCGGCATCCTTGGCCCCGCCCCAGGCGGTGGTGACCATCGCGGTGTCCAGCCTTCGGCGCGGCTTGAAGATGCCGGGCGTATCGACGAACACGATCTGCGCCGTGCCGTGGGTGGCGATGCCGCGCACCAGCGCCCGCGTCGTCTGCACCTTGTGCGTCACGATGGAGACCTTGGTGCCGACAAGCTGGTTGACCAGCGTCGACTTGCCGGCATTCGGCGCACCGATCAGTGCCACAAAACCGGAGCGGGTCGCGGGTGTCTCGCCTGCCGGCATGTCTTCATCGGCGCTCATGCGGCACTCCCTTCAACCGACCATACACCCTCGCGCACTAGAAGGGCTGCCGCGGCAGCCTGCTCGGCCTCGCGCTTGGAGCGGCCCTTGCCTTGGGCGGGATCGAACCTGCCCACCTTCACCGTCACCGTGAAGACCGGATCGTGGTCCGGCCCCTCGCGGCTGTCGATCTGGTAGGCCGGCGTGTCGCCCGCAGCCTGGTGCGCCCATTCCTGCAATTCCGTCTTGGGGTCGCGCCGGGCGGTCGCCATGGCGCGCGAACGCGGCATCCAGTAGCGATGGATGAAGCTCCTCGCCGCCTCCAGCCCGCCATCGAGATAGAGCGCTGCAATCAGCGATTCCAGCGCATCGGCGCGCAGGTTGACGCGCTTGCGCTCAGCCAGGTTGCGCACGTCGGAACCAGCCCGGATCAGTTCGGGCAGGCCGATCTCCTCGGCAATCTCCGACAATGCCTCGGCATTTACCAACGCATTGAGACGCAACGACAATTCGCCTTCGACCGCGTTCGGATAGGCCGCCAGCAACATGTCGGCAACCACCAGCCCAAGCACGCGGTCGCCAAGGAACTCGAAGCGCTCGTAGTCGATCCCGGCATGGGCGCTGCGGGCGCTGGCATGGGTCAACGCGCGCTGCAGGCGCTGGGTGTCGCGGAACGCATGGCCGGTCCGCTCGTACAGCGCTTCGGCGAGCGCGTCAGCGGTCAGCCGTTTTGCCGTCGCCATCTCAGTGGATGAAGTTGAACAGGCGTCCGATACGCATATCGGTCGGCCATTTCCAGATTTCGAGCGGGCTCGACCCGTCGGCAATCGAGAAGAAGATGATATTGGCGCGCCCGACCAGGTTTTCGTTCGGCACGTAGCCAACGGTGAACCGGCTGTCGCTGGAGTTGTCGCGGTTGTCGCCCATCATGAAATAATGGCCGGCCGGCACCTCGAACGCCTGCGTATCGTCGCCGATGCCGTTCTGGGTCAGGTCGAGCGTATCGTAGCTTACGCCATTGGGCAGAGTCTCGCGGTAGACATCGACCGGGCGGGCGACCTCGGTGATGTCGGCATTGTCGATCTGGCCGACCTTCTCGCGCGCCACGGCCGCGTCGTTGATGAAAAGCTGGCCGCCCTTCATCTGGATCTTGTCGCCGGGCAGGCCGATCACTCGCTTGATGTAGTCGATCGACGGATTCGGCGGGAACTTGAACACCACGACATCGCCGCGCTCAGGCTCTCCGCCCCAGATGCGGCCGGAAAACAGGTTGGGGGAGAACGGCAGCGAATAACGCGAATAGCCGTAGGCCCACTTGGTCACGAACAGATAGTCGCCTTCCAGCAAGGTCGGACGCATCGAGCCCGAAGGAATCGAAAAAGGCTGGAAAAGAAGCGTGCGGATAACCAGCGCCAGAAGCAGCGCCTGAACGATGACGCTGACGGTCTCGCCAAGCCCGCCGGATTTCTTCTCGGATTTGTCAACCACGCTCATGTCGTCCTCGTTCATGCGTTGGTTCTATAAGGGCTGAACGTGCTGGGAGCAACGTCGCGGTGGTCGCACGGGATCACTATGCCTTTACGAGCCACTGTGGCGTTTGCGTGACCGGCAGCGCCTCGATGATGACGAAAGCCTGGGCCAGTGGAAAATCGTCGGTGATCGTCAGGTGGATCGCGGCTTGGTGACCCGCCGGCAGGATTTTCGCCAGCCGCTCGGCAGCACCGCCGGTCAGGGCCATGGTCGGCTTGCCGCTCGGCAGGTTGGCAACGCCCATGTCGCGCCAGAACACCCCTTGGGAAATGCCGGTCCCCAGCGCCTTGGCGCAGGCTTCCTTGGCGGCGAATCGCTTGGCATAGGAAGCGGCACGCTGCCGCCTGCCCTCCGAACGCGCCTGCTCGACATCGGTGTAGATACGCTGCACGAAGCGCTCGCCATAGCGCTCCAGCGATTTTTCCACCCGTCGAATGTCGATGAGATCGCTGCCGATGCCGATGATCATCGTGAGGCGGAACCGATCTTGCCGCCCGTTCCGAGCGCCGGATGCCCGCCTGCCCGCTCAGCCAGCCGCTTGCGCCGCTGCTCGCGAAACACCGTCATGCCCCAGCGCGTAACGCCGTAGGCCAAAAGGCCGGCTGCGAGGCCGAGCGGAACCGCGCCTATCGCCATCGGCTTCAGGATCGGGTTCCACAATTCGGCAAAGCTCAGGTCGTGCAGCATGGCGCCGAGATGCGCCGGCGGGCCGCCTGCGTTCTCGTGCAGGATCAGCTTGCCCGTTTCGTAGGACGCACCCCACAGCACCGGCACGGTCAGCGGATTGCCAAGCGTCGTGCCAAGCGCTGCCGCCACCATGTTTCCGGCAATCAGCCAGGACACGATTGCGGCGATGACGAAGTGGATGCCGATGGGAAAGAACGAAGCAAACACGCCGGCCGCGACGCCCGCGGCGACCGCGTGCGGCGTCGCCTTCAACCTCAGTATCCGCTTGGCGAAATAGCGCAGCGATCGCGAGATCGAGCGGCGCGGCCACAGCCAGATACGCACCTTCTGGCCAAAACTCTCAGTTTCCCTGCGCTTGAAAAGCATTCGACAGGCACTCAGCGTCAGATATTGCGGCTGCCGGGTTTAACGGCCGGGATTGCGGCAAGTTCCGGCGGCAGATTGTCCGCAGGATACGCCGGAACTTCATATTCCGCGAGGGCAATCAGGGGCACACCCACGTCGGTTTTGCCGGCGGAACGGTCGATGATGCACGCCGCGGCCGCAACCTCGGCGCCAAGGTCGCGCAGGCACTCGATTGTCTCGCGGATCGACAAGCCGGTGGTCACGATGTCCTCGACGATGACGACACGCGCGCCCTTCTCCATCTCGAAGCGCCGCAGCCTGAAAACGCCTTGCTCGCGCTCGACCCAGATCGCCGGAACGCCGAGATGGCGCGAGGTCTCATAGGCAGGGATCAGGCCGCCCACGGCAGGCCCGACAACGTAGTCGATACGGCCCGGAACCGCCGCGCGGATCTTTGCGGCCAGCGCCTTGCACAGCTTCTCTGTCTTGTCCGCATGCATGAAAACACGGGCTTTCTGGAGGAAAACCGGGCTCCTCAAGCCTGAAGTCAGGATGAAGTGCCCTTCCAGCACGGCTCCTGCGGAACGAAAAACATCGAGCACTTCATTGGTATTCATGCCTTGCCTATCCAGTTCGAGTCGCCTTGCGGGCGTTTGCTTCAGCGGTCAGCCATTGACGCGCCGCGCATCGCTCACGCTAGAGTTTTCCTTGAGCTGCGACAGCAGCCTGTTCAGGTGCTTCACGTCCCACACTTCAAGGTCGATCAGCATTTCGGTGAAGTCGGGGGCCGTGCGCACCATCGACAGCGTATGGATGTTGGCGTCGTTGGATGCAATCACCTGCGCGATATCTGCAAGCGATCCCGGCGCATTGATGGCGGTGACGGAAACCCGCGCCGGAAAGCGCTCCTTGTTGTTTTCATCGATGTCCCAGCGCACATCGATCCAGCGTTCGGGCTGGTCGTCGAAGGCGGTCAGCGACGGCGACTGGATCGGATAGATGGTAATTCCCGATCCGGGCTGCACGATGCCGACGATGCGGTCACCGGGGACTGCACCTTCCGGCGCAAAATGAACCGGCAGGTCGCCCCTCACCCCGCGGATCGGCACCGCACCGTCCTTCGGCTGGTCCTTGCCACGGCGCGAGCTGCGGCCGGGAATCTGGAACAGCATGCCGGCGGCGTTGCGGATACGCGACCAGCCTTCCTCCTTCTGCTTCGGCACCGGCGCGGTCACGCGCTCGTCCTTGTAGTCGGGGAAAACCGCCTTGATCACGTCGGCGGAGGCCAGTTCGCCGCGACCGACAGCGGAAAGCACGTCCTCGATATCCTTGCGCGCCAGCCGGTGCAGCACCGGCTTCAGGCTTTCCTTGGTGAAGCTTTTGCCGGTGCGCTCGAAGGCGCGTTCCAGAATGCGCATGCCGAGCCCGGAATACTGCTTGCGGATGGCGTTCTTCGTGGCGCGGCGGATGGCGGAGCGGGCCTTGCCGGTCACCACGATCGATTCCCACGCCGCCGGCGGCACCTGCGCCTTGGAGCGGATGATCTCGACCTCGTCGCCATTCTTCAGTTCGGTCATCAGCGGCATTATGCGCCCGTTGACCTTGGCGCCGACGCAACTGTCGCCGACATCGGTGTGCACGGCGTAGGCGAAGTCGATCGGCGTCGCGCCGCGTGGCAGCGCGATCAGCATGCCCTTCGGCGTAAAGCAGAACACCTGGTCCTGGAACAGCTCCAGCTTGGTGTTTTCGAGGAAGTCTTCCGGGTTGTCGCCCTCGGCCAGTTGCTCGATGGTCCTCCGCAGCCATGCGTAGGCATTGGTTTCCTTGGAAATCTGGTGGGTCGCGCCGTTTGGCTTGGCACCCGCCTCTTTCGAACCGAAATCCTTGTAGATCGAGTGCGCGGCAACGCCGTACTCGGCCACCTTGTTCATTTCCTGCGTGCGAATCTGCAATTCGACGCGCTGGCGCGACGGCCCGACGATGGTGGTGTGGATCGAGCGGTAGTCATTCTGCTTGGGCGTCGAAATGTAGTCCTTGAAGCGCCCCGGCACCATCGACCATGTGGTGTGGATCGCACCCAACGCCCGGTAGCAATCTGGCACGGTATCGACGACGACGCGGAAGCCGAAAATGTCGGAAAGCTGCTCGAACGACAGCGCCTTGGCTTCCATCTTGCGGAACACCGACCACGGCTTTTTCTGGCGGCTGGTGACGTCGGCCTTGATCGCGTATTTTTCGAACAGGGTCGAAAGCGACTTCTCGATTTCGGTGAGCACGCCCTTGCTGCGCTCGAACATCTCCGCCAGCCGCTCAGTCACCATGCGGTGCGCCTCGGGGTTGATGTAGCGGAAGGCGATCTCCTCCAGTTCCTCGCGCATGCCCTGCATGCCCATGCGCCCGGCCAGCGGCGCATAGATTTCCATCGTCTCTTCGGCGATGCGCAGGCGCTTGTCTTCGCGCATGTGGTGAAGGGTGCGCATGTTGTGCAGGCGGTCGGCGAGCTTGACCAGAAGCACGCGCACATCCTCGGAAATCGCAAGCAAAAGCTTGCGCAGGTTTTCCGCCTGCTCGGCCTTCTTCGACACGAGGTCGAGCTTTTTCAGCTTGGTCAGCCCCTCGACCAGTTTGCCCATCTCCGGGCCGAACAACTCGTCGATCTCAGCGCGGGTGGCGGTGGTGTCCTCGATGGTGTCGTGGAGCAGCGCGACGGCAATCGTCGCCTCGTCCATGTGCATCTCGGTCAGGATCGCCGCCACTTCGAGCGGATGCGAGAAATATGGGTCGCCGGAGGCCCGCTTCTGGTGGCCATGCTTCTGCATGGCATAGACGTAGGCCTTGTTGAGCAGCGCCTCGTTGACGTCAGGCTTGTAGCGCTGGACGCGCTCGACAAGCTCATACTGACGCATCATGGGCAGGCTCTCACACGGCTGAAATGAAACATGCGCCGCAACGTGTACGGCGCATGTCATAAATAGCTATGAAAATCGCGGACCGGAAGTGCCCGCACCCTGCCAAACGATCAGTAATCGTCGCTTTTTTCCGGCGGAACCAGGCCTTCGATGCCGGCCAGCAGGTCTTCTTCCGACATGCGGTCGAAAGTGATGTTTTCTTCCGGCTCGTCGGCATCGGCGGAAACGGCTGCGCCGGTCTGATCGGCGATGGCGTCGCTCTCGGGAGCCTCCGGCTCGTCGACCTCGACATGCTTCTGCAGCGAGTGGATCAGATCTTCCTTGAGGTCGCCCGGCGAAAGCGTCTCGTCGGCGATTTCGCGCAGCGCGACGACCGGGTTCTTGTCGTTGTCGCGCGCAACGGTGATCTGCGCGCCCTGGCTGATCTGACGGGCGCGGTGGCCGGCCAGAAGGACCAGCTCAAAGCGGTTGTCGACCTTGTCAATGCAATCTTCAACGGTCACGCGGGCCATTGGATGCCCCTTTCATGCGAAGGATTTGATGGAAAACAGGCGCGGTCCATAACCCGGCTACCCGAAAAAAACAAGCATTTTGGCTACCCCCGCCCAATTGCGGGCTGAAAGGCAAGCACCCGGCCTCATCAAATTCGCTTGTACGCCGATTGCGGCGGATAAAATGCCACGAAGCTGACGTTATTTCGGAAGATGAGTTGATCTGTATGGACAAGGATTTGTCGCATCCTTGTTAGGATCGACGCCCACGCCGGATTATTTGACCACCGCCTATATTCGCCAAAGGATATTTCAATGTTCGACCCCCGAGAGAAGATTGCTCTCTTCATCGACGGCGCCAACCTTTACGCAACTTCCCGCTCGCTCGGCTTCGACATCGATTACCGCAAGCTGTTGTCCAGCTTCCAGAAGCGCGGCTACCTGCTTCGCGCCTACTACTACACCGCCCTTGTCGAAGATCAGGAATATTCCTCGATCCGCCCGCTGATCGACTGGCTCGACTACAACGGCTTCAAGGTCGTGACCAAGCCTGCCAAGGAATTCACCGACGCCGCCGGACGCCGCAAGATCAAGGGCAACATGGACATCGAATTGACCGTCGATGCGCTCGAACTTGCCGATGTCGTCGATCACTACGTCATCTTCTCCGGCGACGGCGACTTCCGCACGCTGGTCGAGGCGCTGCAGCGGCGCGGCCGCAAGGTTTCCATCGTCTCCACCATGGCCTCGCAGCCACCGATGATCTCCGACGACCTGCGCCGCCAGGCCGACCATTTCATCGACCTCATGACGTTGAAGAACGAGGTCGGGCGCGATCCCAACGAGCGTCCGCTGCGTCGGCCCGAACCCACCTCGCAGGACGAGGACGACGATTACTGAGGCGCCCTGCCATGATCGCCTCGTCCGAACCGGACCGCGACTGCGCGCTCTGCCCTCGCCTGCACGATTTCATCGCCGAATGGCGCGAGCGCGAACCGGCGTGGTTCAACGCGCCGGTGCCGGCCTTCCTGCCGCCTGAAGGCGACGATTCGGTGCGCCTGCTCATCGTCGGGCTGGCGCCCGGCCTGCGCGGCGCGAACCGCACCGGCCGCCCCTTCACCGGCGACTATGCCGGCGACCTGCTCTATTCGACCTTGCTCCGGTTCGGCCTTGCCAGCGGACGCTTCGAGGCGCGGCCCGACGACAGCCTCCAGCTTTCCCGAACGGCCATCGTCAACGCGGTGCGCTGCGTGCCGCCGCAGAACAAGCCGACCGGACCCGAAATTTCCACCTGCCGCACGTTTCTAACGCCGACGATCGAGCGGTTCCCCAATCTCAGCGCCGTTCTGGCGCTCGGTTCCATCGCGCATCAATCGGTCGTGCGGGCGCTTGGCGGGCGCGTTGCGGCGCATCCGTTCAAGCATCGCGGCCTGCACCAACTCGGCCACGTCACGCTGTTTTCCAGCTACCATTGCTCGCGCTACAACACCAATACCGGCGTTCTGACGGAAGAAATGTTCGTCAATGTCTTCAAGGATATAGCGGAATTTCTTGGGGAATAGATTCTGCCAAGCCAGTAGGGCAGTAGGGCAGTAGGGCAGTAGGGCAGTAGGGCAGTAGGGCAGTAGGGCAGTAGGGCAGTAGAAGGAATTTGTCCGTAGTCCTTGCGTCAACGGCGAATCCGCCTCGCGGCAACACAACATACTGCCCTACTGCCTTATTCCCCTTTTCCCTTAGTCCCCTATTCGCCCAACCTACCCCCGCTCTTTCAGCAGGCGTCCCTTCTCGCGGTTCCAGTCGCGCTGCTTTTCCGTCTCGCGCTTGTCGTGCAGCTTCTTGCCGCGCGCGATCGCCAGCAGAAGCTTCGCCCTGCCCTTGTCGTTGAAATAGATTTTCAACGGCACCAGCGTCATGCCTTCGCGTTCGATGCTTTGCGACAGGCGCGCCATTTCCCGCTTCGACACCAACAGCTTCCTGCGCCGGCGCGGTTCGTGGTTGAAGCGGTTGGCCTGCAGGTATTCCGGCAGGTACGAGTTGATCAGCCATATCTCGCCACCCTCGAACGAGGCGTAGGATTCCTGGATATTGGCATGGCCGCCGCGCAACGCCTTGACCTCGGTGCCGCTCAGCACCAGGCCCGTCTCGAGCGTATCGAGCACTTCATAGTTGAAGCGCGCCTTGCGGTTTTCCGCGGCGACCTTGCTGTTGGGATCGGCTTTTCTGACCTGATTCATCGACTAGGGACCCGGTTCGAAACTCGCTCCAGCGAGTCATATGGTGAACTCCGCAAATAGGGAGAACGCCCTCAAATGGCCGCTGGAGCAGAGTTTCGCAAGTGCCAGCCCAGGGTATGCCGGGATTCAGGTCAGGGTGAGCCGAGAATGGTGGCTTTCGATAACCGGAGCGGAGCGTACGTTAAGGTACGTGAGCACCGGAAGCGCAGAAAGTCGCCATTTGCAGGCCACCATCACCTGAAGCGCGATATACCCTAGTTTATCAAGCCGGCATGCTTCATGGCCGCTTCGATCTTCTGTTCCGCCGAATTCTCGGCGGTGACCAGCGGCAAGCGCACGACATTTTCGATCTTGCCCAGCCGCGAAAGCCCGTATTTCGCGCCGGCCACGCCCGGATCGAGGAAGATCGCCTTGTGCAGCGGCAGCAGCCGGTCCTGCAATTCCAACGCCTTGGCCGAATTGCCGGAGAGCGAGGCTTCCTGGAACTCCGCGCACAGGCGCGGCGCGACATTCGACGTCACCGAAATGCAGCCGATGCCGCCATGCGCGTTGAAGCCGAGGGCGGAAGCATCCTCGCCCGAAAGCTGGACGAAGTCCTTGCCGCAGGTCGCGCGCTGTTCGGAAACGCGCTCGATCTTGCCGGTCGCATCCTTCACGCCGACGATGTTCTTGAAGTCGTTGGCAAGGCGGCCCATCGTCTCCGGGCTCATGTCGATGACCGAGCGCGGCGGGATGTTGTAGATGACGATCGGCAGCGAGGTTGCCCGCGCCACGGCAGCGAAGTGCTCGTAGAGACCGCGTTGCGTCGGCTTGTTGTAATAGGGCGTCACCACCAGCGCTGCATCGGCGCCGACGCTTTCGGCGTACTTTACCAGTCCGATCGCTTCCTGCGTGTTGTTGGAGCCGGCGCCGGCAACCACCGGCACGCGTCCCTTGGCTACTTCCACGCACACCTTCACCACCTGGCGGTGCTCGTCATGCGAGAGCGTCGGCGATTCACCGGTCGTGCCAACCGGAACGAGCCCGGTGGTGCCTTCTGCGATCTGCCAGTCGACCAATGCCCGAAAGGCTTTCTCGTCGAAACGTCCGCCCTGTTCGAACGGTGTCACGAGCGCGGTAAGCGAGCCTCTCAGCATTCTATCCAACTCCACGGAACCCTTTGGTTCCCATCTGTTTCCTTCGCGCGCCTTTAACCTAAAGCGCGGCGGCGCACCATAGTCTCGACACCGTTCTGCGGCAAGAAAAGCTGATAAGGCCAGTTGACCGGAAAGACCACAGCATCCGAGCGTTGCCGCCACCTTCGTTTACAGCCCCTTCACACGGCAGGGATAGGCTGCTTCCAAGCCTGCAAAGCCACGCAAACCAGATCATGCCGATGACCAGAAAATCGACAAAAGTCATGATCGGCGCACGCCCGCTGCGGCTTGCATTCCTCGGCGCGGCTGTCGCACTGCTGTCGTCTCTCTCCACCGGCACGCCGGTGGACAAGGCATCGACAGCGGGCATTTCCGTTCCCGAAATCGAGAACCTCAGCGCCCAACCAGCCGACGAAACCACCCCGCTCAAGGGTGGTCTCGACGCCCTTGCGGCGCGCGATATCGACGCCGCGCGGACGATGCGCGACCGACTTCCGGCAAACTCGCTCGATCGCCATGTTCTAGCCTGGGCCATCGCCATCTATGGCGGCAGTGGCGTGCCGAGCGGAGACATCGCCGCCACCGCCCGCATGCTGCCGGATTGGCCTGGCGCCGAGGTGCTGCGCCGAAACAGCGAGCGCGCGCTTTACCGCGAGAACCCGGGTGCAGCCACGGTTGTCGAGGCATTCAACGGCAGCCAGCCGCAAACGCGCGAAGGCGTCGTCCTTTTGACGCGCGCCTATCTTGCGCTCGGCAACGCCAAGGCGGCGGCAAGCGTGCTTTCCCCCTTCTGGCGCACCGAGAAACTGGAAGCTGCGGAAGAAACGGCCATCCTTTCCGAATTCGGCGCGATCATTCCGCAAGCCGATCACCGCTACCGCATGGAGCGCATGTTCTATGCCGAGCGGGTGAATTCGGCGCAACGTGTGGCGGCTCTCGCCGGCGCGCAACAGTTGGCCGATGCGTGGGCCGCCGCCTTGCGCGGCGACAAGAAAGCGCCTGCCTTGCTGAAGGCCGTACCCCAGGAGCAGCGTTCGGCGGGCTACTATTTCGCGCAAGCCAGGTATCTGAGGCGGCAGGACAAATTCAGGGCAGCGGCAGCGGCCATGATGAAGGCGCCGACGGATCGCGCCGCCCTTGCCGACCCTGACCAATGGTGGCTGGAACGACGCGTTCTGTCGCGTGAACTGGTCGATCAGGGCGACGTCAAAACCGCCTACCGGCTCGTCGAGGCTCATGCCGCCGAAAGTGCCGCCAATGCTGCCGACGCCGAATTTCACGCCGGCTGGTATGCGCTGCGCAACCTCAACGATCCGGTGCTTGCCAGCAAGCATTTCCGCCGTATCGCCGATCTTGCCGAAGGCGCGATCACGCGCTCACGTGCCTTCTACTGGCTTGGCCGCGCAGCCGAGGCTGGCGGGCCGGGCAACGCGAAGGAAGAATTTGACAGGGCGGCCAGCTACGGCACCACCTTCTACGGCCAGTTGGCCGGAGAACGCATCGGTCGGCAGGCGCTCAACATCGCCTACCCATCCCCCAGCGACGCCGACCGCCGGAATTTTACCGCGCGTGAAGCCGTCAGCGCCATCCGGCGGCTCGAGAAGGCGGGTTATGCGCGCTATGCCGACAGGCTCTATCTCGATCTGGCAGGCCAGTTGGCCAGCCCCGGCGAAATCGCCCTTCTGGCCGGCATGGCGGAAAGCCAAGGCAACCACTTTCTCGCGCTCAGGATCGGCAAGGCCGCGGCTGCGCGCGGCATCGATGTCGGGGCTCTGTCGCATCCGGTGGGCGTCATTCCCTCGTCCGCGGATATTTCCGGCTCAGGCGCAGCCCTTGCCTACGCCATCGCGCGTCAGGAAAGCGAATTCAACATCGGAGCTGTTTCCGGGGCCGGCGCGCTTGGCCTGCTCCAGCTCATGCCCTCTACCGCTGAGCAATTGGCGAAGAAGGCGGGCGTTCCCTTCTCTTCGATGCGGCTGACCACCGATGCCGGTTACAATGCCACGCTTGGCGCGGCTTTCCTCGGCGAGCAGCTTGGCCGTTTCGACGGCTCCTACGTGCTTACCTTCGCCGGTTACAATGCCGGCCCGCGCCGGGCTGCCCAGTGGATCGCGCGCTACGGCGATCCGCGCGGCAAGAAACTGGACGAGGTGGTCGACTGGATCGAGCGTATCCCGTTCGCCGAAACGCGCAGCTATGTCCAGCGCGTGATGGAGAACTACGAGGTCTACAAGATGCAGCTTTCCGGCTCTTTCGACATCGCCGGCGACCTCGTCCACGGCCGCAGGTAAGATCCTCATAGTCATCCCCGAATTCGCTTTCGTGCGAAGCGAGGTCGGATGAGGTTGAGCGCAAACGCTGATGCCTCCCTCTCCCCGCCTGCGGGGAGAGGGTAAGGGTGAGGGGCAGCGCGAGCGTCGCAGGAGTGGATCGAACGACCCGTTTCCCTATCCACACCCCATGCCAACCCCTTGTTCCCACTCACTTCCTGAAAAATCTTTCACCCCACTTATCCCCACCCTCTGCACCTTCCCCCATACTCTGCCCCATCGCTCTTGCGGGAACCGGCTGCGCACCGGGCAACGGTTAGGGCGGCGGTGACCTCCCCCCATTGGTTCGGCCCAATGGACCCGAGGGCATCCGACA
>NZ_LMFV01000003.1 GCF_001427285.1 Mesorhizobium sp. Root552
CTGGGCGATGACCTGCTCGGTGGCAGGGTTCACAGTGTTGAAATAGCGGCCCGACAGGGGCTTCACGCGGCGACCGTCGATCAGCAGATCCTGCATCGCCAATGCAGTCATGTCATTCATGTTCGGCCTCCCGAAATACGTCCAGCCCTGTTGGACAGGTTCCTCACGTATAGGGTCGGCCAGCGGGAACGGCCTGTAAATATGATATTTTATGCAAGTGTAATAGGCACCCGACGTGACAATGCTTTTGCATTTCGCGTGTTTGACCCAACGTGAACCGTCGGTTTGAGGCCAGCCAATGTCGTGTACATGACCAGCGATTGCCACGGAATGCGACGAAAAAGCCCACCGCCAGCGACGCTGGGCAGTGGGCCGATTTCCTGGTTTCCGGACCGCACGATACCGGGGTATTGGCAGCCTGATTGAGTCAGTCGTTGAAGAAGCGGCCTTCCTTCACTTCCGCGACGTAGCCGGCGCGAATGGCGAAGTCGCCGAAATGCTCGCCCGGCAGGCGCTCGCGGGCAAAATGCGCGATCACCTTCGAAAGCAGGTCGAGGATGGCTTTCTCGCCGACATTTTCGAGCGCCATCTTGTTGAGGCGTTCACCATGGAAACCGCCGCCGAGATAAAGATTGTATTTGCCCGGCGCGCGGCCGGTCAGCGCGATCTCGGCAATATAAGGACGCGAACAGCCATTGGGGCAGCCGGTCATGCGGATGGTGATCGGTTCGTCGATCAGGCCATGCTCGGCCAGGATCGCCTCGATCTTGGTGACGAGATCGGGCAGATAGCGCTCGCTCTCCGCCATCGCCAGCCCGCAGGTCGGCAAGGCAACGCAGGCCATCGAATTGAGCCGCAGGCCACTGCCGGCCTGAAGCCCGTCGAGCTTGAACTCCTTCAACACCTTCTCAATCGCCGGCCGATCCTTCGGCGCAATGTCGGCAATGATCAGGTTCTGGTTCGGCGTGACGCGGAACATGCCCTTGTGGATGCGGGCCACTGCACGCAGGCCATCAAGCAAGGCCCGTTCGGGGAAGTTGCTGACCCGGCCGTTCTGGATGAACAGCGTGCAATGCTCGCGGCCATCCTCGCCGGTGGTCCAGCCGATCGGGTCGCCATTGGAGGTGAAGCTGTAGGGGCGGGCGGGTTCAAGTGCAAAGCCGAGCCGGTTTTCGATTTCCGTCGCGATCCAGTCCAGCCCCTTGTCATCGACGGTATATTTGAAGCGCGCGCGGCCGCGATCCAGGCGGTCGCCATAGTCGCGCTGCACCGCCATCACCGCGTCGCAGGTTTCCAGAACCTTGTCGGCGGGCACGAAGCCGATGACGCTGGCCAGCCGCGGGTAAGTCTGCGGCGCCTGGTCGGTGCGGCCCATGCCGCCGCCGATGGCAATGTTGAAACCGACGAGCTTGCCGTTGTCGACAATGGCGATGAAGCCGAGATCCTGCGCATAGACATCGATATCGTTGATCGGCGGAACGACGAAGCCGATCTTGAATTTCCGCGGCATATAGGTCTTGCCGTAAAGCGGCTCTTCCGGCCCGCTCACCGGCGTGCGCTCCTCGCCGTACCAGATTTCCTTGTAGGCGCCGGTCTTGGGAATGGCGTGGTCGCTGGCCTTCTTGGCCAAGGCATGAACCTCAGCGTGCAGGGCCGAGAGCTGCGGATTGATCGAGGCCATGACGCCGCGCGAATCGTCGCCGCACGCCGCCTTGGTATCGAGTAGCACGTCGCGCAACCCTTGGATCAGCGAGCGCAGGTTCTGCTTGTGGATGTAGTGGAACTGGAAGGTCTGGCGCGTCGTCAGCCTGAGCGATTCGCCGCCATAGGCGCGGCCAAGCTCATCCAGCTTCAGCCATTGCGCTGGCGACAGCACGCCGCCCGGCAGCCGCACCCGCGCCATGAAACGGTAGGCCGGTTCCAGCTTCTGGCGGCGGCGCTCGTCGCGGATATCGCGGTCGTCCTGCTGGTAGATGCCGTGGAACTTCATCAGCTTGATGTCGTTGCCCGGCACCGCCGCCGTCAGCTCCGCGTCGAGGCCGGCGGCGATGGTGCCGCGCAACTGGTCGCTGTTTGCCTTCAGCGTCTCGTCCGGGCCCAAGCGGTCGAGCGGTTGAGAGACATCGCGGCTGCGGTCTTTTTCAAGCAGGGTCATTACCGGCCTCAATAAACGTCGATCTGGTAGCGGTGGCTGCTCTTGAGCCCGGCGAGGTATTCGGCGGCGGCGGCCTTGCCGAGACCGCCCTGTTCACTCACGATCGACGCCAGCGTGGAATGCACGTCGGGTGCGAGCTTTGCCCCGTCGCCGCAGACATAGATGTGTGCGCCTTCCTCCAGCCATGCGTAGACATCGCGCGCCTGTTCAAGCAGCCGATGCTGGACATAGGTCTTTGCCGCGCCGTCGCGCGAGAAGGCGACGTTCATGCGGCTCAACACGCCGTCCTTGAGAAGCCCCTGCCATTCGGTCTGGTAGAGGAAGTCGCTATCGAAATTGCGCTCGCCGAAGAACAACCAGGATTTGCCCGACGCGCCCCGCGCCTCGCGCTCCTGCAAGAAGGCACGGTAGGGCGCAACGCCGGTACCGGCCCCAATCAGGATGATCGGGGCGTCGTCCGCCGGCAGCCGGAAATGCGGATTGGCCTGGACGTAGACGGGCAGTTCCGTGTCCGGTTCCGCATGGTGCGAGAAATGACCGGAAGCGACCCCGAAGCGCGGCTCGCCGTTAAGTTCATAGCGCACGGTGCTCACCGTCAGATGCACTTCGTCCGGGGCCGCCGAAAGGCTCGACGCAATCGAATAGAGGCGCGGCTGCAGAGGGCGCAGTCCTGCGGCGAATGTCTGGGCATCAACGCCCGCGACGGGGTACCGCCGCACAATGTCAACGACATGATTCGAACGAAGGAAGGCGGCGCGGGCTTCGACTGCGGCTTCACCGCGCAGGGCCTTCAGTTCTTCCGCACCGCTCACCTCGGCCCAATGGTCGATGAAACGCGGCGTCGCGGCAGTGATTTCCAGCGTTGAAGACAACGCTTCACCCAGCGTTGTGGCTCGGTCCTTGATGGCGAGGGTGGCGTCGGCGGAAAGCGACAATGCGGCGAGAAGTGCATCGACCGCAGCAGGGTCATTACGCGGCATCACGCCCAGGGCATCGCCCGGTTCGAAGGTGAGGCCCGAGCCGGCCAGCGACAGTTCGATGTGGCGCGTCTCCTTGCTCGAGCCTTTGCCGGTCAGCGCAAGGTTGTCGATGATCGTTGCAGTGAACGGTGTGCGCTTGTCATAGGCGGGCGCTGTCGCGGAAGCCGGAGTGGCGAAAGCGGCTGCTCGATTCGACTGACTGGCCGGCGTGGCGTCCGGCTTGATTTTCTCTACCGCCGCCTTGACCCAGCCGTCCGCCGGATCGTCGTAGTCGACATCGCAATCGACGCGCTCGTGCAGGCGCGATGCGCCAAGTTCGGCCAGGCGGGCATCGAGCCGCTTGCCGGCACCGCAGAAATATTCGTAGGTCGAATCGCCCAGCGCCAGCACGGCGTAACGGACGCCTTCGAGGCGCGGTGCCTTGCGGCTTTCCACGAATTCGAAAAAGCCGACCGCCGATAGCGGCGGCTCGCCTTCGCCATGCGTGCTGGTGATGACCAGGATGTCCTGCTCGTCCTTCAGTTTGCGCGGCTTGTATTCGGCCATGTCGGCAAGCACCGGCTCGACGCCTGCTTTGCGCGCGGCGTCGGCCAACAGCTTGGCAACGCCGGTGCTGTTTCCGGTTTCACTGCCGTAGAGGATGGTCAGCGTGCGGGTCGGGGCCGCGGCAGGCACCGCTGTCGTCGGCGCGTGGAGCGGGAAGGCCAGGTCGGAAGCGCCCGCGAAACCGCGCGCGCTATGTTCAATGCCGGCAAAATAGCCGCTGATCCAAAGCGCCTGGCCCGGATGCAGCGAAACCGCCAGCGTGCTCAGGCGTTCCCATTGCTCTGCCGTAAATCCCGGGCCGGGAAATTGAAGTGCCGTCATCTCGGTTCCTCCCTCGCCCGCGTGACAAAGCGATGCCCTGCCGCCGCACGGCGCGGCAGCTCGAACACATTGAAATCATGCGGTTTTGAAGTCTTTCGGCGGCAGAAATGACTCGGACCACGACGCCTGACAAACGAATGATATTGCTTCTACGGTGCAAGAAAATTGCAGTCAATTATTCTTGAAACGGGCGTTCTGCCGGGTGTCGGCCAGACGCATCAATCCTTCTAACAACAAGGGGCTGCTTGGATGAAATATGCGATCGGGCGGCTGAAATTTTTTTGCGCCGAAGCGCGGTTCCAGCCTCAAAATCAGGGTTGAAGGCTATCGACTGGGCGATTTTTGGCAAATTTGCCTTGTGCCGCAGGCTTCGTATGGCTTCCCGGAAGCGATCGCTACCGCGCTGCCATACCCGTCAGGTGACCGGCAAAGCAGGCAAGTCGGCGTGATTTCGCGATTTCCGACGTTCACTTATCTCCCCGCAGCAAGACAACGAAAAGCCTCCGCCCGGCAGCAAAAAGGAGCATTGCAGGGACGACCACCCACGTCCTGCACGCTCACTTCCGCTACCGGGCGGAGGACCTGCGCGGCAAAAGCCACGCTGACCTCACCCAGGACGATTCCGGGAAACCAGTTTCGCGTTTCCCGGAACCGCCCGAAGGCTATGGATCAGATACCTTTCAGGTATTCGACCAGGTCGGACTTGTTGCGCTGGCTGAGGTTCAGGCTGAACTGCTTGTCGTAGTGATTGACCACGTCGAGCAGGGAGGCGAAGCGGCCGTCATGGTAGAAGCCGCCCTTCTGGTGCGACCACAACCCTGCCAGCGGGGCCGTGCGGTACATATGCGTCGGAGAACGATCAGCCTGGAAGCTGTCGACGCCCATCTCTTCAGGCGTGTGCATATTGTAGCCCGGTTCGGTGAACAGCGGCGGCACGTGGCAGGTCGAGCACTTGCCGGCGCCCGAGAACACGGCCTCGCCGCGCTTGAAGGCGGCCTTGTCAAACGTTCCGGCCGGAGCCTTCGGTGCGGGCAGCGACAACTGGTAGAAATGAAGCGCCGCCAGCTTGCCCGTGGCATCGTCCGGCGAGTGGCGCGTATTGCCGGAACCCGACTTGGAGGCCACCGGATACTGCTTCTTGTCGTCAAAGCGATGGTCGACGAACGTTGCCATGCCGTGCATTTCGGTGCCGGCGACATAGGCGTTCCAATAGGTCACCGAGCCGGCGCCGGTCGATGTCGCAAGGTTGAAGCCGGCAAGGCCGAAGGCCGGCGGAATCATCGTCGCGGCAGCCTTGCCGTCGGGACGTAGCGCCTTGCCGTCCTTGTCGAGATAGGCGTCGTAGCGACCGGGGCCCCAGCTTGCCAACACCTTCTTGACCGTGTCGGCATCGACGCCGAGCAGGTCGGTGAAGGGCTTCAGGTTGGGCGCCAGCGAGACGATCGCGCCGACATTGAGGTCACGGTTGGCCCAGCCGTCGAGACGCTTGCCGATACCGGGCGCGAATGAATCGTCAACCGTCGAATGGCACAGCGAGCACTGGATGCCCATCGACTTGACGCTGCCATCCTTGTTCAGGAAAGCCTTGACACCAACGACCGCGTTCAGCTTCAGCAAAGCGAGCGTCGTTGCCGGATCGTCGAGATTGACCTTGCCAGCCGCGATCTTCCTCTTGAGAGCCTTTGGCAGCGCATCGGCATCGACCTTCAGGCCGACTGCCAGTGCCGTTTTTGGCGACACGCCGGGACCGACGCCACCGTTCTTTTCGCCGGCCACCGCCTTGTGCAGTTGTAGCGCATCGCCCCAGAAGGCCTCGCTGCCGAACGTGTCGTAGCGAAAGGTTTTCTTGCCTTGGTCAAGCATGGTACGTGCGTACTTGCCAGCCGCTGCGTCGTATCCGTCGACCTTGGCCGCAGTCGTCGCCCCGATGGCCACAACCATCCCAAGCGAAGCCGCCGTTCCTATCAGCAGAGCTTTCCGTTTCATGACACCCTCAGACATTCGAGTTCGTTGCCGTTACAGCGCCGCGCGTCTGGCTGGACGCGCAAAGGTCGCTGCAGATCTTTCAGTCGGCGCTCGATCCTTTCCGAAAGTCGATTTCGGTTCGGGTCATGCGCTGGAATCCAGCCGCATCCAGAATTTCAAAGGACACGCCAAATTCTAACGGGGATGGTTGCTTAGAGCGGAAGCATTGTCAGTTACCTTCGTAACAACCTGAATTTATTATTCGAATGAGATATCCGACATGGCTTCCAGTTTGTTCTTGTCGACCATGAGGACACCGCGCGTCGTGTACTGGACTACGCCGTTTCTTCTGAGACTATTCAAGGCAGTGGATATTCTTTCACGTCGCGCAACGACCATCTGCGCGATCTCTTCCTGCGTAAGGTAGATCGGTATCTCGACCATCTCGCCGGACTGCCGGCCGACCTTGCGGGCGAGAACCGACAGCACGTTGGCCAGCCGCCGCACCGTGCCGTCGGCGGCAAGGGTGTTGATCTGGCTGTAGGCGTCCTTGAGGGTGCGGCTGAAGATATCGATCATAGCCGTCATCATCGCCGGCTTTGCCGCCAGCAACTGCCTGATCTCGTGCAACGGCACCGCGACCACCTCGACCTTTTCCAGCGCGACAGCCCAATCCGGGCGCTCGGTCTCGGTCAGGCAAAGCTCACCGACGACGTCGCCCTGGCAGCGCAGGTCGTAGATGACGTCGCTGCCGCTCGATGTGGTGGCGCCCACCTTCACGAAGCCGCTCTTGATGAAGAAGAACAAGCGATCACGGTCGCCGACATTGTAGATCACGTCGTTCTTGCGGAAGGAGGTCAGCCGCCGGCTGGACAGAAATTCGGCGCAGTTGCCATGGCCGAACGCCGAACACAGGGCGTTCGAAATGGTTGCCTGGCGTCCCATCGCCATCTCAGCGGCCAGGCGGTCGCCGCGCTTGTTGATGAGTTCGGAAGATACGGCTTCGCACACGGCAAGTGTCATGAGGCACCCCGGATAGAGTTGCTGGACTTTTTTTGTGTACCGCCACACGATCGCTCAAGGCCGAAGCCGGACAGGCTGGTGCGCCGTGAAGGGAACGGCGCACCGATGGAAAGCCAGCCTGCGGCGGCTGTCGGAGGCTTTCCTTGCCTGCCGCGCGTCACAAGCCGACGCGTGGCTCCTGCATGCCTTCCCCGCAGTCCGTCGTGGCTACAGGGAAGGCGGGTCTGTCATCCGACGGCAGGCCTGCAACAGCGCAGGCAACCCGGAGCCGCCACTACTTGGCGGATACGATGATGCGGCCCTTCATGTTGGGGTGGAAGCGGCAGTAGTAGTCGATGGTGCCCGCCTCCGTCACAACGTAAGTTCCCGATTTCTTCGGCGGCAGCATGACTTCCCAGCCACCCTTTACCGTCGCGGTGTGCGCAAACGGATCGTTATTGACCCATTCGATGGTGTCACCGACCTTCGCCTGGACGTCGATCGGGTTGTAAACGAGCTTGTTGATCTGCACCTGGATGGTTTCGGCCTGCGCCGCAGCGCCGAAGAGGCCAAACGCCAACGTTGCCGCGATGAAAATGGACTGTCTCAATTTGCTGATTCCTAGCTTGTACCGGCGCAGTTCCGAGCGCTACGCCCGACCTGTCATCCGTTACTCATTGGATACGCGGTACTCAGAAACGTTCCCGGAAATCGCACGGCACGACCCGTCGGGTCATTCCGACAGGCCGAGGCGGCCAAGCACGGCGACGGTCAGGCGTTCGCAGCGCCGGCCCGCAAACGGGAAGGCATCGAGCAGGACGGGGCCGATCTGCGCATCGAGTTCCTTGCGCACAAGCTGCCGGGCGCGATGGAGCCGGGTCTTCACAGTCTCCGGCTTGACACCCAACAGTTCGGACGTCTCGTCGATGTTGAGCCCTTCGATGACGCGAGCGACGAACACAGTGCGGTAGACATCCGGCAAATTATCGGTTGCACGTTCGACGAGATTGAGGATTTGCCGTTGCGCCATGGTCCGTTCCGGATCGTCATTGCTGATATTGACTGGAAACTGAATGATGGTGGCTTCGGGCTGCCGGCTCGATTCCGGCACTTCGACCGAACGCCGTTTCTTGCGCATACGCCCAAGCGCCTCGTTGATGACGATGCGCGACAGCCATGTGGCAAGCGAGGAGTCGCCCCTGAAGCCATCGAGGTGCGAGAACGCGCGAACATAGCCCTCCTGGACAATATCCTCGGCTTCGCTGTCGTTGCGCACGATGCCTCGCGCCAGCCGGTAGAGCCGCTGGTTGTGCGTCTTCATGATTATGCGGAAGGCTGCCGCGTCCCGGGCGCGGGCCCGTTCCACGAGTTCAACGTCGCTCAGGCCGTCCGTGCTTCGCGCAAGGGGCTTGCCAACAGGTGCCATGGTTTCCTCCACGTTTTGGCAATTAGATGGCGCGGCCGAAAAAAGGTTCCCGTCATTGCGCGCCAGCAAATTCGGTGCCGGAAAAGGCTTCGCCGGGGAACCTTTTTGGCGTTAAATCATCCAAGCTCCCAGAACGTGCTCGCCTGATGAGCGCCCGTTTTTAAGAGGAAGCGCAACGATGTCATCACATGAGCCGCAGGAAACCGGACCCGACCTGACGCAAGGCGTCGCCATAGACGCCTTCGGCGAGAACGGACTTCTCCAGGGGCACGTCGATGGCGAGCCGGTGGTGCTTGCCCGCGTCGGCGAAGAAATCATGGCCGTCGGCGCCAACTGCACCCACTACGGCGCGCCGCTGGCGCACGGAATCGTGGTCGGCGATACGGTGCGCTGCCCCTGGCACCATGCCTGTTTCAGCCTGCGCACGGGCGAGGCGGTCAATGCACCCGCCTTCGATCCGCTGGCGCGCTGGAAAGTGGTGCGCACGGGCGACACTGTTTCGGTGAGCGACAAGCTGCCGGCGGTGGATGGCGTTGCCGCCGCGCCGGAGACTGGTGCGGCCGCCCACCCCGGGAAGATCGTCATCGTCGGTGGGGGCGCGGCAGGTTTTGCCGCCGCCGAGATGCTGCGCCGGCGCAGCTATGACGGCGAGCTTGCCATGATCAGCGCCGACGCCGACGCCCCCTACGACCGTCCCAACCTGTCCAAGGACTACCTCGCCGGCACGGCGGAGGAGGCATGGATACCGCTGCGTTCGGACGAGTTCTACAAGGACAACCGGATCGACCTCCATCTGTCGACCGCCATCGAACGCATCGACACGGACAAGCGTACCGTGATTGCCGAGGATGGCCGCGCCTTTGGCTATGACCGTCTGCTGCTGGCAACAGGAGCGGAGCCGATCCGCCTCAAGATTCCCGGCGTCGACCGCCCGCATGTCTTCATGCTTCGCTCGCTGGTCGACAGCCGCGCCATCATCGACAACATCCAGCATGCGAAGTCAGCGGTGGTTCTGGGCGCCGGCTTCATCGGCCTGGAGGTTGCGGCAGCCTTGCGCAACCGTGGCCTTGGCGTCCATGTCGTGACGCAGGACAGCCGGCCGTTCGAGCACATCCTCGGTCCCGATCTCGGCGACTTCATCCGCGGCGTCCACGAAGAGCACGGCGTCAAGTTCCATCTCGACACGACGATCGGCACCATCAACGACAAGACGGTGATCCTGACGAACGGCCGCGAGATAGCGGCCGACATCGTCATCATTGGGGTTGGCGTCAGGCCGCGCGTCGAACTGGCCAGCACGTCCGGCCTCACCGTCGACCAAGGCATCGTCGTCAATGAATATCTCGAGACGAATGTGCCCGGCGTCTTCGCCGCAGGCGACGCGGCGCGGTGGCACGATGTCGCCAGCGAACAGTCGCGGCGCGTCGAGCACTGGGTCGTCGCCCAGCGGCAGGGGCAGATCGCTGCCGAGAACATGCTGGGCTTCGAGCGGCCGTTCCTGAGCGTGCCGTTCTTCTGGAGCGCGCACTACGACGTCACCATCCGCTACACCGGCTACACCCGCTCGTGGGACGACATCGAGATCGAAGGCAGCCTTGCCGACCGCGACTGCATCATCAGCTACAAGATCGCAGGCAAGGTCGTCGCCGTCGCCGCAATCGGGCGGGATGCGCAATCCCTAGCCTGCGAAGCTTCGATGGGCGGTGAAGCCGCAGCCTGATACCCGGGCGTTTTACGGTTGGCTGGAAACGCTCCAAAGCGTGTCGCGATCTTTCAGATTCGCTTGGCACGCTTTGGCTCCTTGATTTTATGCCTGTCTTTATCCCGAAACCGGTTCCCGCTTTCGGGAGACATGCATCAAGAGGCGACGCGCGGCCTTCCGGTCGCCGTCGCCACGACGAAGGCTTCCACGAAACTGCGCTCGCCCTCGATCGTCGCAACCTTGATGTCGCGGGCTATCTCGATGCGGGCCTGGTCGGTTCCGGCCCGCTCGGCAAGCACGGCAGCCATCTCGCGGATATGCGCCTCGGCTGCCGCCATCGCTTCTTCCTCGGTCTCGAAATCATCGAGCCTTTCGCCGGCATTGACCCTGAACAGTCCGATCTCCGGCTGGCTGACGCGCGCCTCGGCCGACATGCGCACCTGCCCGACAACCGCACCCAGCGCATTGGCGACATCGGCGTCGCGGGCGATCTCGCAGTCGTTGCCGATCAGGGCGGGCAGCTTGGCATAGTGGAGATGGGCGGAGGCGCCGAGGCCGATCACCGGGCGGTCCAGCGCAATCGACAGGCGCGCCATGCCACCCTCCTTGTTGATGGCCCGCTGGACGAGAACGTTGGCAACGGAGACATCAGCCTCAAGGCCATCTTCGGCAAACACCGTCTCGATCATGGTTTCGGCGGAGCGGCGGGTGACGGCGGCAAGCACCATTTCCGAGAAATCGTCCCCGCTCTCGGCAATCGTCTGGCCCTGGCCGTTGCGGCGGCGGGCAAGAAGCTCAGCACCGAGCCTGGCTGCTTCGGCGTTCCAGTTCGCCTGCCGGCCAAGCGCGTGCGCCGCGTCAGACGGCGTGAAGCCGACGATATGGGCCAACCCGCGCGCGACGAGACGGTTGAGCGTCGCGATCTGCGACGTGGAAGCCAGCAGCCGGTCGAGCGGGGCAGGTTCTGACGTCAGCTCCGCATAAAGCCTGGCTTCGGTGTTCGAAAGGCCGGAAGCCAGCCGCTCGGGCACGCCGGTGCGCATGGCAAAGCGGCCGTCGAGCCTGCTCGTGGTCGGGCTCAGCAACTGCCGGTTCAGGCCTTTGGCGATGATCTCGCCATGCTTGACGGCGGCGAGCGACAGAGGCACGAGCCGGCGCGGGCCGAGCACGATGGTCGTTACCAGCGAATGATCCTTGAGCGCGACCTCGGAATCACCGCCGAGGCCGAAGGTGCGCATGGCTACCGCTTCGACCATGGTGCGCATGCCGCCGACGGTCGCGCCGTCGGGATCGAGCCTGAGCCTGCCGCCGTCGAGCACGGCAATATCGGTCGTCGTACCGCCGATATCCGAAACGACCGCGTTGTCGAAGCCGGTCATGTGGCGCGCGCCGACAAGGCTTGCCGCCGGGCCGGACAGTATGGTTTCGATCGGACGCGAGCGGGCGAACTCGGCCGTAACCAGCGCACCATCGCCGCGCACCACCATCAACGGCGCCGCGATACCGCGCTTGTGCAGGAAGCCCTCTGTGGCATCGACCAGCCGGTCGATCATCGAAATGAGCCGTGCATTGAGCAGCGTCGTCAGCGCGCGCCGAGGACCGCCGAGTTTCGACGTCAGTTCGTGCGAGCAGGTGGCGGGAAGACGCGTGCGCTCGCGGATCAGCTTGCGGGCGGCGATTTCATGTTCCGGGTTGCGTACGGCGAAATAGGCGGCGACCGCCACGCCCGATACCGTCTCGTCCAGTGTGGACAGCGCCGCCTCGAGCGGTTCCAGCGAAAGCTCGCTGGCGTTGCCGTGGACGTCATGGCCGCCGGTGCAGAAAATCACGGGATCGGAGCCCAGCGCGCCGGAGAGGCCGTTGCGGGAAAGATCGTCTTCGCCAAAACCGATCATGACCAGCGCGACCCGACCGCCCTGGCCCTCGACCAGCGCGTTGGTGGCAAGCGTCGTCGACATCGAGACAAGCTTGATTGTGCCGGGCTCGATGGCAGCCTCTGCCAGCACCGCATCGACAGCGCCGGCAATGCCCTCGGCGAGATCATGGCGCGTGGTCAGGGACTTCGCCTTGGCCACGATGCCCGTCGTCTCGGACCACAAGACGGCGTCGGTGTAGGTGCCGCCCGTGTCGATGCCAAGGTAAAGCGAAGATGCCTGCAATGCCTGAACTGTCATTTCCGGTCGGCCATCCCTATCCGCAAGCAAGTGACCGTCGTCCTGCCATCCTGCCCGGCAATGAACGCACAGGTCCGCTCACTGGATTTGACGGCACTCGATGACACGGCAAAACTCTGCTTTGCAGCAACCAGCGGTCCAACCTGTTGCAGGATGGAGCGCGACGGCCAGACCCATCGCCCGCACATTGGAATAATGCAAGCGAAATTTATTGCGGTTTCAAGGCAATAATCTTGCGTTGAACCGCCGCCATCCGGCGTCGCAACACAGGCTTTCCACGCGCATTTTTTCATGCAGACTTGAGGGGCGGAACGCCCGCGAACGGCGAGCCGGCACACCGGATCGCCATGCGCCAAGCGCGGCTGCCACGACAATGCAGTGCGAAAGCAACTAGATAATGCGGCCCGGCGGTTCCGTTTTCACCGGGCTCACAATGCAGGAAAGACATGCAAGTGACGACGGGCTGGAACGATCTTAGCAAGGAAGAACAAACTGCACTCAAGCGCCTGAACCGCGGCCCCTACCCTGAACTGGACAAGACGCTGGGCCAAAGGCTGATTGAACTTGGTCTGGTGGAAGACAGGCCGCGCGGCATCGGCATCAACCGGGCCGGACGCGAACTGGTCATCGGCACCTTGCTTGCGGCACGCGACGCGCAACCTTCGGAAGACTGACTTTCCGAGGTCCGGTCGGCATCCCGGACACGCCCTACCGCACGACTTCCTCAAGTCCGCGCAACGCGTCCTGTATGTCGGTGCGTGCTTCGGCAGGTTCCGGGTAGACGGCATAGGCGGGATAGGTGAATTCGGGCGCACCCTCGACGAGTTCGAGTTCGCCCGATTCCAGATGAGGGGCGATGACGCCCTTGCGGAAATACCCCATGCCGCCGGCGCGCAGAATATAGCTCAGGCCGAGCGGGCCGAGGCCGACAAGAAGGCCCGGTTCGCCAAACGTCGCCGATCCGGAATCGTGCTGGGCCGCGAAAAGCGGGCCCCAGTCGACATAGACATAATCCTTGGAACTGGTGGCCTCGGTGTCTTTGCTGCGCACCAGCACCAGTTGTTCCTCCTCGAGAAGCTCGACCCTGAAGCCCGGCAGCAGCTTCGGGGCGTAGAGCACGGCGATGTCCAGAACACCGGTCCTCAGTTGTTCCAGCAACTGGTCGGGCACGCCGACATGAGCGTGAATGGCGATCTCCGGCTTGGACTTCTTCATCCACACCAGCCAGTCGAGCAGGAGCGGGTTCCACAGGCTGAGTTCGCCGCCGAGCGCCACCACGCTCGTGCGCCCGCTAGGTATCGCAAGCTGGTGGCGGGCGCGCTCCCAGATCTGCACGAACGACTGGGCGAAGCGCTCGAACTCCCGCCCCGCCGGCGTCAGGTGGGCGCCGTTGCGGTTGCGCACGAACAACTGCCGGCCAAGCTCCTCCTCGAGCGTGCGAATGCGAGCGCTGACCGTGGTCTGCGTTACGAAAAGCCGTTCCGCCGCACGCAGGAAGCTGCCGGAATGCACGATTTCAAGGAACGTGCGCGCTCGATCAATATCCACACCAACCCCCATTTAGTGCAATAATATTGCGTCAATGAAGCATTTAATTCCGTTTGCGTTCTGCTTTCAAGCGGCGCACCGTCGCATGTGAGGTGGGGCGGGCCGAGGCCTGTACGAAGGGCCGCGACGGCGGCATGAACGGAGCGCATATGGCAGACAAGCGAACGGGAACACCCGAGCCTGGCGCCTATGCGTCGCCGCCGTGCTTCATGCACGAAGTATCGGAAGATGGTGTGAACGGCACCGCCCCCAGGCAGGAGGGCTGGACGGATGTGGCGCGCTGGCGCACCGCCGAACGCAAACGCCTGATCGCAGCACGGCTGGCGCTCAGCGCCGAAGAACGGCAGGCGCGTTCAGATCGCATCGCGGCGACGCTCGACCGTATCGTCGGCAAGGTCAGCGGGCGCATCATCAGCAGCTATTGGCCGTTCAGGGGCGAGCCGGACCTGCGCAACTGGTCGATCCGCATCATCGAGCGCGGCGGGCGGATCGCCTTGCCGGTCGTCATCCGAAAGGGGTGGCCGCTGGAGTTCCGCATCTGGTCGCCCGGCGATCCGCTGGAACGCGGCCTCATGAACATACTGGTTCCATCGCGCGGCCCATCCGTGCAGCCGGACGTGGCCATAGCGCCGGTGGTCGGCTTCGACGCAGCCAACTTCCGGCTTGGCTATGGCGGCGGCTTCTTCGACCGCACGCTGGCCGCCATGCCGCGGCGCGCATTCGTCATCGGCGTGGGCGCCGCCGAAAGCAGGCTCGCCACGATCTACCCACAACCCCACGACATCGCATTGGACGCCATCGTTACGGATGAATGACAACAAAGCAGGCTCGGTCTCCCCCGACCCGTGACGACAGGTTCAACCACCCGCCACCCGCAGAGACCGCAAGCCTGCCAACTTGAAAGGCAGATGAGAAACTATGTCCCACACCACGACCGCCGAGGCTGACCATAGCCCCGGCTTCATTGGCCGCTGGCTATTTTCGACCAACCACAAGGATATCGGGACGCTCTATCTGGCGTTCTCGCTCCTTGCCGGAATCCTCGGAACCGGTCTGTCGGTCCTGCTCAGAATGGAACTGCAGGAACCGGGCATGCAGATTTTTGCCGATCCCGCCTACTACAACGTCGTGGTCAGTGCGCATGGGCTGGTCATGATCTTCTTCGTCATCATGCCAGCACTGATCGGCGGCTTCGGCAACTGGATGGTGCCCATCATGATCGGTGCACCGGACATGGCCTTCCCGCGCATGAACAACATCTCGTTCTGGCTGCTGGTCGTCTCGCTGATCCTGTTCGTCACCTCCATGTTCGTGCCGGGAGCTCCCGGCTCGCTCGGCCACGGTGGCGGCTGGACGCTCTACCCGCCCTTCTCCACCGACGGCCAGCCAGGTCCCGCCGTGGATCTCGTGATCCTGTCGATCCACCTGTCCGGCGCGTCCTCGATCCTCGGCGCGATCAACTTCATCACCACGATCCTCAACATGCGCGCGCCCGGCATGACCATGCACAAGATGCCGCTGTTCGCCTGGGGCATGCTGATTACCGCCTTCATGCTGCTTTTGTCGCTGCCAGTGCTCGCTGGTGCGGTCACCATGCTTCTGACCGACCGCAATTTCGGCACGACCTTCTTCCAACCGGCCGGCGGCGGCGATCCGATCCTCTACCAGCATCTGTTCTGGTTCTTCGGCCATCCTGAAGTCTACATCATGATCCTGCCCGGCTTCGGTATCATCAGTCACGTCATCTCGACCTTCTCCAGGAAGCCGATCTTCGGCTATCTCGGCATGGCCTACGCCATGGTGGCGATCGGCGGGATCGGCTTCGTCGTGTGGGCGCACCACATGTTCACGGTCGGCCTGTCGGTCGATTCGCAGCGCTACTTCGCCTTCGCCTCCATGGTGATTGCGGTTCCAACCGGCGTGAAGGTGTTTTCCTGGCTGGCCACGATGTGGGGCGGCTCGATCGAGTTCAAGACGCCGATGCTGTTTGCAACCGGCTTCGTGCTGCTGTTCACCATCGGCGGCGTGACTGGCGTGCAGCTCGCCAATCCGAGCCTCGACCGTCCTTTCCAGGACACGTACTATGTCATCGCCCACTTCCACTACGTGCTGTCGCTGGGCGCGGCCTTCGCCATCTTCGCCGGCTTCTACTACTGGTTCCCGAAGATGAGCGGCTACATGTACAATGAGGCGCTCGGCAAGCTGCATTTCTGGACGATGTTCATTGGCGTCAACCTGGTGTTCTTCCCGCAGCACTTCCTCGGCCTTGCCGGCATGCCGCGCCGCTATGCCGACTATCCCGATGCCTATGCCGGCTGGAACTACATCTCCTCGGTCGGCTCCTACATCGCGGCTGCCGGCCTGCTGATCTTCTTCCTGATGATCCTGGAGGCCTTCAACCGCAAGCGCGTTGCCGCCGCCAATCCGTGGGGCGCCGGCGCCACGACGCTCGAGTGGACACTGTCGTCGCCACCGCCCTACCACCAGTTCCAGCAACTGCCGCTGATCCGCTGACGAAAGCGATATCGACGAGCCGCTTCGACGGAGGGCAAGGTTTTGCCCTCCGTTTCTGCTTCGGGGAAGGACAAAGGCCGGGCGAACGCGACGTCAGCCCCGAGCCCCTTCCATTCCGTCTGGCGAAGCGGCATACTTCGGCCACTTCAACTTGTTCTGGTGATTGATGCCGCCTGCAAAAAAGGAAATTCGCCCGAAACGCGCCCGCACTCCCGCATTCGTCAAGAACCTGCGCGGAGTCAAAAACTGGAGAGAAGCCACAGACTGGCTTGAGTGGCGCGGCATCGAAGACATCGAGTGCATCACCCCGGACCAGGCCGGTGTCGCCCGCGGCAAGATGATGCCGTCGAAGAAATTCACGTCCAACACTTCGCTTGCCCTGCCTTCGGCCGTGTTCATGGCAACCATTTCCGGCGGTTACCCGGAGGATGGCAACGGCTTCGTCTATCCGGAAGATGACGGCGACCTCAAGCTCCTGCCCGACCTGTCGACGCTGACCGTCGTGCCGTGGGAGGAAGACCCGACGGCTGCCGTGATCTGCGATCTGGTGCACCAGGACGGGCGTTCGGTCGAGTTCACGCCGCGCAACGTGTTGAAGCGCGTTCTTGCCGCCTACGACAAGCGCGGCTTGCGGCCGGTCGTCGCGCCGGAAATCGAGTTCTATCTCGTTCATAAGAACCCCGACCCCGACTATCCGCTGACACCTCCTGTCGGACGTTCGGGCCGCGCCATCGGCGGCGGCGCCGGCTATTCCATCGCCGGCGTCAACGAGTTCGATGAACTGATCGACGACATCTACCACTTTTCCGAAAGTCAGGGCCTCGAGATCGACACGCTGATCCACGAGGAGGGTGCCGGCCAGCTCGAAATCAACCTGCGCCACGGCGACCCGGTCGAACTTGCGGACCAGGTGTTCATGTTCAAGCGCACCATTCGCGAGGCGGCGCTCAAGCACAACATCTATGCCACCTTCATGGCAAAGCCTATCCAGGGGCAACCCGGCTCGGCCATGCACATCCACCAGTCGATCATCGACAAGAAGACCGGCAAGAACATCTTCACCGCCGAGGATGGCTCGGAAACCGACGCCTTCTTCCATTTCATCGGCGGCATGCAGAAACATGTGCCGAATGCGCTGGTCATGTTCGCGCCCTACGTCAACTCCTACCGGCGGCTGACGCAGGCGGCGTCCGCGCCGGTCAACAACAAGTGGGGCTACGACAACCGCACCACGGCTTTCCGGGTGCCGCGCTCGGACCCCGCGGCGCGACGCGTCGAAAACCGCATTCCTTCCTCGGATGCCAATCCTTATCTGGCGCTGGCGGCGTCGCTGGCCTGCGGCCTCATCGGCATGACCACCAAGGTCAAGCCTGAGCCGCCGATCCTGACCACCGCAAACGAGGACGAGATCGACCTGCCGCGCGGGCTGCTCGAAGCCGTCGACCTGTTCGAGGGCGACGAGGCACTGTGCGAGATGCTGGGCATGACCTTCGCCACCACCTATGCGGCGATCAAGCGGGCGGAGTTCGAAACCTTCATGGAAGTCATCAGCCCGTGGGAACGGGAGTATCTGCTGCTGAATGTGTGATTTAGGGCAGTAGGGAGAAATGCCGTCAAAGATTGATTCGTACAAAGATCTTCTTGTTTGGCAGCAAGCTATGGACTTGGCAGTTTCAACTTATGAACTCACCCGATCCTGGCCCAGGGAAGAACTCTACGGATTGACTGGTCAGGCCCGCCGTGCCGCTTCGTCCATCCCCGCCAATATCGCTGAAGGTTTCGGTCGGGAGAGCAGAGCATCCTACCAGCACTTCTTAAAGATCGCGCAAGGATCGCTTAAAGAACTGGAAACGCATTTGCAAATTGCCCAACGTATCGATCTCGCCCCCGCGAATTCGATCGCACCACTGATGAGTTCAAGCGAAAGCGTCGGCAAACTGTTGCGACTCCTCATCCGCAAGCTATCCGACAGCTAGTTCTACTGCCTTACTGCCTTACTGCCTTATTCCCCTATTGCCCTAATCTGTGTACCGCCCCATGCCCTACCAGTCCCCCATTTCACCCGGCCGCTCATGGTATGAGGATACTGCCGGCCCGCGACCGGAATATCCTGCGCTTGAAGGTAGCCGAAAGGCTGATGTCGTCATCATAGGCGGCGGTTTCACCGGCCTGTCCGCAGCAGCCCATCTCGCCAAAGCCGGCAGCGATGTCGTGCTGATCGAGGCACACCGCTTTGGCGATGGCGCATCCGGCCGCAATGGCGGCCAGCTCGGCACCGGGCAACGCGCCTGGGCCGAGGAGATGGAGGCGGAATATGGCCTGACCCGGGCCAAGGCGCTGTTCGACATGGCCGAGGAAGCCAAGACGCATCTCCTGGAATTTGCCGAGGCCAACAGGATCGACATCGACTATATGCCGGGCCAGATGTCGGTTGCTCACAAGAAGCGCTTCGTCGATGACTACAAGGCGCATGCCGAGATCATGGCAAACCGCTTCGACTATCCGCACCTCTCCTTCATGGATGCCAAGCAAACGGCCGAGCGGCTTGGCTCGACACATTATTTCGGCGGCGTTCGCGACGCCGGTACTGGCCATATCCATCCGCTCAAGCTGGTCGTCGGCACGGCGCGCATCGCTGCCGAGGCCGGTGCGCATCTCTACGAGAACACGCCCGCGACCGGCGTCGCCACCAATGGCGGCAAGGTCCAGGTCACGACGCCGAAGGGAACGGTCACTGCGGACAAATGCCTGATCGCGGTCAACGCCTATGGCGGCACGCTGGAGCCGGTCAGCGCCGCCCATATCATGCCGATCGGCTCGTTCATCGGCGCAACCGTGCCGCTCGGCGCCGGCTCGCCCGTGCTGCCGGGGGGCGAGTCGGTCGACGATTCCCGCTTCGTCGTGCGCTATTTCCGCAAGTCGAAGGACGGGCGCCTGCTGTTCGGCGGCCGCGAGATCTATGCCGTCAACGACCCCAAGGACATCCACATCCATATCCGCAAGCAGATCACCGAAATCTACCCATCGCTGAAGGATGTCGAGATCACGCATGGCTGGGGCGGTTATGTCGGCATCACCGTTCCGCGCAAACCGTTCGTGCGCGAAGTCATGCCCAACGTCATTTCGGCCGGCGGCTATTCCGGCCATGGCGTGATGCTGTCGAATTTCGTCGGCAAACTTTATGCCGAAACGGTCGGCGGCAACCGCGACCGGCTGAAGCTCATCGAGGACCTGAAAATCCCCTCCTTCCCCGGTGGACGTACATTCCGCACCCCGCTCCTGTTCCTGGCATTGAACTGGTTCGCGCTGCGCGACCGCTTCTGAAATCAATCGACGTGGCGTTCAGTCGTCCGCCACGTCGCGCGCGATGTCCCAGAAGGCCTTGACCAGCTTGCCGCTGGAGCGTTCCCGCAGGCAAATCAGGGCTTCATCCATCAGCGTCTCCGGCCCGTCGATGAGGATCGGCTTCAAACGTGCATCAAGACCGAATTCCGCCTTGGTGACGAAGCCCACGCCGACACCTGACGCCACGATTTCCCGTATCGCCTCGCGACCCTCGGCTTCGATCGTCGGCACCAGTTCGACGCCCATGCTCTCGGCCAGAGATTCCAGCTTGTACCTGGTCTTGGAACCGCGTTCGCGCAACACAAGCGGCTGTTTGGCGAGATCGGCGAGGTTGAGTTTGCGCGCGCCAGCCAAAGGGTGATTGTGGGCGACGAAGGCGACAATCGGCGAGGAGTTGAGCTTCAGTATATCGAACTCACGCCCCTGCGGGATTTCGCCCAGCACGCCGATATCGGCCTCGTAGGCAAACAGGCTGGTGATGACGCTCTCGGTGTTGCCGGCGCGAACCGTCACCTGAATGCCGGGATATCTGGCGCGGAACCGGCCGAGTATCTGGACAAGATGGTGCGCGGCGTCGGCGACGATGCGCAAGGTGCCGGCCCGGAGCGCGCGCGATTCCGATAAAAGGTCGAGCGCCTGCTGCTCGGTATCGAACATGCGGTGCGTGATTTCCAAAAGACGCTGACCCTGCTGGGTGAGCGTGACTTGCTTCTTGTGCCGATTGAACAGGAGGACGTCATATTCCTCCTCCAGCTTGCGCACCTGGTCGGAGATGGCCGGCTGGGTCAGGAACAGCGCTTCCGCGGCCCTCGAGAACCCACCGCAGACGGCGACGTGATGAAAGGCACGCAATTGCACATATCGCATCGGTGACACCACCATCTATAAGGTAGAATAATGCAACTATAGAAACTAACGAATTGACTTATGTAAAGCGGAAAGTGAACCTGTTTCATTGTCCGATCGAGGCCGGCCATGCATTTCTCGCTCATCCTGCTGCACCTCGCGGGTGCTACTTTGCTGTTGCTCTATGCGGTGCACATGGTTCGCACCGGCATGGAACGCGCCCATGCCTCGACGCTGAGGCGGCTGCTCGGCAATGCGAAGGGCAGCGAGGTCAAGGCGCTTTTCGGCGGCACGGTGGTGGCGGTGGCGCTGCAGAGCTCCACCGCGGTCGCAATGCTGGCCTGCGGCTTCGCCGCCAGCGGCATGCTTGCCCTGCCGGTCGGGCTTGCGCTGCTTCTCGGCGCCGATTTCGGCTCGGCGCTGGTCGTGCGTGTGCTGTCCTTCGACCTCGGCTGGCTGATCCCCGTCTGCCTGCTCGTCGGCGGCATCATGCACCTCAAGATTCCCGGCCAGACCGTGCGGGAGACGGGCCGAATGATCCTCGGCGCGGGCTTCATGCTTCTGTCGCTGAGGCTGATCGGCGAGGCGACCGGGCCGTTGCGGGACGCCGCCCTGCTGCCTGCGCTGTCAGGCTATCTCGCCAGTGACTACGTCACCGCCTTTCTGCTGGGCCTTGCCTTCACCTGGCTCATCCACTCCTCGGTCGCCGCGGTGCTGATGATCGCGGCCTTCGCGGCGCAAGGGCTTGTTCCGCTCGAAGCCGGCGTGCCGCTGGTCCTGGGCGCCAATGTCGGCAGCGGCCTGATTGCCTTCTGGCTGTCGCGCGGCATGCCGGTGCAGGCGCGGCGCATTCCGGTCGGCAACCTTCTGTTTCGCCTTGCCGGTGCCATCATCGCCCTCGCGCTGATCGAGGCGCTGGCCCTGCCGGTCGAAAAACTGGGAGGCGCAGGCGCGGCGCTGGTCAATCTCCATGTCGCCTTCAACGCCTGCCTCGCCGTCGTCAGCTTGCCTTTTGCCGGAGCGATGGCCCGGCTGACGTTGCGCCTGATCCCCGACCCTGTCGCGAAAGACGGCGAAAAAGGCTTGCTTGGCCGCCGCACCTCCGCGCTCGATCGTACCGTCATCGGCAATCCGAAGCTCGCTCTCACCAGCGCCACGCGTGAACTGCTCAGGATGGGAGAGCTCATCGAATCGATGTTTGCCCCGGTCATGCATCTTCTGGTCGATGGATCGAAAGAGGAGATCGCCCGGGTCCAGAAGATCGATGAAGACGTCAACAGCACCCATACCGAGATCAAGCTCTACATAGCCGAGCTCAATCGGGGCGGCTTGTCCGCACAGGATATACGCCGCGGCATCGAGCTTACCGATGTCGCCATCAACCTCGAACATGCCGGCGACATTGTCGCCAAGAACCTGCTCGCGCTGGCGGCGGAACGCGCCCAGAAACGGCTCGCATTTTCGACTGCCGGCCTCGAAGAAATGAAGGAACTTCACGCACGCGTGGCTGAAAACCTGCAGCTGGCACTGAACGTGCTGGTTTCCAACGACCTGTCCACGGCCCGCCAGCTTGCCGCGGAAAAGGAACGGGTGCGCGACATGGAGCGGCACAGCCACGAACAGCACCTGATGCGGCTGCAATCCGGCATCGCAGAAAGCATCGAAACCAGCGACATCCACCTGGAAGCGGTGCGGGCCCTGAAGGAATTCAACTCGCTTCTGGTCACGGTTGCCTATCCGCTGTTGATGGAAAACGGCGACCTGTTGACCAGCCGCCTGGCTCGCATCGGCTGATGCATAAGTATAATCTATATACGGATACAAAATAACGATTTTTCAAATGCATCACGACACCGCATCATGGCCACGATCAATGATAGTCGATTGGAGAAACGGCCATGTCGGACGAGGCGACATTAGCAACAAACGGCTTTGAACGGCCAGCACTGGGCGAACCCTATCTGCTGACGCCGGGTCCACTCACCACCGCCTATTCGGTCAAGCAGGCCATGCTCCGGGACTGGGGGTCATGGGATGCCGATTTCCGCGCCATGACGGCCGATCTGCGCCGCCGCCTGCTTGCGCTCACCGGCGACAGCAAGGGCGAGTTCGACTGCGTGCCGATCCAGGGCAGCGGATCGTTCTGCGTCGAGGCCATGCTGGGCTCCTTCGTGCCGAAGGACGGCAAGGTGCTGGTGCTTGCCAACGGCGCATACGGCCTGCGCGCAGCACAGACGATGCAGTATCTCGGCCGGGCCCACACACTCATCGACAAGGGCGACTACATGCCGCCGCGCGGTGACGAGGTGGCGGCCGCTCTGGATGCCGACCCGGCGATCACCCATGTCATCGCCATTCATTGCGAAACCAGCTCCGGCATCCTCAACCCCGTCGCCGAGATTTCGGAGGCTGTCTATGCCAAAGGCCGCAAGCTTCTGGTCGATTCGATGAGCGCTTTCGGCGCCATCCCGCTCGACGTCAACGAGATCCGCTACGAGGCCATGGTTTCCTCGGCCAACAAATGCATCGAGGGCGTGCCCGGTTTCGGCTTCGTCATCGCCAAAAAGAGCGAACTGGAAGCCGCCAAGGGCCGCAGCCACTCGCTGTCGCTCGATATCCATGCGCAATGGGCGACGATGGAAAAGACCGGTCAATGGCGCTTCACCCCGCCGACACATGTCGTCGCGGCATTTCTCGAGGCTCTCAAGATCCACGAAGCCGAAGGCGGCGTCCCAGCCCGTGGCGCCCGTTACATGAAGAACCGCGATGTCATGGTAGCTGGAATGCGCGAGCTCGGTTTCGAGACGCTGCTCTCCGACCGCTGGCTCTCGCCGATCATCGTCACATTCTTCTGTCCGGCGCATGAGAACTTCGCCTTCGACCGCTTCTACGAGTTCATGAAGGACAAGGGCTTCATCATCTATCCGGGCAAGCTCACCGTGGTGGATTCCTTCCGCGTCGGCTGCATCGGCCGCATGGACGAGCACGTCATGCGCCGCGTGGTCGAAGCCGCCGCCGCCTCGCTCGCCGAAATGGGTGTGACCGATGCCGCTCCGCCCCGCGAGGCGCTCGACGAACGCGCCAAGCTCGCTGCCTGAACCCCGCCCCAACCAGGAAGAACTCCGATGAACCAGATGTCCCCCGTCAGCGTCACCGCGAATGGCCGCACCTATGCATGGCCGCGCATTCCGGCGATCGCAATCTGCCTCGATGGCTGCGAGCCGGCCTATCTCGACGAGGCGATCAAGGCCGGCCTGATGCCGGCTCTGGTAAAGATCAAGGAAAAGGGCACGGTGCGTACGGCGCACAGCGTCATCCCGAGCTTCACCAATCCCAACAACATGTCGATCGCCACGGGTCGCCCGCCGGCAGTCCACGGCATCTGCGGCAACTACCTCTACAATCCGGAAACGGGCGAAGAGGTGATGATGAACGATCCGAAGTTCCTGCGCGCGCCCACCGTGTTCAAGGCATTCTACGACGCCGGCGCCAAGGTGGCGGTCGTTACCGCCAAGGACAAGCTGCGCGCCTTGCTCGGCAAGGATCTCGGTTTCGATGACAATCGCGCCATCTGCTTCTCGTCTGAGAAGTCGGCTTCCACGACGAAGGCCGAGCATGGCATCGACAATGCCTCGAAGTGGCTCGGCCGTCCGGTGCCGGAAGTCTATTCGGCCGAACTGTCGGAATTCGTCTTCGCCGCCGGCGTCAAGCTTTTGAAGGAATTCCGGCCGGACGTGATGTACCTCACCACGACCGACTACGTGCAGCACAAATATGCGCCGGGCGTGCCGCAGGCCAACGCCTTCTACGAGATGTTCGACAAGTACCTGGCCGAACTCGATGCGCTTGGCGCCGCAATCGTCGTCACCGCCGACCACGGCATGAAGCCCAAGCACCATGCCGACGGCTCGCCCAACGTCGTCTATGTGCAGGACCTGCTCGACGAATGGCTCGGCAAGGATGCCGCCCGCGTCATCTTGCCGATCACCGATCCCTATGTCGTCCACCACGGCGCACTGGGCTCCTTCGCCACCGCCTATCTGCCGAAAGGAGCCGACCGCGAGGCGATCATGGCAAAGCTGCGCAAGGTCGAGGACATCACGTTGGTGCTCGGCCGCGAGGAAGGTTGCGCCCGCTTTGAACTTCCCGAAGACCGCATCGGCGACATCATCATGGTTTCGGGCGAGAACAAGACTATCGGCACCTCCGAGCACCGTCATGATCTGGCCGCGCTCAACGAGCCGTTGCGCTCGCATGGCGGCCTGACCGAACAGGCGGTGCCCTTCATCACCAACCGCAGACTGTCGGACCAGCCGGATGCACCGGCGTTGCGCAATTTCGACGCCTTCTACTACGCCGTCATGGCGGCGGCCCAGCCGGTTAATTGAGGACAGGGTCATGACCAAGGCCGAGACAGCCATCAAGGTTAGGCATGAACCGATGCGCATAGCCGGCCGCAAGGTCGATGCCGGCGATGTCGTCGAGGTGCGCTATCCGTGGAACGACACCGTCGTCGGCACAGTGCCGGCGGGCCGGGCCGAACACGCCCGCGAAGCCTTCGAGATCGCGGCGAACTACACGCCGAAGCTGACCCGCTACGAGCGCCAGAAGATTCTGCTGCGCACAGCGGAACTCCTCAATGCCCGCAAGGAAGAGATTTCCGACCTGGTGACGCTGGAACTCGGCATCTCCAAGCAGGACTCGCTCTACGAGGTCGGGCGCGCCTTCGACGTGTTCACCCTGTCCGGCCAGATGGCGATCCAGGATGACGGCCAGATCTTTTCCTGCGACCTCACCCCGCACGGCAAGCAGCGCAAGATCTTCACCACGCGCGAACCGCTGAAGGCGATCTCGGCGATCACCCCGTTCAACCACCCGCTCAACATGGTCTCGCACAAGGTCGCCCCGGCCGTCGCCACCAACAATTGCGTGGTGGTCAAGCCGACGGAGCTGACGCCGATGACGGCGCTGGTGCTGGCCGACATCCTCTACGAGGCGGGGCTGCCGCCGGAAATGCTGTCGGTGGTCACCGGCTGGCCGAAGGATATCGGCGACGAGATGATCACCAACCCCAACATCGACCTGATCACCTTCACCGGCGGCGTTCCCGTCGGCAAGCTGATCGCGTCGAAAGCCGGCTACAAGCGCCAGGTGCTGGAACTCGGCGGCAACGACCCGCTGATCATCCTCAACGACCTCTCCGACGACGACCTCGCCAAGGCTGCCGATCTTGCCGTTGCCGGCGCTACCAAGAATTCAGGCCAGCGCTGCACCGCCGTCAAGCGTATCCTCGTCCAGGAAAAGGTCGCCGACCGCTTCGTGCCGCTGGTGCTGGAGCGGGCCAAGGCGATCAGGTTCGGCGACCCCCGCGATCCGGCCACCCAACTCGGCACCGTCGTGCACGAGAAGGCAGCGGCGCTGTTTGAAAAGCGTGTCTACATGGCCGCCGAGCAAGGCGCCGAGGTGCTCTACGATCCCGGCCGCAAGGGCGCGCTGTTGCCGCCCATCGTCGTCGACCGGGTGCCGCATGGCTCCGAACTGGTCATGGAGGAGACCTTCGGCCCGGTCGTGCCGATCATCCGCGCGCCCGACGATGACGATGCCCTCATCGCGCTTTCCAACTCCACCGCCTTCGGCCTGTCTTCCGGCGTCTGCACCAACGACTTCCGCCGCATGCACAAATACATAGCCGGCTTGCAGGTCGGCACCGTCAACATCTGGGAAGTCCCCGGCTACCGGATCGAGATGAGCCCCTTCGGCGGCATCAAGGATTCGGGCAACGGCTACAAGGAAGGCGTCATCGAGGCCATGAAGTCCTACACCAACGTCAAGACCTTCTCGCTTCCCTGGTAAGAAAGAGACAGAAAATCGTGACATTCGATCTGGCGGTTGTCGGAGCAGGCATCATTGGCCTTGCGCATGCCTTGGCCGCGGCAAAGCAGGGTTTGCGTGTCGTCGTCATCGACAGGGATATGCAGGCCAACGGCGCCTCGATCCGCAACTTCGGTCTCGTCGTGGTGTCCGGGCAGGATCCGGGCATCTCGTTGCAGCGGGCGCAGCGCACGCGCGAAGTCTGGCTCGACGTTGCCCCGCAAGCGGGCATCGGGGTCGTCCAGCAAGGCATGCTGGTCGCAGCCCAGCGCCCAGAGGCTGTTTCACTGTTGGAATCCTTCCACCGAACCGAGCAGGGGCAACAATGCCGGCTCCTGAGCAGCAAGGAAGTCAGCTGCCACCAGCCGCAACTCGATGCCTCCAAGATCGCCGGCGGCCTGCACAGCCCGTTCGAGCTTCGCGTCGAATCGCGCGAGGCGATCCCGAAACTCGCCGCCTTCCTGGCCGAGAAGCACTCGGTCGAATTCCGGCGCGGCGTCTCCGTGCTGTCGCTTGCACCGCCTTGCGTGGAAACCAGCCATGGAACAATCAAGGCGGACAAGGTGGTCGTTTGCCCCGGCGACGACTTTGCTACACTCTATCCGGACAGAATCGACAGGTACGGCGTGCGCCGTTGCAAGCTGCAAATGCTGAGATTGGCGAATCCCGGCTTTGACTTGCGCTCGACGCTCATCTCGGACCTCAGTCTGATCCGTTACGAAGGGTACGCCCAATTGCCGGAGGCCTCGCGCTTGCAAGCCAGACTCAATCACGAATGCCCACGGGCGCTGGAAAACGGCGTCCACCTGATTGTAGCTCAGAGCGCGGATGGTTCGCTGGTCGTCGGCGATTCCCACCATTACGGGCAAACGCTCGACCCCTTCGGCTCCGCGGAAGTGGATGACCTCATCCTGGACGAACTCGCCATCCTGTTCGGCAAGGCTCCAGCCGTGGAGGCGCGATGGACGGGCACCTATGCGACCGCTTCCGACACGCCTGCCTTCATCGACGCGCCGGAGCATAATGTCCGTCTCGTCATGATCACCAGCGGAACCGGCGCCAGCACCGGCTTTGCCATCGGCGAGGAAACCATCGCTGGCCTGTTCGGCTGACGGGCGCACCGGATTGTCCGCAACCGCGCTATCGATCGTCCTCTTCGCCGCGTTCCTGCATGCAAGCTGGAATGCGGTGGTCAAGGCTGCGCCCGATCGCGCGCTTACGCTGGCGGCGGTCTCGGGTGTGCATGCCTTGGCAGGTTTCGTGCTGATCTCGATTTCCGAGCCGCCAGCACTATCGAGCTGGCCGTCCATCGCCACCTCGACCATCATCCACTACGGCTACTACGCGCTGCTTTTCCACGCCTACCGGCTGGGCGACCTCGGCCAAGTCTATCCGATTTCGCGCGGCATGGCGCCGGCGCTGGTGGCGCTCGGCACGTTTCTCCTTATTGGCGAGAAGTTGACCGGCCTCGGCTGGACCGGTCTCGGCCTCGTCACCTTCGGCATCGGCCTGCTCGCGCTGCAACGGGGCGCGGCCGACGCCGACAGGAAAGCCATCGGCGTCGCCGCCCTGCTCGGCATGAGCATCGCGGCCTATTCGGTCGCGGACGGTATCGGCGTTCGCCTTTCGGAAAGCCCGACCGGATATATGGGTTGGCTCTTCCTTCTGGAATCGCCGGTTACTGTGGGCATCCTGTGGACCCGCAAGAGGGCCGGAGTGCCGTTCAGCTGGAACATCTTCGGCCTCGGTCTGATCGGCGGTCTGTTCGCCGTCACAGCCTACGGGCTGGTGCTCTATGCCAAGACCATCGCGCCCATCGGCGCCGTTTCGGCGGTCAGGGAATCGAGCGTCATCATCGCGGCCCTGATCGGCACGCTGCTTTTTCACGAACGACCCTGGCAAGGCCGGATCCTGGCCGCGACCGTGGTTGCCGCCGGCGTCCTCACGCTGGCGGTATCCGGCTGATTTAATTCACTAAAACAATGGTTTGCAGGCATGCCGGCAATACCGCCAAAGCCGGTGCCGCTTCAATATGACGGCGGTATTACAAATATCACCTCACCCTATGACCATATCGATTAAATAGATTTTACTTATCGACGCCTCTTCGCCACGATCCAGGCAAGGACGACATCGGCCGGCACCACGACCGGAAAAACGCCTGAGAGCACGAGCGTCCCGATGCACCGCAGCTTGTATCAAACCCCGGGGAACTCGATCATGAAGAAATCCGCATCACTCGTCCTCGCCGCCTTTGTGGCAAGCCTTTCCGCTTCCGCCGCTTTCGCCGAGACGAACCTGACCGTCTACACTGCCGTCGAAGCCGTCGACCTCGACCGCTACAAGGCCGAATTCGAAAAGGCCTACCCGGACATCAAGATCAACTGGGTCCGCGATTCCACCGGCGTCATGACCGCCAAGCTGCTTGCCGAGAAGGACAATCCGCAGGCCGACGTCGTCTGGGGCCTCGCCGCCACCTCGCTTTTGCTGCTCAAGGGCGAGGGCATGCTGGAGGCTTATGCACCAGCGGGCGTGGAGAAACTCGATCCACGCTTCGTCGATACGACGACACCGCCGACATGGACCGGCATGGACGCCTACGTCGCGGCGATCTGCTTCAACACCGTCGAAGCCGGCAAGCTCGGCATTCCGGCTCCCAAGAGCTGGAAGGACCTGACCGAGCCGGAATACAAGGGCCATGTCGTGATGCCGAACCCGAACTCGTCCGGCACCGGCTTCCTCGACGTTTCCGCCTGGCTGCAAATGTTCGGCGAGAAGGACGCTTGGGCCTTCATGGACGGCCTGCACGAAAACATCTCGGCCTACACCCATTCCGGCTCGAAGCCCTGCAAGATGGCGGGCGCCGGTGAAACCGTCATCGGCGTATCGTTCGAGTTCCCTGGCGCCAAGGCAAAGAGCGCCGGCGCGCCGATCGAGATCATCTTCCCCGAGGAGGGATCTGGCTGGGAGGCCGAGGCCACCGCGATCATCGCCGGCACGGCCAATCTCGAAGCCGCCAAGAAGCTGGTGGACTTCTCGGTCTCCAAGGAAGCCAACGAGATGTACAATGTCGGCTACGCCGTGCTTGCCTATCCGGGCATTGCCAAGCCGGTGGACAACCTGCCGCCGAACGTTGCCGACCACATGATCAAGAACGACTTCGAGTGGGCGGCCAACAACCGCAAGGCGATCCTGACGGAGTGGGCCAAGCGCTACGACTCCAAGTCCGAACCGAAGACCTGACCTGACTTCACCGGGCGTCGCGAAAGCGGCGCCCGCATTGTATCCTGAACAGCGATGGATCGTGAGATGAAACACGAAACCGTAGCCGCAGCGGCGGCTGCACGGGTGCATCTTGCGCCCGAAGCCGGGAAGGCAGCAGTTGTGAAACCGAGCTACCTCAAGATCGAAAACATCTGGAAGGCGTTCGGTGACTTCACCGCGCTGAAGGGCGTGTCGCTGGAGATCAACGAGGGCGAATTCATCTGTTTTCTTGGTCCGTCCGGCTGCGGCAAGACGACCCTGCTGCGCGCCATAGCGGGCCTCGACCTGCAGACGCGCGGAACCATTCATCAGGCGGCAAAGGACATCTCGACCCTGCCGCCATCGCGGCGCGACTACGGCATCGTATTCCAGTCCTATGCGCTGTTTCCCAATCTGACCATCGAGAAGAACATCGCCTTCGGGTTGGAAAATGCCAAGCGGTCCAAGCCCGAGATCGCGGTGCGTGTCGCCGAACTTCTGGACCTGGTTGGGCTCTCGGCCCAGGCGAAGAAATATCCAGCCCAGCTTTCCGGCGGCCAGCAGCAGCGCATCGCGCTTGCCCGCGCCATGGCGGTTTCGCCCGGTCTTTTGCTGCTGGACGAGCCGCTTTCCGCGCTCGACGCCAAGGTGCGCGTGCATTTGCGCCACGAGATCAAGGAACTGCAACGCAAGCTCGGCGTGACCACCATCATGGTCACCCACGATCAGGAAGAAGCGCTTTCCATGGCTGACCGCATCGTGGTCATGAACCATGGCATCATCGAGCAGGTCGGCACTCCGACCGAAGTCTATCGGCATCCGAAAACGCTGTTCGTTGCAGATTTCATAGGCGAGACGAACCGGTTCCCCGGGAAGATCCGGGCCAACGAAACTGTCGCGCTGTCAGGCACGGAACTGTCATGCGCTCCGCATGACATCGCCGTCGGCAGCGATGTCACCGCCGTCATACGCCCCGTTGACATCATCCCGCACAGCCTCGACAGCGCGGAAGCGGTGAAGACGCCGGAAAACCTGATCGACGTTACCGTCGAGGCCATGGAGTTCCTCGGTGCGTTCTGGCGTACGCGTCTTTCCTCGCCACGCTTCGAGGATCGCGTCCTCGTCGCCGACTTCTCGATCAATGCCGTGCGCCGGCTCACTATCGAGGTCGGCGGGCAGATGCGCGTGGAATTACCGCGTGAGCGCCTGCTCGTCTTTGCCAAGGATCGCTGAGATGGGCGCCACACTGACCATGCCGGCCGGGCGCGCACTTCGCGCGCAGCTTTCTTCCGACGACATCGTCAAGCGCGGCTTGATGCTCGTCATCTCGCTCTATCTGCTGGTCGCGCTGGCAGCGCCGCTTTATGTGCTGCTGTCGAAATCCGTCTCGACCTACCAGTTCGACCTGACAGCCTTCGAAATCCAGCGCAGCGACGACACCGGCCTGAATTTCGGGGCGCCCAAAACAGTCGAGGCGCTCAATCTCGAAACCGGCGCCATAGCACCGGAGGAACTCGAAACCAGCTCCGACGGCCGTCTTGCCGTTACCGGCCTGTTCAAGGATTTCAGCTTCCGCAGTCCGGTGAAGTACCGTGTCCGCGGCACGACAGAGGGCGCTGCCTTCCTTGTCGGCTCCGACCTGCACCGCGGCACCGAATGGGTGGAACTCGATTCCAACACCTTCCGACGCGTCGTGCTGCGTCCGGTGAGCTCGTTCGGGCTCGACAATTTCAGCGCCTATTTCTCCACGCCGAGCCTTGCCCAGTCGATCTCCAATTCGGTTCTGATGGGGGTCATCAGCACCGTTTTGGTCATCTCGATCGCCTTTGCGCTCGCCTATGCATTGAACCGCAGCCACATGCGCTTCAAGGGGCTGTTCAAGCTGATACTGGCCATCCCCATCCTGGTGCCTTCGCTGTTGCCCGGCATTGCACTCGTCTATCTGTTCGGCAATCAGGGCCTGCTCAAGGACCTGATGATGGGCTACAGCATCTATGGCCCGATCGGCATCGTCATCGGCTCGGTCTTCTTCACGCTACCGCATGCACTCATCATCATTTCGACGGCTCTCGCCATCGCCGATGCGCGCCACTACGAGGCGGCGACATCGCTGCGCGCAACGAAATGGCGCACCTTCTGGACCGTGACGGTACCTGGCGCGCGCTATGGCATCATCTCGGCCGCCTTCGTCGTGTTCACCATGGTGATCACCGATTTCGGCCTGCCGAAGGTCATCGGCGGCCAATACAACATGCTCGCCGTCGACATCTACAAGCAGGTCATCGGCCAGCAGAATTTCGAAATGGGCGCGGTCGTGTCGGTGATCCTGCTGATCCCCGCCGTCGCCGCCTTCTTCGTCGACCGCGCCATCCAGAAGAAGCAGGTGGCGCTGTTGTCGGCCCGCTCGGTTCCTTACCAGCCGAAGCCCAATACGCGTTTCGACTGGCTGTGCTTTACCTATTGCGCCGTTGTTGCCGTGTTCATCCTGACCATGATCGGCGTTTGCCAGCTGGCGGCGACCGTCAAGTTCTGGCCCTACGATCTGACGCCCAGTCTGAAGAATTTCCATTTCGACCTGATGGACGGCGGCGGCTGGGCTGCTTACTACAACTCCATCGAAATGGCGCTGCTGACGGCCTTCTTCGGCACCATCATCGTCTTCACCGGGGCCTATATGGTCGAAAAGAGCGACGGCTTCAAAGCAGGCCGCACGCTGTTCCAGTTCCTGGCCATGCTGCCGATGGCGGTTCCCGGCATGGTGCTTGGACTGGCCTATATCTTCTTCTTCAACAGCCCGGCCAACCCGCTCAATCCGATCTACGGCACGATGGCGATCCTCGTCGTGTGCACGGTCACCCACTTTTACACCGTGTCGCACCTGACCGCGCTGACGGCGCTGAAGCAGATGGACCGCGAGTTCGAGCCGGTCGCCGCCTCGCTGAAGCAGCCCTTCCACAAGCTGTTCTTCCGGGTGACGGTACCGGTCTGCCTGCCGGCGATCCTCGACATCTCGATCTACCTGTTCGTCAACGCGATGACGACGGTGTCGGCGGTCGTGTTCCTCTATTCGACCCATACCCAGCTTGCTTCCGTCGCCGTGCTCAACATGGATGATGCCGGCGACATCGCACCGGCTGCGGCGATGGGCATGATGATCTTTTACACCAACATTGCTGCGCGGCTCATCCACGCGCTGGTTTCGCGCGCTTTGCTCGGACGTACGCAAGCCTGGCGCAACAGATAGGCGGCGCGCCGGCTCCCTGTCAGGCCGACAGGGCCTGTTCGATATCGGCAATCAGGTCGTCGGCGTCCTCGATGCCGGCGGAGAGCCTGACCAGCGAATCCGAAATGCCGATCGCCGCACGCTGCTCTGCCGGGATGGAACCGTGCGTCATCAGCGCCGGATGCTCGATCAGGCTTTCGACACCGCCAAGGCTTTCGGCCAGCGCAAACAGGCGGACATGCTCCAGGAAACGCTTGGTGGCGGCGAGGTCGCGGTCAAGCTCGAAGGTGACCATGCCGCCGAAAGCGTGCATCTGCGCCTTGGCAACGGCGTGCTGCGGATGGCTTTCGAGGCCGGGATAGATGACGCGCCGGACATCGGAGCGTGCTTCCAGCCAGCGCGCGATCTTCAGCCCGTTCTGCGAATGGCGCTCCACGCGCAGCGCCAGCGTCTTAAGGCCGCGCAAGGCGAGGAAACTGTCGAACGGCCCGGAAATCGCGCCAACCGCGTTTTGCAGGAACTTCAGCTTGTCGCGCAGCTCCGCGTTTTCGCCGACAACGACCGTGCCGCCGATCATGTCGGAGTGGCCGTTGAGATATTTGGTGGTCGAATGGACGACGTGGTCGATGCCGAGTTCCAGCGGCCGCTGGATATAGGGGCTGCAGAAGGTGTTGTCGGCAACGGCGATGACGCCCTTGCGCTTGGCCAAGGCAGCCACCGCTTCGAGATCGACAATGCGCAGCAGCGGATTGGTCGGCGTCTCGACCCAAAGCATCTTCGTGTCTGGCCGGATCGCCGCCTCGACCTTGGCAAGGTCGGTGAAATCGACAAACGTCACCTGCAGGCCGGCCGAGCGCTTGCGCACCCGTTCGAGCAGACGGAAGGTGCCGCCATAGATGTCGTCAGTGGCAACGATATGTGCACCGGCATCGAGCAGTTCGAACACATTGGCAATCGCGGCGAGGCCGGACGCATAGGCAAAGGCCGCCGAGCCGCTTTCGAGATCGGCTATGGCGCGCTCGAAGGCGAATCTCGTCGGGTTCTGGCTGCGCGCATATTCGAAGCCCTTATGTACGCCGGGGCTCTGCTGGGCGTAGGTCGAGGTGGCGTAGATCGGCACCATCACCGCACCCGTGGTCGGGTCGTGGCTCTGGCCGCCATGAATGGTGCGGGTCGAAAAGGCGAGGCGATTCCTGCCCTTTTGCGGCTGTTCGGTCATTTTGAGCGTCTCAAATGGTTGATCAGGTCGATACGGGTGATAAGGCCGACAAATTCGTCGCCGTCAAAGACGATCGCCACCTCGTTGCGGTCAAAGACCGGCAAAAGCGCGTCCAGCGTCTGGCTGGCCTGCAATGTGTGCAGTTCCGAGGTCATGGCGGTGCGCACCGGTCCCTCGAAGCGCTCCCAGCGGCCCTGGTAGTTGCCATCCACCTTGGCCAGTATGTCGCCTTCGTCGATGATGCCGACCAGTCTGCCGTTGTCGAGCACCGGAAGTTGCGAAACGTCGCCACGCCGCATCCGTCCATAGGCGGTCAAGAGCGTATCGTCGGGACCGACGAAGACGGTGCCGCCCTCGCGGTGCGAACGGGCGACGAGGTCGCTCAAATCGCCATGCTGCTCGCGCTCGGCAAGTCCCTGTTCGGCCAGCCAGAAATCGTCGAATACCTTGGAAAGATATTTGTTGCCGCTGTCGCAGACAAAGGTGATGACGCGCTTCGGCGTCTGCTGCTCGCGGCAGTAGCGTAGCGCGGCCGCCAGAAGCGTGCCCGAGGAGGAGCCGGCCAGAATGCCTTCCTTCGACAACAGGTCGCGCGCCGCCAGCATCGAATGCCGGTCGGAGATCGTATAGGCCTGCTTCACCAGCGAAAGATCGGCATTCGGCGGCACGAAATCCTCGCCGATGCCTTCCACCGTCCAGCTTCCAGCCTGTTCCAGCTTGCCTGTCTTGACCAGCGGCGCCAGCACCGAGCCTGCCGGGTCGGCCAGCACCATCTCGGTCTTCGGCGACATCTTGGCGAAGAATCTGCCGAGACCGGTCAGCGTACCGCCCGAGCCCACGCCGACGACCACCGCATCGACGTCGCCATCGAGCTGCTGCCAGATCTCCGGTCCCGTCGTCGTCTCGTGCGCCAGCGGGTTGGCCGGGTTGGCAAACTGGTTGACGTAGAACGATCCCGGCGTCTCGGCGGCGATCTTCTCGGCCATGTCCTGATAATATTCCGGATGGCCCTTGCCGACGTCGGAGCGGGTCAGCCGCACCTCGGCGCCCAGCGCGCGCAGATGCTGCGCCTTCTCACGCGACATCTTGTCGGGCACGACGAGGATGATGCGATACCCCTTGGGAATACCCACCTGCGCAAGGCCAAGACCGGTGTTGCCGGCCGTCGCCTCGATGATGACGCCGCCTTTCTTAAGCCGGCCGTCCCGTTCCGCCGCGGCGATCATCGAGCGGGCGATGCGATCCTTTATCGAGCCGCCGGGGTTCTGGCTTTCGAGCTTGATGAACAGCCGGCAGCGCCCGGTGTCGAACTTCGTCAGTTCCACCACCGGCGTCTCCCCGATCAGGTCGAGGACCGAGCCATAGGGCGGTCTGACCCGGTCGAATGCGGCGTTCTGTTCGATTTTTGCGGTGCGCGTCATCGGATAGCTCCTTTGGCTCCGATGGGCGCACTGATCGCAGACCTTGGCCTGCTTTGTCCAAGACGAAAATTCTAATAATTCTCTATTATAGGAATTTTATTCCATCAGATGGTGATTGCAACCGGCTCCGGCGTAAAGCCTGACCAATCAGGCGGCGCGGCCGCCTGTCGAGGCGTCGCCGGGGGCGTCCTCGTCGATCTCCACCGCGTCCTCGAGACGCGAGGCGATGAGTTCCTGGATGTCGCCGACCTCTTCCTGGATGTCTTCCATCGGAATCCCGGCTTCGGCCGCCTCGGCGGCGCATTCGCGGGCAAGCGTTTCAGCGTGCTGCTCGATCTTTATCGGCAAGGCCGGAGACTGGCACTTCTCGCCGATCCATTCCTGAAGGAACTTGATCGCATGTTCACTCATTGCACTGCCCTGCACTTCCTGGTCTTCGTTGCTTTAAACGTGCGGCATCCCGAAAAGATACCGATTGCTTTCAAACTGCGTTGCCATTCATCAGGCGTACCATATCGACAGCCCAAGGCCTGAAGGAGTTGCGGGTTTCAACAGATTCATTGGGAAGGGATGGTACCGTTGGCTGGGATCGAACCAGCGACCTCCGGATCCACAATCCGGCGCTCTAACCAGCTGAGCTACAACGGCACATCTGCATGGCCCGATCGGCTGAAAGTCCATCCTTTGCGATAAGCTTTGTCGTTCGGCGAAGCGTCAATACGGGTTAATGGAGTCTAATTCAAGCCATTTGGAAGGGCAAAAGGTCGCTTGCGCGATTCGCCCCTTTCCTCACCTTGCGACAGGCAAAGAAAAAGGCCGGCGGGAGGAGGTGCCGGCCTTTTCCTTTATTGGCCAGCGGAATGCGCTGGCCGCTTCGCCCGGCAGGCGGAGGGAGGAGGAACCACCCGCCGGGTATTGCTTGACGGCCGAAACCGGCGCGCCCCTAAAGATTACGCGACCTTCAGTTCCTTGAAGGTCTTCTCGAAGACGGCCTTGACCGGCTTGGAGACGTCCTCTGCAGCCTTGGAAGCAGCTGCCTGGAAGTCCTTGGCCTGCTCGACGCTCTGCTCGTAGCGCTGACGCAGGAAAGCGGTCTGCAGCTCAACGACTTCCGACAGCGACTTGGCACCGACGAGAGCCTCGAGATGCGAGAAATTGGCTTCGGCGCTGGTGCGCAGCGCAGCGATCGCCTTCAGCGACAGGTCGCTGGTGGCCGACTTGGCGGTCTCGTAGGTGGTTTCGAGAACCTTCTGGGCCTCTTCCGAACCGGTCTTCAGCTTGGCATAGGCCTCTTTCGACTGCTCAACGCCCTTTTCAGCAAAAGCGCGGATCTGGTCGGTGGCCTTGGAAGCGTCAAAGCTCGGGAATTCGACATTGCCGATGAAGTCGGCGCTCTTCGTCTTGGTCATTTTCCATCCTTTCAGGGGCAGCGGCTTTAGCTCAAAGCCGTCTCGTTCATGTATGATGGGCATATATAGCACGAATTTTGTGCAATGCAATATTTTTGTTGCAGCGCAATATTTTTGCCGGCTTCCGGCGTTAACCACGTGGCCAGATTTCGGCGTCCAAACGCGGTGGCTTGTGGACCTTCGCGCCATCGGCTTTTATTAACAAAGCGTTAACTGCAAACTGCCTGACCTGCGAGGGTTCGCCAAGCGCATGCCGTCCGACAGCTACTCCTTTCTCGACGTTGCCGTGCTCGACGCGGTGCGCCAGCGCTTTGCTGCCGGCGATGCGCTGGTCATCCTGGCTGCGGACCTGGAGCAGGTTCTGTGGGCAAACGGCCCGGGCGCAGCACTGTTCGGCTATCCCGACATCGAGCGCATCATCGGCGAATCATCTGGCCTTTCCGCCGTCGCTCGACGGCAGATCATGGCGACTTCAGGTTATCCTGAAATCGGCAGCGACCGCTCGCTGATGGTGCGGCTCACCAGCGGCATGACCAGCCGCGCAGTCGGCTTTTTCGCCAGCAGCATCGTGCTGCCCGACGGCGAAAGGGCCATCCTGCTGGCTGTCCCGTCCGAGCAGGGCGAGCAAGCCAGCGCGGCCGACCGAACCGCGAAGGCTATCGGCGGCTTTGCCGAAGACGGTCATTTCCTTGCCTTTATCGACGGCGCGGGCGAAATCGAAGCCGCCTCGGCGGATTTCTCGAACCTCGGCATTTCCGCCTCGACACTGGCCGGGTTGGTGCGCGAGGTCGCCAACGAACGCGACCGCATCGTCAAGCGCATCGTCACCGCCGGCAGGAAATCCTATCCAGCGGGCATCGCGCGGCTCACCGACGATCCCGCCCGCCACCTTCTCGTCGTCATCGACGAAGGGCAGGCCGAGGCAGCCGATGCCGAACCTTCGGTCGAGGTGAAGCCCTCCGCCAAAACGCCCCCTGCGGCTTCCCCGTCCAGCACCGGGCCGGCCAATGCCGAGCGACCGGAAAAGCATCATCACGATCATTGGTATTTCAGCGATGTCGATGCCGGCCAGGCCCATCAGGACCAGGCAAAGGCAGCGGATGCCGAACAACCAGCCGATGAGCCAGCCGCAGCGGTGGAAGCGGCCCAGCGCAACGTCAGCCCTGTTCGCTTTGTCTGGCGCACCGATGCCGATGGCCGTTTCAGTTCGGTCTCGCCGGAGTTTGCAGACGCGCTTGGCCAACCGGCTGCCGATGTCGTCGGCAGGCGCTTCAAGGATGTCGCCACCACATTCGGCCTCGATCCGTCAGGCGAAATCTCAGGCCTGCTCGAACGCCGCGACACCTGGTCCGGCCGCTCGGTCTGGTGGCCGCTTTCCGGCACCGACCTGAAAGTGCCTGTCGATCTGGCGGCGCTCCCCGTCTACAACCGCAACCGCGAGTTCGAAGGTTTCCGCGGCTTCGGCGTTGCCCGCATGGGCGATGCGATTGCAGACCCGGAAGGCATAGGCATGGTGCTGGTTCCGAACCGGCCTGTGCCTGCCGAAGAACCGGCACCGCCGCAAGCCTCGCCACCGCCGGAAGCTCCAACGGCCGATCCGTTCCAGGGCGAGGTCCCGGCGCTCGAAATCACGCCCAAGCCGGAGCGCCGCTTCGCCGACAAGGTCATCCGGCTTGCGGAACACCGCCCCGCAGCCAACGACAAGGGCCTGTCTTCAATCGAGCGCAACGCGTTTCGCGAGATCGGCGAGCGACTGAAGAAAGTCAGCGAACCCGAGAGCACTTTCACGACCGAAGCCGAAGCCGCCTCGTCGCCGGCAACCGGCAACGAAGTCGAGCGCGCCGACACGGCTTCAAAGCTGGAGAGCGACGTTTCGCCTGAAAGCCATGCCGCCGAGCCCGTTCAGCCGGCACCTTCGGCACATGGCTCGCTGCTCGACTACGCATCTTCCGAACCCGACCACAGCGCCGATGAAGACGGGATGGCCGCTGCCGATTTCCGCGACGCCGAATTTCGCGAGCCGGACGCAGGCGGCGCTCTGGAACAGGCTGCCCAGGCGCGCCTTGAGGCCGAGCCTGCCAGGCCTATCCGGGCAGAAGCCCCGCAATGGCTGTTGCAGACCGGCGGCTTCCTGCCGTCGGCCTTTGCCAAAGGCGATCCGGACACGCCCGACGTCTCGATCCTCGCCAAACTGCCGGTCCCGGTGCTGATCCATTCAGGCGACGTGCTGCACTATGCCAATGACGAGTTCCTCGACCTCGCCGGCTACGACACGCTGGACGAACTCGATGAGGCCGGCGGGCTCGATGTCCTGTTTGCCGAACCCTATGCCGGCGACGCTGCCGCGGACGAAAGCGACCGTGCGCTGCGCCTGCGGGGCAAGGACGGCAACGAATTTCCGGTCGAGGCGATCCTGCGTTCGGTTCCGTGGCAGGAGCGCAAGGCGCTGCTTCTGGTCGTGCGCCGCACCGGCGAAACACGCGCGCCCGCAGCACCCGTCACTCCGGTCCTGCCGTCGGTAACGAACATCGCGCCGCAGCCCGAGGTCTCGGAACTCAAGGCGCGCATCGCCGAAATGCGCACCATCATCGACACCGCTACCGACGGCGTCGTGCTGATAGGCCGTGACGGCAACATCCGCTCCATCAGCCGGCCGGCGGAAGCCCTGTTCGGCTTTGACGCCGAGGAGGTGAACGGCAAGCCCTTTTCCTCGCTGTTCGCCATCGAGAGCCAGCGCGCCGCGCGCGACTATCTCGCCGGCCTCTCCGAACACGGCGTCGCCAGCGTCCTCAACGATGGCCGCGAAGTGATCGGGCGCGAGGCGCAAGGCCGTTTTATCCCGCTGTTCATGACCATTGGCCGGCTGCCCGGCGACAGCGGCTTTTGCGCCGTCGTGCGCGACATCACCCAGTGGAAGCGGGCCGAGGAAGACCTTACCCAGGCGCGCGCCGTAGCCGAGCGGGCATCGTCGCAGAAGACCGATTTCCTCGCCCGCATCAGCCACGAGATCAGGACGCCGCTCAACGCCATCATCGGCTTTTCGGAACTGATGGTGGACGAGAAGTTCGGCCCCGTCGCCAACGACCGCTACCGCGACTACCTGCGCGACATCAACCGCTCCGGCAATCACGTGCTCGATCTGGTCAACGACCTGCTCGACATCTCCAAGATCGAGGCCGGCCAGCAGGACATGGCCTATGAAGCGGTATCGCTCAACGACACGCTGGCGGAAACGGTCGCCCTGATGCAGCCGCAGGCCAATCGCGAGCGCGTCATCATCCGCTCCAGCTTCGCGTCGCGGCTGCCGGAAGTGGTGGCCGACCTGCGCAGCGTACGCCAGATCGCCCTCAACATCCTCTCCAACGCCATCCGCTATACGCAGGCCGGCGGCCAGGTCATCGTCTCGACGGCCTATGAAATTTCCGGCGACGTGGTGCTGCGCGTGCGCGATACCGGCATCGGCATGACGCAGGCCGAGATCGAGCAGGCGCTGAAGCCGTTCAAGCAGATCAATGCTTTGAAGCGCGGCCGCGGCGACGGCACCGGGCTCGGCCTGCCGCTGACCAAGGCGATGGTCGAAGCCAACCGCGCCCGCTTCACCATCAGTTCGACGCCCGGCGAAGGAACGCTGGTCGAGGTGGCCTTCCCGTCAACGCGGGTTCTGGCTGAATAGCTGCCATCGCGTTTAGCAGGTTCTTTTAGGGATAAAAGAAAAGGCGCCCTGGAGGGCGCCTGAATTTTGGAATTTGTCACAACGGGCTTGAGCGAATTCTGCACCTTGGCCGGGCCGCGGAACGGGATTTCTCCCTCAAGTTACCCGCGACTATCGGGGCGGGGACGTTAACAAATCCTTACCGCCCCATCAAAAACTTTACGAATCTGTACCACACCTGAAGTTTAGGTAAATTTGCCCGTTCAGTTTTCGTTTACCATTGCAGGACGCCGTCTCCGCTAGCTTGCCAACTGCGGCAAGTCCCTGAACAGCTCAAGCGCTTCCGGATTTGCCAGCGCTTCCTTGTTCTTGACGCTGCGGCCATGGACGATGTCGCGCACCGCAAGTTCGGTGATCTTGCCCGACTTGGTGCGCGGAATATCGGTGACGGCAACGATGCGCGCCGGAACATGGCGCGGGCTGGCGCCGGTGCGGATTTTGGTCCTGATGCGCTTTTCCAGAGCCTCGTCGAGGGCGATGCCGGGCGCCAGCCGCACGAACAGCACCACCCGCACGTCGTTGTCGAAATCCTGGCCGATGGCGAGCGCCTCGAGGATTTCGGGCATCTGCTCGACCTGATTGTAGATTTCCGCCGTGCCGATCCTCACTCCGCCCGGATTGAGCGTCGCATCCGAACGGCCATGGATGATGATGCCGCCATGGCCGGTCCATTCGGCGAAGTCGCCGTGGCACCAGACATTGTCGAAGCGCTCGAAATAGGCGCCGTGATATTTCTTGCCTTCCGGATCGTTCCAGAAGCCGATCGGCATGGCCGGAAACGGCCTCGTGCAGACCAGTTCCCCCTTCTCCCGCCGGATCGGCTTGCCGTCGTCATCCCAGACATCGACCGCCATGCCGAGCCCCGGCCCCTGTATCTCGCCTTCCCATACCGGCTCGGTCGGAACGCCGAGCACGAAGCACGAAACGATATCGGTGCCGCCCGAGATCGAAGCGAGATGCACGTCGCGCTTGATGCCTTCATAGACGAAGCGGAAATCTTCCGGCGACAGCGGCGAACCGGTCGAGGAGATGGTGCGCACGCTGCCAAGATCATGGCTCTTGATCGGCTCGAGATCGGCCTTGCGCACCGAATCGATGAATTTGGCCGAGGTGCCGAAATAGGTCATCTTCTCGGCATCGGCATAGTCGAACAGCACGTTGCCGCTGGGATAGAACGGCGAGCCGTCGTAGAGCAGAAGCGTCGCGCCCGTCGCCAGGCCGGTCACCAGCCAGTTCCACATCATCCAGCCACAGGTGGTGAAATAGAAGAAACGGTCGCCTTGGACCAGCCCGGCATGCAGGCGGTGTTCCTTGACGTGCTGTATCAGCGTGCCGCCGGCCGAATGCACGATGCATTTGGGAATGCCGGTCGTGCCCGACGAAAACAGGATGAACAGCGGATGCGAGAACGGCAGGCGCTTGAACGTCACCTCCTTGATGGCAAAGGGTTCGATCGCATCGTTGAGCGACACCGCCTTGCCGATGGAGTCGGCAACATCGCCCGACGTTCCGAGATAATCGACGATCAGCACCTTCTTCACGCTGGAAAGCTTGGCCGAGACGGCCGCCACCTTGTCGGCGACTTCGATGGCCTTGCCATTATACCAGTAGCCGTCGGGGGCGATGAAGACGACGGGCTCGATCTGGCCGAAACGGTCGAGCACGCCCTGCTCGCCAAAATCGGGCGAGCAGGACGACCAGACTGCGCCAAGCGAAGTCGCCGCCAGCATCGCCGCGATCGTCTCCGGCATGTTCGGCATCATCGCAGCAATGCGGTCGCCCTCTCTCACGCCCAGCGAGGAAAACAACTGCTGCAGGCGCGAGACCAGCGCATGAAGCTCGTTCCACGACAGCCGCCGCTCGACCTTGTCCTCGCCGCGAAACACCATCGCCGTGCCCGGCCCGCTGGTGGCGAGCAGGTTCTCTGCATAGTTCAGCCGGGCCTCGGGAAAGAAGCCGGCCCCTGGCATCCTGTCTCCATCGGCAAGCACGACTTCGCCCTTGTCGCCGACAACGCCGCAGAAATCCCAGACGAGATCCCAGAAGGCTTCGGGTTCGGCTACCGACCATCGATGCAATTCGGCATAGGACGAAAAACCACGCCCCGCCCGCGCTTCGGCCTTGGCGGCAAATGCCGTCAGCGGCGCTGCCTCGATGCGCTCGGCGCTCGGCTCCCACAAGGGCGTTGAAGTGGCCATCGTCTATCCTCCATCTGCGCCGCAATCGCCTTGGCAAAGGCGGCAGCGCCATCGCGCTTTGTCGGCAACGGTTAAGCATATTGGCAAGCAGCAGGGCAAGCATATGTCCCGCAGCGCCCATCGATGTGGGCAATGCGCCATAGCGAGGTCATAAAGACTTGAAATGCATCGGCCACCGGTTACACCTTGCGTCGGCTTGGCGGAACGCAAAGAAGGGGCGAGATGCCATCATCGTGGATGCGACGTGGCGTATGGGCGGCCGCCCTTGTGGGGCTCGTCGCCATACTGGTGTTCGTTGCGCTGCCGTTCATCGCCTCGACGCGGATCGTGCGCGACCGCATCGCCTGGGAGATGAGCGCGTGGAGCGGCTACCGCGTCACCATTGCCGGCGCGCCGCAAATCGAGGTCTGGCCGCAGTTTCGCGCCATCCTGACCCAGGTCGCGCTTTCGAAGTGGACGGATGCGAGCGAGCAGCCGGTTATCGAGGCCGAGCGCATCGAGGTCGGCCTGTCGGCCATGGCAGCGCTGCGCGGCGATGTCGTGTTCTCCTCGGCCCGGCTGATCCGGCCTACGATCCGGGTCGAGCGCACCGCTGACGGCCTCTACCTGCCTGCCTTCCCGGAAGGTGGCCGCATCAGCCGTTCCGTCGATGCCGCCCGCGCCCTTCTGGCCGCCGATCCCGCCAATCCCGACCTCGGCAGGCTGCCCGCCGACCCTCTCGGCATATTCGAATTTCGCGACGGCCGCATCGTTGCATCCGCCAATGGCAAGGAAGAAGAGATCGCCACCAGCCTGACCGGGCAGGCGAGCTGGTCGGCGATGAACAGCAGCGCATCACTCACCGCGTCCGGCATCTGGCATGGCGAAGGCGTCACGCTCGAAGCGTCGTCGCCCAAGCCGCTTCTGCTCGCCGCCGGCGGCCCCGCCCCCTTTACCCTGAACTTCAAGGCAGCGCCCGCCAACCTGTCGTTCGACGGAACGGCAAGCTTCTCCGCCAATGCCTATGTCGACGGGCAAGTGAAATTCTCGGCTCCCTCGCTGCGGCGTATGCTGGACTGGTCGGGGACCGGCATCGCACCCGGCGCCGCGATCGGCTCGGTCTCGATCTCAAGCAAGGTTTCCGGCAGCGCCGGCCGGCTGAAATTCGACAGCGCCGAGATCGTCCTCGACAAGAACCCCGGCATGGGCGCGCTCGATTTCGCTCTTGCCGAGGGGCGTCCGGTCGTCTCCGGCACGCTCGCCTTCGAAACGCTCGACCTCGGCTCGTTCCTGTCCGCGTTCACGCCTCTCGCATCCTCGGCAGGCCAGGTTTCGGGCGAGATCGACACTTCTTTCGCCGACCGGCTCAATCTGGACCTCAGGCTTTCGGCAGCTCATGCCACGGCGGGAGCGATTCCGCTTGCCGAGGTCGCCGCAACCGCCCAGGTCAAGAACGGCCTTGCCGCCTTCGACGTGTCGGATGCGGTCGCTTTCGGCGGCAATGTGCAGACCAGCCTGCGCTTCGACCGCGATCCGGGCGGGACGCAGGTCGAGATGCGGCTGCTAGCTTCCGACATCAATGGCGGCGCGTTTGGCGCGGCAACCGGCATGTCGCGGTTGATGCCGACCGGAACCGGAACCATCTCGGTCATCCTCAAAGGCCCCGGCAAAGGCTGGAATTCCGTGCTCGAAAATGCCGACGGCTCGATCACGGCGAATTTCGGTGCCGGCGCTTTGCCCGGCCTCAACCTGCCGGCTTTCCTGAAGCGCAACTCCGAGCGCGGCTTCTTCCCGCTCGACGATGTCGACGACGGCAGCCTCGCCATCGAGGGCGCAGAATTGAAGGCGAGCATCTCAAAGGGCGTGGTGCGCATCGACAAGGCACAGGCCGTATCGGGAAAATCGCGGCTGTGGCTGACCGGCATCATGCCCTATGCCGGGCGCGGGCTCGCCCTTTCCGGCGGCATCGCCGACACCACCGCCGCTGCGGCACCGGCAACGGGCGAAGGCGCTGCTGCGGCGCCCGCCAACCTGCCCCAGTTCTTCGTCGGCGGGAGCTGGAGCAGGCCGTTCATTTCTCCCGTACGGCCGGCAACGCCCGCGCAGTAAACACTCGGATCAGCCGCGCTGCGCCGCCTGCTCGTCGCGACGCCGCTGGACCTCGCGCTGCTTGTTGACGACCGAGGCAGCGAGAACCCCAATGGCGACAATCGCGATCAGGATCGTGCAGGCCGCGTTGATTTCAGGCGTCACGCCAAGGCGCACCTGGCTGTATATCTTCATCGGCAGCGTGGTCGCGCCCGGACCCGAGGCGAAGCTGGCAATAACCAGATCGTCAAGCGACAAGGTGAACGCGAGCATCCAGCCCGAAATCACCGCTGGCGCAATCACCGGCAAGGTGATCTGGAAAAACGTCTTCACAGGCGGCGCACCGAGATCCATCGCTGCTTCCTCCAGCGACCGGTCGAAGGAGAGCAGGCGCGACTGCACCACCACCGCGACGAAGCACATCGAGAATGTGATGTGAGCAAGCGTGACGGTGAGGAAGCCCCGGTCGAGGCCAACCGCAACGAACAGCAGCAGCAGAGACAGGCCGGTGATCACTTCCGGCATCACCAGCGGCGCGAACACCATGCCGGTGAACAGGACGCGGCCGCGGAAGCGGGTGTAGCGCGTCAGCACAAGTGCCGCCAGCGTGCCAAGCACGGTCGCGACCGAAGCCGAAACCAGCGCCACGCGGATGGTCACCCAGGCCGCATCCATCAGCCCCTGGTTCTGGAACAGCGACGCGTACCATTTGGTCGAGAAGCCGCCCCACACCGTAACCAGTTTCGAAGCGTTGAAGGAAAAGACGACGAGCAGGACGATGGGCAAATAGAGGAACGCAAAGCCCAGAACGATCGAGGTTATGTTGAAACGGGTCCAGGTCGGGTTCATGTCAGCGATCCTGTTCCTGGGCCTTGGCCTGCGCGTGCTGGAACAAGACGATGGGTATGACCAGGACGAGCAGCAAGATGGTGGCCACCGCCGAAGCAACCGGCCAGTCGCGGTTGTTGAAGAACTCGTTCCAGAGCGTGCGGCCGATCATCAGCGTCTGCGATCCGCCGAGCAGGTCGGGAATGACGAACTCGCCGACGGCGGGAATGAAGACCAGCAGGCAGCCGGCAATCACGCCGGGCAGCGACAGCGGGAAGGTGATCTTCCAGAAAGCGCTGATCGGCGTGCAGCCCAGGTCGTTCGCCGCCTCGATCAGCGAATTGTCCATCTTCTCCAGCGTCGAATAGAGCGGCAGCACCATGAAGGGCAGGTAGGAATAAACGATGCCGATGAAGATGGCGGTGTAGGTGTTGAGGATGATCAGCGGCTCTGAAATCACGCCGACGCCCATCAGGAACTGGTTGAGCAGGCCTTCCGGCTTCAGGATGCCGATCCAGGCATAGACGCGGATCAGGAACGAGGTCCAGAACGGCAGGATGACCAGCATCAACAGCGTCGGCCTGAGCGAAGCCGGTGCGCGCGCCATGCCATAGGCGATCGGATAGCCGACCAGAAGCGTCAGGAAGGTCGAAATGCCGGCGATGACGACGCTGGAGATATAGGCGTTGAAATAAAGAGGGTCCTCGGTCAGCCAGACATAGTTGTCGAAGCTCAGCTCTTTCAGTGCATCCGTGAGCCCGGCAAAACCGGCCCCGAAATCGAGCGCCGGCGTATAGGGCGGCATCGAGATCGCCGTCTGCGACAGCGATATCTTGAAGACGATGACGAAGGGAACGAGGAAGAAGAACAGCAGCCAGCAATAGGGGACGAGGATAACAAGGCGCGATGCAATGCCCGACAGGAGGCGGGCGCCAGCGGACTTTTCCTCGTCGGCTGGGATGCTGGCCGAAACGGAAGCGGCGGCATTGGTCATGGACGCCTCCTAGCGTGTCAAGACAACGCCGGCGTCGGGCCGGAAGGAGACCCAGGCGCGATCGTTCCAGGTCAACGGATCTTCGACGATGCGGGCGGCATTCATGGTGCTGGCGCGCACCACTTGCCCGTCCTCCAGCTTGACGTGGTAGACCGTCATGTCGCCGAGATAGGCGATGTCGTAGATTTCGCCTTCCAGCGCGTTGACGTCATCGGCCGGCTTCTTGGACGACACCTTGATCTTTTCCGGGCGTATGGCGAAGGCGACGTTGGCGCCCTTGGCGGCATCGCCGGCATTTTCGACGAGGATTTGCGCACCGGTGGAGCCGGTGATGCGCGCGGTTTTCTCGGTGCGCTCGGCGACGGCGCCCTCGAACATGTTCACATTGCCGACGAAACCGGCAACGAAGCGCGAATTGGGCGCCTCATAAACTTCGGCCGGCGTCGCCACCTGCATCACCTCGCCCTTGTCCATGATGGCGATGCGGTCGGCCATGGTCATTGCTTCTTCCTGGTCGTGCGTGACGACGACAAAGGTGAGGCCAAGCTCCTGTTGCAGGTCCATCAATTCGAACTGCGTTTCCTCGCGCAGCTTCTTGTCGAGCGCGCCGAGCGGCTCGTCGAGCAAAAGCACCTTCGGGCGCTTGGCGACGGAGCGGGCAAGCGCCACGCGCTGGCGCTGGCCGCCGGACAATTGATGCGGCTTGCGCTGGGCGAAGCGCTCGAGCTTGACCAGCTTGAGCATCTCGGCGACGCGGGCGTCGATGTCGGCCTTGGCCATGCCGTCCTGCTTCAGGCCGAAGGCGATGTTTTTCTCAACCGTCATATGCGGGAACAGCGCGTAGGACTGGAACATCATGTTGACCGGCCGCCGATAAGGCTGGATACCGCGCAGGTCCTGCCCGTCGAGCAAGATGCGCCCTTCCGTCGGCTCCTCGAACCCGGCCAGCATCCTGAGCAAAGTCGACTTGCCGCAGCCGGATGCGCCCAGTAGCGCAAAGAACTCGCGCTCGAAAATGGTCAGCGACAGGTTGTTGACTGCGGTAAAGTCGCCGAAGCGCTTGGTAACGTTTTCAAAGCGGATATACGGCTTTGCATCCGGATCGTTCCACGGTGCAAAGTCCCTGCGTATGCTGCCCAGTGACTTCATGTCCCACTCCGTCCCTGCTTGCCCGTTGGCTTGTACGCCTTTTCTGCAAGAGCCCCGGCGGGTTGCCGCCGGGGCCTTGATCGATGTCGGTTACTGGCCGGTCACGACCCTGGTCCAGCTGCGCGTAAACAGGCGCTGGGTCTTGGGGTCGAGCGGCGTGTTGACGAACAGCTTGGCCAGCACGTCCTCCGGCGGATAGACAGCCGGGTCTTCGCGAACCTCGGCGTCGAGGAACTCCTGCGAGGCCTTGTTGCCGTTGGCGTAGAAGACGTAGTTCGACGACTTGGCGATGACTTCCGGCCGCATCATGTAGTCGAGGAACTCATGGGCTTCCGCAACGTGCGGGGCGTCGGCAGGTATCGCCATCTGGTCGAACCACATCTGCGTGCCTTCCTTTGGAATGGCATAGGCAAGCTCGACGCCGTTCTTGGCCTCGTCAGCGCGGTCGCGCGCCTGGAAGACGTCACCCGACCAGCCGACCGCAACGCAGATGTCGCCATTGGCAAGGCCGTTGATGAATTCCGAGGAATGGAACTTGCGCACGAAGGGGCGCACTTTCAAAAGCGCCTCCTCGGCCTTGGCGATGTCGTCCGGCGCGTGGCTGTCCGGGTTGAGGCCAAGATAGGCAAGCGTCACCGGGATCATGTCGGTCGGCGAATCGAGGAAGTTGATGCCGCAATCCTTCAGCTTGGCGGCCTGTTCCGGATCGAACACCGCCTTCCAGCTATCGATCTTGTCGGTGCCCAGCACCTCCTGGATCTTCTTGATGTTGTAGCCGATGCCGATCGTGCCCCACATGTAGTTGACCGAATATTCGTTGCCGGGGTCGAAGATGGCGGTGCGTTCGGAAACCACGTCCCACATGTTCTTCAGGTTGGGCAGCTTCGACTTGTCGAGCTTCTGGTAGACGCCGGCCTGGATCTGGCGGGCGAGGAAGCTTCCGGTCGGTACAACGACGTCATAGCCGCTGCCGCCGGCCAAGAGCTTGGTTTCGAGGATTTCGTTGGAATCGTAGACGTCATAGACGACCTTGATGCCGGTCTCCTTGGTGAAGTCTTCGATAATCGAGGAATCGATATAGTCGGACCAGTTGTAGACGTTGACCACGCGTTCCTGCGCCTGTGCCGCAAACGCAAAAGTCGCTGCCGCTATGGCGGTTGTCGCGACGAGCCAGCTTGCCTTGATGTTCATGCAATTCTCCCTTTACAGATATTCCAAGCACCAAATCGCAGCGTCGCCGCGACTGGCAGACATGTGCCTCAATCTATTGAGCTTTTTGGCTTCTAACAAGCGGCATTTGGCCGCGAACAAAGCCGGCGTTTGGAGAAGGCGGGGCAGCTGCTCACGCGGCTGCACAGTTCCAATCCGGAAGCTTCCGGACAATCCACGATTTTGGCCAGCCATGTGAAGGCTGGTTGGAACAAGGGGCAAGATCAGCCTGTCTCGTTGTTGCCTTTGCCGCAGCCTGGCCGCCGTTTCGATGACTTGTCAATGGTCAAGCACCATGGCCCAAGCTCAGGCCCGTCACAAAAGGGCGAGCTGCTGGGATCAGTTGGGAGAAGGCAGACCGGTGACGCCGGGCCGCGAAGGCTGTGTCTGGCGCTTGAATTCCAGCACGAGGTGGACGAACAGCGCGATGAAAACGACGCCGCCACCAATGATGGTGCGGCCCGACGGGATCTCGCCATGCGCCAGCCAGACCCAGATCGGCCCCATCAGCGGCTCGAACGTGCCGAGCAGCGCGGCCATGGCAGCCGGGATCATGCGGGCGCCGGTGGCGAAGAAGGCGAGGCCGAGACCCAGGTTGACGACGCCGAAGGCAAACAGGAAAGCCATGTCATGGGCCGAGACCGAAAGCGTCGATGCCTGGCTGAAGGCAAAGGCGGCGGCAAACATGGTGCCAAGGCAGGTCGCCGGCGTCATGCGCACATGCGAAAAGCGGCGCGTGATCACCGTTGCCGTGGCGAAGACCACGGCTATCAGCAGGGCCAGTCCGTCGCCGACCGGCGAGACCGTGCCGCCGAGCGATTCCGACACCATGATGCCAACGCCGAGAATAACGGTGGCAATGGCGATCCAGGTGGTCGTCGATACCTTTTCGCGAAACGCGATCCAGGCAAACAGCGCCGCCATCAGCGGCACGCCGGCCTGCATCAGCAGGATGTTGGCGACCGTCGTGTAAGCCAGCGCCACGACGAAGGAGGTCGAGGCGGTGGCAAAGCACAGCGCGACCGCAAAGCCCGGCAGGCCCATGTCGCGGAACAGCCTGAGCGTGCCGCGCCCGCCATCGCGCCAGGCCATGAAGCAGAGCAGGAAGGCCGCCGCCCACACCGAGCGCCAGAACACCACCGTCCAGCTATCGCCGATATCGATGTAGCGGGCGATCGCACCGCCGAAACTCCACATCAGCGCCGACAGGAACACCAACAGGGCGCCACGGCGTTCGTCGCGCGGCGCAAGCGCCGGGCCGGATGGTGCTGGACTGGATGCGACTTCGGTCATGACTGGCGGCGATTTCGGAAAAAGAGGCCGCAAACGACATGCGCAGCGGCCGATGCTTGATTTCTCTCGATAACGCAAAGCGCTCACGCCTGCGTGATCCACGCGCTGTTCGTGGTTGTGGCAAAGCGAGATTTACCCCGGGCGGGGCGCGGAGGAGGGCCAATTTGCGACTACTGGAAGTCGAAGGCGGAAAGGCCGGTCACCATCTCGTCCAGCCCGAGCGGGCGGGTCACCGGCGGGGCGGCACGCGACAGGCAGCCCGGCCGTTCGCACAGCCGGCAGGCGGCGCCGACAGGCGTCGTGACGACCGCGCCCTGGCCCTTGCCTGCTGCTGCGATCAGCGCCGCACCATAGACGACCTCATCCTTGAAGGCGATGTCGCAGCCCAGCAGGAGGGCGGTGCGGCGCGGGCGCTCGTTGTAAGCTCCCTGCGGGCCTTCAAGCGTGCGCGCAAGGCACAGGAACTCCGCCCCATCCGGCATTTCCACCGCCTCGACGAAGATCTGTCCGGGCTGCGTGAAAGCGGCATGCACCGGCAGCTTCGGACAACCGCCGCCGAAGCGGCTGTGCGGGAAGCCGAGGCTGCCGGACTTGCGGAACGGATGGCCGGCATTGTCGATCTCCAGCATGAAGAACGGCACGCCGGCGCTGCCTTGCCGTTGCAACATGGTCAGCCGGTTCGCGGCCTGCTCGAACGAAACCCCGAAGCGCGAGCGCAGCACGTCGATGTCGTAGCGCGAGCGGTTCGCCGCCGCGAGGAACGGCTGGTAGGGCATCATCAGCGCATGCGCCGCATAGCGGCCAAGCTCGAAGCGGGCCAGCCGCCGCGCCTCGTCGCTCGACAGCTTCAGCCCCTGGATCTCGGCCGCGACCGCGACCGTCATGCGGATCAGGCAGGCCTCCATCGCCACTTCGCGCAACTGGTCGAACGGCGACAGCCGCTCGGACAGGAACAGGCGCTGCGAATGGCGATCATAGCGGCGGCGCCAGTTGGGCATGGTCGCCACCGGCAGCACCTTGACGACAATGCCGTATTCGCGCTTGAGCCATGCCTTCAGCGCCCCGAACAGGTCGTCGCCCGGATCGAGCACGCTGGTGAAGGCTTCCGCCTCTTCCTCGATGTTGGTGAAGTGGTTCGCCCGCCGCTCGAACACCTCGTGCACTTCGTCGATCGGCAGGCGCGCGCCGGAAAGCGCCGTGCCGCGCCCTTCATGGGCGAGCAGCTCGTTGAGATCGGAAAGCCGTTCGGCCTGCTCGCGATAGGCCCGGTATAGCTTGACGATGGCCGCCGCCGCGTTGGGCGCCGCCTCCGCAACCTCGACCAGTTCCTGGTCGCCCGGCAGTTCGCCGGCCAGAAGCGGGTCGGAAAAGGCCTCCTTCAGCGCCGCGATCGAGCCGCGCGCCTCGCCCTGCAACTCGTCGGGCTCGACCTTGTAGACCGAGGCCAGCTTGAGGATGAGCTGCACCGTCAGCGGCCGCTGGTTGCGCTCGATCAGGTTGAGATAGGACGGCGAAATGCCGAGCCCTTCCGCCATCGACGTCTGGGTCAGGCCCTTGGCGTTGCGGATGCGGCGGATACGCGGCCCGGCGAAGATCTTCTGTTCGGCCATGCCTGTCGCCCTAAATTCCGGCTTTACAGCAATTTACAAGATTGACTAGCCGGAGGCTCGCCAATGTCTTTTACATCTTTTACAAATTTACAATGCCTTGGTGTCAAAGGCAACACAGATTTTCCTTTATTTTCCGGGCTTTCATGCTGTTTTTCTCGCCCTTTTCGCGGCGCAATGTAAAGACAGTCATATCGATGCATCACAAATCCGGTCTGCGGAAGTGGTGCTTTTCTTACAAGCCAAGTGAGTTGGAGCCGCAAATGACTGATTTTTACAACCTCGTCCCATCCGCGTCGGAAGGCCGCTTCGACGGTGTCGAACGCCCCTATTCCCCGGAAGACGTGAAGCGGCTGCGCGGCTCGGTGCAGATCCGTCACACGCTGGCGGAGAACGGCGCCAACCGCTTGTGGAAGCTCATCCACGAGGAATCTTTCGTCAACGCGCTTGGCGCCATGACCGGCAACCAGGCCATGCAGCAGGTCCGCGCCGGCCTGAAGGCCATCTACCTGTCGGGCTGGCAGGTCGCCGCCGACTCCAACACCGCATCTGCGATGTACCCCGACCAGTCGCTTTATCCGGCCAACGCCGCGCCGGAACTGGTCAAGCGCATCAACCGCACCCTGCAGCGCGCCGACCAGATCGAGGTTTCCGAGGGCAAGGGCCTGTCGGTCGACACCTGGTTCGCGCCGATCGTGGCTGACGCGGAAGCCGGCTTCGGCGGACCGCTCAACGCCTTCGAGATCATGAAGGCCTTCATCGAAGCGGGCGCGGCCGGCGTTCACTTCGAAGACCAGCTCGCATCGGAAAAGAAGTGCGGCCATCTCGGCGGCAAGGTCCTGATCCCGACCGCGGCGCATATCCGCAACCTCAATGCCGCCCGCCTCGCAGCGGACGTCATGGGCACCCCGACCCTGATCGTTGCCCGCACCGATGCCGAGGCTGCCAAGCTGCTCACCTCCGACATCGACGAGCGCGACCAGCCCTTCGTCGACTACGATGCGGGCCGCACGGTGGAAGGCTTCTACCAGGTCAAGAACGGCATCGAGCCGTGCATCGCGCGCGCCATCGCCTATGCGCCGCATTGCGACCTGATCTGGATGGAAACCTCCAAGCCGGATCTCGGCCAGGCCAGGAAGTTCGCCGAAGCGGTGCAGAAGGCCCACCCCGGCAAGATGCTGGCCTATAACTGCTCGCCGTCGTTCAACTGGAAAAAGAACCTCGACGACGCTACCATCGCCAAGTTCCAGCGCGAGCTCGGAGCCATGGGCTACAAGTTCCAGTTCATCACGCTGGCTGGCTTCCACCAGCTCAACTTCGGCATGTTCGAACTGGCGCGCGGCTACAAGGATCGTCAGATGGCAGCCTATTCGGAGTTGCAGGAGGCGGAATTCGCGGCGGAAGCCAATGGCTACACCGCGACCAAGCACCAGCGCGAAGTCGGCACCGGCTATTTCGACGCCGTGTCGGTCGCGATCACCGGTGGCCAGTCGTCCACGACCGCAATGAAGGAATCGACCGAGCAGGCTCAGTTCAAGCCGGCTGCGGAATAACCAGCGCAGACGTCCGGAAAGGCGTCAATTTCCAGGGAGAACCGAAATGGCTTCGATCAGCCGAGTCAAGGAAAGGGCCGAGGAACAGTCGTCGGCCATGAACACCGATCAGCAGGCAACGATCCGCATGCTGGCCAACGATCTGCACCGCCTCAACCAATCGGTGATGAAGGCGGTCGAAGCCGGCGTGTCGGTCGAACTGGTGCGGTCCGCCCGTCACCACGGCGGCGACGGCAACTGGGGCGACCTGCTCATCCCGGTGATCGTGACGCAAAGCCATAGCTGATAGGCATCGTTTCGGCGATCCAATCTGGCTCAGGACTTGTTGACCACCCGTGCGCCCGACGCACGGGTGGTTTCGTTTCAGGTGCGTCGTGTGACCGATGCGACCGCATCGGTCCTGGCCTTCTCCCGCCATCACGCCGCTGCGTCACGCACCGTTTCGATCACATTTTCGAGCGCACGGCCGGGACGATCTAGACCCTATGGACATACGCGGTGGAATTTGCCTTACTCCGCACCGGGCGAGTATGGTCCGGTCCAATTTGTTGGTCCTTGACACAGTTTGCCATATCAACCAAAGGTTCTACCCCTTCAACCTTGAATTGAAATATCGGTGTAAAGTCGCCTTGCCTACGCATACCGAAAGAAACGTCGAGACCTCCAGAACCGCGAGAGGCGGGCGAGGCGAACTGGTCGTGGATATGTCCAAAGTCCTGATGGTCGGCAGGTCCAGGATCAATCAGGTCGTGGTTTCAAAAATCATCGAGGGATTGGGACTGAAGCCGATTCCGGAGACGCCCGAGGCCGCGGCCAAGACCCTGCTGGCCCTGGTGCCCGGCGCCATCGTCCTCGACGGCGGGGCGGACAACAAGGATTGCGATGCCCTGATGCCGGCAATCGCGGCCCTGCGGCGGGCTTCCGGCCAATCGAGACCGTCGGTGATCCTGCTTTCCAATCGCACCGGCACGCCTGAGAACCTGTCTCTGTCAGGCCTGATCGATGTCGTGGTGGCCAAGCCGATCACGCCCGACCGCTTGCAGCCGGTGCTGAACCGCCTGATCACGCACGGCCACGTCTGAGAACGGCGCAAAGCGCCAACTCAACAAAAGCCTGCCATTCGGCGGCAAGCCATGTATATCGCTGCTCAATGTGCTGCGTCTTTCCCAGCCGCGAAGGGGTAATGCGATGAACATCGGCGAGCTTTTCGATGCGACGGCAGACGCTGCGGACGCCGTGCCTTCGCTCACCATCCGCCGCCCGGACGACTGGCATATCCACCTGCGCGACGGCGGGATGCTGAAGGCCGTGCTGCCTTTTACCGCGGCGCAGTTCGCCCGCGGCATCGTCATGCCCAACCTCGTTCCGCCGGTGACAAGCGTCGCCGACGCCACCGCCTATCGCGAGCGCATCATGGCTGCACGTCCGGATGGTTCCGATTTCCAGCCGCTGATGACCTGCTACCTCACCGACCACACCCGGCCGGATGAAATCGAGCGCGGCTTTGCCGAACGCGCCTGGATCGCCGCCAAGCTCTATCCGGCAGGCGCCACCACCAATGCTCATCATGGCGTCACCGATCTCGTCGCGCTGGCGCCGGTGCTGGAGCGGATGGAAAAAATCGGCATGCCGGTGCTCATCCATGGTGAATCGACCGATCCGAGCGTCGACATCTTCGATCGCGAGGAAGTGTTCATGGAAAAGAGCCTGCTGCCGCTGCTCAAGCGGCATCAAGGGCTGAAGGCGGTGATCGAGCACGTCACCACCTCCGGCACGGTCGACATCGTACGCGCGCACGCACCGCGCGTTGCCGGCACGGTCACGCCGCATCACCTCGTCATCAACCGCACCTCGATTTTCCAGGGCGGCCTGCGTCCGCATCTCTACTGCCTGCCGGTGGCCAAGCGCGAAAGCCATCGCCTCGCCCTGCGCAAGGCCGTCACGTCCGGTGAGAGCTGCTTCATGATCGGCACCGACACCGCGCCGCATGTGCGCGGCGCCAAGGAGGCCGAGTGCTGTTCCGCCGGCATTTTCGGCGGCGTCACCGCCTTGCAGACCTATGTCCAGGTTTTCGACGAGGAAGGCGCGCTCGACCGTTTCGAGGCCTTTGCCTCGCTGAACGGCGCGCGCTTCCATGGGCTCGAACCGAACAAAGGCACGCTCACGCTTCTGAAGCGCCCCTCCAGCGTGCTGTCGGCAGTCCCCGTCGACGAAAAGGAAGTGGTCGTCTTCCGTGGCGGCGAAGTGCTGCCGTGGTCGATCGGTCGGGTGAAGGCCTGAGGCTCCGGCACAATCTGAGATTCAGGTCAGGGCGCGTTGAAAATCGCGGCTTTCGAGAACCGGGGCGGAATGTACATAAAAGTATGTGAGCACCGGAAGCGTAGAAAGCTGCGATTTGCAGATCGCCCTGACTTGAACCGCTACCCGCCCATGCCGCTTCTCGGCAGCTTGATCAAATCTTCGAAGCGGGCGCGCAGCTTGTCGTCGGTCGCCCGTGAGACATGGCGGGGAAAGACTTCCGCCAGCACGCGCTTCTTCTCGGCGATGGCCCGCATCAGGATATCGGGACGGCCCTTCTCGTTCCATTCCTTGGGCGAAAAGCGGTCGCCGACGGCCGGATAGAAATATTCGGTCTGCATCAGTTTCAGCGTCTGCTCGTTGCCGAGATAGTGTCCGGGTCCGCTCAGGCACACTTCCGAGATGGTGGCGACCGACAGCGCGTCATCCGTCACTTCGAGCCCGCGCACGCAGCGCAGACAATGGCCGAGCATGTCGTTGTCGATAATCAGGCTTTCGAGGCAAAAGCCGAGCAGCGAGGCATGCATGCCCGCCGACTCATAGACGAGATTCAGCCCGGACAGGCCGGCCATGACATTGGTGATCCCCTTTTCATAACCCGCCTGGATATCGGGCAGCTTGGAATCCGACATGCCGGCCGCCGAACCGCCGGGCAGGTCATAGAACTGCGCCATCTGGGCGCAAGCCGCCGTCAGCACCGCCTGTTCAGCCGAGCCGCCCGACATCGCCCCGGTGCGCAAATCCGAGACGAACGGCCAGGTGCCGAAGATCGCGGGATGGCCGGGCTTGATGGCGTTGACGTAGACGAGGCCAGCCAGCACTTCGGCGACCGCCTGCACCACTGCGCCGGCAATCGCCGCCGGCGCGGTCGCGCCCGCCTGTCCAGCCGAAAGAAGCAGGATCGGGATGCCTCCTTCGACGCAGGCTTCGAGCACGCCGCAGGCATCCTCGGCGAACTTCATCGGCGGCACCACGAAGCAGTTTGAATTGGAGACGAACGGGCGTTCGCGGAAATTATCCTCGCCGCCGGCGATCGCATAGAGCATTTCCAGCGCCGGCTTGACGTTCTCGCGCACGGTAAACGACGTGCCGACATGCTTCGACGTCCCCATCACGCAGGCATAGAGCGTGTTGAAGTCCATTTCGAGCGGATCGGGAATGTCGCGCGGCACCATCGGGCGCTGGAAGAAATGGATATTGTCCAGCCCGTCGACAAGGCGGGCGGCATCGTAGATGTCCTGCACCAGCGATTCCCGGTACTGGCGCTTCTCGACGTCCACCAGGTGCACGGCAGCGCCTGCGGTGCCATAGTGCACGCGCTTGCCCTGGATCACCATGTCATGCCTCGGGTCCTGCCCGTGCAGCGTGAAATTCCGCGCCGCGCGCTTGATGGTGTCGAGCACCAGGTTGCGCGGAAAGCGGATGCGGCCGTCCTCGCCGAGGGTTGCGCCGGCCCGCGTCAAGGCCTCGACGCAGGAAGGAATGGCGTTGGCGAAGCCGACCGTCTCGAGGACCGTAAGCACGGCTTCGTGGATGCGTTCCAGATCGTTCTGGTCCAACGGCTTATACCTGCCGCCTTCCATTCCGGGCCGTATCGGCCTGACGTCATCGGCCAGCGGCGCGGCCCGCATCGCGCGCCTCGCTTCACGCCCTCCGGCGCGGCGCGCCCTTTGTTCGGTCGATTCTTCCTGCTTTTCAGCCACAACAGACATGGCTGGTCCTCCTGGTTGCAGCGAAGCCAAGCCTCGGTGGTTGATCCACCGCTTGCCGGCCTTGTTCCCATTTTGATTCGACTATGCTCTTGCCATTGGCACAGACCATGAGCCAGGGGATTTCACCAGATGGGCCAGAAAAGCGCCGCGTGCCTCCCTCGCAGGAGACGCGCGGCGACAGATGGTTCAGGCAGCCGCGGGACGGCGGCCCGCCGCCGTGGCCAGCTCGCGGATGCCCGGCTCGATGTGCTGCAGGGCGATCGAAGAAATGCCCAGCCGCATGAAGCGCGACGGCTTGTCGTTCTGGTCGAAGAAGCGGCCGCCCGGTTCGATGATGACGCTGCGGCTGGCGGCTGCGATGGCGAGGTCGCGCGAATCGGTGCCGCGAGGCCCTTCCAGCCAGAGCGAGGTGCCGCCGGCCGAATTGGTCGAGCGCCATTCCGGCAGGAAGGCGGAAATGGCGTGGACCAGGCGCTTGCGGCGCTCCTCGAAAGCCGAAGACAGCCGCCGCACCAGCGCCTCGTGGTGACCGAGCGACAGGAACAGCGCCACCGCGCGCTGATTGTTGGCGGGCGGATGGCGCAGCATGAAGCGGCGCAGCGCGCGCAATTCCGCGATCAGTCCGGCGGAGGCGACGATGTAGCCAAGCCTGAGGCCCGGCGCCAAGGTCTTCGACATGGAGCCGACATAGATCACGCGGCCGGAGCGATCGACGCTCTTCAGCGCCTGCTGCGGTGCCTCGTCGAGCAACTGGCTGTCATAGCCGTCCTCGATGATGATCTGGTTGTTGCGGTTGGCCCGCGCCAGGAGATCCTGCCGCCGCTCGTCGGACAGCGGCACCATGGTCGGGCAGTGGTGGCTCGGCGTGACGAAGACAAAGCCCGCATCCGACGGGATGGATGACGTCACGATGCCGGACTGGTCGACCGGCACCGGCAGCGTCTGCGCCCCGGCCAGCCGGAAGATCGAGCGTGCGTCCGGATAGCCCGGATCTTCCATCGCCACCTTCGAGCCCTTGGTCATCAGAAGCGTCGCCAGCATGTAGAGCGCGTTCTGCGCGCCCAGCGTGACGATGATCTCGTCCGGATTGGCGAAGATGCCCCGGCGCGGCAACAGCCTTGCCTGGATCTGCTCGATCAGCAACGGGTCGTCGCGGTCGACCATGTCGGAGGCCCAGCTGCGGATTTCAAGCACCGCCAGCGCCATGCGGTTGCATTCGCGCCACTCGGCGGTCGGGAACAGGGCCGGGTCGAACTGGCCGTAGACGAACGGATAGGACGACTTGATCCAGTTTTCGTGCTTGGCCGGCGGCGGCATGTCGCTGGCCGCAATCTGGCAGCGCGCCTTCCAGTCGATCTCGTTCGACTGCTCAGGCGCCTTCTGCGGCTTGGCCGGCGTCGCCAGCACTTCCGGATTGACGAAATGGCCACGGCGCTCGCGCGCCACGAGGAAGCCCTGATCGACCAGTTGCTGGAAAGCCAGCACGACGGTGCCGCGCGCCACGCCGAGTTTCTCGGCCAGGATGCGGCATGAGGGAAGCGGCATGGAGGCGGCAATCTGCCTGTCCAGAATGGCTGCAACGATCGCCTGCCTGATCTGCGCCTGGAGGGTCTGGCCGGATTCCGCCGAAATGCGGAACAGGCCCGACCAAATGGCCGTGTCATTTCGCTGTGGCATGTGAGTTTCCTCGGTGGTCAGTCTTTTTTATTTTCGTGGACCAGTCGAATGTGCCGTGGCACAAGAGATTAAGCCAATCAATTTTTCTGATCGCTAGGATTTATGCCAGTGATCGATCACGATGCGGCCAGCTTGGTTTTCCGGCTGCTAATGTGCTATTCAATCGATTGAAATTCGACTAGATAGGTCGCCTTGAACCTCGCCGCAGCCGAGTGAGGTCTGCTAGAGTACCCAGCATACCGTCTCTGGAGCCTCCCCGTGGATAAACCGTCTTTCCGAGAAACCCTCGCCGCCCTGCGCGGTCATCGCGCTGCTGCACCCGCCGGCATGCGTGCGGCTTTCGCCGCCGATCCCAAACGTTTCAGCCGCTTTTCCGCAACCGATGGCGACCTTCTGCTCGACTGGTCGAAATGCGCCGTCGACCAAGAAACGATGGACCTGCTCGGCAAGCTGGCAGTGGCAGCCGATGTCGAGGGGCGGAGGGCGGCGATGTTTTCCGGCCAGCACATCAACCTGACCGAGGATCGCGCCGTGCTGCACACCGCGCTGCGCAACCTCGACGGCAAGGGCCTTGCCGTCGACGGCCAGAATATCCAGGCCGACGTCAACGACGTGCTCGACGCGATGAGCGCCTTTGCCGACGAGGTTCGTTCGGGCAGGGCCAAGGGCGCGACCGGCAAGGCGATCACCGACATCGTCAATATCGGCATCGGCGGCTCGGACCTCGGCCCCGCCATGGCGACGCTGGCGCTGGCGCCCTACCATGACGGGCCGCGCGCGCACTACGTTTCCAACATCGACGGCGCCCATATCCACGACACGCTCAAAGGGCTCAACGCCGAGACGACGATGATCATCATCGCCTCCAAGACCTTCACCACGGTCGAGACGATGACCAATGCCGAGACGGCGCGGCGATGGATCGAAAAGGCGCTCGGCCCCAACGCCGTCGGCCGGCATTTCGCCGCCGTCTCGACAGCACTCGACCTCGTCGCCAGGTTCGGCATTGCGTCGGAACGGGTGTTCGGCTTCTGGGATTGGGTCGGCGGCCGCTATTCGGTGTGGGGGGCCATCGGCCTGCCGGTGATGATCGCCGTCGGCCCGACGAATTTTCGCGCAATGCTGGTCGGCGCGCATGAGATGGACGAACATTTCCGCACCGCGCCGCTGGCGAAGAACCTGCCGGCCCTGCTCGGCCTCGTCGGCTGGTGGCACCGCGTGGTGTGCAGCTATCCGGCCCGCGCCGTCATCCCCTACGACCAGCGCCTGTCGCGCCTGCCTGCCTATCTGCAGCAGCTCGACATGGAATCGAACGGCAAGAGCGTCACGCTCGAAGGCGGTCCCGTTCCAACCCCGACCGGGCCACTCGTCTGGGGCGAGCCCGGCACCAACGGCCAGCACGCCTTCTTCCAGCTCCTGCACCAGGGCACCGACATCATCCCGGTCGAGTTCCTCGCCGCGGCCAACAGCCACGAGCCTGACCTGAAACATCATCACGACCTTCTGCTGGCCAATTGCCTCGCCCAGTCGGAAGCGCTGATGAAAGGCCGCACGCTGGAGGAAGCGCGCGCCCAGATGCTCGCCAAGGGCATGAAGCCGGAGCAAGTGGAAAAGATTGCCCCGCACCGGGTCTTTTCCGGCAACCGGCCCTCGCTCACCATTCTCTACCGGAGCCTCGACCCGCGCACACTCGGCCGCCTGATCGCGCTCTATGAGCATCGCGTTTTCGTCGAAGGCGTGCTTTATGACATCAACTCGTTCGACCAGTGGGGCGTCGAACTGGGCAAGGAACTGGCGACGCAGCTTCTGCCTGTCGTCGAAGGCAAGCAGGATGCCGCTGGCAGGGATGCGTCGACCGCGGGGCTGGTGGCACATATCCAGCATTTGAGGGGGTAGGTTTTGGCCGACATCAAGGGAATCCTCTTCGACAAGGACGGCACCCTTGTCGATTTCAACGCAACTTGGTCCGGCGTTGCCGACTTCATGGCGCTGGAAGCCGCCGAGGGCGACCGGGCGCGGGCCGACAGGCTTCTCGCAGCTGCCGGCCTCGATCCGAAGACCCGCCGCTTCAAGGCGGATTCGGTGTTTGCCGCCGGCACCAATCTCGACGTGATCGAGCTGTGGCTGCCGCAGCTTTCGCGGGCCGAGCAGATCACCGCGGTTGAACGGTTCAACGTCATCACTACCGAACAGGGAGCTGCACTGGCGGTGCCGCTGCCGGGCGTCATCGATGCTCTCGGCGCGCTACACGCCAGGCCATACCGGCTTGGGGTCGCCACCAACGATTCCACGCTTGGCTGCGAACGGACGCTGGCGACGCTTTCCATCGCGCAACTGTTCGATGCCGCCTATGGCTATGATGCGGTGGCCAATCCGAAACCGGCGCCAGACACCGTTGTCGCCTTTTGCGATCTCACCGGCCTGAAGTCCATCGAGATCGCCATGGTCGGCGACAATCGCCACGACCTCGAAATGGCGCGCGCCGGCGGCTGCGGCCTTGCCATCGGCGTCCTGTCGGGAACCGGCACGCGCGAAAGCCTGTCGCCGATTGCCGATGTCGTGCTGGAATCGGTCGCCGACCTGCCCGGCTTCCTCGCCGCGCGGGGGTGAGTAGCGGGCGCCTGGCGGTAGGCGAGGGCTTATTTTCACTGCGCAGGCCCGGACGGAAGACCGGGCGCCACTTTTCCTGGAATTGCTCCGCGATCAGTCCTGCAGCAGGCCGATGATGTCGCGCACCGAGCGCATCGTCTTTTCCGCCAGTGCGCCGGCCCGTTCGCCGCCGTCCTTCAGCACGGCGTCGACATAGGCGCGGTCGGCTGAAATGCGGCGCATCTCGCTCGCCACCGGGGCAAGCCTGTCCACCGCGAGGTCGGCCAGCGCCGGCTTGAACACGGAAAACTGCTGGCCGCCATACTGCTTCAGCACCTCTTCCTTGGTGATCTCGGCAAGGCCGGCATAGATACCGACGAGGTTTTCCGCCTCGGGGCGGCTGGCCAGCCCGTCAACCTCGCTGGGCAAAGCCTCGGGATCGGTCTTGGCCTTCTTGATCTTCTTCGAAATGGTGTCTGCATCGTCGGTCAGGTTGATGCGCGACAGATCCGAGGGATCGGACTTCGACATCTTCTTCGAGCCGTCGCGCAAGCTCATGATGCGCGCAGCCGGCCCGCCGATCACCGGTTCGGTGATCGGGAAGAAGCCGTTGACCGTCTCGTCGCCGACCTTCATCTCAACGCCGATGCCGAGTTCGGCAATGCGGGCGGAAAAGTCGTTGTTGAACTTCTGGGCAATGTCGCGCGTCAGTTCCAGATGCTGCTTCTGGTCTTCGCCGACCGGCACGTGGGTGGCCCGGTAGACGAGGATGTCGGCCGCCATCAGGCTCGGATAGGCAAGCAAGCCGAGCGAGGCGTTCTCGCGGTCCTTGCCGGCCTTGTCCTTGAACTGCGTCATGCGGTTCATCCAGCCGATGCGCGCCACGCAATTGAAGATCCAGGCAAGTTCCGCGTGCTGCATCACCCGCGACTGGTTGAAGACGATGTGCTTCTTCGGGTCGATGCCGGAGGCGAGGAAGGCAGCGGTGATCTGGCGCGTCTGGTCCTTGAGGTCGTCATGCACAAGTTGCGCGGTCAGCGAATGCAGGTCGACGACGCAATAGATGCAGTCGGATGTTTCCTGCAGGGCGACGAATTTCTTGATGGCGCCGAGGTAATTGCCGAGATGCAGGTTTCCGGTCGGCTGGACGCCTGAGAAAACGAGGGGCTTGAAGGCGGTCATGATGTCCTCTTGGCTTGTGGAGGGCCGTTCGCGCATGGCCTTGAAAAGCTGCCGGCTTTTCGGGAAGGATCATGCGGCTTTTTGAAACCTGCTTGGGATGTCTTTCGACGGCGCGCTTATGAACGATGGCAGGGGCGCGATCAAGAGGCCGGATCGAAGCATTCTTGCTGCTGTCGTCACCAGGCCCCTCGTGATAGAACAACCTTGGCGGGAACGTTTTTGCCCGCCGGCCATCCAATGGCCCGGACGGAGGAATTCTTATGCCGTTGCCGGAGCAAGTCGCGCTGAGGCGCGCTGGCGACCTTGACGACCAGACTCTGGTCCGTCTGGCGATGGCGCAGGATGCCGCCGCGTTGCGCACCATCATGACACGGCACAACCAGAGGCTATACCGGCTGGCGCGAAGCATTCTCGTTGATGACAATGAAGCCGAAGACGCACTGCAGGAGGCTTACCTCAGCGCCTTTACCCATCTCGCAGGCTTCCGCGGCGACGCGGCGCTGGCAACCTGGCTGTCGCGCATCGTCATCAACGAATCGATCGCGCGCCTGCGCAAGAAACGACGTTTTCCCACCGTGCCGCCTGCGCGTCCCGGCCTGGACAGCGCACAGATCATCGCATTTTCCAACACCACGAGCCCGGACGATCCGGAACGACAAATGGCACAAAGACAGATCCTTGAGCTGGTTGAAAAAGCCACCGACAGCTTGCCCGAAAGCTTTCGCGCCGTCTTCGTGGCGCGGGCGATCGAAGGCCTCAGCACGGAAGAAACCGCCGAACTTCTCGATCTCAAGCCGGAAACCGTAAAGACCCGGCTGTTCCGCGCCCGCAAGCTGCTGCGCGACCGGCTGGAGGCGCAGGTGGGCGAAGTGCTTGTCGATGCCTTTCCGTTTGCTGGCGAGCGCTGCGCATGCGTCACGGAGAAAGTGATGGGGAGGCTCGGCTTCTCGAGCGATCTCACGGAGACCTGAAACCGCCAGCTGGCCGAAAATTCCCGCTCCCTAAAACTCCATCGCGCAAGATTGTTTCCGCTATCTGACGAAAAGCCGGGAACGTTTCAACATGCCGCGCATCCAAGCAGCGTCAGAAGGTGGCGCGCACCCTGCCGCGCCTGAAAAATGGAGTTCCAAATGACCATCAAGTTGAATCTGGCCGTCGCGGCCGCTTTCCTGCTCGGCACCGTCAGCTTTGCCCAGGCTGCCGACAAGCCGACCGATCCGCAGATCGCCCACATCGCCTACACCGCCGGCGTCATCGACATCGAGGCTGCCAAGCTCGCCGTCGAGAAGTCGAAGACCAAGGAAGTCGTCGATTTCGCCAACTCGATGCTGGCCGACCACGAAGCCGTCAACGTCCAGGCGCTCGACCTCGTCAAGAAGCTGAACGTGACACCGGAAGACAACGACACCTCGAAGGCCCTGGCTGCCGCTGCTGCCGCCAAGCGTGATGAACTGTCCAAGCTCGACGGCGCCGCCTTCGACAAGGCCTACATCGAAAACGAAGCTGCCTACCACGCCCAGGTCAACGGCGCTCTCGAAACCCTGCTCATCCCCTCGGCCACCAACCCCGAGTTGAAGAGCCTGCTCGAGACCGGCCTCAAGCTGTTCCAGGGCCACCAGCAGCACGCCGAACACGCTGCCGCTGCGCTGAAGTAAAAGCCTTCCCAACGCGGCAATCCCGGAGCATATCGATTCCGGCTTCGAAAGGGCGGCAACGCCCTTTCTTTTTGTCTTTATTTCTCTGACGTATCTGACCGCGCCGCGCCACGCCTGACATTGCGGCGGATCATGCCGATGTCCGCGCCGCCAATGGCAAAGGCAATGGCAAAATAAAGCGCCGCGCCCGCTCCCGACAGCGCCGCCACCGCCGTCGCCTTGGTAACCAGCGGCGCAGACGATCCGAGCCACGGCGCGCACCAGATGCCGGCAAAGTAAAGCGCCGCCCCCATCAGGACGGAGGCCAGCACCAGCCGGGGAATGCGCTTCATCAACGCCGCCTCGCGTTGCCAATGGCCACGCCGCACAAGGCCGACCAGCAGCATCAGCGCGTTGACCCAGCCGGCAACCGCAGACGCCACCGCGATGCCCGGCGCGCCCATGCGCGGAAACAGGAACAGCGCAAAGCCGACATTCACCGCAACCGAAATGGCGGCGAAGATCATCGGCGTTTTCGTATCCTCGCGGGCGAAGTAGCCGGGCGTGAACGCCTTGATCAGCACGAAGGCCGGCAGGCCGAGGCCAAAGATGGCGAGGATCGCCGCCACCGTCGGCGTCGATCCGTTGGCGGCAAACGCGCCACGTTCATAGAGCAGGCGCACGATCGGCTCGGAGAATACCAGGAGCGCTGCCGCCGCCGGCAAGGTCAGGAACAGCACGAACTCGACTGAGCGGTTTTGAAGATTGGCCGCTTCGACCATGTTGTTCGCCTTCAGCGCCCGCGACAGTTCCGGCAAAAGCACGATCGCCACCGCTATGCCGACGACGCCGAGCGGCAACTGGTAGACGCGGTCGGCCAGCGCCAGCGAGGACACGGCGCTGTCCTGCGTCGACGCAATCGCGGTGCCGATCAGCGTGTTGATCTGGGTGATGCCGCCGGTCACCGCCGCCGGCAGCGCCAGCAACAAAAGGCGCTTCACGCCCGGCGTCAGGCGCGGCCGCTTGAAGCCGATGGAAATGCCGGCATGGCGGGCCGCGATCCACACGATGGCCAGTTGCACCACGCCCGCCGCCATCACGCCCCAGGCCATCGCATAGCCGACCGACAGCCCGTCGGCGCCGCTGCGCCAAGCCTGATAGAGCACGCCGATAAGGATGACGTTCAAGAACACCGGCGCAATCGCGGCGGCGAAATAGCGCCTCAGCGAATTCAGCATGCCGGCCATCATCGAGGCCAGCGACATGCACACCAGATAGGGGAACATGATCGTGGCCAGCGCCACGGTGAGGTCGTATTTTTCCGGGTCGTCGGCAAAGCCCGGCGCGATGATGGTGCTGACCAGAAGCGGCATCGCCAGTTCCATGGCAATGGTCAGCACGATCAGCGCGCTGAACAGGACGCCGAACACCTCTTCGGAAAAGCGCCGCGCGCCGTCGATGCCGCCGGCCTCGATCTCCTTGGCAAACAGCGGCACGAAAGCCGTGTTGAACGCGCCTTCGGCAAACAGCCGGCGAAAGGTGTTGGGAAACTGGAACGCGGCATAGAAGGCATCCGCCACCGGCCCGGTGCCGAGCGCCGCCGCCATCAGCATCTCGCGGGTGAAGCCAAGCACGCGGCTCACCAATGTGCCCGAGGCGACCGTCGCGAATTTCTTCACCAGGCTCATTGTCTGGACGCCTCCATGTGTGAGCCTTGAAGCAAAGCAGATTGGCGCCACAAAGGCGTTCCGGATGCGCCCCTTGTCACCCCCCTCTGTCCTGCCGGACATCTCCCCCTCAAGGGGGGAGATTGCACAAACCTTTGCCGTTGCGGGATCAAGTGGGTCGCTGCTGACTGCCGCACGGTATCAGGACTACCGATCTCCCCCCTTGAGGGGGAGATGTCCGGCAGGACAGAGGGGGATAGACGGCAATACCGCCCTGCTACCCTTCCGCCTTCACACGGACGCTGCCTCGACAGCCGACAGGCGCGCGCATACCAACAAGATTTCAACGCCAATCCCACCCTATTCCGCCGCATTCGACTTGGCGAGCTGCTCCAACCCGGAGCCTTCCAGCGCCTCGACCAGCTTGGCGCGGATCTGCTTGATGCGCGCCGGGTTGTCGATCTTCTGGCCGGTCAGGTCGGTGACATAGAAGGTATCGATGACCTTCTCGCCGAAGGTGGTGATGTGGGCCGATGCGATGTCGAGCGACAGGTCGGACAGCGCCCCGGTGATCTCCGACAACAGGCCGGGACGGTCGAGCCCCTCGACCTCGATCACCGAGAAGCGGTTGGACAGGCTGTTGCGGATTTCGGCATGCGGCGGGATGCGAAACACCTTGGCGCCGCGCTTCGGCTTGGTGCGCCTGGCGATCATCTCCGGCAGCCACGTCCTGCCCGACAAAACGTCCTCGATCAGCTTGCCGACCCGCTCGGCGCGGCGGCGCTCATCCTCGTCCAGATCGAACTCGCGGCTGATCAGGATGGTGTCCAGCGCCCGCCCGTCGGAGGTCGTGAAGATCTGGGCATCGACAATGTTGCCGCCGGCAGCAGCGCAAGCGCCGGCGATGACCGAAAGCAGGCGCGGATGGTCCTGCGCCAGGACCGTGATCTCGGTCACGGCCTCGAACTCATGCGTCTTGACCATGGTGGCAAGCTTGCGGCCCGCGGCATCGGCCTCGCGCACGAATTCGGCATGGCGGATCTGGTCTGCGAGATCGACAGTCAAAAGGTAATTTTCATAGTGCAGGCCGACATAGCCGCGCCTCGCTTCCCCGGTCCAGCCGGTCAGGGCGGCGGCCAGCTTGTCGCGCGCCTCGGCGGCACGCTCGGCCCGCGACATCTCGGAGAAGCCGCCGGTCAAAAGAAGCTCGGTCTCGTAATAGAGATTGCGCAGCAACTGCCCCTTCCAGCCGTTCCACACGCCGGGCCCGACGCCGCGAATGTCGCAGACCGTCAGGATGAGCAAAAGCTTGAGCCGCTCGACCGATTGCACGATTGCGGCGAAATCCTCGATGGTCTTGCGGTCATTGAGGTCGCGCGTCTGCGCCGTCATCGACATGACGAGATGATTGTCCACCAGCCACGCCACCGTCTCGGTGTCGGCGGCGGATAGGCCCATATGAGGCCCCAGACGGCGCGCGATGCGGGCGCCCGCAACCGAATGGTCCTCGGGCCTGCCCTTGGCGATGTCGTGCAGCAGCACGGCGACGTAGAGCGCGTCGCGGCTCTTCCTCAGTCCCGGCATCAGCGAATGCGACAGCGGATGCACCTTGGCGTCGTCGCCGCGCTCGATCTCTGCCAGCACGCCGACGCAACGGATCAGATGCTCGTCCACCGTATAGTGGTGGTACATGTTGAACTGCATCATGGCTACAATCTTGCCGAAGTCGGGGATCAGCTTCGACAGCAGGCCGGATTCGTTCATGCGGCGCAAATTGAGCTCGGCGTAGCGGTCCGAGGTCAGGATATCGAGGAACAGGCGGTTGGCCTCGGCGTTGCGCCGGAGCGTCTTGTCCACCAGCCGCAACGAGCGCGTCACCAGCTTCAGCGCATTGGGATGGAACTCCAGCCCGTGCCGGTCGGCGAACCAGAACAGGCGCACCAGATTGACCGGGTCGCGCTCGAACACCTCGTCGTCGGCAACGTTCAGGCGATGGTTGTCGAGAATGAAGTCGCTCGTGCCGGCAAGCTTGCGGCGGCGGCGCGAGAAGCCGGTGATCATGCGGTTGAAGCCCGGCACATGCTTGGCCTGTTCTTCCTCCAGCGCCGCGCAGAAGATGCGGGTAAGGTCGCCGACATCCTTGGCGATCAGGAAATAGTGCTTCATGAAGCGCTCGACCGCCGACAGGCCGGGGTGGCTGGTGTAGCCCAGCCGCTCGGCGATATCGCGCTGGATGTCGAAATGCAGCCGCTCCTCGGCCTTGCCGGTCAGGAAATGCATGTGGCAGCGCACCGCCCACAGGAAGTCCTCCGACTTCAGGAACTGCCGGTATTCGCTCTGGGTGAACACGCCCTTGCCGACCAGTTCGGCGCCGGTGCGCACGCGGTAGAAATACTTGCCGATCCAGAACAGCGTGTGCAGGTCGCGCAGGCCGCCCTTGCCGTCCTTGACGTTCGGTTCGACCAGATAGCGGCTCTCGCCGGCCTTGGCGTGGCGCGCGTCGCGCTCGGCAAGCTTGGCCTGCGCATATTCGAGCCCGGTCGAGGCGACGACCTCGCGATCGAAGCGCTTCAGAAGCTCCTGGCAGAGTTTCTCCTCGCCCCACAAAAAGCGCGTCTCGAGCACCGCGGTGCGGATGGTCATGTCGGAAAGCGACAGGCGGATGCACTCGTCGATGTTGCGGGTGGCGTGGCCGACCTTCAGCCCCATGTCCCACAGCATATAAAGCATGTATTCGACGATCTGTTCGCCCCACGGCGTCTGCTTGTAGGGCAGCAGGAACAGGAGATCGATGTCGGAGCCGGGCGCCAGCGTGCCGCGCCCGTAGCCGCCGACGGCAACGACCGCCATGCGCTCGGCAGCGGACGGATTCTTGGCCGGATAGACGTGGCTTGCGGCGAAGTCATAGAGCGCGCGCACGATCTCATCCATGACGTGCGACAGCCGGGCCGCGCAGGCGGTGCCGCCGCCGTCCTTCTTCAGCATCGCCTCGGCCACCTTCATGCCGGCCGCCCGGCGATCCTTGAGACAATTGAGCACGGCCGCGCGCGTTTCCGGCGCGGCGGCCGGTTCCTTCGCCACCAGCGCCGAAAGCTCGCGGCGCAGGGCCTCGCCGTCGATCAGCTCATCCAGCTTGAGAGAGATTTTCGCCATATGCGCCGGAACGTCTCTTCGTTTCGGCGGCGTCTATATCCTGTTTTTATGGCGAACGGTATGGGCTTGTCGAACGGCCGGCCGGTGCCTCAGGCTACCGCAGACAGCGCATGATCGAACGACACCCGGTTGCGGCCCTGCCGCTTGGCTTCATAAAGGCAGCGGTCGGCCTGCCGCATGACTTCCGGAAACTTGACGCGACGACGCCCGACCTCGGCGGCGCCGATGCTGACGGTCAGCGCCGATCCATCCTGGTCTTCCGTCTGCCAGGGAATGCATTGCACCTGGCGGCGAACAAGCTCCGCCATCTGCATGGCCTCATCCTTGCTGACCGAAACCAGCAGTATGGCGAACTCCTCGCCACCGATGCGGCCGACGATGTCCTTGCGGCGCACGGCATATTGCAGGGCGCGGGCGATCTTCACCAGCGCCTCGTCGCCCTTGGGGTGGCCGTAGCGGTCGTTGACCGCCTTGAAGTGATCGGCATCGACGATCAAAAGGTAGTGCCCTTCGGTGCGGTCGCGCTGCTCGTCGACATGGCGCAGGAAGCCTTCCCGGTTGAGCAGCCCCGTCATCTGGTCGTGGCTGGCGACGAAACTCAACTGCTCATGCGCCTTGGCGAGGTCGGCGAACGACTGCTCCAGCTTCTCATGCGTCTTCTGCAGTTTTTCAGCCTGGGTGAAGATGTAGACGGCAATCGGCGTGCCAACGACGATGGGTATGGCCAGGCATTCGATCCAGCCCAGCCAGTCGATCGCCAAACCCAGCGCCCAACGCAGCGAAAACGAGATCGTGAAGGTCGCCACGATGGCCGGGCCGACAACGAGCAAGGTTCTGGCGGCTATCCGCTTCGTGCGTTGATCCATAATGACCCGTCTTAACATAGATTACGATGACGTAGGGTTATGGAATTGGATCGTATTTTAGCGGTTCATTGAAAATCCAATTTTTACAAAGCGGTCTTGACCTTCCAGTTACTGGAAGCCCTATCTCGGCTGAACGGAACGATTTCGAGGCTCGCCATGGCGCATTCGCATCACGATCATGACCACCATAACCACCACGGCCACAGCCATGCGGCCGACGGCTCGTGCTGCTCGGCCAAGGCAGTACCTCAGGCTGAAATGATCGTGCGCGATCCGGTCTGCGGCATGACCGTCGATCCAGCCGCCGGCAAGCCGACGGCGGAGTACAAGGGTCGCATCTTCCATTTCTGCTGCAACGGCTGCCGCACCAAGTTCGAGGCAGCACCTGATGACTATCTCACCGCCAGGGACCCTGTCTGCGGCATGAATGTCGACCGCGCCAGCGCCCGCCATTTCCATCGCCATGACGGGGCTAAGTACTATTTCTGCTCCGAAGGCTGCCTGACAAAATTCCAGGCCGAGCCTGACAAATATCTCGGCGACCGGCCGGCACCCGCTCCTATGCCGAAGGGCACGCAATACACCTGCCCGATGCATCCCGAGGTCATCCGCGACAAACCGGGCGATTGCCCGATCTGCGGCATGGCGCTGGAGCCGATGGGCGTGCCGACCGGCGAGGAAGGCCCCAACCCCGAGCTTGTCGATTTCACCCGCCGCCTGTGGGTCAGCGCGCTTCTGGCCCTGCCGCTGTTCGTCATCGCCATGGCCCCGATGGTCGGCCTGCCGTTCCGCGACTGGCTGGGCGAACGCACCGCCGCTTGGGTCGAGTTCGCGCTCGCCACGCCGGTCGTTTTGTGGGCGGCGCTGCCCTTCTTCAAGCGCGGCTGGTCCTCCGTCCTCAACCGCAGTCCCAATATGTGGACGCTGATCTCGATCGGCGTCGGCGCGGCCTATCTCTACAGCGTCGCGGCAACCCTGTTCCCCGACCTTTTCCCGCATGAAGTGCGCGGCCACGGCGAGACCGTGCCGGTCTATTTCGAGGCCGCCGCCGTCATCGTCGCGCTGGTCTTCGTCGGCCAGGTGCTGGAACTGCGCGCCCGCGAAAAAACCGGCTCGGCCATCCGCGCGCTGCTCGACCTCGCGCCCAAGACGGCCCGGCTGATCGGCGCCGACGGCAGCGAACGCGACGTGCCGCTCGCCGACGTCAAGGCCGGCGAGCGGTTGCGCATCCGCCCCGGCGAGTCGGTTCCGGTGGACGGCACCGTCGTCGAGGGCCGCTCGACCATCGATGAATCGATGATCACCGGCGAACCGATGCCGGTCGAAAAGACCGAGGGCGACAGCCTCATCGGCGGCACCTTGAACAAGAACGGCACGCTTATCATGCGGGCCGAAAAGGTCGGCTCCGAAACCACGCTGTCACAGATCGTCGAACTGGTCGCCAAGGCGCAGCGCAGCCGCGCCCCGATCCAGGGCCTTGCCGACCGCGTCTCGTTCTATTTCGTGCCGGCGGTGGTGCTGGTCGCAATCGCCGCCTTCATCGCATGGCTGCTCTTCGGTCCCGAACCCAGCCTGATCTTCGCCATCGTCTCGGCGGTGTCGGTGCTCATCATCGCCTGCCCCTGTGCACTCGGGCTCGCCACGCCGATGTCGATCATGACCGCCACCGGGCGCGGCGCGCAGGCCGGCGTGCTGATCAAGGAAGCCGCGGCGCTTGAAAGGCTCGCCGCCGTCGATACGCTGATCGTCGACAAGACCGGCACGCTGACTGAAGGTAAGCCAACACTTACGGATATCGTTGCGCTCGACGGTTTTGGCGAAGACGAGGTTCTGTCGCTCGCCGCCGCCATCGAGCAGGGCTCGGAACATCCGCTGGCCGACGCCATCGTCGACGGGGCGCGTGAACGCAAGCTTGCGGTCGCGTCCGCAACCGGCTTCGAGGCGGTCAACGGCAAGGGCGTCTCCGGCACGGTCGGCAAGCGCAATGTCGTGCTCGGCAACGCGCCGTTCTTCGTCGAACTCGGCATCGACGCCGCACCGCTAACCGGGCGCGCCGATGCGCTGCGCGCTGACGGGCGCTCGGCGGTGCTCGTCGCCATCGACGGCAAGCCGGCCGGCATCGTTGCGGTATCCGATCCGATCAAGCCGACCGCAGCCGAAGCACTGAAGAAGCTCCAGGACGCCGGCATGGTCATCGTCATGGCCACCGGCGACAACGAGCGCACCGCCGAGGCCATCGCCAGGCGGCTTGGCATCAAGCGCGTGCGCGCCGGCCTCCTGCCGGACGACAAGGCCAAGCTGGTCGAGGAACTGAAAGGGCGCGGCGCGGTGGTGGCGATGGCTGGCGACGGCATCAACGACGCGCCCGCGCTCAGCACCGCCGATGTCGGCATCGCCATGGGCACCGGTGCGGATGTGGCGCTGGAAAGCGCCGGCATCACGCTCCTCAAGGGCGACCTCACCGGCATCGTGCGGGCGCGCCATTTGGCTGAAGGCACGCTTTCCAACATCAAGCAGAACCTGTTCTTCGCCTTCCTCTACAACGCGCTCGGCGTGCCGGTCGCAGCCGGCGTGCTCTATCCGCTCACCGGCACGCTGCTCTCGCCCATGCTGGCGGCGGCGGCGATGAGCCTGTCGTCGGTCTCGGTGATCGCTAACGCGCTCAGGCTGCGCACGCTGAAACTCTGAACCTCATTGGAAAGGACCACGCCATGTGCAGGAAAATGAAGATCATGCTGTCCGCTGCCGCCATCGCGGTCATCGCCGCTGCCGGATTCGGTCTTAGCCAGACCGCATCGGCCCAGACCGACCACAGCACCCACAACATGGCGGCGATGGGCGCGGACAGCCCCTCGACCGCCGGCTACAAGGCGGCGATGGACAAGATGCATGCCGACATGGGCGCGCTGGACTATTCCGGCGATGCCGATGTCGATTTTGCACGCGGCATGATCCCGCACCATCAGGCCGCCATCGACATGGCCAAGGTGCTGCTCGAGCATGGCGACAACCCTGAAATGCGCAAGCTCGCCGAAGCGGTGATTTCGGCGCAGGAGGCCGAGATCAGGCAGATGCAGGCGTGGCTCGCGGCCAATCCACCGAAGTAAGCGGCTGAAACCGCCCGAATGCAGCGGGTTGGCACCTCACTTCTTTTGTGGCCTTGTTGCTGCCGCCGTTCCACCGGAGGCCGCAGATGACGATCCGAACCACCACCTTGCCATCCGGCGAAGCCGTGCCCGTATTCGGACTCGGCACATGGAAGATGGGTGAGGCGCACAGCCGCTTCGCCGACGAGGTCGCAGCACTTCGCCTCGGCCTCGACCTCGGTGCGACGCTCATCGACACCGCCGAAATGTATGCCGATGCGGAACTGGTCGTGGGCGAAGCCGTCAGCGGCCGCCGCGACGGGCTGTTTCTGGTTTCCAAGGTGCTGCCGTCGAATGCCTCGCGGGCCGGCACCGTCGCCGCCTGCGAGCGCAGCCTGAAACGGCTCGGCACCGACAGCATCGACCTTTACCTTTTGCACTGGCGCGGCGGCACGCCGCTTGCCGAAACCGTGGCCGCCTTCGAGGCCCTGAAAGCCACCGGCAAGATCCGTCATTGGGGCGTGTCCAATTTCGACACTGACGACATGGCCGAGCTCGACGGCGTGTCGAACGACCGCGCCTGCCAGGCCAACCAGGTCCTCTACAACCTGACCCGGCGCGGCATCGAGTTCGACCTCGTGCCGTGGAGCCGCAAGCGCTCCATGCCGATCATGGCCTATTCGCCGGTCGAGCAGGGTGCGCTTGCCCGCAACGGCCGGCTCGAGGCCATCGCCGCCCGCCACGGCGCCACCCCGGCGCAGATCGCGCTTGCCTGGACGATGCGCGAGGGTGGCGTCATCGCCATTCCCAAGGCGGTGCGGGCGCAGCATGTGCGCGACAACATCGCCGCGCTGGATATTGTCCTGTCCGCCGAAGACCTTGCCGATCTCGACAAGGCCTTCCCGCCGCCGCAGCGCAAGCGCCCGCTGGAGATGATCTAGAGCGTGATCCCGAAAAGCGGGAACCGGGTTTCGGGCAAGATCACGCTCAACCAAATAAGGCCGGAAACAGCCGGGAACCCAGGTGGCCTCCCGGCAGCACAAGCTCAGGCCAACGGCTTCAGCCGTGCCTCGATCGAAGCGCGCTTCGGCTCGAGGAAGGGCGGCAGCGACAGACTTTCGCCAAGGCTGTCCAACGGCTCGTCAACGGCGAAGCCCGGTCCGTCGGTGGCGATCTCGAACAGGATGCCGTTCGGCTCGCGGAAGTAGAGCGAGCGGAAATAATAGCGCTCCACCTCGCCGCTCGACGGCAGGCCGAAGCTGCGCAAGCGTTGCGTCCATTCATGCATGCCGGCCACGTCCGGCGTGCGGAAGGCGACGTGATGCACGGCGCCCGCCCCTTGCATGGCCGGATCGAGGCCCGGCTGCACGGCAACATGCAGTTCGGCGGCAGCCCCGCCTTCCCCCATCTCGAACACATGCACCGTGCCTTCGCCGTCGGGCGAAGCGTAGCTGCGCGTCTGACGCATGTTCATCACCTTGGTCAGCACCGGCTCGGTGCGCGAAAGGTCGGGCACCGAAATGGTGATCGGGCCGAGGCCGCGGATCTGGTATTCCGCCGGCACCGGGCTTTTCACCCACGGATGCGTCTCGCCCGCGCCGCCGTCATCGACCAGCCGGAAGCGCTGGCCCTCGAAATCCTCGAAGTCGAGCGCGCCGCGCCCGTCCAGCTCGATCACCTCGCCCGTCTTCACGCCCGCCTTTTCAAGGCGCTCATGCCACCAGTCGAGGCTGGCATGGCCGGCGACGCGCAAGCCTGTGCGGGCAATCGAATGGGTGCCGCGCCGTTCCGGCGCAACCGGCCAGTCGAAGAAAGTAAGGTCGGTGCCGGGCGAGGCCTGGCCGTCGGCATAGAACAGATGGTAGGCGGTTGTGTCGTCCTGGTTGACCGTCTTCTTCACCAGCCGCAGCCCCAGCGTCTCGGTATAGAAACGCAGATTGGCAGGCGCATTGGCGGTGATCGCGGTCAGGTGGTGAATGCCTGTCAGTTGCAGTGTCATGATATCCTCCTTGGGCTCGTGGCCCGTTTCGACCTGCAATATCGGACTTCACTTGAGTTCGATAAATAGAAACAATCGAGGACTATTTGTTCATTTGATGAAGACAATGGCGAGGCCGTTGGCCGCATTGCCGTTGCCCGAAAGGTCGGCATCATTAAGCGCAGCATGAAGGCAGGCGCGCAAGCTTGCCGCCGCGGCAGCGCGAGCTGGCAAATCGATGGACCGCAGATGACCGAGAGTTTCGCCCCGCATCACGCGCACCACCTGTTCGACGGGTACGCACTGGAGATCACCGGCAAGGACATCGCCGAGATCAGCGAGGCGCGGACAGCGATCGCGCCGGCCACGCCGATCAACATCGCTTTCCTTGGCAATGAGAGCCACGAGCAGCGCATCAACGCCGCCGGCGTCATCCGCGCTTGCGGCTTCCTGCCGGTGCCGATCATCTCATCGCGGCGGCTGAAGTCGAAGGAGGATCGCGACGCGCTTCTGTCCGGCCTCGTCCGGGCAGCCGACATTGACCGCATCATCCTCGTCGGCGGCGACCCGTCATCGCCTGCCGGCCCCTATCGGGATTCGCTCGACCTCATCGAAAGCAACATCCTCGACGATTTCGGCATCCGCCATGTCGGCATCGTCGGCTATCCCGAAGGTCATCCCAAGATCGCTGACACGGCGCTGTGGGATGCGCTCGCCCGCAAGGTCGAGCTGCTGCGCGGCGCCGGGCGCACGGTCGAGATCACCAGCCAATACGGCTTCGACGCCGAAGCCGTCATCGCGTGGATTGAAAAGGTGCGCGCGCTCGGCATCGACGCGCCGATCCGCATCGGCGTCCCCGGTCCCGCCAACGTCAAGCGCCTGCTGCGCTTTGCCGTTCAGTTCGGCGTCGGCACGTCGGCGGCAATCGTGCACAGATACGGCTTCTCGTTTGCCAGCCTGCTCAGCAAGGTCGGACCGGAGCGATTTCTGGCCCAGCTCGGCAAGCGGCTCGCCGACGACGATCTCGGCGTCATCCGCCTGCATTTCTATCCGTTCGGGGGCATCGCTCCCACGGTCGAATGGATCGCCCGCCAAACCGAGGCGCATCGGTCAGCGGCGCTTGCCTGAGCGTTGCTGCTGGCCGCGCCCGTCATGGGCAGGTCGTCACCTGGTTCGAACAGGTCCCCGTCGTCCAGCCATTGAACGCGCTGCCGAGAAACGTCCCCTCGATCTTCACCCAATTGCCCTCGCAGGCTTCGAGCCGCTCGATGGCAAAGGAATCCGGTCCTGCACCTACGCCCTCCGCATCCTCGCCGATGAGGCGGGTGACGACAGGCGCGCTGCTCGAAGGGTCGCGCCGCAGGTCGATGGCGTTGACGGTCAGCGAAAGGAACCGGCCCGTCACCCAGCCCTCGCCCTCGAAGAGAACCTTGGTCTTCTGGTCGCCGACATAGTCTTCCAGCACCGCCTTTCCGATGCGGAACCAGCCGTCCTTCGACCCGGTGATCGAGACTTCGGCGCCGAAGGTGTAGCCCTCCACCTTGAGCGGCGCGGGAAGCCTGGCAATGACGGCCGTATCGGCACCAGGTCCGGCGCGAACATTGAGCCCGGCCGGATCAGGGTCGGTTGACCAGGCCGAAATGCTGCAGGCGGCGATATCCCCGGAAGCGGCGACGGCATCGCCTGCGCCGATCGCCAGCAGGACAGCGGCGAAACCGCACCGAGAATAGCCCCGCATCGACCTCTCTCCGTTCCAGATGAACCACCTTGGGCAACTGCCCGGCTGGCGCGGCAGCGCCTGCAAACGGAGTTTAGAGCAATCGCGTGAAAAGTAACCGCGATCCCGGCTATTTCTCCATCATGCCCTTCAGCCGGTAGAGCGCTTCCAGCGCCTCGCGCGGGGTCATCTCGTCCAGATTGAGGCCGGCAAGCGTTTCGCCGACCTTGTCCGGCTTGGCGGCAGGCTTTTGCGCTTCCCGCTTCACGGCCACCGAAAACAGCGGCAAATCGTCGATCAGCCGGTCGGCCTTGCCGGAGACTTCGCCTTCCTCCAGCTGGTGCAGCACTTCCTTCGCCCGCGCCACCACCGCTTCCGGCAGGCCGGCAAGGCGGGCCACCTGAACGCCGTAGCTGCGGTCGGCGGCACCCTTGCCCACCTCGTGCAGGAACACGACGTCGCCTTCCCATTCCTTCACCCGCATGGTGACGTTGGAAAGGCGCGGCAGCTTTTCGCTGAGCGCCGTCATCTCGTGGAAATGGGTGGCGAAGATCGCCCGGCAGCGGTTCTTCTCATGCAGGTATTCCACTGCCGCCCAAGCAATCGACAAGCCGTCGAAAGTCGCCGTGCCGCGCCCGATCTCGTCGAGGATCACCAGCGCCCGCTCGCCGGCCTGGTTGAGGATCGCCGCCGTCTCGACCATCTCGACCATGAAGGTCGAGCGTCCGCGCGCCAGATCGTCGGAAGCGCCGACGCGCGAAAACAGCCGGTCCACCACGCCGATATGGGCGCTCGCCGCCGGCACGAACGAGCCCATCTGGGCGAGGATGGCGATCAGCGCGTTCTGGCGCAGGAAGGTCGACTTGCCGCCCATGTTCGGCCCGGTCAACAGCCAGATCGCACCGTTCTTCGCATCGCCTTGCGGCGACAGGTTGCAGTCATTGGCAACGAACGGGCCCTCGCTCGAACGCCGCAGCGCCTGCTCCACCACCGGGTGACGCCCGCCTTCGATTTCGAACGCAAGGCTGGCATCGACGTCCGGCCGGCACCAGTCCTCGCTTTCGGAAAGCGCTGCCAGAGCCGCCGATACGTCGAGCACGGCAAGGGCGGCCGCGCCTGCGCGGATCGCTTCGGCCGATGAAACCGCCTCCGCCAGCAACCTGTCGAAGGCGGCAAGCTCTATCGACAGCGCCCGGTCGGCGGCATTGGCGATCTTGGTCTCCAGCCCGGCCAGTTCCGTGGTGGTGAAGCGCATGGCGCTGGCCATGGTCTGGCGGTGGATGAATTTTGCCCGAGCCGCGTCGGTGCCGGTCATCGCGGCTGAATGGTTGGCCGTCACCTCGATATAGTAGCCCAGCACATTGTTGTGCCGGATCTTCAGGCTGCGGATGCCGGTCTCGTCGGCAAGGTCGCGCTCCATCGCGGCGATGACGCGGCGCGTGCCGTCGCGCAGCGCCCGCATCTCGTCCAGCTCCGCATCGTAGCCCTCGCGCACGAAGCCGCCGTCGCGCTTCAGCAAGGGCAGTTCATCGGCAAGGGCTGCATCCAGATGCTCTGCCAGCGCCTTTGGCAGCGCGGCAATCGCCGTCAGCCCTGCCGCGATTTCCGCCGGCGGCGCCGCACCGGCAAAGATATCCGCGATGGCCACCGCCGCCGAGAACCCGGCCCGCAGCGCGCCGAGGTCGCGCGGGCCGCCACGGTTCAGCGCCAGCCGCGACAGCGCCCTTGGCATGTCGGCCACGCCTTTCAGCGAAAGCCGCACCGCTTCGGCCAGGCGCGGTTCGCTGCGGAAGAAGGAAACCGAATCCAGCCGCACCGCGATCGCCGCCGGGTCGGTCAGCGGGGCCATCAGCCGGTCGGCCAGCAGCCGCGCCCCGCCCCCGGTCACGGTGCGGTCGATGGCCTTGACCAGCGAACCGTCACGGCTGCCGGAAAGCGTGCGCAACAGCTCCAGGTTGGCGCGCGTCGCCGGATCGATGAACAGCGTCGAGCCGGCTTCCTCGCGTTCGGGCCGCGACAGCGGTGGACGCTCGGCCTTCTGCGTCTTCTCGACATAGGCAACGATGCCGCAGATCGCCGACAGCTCGGCACGGCTGAAGGTGCCGAAAGCATCCGGCGTCGCCACCTCGAAGAAGCGGGCGATGCGGCCCTCAGCCGTCGCCGAATCGAACAGCGGCGACGGCTGCGGATTGACGATGCGGCCAAGCACGTCGAAGGCCGGCCTGAACTCGGCATCGTGGAACACCGGCTCGGCCACGATCAGCTCACGCGGATCGACGCGGAAGATGTCGGCCAGCAGCCGCTCCGAGCTGCTCTCGGCGACACGGAAAGCGCCGGTCGAGATATCGATCCACGCCAGCGCGCAGGCCGCCTCGCTTCCCGCCGCGCCCTTCACCCGCCCCATCGCCATCAGGAAGCTCGATTCGGACGGAGCAAGCAGCTTGTCTTCGGTGATGGTGCCGGGCGTCACCAGCCGGATCACGTCGCGGCGCACCACCGACTTCGAACCGCGCTTCCTTGCTTCCGCCGGGTCCTCGATCTGCTCGCAGACGGCGACGCGAAAACCTTGCGCGATCAGTTTTTGCAGATAGTCGTCGGCGGCATGCACCGGCACGCCGCACATCGGGATGTCCGCACCCTGGTGCTTGCCGCGCTTGGTCAAAACGATGCCCAGCGCCTGGCTCGCCTTTTCGGCGTCGTCGAAGAACAGTTCGTAGAAATCGCCCATGCGATAAAACAGCAGCGAATCCGGGTTCGCCGCCTTGATCTCGATATACTGCTCCATCATCGGCGTTGCGCCGGTTGCGGCAGACAGTGGCGCGACGGCATCCATGACCACGGAAGCCGCCATTTTACTGTTGTCCGGCTCTTCGTTCATGCGAACCTCACCCAGCCAGGCTGATCGCAGCGGTGCCGGCAACGGCAAGCGCGGCGCCAAACCATGCCTCGCGCCGCGGCGCAACGCCGGAGCGCAGCCACACCATCGGCAGGATCATGATCGGGGTCATTGAAGAGAGCGTCGTCACGATGCCGACATTGCCAGTGGCGAGCGCCGCCAGCAACAGCGACATGCCAAGACCGGTGCCGACGAAGGCCGACGCCACCGCTAGACCGAGATCGGTCGAGCGGAAACTGTAGGATCGCCTGACGATCGCCAGCGGCAGGAAAGCGATCAGCACGAAGAGCAGCGCCGAGACGCCCGAGCGCACCGCCATCGCCGCGAACGGATCGACGCCGGCTTCCATGGCGGGCCTTGCAAACAGGCTGCCCAGCGCCTGGCCGAGCGCCGTCACCACGCCGAGCAGCATGCCAAGCCATTGCGGCGCTGCATGCCCTATCGCGACGGGTCCGGCGCCAACAGCCGGAACCTCCACCGCCGGCACCGGATCGCGGCGGCGAACCCCCACCGCCAAGACGATGCCTGCCAGAACCAGCACGATGCCGAGCATCTGCTGCATGACGATGGTCTCGCCAAGGAAAAAATAGCCGAGCACCAGCGAGAAGGGCGATGCAAGCGCGAACAGAAGCGCGGTGTTGCGCGGTCCGATGATGTAGATGGCCGCGAAGTAGGTCGTGCTGGCGATGAAGATGCCGCAAATGCCCGAGACGACCAGCAATCCGGCCTCGTGCGAGCCTATGCTGCGCCACCCGCCGACGACCAGCGCAGCCGCTCCGGTAATCGAAAAGGCGGCCACCATCTGCCAGCGGGCAAGTCGCACGATGTCGACGCGGCCCTTCAGCTCGGCAATCAGCATGCCGGACAGCGCGATGCACACGGACGCAGCCAGCGCGAGGCTTTCAGACATCAGCATGGCCAACGCCGGCGAAGGGAAGCGCTATTGTTCAAGAAACACTTTCTAATTTTTGCAAGCTCATCTGCTTGGCGCTTTACGTCCGGCAAGCGTAGCCTTAATCGGAAACGTTCCACAAATATTTGCGCGGCCAAGGCGCACCGATATCCAAGGAAGCCACCATGGCGAAAAAGCCCGACAGCACCGGCCCCTCCGTCAGCGCCGCGGAGGCGCTGGAATTTCACGCCATGGGGCGTCCGGGCAAGCTCGAAGTGGTGCCGACCAAGCCGATGGCGACGCAGCGCGACCTGTCGCTGGCCTATTCGCCGGGCGTCGCGGTGCCGGTGAAGGCGATCGCCGAAGACCCCTCGCGCGCCTTCGACTACACCAGCCGCGGCAACATGGTCGCCGTCATCTCCAACGGCACCGCCATCCTCGGCCTCGGCAATCTTGGCGCACTGGCGTCGAAGCCGGTCATGGAAGGCAAGGCGGTGCTGTTCAAGCGCTTCGCCGACGTCGATTCCATCGACCTCGAGGTCGACACCGAAGACGCCGACGCCTTCATCAACTGCGTGCGCTATCTCGGCCCCTCCTTCGGCGGCATCAACCTCGAGGACATCAAGGCGCCGGAGTGCTTCATCATCGAGCAGCGCCTGCGCGAACTGATGGACATCCCCGTCTTCCACGACGACCAGCACGGCACGGCCATCATCTCCGCCGCCGGCCTCATCAACGCGCTGGAAGTGACGGGGCGCGACATGAAGACGACGAAGCTCGTCTGCAACGGCGCGGGCTCGGCCGGCATCGCCTGCATCGAACTCATCAAGGCGATGGGCTTCACGCCCGAGAACATCGTCCTGTGCGACACCAAGGGCGTCGTCTACCAGGGCCGCACCGAAGGCATGAACCAGTGGAAGTCGGCGCATGCGGTCAAGACCGAGGCGCGCTCGCTGGCCGACGCCATGGACGGCGCCGATGTCTTCTTCGGCCTTTCCGCCAAGGGCGCGCTCACCACCGCCATGGTCCAGTCGATGGCCAAGAACCCGATCATCTTCGCCATGGCCAATCCCGACCCGGAGATCACGCCGGAGGAAGTGGCCGAGATCCGCACCGACGCCATCATGGCCACCGGCCGCTCGGACTATCCGAACCAGGTCAACAACGTGCTCGGCTTCCCCTACATCTTCCGCGGCGCGCTCGATGTCCGCGCGACGACCATCAACGACGCCATGAAGATCGCCGCCGCGCGCGCGCTGGCTGAGCTTGCCCGCAAGGACGTCCCCGACGACGTTGCCGCCGCCTACCAGGGCAACCGGCCGAAATTCGGCCCCAGCTACATCATCCCGGTGCCGTTCGATCCGCGCCTGATCTCGGCGATCCCGGTGGCCGTGGCGAAAGCGGCGATGGAAACCGGCGTGGCGCGCCGGCCGATCATCGACCTCGACAAATATGTCAACGAGCTTTCCGCGCGCCGCGACCCGATCGCCTCGACCCTGCAGCGCATCTACGACCGCGTGCGCCGCCAGCCCAAGCGCATCGTCTTCGCCGAGGGCGAGGAAGAGCAGGTGATGCGCGCCGCCGTCTCCTATGTGAACCAGAACCTCGGCACCGCGATCCTGCTCGGCCGCGACGATGTCATCAAGGAAAACGCGCGCAACGCCGGCATCAGCCTCGACAAGCCGGGCATCGAGATCATCAATGCCCGCCTGTCGCGCCGCAACGCCATCTATGCCGACTTCCTCTACGAGCGCCTGCAGCGCAAGGGCCACCTGCTGCGCGACTGCCAGCGCCTCATCAACAACGACCGCAACCACTTCGCGGCCTGCATGGTGGCGCTCGGCGATGCCGACGGCGTCGTCACCGGCGTCACCCGCAACTATTCGACGGCGCTCGAAGACGTGCGCCGCGTCATCGACGCCCGCCCCGGCCATTGCGTCATCGGCGCGTCGATCGTGCTCGCGCGCGGCCGCACCGTCATCGTCGCCGACACCGCCGTGCACGACATGCCGAACGCCGAACAGATCGCCGACATCGCCGAGGAGGCCGCCAACTTCGCCCGCCGCATGGGCTACGAACCGCGCGTGGCCATGCTCGCCTACTCCACCTTCGGCCACCCGCAGGGCGAGCGCTCCGAGCGCATCCAGGAAGCGGTCAAGATCCTCGACAAGCGCCGCGTCGATTTCGAGTATGACGGCGAGATGGCCGCCGACGTCGCGCTCAACCCGAACGGCATGCGGCTTTACCCGTTCTGCCGCCTCAACGGCCCGGCCAACGTCCTGGTCATGCCGGCCTTCCACTCGGCCTCGATCTCGACCAAGATGTTGCAGGAACTCGGCGGCTCCACCGTCATCGGCCCCCTGCTCGTCGGCCTCAACAAGCCGGTGCAGATCGTGCCGCTCAACGCCAAGGACTCAGACATCGTCAACATGGCCGCCATCGCCGCCTATTCGGCGGGCGCCTGACCTTCCGGTGCCTGCTGCCCAGGCGGTAGGCCCGTATTGGACCATCGTATCCGGCGGAAAAGTCTGTCACCCATGCCCAACCATGGGTGACATCGATTTGACTCCGGCCGGAGCGCGCCATGAAGGCTGACAAAAGCGGAACCGGCCGCTTCATCCACCTGCTCGGCGCTGCCCAGATCTGCTCGTGGGGCACCGTCTTCTACGGTTTCCCGCTGATCGCCGAAGCGATGCGCGCCGATCTCGGCTGGTCGAAGACCGAGCTTTACGGCGCCGCCACCTTGGGCGTCCTGCTGGCCGGCCTTGCCGCCTATCCGGTCGGCTCGGCCATCGACCGCGGCAACGGACGCCTCATCATGACAGGCGCCTCCGTCATTGCCGGGCTTTTGTTTGCGGGATGGTCGCAGGTCGAGAGCATTGCCGTCTTCTACCTCGTCCTTGCCGGCATCGGCTGCATGCAGGCTGCCACGCTCTATGAACCGGCCTTCGCCGTCATCGCCCGCAGGGTCGGTGCGCTGAAGGCCCGCAACGGCATTACCACGCTCACGCTGTGGGGCGGCTTCGCCAGCACAGTCTTCATCCCGATCATCCAGTTCGTCATCGAGGCTCGTGGCTGGCGCGAGGCGCTGCTGGTCATGGCCGCCGTCAACATCGTCGTCTGCGGCAGCCTCTATGCGCTTGCCATCGATCCGGCCAAGGATGCGCCCCGCCCCGTCCCATCGCCCGGCGATCCCGCTGCAATCGCCGGACGTGCAGCGGTGGCGGCGGCGATGCGCAAGCCGGCCTATTGGGGCCTCATGCTGGCATGGTCGTCCTACGCGCTGGCGTTCTCGACGCTGACCTATCACTTCTTCCCGCTGTTCCTCGAACGCGGCCTCGATTCGAAAGGCGCGGTCGCGGTGCTCACCGTCATCGGCCCGGCGCAGGTGGCCGGGCGCATCGCCATACGCTGGCTGGCGGCGGAAGCGCCGGTGCGCAAGCTCGGCTCGGCAATCGTCGTGGTGTTTCCGCTGGCGGTGCTGGGCTTCGCCTTCGCCCCGCCGCAGGCCCTTTTGATCGCGGCCATCGCCGCCTTCTACGGCGCGGCCAACGGCATGATCACCATCGTGCGCGGCGTCGCCGTTCCCGAGATGGTCAGCCGCGAAGCCTACGGCGCGATTTCCGGCTCGCTGGTCGCGCCGATGAACATCGTCACCGCGCTCTCGCCGTTCGGGGCCGCCCTTCTGTGGCAGGCCAGCGGCGGCTACGGCGCAGTCCTTGCCGTGATCTTTGCCGGCTCACTGACTTTGTGCGCCGGATTCTGGTTCGCGGCCTATTGGGCAAGGAAGTGAAACACCAACGAAGCGCCAGGCCTCACGCAACTAGGGCGAGGTTTCCTTCCACCGCCTGGATCGCCCGCTCCAGCGCGCTGAAACAAGCCGCATCGAACGCCGTGCCGATATCGGCGCGCATGATGCCGAGCGCCTCATCCACCGGCATGGCGACGCGATAGGGCCGATCCGCCGTCAGCGCGTCAAAGACGTCCGCAACCGTGACGATCCTCGTTTCTTCCTCGATCTCCTCGCCCTTCAGCCCGCGCGGATAACCCCTGCCGTCCAGCCTCTCGTGGTGCGCGCCGCCGATGCGCGCCATTTCCCGGAATACCGGCACGCGCGAAAGTATGCTCTCGGACATGGCGGAGTGGTCGCGCATCTGAATCCATTCCTCGTCGTCCAGCTTGCCGTTCTTGTCGAGGATGGAGTTGGAGACGCCAAGCTTGCCGATGTCGTGCAACAGCGCGGCGCGCCGCAGCCAGCGGCGGCGGCTGGCCGGATAGCCCATTTCGCCGGCAACGAGGTCGGCATAGACCGCGACCCGCTCCGAGTGACCCGCCGTGAACGGGCTCTTGGAATCGACGATCTGCGCAAAGGCGCGGGCAATGTCGTCGAGATAGTCTTCGTCGACCTCGATATGCCGCCGCGCCGGCGCCAGATCGAACACGGCATTTGCCATGTCGTCGGATTCCAGCGCCTCCCAGAATCCGGCTTCGGCCATGGCGGCCTCGAGGCTGTCGACGCAGGCCGGATCGAACCAGCTGCCCCGGCGGGCGCGGACTTCTTCGATCGCCGCATCCCGGCCGGCTGCCGTGTGAAAGACATCGACCACCTGCGAAAGCAACGCGATGCGCGCATAGACCGGGATCGACTGGCCGGCGAGACGGTCTGGCCTGCCCTGTCCGTCCCAATGCTCGTCCAGCGAATGAATGCCGCTCGATACGGCGGTTGGAAACCTGAGCATTGCCGCGATCTCCGCGCCTCGATGGCATCGCGTCTGGATCAGGTCGTTCACGATGTCCCCGCCATTTTGCATGATGTTGAGGATCGACCGCAGCCGATCGCCCAGCGAGGAACGCCGCCCCGTATGCGTCAGCACGAAGCCGAGCACCTTTGGCAGGCTGGAGCCCATTGTCTTGAAGTCCCGCTTGAAGCCGATGTCGTCGGACAAATACAACTCGCAGATGCGGGCGGCATTGCTGGAACAGCCCAGATCCTTGAGCAGGACCGTGTAATAGAGTTCCCACAGGTCCGCTTCCGACAAACCCATGTGGCGGCCGATCTGCATGCCGATCCAGGTGCTGCGGACACAGTGACCGACGGGCTGGCCTTCGGTCAGGTCGAGCGCGTAGCTGAGTGCCCCGAGCAGTTCGGCCAGGCGTACGCTTTGCTGCGCAGTAGTCTCCATCGACCCACCCCGTTCTCAACCGCGAGTAGCACCGGGTAGTATCGCCTCTGCAGGTTAAGTTTTTGGCCTGCGCGCGCCTGCTGCGCCGGGCGACGGCGCGTTCCGGGCAGCGCCTGAACTGCGCCCGGTTCCTGCTGTCATTTTCGCCGGCTTTCTGACTTGATGTCGGGAAACGCGGCTTGCACGGTGCCGGCGGGAAGGCAGGTTCCGCGAGAGCGCAGGTTTCGCACCACCAAAGGCCCGGAAGGAGATTATACGGCATGGCGAAGCTGGTCTTTGCACTGAACGCCTCACTGGACGGCTATGTCGACCACATGGCATTCGCGCCTGATGCCGTTTTATTTCGGCACTTCATCGACGATGTGCGCGGCCTTGCCGGCATCGTCTACGGCAGGCGCATGTACGAGGTGATGCGCTACTGGGACGAGGACCATCCCGAGTGGGACGAAGCCAGACGTGAATATGCCGAGGCATGGCGCGGCCAGCACAAATGGGTGGTGTCGCGCACGTTGCAATCGGTCGGCCCGAACGCCACGCTCATCAGGCAAGATGTCGAGCCGGCACTGCGCGACCTGAAAGCCGGCCTTGATGGAAACATTGAAATAGCCGGCCCGCAGCTGGCCGGCAGCCTGTCCGAAACCGGACTCATCGACGAATACCGGATTTACTTTCATCCCTATGTGCTTGGCGGCGGCAAGCCGTTCTTTTCCGGCCCGCGCCCGCCGCTCCGCCTGACGGCAAGCGAGCGCATCGGCGACAACGTGATCCGCCTGACCTACGTTCCGGCATAGTGGCGGTGCCCAAGCAACGCTCCGCAATTGCATTGACCCTTGCCGGCTAACTGAATTTGTGCGCCGGATTCCGATTTGCATACTATTGGGCAGAAAACAGGTCCCGCGATGCCTTGGGCTCGCCTGCAAGCAAACAGGGGAAAACGAACGATGAGCCACGACGAGTCCTCGGGAAAACGCCCAACTCTGGTGCGGCTGACCGGCTTCCTGCGTTGCGCTTCAATGGCGGAGGTCGAGACTGTCCAACGCCACCTCCCCGATCACGTCCGCCTGACGCGGGCCGAGCCGGGCTGCATCTCCTTCGAGGTTACGCAGACGGACGATCCCCTTGTCTGGCGCGTCGAGGAGCTTTTCGCCGACCAGGCCGCCTTCGATTTTCACCAGCAACGCACCCGGGCCTCCGAATGGTTTGAAGCGACGTCGGCGATAGCGCGTGAGTATGAGACTAAAGGGGCTGAGCAGAATTAATGAAAGGCTGATTGGGGCGGGAGCGGACTGCGGCCGGCTCAAGCCATGCGCGCGATAGGTTAGAAGTCGTTCAAATCCGCCTCGGCACTGCCCACCATCTCATCGGTGATTTCCAGGGTTTGAGCCGATTGGCTCGGCCACTTCAGACCCATGCAATCAAAGAACTGTTTTAGAAGCACTCGATCGAAATGACCGGTCCACTTCTCCATCATCTCCGCGGCAGCCTGCGGAGTGAAGCCCTTCTTGTATGGCCGAATCGACGTCAAGGCATCGAAGACATCGCAGATCGCGACCATCCGTGCCGCGGCGCTGACCTGTCCGTCTTTCAAGCCATCCGGGTAGCCGGACCCATCCAGTTTTTCGTGATGATGAAGGCAGATTTTCCCCACGATTTCCGGCAGGCCCTTCGTCCTTGCCAGCATTGCATAGCCCTCGTGCGGGTGGGTCTGCATGACTGCCATCTCATCGGCGGTGAGCTTGTCCGTCTTGGTCAGAATTTCGGTCGGGATGCGAATCTTTCCGATGTCATGCAAAAGACCGCCAACCGACAGTATCCGGACCAGGTTGCTGTCCAGCTTGAGATGTCGCGCGAACAAGCCGACAAGGGCACAGACTGCCACTGAATGTTGAAAGCTGATCTCGTCCTTTGTCTTGAGCTTGGTGAGGTTCAGGATGCTGGCCGGGCGCGTGTACAGCAGCTGGTCGACGACATCGACAACCGCCTCCACTTGCTGCCGGTCAATGCTTAACGATGAGGCAGCGTTGCTGAAGATCGAGCGGACCATCCCGGTCGGCTTCGCCAGCGCCGCTCCAACGTTGGCGGGCGTTGGGTTCTCATTGGGTTTTGCTAGCCCGGCCGTCGAACCGGTCGGCCCGACCCCCTTTGAAAGATCGATGACAAGCGTCGTTACCGAACTTTCGCGAAGCGTCTTCAGTTCGGCGTGGCTGGATAATTTGAACTGGCTGGCTGCAAATGGGCTGCGTAGCCATTGCCTGCCGAACCCATGAATAAACATGCCGAGACGGGCTTCATCCTTGTCGATCTGAAGAAGCGTCGAATTCGTCATGCCGTCTCGCTTGGTTGGCCTTTGGCTCGAAATCGTCGGAGCGACCGAGGGCTCGGCTGATACCAACGCCTGACATTGCCGGGGTCGCTGGAGGCGCCTGCCTCAAGACATGGCGCATAGCCGCCCGGAAATTGATCGCGCACCCCTCTACCTCGTCGCCACTTCACGTTACGGCACGTTCGTAAACTTTCCTTGCCCTATCGAGCAGGCGGCAAGATCGCCTCGCAGCCATCGAATGTGGATAGATTCGGGATCGTCCTTCCCCCCGCAGCCGCCTGTTCCTCAGCTTTCCAAAAATCTCATCGCCATTTTATCCACGCCTTCTCCGCCTGCCGCATAATCCTTGCACCGTTCTCACGGGAAGCCTGGCTGCGCACCGGGCATCAGGCGAGGGCGGCGGCGCCGGATCGGTCGCGCTGCGGTAGCGCGACTGGGAGATGATCCCCCAGGTCCGGGCCTCGACTGGGCCTTTGGCGAAAATGCCATCCCCCGGTGAGGCAAAACGCCGGCGGACGCAGGACACCGCGCCGCATAATAATTTCCAAGGGCGCGGTTCCTGCGTCTGCTTCCCGATCCGTTCGCGGCGGGAAGGGGCTTCCGCATGCCTGAAACATCCAACCCGAAAGGACCAGACATGACGGACCCGAAAGACGACATCCCGCAGGAGTTAAAAGAGCTTTGCATTTCGGCGTTGAGCCTCGCGCTCGAAGCCGACGGCGCACCCGAGCGCTGCCTGAACCGGCTGTGCCGGCGACAGGGCCATTGCCATCTGCCGATGGACGACAACGGCCCCGGCGCTTGCGGCGGCGGTCCGATCCCCGGCCGCGTCGCCGCCGAAGCGGCCCTCATGCTGGCTTTTAGGCTGGAGGAGTGAGGCGCTACAGCAAGCCGGCCTGTTCGGCTTCGAGGCGCAGGTTCTGGCGCGGGCGCGGGCCGATCTGCTGGATCACCAGCCCCGCCGCCAGCGAGCCGAGGTCGCCGCAGGTTTTCAGGTCGCGGCCTTGCGTGTAGCCGTGCAGGAAGCCGGCGGCATAGAGGTCGCCGGCGCCGGTGGTGTCGACCAGCTCGGCAATGGCGGTCGCCTCGATCACCACCGTCTCGTCGCCGCGCACGATCACCGAACCCTTTTCGGAACGGGTCACGGCGGCCAGCCGGCAATCCTTGCGGATCGCCGCCAAGGCCTCGTCGAAGGAGGCGGTCTGGTAGAGCGACTTGATCTCGTGGCTGTTGGCGAACACGATATCGACCGTGCCCGAGCGCATCAGGTCGAGGAATTCGTCGCGGTAGCGGTCGACGCAAAACGAGTCCGACAGCGTCATCGCCACCTCGCGCCCGGCGGCATGCGCCAGCCGCGCGGTCTGGCGGATCGCCTCCTTGGCGCGCGGCGGGTCCCACAGATAGCCCTCGAAATAGGTGACGCTCGCGCCGCTCGCCTTGTCGGCCTCGACGTCCTCCGGGCCAAGCTCGACGCAGGCGCCGAGATAGGTGTTCATCGAGCGCTCGCCGTCCGGCGTGACGAAGATCATCGAACGCGCCGTCGGCGGCTCGCCCTTCAGCGGGGCGGTGTCGAAGGCGACGCCCAGCGCCTTGATGTCATGGGCGTAGATTTCGCCGAGATGGTCCTCGTTGACCTTGCCGAAGAAGGCGGCGCGGCCGCCGAAGCTGGCAATGCCCGCCGCCGTGTTGCCGGCCGAACCGCCGGACGCTTCGATGGCCGGACCCATGCGGGTGTAGAGCAGCTCGGCGCGCGTCGAGTCGATCAGGTTCATCGCACCCTTGATGATGCCGTTGTCGGTGAGGAACGCCTCGTCGCACTGGGCGATGATATCGACAATGGCATTGCCGATGCACAGGACGTCATATTCGGGCATTCATCCCACTCCGCCGCAAGGGTTCCACGCCGCCGCCGCAATCCGCGCGCACCAGCCGAGCGGGGTCTAGAGCATCGGGACCGCTTTGCAAAGCCCGGGCAAAGTGTTTGGGGCGAGGCGGCATTTGCAGGCCGCCCGCACCTGAATCTAACGCAGGAGGAAGCCGCGGCCGAGCTCGTCGTCGTCTTCCAGGGTGTATTCGGCCTTGCCCGAATAGAAAGCGCGGCCGCCGACGCGGGCGACGATGGCCTCATGCGGCCCGGCCGTCGTGGTGCGGGCAACCGCGCCGGTGAACCGCGAACCGACGATGCTTTCGAAGACGCGCGTCTGGCCAATGCCGATCTCGCCCTTGGCGTGCATCGCCGCCAGCCGTGCCGTCACGCCCGATCCGGTCGGCGAGCGGTCCACCTCCGCCTCGGCAAAGACGCAGACATTCTTCGTCGGCTGGTCGCAAAACCTGTCCACGCCATCGGTCAGGATCGTACCATAGAGAAAGGCGAGGTCGTCGTGGTCGGGATGGGACAAGGGGAGGGTGGCTTTCAACCTGTCGGTGAGCGCGGTTGCCGCGTCGATGAAATCGCGCGCCCGGTTGCGGCCGAATTCCAGCCCGAACTGGCGGCAGTCGGCCAGGGCGTAGAACGCGCCGCCATAGGAAAGGTCGAAGCGCACTTTGCCGAAACCGGCAAGCTCGGTGCTTTCCTCGCGGGCGAACAGGAAGGCCGGCACGCTTTCGAAGGAGACCGCGCCCGCCTTGCCGTCCCTGACCTCGACCGAGGCGACGACCAGCCCGCACGGCGCCTCGATGTTGACCACGGTCACCGGCTCTTGGGCCGCGACGATGCCGGTGTCCACCGCATAGCGGCCGAGCGCGATCACGGCATGGCCGCACATGGTCGAGTAGCCCTCATTGTGCATGAACAGCACGGCGAGGTCGGCTCCCGGCAGGTCCGGTTCGACCAAAAGCGCGCCATACATGTCGTAGTGGCCGCGCGGCTCGAACATCAGGAGCTTGCGCAGATGGTCGAGGTGGTCGCGGACGTAAGCGCGCTTTTCGAGGATCGTGCCCTTGGGGATCGGCGGATAGCCGCCGGTGACGATGCGCACCGGCTCGCCGCCGGTATGCATGTCGGTGACGGTCAAAGGTGCATTCACCGCTCAGCCTTCCGAAGCCGAGAACATCTTCTGCAGCCTGTCATAGGCCATGGCGTCACGGCTGAAGGCGAAAGAACCGCTCTCCAGAATTTCCTTCGACGCACGCTCCAGCGCACCGAACGTATAATTGGTCAGCTTGGAACCGAGCGATATGCGCTTTGCTCCTGCCTTGGCCAGTTCGGCTACCGTGAAGGCCGGGACGGCGAGAACGTTGACCGGCTTGGAAACGGAGGAACATATGGTGCGCACCATTTCGATATCGGCAATGCCCGGTGCATAGAGCACGTCCGCGCCTGCCTTCTCGAACGCCTGCAGGCGTCGGATGGTGTCGTCGAGATCGTTGATGCCATGCAGGAAGTTTTCCGCCCGCGCTGTGAAGACGAAGTCGTTCTTCAAGGCCCGCGCCGCCTCGACCGCCGCAGCCACCCGCTCGACCGCGTGGGAGAAATCATAGATCGGATGATCGTCGTCGCCGGAAAAATCCTCGATCGAGCAACCGGCCAGACCGGCGGCCTCGGCGGCGAAGATGGTTTCGGCGGCGCGCTCCGGGCTGTCGCCCTTGCCTTTCTCCAGGTCCGCCGACACCGGCAGGTCTGTCGCAGCCGCCAGCTCCTTGCAGTGGGCGATCATCGTCTCGAAATTCACCGCGCCATCCCGCAGCCCGCGCGAAAAGGCGAAGCCGGCGCTGGTCGTCGCCAGCGCCTTGAACCCGAAGGACTGCAAAAGCTTGGCGGTGCCGATGTCCCAGGGATTTGGAATGACGAATGTGGAAGCGTGGAGTTCGCGGAAAGTCTTGCCCTTGTCCATGGCGTCTGCCCTGTCAGTGTTGAAATCGTGGAGCGATCCTATCCTCGGGCACTGCGGCGGGCAAACGGATGCGATTGGCTCAGGGCCCTGTTTTTCCGGTTTCCGTCCGATAAACATGACAGGGTGGTGTCAGGAGAATGCGCTGCCCTGTCTCCGGCCAGCCGATGTTGCGCTCATTCCATTGGCAAGCGTTGCCTTGCCCGGACGGCCATTTTTGCCACGCATCGCAAAAAATCGAAATTTATCGAACTAGTTCAAAGAGTTACAAATCTTGATCATGAAACCAATCTTCCACGACGCTTGGGAAATATTATCCAGTTGACAGGTAAGGGAGCTTGTGGCCTGATTGCATTTGGTGAAATTTTCTTTCTCAATGTGAATTACATTAGATTGAAAGTTTTGCCCAACGAAGAACAGCTCTTTGATTCATCGGATTTGGTAATCGGAGGAGACGGATGGGTGGAAAAATAACAACAACAAGCATCCATAACGTGTGAAAATTGAGCGGCTATGGCTTAGCCATCATGGCATCATAAAAAGCGATACGGGAAGAATTGCACCGTTACTTTGGCGTGTGCCGTTTCTGTCGTGTCGGTATTGGTGCATCTGGCAAAGCCGAACACACCAGATAGCGCAATTTTCGACCTCGGCATGGCCGCAAGCAGCGGTGGTGCCGGGCCAGTGGCCGGCTACCAACCGACCTTAACACAAAAGATGCTGAAACAGGGGCGTCGGGTCTTGCGTACGCGCCCGTAATTTCACGTCGAAGAGCAAAAACCGCGAGCCGTCTTTCGGCGGCACGTGGGTACTTCGTGCGGCCTCAGGCAGCCTGACCCGGCGAGGGGCCGAACAGACAGGTAAGCAGACCGATTTTGCAAAACCAGGTCATAAGGAGGAGGAAACCCCATGACTGACAAGCGCAAACGTACGTTCTACACGGAGCCAATTGGCTGCACATGCCGCAAGACCCCGATCACCGCCAAGGTGAAAGGGAGGACGAGATGAGCAATACTCACGGGGACACAATCGACGTACTAGACTACGAACAAGGCAATCTTCAGACCGGTACAAATTGGTGGGGCGCCTTTGTCATCGGTCTGGCCGGAACCATTCTCGTAACCGGCGCCGCGCCAGCCTTTCTTACGGTTTTCGGCGCTTCCTATATTCCCTTCATCGCATTCTTCACGCTTACAGGCGTTGTGTTATGCCTTTTGCTGGCAGAACTGTCGGCAATGATGCCCGGGCGAACGGGCGGTTCTCCATCCTATGCTTATCCTGCCTACAAGGACCGATGGCCGCGGCTGGCGCCGCACGTCAACGGTGTGACGGCATGGATGTACTGGGTGGGCTGGATGCCGGTCGCGCCGCTTAACATGATCCTGGCGTCGTTCTACATCACCCACCTTTTTGGGCTGGACGCGACTGTCGGCATTACACCGATCAGCACGTTCATCCCCTGGTGGACGCTGGCGATTACCGCGGTCGGTCTTCTGGTCCTGTCGGTGCCCGCCTATCTCGGCATCCGCTTCGGCACTTCGATGGCTACCATACTGGCCGTGTTGTCGATGATCCCGCTGACGTTCCTGTCGATCGGCTTCGTCTTCAACCCCGATGCCGCGAACTGGAGCGAGATCGCCAACTTCCCGCAACTCGACGGGTCGAGCTTCTTCAGCGATATCAACGGCTACCCTGCCTGGGTCATGTATGTAGCCTATGCGTTCCCGCTGCTATGGACGGTTATCGCCTATGAAGCGGCAGCCTGCTACATCGGCGAGTGCAAGCATCCGGGCCGCGACGCCAAGATCGCCATGACGCTCGAAGGCGGCTACGGTGTCTTCGTCTACACCATGCTGCCGATTTCGTTCGTGGTCGTGCTTGGCGCACAAGCCATATCGGATCCGGCCCTGGTCGATCCGAAGACGATGTTTGTCACTTTCGCCAGCAACATCTTCCCCGGCGTCGCAGGGGCCGTAATGGAATGGCTGATGGCGATCATGCTGATCATCGCGTTGGTGCTGTCGGCGCTGAACTCGCTGATGGGCTGTTCGCGTTCGCTCTACCAGATGTCGCTCGACGGCCAGTTCCCGCGCTTTTACCAGCACCTCAACAAGAACCACGTTCCTGACCGGGCAATGATGACCAACGTCGGCGCCAGCCTGCTCATTGCGTTCATGGGCGGAGCGATCGAGATCTATTCCTTCTCCAACGTGGGATATCTCGGTTCCTTCGTGCCGGTGCTCATCGGCTATTACCTGCTGCGCAAGGACCGCCCGAACGTCCATCGCCCGTTCCGCCTGCCGGAGTACTTCAAGTACGTCGCGCTGGCGCTGGCGGCGCTGTACTTCTTCGTGTGGTTGGTAGGCGGCGTCATCTACTCGTATATCGGCGGCCAGGCGATCTACTACTTCCTCGGCATCGCCGCGACGTTCATGTACCTGCCTCTGTACTGGTACCGCAAATGGGAGGACCGCCGTGACGGCGTGCCTGCCGGCGCGGTAGCGACAACCAGCAACTAGGAGGTTGGGCAGATGATCCGGAACCTGTTTGGACAGTCACGGACTGCCGGCGAATCGAAAGCCGCGCAAAATGTGCTGATCGCTTCTGAAGGCAGACGTTTCAACCAGGACGTGATCGACCTGGCGGTGCGGATGCTGCTTCCACATGACGGCCATGCCAGAGTGCTCAGCGTGGCAAGGCTGTGGGGGACAGGTCTTGGACTGCCCAATCCAGGCTTGCGCCCCAGCAAGCGCGAGATGGAAGAGCAGCAGGAGAACGTCTTTTGGGCTCTTGGCCAACTGGAGGAAGCCGGCGTGACGGCAGGTGGCCATATCGTAACCACCCGCAATCCGAGCAAAAGCATCCTGAACGAGGCAAAGCGTCACAATTGCGATGCCATCATCATGGGGGCAGACCCGCGGCGTCCCTGGTTCATCCGCAACCTTATGTGGAGCCAGGTAAGCATGCGCCGTAGGCCGCCTTGTTGAGAAGTATTTCGGCGTTCAGCTTTTCGCGTTCGTAATCCGGCAGCATTGCCGGCAGCGGTGCTGGAGAGCTTTG
>NZ_LMFV01000004.1 GCF_001427285.1 Mesorhizobium sp. Root552
GCGGGGCAAAGAGTCCCAGACGCGAAAGGCAGCGTGGCGATGAACAAGCACAACCATCTCTTCGTCATCCTAGGGCGGAGCAGGCCGAAGGCCGTTGCGGAGACCCTGGGATCCAGCGGGGCAAAGAGTCCCAGACGCGAAAGGCAGCGTGGCGATGAACAAGCACAACCATCTCTTCGTCATCCTAGGGCGGAGCAGGCCGAAGGCCGTTGCGGAGACCCTGGGATCCATGCCGTGACCAAACGGCAGTGCGCAAAAGGCGCAAAAGAAGGCTCTTCATTCTGAGCCGCTCCTTACAACGTGACCCTCACGGCATGGATCCTCGGGTCGCGCCTGTCGCTCCGCTCAGCTTGCCCGAGGATGACGAAGGAAGCGGGCGTCGCAACCACAAATCATACTCCCCTCACCGGTTCGCTGCGCGAACCACCTCTCCCCCGTTCCGAGGGGAGAGGAAAGCGAGGCGGTAAGGGGGGCTAACGGCGGGGATAAAACACCCGGCCTACAGCCACTTTTTCCATTTGAAGTAGACGAACAGGCTTACAGCGACCGTCACCATGAACAAAAGCGCGGCCGGATAGCCGTAATAGGCGCGCAGCTCGGGCATATTCCAGGGCGAGGTTTCCGGGTCGAAATTCATGCCCCAGACGCCGACCAGAAAGGTCAATGGAATGAAAATCGCCGAGACGATGGTCAGCAGGCTGATGACGTCGTTGGTGCGCGCCTGGCTCAGCGACAGATGCATTTCGATCAGGCCGGTCATGGCGTCGCGTTGCGTCTCGACCAGTTCGATCAGGCGGATGCAATGATCGAGCGTGTCGTTCAGGAACACCTTGGTCTCGGCCTTCACATAGGGCACGTCGTTGCGGATCAGCGTGGCCAGCGCATCGCGCAGCGGCCACAGCACACTCTTCAGCCCATTTGTGTGACGCCGCAACGCATGAAGCGATTGCATTTGCTGCTTCTGCGGCGATTTCAGCATGGCGTCCTCGATGTGTTCGACGACATCGCTGGCCGCCTCGACCGGGACGAAATAGCTGTCGACAACGGCATCGATCAGCGCATAGGCAAGATAGTCGGCGCTGCGCTGGCGCAGCCGGTTCGGCAGCGAAGCGGCAATGCGCTTGCGCACCGGATCGAACGGGTCGCCAGCACGCTCCTGGAAGGTGATGACGAACTTCTCGCCGAAAAAGACGGAAATCTGCTCGTAGCGGTGCGAGGCTGCATCGTCGATCATGCTGACGGCGACGAAGGCATGGTCTTCGAAGAAGTCGACCTTCGGCCGCTGGCCGGTATTGACGACGTCCTCGAGCGCCAATGGATGCAGGCCGAAAATACGTCCGATTTCCTCGATGAGTTCGATATTGGCCAAGCCGCTGCAATCCAGCCAGACATTCGGCCAGCTGTCGCAGTGCTTCAACAGATCGTCGATGCTGGCGTTGGGGATCGTCTTGCATTTTTCCGGCGAGATCAGGGTCAGCGTCAATTCCGACCTTTGCGCCGCCGGATCGGCGATCAACGTTCCAGGCGAAGCACCGACCGGCGAGCGTCTGCGCCGGTAGCGGGCTTTCTTCACAGTGGTTTCCGTCTTTGTCATGGCGAGACCGACCCTTGGCGCGTGCGACGCGGCTTACCCGGCAAAAACCCGCTTCGGCTTGAACATCCCTTGCTCGATGGCGCCGATGGCGACCAGCTTGCCGCGCACGGTCGCGCACGCTTCCTCTGCCTCTACCGGTGCATCCCGGCCGCGGATGACGACCGGATTGCCGAGCCTGATCTTTGTCGCTGCATCGTCGCTGATCGCCACTTGCGGCAGGCAGTCGAGCGCAGCCGCCGTGTCGACCAAAAGCGCATCGATGGCCGAATAATCCACGGAAACATCATTCGCTTCTTCGCTTGCTTCAGACCGATCGCCGAAGCGGGCGGCCTCAAGTTCTGCAATGGTGACGAAGTCGTCTGCGGTGAACGGATCGACCTCCATGCGGCGCAGATCGGCGATATGGCCGAAGCAGCCGAGATCGCGTCCCATGTCGCGGGCCAGCGAGCGCACATAGGTGCCCTTGCCGCATTCGATCTCGAACAGCGTGCCGCCATCCTTGTGCTCGACGATGTCGAGACGGCCGATTTCGATCTCGCGCGCGGGGATGTCCACCGTCTCGCCTTCGCGGGCAAGATCGTAAGCCCGTTCACCGGCGATCTTGATGGCCGAGAACTGCGGCGGCGTCTGCATGATGACGCCGGTGTATTTGGGCAGCAGCGCGCGAACTTCGGCTTCCGCCGGGCGCTTGTCCGAGCTTTTCGTCACCGGGCCTTCGAGGTCGTCGGTCGAGCGCTCGTCTCCCCAGGCGACGGTGAAGCGATAGATTTTCGCCCCATCCTGTACATAGGGCACGGTCTTTGTCGCCTCGCCAAGCGCGATCGGCAACATGCCGGAGGCCAGCGGATCGAGCGTGCCGGCATGACCGGCCTTCTCGGCCTGGAACAGCCACTTCACCTTGGAGACCGCGTCGGTCGAGCCCATGCCGACCGGCTTGTCCAGCACGACCCAGCCGGAAACAGGCCGGCCTTTCTTCTTACCCCGCCGCCCCACTATTTCTCACCCTCGTCGTCGTGACCGAGATCGCGCGCCACTTCCGGGGAATGGAGAAGCTCATTGATCTTCTGGAAATTGTCGTAGCTGGTGTCGAGCCGGAAGCGGAATTCCGGCATGTATTTCATCTGCCTCAGCGCTGGCGACATGCGGCCTCGAATGAAACGGGCATTGCGGTTCAGGGCTGCGACGACCGCGTCGTCGTCCTTGGCGCCAAGCGGCGCGACAAAGGCGGTCGCGATCTTGAGATCCGGCGACATGCGCACTTCGGAAACCGAAATGACCGTCGCCTCGATCAGGTCGTCGCGGATTTCACCGCGCTGGAGCATTTCGGCCAGCGCATGGCGGACCTGTTCGCCGACACGCAGCATGCGCTGCGAGGGGCCGGATTTGCTGGAGTGGGACATTTTCTCGATCCTGAAAACGCGAAGCCGGGATTGGACCGCACCTCGCCTTATGTAGACGAACGGCGGCCAGGGGCCGCCATTCGTTCAAACTGCATCTTGTCGGCAGACTAGAGTCTACGCGCCACCATCTCGACGCGGAAGCACTCGATGACATCGCCGGCTTGAATGTTCTCGTAGTTCTGGAACGCCATGCCGCATTCCTGACCAACCGGAACTTCCGAGACTTCGTCCTTGAAGCGCTTCAACGTCTTCAGCGTGCCTTCGTGGATGACGACGTCGTCGCGGATCAGGCGCACGCCCGCACCACGCTCGACCTTGCCTTCCGTGACACGGCAGCCGGCGATCTTGCCGACCTTGGTGATGTTGAACACCTCGAGGATTTCCGCGTTGCCGATGAAGGTTTCGCGGCGCTCCGGCGACAGCAGGCCCGACATCGCATCCTTGATGTCGTCGACCAGGCTATAGATGATGTTGTAGTAGCGGATCTCGATGCCGGCAGCTTCGGCCGCCACCCTCGCTTGTGCGTTGGCGCGTACGTTGAAGCCGAGGATCACGGCACCGGAAGTCTGGGCCAAGGTGACGTCGCTCTCGGTGATGGCGCCTGCGCCCGAATGGACGATGCGGGCGCGTACTTCGTCGGTGCCGAGCTTGTCCAGAGCTGCGTCGATAGCCTCGATCGAGCCCTGCACGTCGCCCTTGATGACCAGCGGGAATTCCTTCAGCCCGCTCGTCTGCAACTGCGACATCATCTGCTCGAGCGAGCCACGCTGACCGGCATGCTTGGCAACGGCCTTGTCGCGAGCCTTGCGCTGGCGATATTCCGTGATCTCGCGAGCACGGGCCTCGTTGTTGACGACGGCGAAACGGTCGCCGGCATGCGGCGTGCCCTGAAGGCCGAGCACTTCGACGGGCATGGCAGGCGGAGCTTCCATGACATGATCGCCGCGGTCGTTGACCAATGCGCGAACACGGCCCCATTCGTTACCGGCCACGATGATGTCGCCCGGCATCAGGGTGCCGGTCTGCACCAGAACGGTTGCCACCGGGCCACGGCCCTTGTCGAGTTGCGCCTCGATGACGACGCCTTCGGAGGTACGATCCGGATTTGCCTTGAGGTCAAGAATTTCAGCCTGCAGCAGGATAGCCTCGAGCAATTTGTCGATGCCCTTGCCGGTCTTGGCCGATACTTCGACGTCGAGGACTTCACCGCCCATCGATTCAACGAACACTTCGTGGCGCAGCAGCTCCGAGCGAACCTTCTGAGCATCGGCCTCGTGCTTGTCGATCTTGTTGATCGCCACAATGATCGGCACGCCGGCCGCCTTTGCATGGCTGATCGATTCAATCGTCTGCGGCATGACGCTGTCGTCGGCCGCCACAACGAGGATGGCAATGTCGGTGGCTTGCGCGCCACGGGCGCGCATCGCCGTGAAGGCCGCGTGGCCCGGCGTATCGATGAAGGTGATCTTCTGACCATCCTTCTCGACCTGATAAGCGCCGATGTGCTGGGTGATGCCACCGGCTTCGCCAGACTGGACATTGGCGTTACGGATCGCATCGAGCAGCGAGGTCTTGCCGTGGTCGACGTGTCCCATGATCGTCACCACAGGCGGGCGCGAGACCAAGTCCTCGGCATTGTCGGCAATGTTGAACAGGCCTTCCTCAATGTCGGATTCCGCAACACGACGCACGGTGTGGCCGAATTCGGTCGCGACCAGTTCAGCCGTATCGGCGTCAATAACGTCGCCCGGCTTCATGATCTGGCCCTGTTTCATGAAGAACTTCACTACATCGACTGCCCGTTCGGACATGCGTTGAGCCAGTTCCTGGATAGTAATGGTTTCAGGCAGGATCACTTCACGCATCACCTTTTCGCGCGGTTCCTGATACATCGCGCGTTTGAATTTTTCCTGTCGCCGGCGCATGGCCGACAGCGAGCGCGAACGGGCATCACCATCCTCGGACGAAAGCGCGCTGTTCAGCGTCAGCTTCCCGCGGCGGCGGTCGTCGTCGCCTTTGGCCTTCGCAGGCCGTGCCACTTCCGGTGTGACAAGGCGACGAACAGGGGCTCCAGCGCTGCTGCGCTTCGGCTTGGCATCTTCGTCATCATCATCGGTGGCGACAGTCTGAGGGGTCTGCGGCGCACGGCGACGTGCTTCCTCTTCGGCCCTGCGGCGAGCTTCGGCTTCGGTCTGCAGACGGGCCTCTTCCTCGGCCTGACGGCGCGCAGAATCTTCCCGCTCGCGGCGGCGGCGTTCTTCTTCTTCAGCGCGGCGCCTGGCGTCCTCGGATGCGCGCTGGCGATCTTCCGCCTCGCGGGCCTTGGAACCCTCCAACGCACGACGGCGCGCTTCCATCTCGCCACGCGAGAGTTCATTCAGAACCAGACGCTCCGCAGGTGGCGCTGGCGTGGGCGCTTTCGGCGCTTCGGCGACAACGGGTGCAGGGGCAGGAGCCGGTGCAGGCGCCGGTGCAGGTGCAGGTGGCGTCGGCTTCGGCGTGAAAACGGAAACGGGCGGCTGCTCCGGCTTCTCGCCAGGTATGTTGAATTTGCGCTTCTTTGTCTCGACGACGACCGACTTGCTGCGGCCATGCGAGAAACTCTGGCGCACCGTGCCTTGCTCCAGGCCCGGCCGCTTCAGCGTCAAGGTCTTCTTCGGTGTCACGCTCAACGTCTTGTCGTCACCCGATTTCGTATCGCTCATTCCATATCCTCTGCGGCGTCATCTTCGCCAGCGACGGCCGCAAGCATCGCCAGATCGTCCGGGGTACCGCCCCGGTAACGGTCGAGCGCAACCATGCGCTTCTGAGCCGCCTTACCCGCGTCTCCCGCGAGAACGGCAGCATGTATCACATTTGTGCCCCCCAATGCCAAACCCAATTCGGCCTCGGAGAAAAGTTTGTAAGCACGGATCGCGGGGCCACCGAGATGGACTGTTGCACGACGAGCCTGGCTGATCTTGCGCACGCCATCGGGCGATGCCTCAACGGCATGTAGGACGAACAGGGCGGTGCCGTTTCGCACGGCAGTCTCGACCTTGGTGGCACCGAGAACAATCGAGCCTGCTTTGCGGGTAAGGCCGAGCATGCCCAAGGCAGATTTTTCGAGCAGGCTCTCGACCATACCGCCAAGTTCAGGCGGCACGGCAACGTTGGTTTTAAAGGCCCGCGAAAACAACCCCTTCGCCGCAGCCTTGTCTACATGTAGGCGGTCGGCGGTAACCCAGCAACCACGGCCGGGCAGGTTTCTCTTGATATCCGGAACGACGGCCGAGTCCGGACCGACGACGAAACGGATCAAATCATCCGCGTCGGCGGTCTTTCTGGTGACGATGCAGGTGCGATCGTTCATCTCGGCCAAGGGTTGCTCCGGTCCGGCTCACGTCACGCACCGGCAGCTTCGGCATCGAGTGCCTCGGCCTGGGCTTCCTCCTCGGAAATCCAACCGGCCTTCAGGCGCGCTGCCAAAACCATCTGCTCTGCGTCCGCACGGGTAACCCCATGATTGGCCAGTACCCCCGGATAGACCTTGGTCTCACCGTCCTTGCGCTCTTTCCAGCCCGTCAGGTCATCGGCGGCATAGCCAGCGAAATCCTCAATCGACTTCACGCCGTCCTCGCCAAGCGTCACCATCATGGCGGTGGTGATGCCGGAAATCTCACGCAACTCGTCCAGTACGCCGAGCTGCTTGCGCTTGGCATCCTGCTCGGCCTCGATTTTTTCCAGGTATTCGCGGGCGCGGGTCTGAATTTCGCTGGCAGTATCCTCGTCGAAGCCGTCGATGGAGGAAATCTCGTCGGCGTCGACATAGGCGACTTCCTCGACGCTTGTGAAGCCTTCCGAAGCAAGCACCTGGCCGACCATCTCGTCGACGTCGAGGGCTTCCATGAACAGGCTGGAGCGTTCGACAAACTCCTTCTGGCGACGCTCGCTCTCTTCCTGCTCGGTCAGAATATCGATATCCCACCCGGTCAGTTGTGAGGCAAGGCGCACATTCTGGCCACGGCGGCCAATCGCCAGCGAAAGCTGGTCGTCCGGCACAACGACTTCAATGCGCTCCGCATCCTCATCGAGCACGACCTTGGCGACTTCCGCCGGCTGAAGCGCGTTGACGATGAAAGAGGCTGCCGATGGCGACCACGGGATGATGTCGATCTTTTCACCCTGCAATTCGCCGACAACCGCCTGAACGCGCGAGCCACGCATACCGACGCAGGCGCCAACCGGGTCGATCGAGCTGTCGCGCGAAATGACAGCGATCTTGGCGCGGGAACCTGGATCGCGCGCAACCGACTTGATCTCGATGATGCCGTCGTAGATTTCCGGCACTTCCATCGTGAACAGCTTGGCCATGAACTGCGGATGGGTGCGGGACAGGAAAATCTGCGGGCCGCGCTGCTCGCGGCGCACGTCATAGACATAAGCACGCACGCGGTCGCCGTACTTGTAGTTCTCGCGCGGGATCAGTTCGTCGCGGCGGATGATTGCTTCACCCCTGCCAAGATCGACGATGACGTTGCCATATTCGACGCGCTTGACAGTGCCGTTGACGATCTCGCCGATACGGTCCTTGTATTCGTCATACTGGCGGTCGCGCTCGGCTTCGCGCACCTTCTGGACGATGACCTGCTTGGCCGACTGCGCGGCGATACGGCCAAAATCCATCGGTGGAAGCTGCTCGGCAATGAAATCGCCTAGCTGCGCATCGGGGTTACGCTCGCGCGCCGAAACCAGCGCGATCTGGGTTGCGTAGTCCTCGACCTTTTCCACAACCTCCATCAAGCGCTGCAGCTTCATCTCGCCGGTTTGCGGATTGATGTCGGCGCGGATATTGGTCTCCTGGCCATAGCGCGAGCGAGCAGCCTTCTGGATGGCGTCGGCCATCGCATCAATGACGATCTGCTTGTCGATCGACTTTTCACGCGCAACCGCGTCCGCGATCTGCAGCAGTTCAAGCCTGTTGGCGCTTACAACCATGTCTTTCTCCCTGAACCTTGCCGCAATCCATCGCGGCAGCTCAATCAATCTTCGCGTTCGTTGTCGTCGTCGGCGCCTTCGGGCGCATCCTCTTGCTCGGCGTGGCGCTTCCTGGCTTCCTTGCGCGCGCGATTGTCCTTCGACAGCGCATCGCGGATCAGGTCGTCCGTCAGGATCAGGCGCGCCTCGGCGATGGCATCGTACGGAACACGCACATTCGGCGCCTCGCCATAGGCTGCCTGGTCACGCTGGATCAGGATGCCTTCCTCGTCAGCCTCGGCGATCTTGCCCTTGAAGCGCTTGCGGTCGGTGACAAGGGTTGAGGTCTCCATCTTCACCAGATGACCAAGCCAAGTGGTGAAATCCGACTTGCGCACCAGCGGGCGGTCGATGCCAGGCGACGACACTTCGAGATGATACGCCTTTTCGATCGGGTCTTCCACGTCGAGCGCCGGCGAAATCGCGCGGCTGACTTCCTCGCAGTCTTCGACCGTCATGGTGCCGTCGTCGCGCTCGGCCATGATCTGAAGCGTCAGACCGCTCTGGCCCGACAGCCTGACCCGGACGAGCCGAAAGCCAATGCCACGCAGGACTGGCTGGATGATCATGGCAATGCGCGCATCAATTCCGCTTTCGCGGATGATGCGGTCGTCGCCACTCGCCTCTCCTGCCGTCACTGTCATCAAATCCCATCGATTTGTTCCGGCAGGTAATAAAAAAGAGCGGGACCGGGTGGACCCACTCTTCGTCATACCGACCAAGAATTTGATCGCGATATAAACGATCCGCCGCCGCGTTTCAAGGCCGAAGACCGCAAAGCGCCAGGTTGGGTGGCAAATTTGCCAGCGATGCGCCCAGCGCAGGGCGCATATGAATAAACGGGTATTCCGGTTTTTCCATTGAATCCTATTTATATTGCAATGCAACATGGACGGCGTGGAGAGCGCCGGAAAGAGACACGATCATGACCAAGCGCAACGCATTTTCAGCAATCGGCGACCTGTTCATCACGTTCGGCAGCGCAGTCGTCGTGTCGAGAGCTGTAGAAGCCGGCCGCAAGCCACGCGCCAGGCACCTCAACGACCTCGGTATTGATCCCCGCGCTTTCGACAAGATCAGCCGCTACTACTGATCGAATAGGGTTCCGGCAGCGGCGTTAGCTCACTTTCGAACGAAGGTGAGATAGGCTGGCGGCCTTCCCTCGCGGATTGCCTTGGCCTCATAGCGGGTGCCGGGCCAGCCATCATAGGGCCGATGCCAATCGGCCGCATGCGCAGCCTGCCACTCGAAAGCAGCGTGGCCGCGGCAATGCAGGAGCGTCCAGTTGACATAGGTGTCTATGTCGGACGCGAACCGGAATTGAGTACCCGGCCTCAGGACCCGCGCAAAGCGGTCCAGATTGACCTTGCTGACGAAGCGCCGTTTCCAGTGTTTCTTCTTCGGCCAAGGGTCAGGGTAGAGCAGGTCGATGCCGTCGAGCGACCCAGCCGGCAACCAATCCAACAGCCGGGTCGCATCCTCGTCGAACAACCTGATGTTTTCGAGAGGCCCTTTTTCCAGCGCCATCATCATCTTGGCCATGCCGTTCACGAACGGTTCGGCCCCGATGAAGCCCGTCGCCGGCGCGGAAATCGCCTGATGCAGAAGATGTTCGCCGCCACCGAAGCCGATCTCCAGACGCACAGCGTCGACTGGCATCTTGAAGAGGCTGCGCAGATCTGCCGGCGCAACGGTCGACAGGTCCAGTCCATAACGCGCCAGACCGCTTGCCAAGGCCACCGATTGAGCCGGACGGATGGTCTTGCCGCGGCGACGGCCGAAGAAGGCCTCGCTGGCGCGTTTGGGTCTTTCTTCTGCAGTCACAGCGCGCGCCACCGCCTTCAAGCGGCGATGGCTTCCTTGAGTGCCTTGGCGAGATCGGTCTTTTCCCAGGAGAAAGAGCCGTCGCGACCAGGCTTGCGGCCGAAATGGCCGTAGGCGGTGGTCTTCGCGTAGATTGGCTTATTTAGGTCGAGATGCCGGCGAATGCCCGACGGCGACAAGTCCATGACCTGGCGCAGCGCGTTTTCCAAAACCGCCTCGTCAACCTTTCCAGTCCCATGGAGATCAACGTAAATCGACAATGGCTGCGCAACGCCGATAGCGTAGGAAAGCTGGATTGTGCAGCGATCCGCGAGTTTGGCCGCAACCACGTTCTTGGCCAGATAGCGCGCCGCATAGGCAGCGGATCGGTCAACCTTGGTTGTATCCTTGCCCGAGAATGCGCCACCGCCGTGCGGGGCAGCCCCACCATAGGTGTCAACGATGATCTTGCGTCCGGTCAGCCCGGCATCGCCGTCTGGCCCGCCGATGACGAATTTGCCGGTCGGGTTGATATACCAATTGCAGTTGTCAGCGATCTTCAAGTCGCCCAGCGCCTCTCGAATGTAAGGTTCGACGACCTTACGAACCTTGTGCGAATCCCAACTCCCGTCGAGATGCTGGGTGGAAAGGACAATCTGGGTGGCTTCGGCCGCCTTGCCGTCCGCATATCGAACGGTAACCTGGCTCTTGGCGTCTGGGCCAAGCTTGCCGACCTCGCCCTTGCCCTCGTGACGCGCTGAAGCCAGCAATTCAAGAATCTTGTGGCTGTAATAAATGGGCGCGGGCATAAGGTCGGGCGTCTCGCGGCAAGCATAGCCGAACATGATGCCCTGGTCGCCCGCCCCTTCTTCGCCCTGGCGGTCGGCGGCATTGTCGACACCCTGGCCGATATCCGGGGACTGGCCATGCAGGAGAACATCGATCTTTGCAGTCTTCCAATGGAAGCCGCTCTGCTCGTAGCCGATCTCGCGGATCGCCTTGCGCGCGACCGATTTGAACTTGGCGGGATTGATAACGGCGTGGCCGGAGGCATCCTTGACGATGTTGCCCGACTTGTCCTTCTTCAGCAGTGTCTCAGGCACACGTACTTCGCCGGCGATCACGACGCGGTTGGTCGTCGCAAGCGTCTCGCAGGCGACCCGGACTTTCCATGGGTCCATGCCCGTCTTTTTCGCTTCGCGGTAGACGAGGTCGACGATTTCATCGGAAATGCGGTCACAGACTTTGTCGGGATGGCCCTCTGACACCGATTCAGAGGTGAAGAAGTAGTTCTGGCGGCTCACGGGGTGTCCCCTCTCGAAAATATCATGCGCGCCGAAAAGCGCGACACCTGTTAGCGGTGTGCGCTACGACTCGTCAAGCAATATGCCCATCAACGGATAACACCATTGATGGCACAAAGTCCTGCAAGGAGATTCCCTAATCGAAGTCGTCCTGGGAAAGCGATTTCACCAGATCAAGGATTCGGCGACGCACCTTGGTATCCGTGATTTTCACAAATGCGCGGTTGAGCTGCAACCCTTCCGTGCTGGAACAGAACTCCATCACCGAATTCATCGACGAATCCTCGGCAAAGCCTCGGCCCGCGGAAGGCTCGTGACCAGGCGCATCTTCGAAAAAGAAGGCAGGCGGAACCTCCAGGATCGATGCGATCGCCTGCAATCGGCTGGCACCTACACGGTTCGTGCCTTTTTCATATTTCTGAATCTGCTGAAACGTAATTCCCAGGTTTTCGCCCAGTTTTTCCTGGCTCATTCCAAGCATATTTCGACGCAGCCGAATGCGGCCGCCTACATGAATGTCGATTGGGTTTGGTTTCTTTTTGTTTTCTTCTACCATTTTTTCCTCGCCGAATTTTTCCGGCATTGTTCTGTTTTTATGCCTGAAGGCGTCCGGCCAAAGCGACCCCAATGAAACTTGCCAATGCGTACCAAAAATTGTCAGGCCGCTACTATATGGATTTCTAATATACAGGCTGTCAATTCGCACGTAGCCTTTGTCTTACGTTCACAACAAGAGAAGCGGCAGCAAACAGCAGCACCGTCAGCAATCCGTTAACGCGCCGCTGACCGGCCGAGACCGCCTCCAAGCGGTAGACCGGTAGCTGAACGTCGATCTCCCCCTTCGCGCCGATCGCCAAAGCGTCGACAATTCTCCCCCTTTGATCCACGACCGCGGAAATTCCAGTGTTAGCCGCTCTTAACAAAGGAAGTCCGTTCTCGACCGCCCGCACCTGAGCCTGCCTGAAATGCTGGTAAGGGCCCGGTGTATTTCCAAACCAAGCGTCATTGGTTACGTTCACAATAAGCTCAGATGACGTAGCGTCAACCGCTACAAGGTCGGAGAAAATGACTTCATAGCAAATGAAGGGGAGCGCCTTCAGACCGCCGGGTACGGAAATTGCGTGGCGCTCATTTCCCGTCGCAAAATTCATCGGTCCTGCAACAATTTGCTCCAAACCGATGCGACTGAACAGATCGGCGAACGGAATATACTCCCCGAACGGAACCAGATGGACCTTGTCCACCGCGTCAACGATCTCGCCGCGGTCATTGATCGCCGCAACCGAATTATAATAGCGGTCTTCGGAGGCGCCGGCCACGGCCGCCTCTTCACGCACGATACCTGCCAGCAGCATCTGGCCGTCACCGAGCATTTCTGCGAGTGCTGAAAACGCATCTGGACGCTCGTTGAACAGGAAGGGAACCGCAGTCTCCGGCCAGATGATCAGCTTGGGCCTGCTGTGTCCCGGCTGCGGCGACTTGGCCGACTGCTCCAGCAGCGAGGAGAAGATGCGATCGCGTACGGCCTTGTCCCACTTCTCGCTCAAATCGACAGCAGGCTGGACGATACGAACGTCGAGGCTTTGGACTGCGTCCGGCGCCGATTTGGTAAGTCGATAATAACCGAACCCTACATGGGCGATGATGATGCCAGCGAACAGGACGATTCCAAGGCGTAGATTCTGACGGTTGGCGAGCAAGGCCGGCAGCGCAAAGACGAATACCGCCAGCGCATTCATGCCGTCCATGCCGAGCACGGACACGCTTTGCATCAGCAACGGCACGGGCATCGCCGCATAGCCGACGGCATTCCAGGGAAAGCCGGTGAAGAGAAAACCGCGCAGCCATTCGGCAAACGCGAAACCGAATGCGAGGGCCGCTATGCGCCCGATATTGCTGCTCCAGAGCAGTCGCGCGACAGCCGTTGCGAAACCGTAGAAGCAGGCAAGCACGAGCGGGACGCCGACAAAGGCAAAGGGAAGCGCCCAGGCAAAGCTTTCAGCTTCGACGAGAAGAGCGGCTCCGATCCACCAGAGTCCAGCTAGAAAATAGCCGAATCCGAACCACCAGCCGACAACGAAAGCCGGTCGCAGGCGCCGGATTTGCCCAGCCGATGCGTCGCCAGTGGCGCCGTCGAGCAGCAGAACAAGGATTGGAAAAGAAACGAAGCAGGCGGCAAAGAAGTCGTAGGGCGCCTGCCCCAGAACGGCAAACGCGCCGGCGAGGAACGCCACAAGGGCACGGCGCCATCCCCAAAGCAGAATTATCCGGCCCGCCAGGCGCTCCATGAAATCTTCCGATTCGCGCGAATCACGGGGAGAAGATTTATCAGGCTGCGGCCTTCACTCCAACGCTGGTTGGCCAGCAAAAAAGATCAGGCCTGCTCGGCACGGGCGGCGCGCTTACGCCGGTCCCCCTTCAGGATCTGCACGATACGCACCCGTTTCACCCGGCGTGGATCGGCATCGAGCACATGGAATTCGAAAGCGGGGATTGCTTGCACAACCTCTCCCCTCGCGGGCACACGGCCAAGCGTGTTGAAGATCATGCCGCCAATGGTATCGACGGACTCGCCATGCTCCCCGGCTGCAAACCCCTCGCCAATCATTGCCGCAACTTCGTCGATCTCGGCCTTGCCGTCGACGATATAGACACCATCGCCGGCCTTGGTGATCATCGGCTCCTCGTCGTCGTGCTCGTCCTCGATATCGCCGACGACCATCTCGACAATATCTTCGAGCGAAGCGAGACCGTCGGTGCCGCCATACTCGTCGATAACCAGCGCCATCTGAGTGCGCGCCGTTTGCATACGCCCCATCAGGTCCGAGGCGAGCATCGACGGCGGCACGAACAAAACTGGCCGCATAAGCCCGAGATCGCCGATGGTGCGTGTCAGATCGACTTGAGCGAGATCAAGCTCTGCGCCAGTCGGCTGTTTGCGGGTCGTACGGCGTTTCTTGCCGCGTGCGCTGCGCGTAATGTGAGCCAACACATCGCGGATATGAACCATGCCGCGCGGATCGTCGAGCGTTTCGGCATAGACGGGCATACGCGAGTGACCCGACTGCTCGAACACGGAGAGCAAATCGCCAAGCGTTGTCGTGACCTCTACCGCCTCGATGTCGGCGCGCGGCACCATGACGTCCTCGACACGCACTTCGCGCAGACGCAGGATGTTGTTGAGCATCGCCCGTTCGCCGGGAGAGAAGGAGCCCGCCCCGCTTGCAGTCTCGGCAAGAGCATCGGCGATCTCCTCGCGGAGTGTTGTGCCATTGCGATGTCGGAACAGCCCTATAAGCCGTTCGAATACGGATGGCCCAGCAGGCGTGACGTCAAGCGACACACTGCCGGACTTGGTACTAGGACTAGGGTCCTCGTCCGCATTTTCGTGGGGCTTGCCCGCACTGCCGTCGTCTTGGTGGGCGGCGGTCTGAGGTGTGTCGTTCATCGTCGTCCGGTCAATTTGTACCTGTAGTTACGCATAGGGATCGGGAATGGCAAGCCTTGCCAGTGCTGCACGCTCGGCTGCTTCCATTTCTTCGGCCTCGGCGTCGGTCTCGTGATCATAGCCTAAAAGATGCAGGAGGCCATGGATGACGAGATGGCTAATATGGTTCTCGATCGACTTTTGTTCCAGTTCCGCCTCTCGCGAAACGGTTTCAGCAGCAAGCACGATGTCGCCGAGCATCGGTGGCAATGATCCGCCGCCAGAAATCGGAAAAGCAGGGAAAGACAACACGTTGGTCGGCTTGTCCTTACCGCGCCAGCCTGCGTTCAGTTCGCGGATGCTGTCATCGTTCGAAAAGACGACGCTGAGTTCGCTGGTTCCAGACCATGCGGCGCCGATTTCGGCAAATGTGGCGCCCGCGGCGCGTTCAACGAGGTGTTGTAGCACCTCTTCTTCCGGCCAAGTGCCGGCTTCGACCAGAAGATCGATGTCGAGAGGATGCGAAAGCACCGTAGTGGTCGATGATGTGCCAGTAGGCATTTGAGAGCCGAAATCAGCCTTCCACGCCAAGCCCGCGCGCGACCTTACCGTCGCGATCGTAAGCCCTGACGATCTCGGCAACCAGTGGGTGGCGCACGACGTCCGTGTCGTTGAAGCGCACGGTGACGATACCTGGAACCCCGTCCAATACCCGCAACGCTTCGACGAGGCCGGAACGCGTGTTCTGCGGCAGGTCGATCTGGGTCGGGTCGCCGGTGACGATCATGCGTGAATTCTCACCCAGACGCGTCAGAAACATCTTCATCTGCATCTGCGTGGTGTTTTGCGCCTCGTCCAGAATGACGGCTGCGTGCGCCAGCGTGCGGCCGCGCATGAAGGCAAGCGGCGCGATCTCGATGATACCGGCAGCAATGGCCCGTTCAACCTTGTCACCCGGCATCATATCGTAGAGCGCGTCGTAAAGCGGCCGCAGATACGGATCGACCTTTTCCTTCATATCGCCAGGAAGGAAACCAAGTCGTTCGCCGGCTTCCACGGCTGGCCGGGACAAGATGATGCGTTCGACCATTCCGCGCTCAAGCAGCATGGCTGCGTGCGCTACAGCCAGATAGGTTTTGCCGGTGCCTGCCGGGCCGATACCGAACACCAGTTCGGAGCGCTCAAGTGCCCGCATATAGGCGTCCTGATTGAGCGAACGGGCGTAGATGGTTTTCTTGCGAGTCGAAATCTGTGCAGCTGACACTTTGCCCTTGCGCTCCAAAGTCGGCAGCGTGAGTTGGTCGTCAGCAGCAACCGCCATGCGCACGGCGCCGTCGACGTCGGATTGGCCTATATCAGCGCCCTTCTGCAGGATGTCATACAGGCTATCGAGCGCCCTGCGCGCTTGTTCAGCAGACGTAGACGAACCCTTGATGGTAAGCTGGTTGCCACGCGAGCGGATATCGACACCCAGCTTTTGCTCCAGCCTTGCCAAGTTCTCGTCGAACTGACCGTAAAGGGCGCTCGCAAGCTTGTTGTTGTCGAAGGTCAGAACGATGTGCGCCATGTCCGATGCCCCCGATTCCAGCTTGGAGGTCACGTTCTTCAGATCGGCAGCGCTCAACCGTCTCTCCTCATCTGCCGGGGCCTTGCTCAGGCCGGTTCGGCGAACAGGCTATTGTAGCCAGTCTTCGTGATTCGCACGTCAATAATGTCACCGATTTCGGCGGCGTTTTCATCAACAATAACCGGCTGCAACCACGGCGACCGCCCGACCTTCTGGCCCGCCTGTCGGCCAGTCTTCTCGATCAGTGTCGACATTGTGCGCCCAACCATGCTCCGCGTGAAGTCCTGCTGTTGGTCGGCCAGCAAAGCCTGCAGCCGCTGCAACCGCTCGTCCTTGACTTCTTCGGGGAGATGTCCACCCATTTCCGCGCCGGGCGTTCCAGGACGCGGCGAGTATTTGAACGAAAAAGCCGATGCGTAACCAACTTCGCGCACGATCTGCATCGTCGCGTCGAAATCCGCATCCGTCTCACCCGGGAAGCCGACGATAAAATCACCGGACATGGCAATGTCAGAGCGCGCGCCGCGAATACGCTCGATCAGCCGCAGATAGTCGGCGGCCTTGTGACGACGGTTCATCGCCTTCAATACCCTGTCCGAACCGGACTGCACGGGCAGATGTAGATAGGGCATGAGCGCAGCCAGATCGCGATGCGCTGCGACAAGCTCTTCGTCCATGTCGCGCGGATGGCTGGTGGTGTAGCGCAGGCGGGCAAGGCCGGGGATCTCCGCCAAACGGAAGAGCAACCTGCCCAGACCCCACTCACCGCCATCGGGACCTTCGCCATGCCAGGCATTGACGTTTTGACCAAGCAGCGTCACCTCACGCACGCCAGCATCGGCGAGGCGCTCGGCCTCGGCTATGATCTGCTGGACCGGACGCGATATTTCCGAGCCACGCGTATAGGGCACAACGCAGAATGTGCAGAATTTGTCGCAACCTTCCTGGACGGTCAGGAAGGCGGTGACGCCACGCTTGATGACCTCGGCGCGCCTTGGCTGAGGCAAATGTTCGAATTTGTCCTCGGTCGCATAGTCAGTTTCGACAACCTTCTCGCCGTTGCGAACCTTGGCGAGCACGTCGGGCAAACGGTGGTAAGTCTGCGGGCCGATAACCAGATCGACAGAGGGCGAGCGGCGCAGGATTTCACCACCCTCGGCCTGCGCGACGCAGCCTGCAACGCCAATGGTAAGATCACGTCCAGCCTCTGCCCTTTCCGACTTCAGGTCACGCAGACGGCCAAGCACCGAATAGACTTTTTCGGCCGCTTTTTCACGGATATGGCATGTGTTCAGAAGCACCAGATCGGCGTCGTCGATAGCTTCAGTCGCCACGTAGCCATCGGCTGCAAGCGCATCGGTCATGCGCTGGGAGTCGTAGACGTTCATCTGGCAGCCATAGGTCTTTACGAAGACCTTTTTCGGCGTCACAGAAGCGCCTTCCAGTTCGGCATGGTCTTTGTCGGCTATTGTGGTTTCAAGTTCCATGGGGCGGCTTCTAACGTTTTTCAGCGGTAAAAAACAGCCGATTCTACGCCTTCGACCGGGCTGCGACGCTGGGCCGGCCGGCGCGAGGTGCGCGCAGAGCCCGCTGGAGCATTATATTGACCTGCTCCTCCATAATGCGCGCGGTTTGCTTGCGGTTCGAAGCAGATGAAAACGCAACCGGTTCACCGAAATGGACCTCGACATCCAGGGCGCCTTCGGCGAGCAGGTCCTTGACGTGCGGCACCAGATCCTGATCCCCAATCCAGGCCGCATGGGGCCGGTACCGGCGACCGAGCGGCACGCCATGCAAACGGGTATAGGCAATCGCAACCGGCTGGACGAGAACCTCTTCCGCCCCGCCACCTGAGATAGCCATCGCGGCAGCGCCGAAGAGGGTGCTCTTGAAAGGCAGGACCATGTTGCCGTCGCCAGTCGTGCCTTCGGCAAACAACACCATGGCATCGCCATTGGCCAGCCGCCCGGCGATTTCACTGGCCTGGTCGCCAGACTTGCGCTTGCGTTCACGTTCGATGAACACAGTGCGCTGCAATTTCGACAGGAAGCCGATCAACGGCCAGCCCGCCATGTCGGCCTTGGCGATGAAACGGACATCGGACATCGAGCCAAGCACGGCAATATCAGTCCACGAAACATGATTGGCCGCTACCAGCAATGGCCGCTCGGACGACAGCGCACCCGTGACATGGACGCGGATGCCGAGCGTTTTCAGGACCGCCCTGTGCCAGATTTTCAGGACAACGGCCTCGCGCCAGAGCCCTGTTTTCATCGATATGAGTTGCAGCGGCACCAGCACTAGCGTGGTTATCGCGATAAACGCCAGCGCCAGAAAGGTCCTGATCTTGGCCATCATCGAGATTATGGCCTTTCGTCAGCGAAGATCGCGGCGCATGACCAGCGCGCCAGTTGGGCCATGCTCGGGCGAACGGTAGTAGTTCGGCCGCTTGCCGACTTCGCCGAATCCCAATCGCCGGTAGAGTGCAATAGCTGCGGAATTGGTTTCATCCACTTCGAGAAACAGAGCCTCGGCACGCTCGGAATGCAGTTCGCGCAATACGGCATCCATCAACTGCCAACCGATGCCTTGCCTTCGGTGTGAACGGGCGACTACGACGGTAAGGATTTCCCCCTCCCCTGCGGCAAGCCTTGCCAGCACGAAACCAACCGGCGAGCGACCGCCCTGCCCGACCTCGCGTGCGGCATAGCCAAAGACCGTGTCCTGCTCCAGCAGAATGGCGAACTCCGCGTCGGACCATGGCCGCACGAAATCTTCCTGATGCAAAAGCGAGAGCGCGCCGCTGTCGGTCGTCGAAAGCGGCTCAAGGACATAGTCGCGGCGACGAGGCGTCAGGAACGGAATCCGCATCAGAACTTGTCCCCGACAGTCATCAAGGGCTCGCCCTCGGCAAGACAAAGCCCGCCTGCGGCTTGGCGTCGGCGTCGCGCAGATAGACCGGCATAGGCTTTTCACCAACCGGTTTGTCTGATCCAAGACGGGCATAGGTTGCGATGTCGGCTGTCGCGGCAACAGGACCAAGGTCGAAAGATTTACCGGCCGCACCCGCGATGAGACCGGCTGCCGTGCCGGCCAGGACCGCCTGCGAACTGACTGCCGTTTCCGTAATCTCTTCCAGCGTCGTCACAGCGGGACCAAAGCGCAGCTGCATTTTGTCATCATACAGCGCGGCATAGATTTCGCCACGCCCGGCATCAAGGGCCGCAAGCACCGTGCGATGTGGGAATTTGGTGGAGGTTTCGGCGGCCAGCGCCTCAAGCGTGGTTACGCCGACTGCGGGTATTTTGAGCGCCAAGGCCAAACCGCGCGCCGCGGAGACACCGACGCGGACGCCGGTAAACGAGCCCGGGCCGACGGACACGGCAATCCGGTCGAGACCGGCATAACCCTTGCCGGATTTTTCCAGCGCATTGGCGATCACCGACATCAGATGCTCGGCGTGTCCCTTGCCGAGATCGAGGACCTGACGGCCAAGCTCCTGGCCAGACGCCGCGTCATGGACACAGGCGGCGCAGAGACTGGCGGAGCAATCGATGGCAAGGACGATCATACGGTTAGGTATTCGCCCCGTTCTGACCGGCCTTCAGCTCCAGACGACGGGCGTGGAGGATCGGCTCGGTGTAGCCGCTCGGCTGGACGGTTCCCTTGAAGACCAGATCGCAAGCGGCCTGGAAGGCGATCGACGTGTCGAAATCGGCAGCCATGGCCTTATAGAGCGGATCGCCGACATTCTGGTGATCGACGATGACGGCCATGCGCTGGAGCGAATCCATGACCTGGATCCTGGTGCAGACATCGTGGCGCAGCCAGTTGGCGATGTGCTGGGAGGAAATGCGCAAGGTGGCGCGGTCTTCCATCAGGGCGACGTCGTTGATGTCCGGCACCTTGGAGCAGCCAACGCCCTGGTCGATCCAGCGCACGACATAGCCGAGGATGCCCTGCGCATTGTTGTCCAGCTCGCGCTGAATGTCGTCGGGCGTCCAGTTGGGACGGGTGGCGACGGGCACCGACAGGATATCGTCAAGCTTGGCCTTGGGACGGCTTTTCAAGGTTTCCTGTACGGCGTGGACATCGACGCGGAAATAATGCGTGGCATGCAGCGTGGCAGCGGTCGGCGACGGCACCCAGGCGGTGTTGGCGCCTGCCTTCGGGTGGCCGATCTTCTGTTCCAGCATCGCCGCCATCAGGTCGGGCATCGCCCACATGCCCTTGCCGATCTGGGCATGGCCGACAAGGCCGCATTCCAGCCCGGTATCGACGTTCCAGTTCTCGTAGGCGCCGATCCACGCGGCCTGCTTCATGTCGCCCTTGCGGATCATCGGGCCGGCTTCCATCGAGGTGTGGATCTCGTCGCCGGTGCGGTCGAGGAAGCCGGTATTGATGAAGGCGACGCGGGCCGAGGCGGCGCGGATGCATTCCTTGAGGTTGACGGTGGTGCGCCGCTCCTCGTCCATGATGCCCATCTTGATGGTGTTCTTCGCAAGACCGACGAGCGCCTCGACGCGGTCGAAAATCTCGACGGCGAAGGCGACTTCCTCGGGCCCGTGCATCTTTGGCTTGACGACATACATCGAGCCTTTTCGCGAATTGGCGCGGCGGCCATTCGGGCCGATGTCGTTCAAGGCGATGAGCGCGGTGATCGCCGCATCCATGATGCCTTCCGGCACTTCCGAACCATCGGCCAGCAGGATGGCCGGGTTGGTCATCAGGTGGCCGACATTGCGCACCAGCATCAAGGCGCGGCCGGGAAGCACCAACTCGCTGCCGTCGGGCGCGGTGTAGGTGCGGTCGGCGGCGAGGCGGCGGGTGAAGGACTTGCCGCCCTTCACGATCTCTTCCGAAAGGTCGCCGCGCATCAGGCCAAGCCAGTTCGAATAGACGACCACCTTGTCCTCGGCATCGACGGCGGCGACGGAATCCTCGCAGTCCTGGATGGTGGTGAGCGCGGACTCGACCACCACGTCGGAAATGCCGGCCCTGTCGGCCCTGCCGATGACGCTGTTGCGGTCGATGACGATCTCGACATGCAGGCCGTTTTTCGTCAGCAGCACGGCGGCGGGATTGCCCGCCTCGCCGCGCCAGCCGGCGAAGCGCGAGGCATCCTTCAGCGCCGTCGGCCCGGCCTCGAGCGCGACTTTCAGGCGGCCGCCTGAGACGGCGAGCTCGGCCACGTCCTTCCACGAGCCGGACACCAGCGGGGCAACCTCGTCGAGGAAGGCGCGCGCCCAGGCGATGACCTTGGCGCCGCGCTTGGGATTATAGCCCTTGCCCTTGGCCGCGCCGCCGTCGTCGGAGATGGCGTCGGTGCCGTAGAGCGCATCGTAGAGCGAACCCCAGCGCGCGTTGGCGGCGTTCAACGCATAGCGCGCGTTCATGACCGGCACGACGAGCTGCGGGCCGGCGACCACCGCGATCTCGGGATCGACGTTTTCGGTGGTGACCGAGAAGGCCGGGCCTTCCGGCACGAGGTAGCCGATTTCGCGCAGGAAGACCTTGTAGGCTTCCATGTCGTTCGGCGCGCCGTTCTTGCGATACCACTGGTCTATCTGTGCCTGCAGGTCGTCGCGCTTGGCGAGCAGCGCCCGGTTCTTCGGCGCGAGGCCGTTGACGATTTCGGCAAAGCCGGTCCAGAATTTCCCGGCCTCGATCCCGCTGCCTTTCAGCGCCTCGCCGACAACAAAGTCGTGCAAGGGGCGCGCGATGCGCAACCCGGCGATCTCGATCCGGTCCGTCATTTAAAATTCTCCGCAGGCACCACCCGAAAGAGTGGGTGGCTTCGATGCGGGGGCTTTGGCATGACAGGGCCAAAGGGTCAATGATCCGTTGGAGTGAGGCGCGGTGTGCGGTGCGCCTTCGCCGCTTTCCTTCGGCGCTTCCGTTCGTCATCCTCGGGCAAGCCTGAGCGCAGCGATAGGCGCGACCCGAGGATCCATGCCGTGAGGGTCACGTTGTAAGGGGCGGCTCAGAATGAGGAGCCTTCTTTTGCGCCATTTGCGCGCTGCCGTTTGGTCACGGCACACGGCATGGATCCCAGGGTCTACGCAACGGCCTTCGGCCTGCTCCGCCCTGGGATGACGAAGAGATGGATACGCTTATTCATCGCCACGCTGCCTTTTCGGCCCTGGCCATTGTCAAATAGCGGACCTCGATTGAGGTCGGGAGGACGGGCGGCCGTTCGGTCGCTCGTTTAGTAAGTTAGTGCGGCCTTGCGGCCGCCCGTCCGGTGGCTTCCCTCAACCAGTACACCGGCCATGCCGCAGTTCCAGCCTTGAAGGCCGACAACTGCGGGCAACACTGCGCCCGGTTCGAGGGCCGGACTTGGGGGCTCATCACCCAGCCGCACACCGTCATGCGACCAATCCGGCACCGACGCCCTTCCCTGATACCCGGTGCGCACCAGGTCTCCCGCAGAAAGATTTTGTGGGAAGTGAGTGGGATCAAGGGGTTGGGTGGAGGTCAGCCCGCGTTTGGTCCACATCTGGCCAGCTTGGCGCTGCCCCTCATCGGACCTCGCTGCACCCGGCCACCTTGGCTTTAAGAATAGAAAAGTCCATTGGCAGAGTGACACTCCGCGTCACTGAGTTCAAAAGTATGCCGCGTTTTGCCAAAGAGAAGTGGAGAAGCCCCGCGAACGACCGGCTTCGCTGCTGTCACAGATAAGAATATAGGAACAAATTCCTAATTGTATACGTGACAAAGCAGAATAAAGTCCTATATGATTCGGGTGCGTGACAGGCCGGCTGTGGATAAAGAAAAGCCGTCAAGAGGGTTGGAATTTTTAAGCGTGCGCGTAATGTGAACAGCGGTGGAGGCGGCGGGAGTTGAACCCACTAGACCAAAGGTCGGAAGCCCGGACTAGCACCAAGCCGCCCCCACAACTTCCCCGGATGGATCGGGGAAGAAGGCACCATTCGGGTGCGCCAGCCAGCAAAGCCCGTTGGGGCGGGTGTGTGAGCCCTAGGAAGTGAATCACACCCCTCCATCGCGCTGGCAGCCATCACAAAAAGCGACTCGTTTGCTTCTGACAAGGGTTCGTTTTGAAAGCTCCAGTTAACACCGCAAGAAAGCGCCCCCTAATTGGGGAAAACGGGGAAAACCCGGGATATTCCTCAGAGGAAACGCGCTTCAACGATGCGCTGAAGCGGATGCTAAAGACGCCGCCGAAGCCGAATGATGAGCGTCGCGCTCGGGTTGATAAACAGCCAAACGATTCAAAGCAGGCTGTTAAGAAGCGCAATTAGATTTAGGCCATCCACCCGCTACCGCCGCGATTGCCCCTATTCACTACAGGTTTGATGAATTTCCCGGTTTTCTCGTCAAAACCGCAGGTGTGGCATTTCCAATGAGTGAGGCCGTGAGATTGACCGCGATTATGCAAATACGATCTGATGCCCTTCTCGTAGCAGTTTGCACATATTTTATGCGGAATCTCGCCGTTCTCCATGCCGGGCTTAAGGGAGCGAACGAGGATACCTGGGGGAAGTTCTTCAAGCTGGTAGCGTTGCTTCTCAGTTTCCCAGTTTTCGAAGCGCACCAGTTCTTTTTCAAGCTCGCCTACGCGGGCAATCAACGCCGCTTGCGCCGCTTGTGCAGCGATGATTTTTTCCGTGAGTTCTATGACCGCCGTATTTCTAACGGCGGCATCGTTGATGTCCTTCAATCCCTTCGCCATATCGAGCATGGTCTTAAAGGTGCCGAGTCCAGCCATTGCTTCCGCAAACATTCAAGTCTCCTATCGAATCGCGGGTGACAGGCTACTTCCTTTTTCGCAGAACAAGGAGTCGGCGGGCTTTCTGCTTAGGCGTTACTGGCTTCACCAATCCGCCGATAGGTAAGGCGCTTGCCTTCGATCATTGCAAGCAACTGGTCATGGCGTTCGGTATCTGAAACCTTGAGCGCGGCGCGGCGATTGTAGCGGAAATCGAACTCGGCAAGGTAGCGGTGCAGGTGGGCTTCGCCGCAGTGCTGGTAAACGCCGATCATGCCACGCTTGAACACTGAAAACACGTTCTCAATCGTGTTGGTATGGACGGAACCGCGAGCATATTCATTGCGGGAATGATTGACCGTTTCGTGCTTGGCATATTCTTCGCCAGTCGTGGTGTAGAGGCGGCTTTCGTCGGTGTAGAGCGTCGATGAGCGGTCGGCGTTGCGAACCAGAATATCGCGCACAACGGCCTTGGTGGCATGCTCAACATGGAAGGAACGAACCGAGCCGCCGCGCTCGACCAGCGAAACAACGGTGCGCTTCTGTGCGCCGCCGCCCTTGCCCTTTTTGAGAAATGGACGGCCCTTGCGCGACGGTGAGATATAGGGAACGTCGCGTTTGCCGATATAGGTTTCGTCGGCTTCGATGGTTTTGCCTTCGCCGCCAAGCGGGCCGGCTGACTTCACGTCCTCCTTCATGGCTTCGCGAATGCGATGGGCCATGAACCATGCGGTCTTGTAGGTGACGCCGAGCATACGGTGCAGTTGATGCGCGGACATGCCCTTCTTGGAAGAGGTCATGAGGAATGTCGCTAGAAGCCACTTGTTCAAGGCGATCTTGGAACGCTCGAAGACGGTGCCGACAGTCACGGTGAACTGTTCGCGGCATTCCATGCAGTTATAGAGGCCGGGACGGTGCGCTTTGCCTTCCATCTTGGTGATGCGGGTTTCGTTGGCATTACCGCAATGCGGGCAGATCGGGCCATTCGGCCAGCGCTGCGCCTCAAGATGGACACGGGCGGCGTCGGCGTCTTGGAAAATCGGGCTGTCGAGCTTCATTGCGGTTTCCCTATGCCGCAAATCTATGAAATGGCTCGTGCTTTGTCAAGTATATAATTAGGAACAAATTCCTTTACACCGTCACGCTTACATGTTAGAGCAGGAACACTCTCCAAGTTGTGCCCATAGCATGAGGAGTGCCAGCCATACGACAGCCGGCACCTGCTAGCTGGCGGCGTTTAGGGCTGTTGGGCGACGACCCTGGGCGCCAATACGCTACGGCAAAGGGATAAGGTATATTACTTTAAACCATCCGAATAGCCTTGTTCCACGTATTGAAACGTGTTTAGGCTTAACTTAACTTCTTCGAGAGAGCATGGCGTCAGGTTCGCACGAAAAAGATTCGAACGACGGCGTCGCCATCCTGAGAAAGGACGGATGCATCTGCGCGAATGGTGACCACGCGGATGTATGGCTCATCGATGAGGCCAAGAGTGAATATGAAAAACTCCTTGCACGCACCGATGCAAATAGCCGGCGTGCGGCCGCGCAACTCCCGCGCTATTTCCTGCGATACTCGCAGGGACTGCGCCTTTCAGATGAGCAATTCAAACCTCAGGGACAGAAAAGCAGCGGGAAACACACGCTCCAAATCTGGGAGTTCAAGGGCTACCAGTATAGGATATACGGCGTTGTGGTTGAGGTAGGTAAGAAGAGGACATTTATCGGAACCGCCGCAGACCCAAGCAAGAAGAATAATAAAGCCAACCCATCCATTGTCCAGAAAGCACTGGATAATTACGTGAGGATATTCAAATGAACCAGGAAAAGAATAGTGCCGTTGACTTCATTACTGCGGAGGAAAACGCTCTTATGGATTTCCAATTTGCTATCCTTGATGAATTGGAAGCACGTGCATGGACGCAAGCGCGCCTCGCCGAAGAGCTTGGCGTTACGAGAGCGCGCGTGAGTCAAATGCTGTCATCCGAAGCTAATCCGACGTTGAAGCTGGCGGCACGCGCGTTGACCGTACTCGGGCTCAAGGCTGAATATGATCGTGCTGAGAGGCAAAAGGGAAAGCTGTCGGCACGTTTGATCCTTGACGACTTCGACGCTGCGCTTTCGCGTTTTGTCGACAACATTCAAGCTACCTCTTACGTTCGCCTGTCGAAATCTCAATATGCCGCAAATGAAAATTTTACTGAAACTTTTTCGCAAGCGGCCTAATTGAATGGCCAAGGAAAACACAACTGTGAAGCTAGGGCTCTCGAAGAAGGAGATGCTTAGGCAATACCATCACGTGGTGGACTCTGCCGAATTGGTTTCTATATCTCTTATTAAAAGTCAGTTTGAAGTAAAACCTAACTTTTTTTCTTCTGAAAAAGCCAGACAAAACATTGGTTTTGATATCGATGTTTCGGAACTTGATTTCTCCGAGGAAAAAGGCGCAGTTATGGCATTTTTAAATGCTTCGGTGGAATCGAGAATTGGAAAGAAGCGTGAGCTTTTATTCCGAGCTGACTATATAGTTTTCTATGGTGGTCTGGTAGGAGCTTCGCCGGAAGCTGTAGATGCCTTCGTCAAACGAGTGGCTCCTTTTGCGTGCTATCCCTACTTTAGGGCATTGTTTGCAAACCATGACTGGGCGGCCAATACGCGGCTGCCTCCGCTGCCAGTGCTGCGAGAACCCGTAAAATTGGACACGGGTGAAATGACACGTTAGTTGGCAATCAATAAAGGAAGCCGTGCTCTCAAGTGCTTTGCGATTGAGGCTTAAAATTCTATCTTACGTTCCTAAAGGCTTGATCGGACACGGGCCTGCTAGCGAAGTGCAGAAAATGTGTCGTGTCCGTCATCAGACGGCGCCCCGGGGTGGGACCCGGTGCCTCCGGCACCTCCCACCCGGACAATAGCTCGCATCGATCCACCGGATCGATGCGTCGGGCCAAAAGGCCCGACCGCTAGTTGTCCCCCATCTTAAGCGCCTGAATGAACGCTTCCTGCGGGATGTCAACCTTGCCGAACTGGCGCATGCGCTTCTTGCCTTCCTTCTGCTTGTCGAGCAGCTTGCGCTTGCGGCTGACGTCGCCGCCGTAGCACTTGGCCGTGACGTCCTTGCGCAGCGCCGAAAGCGTTTCGCGGGCAATGACCTTGCCGCCGATGGCAGCCTGGATCGGGATCTTGAACATGTGCTGCGGGATCAATTCCTTCAGCTTCTCGACCATGGTGCGGCCACGCTTTTCCGCCGCCGTGCGGTGGACCAGCATGGAGAGCGCATCGACCGGTTCCTCGTTGACGAGGATCGACATCTTGACGAGGTCGCCTTCCTTGTAGTCGGTCAAATGGTAGTCGAAGGAGGCGTAGCCCTTCGAGATCGACTTCAGGCGGTCATAGAAATCGAACACCACTTCGTTGAGCGGCAGGTCGTAGACCAGCATGGCGCGCTTGCCGACATAAGAGAGGTCGACCTGGATGCCGCGGCGGTCCTGGCAGAGCTTGAGGATGGAGCCGAGATAGTCGTCGGGCGTGAGGATGGTGGCGCGTATCCACGGCTCCTCGATGTGGTCGATCTTGACCACGTCAGGCATGTCGGCGGGATTGTGCAGTTCCTTCATCTCGCCGTTGGTGAGATGCATGCGGTAGACGACCGAGGGCGCGGTGGCGATGAGGTCGAGGTCGAACTCGCGCTCCAGCCGCTCCTGAATGATTTCGAGGTGCAGCAGGCCAAGGAAGCCGCAGCGGAAGCCGAAGCCGAGCGCGGCCGACGTTTCCATTTCATAAGAGAACGAGGCGTCGTTGAGGCGCAGCTTGCCGACGGCGGCGCGCAAATCCTCGAAGTCGGCGGCATCGACCGGGAACAGGCCGCAGAACACCACCGGCTGGGCGGGTTTGAAGCCGGGCAGCGCCGAAGCGGTGGGGCGGCGGTCCTCGGTGATGGTGTCGCCGACGCGGGTGTCGGCCACTTCCTTGATCGAGGCGGTGATGAAGCCGAACTCGCCGGGGCCGATCTCGTCGGCCTGCACCATCTTGGGCGTGAAGAAGCCGGCGCGCTCGACCGGGTATTTCGCGCCGGTGCCCATCATGCGGATGGTCTGGCCCTTGCGCAGAACGCCGTCGATGACGCGCACGAGCACGATGACGCCGAGATAGGCGTCGTACCAGCTGTCGACCAGCATGGCCTTGAGCGGCTTTGACGCATCGCCTTCGCGCGGCGGCGGAAGCTGGTGGACGATGGCCTCCAGCACGTCCTCGATGCCGATACCGGTCTTGGCCGAGATCATGACGGCCTGCGAGGCGTCGAGGCCGATGACTTCCTCGACCTGCTCCTTGATGCGCTCGGGCTCGGCGGCGGGCAGGTCGATCTTGTTGAGGACGACGACGATCTCGTGGTTGTTGTCGATGGCCTGGTAGACGTTGGCGAGCGTCTGGGCTTCCACGCCCTGCGAGGCGTCGACGACCAAAAGCGAACCTTCGCAGGCGGCGAGTGAGCGCGATACCTCATAGGCGAAGTCGACGTGGCCGGGGGTGTCGATGAGGTTGAGGACGTAGTCCTCGCCGTTCTTGGCCTTGTAGGCGAGGCGCACGGTCTGGGCCTTGATGGTGATGCCGCGCTCGCGCTCGATGTCCATGTTGTCGAGCACCTGCTCCTTGCCGGCCATCTCGCGCGCATCCATGGCGCCGGTGAGCTGGATCAGGCGGTCGGCGAGCGTGGACTTGCCATGGTCGATATGGGCGACGATGGAGAAGTTGCGGATGTGGTCGAGCGGTGTGGTCATGGCCGCGGGCTTTATCAGGCCGACCGTGCATCGGCAAGCGCAGCCGGCGGTGGCCTACCAGCGCAGGGCGCGGCTTGCGGCCAGCGCGCCGAGCGCGGCCAGGGCCAGGATGGCGATGCTGTACCAGGTGGCGACGAAGAGCGGCGAATCGTCGGTGCAGTGCGCGGCGTAAAACGTTGCCGCGATGCCGCCTGCCAGGAGGCCCGCGACGGCGCCGGCCAAGCGCGGGCGGGCGGGCGCGCCGCGGCGCATGGCGGCAAGCAGGACGGCAAGCGGTGCAAAGCCGATCAGCGGGATGAAGACGAGGCAGAGCATGTTGTTGTTGCCGATCCAGAGGGCCGGCCAGTCCGGCATCGGCACCAGCATCATTTCGGCAAGCACGGCGACGGCGAGCAGGAGGGGCGCGGCGAGAAGCAGGCCAAGAACGCGCGCACCTGCCTGCGGGCGCGAAAGGGCCGCGGCCGAGGCGAGAGCGGTGAGCGCAAGCGTGGCCGTCATGACGAACTTCAGCAGGAAGCGCGGCGTAGCGGCAGCGGCGTGGATGTCGGGGCGCGGACCGAGCATGCCGAAGAACGCGACCGCCGCCAGAACGATGGCGACGGCGACACCGCCGGCAAGCATGGTGGTGACGGACGGGCCGGTTGAGCGGGCATCCTTCGACAGGGTGGCGATGAGGTCGTCGGTCTTCATGTCATCGCTCCCCGAAGCGCCGGGCAATTGCGGCAAGGCCGCGGTGAAGCGCCACGCGCACGGCGGTGTTGGTCATGCCGAGCGCATCCGCCGTCTCGGCTATGGACTGGCCCTCGACCGATACGGAAGCGACGACGGCCTTTTGCGAGGGCGACAGCGTATCGAGCGCGCGGCCAAGGTCGCGCTGGCTGATTGCCTCGCTTTCCGGTGCGGCAAGCGTGTCGGAGAAGTCGGCGATATCGAGCTCGACCCTGCGGCCGCGCCGGCGGAAGGCGTCGATGGCCTTGAAGCGGGCGATGGCGAATATCCACGGCAGGACGGGCTCGTCCTGACGCCAGGTGTGCCGTTTCAGATGGATGGCCAGCAACGTATCCTGCACGATGTCTTCCGCCTCTACCCCGCCGCCCGGTGCGGTCAGCCGCCTTGCCAGCGCGCGCACACGCAGCGCTACCATCGACAGGAAACGCTGGTAGGCCCGCTCGTCGCCGGCCATCGCGGCCCTGAGCAATCCGGCAAGCTCGGCGTCGTCGGGTCTGGTCAATAAGCGCTTCCTACAATGCTATTCGCCGGCAGGGCCATCGTTGTTACGTGCTGGGCGAATTTGTCGAAGTAAACCGCCGGCCGATCACGAAAGCGTGTCGTGGCGCGAGCGTAACATTTGCCGCCGTCCGGCGAAATACGAGCAGGACCCGGCCTTGCCAGCAAGTTGGCGATGGCCTGGCCTGCGGTGGCCGCGCGGCGGCGTCGCAACACCATCCATGGGCGGCAGGCAGCCGCACCGGCCACGGGAGAAAGACATGACACGCATAACCTCATTATCGACGATCGGCTTTGCAGTTGCCTCGGTCTTCCTGTTCGCAGGCGGGCCGGCTTTCGCCGAAGACGCGATGAAGCCAGCCACGGACAGCATGGCCACCGACAGCATGAAGCCTGCCGACCCGATGGCGGCGGATGCGATGAAGGCCGACTGCATGGAAAAGGCCGGCATGGAAACCGACGCCATGAAGAAGGACGAGGCGATGAAGGCCTGCGACGGCATGGCGATGAAGGGCGACGCGATGAGCACGGATGCCATGAAGCCGGCAAGTTCGAACTGAGCAGTCAACACGCACGCAGTTGTGAGACGCATGGCGGAGCGTTCCGTTCTATGCTTTGCGGCAAACGCGAGCGCTCCGTCCGAAACTCCTAGCTGAAGGAGATACCGCATGACCAATCCGACGAAACGTTCCTCCCGGTGCAACCGGAGCCTGATGGCGGGATTGCTTGCGCTGAGTGCGATTGCGCTATGGCAGGCGCCAGCAAGTGCGGCGGAGGATGCCGTGGTAATCCCACCGCCTGCGCTCGACGAACAGGCAAAACCAGGACTGGAAAAGGCCGTGTTCGCTGGTGGCTGCTTCTGGGGCGTGCAAGGGGTGTTCCAGCACGTGAAGGGGGTGACGAGCGCCGTGTCGGGCTATGCCGGCGGCAGTGCCGACGACGCGGTCTACGAGACGGTTGGCAGTGGGCGCACCGGACATGCGGAATCGGTCGAGATCACCTACGACGCGTCCAAGGTCACTTACGGCCAGTTGCTCCAGGTCTATTTCTCGGTGGCGCACAATCCGACGCAGCTCAACTACCAAGGACCGGACCGTGGAACGCAGTATCGTTCAACGGTTTTCACGGAAAACGCCGAACAGGAAAAGATCGCGCAGAGCTACATCGCCCAACTCGACAAGGCCAAGCTGTTTGACAAGCCGATCGTGACAACGCTTGAAAGCGGCAAGGCGTTCTATCCCGCCGAGGACTATCACCAGGATTTCCTCCAGTTGAACCCGACCTACCCCTACATCGTCTACAACGACCTGCCGAAGGTGGAAAACCTCAAGGCACTGTTCCCGACGCTCTACAGCGACAAGCCGGTGCTGGTCATGGCCGCTAAAAAGAGCTGACGTCTAGAACGCCTGCCAGACACGCCCTATCGGGTTCAGGCGCGCTTGTGCCTGAGCCATCCCCACCCCAGTACCGCCAGCGCCGCGACTATGGCCGCGGGCAGCAGGACAAACGGGACGATGCCAATGGCAATGAAGCCGATGCCTCCCAAAGCCTGACCGATCCGGCCGGGCATCGAGTCCGCTCCGAACAAATTCACAATCAACAGGCCCAGCGCAATTGCGGAACACTGCGCGACAAATGTCCAGAACAGGAGCTGGAACAGACCGCCGCGCTTTTTGAACCAGTATCTTTCGATCACGACCGGAATGCATATCGCGAGCAGGATCGCCACGAGGGGCAGCATACCGGTGAACCATGTTCTATCCATCAGCCAAGGCTCTCAGCCCATATCGAGGAAAGACCGCAGCCTTTTTACCCAAAGCTGCGGTCAGCGGTCAGCCAAGCTGACGGTATGGTAAACCGTGCCGCAGCCTGACAAGGCGCCAAAAGAGAAACGCCCCGCAGCCATGTGGCAGCGGGGCGTTTTTGAGGTGTTCCTAGGGGATCAGCCCCGAATGTCAGATCAGAAAGCGCGCTCGAAGCGGAGGATGCCGCCGATGCCGTCTTCCGAAACCGGGCGTACGTCGGTGGTCGACTTGTTGTAGTAGTCGACTTCCGCCGTGACGGTCAGGCCGGACACGACCTCGTAAGCCACGTTGGCCGCGAGGCCGAAGGTCTCGCCTTCGTCATAGGAGAGCTGGGCGTTCAAAGTGGTCTTGTCGTTGACGGTGTAGGTGCCACCGCCCCAGACAGCCCAGTTGCCGTCCCACGCCTTGTAGAAATTGACAGCGGTGTTGTCGTCGGTGCCGTAGCCGCCCATGATGAACAGGGTCAGGCTATCGCCAGCGTTCACGTCGAGGCGAACCTTGCCGGCCCATTCTTCCCAGTTGCTGTTGTAAGCGCCAACAGCGGAGACAGCGCCCCAGCCCTGTTCGTACTTGGCGCCGAGAACGACGTGCGGGACGTAGCTGTCGATCGACTCGTCACCCGAACCTTCTTCCAGCGAAACCACGCCGGTGAAGCCATTGCCGCCGTCGAAGTAGTAGCTAATCAGGTTGGTATCGAAATCGCCGTAGGGAACGAGCGTGTCGTCGATGACGCCGCCGGCATAGCCGACAAAGGTGTCGAATGCCGATTCATCCTTACCGATGCGGAGGCCGCCGAGCTGGATCCATGCGAAGTTAAGCGACCATTCCGAGTTGCGCGCCTGCCAATTGTCAGCATCCGCAGGATCGACAACAGCCGGATCATAGTCGCCGGGCGTGTTGCCGAAGTTGAAGCGGGTCTCCGTATAGGTCTTCAACGTACCGAGTTCGGTTTCGGAACCCGTCCACGTCATCAGAGCGAAACGGCCCTGCTTCCAATAGGTGTCGTTCAGCCCGCCACTCCTGACATCTGTCACATTTTGCACGCCTTCGCGGTCACCCACGCCGATGTCGTAGCGAACGTAGCCGCCGACGCGCAGGCAGGTCTCGGTGCCGGGGATGTAGAAGTAGCCAGCGCCATAGACGTCGCAAATCTTGACGTATTCCGCAGGTTCCGGCTCAGCCACGACGACGGCGTCGGCTGCATGGGCCGAGGAAACTGCGATCAGAGCCGCAGCGGAACCGAAAAGGACGCTCTTGATGTTCATCCGAATTCTCCAGTCAGAAGGCAGAGACCAGGACTGCGATTGCCGCAGACGGAGACCCCTCTCCGATTCGTGCCTTCACTTCGCCCATCCTTCTGCCAAGCTGCGCCAGTTGACAATCAGGATTGTGAAACTTGACTGGAAACGGAAGGGTTTAGAAGACACTTCCGCTCCGAGCGTAGCACAAATGTCACATTTGAAGCGGTCGGGACGATGCGCCGGAAACCATTCGTTAACATCCGATCGCCCCGCTAGAGCCTTTCATCGACAGACGGAAACATTCTGCCGGCGACGAAGGGTTCTAGTCGTAGGTCAGGTCGCCGGCTTTGCCGCCGAAGACGCGATAGGAATAAAACGAATAGGCGATGATGATCGGGAGCACGAATACCGTGCCGACGAGTATGACGGCCAGGCTTTCCGGGGCCGAGGCCGCCTGCCAGATGGTCAGCCTGTCCGGCACCACGAAGGGATAGAACGACCAGGCGAGGCCGGCAAAGCCGAGCGCGAAGATGGCGGCAAGCGTCAGGAACGGCACGATGGAATGGCGGTCGTTTTCCTTGGGCAGATGGAAGGTCTGCCGCCACAGCCAGACAAACAGCAATGCAGACAGGATGGGCAGCGGCGACAGATAAAGCATCTGCGGCCAGACGAACCACTTGTCGAAGATGCGGGTGCTGGCAAAGGGCGTGGCCAACGAGACAGCAGCCATGCCGAGCACGGTCAGGACAAGTGTCGAGCGCAGCCAGCGCACCGCCTTCTGCTGCAAGGCGCCTTCGGTCTTGTAGATCAGCCAGGCCGCGCCCATCGCGGCATAGGAGGCAGCGAGGCAAAGCGCCACCAACGCGCCGAAGGCCATCGCCGCAAGGCCGCTGTCGAGACCGAGCACATAGACGCCGAGCATATAGCCCTGCGCCAGAGAAGCGATAAGCGAACCGGCGAAGAAGATGCGGTTCCAGCGATGCTTGCGCCCGGCAGGCACCTTGGCGCGGAAATCGAAGGCGACCCCGCGCAGGATCAGGCCGACAAGCAGCAGGAAGGTGGGCAAATAGAGCGCGGTCAGGATCACGCTATGCGCCAGCGGGAAGGCCACGAGCAGCAGGCCGACCGCCAACACAAGCCAGGTTTCGTTGGCATCCCAGAAGGGGCCGATGGCAGCGATCATGGTGTCCTTTTCGGCATCGTCGGCGAAGTTGAACAGGATGCCGATGCCAAGATCGAAGCCGTCGAGCACGACATAGATAAGGATCGCAAGGCCCATGAGGCCGGCGAAAATCAATGGGAGAAGAGTGGGCCAGTCGAGGGTCATGATTTTACTCTCCTGCCGCCGGTTGTGAGAGCGGGGCGTTAAGGACGCCCGGCAAGGGCGAGGTGTCGCCATCCTTTGCCGCCTTCAAGGCAAGATGCACCAGCACGCCGAGATAGGTGACGAGCAGCAGCGCATAGAGGACGAGATAGACGGCCAAGGTGAGCGCTACGTGGCTTCCAGCGACAGGACCGACGGCATCGGCGGTCTTGAGGATGCCGGTTACCAGCCACGGCTGGCGGCCGATTTCGGTTGTGTACCAACCGGCCAGGGTGGCGACCCAGCCCGACAAGGCCATCGGCACCATGAGGAGCGCCAAGGGTTTCGGCAGGCTGCGGCGGCGGCGCAGGAAAAAGGCGGCGGACCACGAAACGGCGAGCATCAAAAGGCCGGTGCCGACCATGATGCGGAAACCCCAGAATACCGGGAAGACCGGCGGGTGGTTGCCTTCGAACTGATCGAGGCCGGGGACCACGCCGTCCGCGCTGTGATTGAGGATGAGGCTGGCGCCATTGGGCACAGTTATCTCGAAGCGATTTTCCTTCGCCTTCTCATCCGGGATGGCGAACAGGACAAGCGGCACGTTCGGCCCGGTGTGCCAGTTGGCTTCCATGGCGGCGATCTTGGCCGGCTGATGCTCCAGTGTATTGAGGCCATGCTGGTCGCCGACGAAAATCTGCACCGGGATCAGGACAGCAGCGAGATAGGTCCCGGTACGCAGCGCCTTCCACATGGAATCGGAACGGTCGCCAGCGAGATAGCGCAGCGCCGTGAAGCCGGAAATGAGGAAAGAGACGGTGAGGCCCGAAGCGATCAGCATATGGGTCAGCCGATAGGGCATCGAGGGGTTGAAGACGATTGCCCACCAGTCGACGGCATGCGCCACGCCATCGCGCATCTCGAAGCCGGTCGGCGTCTGCATCCAGGAATTGAGCGCAATGATCCAGAAGGCCGAGACGGTGGTGCCGCCGGCGACGAGGACCGTGGCAAGGGTATGGATGCGGTTCGGCACGCGGCGGAAGCCGAACAGCATGATGCCGAGGAAGGCGGCTTCAAGGAAAAAGGCGGTGAGGATCTCGTAGGCGAGCAAGGGGCCGGCGATGTTGCCGACCGTTTCCATGTAGCCTGGCCAGTTGGTGCCGAACTGGAAGCTCATGGTGACGCCAGTGACGACGCCGAGCGCAAAGGAGAGCGCAAACACCTTTACCCAGGTGAAGTAGGCCCGCATCCATGCGGTGTCGCCGGTGGCGTTGTAGCGCAGCTTGAAGAAGAGAAGCACCCAGCCAAGGGCGATGGTGATGGTGGGAAACAGGATGTGGAACGAAATATTCGCTCCGAACTGGATACGCGACAGAATGAGCGGGTCCATTGGCAAAGGCTCCGGCTGCTCTCCCACGCAGAAGTTAGGCGTTCACCATGGCGACGTCAAAGCGGCGCGGCGTCACGCGAGGCGGAAGGTCGCAGCCGGACCCGCTGCTATTTCGGATCGCCGGTAACCGGGTCGAATCTGATTTCCACCTTGGCCTTGTCGGTAGTGTAGTAGGTGACCTCGTAGGCTCCGTCGTCCCATTCGATATCGTCGATGTAACGGAAGCCGTCGCGCTGTTCGACCTTGGCAACAATCTCGGAGAGCTTCCTGGCATCGGCAGGTGGTGCGCGATCAGGATCCTGTGCATAGGCTGCGCCGGCAAGAAACAAGAGCGCCACGGCGGCGGAAACGGTCTTCAGCATGAGAGCCCCTGACTTCGGTTGAGACGACCAAACAAGTGATAACTCGCCGTGCGCCAAACGGTTCCAGGAAAGAAATGGCGTGAGATGTCAGGAGTGGCGTTGACTTTATGCGTCGCGCACCGACATTCAGGCACCAGATAAAGAAATCCATTCCAATCCAAAGCCATTGCCATGCAGCCAATCATTTCGATTTCAGGCGTCTCGAAAACCTATGCTTCCGGCTTCACGGCGCTGAAGGAAGTCAACCTCGACATCAGGCGCGGCGAGATTTTCGCCCTGCTCGGCCCCAACGGCGCGGGCAAGACGACACTGATCTCGATCGTGTGCGGCATCGTCAACCGCTCCGGCGGCACGGTAACGGTGGACGGCCATGACATCGGCACGGACTATCGAGCAGCGCGTTCCCTGATCGGGCTGGTGCCGCAGGAACTGACGGTGGAAGCCTTCGAAACCGTGCGGGCGACGCTCAACTTCAGCCGCGGCCTGTTCGGCAAGCCGCCAAATCCCGAACTGGTCGACCAGATACTGAAGGACCTGTCGCTGTGGGACAAGCGCGACGCCAAGGTGACGACGCTGTCGGGCGGCATGAAGCGCCGGGTGATGATCGGCAAGGCGCTGGCGCACGAACCGCAAATCCTGTTCCTCGACGAGCCGACGGCAGGCGTCGACGTGGAGCTTCGGCAGGACATGTGGGCGATGGTGCGCCGGCTGCGCGAAAGCGGCGTGACCATCATCTTGACCACGCACTATATCGAGGAAGCCGAAGAGATGGCCGACCGGGTCGGCGTCATCAATCACGGCGAGATCATACTGGTCGAAGACAAGACCGAATTGATGCGCAAGCTCGGCCGCAAGGTGATGAAGCTGGAACTGCGCCAGAAGCTGGATGCGATACCGGCAGCCCTTTCGAAATACGCGCTTGAACTGACCGGCGATGGCGGGGCCCTGACCTATACCTACGACAACCAGAGCGAGCGGCCGGGCGTGGCCTCGCTGCTGCGCGACCTCGAGGCCGCAGGCATCCAGTTCCGCGACCTCGACACCGAAAACAGTTCGCTCGAAGAAATCTTCGTCAACCTGGTGAGGCACTCATGAACCGCCACGCGATCTGGGCCATCTACCGGGTCGAGATGGCCCGCACCATGCGCACGCTTTTGCAGAGCGTCGTCTCGCCGGTGATTTCGACTTCGCTTTATTTCGTGGTGTTCGGGGCGGCGATCGGCTCGCGCATCTCGGAGATCGGCGGGGTAAGCTACGGCGCGTTCATCGTGCCGGGACTGATCATGCTGTCGCTGCTGACCCAGTCGATTTCGAACGCCTCGTTCGGCATCTATTTCCCGAAATTCGTCGGGACGATTTTCGAGCTTTTGTCGGCGCCGGTGTCCTATCTGGAGATCGTCACCGCCTATGTCGGCGCGGCTGCAACCAAGTCGGTGGCAATCGGGCTCATTATCCTTGCAACCGCTTCGCTGTTCGTGCCGCTGCACATCGAGCATCCTTTCTGGATGCTCTGCTTCCTCGTGCTGACAGCGGTGACGTTTTCGCTGTTCGGCTTCATCATCGGCATATGGGCGCAGAGCTTCGAGCAGCTGCAACTGGTGCCGCTTCTGATCGTGACGCCGCTGACGTTCCTTGGCGGATCGTTCTATTCCATCGACATGCTGCCGGGCATCTGGCGCACGATCACGCTGTTCAATCCGGTGGTCTACCTGATCAGCGGCTTCCGCTGGAGCTTCTTCGGCACGGCGGACGTGTCGCTCGGCGTCAGCCTCGGCATGACGCTCGCCTTCCTGTTCGCCTGCATCGCGGTGGTGGGCTGGATATTCAAGACGGGCTATCGGCTAAGGACGTAGTTCCCGACCGCGGGTTTGGGGCGGGCCGAAGCCCGCCCTGCCCTCAAGTACCGGTCAGACGGCGATCTTGCCGCCGCCCTGCCTGGTGATGACAACGACGCCCGGACGCACCGGCATGTCCGGCTTGAAGTCCGGCCAGCGGGTCGAAAGGTCCTCGTAGTAGGACGGGCGGCCAAAGCCTTCCCACTCCTCGCCGCCATCGCCCGGATGCTGGACGGCGACAAAGGCGGTCTCGTCGTCCGGCGTGAACAGCGGGCCGCACATTTCCGCCCCGACAGGCACGCGGAAGAACAGCTTCGAGGTGGCGCGCGCCTCGCCTTCGGTATCCACCGCCCAAAGGCCGTCGGTGCGGCCGGTGTCCTTGGCGTTGTTGCCGTCGGTCGAGACCCACAGGCGGCCGGCTGAATCGACGGCGCAGTTGTCCGGCATGCCGAACCAGCCATTGGCGGTGGTGGCGGTGGAGAAGGACGCGCCGACTTCGGCAACCGACGGGTCGCCGCATTTCAGGAGCACTTCCCACTTGCCCTTGGTGGCGGTGAAGTCGCCGCCGTCCTCGATGATCTCGATGATGTGGCCGAAGGCGTTCTTGGCGCGCGGATTGGCTGCGTCGACCTGATCGTCCTTGCGCTTGGTGTTGTTGGTCAGCATGACGTAGACCTTGCCGGTGACGCCGTTCGGCTGGATGTCCTCGGGGCGATCCATCTTGGTGGCGCCGAGCAGGTCGGCGGCGCGGCGGGTCTCGATCAGAACATCTGCCTGCGAAGAAAAGCCGTTTTCCGCCGTCAGCGGACCCTCGTTGAAGGTGAGCGGAAGCCATTCGACCGAACCGTCCTCGGCGAACTTGGCCGTATAGAGCGTGCCCTCGTCGAGCAGGTCCATGTTGGCGGCGCGGTCGTCCGGGTTGAACTTGCCGGCGGTGACGAACTTGTAGACGTAGTCGAAGCGCTCATCGTCGCCGAGGTAGAAGACGACGCGGCCGTCCTTGGCGACGATCGATTCAGCACCTTCGTGCTTGAAGCGGCCAAGCGCGGTGCGCTTCTTCGGCGCGGAGGTCGGGTCGTTGACGTCAACCTCGACGATCCAGCCGAAGCGGTTGGCCTCGTTGGGCTCCTTGGCAAGGTCGAAACGGTCGTAGTGGGCGGCCCATTCGTAGGAGCCTTCCGGAATGCCTAGGCGCTTGTAGTTGCTTGCTTCCTTGTGATCGGCGGGCAATTCGCCCGAGAAATAGCCGTGGATGTTTTCCTCGGCCATGACGTAGGTGCCCCAAGGGGTCACGCCGCCGGCGCAGTTGTTGATGGTGCCGAACACCTTCAGGCCGGACGGATCGGCGCTGGTCTTGACGCGGTCGCTACCGGCGACGGGGCCGGAAAGCTGCATTTCGGTGTTGGCGGTGATGCGGCGGTTCAACTTGCCGTCGCGAACGACCTGCCACTTGCCGCCGTCCTTCCTGATCTCGACGATGGTGCCGCCGTGCGCGGCGATCTCGATATCGACCTGCTCCTTGCTGAGAGCCGCCTGCTCCAGCACCTTCTTGCCTTCCTTCTCGCCAACCGTGACGATGCCGGGGAACATCAGATGCGGGTTGGTGTATTCGTGGTTGACGACGAGGAGGCCGTGCTCGGACGAGCCTTCCAGCGGGATGAAGCCGACATAGTCGTTGTTGTAGCCGAACTGCCTGGCCTGGGCTTCGGCGTTCTGCTTTGCGGGATCGAACTCGGGCGCATCGGCAAACAGCGGATCGCCCCAGCGCAGCAAAACGTCGGCATCGTAGCCGGCGGCGACATGGTGCCTGTCATCGATGCCGACCTCGACTTCATCGAAGGTGAAGGCGGACGCGCCGGCGGCACGCGCCTTTTCAGCGGTCAGGAGCGCCAGCGGGCTGACGGTCGCGGCAATCGCGGAAACCGCAAGCGAGCCTTTCAGGAAACCGCGGCGCGAAAAGCGGGCGGCAATGATCTCGCCCATGGTGCGGTTGTCGGTGGGATTGGTGCCCGGCCCGTCGTTTTCCTCAAGCAGGCTGGTGCGGAATTGCGCCTCGTGCGCCGTCTGTCCGGTCATGGCTTGTCCTCTGGCTTTCAAATTGGCTGGAACACTACAGTGGCGAACCGGTAACGGCGGCGGATCACAGTTTCATGACCAGCGAACCAAAAATCGGCTGTCCCCACAAGCCAAATGGGCGGTGACTTGACCGCGCCATGCGGTTCAGAAACAACGCCTTGAAGTGCCATTCTGGGGGAAACGAGCCATGAGTGCGTTGGGAATGTTCCTGCTCGGTCTGTCGACCGCGATATTCCTGCTGGCGGCTACGGTTGCGAAATACTGGGCATTGGGGCCAAGCCTCGGCAAGCTCGTGCTGACGCTCATCCTGTATTCGCTCGGCAACCTGATCATGCTGAAGCTGATCAAGGAGTTCGGCATGTCGATTTCATTTTCGCTGTCGGCAGCGATCCAGCTTGTCGCGGTCAATGTCGTTGCGCTGGCCTTTTTCAGCGAGCGCGTGACCTCGTTGCAGGCGGCAGGCATCGCACTGGCAATCGTGGCGGTGGCGCTGATCACGCTCGGGCCCTATTTCCAGGGCCGATGATGGGCATGGAAACGGCAGCATGAACGGGATAGCGGCGGTTCTCAAACGAGTGGAATTTCCGATGCTGCTCGCCGGCATCATCATTGCCGGCGGCATGTGGGGATTTCTCGAACTGATGGAGGTGGCGCGCGACACGTCGCCCCATTCGCTGGATAGTGAAATCCTGCTCTTCTTCCGCGTGCCCGGCCACCCCGAAATGCCGATAGGCCCCGCATGGCTGCAGGGCGCGATGCGCGACATCACGGCGCTCGGGAGCGCCAGCGTGCTGACATTGATCACGGCGGCTGCCGCAATCTACCTGTTCCTGATCAAGCGACCCGCGACTGCCCTGTTCGTGATCGCCTCGATTGCCAGCGGGCAGATGCTCTCAAGCCTGCTCAAGGCAGGCGTCGACCGGCCACGCCCGGAACTTGTCTCGCACCTGGCACAGGAAACCTCGCTGTCTTTTCCAAGCGGCCACGCCATGATCTCGGCCCTCGTCTTCCTGACGCTCGGAGCGCTTGTGAGCCGCGTGGTGCACGGGCGGACGACGAAGATCTACGTGCTGTCGCTGGCGGTCTTCATCACGCTTCTGGTCGGCGTCTCGCGCATCTATCTCGGCGTGCACTGGCCTTCCGACGTGCTGGCAGGCTGGTGTGCGGGCTTCGCCTGGGCCATGCTGTGGTGGCTGGCGGCGCGCCTGTTGCAGCGGCGGGGCGAGCCTGAGATCGACGAGTAGCTATAACGTATCATATATCCATACTTATGTTTGACACATCACTATGACTGTATCATATATGCATATTGCAGACTTAGACGGGAGGTCTGACCGGTGATCACAGCAGCGCAGATGCGCGCGGCGCGGGCACTGGCCGGAATCGACCAGAAGACGCTCGCCGAACGGGCCGGGGTTTCGCTGCCCACCATCCAGAGGATGGAAGCCAGCGAAGGCGTGGTGCGCGGCGTGGTGGACACGCTGATGAAGGTCATCCAGGCGCTCGACGAGGCAGGGGTGGAGCTGATCGGCGAGAACCAGGCCAGCGAGCGCGGCGGCCGGGGCGTGCGCCTCAAGAACCGCTAAGCCTTTCGGCCCCGGCCTTCCGGATTGGGTCTGCGCAAAGCCGCGACAACGGCCGCCGACGTTTCTCGAAAAATGCCGACGATGCCGCTGTCTTCGAGGTTTGAAGGCAGACCGATGGACCAGACGAGCCGGCACAGGGCCGCGAGCTTTTCCGAACTCTACACGCCCAAGCTGGTGACGGTGCTGCGCGAAGGCTACCACCTTGCCCAGTTCAAGGCGGATGCGATTGCCGGCCTGACGGTCGCCATCGTGGCGCTGCCGCTATCGATGGCTATTGCCATTGCGTCCGGCGTCGGGCCGGAAAAGGGCCTGTTCACGGCCATCGTCGGCGGGTTTCTCGTTTCTCTGCTTGGCGGCAGCCGCTTCCAGATCGGGGGACCGGCCGGCGCTTTCATCGTGCTGGTGGCCGCGACAGTGGACCGCCACGGCGTCGATGGGCTGATCCTCGCCACCATGCTGTCCGGCCTGATGATGGTAGCGGCCGGGTATCTGAGGCTCGGCACCTACATCAAGTTCATCCCCTATCCCGTGACGGTGGGCTTTACCGCCGGCATTGCGGTCATCATCTTCGCCAGCCAGTTGCACGACCTGTTCGGCCTGACGCTGGTAGAGAAGGAGCCGGGCGACCTGATCCCGAAGCTGATGGTGCTAGCGAAGGCACTGCCCAGCCTTAACCCCTCAGCCCTGGGGATCGCGGTGCTGACGGGCGCGATCATCGTCGGATTGAAGAAATGGCGGCCGACATGGCCGGGCATGCTGATCGCAGTGGCGGCCGGCTCGCTGGTGGCGGCGCTTGGCGGGCTCGACGTCGAAACCATCGGCACGCGCTTCGGCGGCATCCCTTCGATGCTGCCGGAACCGTCGCTGCCCGCCTTCGATACGGCCAAGATCGTGGCCGTGCTGCCGGACGCAATTTCCTTCACATTGCTTGGAGCGATTGAATCGCTTTTGTCGGCAGTGGTGGCGGATGGCATGACCGGACGCCGCCATCGCTCGAATTGCGAACTGGTGGCGCAAGGGGCGGCCAATATCGGCTCAGCGCTGTTTGGCGGCATCTGCGTGACAGGCACCATCGCGCGTACGGCGACCAATGTGCGGGCCGGCGCACACGGCCCGGTCTCCGGCATGCTGCATTCGGCCTTCCTGCTTTTGTTCATGCTTCTGGCGGCGCCGCTGGCCAGCTACATTCCGCTGGCAGCCCTTGCCGGCGTGCTGGCAGTCGTCGCCTGGAACATGATCGAGCGGCCGGCGTTCCGGGCGCTGCTGGCTTCCTCGCGCGGCGATGCGGCGGTGCTGCTTGCCACCTTCGGCCTGGTGATCTTCCGCGACCTGACAACCGGCATCGTCGTCGGCTTTGCGCTGGGAGCGCTTTTGTTCATCGGGCGCATGGCGCGGCAAGTGGAGGTGGAGGCGCATACGCCGCTTCTGGTCGACGATGTCGCCGACGACACGAACGGCGAGCGCAAGGCCTACGATGCGGCAAGCGCAACCGACCCCGATACCGTCGTCTACCGGATCTCAGGCGCTTTCTTCTTCGGCGCGGCGGCAACGGTGGGTTCGGTGCTCGACCGCATCGCCGACCAGCGGCGCACCTTCATCCTCGATTGCTCGGCGGTGCCGTTCCTCGATTCCACCGCGGCGAACGTCATCGAGGGTGCTGCGCGCAAGGCGAGGAAGGCCGGCGTGCGCTTCTACATTACCGGAGCCTCGCCGCAGGTACGGCGCATGCTGATCACGCATGGGGTGAAGCGGCCGCTGGTGCGCTTTGCGGCGTCGGTCAAGGACGTTGCGCCCGCGCCGGCAGAATAGAGTTGGGCGTTTCCCCCCAGACTACAGCCTTGTAGTCGAAACCATATTCCAGCGTCGGCTTGACGATGCGGAAATAGGGCGAGAGGTCGAAATCGCGCGGCGTGTAGAGCGAGTAGTGGCGTATGTGCAGGATTTCCCGGCGCGAATACTTCGATTGCGCCGAGGCACGGCCGGGCGCAAGCGTGATTTCCGGCAGGATCGGATAGCGGATCTCGCCATAGGCCTGTGCGATCAGGGTCGAGCAGATGGCGCGGGTGGGGTCGCCGGAGCCGAAGGCGAGCAAGCGGCGGCGCCAACGGACCGGCACCGGCGGCGTCGGGAAGAAATAGCGCAGCATGTCGAAGATGTTCTTGAGGTCATAGCGCAGGCCGAGCTTGCCGATCATGAAAGAGACGACATGGTCGCGATCTTCCGGCGACAGGCCGCTCGCACGGCAGATGCGGGTGTTGTAGGTGCGATAGTTCGACAAAGGCACCGCCACGCAGCCCTCGCCTATGGTGACCTCGATGAGGCGCGGCCGTTCCGAGCCGTCCGCCGGTTCCGGCAAAGCATCGCCGACATAGAGCGCGGCATGGGACCAGGTGGACTGGGTGAGATACTTGATTGCCGCCGAAATCTTCTGGTTGCCTTCTACGAGCAGGATGTCGCCGGGCTCCAGCGTGCGGCGCAAGGTGTTCGGATCGGACGGCGTGTAAGGCTCGTAGCCCGAGGATTCCGCTTGCAAGCGGCCCGCGAGCCAGCGGCCAAGCTTGTCGAGAAAGGTTTCGGCAGGTGCGGTCATGGCGTCAGCGAACCTCCGGCCGTGGCATCCGGCTGCCTATGAGATGCCTCATCGCAGCACACGTTCCGGAAAACCGTTCAACGCCAGCGAAGCATTGGAATAGCGCAGTTCACCGGTGACCTCCTCGCCCAGCCATCGCGGCAAAAGGGCATCGGCCACCTTGTCGGCGGTTTCGAGTTCGGCAACGACGAGGCCATCGAGCTCGCCGTTGAAGACATCGACCTCGTAAAGATAGTTCTCGTGCCGGACATGATGGCGCGTCTTGCGGATCACCGTGCCTATGGCAAAGGCCAGCATCTCGCGGGCATCGGCCAGCGGGACGGGATATTCGAACTCATCGCGCTGCTGGAGGTCGCTGCCGAACTTCAGCGTCAGCTTGGCGCTCCCGCCGTTGGAGATGCGCACCCGGATGGAGCGCTCGGAGGAGATGGCCAGGTAAAACTGGACGATGGCGATGCTGTCCTCGACGGCATCGCGCCACGCGGCATCCTTCACCAGAAACTTGCGTTCGACTTCCTTGGCCATGGCCGGGACTAAAGCCTGTGAACCAATGCAAATCAACCTGCTCGCAGTTGGTTAGGCTGGTGAAATTGACTTTAATCAATCGATTGATTAAATCGCCGATATGTTGCGAGCACGGATGGAGAAGACAGCTGAACACGGTGCGGTTTCGACCGCAGCCGACGAAACGCGCGCGGCGCTCATCCAGGCGGCATTGAAGCTGTTCGGGCGGCAAGGCTTCGAGGGCACTTCGACGCGCGAGATCGCGGCGCTCGCCAAGGCCAATATCGGCTCCATCGCCTATCATTTCGGTGGCAAGGAAGGCCTGCATGCAGCGACTGCCGACCATATCGTCGGGACGATCCAGCAAGTCGCTTCACAGACCCTCGGCAATGTGCACACGGCGGCGAACGGCCGGCCCGACCCGGAGGCCGCGCAAGCGCTGATGTTCGCGACGCTGGAGCGCATGGTCGGCTTTTTCGTGGTGAGCCCGGAGGCCGGCGACATCGCCCGGTTCATGCTGCGCGAGACCTCGCAGCCGACCAATGCGCTGGACCGCATCTATCGCGGCGTGTTCGAGCCGTTGCACAAGCGGCTTTGCCTGATCTGGGAGCAGGCGACGGGCGAACCGGCCGAAAGCGAGCGCACGCGGCTTACGGTTTTCACGCTGATCGGCCAGGTGGTCTATTTCCGCATTGGCCGGGAAGTCGTGTTGAAACGCATGGGCTGGGACGGCATCGGCGACAAGGAGGCCGGTCAGGTGCTTGGCACAATCAGCGTCAATCTCAGCGCCCTCCTGGCGGCGCGAAAGGATGCGAACAAATGAGCCTTTTCTGCTACGTCCCGCTGGCCATGCAGTTGTTCTCCGCCTGTTCAGCGCCGCCATCGCTGGCTGTCGGTTATGTCGAGGGCGACTATGTGCTGCTTGCCCCGATCGAGGTGGCGCAGGTCAAGGACATCAACGTCAAGCGCGGCGACCGGGTAAAGCCCGGCATGCCGCTTGTAACGCTGGAAAGCGCGGACGCGCAGATTGCCGTCGCGCAGGCCGAGGCAGCGCTGGCGCAGGCCGAAGCGGAGCTTGCCAATCTCCAGGTCGGCAAGCGGCCGGAAGAGATCGCGGTGCTGGAGGCTGCGGTGCGCTCGGCCAATGCCCAAGCCGATGAGGCAAGCCGCGTGCTCGACCGGACCAAGGACCTCGCCAAGCGCGGCATCGCTACGCAGGCGCAACTCGACGAGGCCAATACCGCGGTCGAAGTGGCGCAGGCGCAGATCGGGCAGAGCGAGGCCAATCTCGCGGTGGCAGGCCTGCCGGCGCGGGCCGAGGAGATCAAGGCGGCGAGCGGCCAGGTCAAGCAGGCGCAAGCGGAACTTGAACAGGCAAAATGGCGGCTGTCGAAGCGTTTGCTGACGGCGCCCTCGCCCGGCCGGGTCGATGATGTCATCCGCAACCCCGGCGATACTGCCGGCCCTGCGGCGCCGGTGGTTTCCATCCTGCCGGACGGGGCGGTGAAGCTTACGGTCTATGTGCCGCAAGATGCGTTTTCCTCGATCAAGGTCGGCTCGCAGCTTTCCGTCACCTGCGACGGCTGCGCTGACGACCTCAAGGCGCGGGTGAGCTATGTGTCGCCCGATCCCGAATTCACGCCGCCGGTCATCTATTCGCTCGATAACCGGCAGAAGCTGGTCTACCTCGTCGAAGCCCGCCCGGAAGGCGATGCGACGAGGCTGCAGCCCGGCCAGATCGTCGATGTCGGCCTGGTGGACCCCGACCAATGAACGCCATCGACGTTCGCGGACTGGTCAAGCGCTTCGGCGACAAGACGGTGGTCGATCACGTCACCATGTCTGTGGCGGAAGGCGAGATCGTCGGCTTCCTCGGCCCTAACGGCTCCGGCAAGACGACGACGATCCGCATGATGTGCGGCTTGCTGACGCCTGACGAGGGCACGGGCACCGTGCTTGGCCACGACCTTCTGACCGACGGGCTGAGAATCAAGCGCGAAGTCGGCTACATGACGCAGAAATTCTCGTTCTACGAGGACTTGACCATCGGCGAGAACCTTGAATTCGTAGCCCGGCTCTATGAGTTGCAACCCGTCGAGAAATATGTCGCGGACACGCTGGCCGACCTCGGCCTGACCTCGCGGCGCAACCAGCTTGCCGGCACGCTTTCGGGAGGCTGGAAGCAGCGGCTGGCGCTGGCCGCCTGCATCATGCACAAGCCGAAGCTGTTGTTGCTCGACGAGCCGACGGCTGGCGTCGACCCCAAGGCACGGCGCGAGTTCTGGGATGAAATCCATGTGCTGGCGAGCAGCGGGCTGACCGTGCTCGTCTCCACCCACTATATGGACGAGGCCGAGCGCTGCCACCGCATCAGCTATATTTCCTATGGCAAGATGCTGGCGACCGGCACGGTGGACGAGGTGGTGAAAAATGCTGGGCTCTCCACCTTCGTCGTGCAAGGCAAGCGGCTGGATAAGGTTGCCACGGCACTCGCAGGTAAACCGGGGGTCGAACAGGTGGCGCCGTTCGGGGCAACGCTGCATGTCGTCGGCTCCAACAGGGCATTGCTCCAGAACACCTTGTCCGTACTGGAAAGAATTTACCCCGGCGTTCGCATAACTCCGGGAGAAACCAGCCTCGAAGACGTGTTCATCCAGTTCATGGCCGGCGCGAAGGACAATATGGGATGACGGTCACCAGCGTCTTTTCAGTCGCGCGGCTCAACGCCTTGCTACGCAAGGAATTCATCCAGATGCGGCGCGACCGCGTGACGTTCGCCATGATGCTCGGCGTGCCGCTGATGCTCCTGGTGCTGTTCGGCTTTGCCATCAACAACGACCCGAAGGGCCTGCCGGCGGCGCTGCTTTCGATGAGCAACGACCAGTACACCCGTGCCATGGTGGCAGCACTGGAAAACACCAACTACTACCGTTTCGAGCATATCGCCCGCACCGCGGCGGAAGCGGACAAGTTGATGGCAAGCGGAAAGGTGGCGTTCCTGGTCACCATTCCGGCGGACTTCGGGCGACGGGTTGAACGCGGCGACAACCCGCAGATCCTGATTGAGGCGGACGCAACCGATCCGTCGGTGGCAAGCGGGGCGATCTCGACGCTCAGCACCATTGCCGGACAGGCCTTGCTCAGGGCGCAAGGCCAGCAGGCGACGGCAGCCGATAACGCGCAAAGCCGCCTCGATGTCGTGGTGCACCGGCGCTACAATCCCGAGGGCATTTCGCAATACAACATCGTGCCCGGCCTGCTCGGCGTCATCCTGCAAATGACCATGGTGATGATGACGTCGATTGCGCTGACGCGGGAGACCGAGCGCGGCACGATGGAAAACCTGCTCGCCATGCCTTCGAGCCCGCTGGAGATCATGCTGGGCAAGGTGCTGCCCTACGCCTGCGTTGGCGCGGTTCAGGTCGTGGTGGTGCTGATTGCCGCAAAGCTGTTGTTCTTCATCCCGTTCGTTGGCGGCTTGCCGCTGCTTTTGTCATCGATTCTCGTGTTCGTGCTGGGCCTGGTGCTGCTCGGCTACACGATATCGACGGTGGCCCGGACGCAGATGCAGGCGATGCAGCTCACCTTCTTCTTCTTCCTGCCTTCGATTCTTTTGTCCGGCTTCATGTTTCCGTTCAGCGGTATGCCAATCTGGGCGCAGTGGCTGGGTGAAATCTTCCCCCTCACCCACTTCCTGCGCATCGTGCGCGCGGTGATGCTGAAGGGTGCGGGACTGTCTTCCATCATAACAGAAGTGGCATGGCTGTTCGGCTTCGTGCTGTTGTTTGCCGGCTTTGCGCTGCTGCGCTTCCGGCGCACGCTCGATTAGGTGGCTGGGATTTGGATGATGGTGGCCTGCAAATGGCAGCGTTCTGCGCTTCTTTTCGGCTCACCCTGATCCAAATCCTCAACAAGCTGGTCGCTCAGACGCCAGCGACCATGCGAGAATAGACGTCGAAATCGACATTGCCGCCTGACAGCACGACCGCGACGGACTTGCCTTGCAGGTCGATGCGGCCGGAGGAAAGTGCTGCCAGCGCGACCGATCCACCCGGTTCGACCACCAGCTTGAGGTGGGCCATGGCGTCGCGCATGGCAGCGGCGACGGCCTGTTCCGAAACGGCGACGACACCGGCGAGATTGCGGCGGTTGATCTCGAAGGTGATGAGGCCGGGCTCAGAGGTCATCAAGGCATCGCAGGAAGAGCTGTAACCCGGCTCATTGGCCACCCGCTTGCCGGCTTCCAGCGAACGGCGCGTATCGTCGAAATGTTCAGGCTCCGCGCCCCAGACCGCGGTTCCGGGGGAAGCATCCTTGACGGCCAGGGAAACACCGCCGACCAGCCCGCCGCCGCCGCACGGCACGACCACCGTATCGAGGCGGACACCCAGTTCCTGCGCCTGTTGCATGAGTTCGAGACCGACGGTGCCCTGCCCGGCAATGATAGCCGGATCGTCGAAGGGCCGAACCAACACCATGCCGCGATCTAGGTAAGGCTGCACGACGTCCTCGCGGCGGTCGCGGGCACGGTCGAAAGGCACGACCTCGGCACCCATGCGCAACACATTACCGACCTTGGCCTGCGGTGCGTCGGCGGGCATGGCGATGATGGCTTTCGCCCCGAACAGCGCGGCAGAAGCCGCGACGCCCTGAGCATGGTTGCCGGAAGAAAAGGCGACGATGCCGCGCGCGCGTTCGCCGTCGCTCAGGCCGGATATCTTGTTGTAGGCACCTCGAAACTTGAAGGAACCGGTACGCTGGAGAACTTCCGGCTTGAACAGCACCGTGCCGCCGAAGCGCTCGTTGAGCGCCTGCGATTCAACGAGCGGGGTGCGTACGGCAAGCCCGGCAAGGCGCTGCGCAGCGTTTCTGATATCGGCGATGCCGGGGGCGGAAGCGAGAGACATGGAAAATCCTTTGAGCGACATGTTTTGTTAATCATGCCCGCAAAGCAAAGTGCCGCACCAATGAATTTTCTCGATCAAGCCATCAAAGTACCGCAATCCATCGGCCTTCAAGCATGGCAATCGAGGTAAGATTCGGGCCATTCACCGAATGTTTCCTGCCGATTGCAAAAGCTGATGTGAACCGGATCGCTTCGGCGCCGTTATGGTCCGACAGGAGGCCTTGTTATGCGAAACATTCTCAAAACCACCCTGATAGCGGCCGCTCTGGCCTTGACGGGCGCCGCCACGACCGTTGCGCAAGCCGATACGCTGGAATTGCATTTTGGCCAGACCGGCCCGACGGTGCGGATGCGGGAAGATTGCAACCCATATCGCGAGAACTGCCGCACCGGCCGGTGGAGCTATCGTGACAATGAATGGCGCGATGGCGGTCCGCGCAGCGACGACCGTGGCTGGGCCCGGCGCGAATGCCCGCCGGAACGGGCTTTGGCCAAGGCCGACCGGATGGGAATCCGGCGCGCTCGCATTCTCGACGTCGGTCGCCGCACCATCGATATTGGCGGCCGCTCGCGCTATGGCGATCGCGTAGTCGTGAGCTTTGGACGCTGGGACAGAAGCTGCCCGGTCTATCGCTGACCTGCGTGGATGACTTCAGCGGGATGAGGAAACCGTCCCGCTGAAAACCCTATCCCAATAGTTCGCGCTGACGCCTTGAGCCGCCCGCCTTGCGCCAGGCGTTGAAGCGGTGGGTCGCAGCGGCGAAAGATATCTTCATCTGCTGCGCTACGTTGTAGCGCGACTTGCCCTCATCGAACATGCGGTAGCAGCACTCGACGCCCTCGGTGGTCAATTTGCCATCGGGGGTCTTGTTGTGCGGATTGGCCGGGTCAAACTTCTCTACCTCCTGCTCCACCATGCTTTTGAGGCGCTGCAAATCCGCTTCGATGGAAGCGATCAGGTCCAGCAACGGCTTTGGATCGAAAGCGTTTGAGTGTTCTTTGTGCATGGGCGTGGTGCCTTCTGGGTGGGGGCCGGAAAGAAACACCATATAGGTGAACGTTCGCTGATAAAAAGAGCCTGCGGGCAAACTCCGATTCAATAAATCTGATGATGGATTTACCGCCGCGCGGTTGACCTTTCGCGGCGCAATATCTAATTTAGAATTATTCTAAACTAGATTGGATTTCTCATGCTTTCTCGCGTCTTCGGGTTTGGGCGACGCCCGTTCGATTCCCTGTCGGAACAGGAAATACTGGCGCTGGCCATTTCCTCCGAAGAGGACGATGCGCGCATCTACCGGGCCTATGCCGACGGACTGGAAAAGGACTTTCCGCATTCGGCCAAGGTGTTCGAGGGCATGGCCGGGGAAGAGGACGGGCATCGCGCAGCGCTGATCGAACTGCATCGCAAGCGCTTCGGCGAACGCATTCCGCTGATCCGCCGCGAGCATGTGAAGGGCTATTATGAACGAAAACCGGACTGGTTGGTGAGGCCGCTGGGCATCGACAAGGTGCGGGGGCAGGCCGAGGACATGGAGCGGCAGGCGCATCTGTTTTACGTCGAGGCGGCCAAGCGCACCTCCGATGCTTCGACGCGCAAGCTGCTGGGCGACCTTGCCGCCGCCGAGCAAGGCCACGAGACGCTGGCGCAGAAACTTGAGCAGGAACATGTGCCGGGCGCGGTTCGCAGCGAGGAAGCCGCGACCGAACGGCGGCAGTTCATCCTGACTTATGTGCAGCCAGGTCTGGCCGGGCTGATGGACGGATCGGTCTCGACGCTCGCGCCGATCTTCGCCGCCGCGTTCGCGACGCAGGACACCTGGCAGACCTTCCTCGTCGGGCTGTCGGCTTCGGTGGGCGCCGGCATTTCCATGGGCTTTACCGAGGCGGCGCACGATGACGGCAAGCTTTCAGGGCGCGGCTCGCCGCTGAAGCGCGGGCTTTCATCCGGCATCATGACGGCGCTGGGCGGCCTTGGCCACGCCCTGCCCTACCTGATCCCGAATTTCTGGACCGCGACCACGGTGGCGGCCATCGTGGTGTTCTTCGAATTGTGGGCCATCGCCTTCATCCAGAACCGGTACATGGAAACGCCGTTCCTTCGCGCCGCATTCCAGGTGGTGCTGGGCGGAGCGCTGGTGTTTGCGGCGGGCGTGTTGATCGGCAACGCGTAGGCGAGGCCGACGATGCTTCGACGGGCACCGAAGCATCGAGGCCAAAAGCCCGCTACTGTAGCCTGCTCATGGTTGCCAGAACGATTTCGAACACTCGCGGCGCACGTCTTCCGGCGTCAGGCGAAGATCGCGTAACAAGTGCTCGTCGATCTCGGCGAGTTCGAGTCGTTGCACATGGCGGGCATGCCAGCACATCAACAGGCGCCGGGCAGCAGCCATCAACCCGGAAAGCTGTGGCCGCACCGCTTGGCGCAGGGAGTATGAATAGTGAAAGCCAGCCATCTTCGTCTCCTTGATCTGCCGGCAGAATAGTGGTTCTGTGTCGACAATGCTTCGATGGAGATCGAATTATGGATAACACGATGAAGGATGGACCTGACATCGCCCGCGTGGCCAATCTGGTTGGCGACCCGGCCCGGGCCAACATGCTGACGGCGCTGATGACCGGTTCGGCGCTGACCGCCAGCGAACTGGCGGCCGAGGCCGGCGTTTCCTTGCCGACGGCAAGTTCGCATCTTGCCAAGCTGATGGATGGCGGGTTGCTTACCGTGGCCAGCGAAGGCCGCCATCGCTACTACGGGTTGGCCGGGCCGCAGGTGGCCGGCATGATCGAAGCGATCATGGGCGTGGCGGCGAGCCTTGGTCCGAGGCGGGTAAGGCCGGGCCCTCACGAGAAAACGATGCGGGAAGCCCGCGTCTGCTACGATCACCTCGCCGGCGAGCATGCGGTGAAGATGCTGGACGGCTTCATCGCCCGCGAGTTCCTGGTGCGCGAGGGCAAGGAACTGAGCCTTGGCAAGCACGGCGCAGCGTATTTCGCCGCGATTGGCATCGACGCACACGATACCGGAAAGTCACGCCGCCCTGCCTGTCGGGATTGCCTCGACTGGAGCGTGCGGCGCTCGCATCTTGCAGGCCGGCTGGGTGCCGCGATCCTCGACAAGATTCTGGCCGAGAAGTGGGCACGCCGCGAGAAGAACAGTCGCGTGGTGACGTTCTCGCCGAAGGGCAAGATGGAATTCGAAAAGACGTTTTTGAGTTAGGGTCACCAATGCCCGCCAGCGGCAAAGCTATGCGCGCTTGAGGGGCTTGCCCCTGGCGAAGAAATCCAGCCACGGATCCTCGCCAGCAAGGCGTTTCAGGGTCGCCTTGTCGCCAAGCAGAAAGGCATTGGGCGCAAGGCCGGCTTCGATCTCGGCCCAGGTCACCGGCATGGAAATGGTGGCGCCTTTCCTGGCGCGCGAGGAATAGGGCGCGACCGTCGTCGAGCCGCGACCGTTGCGCAGATAGTCGATGAATATCTTGCCGGTGCGCGCCTTCTTCGACAGCGTGGCAGTGAAGCGGTCCGGTTCGGCCTGTTCCATGGCGCGGGCGAAGTCGTGGGCGAAACCCTTGACCTGATCCCACTTGGCCGCCGGCTTCAGCGGCACCATGACATGATAGCCCTTGCCGCCCGATGTCTTGACGAAGGTCGGCAGCGACAAATCTTCGAGCCTGCCGCGAATGTCCAGCGCCGCTTGGCGGACTTCATCGACGGCCACGCCCTCGTCGGGATCGAGGTCGAAGACGATCTGGTCGGGCGTATCGATTTCCTCGACCTTGCAGCCCCAGACATGGATCTCGACCACGCCGATCTGCACCAGCGCGGCGATGCCGTCGAAATCGCGGACGAAGAGAATCTCCTCGTTATCCTCCGGGTCCTTGGACCTGAAGATATGATCGCTCATGCCGGGCGAAGCGTGTTTCTGGAAAAAGCGCTGGCCATCGACGCCATCGGGCGCACGCACCAGGGCCAGCGGCCGGTCGACCACGAATTGCTTCATGCGCGGCCACACCAGCGCATAGTGGTCGAGCAGGTCCTTTTTCGTGACCTTCTCATTCGGCCAAAGCAGCTTTTCGGGATGCGATAGCTTGACGGACGTAGTGGCATCCGCCGCCCCATCATCCTGCCGCGGGGCCTTCGACGCTTTCGGTTTTTCCTGCACGACGTCCTCCGCCGGCTTGTCCTCACGCAACCCCTGGAAAGATGCGTGCCTGACTATACGGTCCCCGGTCCAACTTCGAAACTCGACTTCCGCGACCAGCTCGGGCTTGACCCATACCAGTCCCATCCCGTGTGGAACGGTCGCGTCAAAAGGCGATTTCGCAACCTTGAGGCGATCCAGCTTCTTTTTCAAATCATCGGCGATCCTCGACGAAAAGCCTGTGCCGACCCGTCCCGCATATTTCAGCGAACCGCCTTCGTTATAGCCGACCAGCAGGGAGCGCAGGCCGCGCCCGGTCTTTTCCGACGGCAGGTAGCCGCCGATGACGAACTCCTGCCGCTCGGTGCATTTCGACTTGATCCAGGATGCGCCGCGCCCGCTTCGATAGGGAGCGTCCGCGCGCTTCGACACGACACCTTCGAGACCCATGCGGCAAGCGTGCTTGAGCATGATGCCGCCCGGTTCGGTGAAATGATCGCTGAACCGCAAAGCGGAATCGTCCGGCTGGCCCGCCAGCAATTCGTGCAATGCCGCCTTGCGTTCAACCAGCGGCTCGTCGCGGAGATCGTTGCCGTCGAGGCGCAAGATATCGAAGACGTAATAGGTGAAGTGGTCGGCCCGGTCCGCCGACAGATCGGCCTGCAACAGGGAGAAGGACGAGATGCCGTTGTCGCCCAGCACCACGATCTCGCCGTCGATGATGGCATCGCTGCATTTCAACGCGCCAAGCGCCTCCACAATGAGGCCGCCAAATCGCTCCGTCCAGTCGAGGCCGGTGCGGGTCAAAAGCCGGACATCGGTGCCGGCGATATGGGCCTGCATGCGATAGCCGTCGAACTTTACCTCGTGCAGCCATTCCTTGCCGGACGGCGCCTGCCTTTGCAGCGTCGCCAACTGCGGCTCGATGAAGTCGAGCTTCCTTGCCGCCACGCGCGCTTTTCCGGCCGCCGGCTTGTTTGAGTGCCAGACCCAGGGCTTCTTGCCCTTGGCCGTCTTGCCGGCTCCTACCTCCTCGACGGTCAGTCCCGACTTCACCGATTGCGGCGCGTCCTGCAAAATGTCCTCGCCCGGTCGCGCGGCAGCGTCATCGGACTTGATCAGGAGCCAGTTGTCGCGCTTTTCGCCAGTCTTGGGCTTGAGCCGTACAAGGTGCCATTTGCCCTTTAGCTTGTGGCCGTGAAGCTCGAAGTCGAGATGACCCTTCTTCATGCCTTTGGCGGGATCGTGCTCGGGCTGCCACGTGCCCTCGTCCCAGACGATGACGGAGCCGCCGCCATATTCGCCCTTGGGGATAGTGCCTTCGAAGGGCGCGTAATCGATCGGATGGTCCTCGACATGCACGGCCAGCCGCTTTTCGTGCGGGTCGAGACTAGGGCCGCGCGTGACCGCCCAACTCCACAGCACGCCGCCATGTTCGAGACGCAGATCGTAGTGAAGCCGCGTGGCCGCGTGCTTGTGGATGACGAAGATACCGCCGGTGCCTGCGGCCGAGGTTTTCCTGCGCGGTGTCTTGCCGGATGGTTCGGCCGTTTTCCTGAAATCGCGCTTGGCGCGATATTGCTCGAGTGCTGGCATGGATCAGGCGGACTTGCGCTTGGGTGTTGCGCCACGCTTCGAGGAAGCTGGTTTGGCCTTCGATGAAGGCACGGTCTTCGCCGGAGCCTCGTCCTGCGCGCCATCGTCGGCGAGGCTTTTCTTCAGCGCATCGAAAAGATTGACCACGTTCGACGGCTTGGACGCCGCCTTGGCCTTTGGCGCCTTGCGACCGGCCTTCCTGGCGCGGATCAGTTCGAGCAGCGCTTCCTCATACTTGTCGTCGAACCCGGACGGGTCGAACTTCGCGGCTTTCTTGTCGATGATGTGCTCGGCGAGATCGATCATCTCCTTGTCGGTCTTCACCTGCTTGATCCCGTCAAAGACCGTATCCGGCTGACGCACGCTGCTGTCGTAGCGAAGGGTGGTCAAGACCATGCCCTTGCCGAGCGGCTCGATCACCACCGGCCGTTCGCGCCGATACAGGACGATGCGTGCAAGGCCGGCCTTCTTTTTCGCATTCATTGCGTCGCGGATAACCGCAAAGGCATCCTCGGAGACCTTGTCGGCAGGCGCGAGGTAATAGGGCGTGTCGAGATAGATCTGCTGGATGGAGGATTTGTCGACGAACCCGTCCAGGCTCATCATGTTGGAGGATTCGATCTTGACCGCTTCGATCTCGTCCTCCTCGATATGAACGAACTCGCCGTCGTCCACCTCATAGCCCTTGATCTCGTCGCCATCCGCAATCGGCTTGCCGGTTTCGGCATCGACATAGATCCGCTTGACCGTGTTGCCGGTCTTGCGGTTCAGGACCCGGAACGAAATCTTCTCCGAATGGGTCACGACGTTGGTCAGTTCGACCGCGCATGTGACGAGCGAAAGTTTCAGGTAGCCTTTCCAGGCGGGGCGTGGCGCCATGACTCGGTTCCGCAACTGAGACGTTTGTGGCTCAACAACGGAAGATCGGGCAGTTCGTTCCGCGCGTAGCCATGTGTCGCAAATGACACATCGGCGAAGATGACGGCAAAAGGCACGAAAAGACCCCGAATCAGCCGCAATCCCGCCACGAAGCGAGGCGGTTTCGACCGAAAGTTAACATAGCGTTCACCGACTATTCACGCCTCGGCGCTATGGTGTCCGTAATTCGGAAGGGACTCCGAAGTTCGGGACAGGGACTGAACTAAAATGACTATCTTCAACCAATTGCGCGGCTATGCCGCCACCTTGCGCGAGTTCATCGCGCCGACCTATCGGCCAGAGCGCTACTACATGCGCGGACCTGGCCCGGCTTGCGCCCGCCGCAACCACAGGCTCGGCTTCGGCACGCACTGACATGCTGCCTGAAACCCGCCACGGCCCTCGCATTTCGAAGCCGGCACTCGAAAGCCGCGCGACCACCTATCGCACGGCTCAGCCCTCGGCCTTGCGCCGACGCTAGACGACCATGCGCCCGGCATCATTGCCGGCGCGGGCGTATGCCCACAGCCATCTTGCAAACAGCAAAATCAGAACCGTCGGAGCTTACCACATCTCGTGGCTGGCATTGAGCTTTGCCAGCACGGGGTGATCGCGCAAGCCGGCACACAGGCGCTCGACATTGGCGAACGCCTGCCTTGCCCGATCCGCTTCGGGATGCCAGGAAAACAGCATCAGAAGATAGATGTCGGCAATGGTCATGCCCTCGCCGACCAGCCACTGCCGCCCGGCCAGCACCTTGTCGACAACGGCGAAGTCGCGGTCGAGCTCGGCAATGGCAGCCTTCCTGACGCCTGCCTTTGCGCCGTCGTCCGCCGAATAGCGATGGGCGTAGTAGAAGCGCAGCACCGCCGGATAGAGGGCCGACGACATGAAGGCCATCCAGCGCAGGAAATCCGCACGCGCCGGCGCGCCGGCTTGCGGCGCAAGCGCGGCCTCAGGATGACGTTCGGCGAGCGCCATGCAGATGGCTGCGGATTCCGTCATCGTGTGGCCGTCCGGCAAGGTCAGGACAGGCACCTGGTTGAGCGGGCTGATGGCGAGAAAGGCGGCGTCCGGCTTGTCGGTCTTGGCAACGTCGATGTGTTCGAACGGCTCGCCGGCCAGAAGAAACGCGGCCTCGGCGGCGAAGCCGCCGCTGCCCGGACGGGTATAAAGTTTGTACATGCTTGTCCTCCCCACCCGCGCTCGAAGCGGATGGGGACTTGTAACGCAAAGCGCAAGCCGCTCAACGCGGCAAGCCTTAGCCAGCGCGCCTTTTTCAGCGGTCCAGTAACACTGTCAGGTCAGCCATTTGATTTTCATGCGTGTCTTTGTCCCGAAACCGGGGAGACATGCATCAGACGCCAAGACCTTCGAACAGGACCGTCGAGAGATAGCGCTCGGCAAAAGACGGGATGATGACGACCATGTTCTTGCCGGCGTTTTCAGGCCGCGAGCCGACGACGATGGCGGCCTGCAACGCGGCTCCCGACGAGATGCCGACCGGCACGCCTTCCAGCCTTGCGACAAGGCGCGCATTGGCTACCGCCGCATCGTTCGACACGGTGACGACCTCGTCATAGACCTTGGTGTCGAGGATCTTCGGCGCGAAGCCGGCGCCGATGCCCTGGATCTTGTGTGGTCCCGGCGTACCGCCGGAGAGCACCGGCGATGCTTCCGGTTCGACCGCCACAACCCTGACCGACGGCTTGCGCTTCTTCAGCACCTGGCCGACGCCGGTGATGGTGCCGCCGGTGCCGATGCCGGCGACGAGAATATCCACGCCGCCTTGCGTGTCGTTCCAGATTTCTTCGGCGGTAGTGGCGCGATGGATTTCGGGATTGGCCGGATTTTCGAACTGCTGCGGGATGACCGCGTCAGGCAGCTTGGCCGCCAATTCGTCTGCCTTGGCGATGGCGCCTTTCATGCCCTTGGCGCCTTCGGTCAGCACAAGTTCGGCGCCAAGAAGAGCAAGCATCTTGCGCCGCTCGACCGACATGGTTTCGGGCATGGTGAGGATCAGCTTGTAGCCCTTGGCCGCGGCGGCGAAGGCGAGCGCGATGCCGGTGTTGCCGGATGTCGGCTCGATCAGCGTCGTCTTGCCCGGCTTGATGCGGCCTTCGGCTTCCAGCGCCTCGATCATCGCGACGCCAATGCGGTCCTTCACCGAGGCGATCGGATTGAAGAATTCGAGCTTGACAAGAAGATTGGCTACGATGCCCTTTTCCCTGGCGAAGCGGTCCAGCCGCACCAGCGGAGTGTCGCCAATCGTCTCGGTGATCGAATTGTAGACGCGGCCACGGCCGGGGAGATGGGCGGAAGCCTCGGATTTGGTCATGAATATCTTCTCTCAGATCGGGTCGATGGAATGGTTCAGCGAAAATAGGCGACGAAATGAGACTATCCGAGTGGCAAGCGTGCTGAAAAGCCCACAGACAAGGGAAGGGATTTCCTAAGAAGGCGCATTTGCGGATTTTCCTACCGCAATGCGCCCGAAAGCGCCCCATCTGCCACTGGCTGCACGGATTTGGATCGGCAGCTTCATCCACCGCAATTGCATTCGATTTTGATAGAAACTGTTTTGCGGCTTGCGTGGCTATCGCCCAAACAGCCGCCTAGTGGCGCGCTGCAATCGCCGCTGCCGCACCGATCATGAAGGAGGCGGCGGTGCGGTTCAAAAGCTTGAGCGCGCGCGGCGAGGACAGGAACCAGCGCGCCTTCGCGGCAAGCGCAAGATAAGGCACAAGCACGATTACGAGGATCACCGCAGTGACGCCGGTGAGGATGGCATAGTCACCGAACGTGATGGCGCGAAGATCGACGATGGTCGGCGTGATGGCGAGGTAGAAGATCATCGTCTTGGGATTGCCGAGCGTCAGCGTCAAGCCGCCGGCGAAACTCGAAACCAGGCCGCCCTTTGCCTTGCCGGCCTGCACGGTTTCCGCGGAAATGCCGCCTTTCCAGAAGCGCCAGCCGAGCCAGGCGAGGTAAAGCACGCCGAACCATTTGATCGCCAGAAACACCATGCCGAACTGCTGGGCGACGAAGGCGAGGCCGAGCACGGTGGCGGTGAGGTAGAACAGATCCCCGAGCAAGAGCCCCCAGAACATGGCGAAGGCCGAGCGGAAACCGGAGCCGAGCGCGCGGGCGACAAGTGCGGTGACGCCGGGACCGGGAATGGCCGCGGCGATGCCCAGGGCAGCGCTGTATGCAAGAAACCCGGTCAGTGTCATGGTCGCCGCTTTCGTGATCCGGCCTGCTTTTGCCACATGTTCGCGAGGGCGTAAATTTCCCTGCAGGCAACATTCATTACGCCAGAGAGAAGAGGCGATGCGGCAATAGCGCCATTGCCCTTATGCGTGCTTTTCGCTATGTGCCGTTGAGATAATTTCGGAGGGTATTGCAATGGCCGACCACACGCCGACCGGTCCTGTCGAACTGGGTGCTCAGATGGATTACCCCGAGCACGAGCGGACCTATCACGGCTTCACCGTGTTGGCCAAATATGGGACCCTGGGCTGCGTGGCCATCATGATCGGAATGGCGTTCGGCTTTTTCGTAGGCGGCGCAATTTCCGGCTTCATCGTGTTCCTGATTGCCTGCGCCGTCGGCGCCGTGATCCTGCGATAAAATCTTTCTCTCCTTGGCCCGGGGCGTCGCCGCAAGGGTCGCCGCCGATCTGCGCAAGGCTCCAGCCGAAAGGATCTAGCGGTGGGACAGACGATTTTCGTACCCAAAGAGGTTGACGCTGCGGAAACCCGCGTTGCCGCATCGCCCGATACGGTGAAGCGGCTTGCCGGGCTTGGCTTTAACGTAGTCGTCGAGGCTGGCGCCGGCACCTTGTCGCGCATCACCGACGACGAGTTCGCCAAGGCGGGCGCGAAGATCGGCAAGGCCGGCGATGTCGCCAAGGCGGACGTGGTGCTGAAGGTGCGCCGTCCGAACGAGGCGGAACTGAAGTCCTACAAGCAGGGTGCTGCGGTCCTGGCCACCATGGACCCCTATGGCCATGAGGCCGCGGTAGCGGCGCTTGGCAAGGCGGGCGTGACGGCTTTCGCGATGGAGTTCATGCCGCGCATCACCCGCGCGCAGGTGATGGACGTCTTGTCCTCGCAGGCGAACCTCGCCGGCTACCAGGCCGTGATCGACGGCGCTGCCGAATATGACCGGGCGCTGCCGATGATGATGACGGCGGCGGGCACGGTTCCGGCAGCCAAGATCTTCATCATGGGCGTCGGCGTTGCCGGCCTACAGGCGATTGCCACGGCGCGCCGGCTGGGCGCAGTCGTCACGGCGACTGACGTCAGGCCTGCCGTGAAGGAGCAGGTGCAGTCGCTCGGCGCAAAATTCCTCGCCGTCGAGGACGAGGAGTTCAAGGCGGCGGAGACTGCCGGCGGCTACGCCAAGGAAATGTCGAAGGAATACCAGGCGAAGCAAGCGGCGCTTACGGCCGAGCACATCGCCAAGCAGGACATCGTCATCACCACGGCGCTGATCCCCGGACGCCCGGCCCCGAAGCTGGTCTCCGCTGCAATGGTCGCCTCGATGAAGCCTGGTTCGGTGATCGTCGATCTGGCCGTCGAGCGCGGCGGCAATGTCGAGGGCGCTGTGCCGGGCAAGGTGGCGACTACCGCCAACGGCGTGAAGATCGTCGGCCATCTCAACGTGCCGGGACGCGTCGCGGCTTCGGCCTCGCTGCTCTATGCCAAGAACCTGTTCGCCTTCCTCGAGACGATGATCGACAAGGAAACGAAGTCGCTGAAGATCAATCGCGATGACGAGCTGGCCAAGGCGACGATGCTGACCGATGGCGGCAAGGTGGTGCATCCGGCATTTGCAGGCAAGGAGCCGGCAGCCCCTACCGCAGCAGCCAAACCGGCCAAGGCGGAAGCGGCCAAGAAACCGGCCGCGCCGAAGGCGGCTGCTGAAAAGAAGCCCGCCGCCAAGTCTCCGGCCAAACCCAAGACCAAGACCTCGCCTAAGACCACTGGGGGGACTGCGTGATGGAAAGCTTGCAAAAAGCGCTCAACCAACTCGACCAGGCGACGGCCGCCGTGCGCATGGCGGTGCAGGACCTTGCCAACGCGCCGGGTGCAGCCGACGCGGCAGACGGTGCCGCGCATGCCCTGTCGGGCGGCGCGATCGACCCCTTCGTGTTCCGCTTCGCCATCTTCGTACTGGCGATCTTCGTCGGCTACTACGTGGTGTGGTCGGTGACCCCGGCGCTGCACACCCCGCTGATGGCCGTTACCAACGCCATCTCATCGGTGATCGTGGTGGGCGCTCTGCTCGCGGTCGGCATATCGGCTTCGGGCCTTGCCACCGGCTTCGGCTTCATCGCGCTGGTCTTGGCCTCGGTCAACATCTTCGGCGGCTTCCTGGTCACCCAGCGCATGCTCGCCATGTACAAGAAGAAGGAAAAGTGACGTGTCAGTGAACCTCGCTTCCTTCCTCTATCTCGTCTCCGGCATCCTGTTCATCCTAGCGCTGCGCGGCCTGTCGCATCCGACCACCAGCCGCCAGGGCAATACCTACGGCATGATCGGCATGGCGATCGCCATCGTCACCACGCTGGCGCTGGCGCTGCCATCGGCCGGCGGGCTTGGCCTGATCGTCATTGGCCTCGCCATCGGCGGCGGCGTCGGTGCGGTTACCGCGCGCCGCATCGCCATGACCTCGATGCCGCAACTGGTTGCCGCCTTCCACTCCCTCGTCGGCCTCGCCGCCGTGATGGTGGCGGCTGCCGCGATCTATGCTCCCGAGAGCTTCGGCATCGGCACGGTGGGCGACATCCACGGCCAGGCACTGGTCGAGATGAGCCTTGGCGTCGCCATCGGCGCCATCACCTTCACCGGTTCGATCATCGCCTTCCTCAAGCTCGACGGGCGCATGTCCGGCAAGCCGATCATGCTGCCGGCGCGCCATCTGGTAAATATCGGACTGGGCGTGGCGCTGGTGGTGCTGATCATCCTGCTCGTCACCACCCAGAGCTACACGGTGTTCTGGCTGATCGTGGCGCTGTCGCTTCTGCTCGGCGTGCTGCTGATCATCCCGATCGGCGGCGCGGACATGCCGGTCGTCATCTCGATGCTGAACTCCTATTCGGGCTGGGCAGCGGCGGCACTCGGCTTCACGCTCGGCAATCTCGCGCTGATCATCACCGGCGCGCTGGTCGGCTCGTCGGGCGCGATCCTGTCCTACATCATGTGCAAGGGCATGAACCGCTCCTTCATCTCCGTCATCCTCGGCGGCTTCGGCGGCGAGACGGCAAGCGCTGCCGGCGACGACGGCATCGAGCGCACCGTCAAGCAGGGCTCGGCAGACGATGCCGCCTACCTGATGATGAATGCGCAAAAGGTCATCATCGTGCCCGGCTACGGCATGGCGGTGGCGCAGGCCCAGCATGCGCTGCGCGAGATGGCCGACAAGCTGAAGGCCAACGGCGTCGAAGTGAAGTACGCGATCCATCCGGTCGCCGGCCGCATGCCCGGCCACATGAACGTGCTGCTGGCCGAAGCCAACGTGCCCTATGACGAGGTGTTCGAACTGGAGGATATCAACTCCGAGTTCGCGCAGGCCGATGTCGCCTATGTCATCGGGGCCAACGACGTCACCAACCCGTCGGCGCGCGATGACAAGTCCTCGCCGATCTTCGGCATGCCGATCCTCGACGTCGACAAGGCCCGCACCTGCCTGTTCGTCAAGCGCTCGCTCGGCTCCGGCTATGCCGGCATCGACAACACGCTGTTCTACAAGGACGGCACCATGATGCTCCTCGGCGACGCAAAGAAGATGACCGAGGAAATCGTCAAGGCAATGGATCACTAGATATTCAGGTGAGGGCGGGCTGCAAACGGTGGCCCGCTGCGCTTCCGGTGCTCACGTACCGAATGTACATTCCGCGCCGGTTCTCGCCGACCCCGTTTTCGCTCCGCCCCGACCTGAAACCTCAGTATGCGCTTTCCTATCGCGACGATGAATCTGGAACTGGCGTCCAGATAACGTCCTCGATGCGGTTGGCACCTGCGGCGAGCATCACCAGCCGGTCAAACCCGAGCGCGATGCCACAGGCATCGGGCATGATGGCAAGAGCGGACAGGAAGTCCTCGTCAATCGGGTAGCGCTCGCCATAGATGCGCTCCTTCTCGTCCATGTCGGCTTCGAAGCGCTTGCGCTGCTCGACCGGATCGGTGAGTTCGCCAAAGCCGTTGGCAAGCTCGACGCCGCAGCAATAAAGCTCGAAACGCTCGGCCACGCGCGGATCGTGCGGTGCGGGGCGCGCAAGGGCTGCCTCGACGATCGGGTATTCGCAAAGCACGGTGGCCCTGCCCTGCCCTAGCTGCGGCTCGATCAGCTCTACCATGACGCGGCTGTAGAGATCCGACCAGCTATCGTCGGGCGCGGTGCGCAGGCTGGCGCTGACAAGCGCGGCATGCAGGCCGTCGCGGTCCGTCGAGCCGTCCGGGGCAACCGTCGAAAGCAGATCGATGCCGGCGTGGCGCGTGAAGGCTTCCGCGACCGTGAGGCGTTCGGGCTCAGCGTAAGGATCGGCTTCGCGGTTCCTGAATACGAAGCGCCGGGTGCCGGCCTTGTCGGCGGCGAGCGAAAGCAGCGCGGCGCAGTCTTGCATCAGCTTTTGGTATGTTTCGCCAACGCGGTACCATTCCAGCATGGTGAATTCGGGGTGGTGAAGGGCGCTGCGCTCGCGGTTGCGCCAGACCGGACCGAAGCTGAAGATGCGCTTTTCGCCTGCCGCCAGCAATTTCTTGCAGGCGAACTCCGGCGAGGTATGCAGGTAAAGCGGCTGCGTGGTGCCATCCGAGCGGATTTCGGCGGTGGCGAAAGCCGACAGATGGGTTTCGTTGCCGGGGGATATCTGGAGGGCGGCAGCATCGACCTCGATGAAATCTTCGTCGGCGAGGAAATCGCGGATTGCCGCGGCGATCCTGTTGCGCAGCAAGAGGCGTGGACGGCGGTCGGCATGGACATGCGGCGTCCACCAGGGAGAAGCTTCGATCATGATTGTGCGGGCAAGCGGCGACGGGGTGGCTGGCGATTGGCGCGCGGATAGGGTAAAGCGCGCACGATGGCTGCGACAGCCGAATGGCCGCAACGCAAAATTTCAGGAAGAACGCTTGTGAAGGTAATTGCCAGTTCCCTCCGTAAAGGAAATGTCGTCGACAAGGACGGCAAGCTCTATGTGATCCTCTTTGCCGAGAATATCCATCCTGGCAAGGGCACGCCGGTCACCCAACTCGACATGCGCCGCATTTCCGATGGCGTGAAGGTTTCCGAACGCTATCGCACGACCGAGCAGGTCGAGCGCGCCCATGTCGAGGATCGCGAGCATACGTTCCTCTATAGCGATGGCGAAGGCTTCCACTTCATGAACCCGGAGACCTACGACCAGATCGCGGTGGCAGAGGACGTCATCGGCGACCAGGCGCCGTACCTGCAGGAAGGCATGGCGGTGACGCTGTCGGTGCATGAAGGCGTTGGCATTGCAATCGAACTGCCGCAGCGCGCCGTTTACGAAGTGGTCGAGACCGAGCCGACGACCAAGGGCCAGACCGCTTCATCCTCCTACAAGCCGGCTATCCTTTCGAACGGCGTCAAGACGACCGTTCCGCCGCACATCGCCGTTGGCACGCGCATCGTCGTCATGACAGCAGACGGCGCTTACGTGGAACGCGCCAAGGACTAACGCCGTGGCCGGGCCGGAAGTCGGGATCGATTTCCGGACTGTATTATGCGTACATTCTAAATTAACAACAGCTCGGATAGCTGAGAGAATCGCGACGCTGCTGAAGCGCCGGCGGTTTCAGGCATCCGGAGTTTTGTCATGCCTGTACGCAACAAGCCAACCAAGGAAAAACAGTGAAACTCTCCACCATCATCGCGCTAGGTTTCATTCTCGCAAGCACAGCAGCGCGAGCCGAGGACCCACCGCTGAAGATGGGCGTCGAGGGAGCCTATCCACCCTTCAACGCGGTAGATGCAGCCGGCAAGGTCGAGGGCTTCGATGTCGATATCGGCGAGGCGATCTGCAATCGGCTCAACCGCACCTGCGAATGGGTGGTGGTGCAGTGGGACGGGCTGATCCCGGCGCTGCAGGCTGAGAAAATCGACGTGCTGATGTCTTCCATGACAATCACCGAAGAACGCAAGCAACAGGTGCTGTTTTCCAAGCCCTATTATTTTTCCTACGGCATGATGATTGCCAACAAGGGAAGCGGACTGGGTTTTTCCAGCGACGGCTTGAAGGGCCATGATGTCGGCGTCCAGGCTGCCACCACGCACGAACACTGGCTGCGCGACAAGTTCGGCGATGCGATCAAGCTGCACGGCTATCCGTCGAGCGACGAGATGTTCCTCGACTTCCAGAACGGACGGCTGGACGCGGTGTTCGCGGAAGCGCCAGCCATGGTGCCGTGGATGGAAGCGAATGGCGGCGTCGCGGCCTATGAGCAGATCGGTCCCAACATTACCGACGCAGCCCTTGGCACCGAGATCGGCATCGCCGTTCGCAAGGACGACACGGAACTGGCAGGCGACATCAACGCTGCCCTCGACGAAATCATTGCGGACGGCACGTTCAAGACGGCCGCCAAGAAATATTTCAGCTTCGAACTCAGGCCGCAGTAAGCCGGCCTCTACCCCTCGAAGCCGGTCAGCACGCCAACCGCATTGACGCCGATTTCCTCGACCGCATAGCCGCCTTCCATGACAAACAGGGTCGGCAGGCCGAGTTTGGCGATGCGAGCACCAATCCTGGGGTAGTCGGCGCTTTTCAGCTTGAACTGGCTGATCGGGTCCTTCTCGAAGGTATCGACGCCAAGCGAGACGACGACAACATCGGGCGCATAGTCCGCAAGCCTTTTGCACGCGTCCTCAAGGTTTGCATTCCATGCGTCCCAATCGGTGCCGAAGGGCATCGGGTAATTCAGGTTGAACCCCTCGCCCGGCCCTTCGCCGCGTTCGTCGGCATGGCCAAGAAAATACGGATACTCGACCATCGGGTCGCCATGCAGATTCAGCACCTGAACGTCGTTGCGGCTATAGAATATCTCCTGCGTGCCGTTGCCGTGGTGGTAGTCGACATCGAGGATCGAGACACGCCCGGCACCCTGGTCGCAGAACCATTGGGCTGCGACGGCAGCATTGTTGATGTAGCAATAGCCGCCCATGAAGCCTGCCCCGGCGTGGTGGCCGGGCGGACGGCAGAGCGCGAAGGCTGCACGTTCGCCGCCCTTGACGACAGCGGCTGCCGTCAAGGCCACGTCATAGGATGACTTGATCGCATCCCATGTGCCTTTGACGAACGGTGCGCCGCCGTCGAACGAATAGAAGCCGAGCTGGGCGTCGATGGATTTCGGCAAAACGTCGCCGCGCAGGCCGCGTGTCGGCCAAGTGAACGGGATGGCCGAACCTTCGCGACCCGCCGCCTGCCATTGCGGCCAAACCGTCGGCAGGAAGTCGATGTAGTCGGCCCTGTGCACCCGCTTGGCGGCGGCAAGATCGTGAACCTCAGGCGGCAGGATCGGTCCGAGCTTTTCGCTCTCCACCCTCGCCCGGATGAACTCGGCGCGTGACGGCTTTTCAAAACCGGGCACGATCGCACCGGAAATCAGTTCCATCGTGCCGGCATGACCGGCGTGGAGCGGCGAAAAAACGGTCTTCATGAATCCCTTCCGGTGTTGGCCAAATCTCAGCCTAGCCGAGCCATTCGCTCCTTAACAAGCGCTGTGCCAAGCGGCCACCGCTTGCTGGCATGGCCACCGGTCGTCTAGCCTGCCCTCATCGTCAACCATGCCACAGGCATTTCATGGCTTTGACCGCAGACCTGATCGTGACCAATGCGCGCGTGCTGACCATGGATGAGGACCATCCTTCGGCCGAGGCTGTCGCGATCCGGGACGGCTCGATCCTCGCCGTCGGTACGCGTGCCGGCATCGATGCGCTGCGCGGGCCTGCGACCAAGGTGATCGATGCGCGTGGCGGTTCGGTCATTCCGGGCTTTGTCGAAGCCCATATGCACCTGTTCTCCGGGGCTGCCGAACTGGCGCACCTGCAACTCTCCGGCATTGCCGGCTTCGAGGCGCTGCAAGCGGCGATCCGCGCCTATGCGCCAACCCGGCCGGAGGCAACGATGCTCGTCGGGCAAGGCGTGGATTACACCGTGCTCGGCAGCGAGCGGGTAACCCGGCATCATCTGGACGCCATCTTGCCCGATCGCGCCTTCTGCATGGCGGCGCCCGACCACCACACGATGTGGGCCAACACCAAGGCGCTGGAAATGGCCGGCGTGCTGCATGGCCGGGTTCTTGGCCCCGGCAATGAAATCGTCATGGGCGTAGACGGGCTGGCAACGGGCGAGTTGCGCGAAGGCGAGGCGTTCGGCCCGGTCCTCGACCTTGCCGGGGAAAGCCGCGTGCGGCTTGGCCTTGCCACCGGCGGCGAACCCAACCCGACACCGACGGCAGCGGAAAGGAAGGCGGACCGCAACATCATGCGGCGCGGACTTGCCTGGTGCGCACGCCACGGCATCACCTCGATCCAGAATATGGATGGCAATCTCTACCAGCTTGAATTGCTAGCCGAGATCGAGGCAGAGGACGGCGGCCTGCCATGCCGGGTGCAGGTGCCTTTCCACTTCAAGAACTTCATGACGCTGGACATGCTCGACAAGGCATCGATGATGGCCGAGCGCTATAGAGGCGAATGGCTTTCATCGGGCATGGTGAAGGTGTTTTACGACGGCGTGCTCGATTCCTGGACGGCGGCGATGATCGAGCCCTATGCCGATCGTACGGACTGGGTAGGCGAGCCACTGTTTACCCCGCAGCAATTCAAGGAGCTTGCGGTCGAGATCGACAGGCGCGGCTTGCAGATCGCGGTCCATTCGATCGGCGACGGCGCGGTCCGGGCGGTTCTCGACGGCTACGAGGCGGCGCAGAAGGCAAACGGGCAGCGTGACAGCCGCCATCGGGTCGAGCATATCGAGGTCATCGCCGCATCCGACGTGCCGCGCTTCGCCGAACTTGGCGTGATCGCCTCGATGCAGCCGCCGCATCCACCCGGCGCGATGGGATTTCCGCTGGAGCCGACGATTTCGCGCATCGGCCCGGCCCGCTGGCCGCTCAGCTATGCGTGGCGCACGCTGAAGAATGCCGGTGCGCATGTCGTTTTCGCATCGGATTGGCCGGTATCGCCGATCGATCCGATCCTTGGGATGCAGGCTGCAATCTTGCGAAAGCCTTGGGCGAAGGGCGATCCGGACCAGAGCTTTTCACTGAAAGAAACACTGGCCGGCTACACGGTCGAAGGCGCCTACGCCGGTTTTCTGGAACATCGCAAAGGCAAGTTGAAACCGGGCTATATGGCAGATCTGGCAATGCTTTCCGATAACATCGAAACGGTTGAGCCTGAAAGGCTGCACTATGTAAGGGTCGTCACCACGATCTGCGGCGGCAAGGTCACATATCAGGCATGACGCCGGCGCCGGCAGCAGACGGTTTTTGAATCAAGGTTCAACTGTGCTGTTGCCAAGCCTGTTTTCATGTGGTGACAATTGGAACCGGAACGGGAGCCGCCGAAAAGAGCGGCCCCACAACAATGGGGTGCTGCGTGCCGGAAACGCCGGGTAAGAACGCGATTGAAGTTCGCGAAGTTCGCAAAGTCTTCGGCGCCGGGGAAGCGCAAGTGGTGGCGCTTGAAACGGTCTCCGTCTCAATCCGGGAGAATGAGTTCTTCACGCTTTTAGGCCCTTCGGGCTGCGGGAAGACGACGCTGTTGCGCCTGATCGCCGGGTTCGATTTCCCCACCGCCGGCCAGATAATGCTCTATGGCGAGGACATCGCGCCATTGCCGCCGTTCAAGCGGCCGGTGAACACCGTGTTCCAGAGCTACGCGCTGTTCCCACATATGAGCGTGGCGCAGAACATCGGCTTTGGCCTCGAAATGCTCGGCAAGCCGAAGAGCGAGATCAAGGCGCGCGTGGCCGAGATGTTGAAGCTGGTGCGCATGGAAGCGCTCGCCAACCGGCGCACAAGCCAGATTTCGGGCGGCCAGCAGCAGCGCGTCGCGCTGGCGCGTGCCCTTGCCCCGCAGCCGAAGGTGCTGCTGCTGGACGAGCCTTTGTCGGCGCTCGACTACAAGCTGCGCAAGGAAATGCAGATCGAATTGAAGCGACTGCAGAGCGAGACCGGCATCACCTTCATTTTCGTCACGCACGACCAGGAAGAGGCGTTGACGATGTCCGACCGCATCGCGGTCATGTCCTCGGGAAAGATCCTGCAGGTCGGCACGCCGCACGACATCTATGACAGGCCAGCGGAACGCTTCGTCGCCGACTTCATTGGGGAGACCAATTTCCTCAAGGCTGAAGTGGTCGGCCAGACCAACGGGCGGGCAACGGTGAAGTTGTCGTCCGGCGTCGAAATCCCGGCCTCCCTGCCTGCCGGATTCTCGCCCGCCGGCAAGGTCACCATCGTCATCCGGCCCGAGCACGCGCATCTTGCCGGAGCCAATGACAAGGCTTCGCTTTCCGGCGTGGTCGAAAACGTCGTCTATCTCGGCACGGACACGCATTTCCACCTCAGGCTGGATGACGGCGATGCCTTCATCGTGCGCCAGCAGAACAGCCGTGGCGGTGGCGATCTGGTGGCGCAAGGCAGCCGCGCCGGCATCCTGATCGGCTCCGACGCCGCACAAGTGCTGAAAGACTGACGATGGCGAGCGCAGAGGAAACTGCCCGCGCCGCCGACCGAAAGGACATTCGCGAGCGCTGGCTACTCTCAGCGCCGGCTCTTGCAATCATATTCGTCGCGGCCATCGGGCCGCTGTTCGTCATGCTCGCCTATTCCTTCATGATGAAGGGCGACTACGGCGACGTGAAGCCGTGGACCTTCTCCCTCGACGGCTGGACCTCAGTCCTGTTCCAGCGCGACATTTTCGACGACACGCTTGGACTGGCCGACGCCCATCTGACGATCCTGTGGCGCTCCATCCGCCTCTCCTTCTACACCACCCTGCTGACGCTGATCTTCGGGTTTCCAACCGCCTATTTCATCTCGACCAGGGCACCGACGACGCGCGAAATCTGGGTCTTCCTCGTCACCATCCCTTTCTGGACAAACCTTTTGATCCGCACTTTCGCGATGCAGCAGGTGATCCGCAACGAGGGACTGGTCAACACGGCACTGATCTGGCTGGGCGTTATCGAACGGCCGCTGCAGATCATGAACACCGATGTCGCCATCCTGCTCGGCATGGTCTACGTCTACCTGCCGCTGATGGTGCTGCCGCTTTATGCCAGCATGGAGAAGCTGGACTTCCGCCTTGTCGAAGCGGGCTACGATCTCTACGCCAGCCGCTGGCAGGTGCTTCGCCGCATCATCTTCCCGCTGGTCAAGCCGGGCGTCATCGCCGGATCGATCCTCGTCTTCATCCCGTCGCTGGGCGCCTATGTCATCCCGCGCGTCCTGGGCGGCGGCAAGAACATGATGCTGGGCAACCTGATCGAGCTGCAATTCGGCTCGGGCCGCAACTGGCCGCTCGGCGCAGCCATTTCCATCACGCTGATGGTGCTGGTGATGATCGCGCTGTTGTTTTACGTGCGCAATGTGTCGAAGTCGGAGACGGGGCATGGCTAGACGCACCTTCGACATCCGCGCGCAGCCCGGCTTCGGCTTCATGGCCTTGCTGACGTTCTTCGCCCTCTACCTGCCGATCGCAGCCCTTGTCGCCTATTCGTTCAACGCGGCGGAATCGCTATCGCGCTGGGACGGACTCTCGCTGCGCTGGTTCGCTTCGGCCTGGAACAACTCGACCGTACAGGACGCAGCGATACGCTCGCTCGTCCTTGCAGTCTGGGCAGCAACACTGGCCACGATCGTGGCGACCATGGCGGCGCTGGCGACGACGCGCACCCGGCCCTATCCCGGCCTGACCTTCAAATACGCGTTCATCAACCAGCCGCTGATGGTACCGGAAATCGTCACCGCCGTGGCGCTTTTGATCGTGTTCTCGCGCATCAAGGTGTGGACCGGCTATTCCGGCATGGGCTACCTGATCCTCGCACACACGGCATTCTGCATTCCGTTTGCCTATCTTCCGATCCGGGGCCGGCTGGAAGATATGGACCTGACGATGGAGCGGGCTGCCGCCGACCTCTACGCAACGCCTTGGAAGACTTTCCGCTATGTGACGCTGCCGCTGTTGAGGCCGGCAATCATAGCGGGCTTCATGCTGGCCTTCGTCATTTCACTCGACGACGTGGTCATCACCGAGTTCGTCAAATCCGGCGGGCAGGATACCCTGCCGACCTACATGCTGGGCCAGCTACGGCGCGAAACGAGCCCCGAGATCAATGCCATAGCAACAGTGTTCCTGGCCTTGTCGGTCCTGCTCGTTACCGTCTTCTTCTTCGTAAACCGGCGCAAGACATAGGCAATCAACAACTCGAAGGGAGAGCAGAAATGAGATTGAAAACACTGGCCGCGACGGCGGCGATGGCGGTCGCCGGCTTTGCCGGCAGCGCCTCGGCTGCGGGAGAGCTCAACATTTTCAACTGGGGCGACTACACCAGCGCCGAAATGATCAAGAAGTTCGAGGCCGCCTACGACGTCAAGGTCACCATCACCGACTACGATTCCAACGATACCGCGCTTGCCAAGGTACGGGCCGGCGGCCACGGCTTCGACATCGTGGTCCCTTCCGCCAATTACGTGCAGATCTGGGTCAAGGAAGGGCTGTTGCTCGAAGCACGCCCCGACCAGATGGAAAACTTCAAGAATGTCGATGAGCGCTGGGTGAACGTTCCCTGGGATCCGGGCCGGCACTACACCGTGCCGTGGCAGTGGGGCCTGACCGGCATCGGCGTCAACACCAAGGTCTACAGTGGCGATATCAACACCTCGGCGATCTGGCTCGACCCGCCGCCGGAACTGGCAGGCAAGATCAACGTCGCGCCCGAGATGAACGACGTCCTGTTCGCCACCATCAAGTATTTCGGCGGCGAATGGTGCACGGAAGACCTGGAACTGCTCAAGAAGGTGCGCGACAAGCTGGTGGAAGCAAAGCCGAAATGGCTGGCGATGGACTACAGCGTCACCGAGAAGCTGCCGGCGGGGGACTACTCAGCCGTCTACTACTGGAACGGCGCCATCATGCGGTCGCGCGAGAAGAACCCCGACATCAAGTTCGGCTATCCGAAAGAAGGCTTCCCCTACTTCATGGACAGCGTGGCGATCCTCAAGGATGCCAAGAACGTCGAAAACGCGAAGCTGTTCATGAACTTCATCATGGACCCGCAAAACGCGGCCATGATTTCGGCGTTCGCCAAGTATTCCAACGGCATCAAGGGTTCGATGCAGTACATGCCGGCGGAGATGCAATCGGCGCCTGAACTCGTGGTGCCGCCGGAATTCGAAAAGGCAGGCGAATTCCTCACGACCTGCGAGCCGCCGGTTCAGGAACTCTACACCAAGCTCTGGACCGAGCTTCAGAAGTAATCAGCGTCTGCGGCGGGCCGGGCTCGATTGCCCGGCCCCAAGCTGGAGCAAACACGAAAAATGCAGCAGACTACGGCGTTCGAGACGCAATTCGGCTTTCGCCGTGACGAGGTTACGCTGGCCAACTGGCGAACCTATCCATTCAACAAGTGGTCGTTCCAGAACGTCGGCGAATTGGTGCCCAGCGCCCCGATCCCTGCCGTGAACGGCAACGAAATACCAATGCAGGACATGAGCGGCCTTCTCAGCGAGAAGGTGCCGCTGGGGTCGAAGCAGGAAACGGTCGCCGATTTCCTTGTGCGCTCCTACACCGACGCGCTGACGGTGATGAAAGACGGCAGGATCGTTGGAGATTGGGCTGCACCAAATATGCAACAGGGTGCGCGCCATATCATCTTCTCAATCAGCAAGTCACTGACCGCTATATTGGCAGGCATCGTGGAAGGTGAAGCCCTGCTCGACCCTGAAGCGCCGGTGGCGCGCTACGTACCAGAGGCAGCGGGCTCAGCTTACGGCGACGCGACCGTGCGCCATGTGCTCGACATGGTGGTCAGCATCGACATCGACGAAGCCTATACCGACCCCGACAGCGCCTATGGCCGCTATCGCAAGGCCACTTTGTGGAATCCGGGAGGAGGCGCGGAAAGCCTCGCGTCGTTCCTGATGACACTGCCCCGGCTTGACGAGGACCACGGCGAGACCTTCCGCTATCGCTCGCCCAATTCAGACCTGCTCGGCATCGTCATCGAACGCGCCACCGGGCGGCGCATTCCCGATCTGTTGAGCGAAAAGCTGTGGCAGCCGCTCGGCGCAAAAAACGAGGCCTCGATCACGGTCGATATGGAAGGCGCGGCGCGCACAGCCGGCGGAATGTCGGTCACGGCGCGCGATCTTGCCCGCGTCGGCGAGATGATGCGCCAGGGCGGCATGGCCAACGGACGCCGCGTCGTTCCGGAAAGCTGGGTTCGCGACACGACAAATGCCGGCAGTGCGGAGGTGTGGCAGAAAGGTGCGATGGTTCACCTGTTCCCCCAAGGTCGCTACCGGAACAAGTGGTATCAGCCCGGAGACGGTAGCTTCTGCGGCATCGGCATCCACGGCCAATGGCTCTATGTCGACCCATCGGCCGGGACGGTGATCGTCAAGATGTCATCGCAGCCCGAACCGGTCGATGATCCGCTCGATATCGAATGCGTCTCCTTTTTCCAGGCTCTTGCCGCGATGGTGTGAGTGGTTCGATCCAACAGGGGACAAGACCGCAACGAATGAGCGGTCCGGTCCTCCCGCATCGTCGCCATTATTGCGCTCAGGTCCCTTCGAGCACCATGTTGAGCGGGGTCTCGGCGGCCCTTCGAACCTTGCGAAAGCCGCCTGACCGGATCACTTCGGTCAACCGTTTCTCTCCCGCCTGCGCACCGAGCGCGAGACCGGTTTCCTGCGCTAGCGATGTTGGCACGCAGATCATCGTCGATGCCGAATAATACAGGCGTCCGACGGGATTGATGTTGTCCTCCAGGGCGTCACCGGCCATCGGCTCCACCACCATCCATGTACCGTCGTCCTTCAGCGCCTTTCTGATATGCGCCGCCGCGGCTTTGGGATCGCCCATGTCGTGCAGGCAATCGAAGCAGGTGATCAGGTCGAACTCACGTCCGGCAAAATCCTGCGCCCGACCGACTTCGAATTGCAGGTTTTCCACCCCATGCGCCCGGGCGTGCGCAGTTGCGGCTGCAATCGAGGCGGGGTGGAAATCGTAGCCGGTAAAGCGCGACCGGGGAAACGCCTGCGCCATCAGGATGGTGGACACACCATGCCCGCATCCGACATCGGCAACATTCGCGCCCGCCTTCAGCTTGTCGGTCACGCCCTCAAGGGCTGGAAGCCATTCCTGCACCAGCGCATTCACGTAGCCAGGACGAAACAGCCGCGCGACGGCGCAGAACAGGCAGCCTGCCTGGTCTCCCCAGGCGACACCTTTGCCGGTCTTGAAGGATGCCTGCACCTTCGGCTGGTTTTCCACCATTGCGGCAGCGGTGTCGAAAGCGCCGATCAGATTGACCGGGCTGTCGGGTTCAGCAAACACGAATGACTGCTCCGGCGTCAGCGAGAACCGCCCTTTTTCATGGTGAATGTAGCCGGAGGCCACTTGGGCCGACAACCATTCGCGCACATAGCGGGGGGCGCATCCTGTACCGTTGGCAAGTTCCTCCGCCGTCGCGGGTCCGCTGCGCTTCAGAGCGGCATAGAGGCCGAGCGAATCGCCGATGCGTACCAACGGCACACTGACCGCCCCGCCAAGGTCTCCAAGTACGCGACCCACCAGTTCATTGAGCCTGGTTTCGTCAACCTGTGCCATGGTGTTTCCTCCTGGTGTCCGGACGGCGTTGTGCCGCCTCCACACGAGGATGCGACCCGCCGCGGTTGCGGCCATGAGGCGACAGTCCTGCGACGCCACAAAACCTTCGCTACAGAGGGGACAGATGTCCCAGTCACGCCTTGCGGGACAGCAGATAAGTCGAGGACGCTATTTGGACAGCGTCATGACGATCGCCTGGGAACGGCTGTGCACACCAAGCTTGGAAAAGATCACCGACAGTTGGTTGCGCACCGTCTTCACGCTCTTGCCAAGACGCTCTGCGATTGCACGGTTGTCGAGGCCCTCCGCAACAAGCTCAAGAAGCGCGGCCTCAGCGGATGTCAGGCCAGCGTCGCGGACCGCACGCGGCTGCGCGGATCTATCCTGCCCGAGAAAACCCGCGAGTTCGGCGTGGAAGGTCGTCCATGCAGGTTCACCCGGCAAAAGCACATGGTTCTTGCTCTCAAGCGGAACAAAGCGCGAGCCGGGGATGGCAGCGGCCAGCCTGCAACCTTCATCGAACGGCACCCGCATATCGCCTCGACTGTGAGCTATCAGCGTCGGCACCTGCAGCTTGGCGGCAAGGTCCATCACATCAATGCCCTGCATCTGCCAAAGCAATTGCGCGGCAACCTCGGCGGTCGCCGTCACCCGCTCGAGATCTCCCCACCAGCGATGCTGCTCGGCAGTACCGCCCGGTATGAAAAGGTTGGTGAAGAACTGGCAGAATGCCGGATTTTCACGCCCCCAACCGATGCGAACGAAGTTGACGAGGGTCTCCGCTTCGAGCCGTTCGGCATCCGTCTGCGCCCTGGCCCGACCGCCCCTGCCGTAGGCGTTGAGGAGCACAAGATGCGACACCCGCTCGGGATGTCTCAGCGCGTAGGAGATGGCGAGAGCGCCGCCCTGCGAAAGCCCGAGGAGGACGAAGCGAGGTTCCTCGATGGAGGCCGCAACAGCGGCCAGATCGGCATGCCACGCGTCAATGGACAAGTCGACGACGTGTCGATCGGACAAGCCGCAACCGCGTGGATCGTAGCGCACAAACCGGTTTCCTGCCGAAAGCGCATACAGCCACGGCCGCCACACCGGACTTTCGAGATCGTAGTCGACATGGCTCAGCCAATGCGCCGCGCGCAGGATCACCTCTCCCTCCCCGCAGGAAGCGACGGCGATGCGCGTGCCGTCCGCAGAGGTGCAGAACCCTATGCGCTGGCTGAGTTTCATCGCGCGAGGATATCGCAATAACGACCAGCGCGACAGGGCGGCGCATCAGGCGGGCTGAACAGCGCCGGGCGGCCAGACCGCCCGGCACACCTGGCCAAGGATGCCGAAGCTCAGGCCGACATACCGGAAACGCTCGCCATCAGATGTCGAGATTGGCAACCGAGAGCGCGTTGTCCTGGATGAATTCGCGGCGCGGTTCGACCTCGTCGCCCATAAGGCGCGAGAACAGCGAATCCGCCCCGGCGGCATCGTTGACCCTGACCCTCAGCAGCGAACGCACATTGGGGTCGAGCGTGGTTTCCCAAAGCTGCTCGGCGTTCATCTCGCCCAAGCCCTTGTAGCGCTGCATGGTGAGGCCCTTGCGGCCGGTCGCGAACACCGCATTGAGCAAGGCAAGCGGACCGGAAATCGTTTCGCTCGATTCCTTGCGGCGCAATACCGGCGGATGGCCGTACACCTCGCTGAGGCGCGAGGCGAAACGGTCGAGCTGACGTGCATCGGCCGAATTCACCAGCCCCATGTCGAGAGGAACGTATTCCCGGACGCCACGCACGGTGCGCTCGAAAACATAGCCCCCCGAACCGTCGTTGGACCGGGAAGTCGAACCCTTCCAGCCGCGCTCGGTGTCCTCGGCAATGATGTCCAGCCGCTCGGCGATGCGCTCAGCCATGGCGTTGGCGGTGCCAAGGTCGGCAAAGAGCTCCGGGTTGAGGCCGCCGGCGATGGCCGCCTGCTCGACGACAGGGCGGCTGTAGCGGGTGTGCAGGCCGTTGAGCAACTGGCGGACAGCCAGCGCGTCATCCACGGCCGCGCGCAGGTCCTGTCCGGTCCGCACCTCGCCGGAGCCCAGCGTCAACGCCGCTTCCTCAAGTCCGGTGCCGATCAGATATTCCTCAAAGGCGCTTTCGTCCTTCAGGTATTGCGAGCTCTTGCCGCGCGAGACTTTGTAGAGCGGCGGCTGGGCGATATAGAGATAACCGCGCTCGATCAGCTCAGGCATCTGCCGGAAGAAGAAGGTGAGCAGCAGCGTCCTGATGTGCGCGCCGTCGACGTCGGCGTCGGTCATCAGGATGATCTTGTGGTAGCGCAGCTTTTCGATGTTGAAGCCGTTGACCTCGTCCTTGCCGATGGACGTGCCGAGCGCGGTGATCAGCGTGCCGATCATGTCGGATGACAGCATGCGGTCGAAGCGCGCGCGCTCGACATTGAGGATCTTGCCGCGCAGCGGGAGAATGGCCTGGTTCTGGCGCGAGCGCCCGCCCTTGGCCGAGCCACCGGCGGAGTCACCCTCGACGATGAACAGTTCGGACTTGGCCGGGTCCTTCTCCTGGCAATCGGCCAGCTTGCCCGGCAAAGATGTGACGCCCAGCGTGCTCTTGCGGGTGATGTCGCGCGCCTTGCGCGCCGCCTCGCGGGCCGCAGCCGCCTGGATGACCTTCTCGATCACCACCTTGCCGTCGGTCGGATGTTCCTCGAGCCAGGTTCCGAGAGCCTCGTTGACGAGACCTTCGACCACCGGACGGACTTCCGATGAAACCAGCTTGTCCTTGGTCTGAGAGGAGAATTTCGGATCGGGCACCTTCACCGAAAGCACCGCCGTCAGCCCTTCACGACAATCATCACCGATCAGGCTGACTTTTTCCTTCTTGGTCAGGCCGGAACTGTCGCCATAGCCGGTGACCTGCCTGGTCAGTGCGCCGCGGAAGCCGGCGAGATGGGTGCCACCGTCGCGTTGAGGGATGTTGTTGGTGAAGGCCAGCACGTTCTCGTGGTAGCTGTCGTTCCACCACATCGCCACCTCGACGGTGATGCCGTCGCGCTCGGCGCGGATGGCGATGGGCTTGTCGATCAGCGGTTTCTTGGCCTTGTCGAGATACTTCACGAACTCTTCCAGGCCGCCGTCATAGTGCAGCTCCTGCTGTACGATATCGGCATGGCGCTTGTCGGTGAGAACAACGCGCACGCCGGAATTCAGGAAGGCGAGTTCGCGCAGGCGATGCTCGAGCGTGGCATAGTCGAACTCGACCATGGTGAAGGTGTCCGGCGACGGCATGAAGGACACTTCGGTGCCGGTTTCGTCACCCGCATCGCCGGTTTCCTTCAACGGCGCGTCGGCCACGCCGTGGGTGAAGCTCATCTCATGAACCCTGCCCTTGCGGCGAATCTTGAGCCTTAGCCAGACCGAAAGCGCATTGACGACGGAAACGCCGACGCCATGCAGGCCGCCGGAAACCTTGTATGAATTCTGGTCGAACTTTCCGCCGGCATGAAGCTGGGTCATGATGACCTCGGCTGCCGAGATGCCTTCTCCGCTGTGGATATCGGTCGGAATGCCGCGCCCATTGTCGGTCACGGTGCACGAACCATCGGGATTAAGCGTGACCGTAACCAGCGTGGCGTGGCCGGCCAGCGCTTCGTCGATGGCGTTATCGACGACCTCGTAGACCATGTGGTGCAGGCCCGAGCCGTCGTCGGTATCACCGATATACATGCCCGGCCGCTTGCGAACGGCGTCCAACCCCTTCAAAACCTTGATGGAATCGGCACCGTATTCGGCCTGCGCGCCGTTGTCGTTTTCGGGCTGATCGCTCATGAAAACCTGTTTTCTCGAAGCTGCACGGGAGGCGCGAAAAACACGCCTCGAATCGCACTGTCTGATGCACCAAGATATAGGCGTTCAGAGGCGATTTTCCAAGCTTTCCGGGCATTTGACCACAGGTGACGCCAAGCGGGCAGCGGCTGGAGAAAGCAAGACCGGCAACGCTTGCGGAGACAGGCTAGCCGGCGCGCATCGGCTTCAGCGCGAGGCTCCAGCGATGCAACTCGTTCAGCATGGTTTCCGCGCCCGTTGTCACCTGCTCGGAAGGCTGGAAAACACCGTCTTCGTCGAGGCTTTTCTGGTACATCGGGATAGCGACCGCTTCGGGGATCGGCATGATCTTGACGGTGGTGAGCAGCGGCTTCACCGCCTGCACCGCGCGCAGACCGCCGGACACGCCGCCATAGCTGAAGAAAGCAGCCGGCTTGTACTGCCATTCGCGCGAGAGGTAATCGACCGCGTTCACGATGGCCGGGGCGGCGTAGTAGTTATATTCCGGCGTGACGAAGACGAAGGCATCGGCGGCATCGACAGCCTTCGACCAGGCCTTGGTGTGTTCCTTCTCGTATTTGCCAAGCCGTGGGTGGTGCGGCTCGTCCAGCAAAGGTAGATCAAACTCCGCGAGATCGGTGAGGACCGGCTCGAACTTGCCGTTTTTGCGCGCAAACGCCTCCAGCCATTCGGCGAAAACGGGGCCGGCGCGGCCGGGGCGGGTCGACCCGATGATGATGGCGAGGCGATGCTTCAAGGTTCAGTCCTTTCAATGCGGTATCCTGTGGTGACCGCGAGATAGGGCCCAACCGCAGGGCAGGCAAGAAGGCACCTTTCGGTAACCGCAAGTGCCCCGCTGCTATGGACGCTTTGCCCGTCGGCACCTACATTCCGCTTTCAAGAGAGCAGACAATGGACGCACAACCTGCCCCATTCGTGCCGCCGGCCCCTAAGCCGCGCACCAAGCCGCCTTCGACGCTGGAGATGATCCGCATCGTCTACCGCAATCCACTCGAATTGTGGGGCGAGCCTTCCTACAACGAGCCGTGGATCTCGGTGACCGGCGTCGGCGGGCCATTGGTGATCGCCAACGATCCCGGCCTGATCCGGCACGTGCTGGTGGACAATGCCAAGAACTACAAGATGGCGACGGTGCGCCAGAAAATCCTGCGCCCGATCCTACGCGACGGGCTTTTGACCGCCGAGGGCGATGTCTGGAAGCGTTCGCGCAAGGCGATGGCGCCGGTATTCACGCCGCGCAACATCTTCGGCTTCGCCGCCCCGATGCTGAAGCGGACGATCGAATTCGTCGAACGCTACGAGGACGGCGCGGTTTCGGACATTGCGCACGACATGACGATGCTGACCTATGACATACTCGCCGAAACGCTGTTTTCCGGCGAGATCGCGGGCGAACCGGGCAGCTTCGCCAAGGAGATCGACCATTTGTTCGAGACGATGGGCCGGGTCGATCCGCTCGACCTGTTGCGCGCGCCGGACTGGCTGCCGCGCCTGACCCGCATTCGCGGGCGAAAGACCATGGCCTATTTCCGCAAGATCGTCACCGACACGGTGTCTATGCGCGAAGAGCGCTTGAAGCGCGATCCGGACGGTGCACCGCAGGATTTCCTGACGCTGCTTCTGCGCGCCGAAGGACCGGACGGGCTGACACGAGCCGAGATCGAAGACAACATCATCACTTTCATCGGCGCTGGCCATGAGACGACGGCGCGCGCTCTCGGCTGGACAATCTATTGCCTTGCCGAAGCGCCGTGGGAACGCGAGCGGATCGAACAGGAAATCGATGCGGTCCTGAGCCGTGAGCCCGACCCGGTGAAATGGCTGGAAGCCATGCCGCTGACACGTGCGGCCTTTGACGAAGCACTCAGGCTCTATCCGCCCGCCCCTTCCATCAACCGCGAACCGATCGAGCCGGAAACCTACAAGGGCCTCTACATTCCGCCGAAGGCCGCCGTCCTGGTGATGCCGTGGGTGGTGCACCGCCACCGCAAGCTGTGGGACCAGCCCGACACGTTCCTGCCCGAGCGCTTCCATCCCGGCAACCGCGACAAGATCGACCGGTACCAGTACCTGCCGTTCGGCGCCGGGCCGCGCGTGTGCATCGGCGCGTCCTTCGCCATGCAAGAGGCGATTATCGCGCTTGCCATCCTTCTGTCGCGCTTCCGTTTCGAGACGGTGGCCGAAACAAACCCGTGGCCGGTGCAGAAACTGACCACGCAGCCGCAAGGAGGCCTGCCAATGCGGGTAACACGGCGATGACACGCGCAGCAACGGTGCGCATAAGCGGGCGCGTGCAAGGTGTAAGCTTCCGCTTCTGGGCACGAGAGGAAGCCGAGCGGCTTGGGCTCAAGGGCTGGGTGCGCAACGAGCCGGACGGCTCGGTCCAGGCACTCATAGCGGGGTCCGACGGTGCGGTTGCGATGATGCTGGAACGGTTTTGGGAAGGCCCGAGCGGCGCGGTTGTGGCCGATGTCAGGGCCGAGGCAGCGGACATCGCGGACGTGCCGGCCGGGTTCCGCATCAGCGGCTAAGGCGGTCCATCCTTTAACGAAATGCATCGGCGCCGGCAAAATGGATGTCGGCTTCGCCGACAACGAGCGGCGACGGTTTCAAGTCGGCAAACGGCCGTTTCAGAACGGTTGCCGGGACCTTCGGGTCAATTCCTGCCCTGGAAAATATTCTCGACATGCACGGGCCAGCGCCGGGGCAGCACCGCCACCATGTCGAAGCGGACGGACAGCCTGCCATAGTCGGGCTGGCGCACGAGCCACAGGTCGGCTGCCCCTTCGATGCGGCGTTCGGATTCGCGGGCGATGGCTTCCATGGCTTCGATCAGCGAACGCCGCGCCTTGACCTCGACGATAAGGACAAGATCACCGCGCCGGGCAATGAGGTCGATCTCGCCCAGCCTGGTGCGGTAGCGGCGGGCAAGGATGCGATAGCCCTTCAGCATCAGCGCGAGCGCTGCCAGCCATTCGCCATGATGGCCACGCCGATAGGCCTTGCGGCGGCCCGCAGTTCCTGTGTCAGGCATTCGCTTTCAGTTCCAGCAGGCGGCGATAGAGATCCTGCTTGCTGGCTCCCGTCATCTTCGCCGCCTCGGCAGCGGCTTTGGAAGCTGGCAATTCGTCGGCAAGCGACAGGAGCAGGCTGTCAATGTCGGCAGGCGCTTGGGTTTTGGTATCCGGCGGGCCGACACAAACGACAATCTCGCCCTTGGGCGTATCGGCCTGGCCGTAGTATTCGGAAAGCTCACGAAGCGAGCCAAGCCGCATTTCCTCGAACGCCTTGGTAAGTTCGCGGCCGATGGCAGCCTTGCGCGTACCGCCCAGGGTTTCCGCCATCGTGGCCAGCGTTTCAGCCAGACGGCGTGGCGATTCGAAAAAGATCAGCGTTGCCGGCACAGCCCTCAGTTCTTCAAGGCGCGTGCGCTTCTGGCCCGCCTTTACCGGCAGAAAGCCCGCAAACAGGAAGGCGTCGGACGGCAGCCCGGAAGCCGTAAGCGCTGCAAGCGCCGCCGACGGGCCGGGAATGGGCACCACCTGCAAGCCGCGCTCCAGCGCCTCGCCGACCAGCCGGTAGCCGGGATCGGAAACCAGAGGCGTGCCGGCATCGGAGATCAGCGCCACGCTTTGGCCGGCTTCAAGCGCCTCGATCAGCCTCGGACCGGCTTCAGCGGCATTGTGCTCGTGATAGGCGGTGGTGCGCCGCCGGATGCCGTAGCGCTCGAGCAGGACGCGCGAAACGCGGGTATCCTCGCAAGCAACAATGTCGGCAGCGGCGAGCGTTTCCAATGCGCGCAAAGTGATGTCGGCCAGATTGCCGATGGGCGTGGCGACGAGGTACAGCGCCGGCTGCAGGGGTCGGGCCGGGACTTCGGTCGAGCCGATCAGATAGCTGTGTTTTCTTGTTTCGCTGGCCATTTCAAACCCTCGCCGGCCCCTGTTTGGCACGGCTTGGCCTTCGTTGCAAAACCCACAGCTTTCCCTCTCCTTCGCCATGTCTTTGCCATAGTGCGGAACGAAACCGGCGACCATGGATTTAGACATCGATTCCCTAGGAGGACACGATGGATAGCTTGAAAATCCAGGACGCTTTCGAGCCCTATTATGCCGGGCGCAAGCGCTTTGCCTCCGACCGCAAGAGCTCGGGCGGCAACGGCATCAACAATCTCAAGCAGTTACGGGTGGCTTACAAGCAACGGCTAGAGGCCAAACGTGCCGGCAAGCCCGGCAAAGCAATGGAGCGCTGACCGACCAATGCCCAACCGCTTCGACGTATTCATGTCGCGGATCGAAACCAAGAGCGCCCGAAGCGACGCCCCACCTCCGCACCCGGCAGGCAACAAGTACGGCGCCAACAGCAATAAGGCCGACGCCAAGCCAGTTCGCGCCGCCGAGGCGTTCTCCGATAAAAACAACGTCAAACACCGCAACAAGCACAACGCCTGAGCGCGACCCCGCTACCGCGCGAGATCGGCCACCAGTGCGTCGAGCACGATCATGCCGGACGGCGTGGCGCGCAGGCGGGAATTGCCGATGGACGAGACAAGCCCCTCTTCCTGCAGGATAGACAACCGCGACGAGGACAGGCCGCGACCGGACAGGCGTTCGTAGCGCTCCAGATCGATGCCTTCGACGAGGCGCAGGCCCATCAGCAGGAATTCATCGGCCTCTTCGGACCGGCTCAGCACCTCGCCGTCGACGATGCCATGACCCTTGCGTTCGACCAGATCGGCCCAGCTTTCCGGCATCTTCTCGGCAATGGTGACGATGCGTGTGCCATTTTCCACAAAGCGCCCGTGCGCGCCCGGGCCGACGCCGACATATTCGCCATAGCGCCAGTAGGTCAGGTTGTGGCGGCTTTCCGCTCCGGGTCGGGCATGGTTGGAAATCTCATAGGCCGGCAGACCGTGCGCAGCGGTGATTTCCTGGGTGACGGCGTAGAGGTCGGCAGCATGATCGGGATCGGGAATCTCGAACTTGTGCGCCGCATGGAGCTTGGAGAAGGGCGTGCCGTCCTCGATGGTAAGCTGGTAGAGCGACAGATGGTCGGCGGCGTGGCCGATCGCTTCTTCCAGTTCAGCCGCCCAGGCCTCCGGGGTCTGGTTGGGCCGAGCGTAGATCAGGTCGAACGACAGGCGCGGGAAGATCTCGCGGGCCAGGCCAATGGCGTGCAAGGCTTCCTCGACATTGTGCAGCCGGCCGAGAAAGCGCAGGTCGGCATCGTTCAGCGCCTGCACGCCGAGGGAAACGCGGTTGACGCCGGCGGCGCGGTAGCCGCGAAAGCGCTCGGCCTCAACCGAGGACGGGTTGGCTTCCAGCGTCACCTCGATACCGGCCGGCACAGTCCAGTTTTTCGCAACCGCATCCAGAACCGCGCCGACCGTTTCCGGCTTCATCAGCGAAGGCGTACCGCCACCGATGAAGATGGAGGTGACCTCGCGCGGGCCCGTGCGGGCGCGCATGGTGGCAAGCTCGGTTGCGAATGCCTTGGCAAAGCGTTCCTGATCCACCGGCTGATGGCGGACATGGCTGTTGAAATCGCAATAAGGGCATTTGGCCGCGCAGAACGGCCAGTGGATGTAAACCCCGAAACCGGGTGAGCGGTCGAGCTGCATGATCAGGCGACGTCCAACCTCGCTTGCGCGAATTTCTGGAAGGCGCGGGCGCGGTGTGACAGCGCCGTCGCCTGCCCCGGTTTCCAGCCGTGTTTTTCCTCGGCCTTCATCTCGCCGAAGGTCTTGTCGAAGCCGTTCGGCAGGAACACCGGATCATAGCCGAAACCGAGTTCTCCGCGCGGCGGCCACACCAGAGCGCCTTCGACCTCGCCACGGTAATATTCTGCCTGCCCGTCGGGAAAGGCGAGGCAAATCACGGCAACGAAACGGCCGGTGCGCTGTGCCGGTTCTTTCGCACCAACCTCCTGCATCGCCACTTCCGTGCGCTGCATGGCCATGGCGAAGTCGCGGCTGCCATCGGGCAGTTCGGCCCAATTAGCGGTATAGACACCGGGCGCGCCGTCAAGCGCATCGACGCACAGGCCGGAATCATCGGAAAGCGCCGGCAGATCGGTAGCCTTGGCGGCTGCGAAAGCCTTGATGTAGGCGTTTTCCTCGAAAGTGGCGCCGGTTTCGTCCGGCTCGGGCAGGCCGTATTCCTTGGCGGATTTTGCCTCGAAGCCGAACGGACCCATAAGGTCGGCGAATTCGCGCAGTTTGCCAGCGTTGTGGCTGGCAATGACAATCCTGCGGCTATCCAGTTTATGCATCACAGATTCCAGATTTTCGGTTCGGCAAATTCCAGCGAGTTGCCGGATGGGTCACGGAAATAGATCGAACGGCCGCCCGACGGCCAGTGAAAATCGGCCTCTATTTTCACTCCCAAATCGGTCAGGCGCGCGCGCCAGCTCTCGATCTCCTCGGCACTCGCGGCAAAGCACAGATGCCCTTTGCCGACCGTTCCGTGCGGCGGTACCGGCAAGCGGGCGCCGGGGGGCGGAGGGACTTTCGTCGCCTCTGCGTTGAACAGCAAAAGCACACCGGCGCCACAACGAAAGAAGACATGCCTGCCCCCGACCTTGGCAATGCGTTCAAGGCCAAGGATGCCGCCATAGAAGGCTTCCGCCGCGTCGAGATCGGTGACGTAGAGAGCCGATTCAAGGATGGCGGAAGGGGTCATCACGAGACGCCTTAGGCCACCGCCATCTGCTGCAGGCTGACGAGACGCGCAATGCCCTTCTTGGCAAGCACCATAAGCTCGGTGAACTGCGCTTCCGAGAACGGCTCGCCTTCCGCAGTGCCTTGAATCTCGACGATGCCGCCCTTGCCGGTCATGACGAAATTGGCGTCGGTGCCGGCCGAGGAATCTTCCAGGTAGTCCAGGTCGATGACCGGCTGGCCATCATGGATGCCGCAGGAAATGGCGGCCACATGATCCTTCAGCACGCGCTGTACGCTTGCCATCTGGCGCGCTTCCATCCAGCGCAGGCAATCGTAGAGAGCCACCCAGCCGCCGGTGATCGAGGCGGTGCGCGTGCCGCCATCGGCCTGAAGGACATCGCAATCGACGGTGATCTGCTGTTCACCCAACGCCTGAAGATCGACCACGGCGCGCAGCGAGCGGCCGATGAGGCGCTGGATTTCCAACGTGCGGCCACCCTGCTTGCCGGCGGAAGCCTCGCGGCGCATGCGATCGCCGGTCGAACGCGGCAGCATGCCGTATTCAGCCGTCACCCAGCCCTTGCCGGAATTGCGCATCCAGCCGGGCACCCTCTCTTCAAGGCTAGCGGTGCACAAGACGTGCGTGTCGCCGAACTTGACCAGGCAAGAGCCTTCGGCGTGTTTGGAAACGCCTCGCTCGAAGGAGATGGCACGCATTTCGTCTGGCTGGCGTTTGGAGGGGCGCATTCGGGCCTCTTTCTCGTATTTGTCCGGATTCCTGGCGGGCTTGTAGCCTCATGCCGAGCGGGGCGCAAAGGAAAACGCCCCGCTTGCGCTTGGCCGACCCAAGTCTATATCCTTGGCTTGGAGCCACGGTCAGAAAACCGCAGATGACGAAGCCGATTGCCGATCCGACCATGCATTCGCCAGCGATCCAGTCGCTGGACATGCGTTCGCGCGACATATTCCGGCGCATCGTTGAATCCTATCTGAGGGATGGCGAGCCGGTCGGTTCGCGCAGCCTGTCGCGCATCCTGCCGTCGTCGCTGTCGCCGGCGACGATCCGCAACGTGATGAGCGACCTCGAGCATCTCGGCCTTGTCTACGCGCCTCATGTCTCGGCCGGCCGCCTGCCGACACAAGCGGGCCTGCGCTTCTTCGTCGATGCATTCATGGAGCTTGGCGACCTGTCCGACGAGGAACGCCGCAGCATCGAGGCGCAGATCAAGGCTTCCGGCACGGAAGCATCGCTGGAACACATGCTGACCGAAGCCAGCCAGATGCTGTCGGGGGTTTCGCGCGGCGCAGGGCTGGTGCTGGCGGCAAAAAACGAAGCCGCGCTGAAACATATCGAATTCATCCAGCTTGAGCCGACGAAGGCGCTGACCGTTCTTGTCTCGCAAAATGGCGATGTCGAAAACCGGGTTATCGAGCTGCCTGCCGGCGTCACCGTCTCGCAACTCCACGAGGCCTCCAACTTCCTCAACGCCCACATCCGGGGCCGCACGCTTGCCGAGGTGCGCGCCGAGATCGCGCGGATCAAGGAGGAAACGCGGGCGGCACTGGATACGCTGTCGCAGGATCTCGTTGAAAAGGGCCTTGCACTGTGGGCCGGCTCGGAAACTGGGCTGCCAGCCCGTCTTATCGTGCGCGGCCGGGCCAACCTGCTGGAGAACGTTACGGCGCAGGCCGACCTCGACCTGCTCAGGCACCTGTTCGACGACCTCGAAACCCAGGACGGGCTGATCCAGTTGCTCGACATGGCCGAACAGGGACCGGGGGTGCGCATCTTCATCGGTTCGGAAAACAAGCTGTTTTCGCTGTCGGGATCGTCGCTGGTGGTGGCCCCCTATCGCGACAAGGATGCGCGTGTTGTGGGCGCATTGGGCGTGATTGGTCCGACGCGCCTCAACTATGCCCGGATCGTGCCGATGGTCGATTATACAGCGCAGCTCATCTCGCGATTGCTGCGCTAAGCTCAGTCCCGTTTCCGAGCGGCAATCGCTCTGGCGGCCAGGGAGGCAACGATGGCACTGGAAGAGATCAAGGCCCGGATCAGCCTGCTGCTCGAGCAGATGGTCAACCAGCCTGAGGACCGCTACGAAACGCAGGAGCAGTTGCGGGAAAAGCTGAGGGAACTGCGTGCCATGGGCCTGCCGTTGCCGGACGACCTCGTTGAACTGGAAAAGCGCCTCGACGAGGAATTCAGCGGCGGCGACGCATAGACTTCATTCAACTCCGTTCACATCGACGTGTGGTGCGGAACGGCGGCCGGTCACCTACGTTGCGTCTTTGGCTAACCCATGGAGCAACGGTTGAAGCAAATTGCGACACTGACCCTTCCCTTCCTGTTGGCAGCGACGGTAGCTTTGGCTCAAGACGCCAGCGTGCTGAAGGGAGAAGCCGCGTTCGGCGACTGGCGGGCCGACCAGCCGGGCGTGCGGCGGCTCATCGTCCCTGACGACCTGCAAGCCCCTTTCGCAACGGACTCCGCGTCCAATGGCGCGGACCGGGCAGCAATGCCGCCGGATGCCGGGCCAAAGCTGCCTCCTGGCTTTGCCGCCGAAATGATAGCCTCGGGCATCCGCAATCCGCGCGCCCTGCGGATCGCGCCGAATGGAGACATATTCGTCGCCGATTCACGCGCCAACCAGATCAGGGTCTATCGCCTCGACGAAGGCAGCGCCAAGCCGGTCGAGCAGGCGGTCTTCGCCAGCGGACTGCGGCAACCCTACGGCATCGCATTCTATCCTGCCGACAAGCCGGAATGGGCCTACGTCGCCAATTCAGGCAGCGTGGTGCGCTTTGCCTACAAATCAGGCGACCTCGAAGCGTCTGGCGACGCCGAAGTGGTGGTCAAGCGGCTGCCGGGAGGCGGGCACTGGACACGCGACATTACTTTCTCACCCGATGGCAAGACCCTCTACGTGTCGGTAGGCTCGGCATCCAACGTTGCCGAGGGCATTGGCGAGCAGCCTTCCGGTGGCATCGAAGCCTGGGCCGAACGGCAACCGCTGGGCGCGTTATGGGGCAATGAAGAGAACCGCGCGGCCGTCCTCGCATTCGATCCGGACGGCGGCAACGAACGCATCGCCGCGACCGGCTTGCGCAACTGGACGCCTCGAAAAACCTCGCCATTGACGGCTCGGGATGATTCACTGCCCCGGTGATTTGCCGGGAGGGGATGGATGCGGGGACAGGCCGGGTTTTGGGACATTGACG
>NZ_LMFV01000005.1:0-18358 GCF_001427285.1 Mesorhizobium sp. Root552
CCGCCGGGAAGGATGCCTTCCTCCACGGCCGCACGGGTGGCGTGGAGCGCATCGTCGACGCGATCCTTCTTTTCCTTAACCTCCACCTCGGTCGAGCCTCCCACGCGGATGACTGCGACGCCGCCGGCCAGCTTAGCCAGACGCTCCTGCAGTTTCTCGCGATCGTAGTCGGAAGTGGTCTCTTCGATCTGAGCCTTGATCTGCGTTATGCGACCCTGGATTTCTTCCTTCCGGCCGGCACCGTCGACGATCGTGGTGTTTTCCTTCTCGATCGTCACCTTCTTGGCGCGGCCGAGCATCTGGAGGGTAACGTTCTCCAGCTTGATGCCGAGATCCTCGCTGATCGCGGTGCCGCCGGTGAGGATGGCGATATCTTCGAGCATGGCCTTGCGGCGATCGCCGAAGCCTGGCGCCTTGACGGCGGCAACCTTCAGACCACCCCTGAGCTTGTTGACGACCAGCGTGGCAAGAGCTTCGCCCTCGACATCCTCGGMGATGATGAGCAGCGGTTTGCCTGACTGGACCACAGCTTCCAGAACGGGAAGCATGGCTTGGAGATTGCCGAGCTTCTTCTCATGGATCAGCACATAAGGCTCTTCCAATTCCACGCGCATCTTGTCCTGGTTGGTGATGAAATAGGGGCTGAGATAGCCGCGGTCGAACTGCATGCCTTCCACCACCTCAAGCTCGGTTTCGGCGGTCTTGGCTTCCTCGACGGTGATGACGCCCTCGTTGCCGACCTTCTGCATCGCTTCCGCCAGGAAACGACCTATCTCGGCGTCGCCATTGGCCGAGATGGTGCCGACCTGGGCGATTTCGTCATTTTTCGTTATCTTGCGCGCGTTGGCCTTCAACTCGGCGACCACGGCGTCCACCGCCTTGTCGATGCCGCGCTTCAGGTCCATCGGATTCATGCCGGAGGCGACCGCCTTGGCACCTTCCCTGACGATGGCCTGGGCCAGAACAGTCGCGGTCGTGGTGCCGTCACCGGCGAGGTCGTTGGTCTTGGAGGCGACTTCGCGCACCATCTGCGCGCCCATGTTCTCGAACTTATCTTCCAGTTCGATTTCCTTGGCGACGGTGACGCCGTCCTTGGTGATGCGCGGCGCGCCGAACGACTTGTCGATCACGACGTTGCGGCCCTTGGGGCCTAGCGTCACCTTGACGGCGTTGGCGAGGATGTCGACGCCACGCAGCATCTTCTCGCGTGCTTCAGTATGAAACTTGACTTCCTTGGCAGCCATTGGATAACTCCTTCGTTAGGCAGCTTTCATTGACTGGTTGAGATCGGGATCGAAGCCTCGTCAGGCCGCTTTCTTCAGCGTGGCYGTCTGCTCGATCACGCCCATCACATCGCCTTCCTTCATGATGAGCAGGTCCTCGCCGTTCAGTTTGATCTCGGTGCCGGACCACTTTCCGAACAGGATGCGGTCGCCGACCTTGACGTCGAGCTCGATGAGCTTGCCGCTTTCGTCGCGCGCGCCAGGGCCGACGGCGACGACCTCGCCTTCCTGCGGCTTTTCCTTGGCGGTATCGGGAATAATGATGCCGCCGGCCGTTTTCTCCTCGGCTTCGATGCGGCGGACCAGGATACGGTCATGCAATGGACGGAACGTCATATCGTTCTCCTTCAGGACAAACAGATTTTTTGAGGTTCCTCCACACCGGACCGGCAATACCGGTCCGGTGCGGGGCTCGCGCGACCCTTTCGGCATTGCGCGCCTCTCCTTCAGGACAAACAGATTTTTTGAGGTTCCTCCACACCGGACCGGCAATACCGGTCCGGTGCGGGGCTCGCGCGACCCTTTCGGCATTGCGCGCTTATCGAGCTAGTTTTGCGATTTTCCGGTTTCAAGAGTTGTCGCGAAATTTTTTCGGCACTCGCACTGATAGAGCGCTAGTGCCATGAAAACATGCGGCTAATCGGACTGTTGCCCCACATTTTCACTTGAATTTTCCAAGCGGCCGAACAAAATTATCTGAACCCTCGCCATCGGCGAGTCTGGAAATCGAAGCCTGTACAAGGGAGCTTTTTGGAAAGACGGAGGACCAAGATGAACCGACAAACGCTCTCGCCGATCATCCCCTCTCTTGTTCCCGAAACATCCGACCTCGCACTTGACCGACTGTTGTCGCCGGCGAGGCATTTCAAGCATCCGGATCACATCCTGAAGGACGAAACGCTCGACATCCATGAGAAGCGGGCGATCTTGTCGTCGTGGGCTTCAGATGCTTGTGCCGTGGAATCCGTCCCGGCGTTACGCCGGCCGCCAGGAGCCGAGCAGCCGGTCACCTTCGACCAGATCATGGACGCGCTGCGCCAACTCGATATAGCCACGCAAGCACCACAGCCGACAGCCGAACACAAGCGCATGCCAAAACGGTTGGATGCATGACATCACAAGCGAAGGAGACGCACATGGTCACTGCGGTCAGCAGGGAATTTAGCCTGCAGATGGAGGGCTACGGTCTGACCACGGCCGAGATCCATTACCGTCTGCCGGATCATCCCAGCCTGCTGCAGCTCTATGTCTGGCAGGCGTACGACCTGGCGCCAAGCTTTCCGGAACTGAAGACCTTCCTCGGCTATTGGGAACGCGAATTGGAGGGCGCGCTGCATTCCGTTCGCGTCGCCCACCACCGCCTTATCAAACCTTCGGAATGGCGCGCCGTCGACGGCATTATTGCCATCCACTGAACGTCATCTCGGGTCGGGGGCTGCCAATCGTCCGTGCCGCGCGCGACTTGCGGGGAGAACGTGTCGCCGACGGGACCAGCCCGGCGCGCCTGGCTGCCTTGAGGAACGCCTTGTGGGCGTCGCGCGCGATGCGCCAGCCGTCCAGCGCATCGCGGCAGGCGCGTCGTGCCGCGCGCCAGCTGCGTCCGCGCGCCCATTCGGGCCACTGCTGATCCAGGCATTCCAGCGCCTCGAAGCTGCTGGCCACATTGCGCGGCCCGGTGAGAAATTTGAGGGTGACAGGTTCAGGAAACCAAACGTCGTTCATCACTTCCTCCGTCTTTTTCAACGTCTTTTGCGAGCAAGCAATCGGACGGCGTCATCAACGCACATCCAAGTAGGAGATGGGGGCTTTGCGCGGAACATCAAGACCGCAACCGTTCAGGTGGAATGCTCAATCCTTTTCGTCGGGGTCGAGCAGATCGATCAGCTCCGCAACGCGCGGTCCAGGTAGCGGCCGTCCCTCGCCCATCAGCGCCTCCTCGCCGTTGAGCCATGCCCAGGCTTCCCGCAATTCCTCGAAGGAAGCGCTGGTGGCAAGGATATCGGCGACGAGCGTTTCGTCCGTCGGCCCAAGGACAGACACGATCTCTTCTCGCGTCATTGGCATGGTCGCTCTCCTTTATGTCCAATCTGGTGCCGGCGGGCAGGGTGCACTCCCACCGGCGATGGCAGACACAATGCATATCGCCGAAGGACGTTCCGGCGACGCACCCCTTGACGGTAGAAAAGCGAATTCCCAGATCGATGCTGCCGGCGCCCTTTTGGGGCTGGTAAGGTCAAGGAGCGCCGCGTCCTTGGCGCTCCTTGTACCCATGTTGCTCAGTTATGGAGGATATGGCTATGAGAACTGCTTACGACTTTTCCCCGCTCTATCGGTCGAGCATCGGCTTTGATCGCGTTTTCGACATGCTCGAGAATGCCAGCCGGACACCGAGTGTCGACAACTGGCCGCCCTACGACATAACCAGAACCGGCGAAGACGCCTATCGCATTACGATGGCGGTGGCGGGCTTCGGTCAGGACGAGTTGAGCATCGTGCATGAGCCAAACTTGCTTGTCGTCTCCGGGGAGAGAGCCGCGGATGACAATGGTGAGTACCTCCATCGCGGCATCGCCGGACGGCCGTTCGAGCGTCGCTTCGAGCTTGCTGACCATGTGAGGGTGACTGGGGCCAGTCTCGTCAACGGCCTGCTGACAATCGATCTTCAGCGCGAGATTCCCGAAGAGATGAAGCCACGCAAAATCGAGATCGGCAGCGACAAAGCCGAGCGCCGCATTGAGACGAAGACAGTCAAGGCCGCCGAGAAGCAGGCCGCCTGAAGCAATTCGGATGAAGCCTGGGCCGCACGCTGGCCGTCCGGCGGTAGAAAGATTTGCTTGAAAGACAGATAGCGAAAGGAGAATGACGATGAGCGTACGCGATCTTATCCCTTGGGGGCGCGAGGAGAGCCGCGTCCCCAGCCTGTTCCGCAACGACGAGCGAGACCCCTTCCTGTCGTTGCACCGCGAAGTGAACCGGCTGTTCGACGACGTTTTCCGCGGGTTCGACGGCGGCCTGCCCTCCGCCGGCAGAGCGTCTTCCTTCGGCGGGAACTGGCCGAACGTTGAAATCTCCGACAACGACAAGGAAATCAAGGTTACGGCAGAGGTGCCCGGCCTGGAGGAAAAGGACATCGAGGTTCTGCTCGATGACGGCGTGCTGACGCTGAGGGGCGAAAAGCGGTCGGAGACCGAGGACAAGGACCGGCAGTTCTCCGAGCGCTACTACGGCCGTTTCGAGCGGCGCATCCCTCTCGGCTATGAGGTCAAGGAAGACGAAGTCGGCGCGCGCTTCAAGAACGGCGTGTTGACCGTTACGCTGCCAAAGACGGCCAAAGCGCAGTCGCAGGCAAGGCGCATCGAAATCAAGAATTGATATCCTGATGGCCTGGGAAGCGGCCGGCCTCCGCTTCCTAGGCTATTCACTTATTGTGTTCATTGAGAATTGAACTCGATCTTGCAAACGACAGTCTTTGGTTTCAGCTAGAAAACGGCGCGAAGCTGACAGAAAATACCCGCTTCAGCTGGCGACGAGCACAGAAATTATATCGCATATACAATCACATACGAGTTCCCTGTTTCATCCTCTCCGGCGTACCAGCAATTTCATGATCAAAAAGCTCGAGTATCCATCAGACTTCGCGGACGCGGATGGTTTGTCCACGCGTGATGATGGCTCCCGCGCCAGCGCTACGCTCGCCGGGCAAAGGCGGGGTCAGGCATTTCCGAAGGGTCCGGCTCTTTCACCTTCCAGCGGATCGGCGAGAACAGGCGGCTCGTTCCGGCAATCACCCAATCACCCGTGACGGGAGGGACAAACGGCGTTCCATCGACAGTGACTGCAATCCGCCGACTGGCCTGCATCCATTGAATCGCCACTTCCGGGCCGTGCGTGTTTCGCTGCGCAATGATGATTGTCCCATCGCGGGGGGCGTTTTTCATTGCCTGCCAATCAGTCATCACGCGTTCCTGAATAGTTGCTTGTTACAGTCAACTTTAAATCGACAATCGACGGCCTACGCATCGATAGTTTGGCTTAGGTCAGCACATGTTTTCAGGGATATGTGACGAACTGTATGTGAATTGGCTCACACAGCCGGGGCAAATCCCCTCACGGCCAGTTCCCCGGGGGCGGGATGCAAGGCTGGCGCGGAAACGGATTTCTCTTTGATGCCGAGCAATGCCTGCGGCGGCAGTCGAGGTTACGGATTGCCTCACGCTGAAGAAGGAAGCTCGCATGTACAAGCACATTCTCATTGCGACCGACGGCTCGGAGCTTGCCCGCAGGGGTCTCGACCAAGGCTTGAAGCTTGCCAAGCCGCTGAACGCGAAAGTCACTGTCCTGACTGTTTCGGAGCCCTTGCGCCGGGAGATGGCAAGCGCGGCCCGCCTGGGGGGCATTGACGACCCCGTCGCCCGCTACGACCAGCAGATTGATGCGCTGATGAAAGAGAGGTTCGAATTCATCCAGGCCCGCTCAGCCGAACACGAGGTAGACGTGGACCTGGTGCATGAAATTGACGATTCCCCTGCCGAAGCCATCCTTCGGCTGGCCAAGATCAAGGGTTGCGATCTTATCGTGATGGCATCCCATGGCAGACGGGGCCTCAGCAGGTTGCTTCTTGGCAGCCAGACTGCGGAAGTCACCCACAGTTCGACCGTCCCGGTGCTGGTCGTTCGCTAGGCCAACCGAAAATCTCCGTCACAAGAGCGCGAGGAATATCGATGTACGCCCACATTCTCATTCCCACGGACGGCTCCGAGGTAGCGCAGATTGGCGTGAACCAGGGCCTCGCGCTGGCGAAGAAACATGGCAGCAAGGTCACCGCCGTTTCCGTTACCGAACCGCTTGGCGGCCAGTTCGCGTTCGCCTCCGATCTTTGGGCGCCCAGCGAAAGCGAAGTCGCCGCCTATGACGATACCCAGCGCAAGATCGCCGAGCGCATCCTGGCGCAGGTGAAAACCAAGGCGGAAAGCATGGGGGTTCCGATTGAGACGATCCACGTTCCATGGCGGCTTGCGGCGAGAGCGCTGGTGGAGACGGCCGAGGCTCGCGGCTGCACCCTCATCGTCATGTCGTCTCACGGACGAACAGGCTTCGATCGGGTGATGCTGGGCAGCCAGACGGCGGAAGTACTGGCAACGACAAAATTGCCGGTTCTTGTCGCGAGGTAGGCGCAGCATCCGATGGCGATGCAACCGCAACCGCCCGCGCGGATGACCGTATGCTTGCCGCAAATGCCAGGATCAAAAAGGGCCGGCGAAGCCACTGTGCAATAGCCGGGGGAACCCCACACGCCGACCCTCTGCGGCAATGGGAACTGCCGCAGCGTCACCCTAGTTGTGGGAATCCACGATTACAACCCGAATTGCTCGGAATATGGAATTGAATGCAAGCCGATCGAAGGCCGAGCGGCGATATGCAGGATCGAATTCCGGCACCCAGACCAAGCCGCCGCAGCGCGGCTCGACTTGATACATTCATCAACCGCCCCATGTCATAGGGATGATCGATGACGACCTGAGATATAGGTGCATCGAAGAAGACGATGGCACCGTTACCGTCTGGGACAACACCCTGAACGCCCCTGCCCATCTTGCGGGCCAGGAATTGAGCCACCGCCCTCCGCAACGCGCGGAAACGGCGTGCGCCATTCTCAACAGGATCGAGCACTCGGATTTCGAGCGCGGGATCGGCTGAAGGAGCCGCTTTGGCACTTGGCATTGCAGCGGGGATTGGGCTCGGCGCGGTGTTGGGAATTGTTGCCTTCGACAACGCCGCGATCGGCATTGCAATGGGCATAGCCGTTGGAGCTGCCGGCGGTTACATCCTCAAGAAACCGCGCTCAGGTTGAGCCCGCGCAAGCAACAGCCTCTCGTCCCGTGTTAATTTGATCCGTCTTCAGAACAGAAATGGAGAATAATTGAAAATGTACAGCCATATTCTAATTGCGGACGACGGCTCCACTATTTCAAAAAATGGTGTCGAGCACGGGCTTTCTCTTGCAAAAGCATTGAATGCCAAGGCCTCCGTGGTGCTGGTTACAAGACCGTTTCCAATGGAAGGCATGGTCGATGTTACCGGCTGGGTAGCCGGCGCCAACGACAAGATCCGCTATGAAGCCAGCCAGAAGGAGTTTGCAGAGACCGTGTTTGCGGAGGCACGCAAATCAGCCCAGAAAATCGGCGTGAATGCAGACTACGTAATCGCATCCAACTATTCGCCCGCGGAAGGCATACTTGAAACTGCCAAGAAGCTCGGCAGCGATGTGATCGTGATGGCGTCGCATGGCCGCAGGGGCGTCGGCCGGCTGCTTCTGGGCAGCCAGACCGCCGAAGTCGTTCACAGCACGACGCTTCCCGTGCTGGTGGTGCGCTGACCTATTCCCGGCACCGGTCAAAGCGGTCTCCCACCGCCTTGACCTGAGCGGCCGGTTTCTACTTTTCAGTCAGCAAGTCATGCAAGGCGAGCGCGACGACCTTGGTTGCAAGGGCAAGGTCGTCAAGCTTGAGTTTTTCGTCTGCCCGGTGGGCGTTCGCCTCCAGCATCGTGCGGGGGCCTGCGCCATAAAGCACAGTCGGAATGCCCGCGTTGCAGTAGTGGCGCGCATCGGTATAGAGCGGCACGCCGTGCGCCGGAACATCTTCACCGATCAATGCCGAGGCATGACGCTGGAGGGCGCTTGCAAGCGCCTCGCCTCCTTTGATCGGCTTCAGCGGGTTGGCCAGCATGAGTTGGCGCACGTTGCAGTCGATGCCGGGCATCTCACGCGCCGATTTCTCGATGAAGGCGACCAGGTCACGCGCCACTTCAGGCCCGTTCTCCTCCGGGATCATGCGCCGGTCGACGCGCATGGTAATCTTGTCCGGCACGACGTTGGTGTTGATGCCGCCGGAGATGAGCCCAACCACCATCGAGGGAATGGTGATGCCATTGACCGAGGACTTCTGGCTGGCAAAGCCGGCGCGCAGCGAATAGAGCCGGTTCAATATGTGGGTTGCCGCTTCCAGCGCGTCCACGCCGGTTTCGGGTCGAGCCGCGTGCGCGGACCTGCCGCGCACCTCGACATCGAGATGCAGGCAGCCATTGTGGGCCGTCACCACGCCATAGGACAGGCCGGCGCAAATGACATAGTCAGGCTTGGTCAGGCCCTGCTCCAGCAAGTAGAGCGGGCCGATATCGCCGCCGACCTCCTCATCGTAGGTCAGGTGAATTTCGACAGTTCCGTTGAGCTTCTCGCCGAGCGACATCAGGGCAAGCAGCGCATAGGCATAGCTGACGAAGTCGGACTTCGAGGTAGCCACGCCGCGACCGTACATCCAGCCGTCCTTGATGATCGCACCATAAGGATCGACGCTCCAGCCTTCGCCGGGCGCAACCACGTCGCCGTGCGCATTCAGCGCAATCGTCGGGCCGGGGCCGAAGCGGTGGCGCACGATCAGGTTGCTGGCGCTGATCATGCCGACCTTTTGCACCAGGTCCTGCGGCACCTTGTGACGCTCGACTTCGAAGCCAAGCGCTTCGTAGAGTTCGGCGGCACGGTCAGCGTGCGGCTGGCAATCTCCCGGCGGGTTGTCGGATGCGACCTTCACCAGTTCGGCCAGCATGCGGACCTGGTCGTCGCGGTGCGCGGCAATGAATTCGATGAGGCGGCTCTCAGCTCCGTTGACCGAAGGTGAAGCAACTGGGCTGGAAGTCATTATCGGTTCCCTTGAAAATTTTCGATGAAGTGGAGAAGTGTCGAGGCGCCGGCGGCAACGTCCCCGGCGGTCACGGACTCCTCGGGCGAATGACTGATGCCGTCCTTGCAGCGTACGAAGATCATGCCGATTCCGCTCAACTGGCTCATGGCCATGCCATCGTGTCCTGCGCCGCTTGGCAGGAGAATTGGTTCGCTGCCCGTGCTTGTCGCCGCAGCCTGCAACCGGCTGACGAAATCCGGCGCGCAAGGGCAGGACTTAAGGTCCAGAATGACCTCGACAGTGGCGGTCACGCCGCGTTTTGACGCGATCTCCTGCACCGCCTTCTCCACTTCGGCAAAGGCTGCCTTGCGCACCTCATCCTTTTGGGAGCGGAGGTCGATGGAGAAGGAGACAGATCCTGGAATGACGTTGATCAATCCAGGCTCTGCCTTGATGAAGCCAACTGTGCCGACGGTGTTGTCGTGGGAGGACGCGATACGCTCGACCGCCAGTGCGATCTCGCTTGCAGCAAGCAACGGATCCTTGCGCATGCCCATGGGCACGGTACCGGCATGATTGGCCGAGCCCTTGACCTGGACCATGGCGCGGGTCTGGCCACTGATGGCCGTTACCACGCCGACGGGCAGGTTCTTCGCCTGAAGCACAGGTCCCTGCTCGATGTGCAGCTCGACATAACCGATGACGTCGTTCGGATCGCGGGCAGCTTCGGGAATGCGGGCGGGGTCGAGGCCAAATGCGGAAAGCGCATCGCGCAGGGTGAGCCCGGTGTCGTCCTTTGCATTGAGCAGGTCATCGCCGTACTGGCCGGTAATGGCCCGGCTGCCCGCCAGCGTCGTCCTGAAACGCGTGCCTTCTTCATCGCCGAATGCGACGACCTCGATGCCGAACGGGAGACGCTTGCCGCGTGCATTAAGCGCTGCGACGCAATCGAGCGAGGTGATCACGCCGAGCGGTCCATCGTAGCGGCCGGCGTTGATCACGCTGTCCATGTGCGAGCCGGTGATCAGGTAAGGCCCGCCGCCGGCTTGCGAATGATAGCGGCCAACCACGTTGCCGACTTCATCGATGTGGGCATCCATGCCAGCTTCGCCCATCCACCGAACCAGCGTTTCGGCGGCGGTGCGATGCTGTGGCGTCAGGTAGAGGCGTGTAACCCCCTCGCCCGGCTCGCTGATGCGGCCAAGCTCGTCGCAGCGCCCAAGGATGCGTTTGCCCGCATCAGGCTCATCCATGTAGGATGCCATCAACCGTCTCCCGGATATCCGCTTCTCAATCCTGAGGAGCGTGGTGCTTGTGCCAGTGGCGGGCGATCTCGTCGCGGCGGCAGATCCAGACCCCCTCGTGCTTCTGCACGTAGTCAAGGAAGCGCAGGAACGACGCCCAGCGGCCGGGGCGCCCGACGATGCGCAGGTGCAACCCCGCCGACATCATGCGTGGCGTGCGGTCGCTCTCGCGGTAGAGCACGTCGAAGGTGTCCTTCAGATAGGCGAAATACTGGTCGCCCGAATTGAAACCCGCGGTGGCGACGAAGCGCATGTCGTTGGCTTCGAGCGTATAGGGAATGCGAAGGTGGTTCTTGCCATTGACCTTTTCCCAATACGGCAGGTCATCGGCGTAGGTGTCGGCGTCGTAGAGGAAGCCGCCCTCCTCGACCACCAGATTCAGCGTATTGGGGCTGCAGCGGCCGGTATACCAGCCAACCGGGCGCTCGCCGGTTGCGCGCTGGATGGCGTCGATGGCGAGCTTCATGTGCGCCCGTTCGGTTTCCTCGCCCATCCACTGGTGATCGATCCATTTCCAGCCGTGGCTGGCGATCTCGTGACCCAGCGAATGCATGATCTTGCCGGCTTCCGGGTAGTGTTCCAGCGCAAGGCCGTTGGCAAGCACGGTGGTGTTGATGCCACGCGCCTTGAACTCGTCGAAGATGCGCCAGAAGGCGACGCGCGTGCCGTATTCGTAGAGCGACTCCATGTTCATGTTGCGCACGCCGAACAGCTGCGGTGCGCCCATTATGTCGGAGATGAAGTTTTCCGAGTGGGCATCGCCGTGCAGGATGCAGTTCTCCGAGCCTTCCTCGAAGGCCACGATGAATTGCAGCGCCAGCTTCGCCCCGTTCGGCCAGTTCGCCTGCGGAGGCGTCCGGCCATAGCCAACCATGTCACGCGGATATGTCATCCTTCAGTTCCTTCTCAGTTTTTCCGAATGACCGATGCCGGGCCGCTATCGCCAATCTCCAGATGGCGAACGGAACCGCTCAGCTTCTTCGGCAATGGATAGGCGAGATCGCCGATCTTGGAGGTGCCAAGCCCCAACCCTGCGATCGCCTCGATCATCTTGGTGGCGGCGGTGACGCCTTCGACAACGGGCACGCCGATCTCGTTCTGGATGTGGTCGGCAAGGTCGGCCATTCCGGCACAGCCCAGCACGATGGCGCCCACTTCGTCTTCAATCACCGCGCGGCGGCACTCCTCGACAATGTCACGGCAGGCAGCCATGCCGGTTTCCTCAAGCTCCAGAACTTCGAGCCCGCTGGCGCGAACCTTGCGGCATTGATGTTCGAAGCCGTGGATCTGAAGCAGGTGCTCGCAGATGATCTTCGTGCGGGCCAAGGTGGTGACGACGGAAAAGCGGGTGGAGATTATGCTGGCGACATGGAAGGCCGCCTCGGCAATGCCGATTACAGGCCCGCGCGCAATCTCGCGCGCCGCCAGGTAACCGGGATCGCCAAAACAGGCGATGACATGGCCATCGACGCCGGCGGCCTCGCCTTCGCGAACGGCCTCGAGAATGCCGATGGTGCTTACGGCTTCGTCGAAATGGCTTTCGATAGAGGGCGGCCCGCTCTTCACCGACACCGACAGGATTTCGGTTCCAGCCGAAGCAACGCGCTGGGCCGCCGCGAGGTTCTTCTCCTGGAAGGCTACGGTGGTGGTCGGGTTGACGATCTGGATCCGCATCGCCCTAGCCTCCCAGATACGCCCGGCGGACGTCATCGTTTTCGGCCAGTTCGGAGGATGCGCCCTCAAGCGCGATCTTGCCCGTCTCCAGCACGTAGGAATAGCTGGAGAGCTTCAGGGCCATGCGCGAATTCTGTTCGACCAGGATGACCCCGACACCGTCGTCGCGGTTGATGCTGGCGATGAAGCGCGCGATCTCGCGCACGATGATGGGCGCAATGCCGAGCGAGGGCTCATCGAGCAGAAGCAGCCGCGGCTTGGACATCAGCGCGCGACCGATCGCCACCATCTGCTGCTCGCCGCCGGACAGGCTGCCGGCCTGCTGCTTGAAACGCTCCTTCAATCGCGGAAAGCGGGTCAGGATGCCATCCAGATCGGAAGCAACGCCGCTCTTGCGCCGATAGGCACCCATGAGCAGATTGTCCTTCACGCTCATGAACGGGAATATCCGCCTGCCTTCCGGCACCATGGCAAGGCCGCGCGCAACGATCTGGTCGGTTCCCTTGCCGTCCAGCCGTTCGCCGTCGAACCAGATTTCGCCGCCGGCCGGCTGGGTTAGCCCCGTCACCGCCCGCAGGATGGATGTCTTGCCTGCACCGTTGGCGCCGATAAGCGAAATGATCTGGCCCTTGGCCGCCTCGAGCGAGATGCCCTTGACGGCAGTGACCATGCCATAGCGAACCGACAGGTCGCGGATCGAGAAATGCGCGGTCACAGTCCAATCTCCTCATCTTCCGCGCCGAGATAGGCTTCGATCACCTTCTCGTTTCGCTGGATTTCGGCAGGCGTGCCTTCAGCAATCTTGGAACCAAAATTAACGACCAGTATCCGCTCGCTGACCGACATGACCGCCGTCATGTCGTGCTCGACCAGGATCGGAGTGATGCCGGCGTCGCGGATCTTGCGGATCAGGTCGACGCCCTTCTTCGTCTCATCCGAGTTCAAGCCGGCAAAGGGTTCGTCGAGCAGAAGAAGCTGCGGCTTGGCGGCCAATGCAACCGCAATACCCAGCCGCCGCAGCATGCCGTGAGGGAGCGCGCCGGCAACGGTGTCGGCCAGATGCTGCATGTCCATCATTTCAAGGACGCGATCGGCGTAGTCGCTTGCCTCGCGGTTGTCTTGTCGCGAGCGCGGGGTACGGAAGATCATGCCGGCCAGCGAAGCCTTGCAGTCCTTCTGATGGCCGAGCAGGATCGCATCGCGCACGCTCATGTCCTGGAAAAAGGTATTCTCCTGGAATGTGCGCACGATACCGCGCAGCGCGACATTGCTCGGCCCTATGCCGGTGATGTCGGTACCGTTGAACCGGACGGTCCCCGCAGTCGGCGTGAGGAACGAGGCAATCAGCTTGAAACAGGTGCTCTTGCCTGCGCCGTTAGGGCCGATGATCGAAAGGATATCTCCCTTGGACAAGTTAAAGCTGATGTTGTTGACGGCAGTCAGGCCGCCGAAAACCTTGGTCAGGCCGGAAACCTCAAGCATTGTTCGCCCCCTTGGCCTTTGACGAACGACGCCGCACCACGCTGAGGATTCCATTCGGCATCAAAAGGATGCAGAGGATCATCAGGCCCGAGTAGATGACGGTCTGGTAGCGCTGGAATTCGTGCAGGAGTTCAAAGCTTGTCATCATCACAAGCGCACCGATCAGCGGCCCGATGACGAACTCCAACCCGCCCACGAAACAGTAGACCATGAAGTAGACGCTATCGATGACCTGGAACGAGGTCGGATAGACGTTCTGCTGCAAGGCGGCGAAGAACCCGCCGCCGACGCCGGCATAGAAACAGGCGACCATGAAGGCGACGACGCGGTATTTGGCGACGTTGATGCCGAGGCTCGAGGCCAAATCCTCGTTCTGGCGCAGGGAGCGGAAGACCGCGCCGACACGGCTGGTGTCGAGAAGCCACATGAACAGGAGACCGAGCATCATCAGCGTACCGGCCAGATAGAAGAACGGCAGCCTCGCGCCCTTTTCAAAGGCGGGAATGATGACGAGGCCGAACAGCGACAGGTCGCCCGGCAAAGGCAGGTCGACCATTCCCTGCGCACCGCGCGTGATGCCCGGAAAGCTCAGCGCAGTCAGGCGGCAAGCCTCGGTGATGCAAAGCGTGATCATGGCGAAATAGACGCCCTTGAGCCTCAGCACCGGCCAGCCGATGAGCCCGCCGATGATGGCTGCGACAAGTCCCGACAGGGGCAAGGCAACCCAGAACGAGAGGCCCAGATGCGCAACCGAGATTGCCGTCACATAGGCGCCGATCAATGCGAAACCCGCCTGCGCCAGATTTATGCGCCCGATGGCGAAGGTGAGCCAGACGCCGAAGCTGATGAAGCTGACGGCAGCCATCGTGGTAACGACGTTGAGCACATAGCCGCTGCCGCCGCTCAGAAGCGGGACGGCGATGAAGTAACCCAAGGCGATAAGGACGCCGAGCGCGATTGGCTTCGCAATCGAGTGTGAGCTTCCGCCAGCCATGTTTTCCGATCCTGCCGGAAGCGTTTGTTGCGTGTGCATGGTCGTCAGCCCCAGGGCTTGCCCATGATGCCGTTCGGCCTCACGATCAGGAAACCGATGACGATCAGGAAGATTACAAGGAAGGTCATGGAACCGGGCAAGAGCGCGTAGCCGACCGATTCCAGAACACCCAGGACAAACCCGCCGAGAATGGCGCCTGAAAGCACGCCGGCGCCCCCGATCATGATCATCAGGAATGCCTTGATCGAGACGGCGGTACCGGCACCGGTGTGAACCGCGAAGATCGCGACCAGCAAACCGCCGGCCAGTCCGGCAAGCCCGGTTCCAAGGCCGAAGCCCATGGCGGAAAGCCATTTCAGATTGACGCCCTGGAGCGCGGTCGCTTCACGATCCTGCGCCATTGCCCTAAGCGCACGGCCGGTCTTGGTGTAGCCGATGAAGGCCATCAGGGCGATGATGAGGGCGGCCGCGATGAATATGACGACCACGCGTCCGGTGGGGAGCCGCGCACCGAACAGCTCGAAGATGCCCGTTGCAATCGGAGGTACGCCGCGCTGCTTCTCGCCGAAGACGATGAGTGCGAGGCTTTCCAGAAACACCGCCGTGCCCATGGCAAGCAGCATCGTCACTTCCTCGCGCTTGACGCGCAGCATGACGGGCCGAAACAGAAACAGTTCCATGACGACGCCAAGCGCGCCGACGATGAGGAAGGACATGAGCAGGCCGAACCAGAACGGCAGCCCGAAGACGACATTGAAGTAGTAAACGACAAAGCCGCCGATCATGTAGAGTTGGCCGTGGGCGAAATTCACCACCTTCATGATGCTGAAGATGATGGTGATGCCCAGCGCAATCAGCGCATATGTGGTGCCAACGACAAGAGCGTTGAGCAGAACTTGCGTCATGGTTTTCTCCTCGCCCGGGGCAATTTGCTGCCCCAGGCCGATGGCGAAGTATGCTTATTGAAACGTCCGGCTGTGCGGATCAGTCATTCAGGGCGCCGACGAACAGCGGCTCATATTGCCCGTCCTTGACAGCCTGCACAACGATTGGAACCGAAACCTGGCGGGGCTGGCCGTAGTCCTTGCGCCCGACATATTTCAGCTCGCCGCCATCCTTCAGGAAAGGATTGGTGCCGACGAAACCGTCGAGCGCAGCCTTGAACGCTTCGGTGTCTTCAAGCGCCGCAGGTCCTGCCTTCTGAAGCGTCTGGACCATGATCTCCGGGCCATAGACGAACAGGCCGGCGACATCGTTCCACTCGCCCCAATCCTTGGTGTAGCGCTCGATGAACTTGACCATGAAGTCGCTGCGGATTTCCTCGGTGCTGGCACCGCCCGCGACGATGAAGCCATTGGCCGCCTCGCCCGCCACTTCATAGATCGCCTTCGGGTCCTGGCCGGTCTCCGTGCTCATCGTGCCGGTGAAGCCAAGCTCGCGCGCCGCCTTGATCAGCGGACCAACGTCGGAAGGATTGACGCCCGACAGAACGATATGATCCGGACTGGTGCCGATGACCTTGGTGAGCACCGGGAAGAAGTCCGTCGTGCCGGATTCGTACGTCTCCTGATCGGAAACGACTTCGAGACCGAGGCCCTTGGCAGCAGCGGAACCCTCGTTGCGCTGGTTCAGCGGGTCGGCGTTGTTTTCGCAGAGGAAGGCAATCTTCTTGATGCCCTTGTTGTCCATCAGCCACTTATAGATGATCGGGCCGACCTGGTAGGACGCGACCATGCCGAGGATCGACTGCGATGCCGGCGGCGTGTAGAGCGACTTCGAGAAGGCGTAAGGCATGTTGATGGCCTTGTTGGCCTCCATCACGGTCTTGGCGCTTTCGGCCGTGGAGTCGGTATTCGGACCCTGGATGTACTTGATGCCGTCGGAGATCAGCTTCTCAGCGCCGGTCTGGGCGCCCTTCGGATCGGCCTTGTCATCGACGCAGACGACATCGATCTTGTAGGTCTTGTCACCGATCTTGACGCCGCCATCGTCATTCCACATGCCGGCGCGGGATTTGAAGGTCTGGCACATCACGCCACCCCATCCCGCAAACGGCCCGCTCATCACGCCGAGCGCGCCGAGTTTCAATGTCTCTTCTGCTTGGGCGTATCCGGACACAGTCAGGACGCCAGCGGCAACGCTCAACATGAGCTTGCGGCGAATTGAACCGGTATTCCATGCAAGCATAGTCAGGTCTCCTCCCTGCAAGAATGCAGTCATGAATTGAGTTAAATGCCGGGAAATTGCCTAATTCTGGTGGGTCATTTCCCTTTTTCATTTGACAATTTGAATCTTATGATTGCACTTTTAATCATGTCAATTAATTCATTGACACGGTGTCAAAGTGGTGGGGAGCATGTGGTCTCCAGAGATCAAGAGGGGCAGCGGCCCCATATACCTAGCGATTTGCGAGGCACTTGAGCGGGACATCGCCGAAGGTCGATTGAAACCAAGCGACCGCCTGCCGGCGCAACGTGACCTTGCCTACAGGATCAACGTCACCGTCGGCACGGTGGCCAGGGCCTACACGGAAGCAGCCGAGCGCGGGCTTGTCGTGGGAGAGGTCGGGCGCGGCACGTTCATCAACGATTTCGGCAACGATCGTGACAACATCACCCGGCTGACGGTTCCCGAAAAGCCGCAGCCGGAAGTCATAGACCTTGGGCTCAACCTGTCGGCAATTGGCGAAGCCGAGGAAATCCTGCGCGCGACGCTGAAGGAAATGACCCGTTCCGGTTCGCTGGATTCGCTGCTGACCTACCAGCCGAGCGCCGGCATGCTGTCGCACCGGGCAATCGCCGCGCAATGGCTTGGCGGCATTGGCGTGCGCGCGCATCCCGACAACGTCATCATCTGCAATGGCGGCCAGCACGGACTGATGCTGGCCATGATGGCTCTGGCCGGCCACGGCGAGTCGATCGCCACCGAAGCGCTTACCTATCCGGGCGCAAGGGCGATCGCGCACCAGTTCGGCATCAATCTCAGCGCCTTGCCGATGGACAAGGAAGGCATCGACCCGACGACCCTGCGCGAACTGTGCGAAACAAGAAGGCCGAAAGCGCTTTACTGCATGCCGGTGCTGCAAAACCCGACGACGATCACCATGTCCGAAGGGCGGATGCACGAGATTGCGGAGATCGTCGAGCACTATGGGCTCTACATCATCGAGGACGATGTGTACGGGTTCCTGGCCGAGCACAGGCCACCGCCCTTCGCTGCGATCATTCCCGAGCGGACAATCTATCTCACCAGCGCTTCAAAGAGCATGGCGCCGGGCTTGCGCATAGGATTCCTCGCGGTGCCGCCGAAATTGAGCCGCTCCGTCCAGGAAATCGTGACAATGAGCAACTGGATGTCGGCTCCCTTCATGGCCGCGGTGGCAACCAGCTGGATTGTCAATGACCACGCAGACAAGATGATCGCCTGGCATCGCCAGCAGGCGCGCGAGCGCCAGGATCTGGCATCCCAAATCCTCGGCCCGCATTTTCATAGATCCTCGATCCCCTGCTACCATCTGTGGCTGCAACTGCCGGAGCCATGGCGAATGGATTCATTCTCCGCATCGGCTTTGCGCGAGGGCGTACGAGTGATTACGGCGGATGCGTTCTCCGTGAAGCGGGACCACGCGCCGCATGCGGTGAGGCTCTGCCTCGGCGCTGCGCATTCGTTGCCCGATATTGCCGTGGGACTGGACAGGCTGGTCGGGCTTCTGGGATCACGACCCCGGCCGCATATGGACCTGCAGTCCATCGGCTATATGTGATTGGAAAGGCTAGGCATTCCGGTGCCTGGCAACTCCAGCTGCGTTGCCTCTCAAGCACCGGCAATGCCCCGCATCCGTACGAAATTGCTTTGGTGTCAATGTATTCGTTGACACTAAGATAACTGCACATACGATGCAGATGTAGAGGTGCAATAAGTTCAAATAACTCAAGAATGCAC
>NZ_LMFV01000005.1:18439-151462 GCF_001427285.1 Mesorhizobium sp. Root552
ATGCTGGCCGCGCCAACACCGGTGCTGGCCGAAGCCCGTGACAGCGTCACCATCGGCGTGCGCGAGGACATTCCGGGCCTCGACCCGACAATCCGCCAGGGCACCATCATCAGCCTCGTTACGCTCGGCAACGTTTTCGAGGGACTGACGCGCTTCAACGAGGACGGATCGCTGTCGCCGGGACTGGCGAAGAGCTGGGAGATATCTCCGGACGGCAAGACCTACACCTTCAAGCTGGTCGAAGGCGTGAAGTTCTCCGACGGAAGCGGCTTCGACGCCGCCGATGTGAAATGGACCTTCGAGCGCAATGGCGGCGCCGACAGCACGAACCCTGAGAAGGCCTATTTCGCCCTGATGGAGAAGATCGAGACGCCGGATGCGAACACGGTGGTGCTGCATCTGTCGGAGCCGAATTCGCTGCTCTTGCAGAAGCTCGCCTGGGGTGTGTCGGCCATCGTCGCGCAGGAGACGGCGGCGGAGAACGCTGCCAATCCCGTCGGCACCGGGCCGTTCAAGCTCAAGGCCTGGGATCGCGGCGCTGCCGTCACCTTGACGCGCAATGATCTTTATCGCGAGCCTGCGCGGGTGAAGCTCAACACGGTCGTGTTCAAGCTGGTGGAAGATCCGTCGGCGCAGGTTGCTGCGGTGCAGGCAGGCGACGTCGATTTCTTCCCGCTGTTTTCCTCGCCCGAAAGCCTCGAGCAGTTCAAGTCCAACCCCGATCTGGTCGTGATGGATNGCTGCGGTGCAGGCAGGCGACGTCGATTTCTTCCCGCTGTTTTCCTCGCCCGAAAGCCTCGAGCAGTTCAAGTCCAACCCCGATCTGGTCGTGATGGATGGCGCTTCGGAATTCGAGGTCATCATGGGGTTGAACAGCCGCCGCAAGCCATTCGACAACGTGCTGGTTCGGCGGGCGCTGGCCAAGGCAATCGACCGCCAGGCAGTAGTTGACGGTGCCGAATACGGCTACGGCAAGCCGATCGGCGCGCATTTCTCGACCAACCATCCCGCCTATGTCGATATGACAGCGGTGAATGCCTACGACCCGGAGGCTGCGAAAGCCTTGCTTGCCGAAGCAGGCTATCCGGAAGGTTTCGAGACCACGATCAAGGTTCCGCCGCAGGGGCCCTTCGTGCGCAGCGCCGAGATCGTTGCCGCCTATTTCGAGCAGGTCGGCGTCAAGCTGAAGATCGAGAAGGTCCAGTGGCCGCAATGGCTGGAGCAAGTGTTCCAGAACCATAGCTACGATATTTCGATCGTCGACCACGTGTCGCCGATGGACTTCGACGTCTATGCAAATCCCAACTTCTTCTTCGGCTACGACAGCCCGGAATTCCAGGCGATCTGGCAGGAGATCAAGGCGGCGGCTACCGAAGAGCAGCAGACGGCTGCCTTCCAAAAGATGCAGGACTTCCTTGCCAAGGACGTTCCGGCCCTCTTCCTTTATCAGGCGCGCAATATCTCCATCGCGCGCAAAGGCCTCACTGGCCTGTGGAAGAGCATGCCCACCTTCAAGGCTGACATGACTGAAGTTTACTGGGCAGACTAAGATCATCGGCGGCGACCGCAGGAAGGCTTATCCTGCGGTCGCCTCTTTTTCAGACCGTGCATGGAGTGCCGCAGCTTATGACATCGAGCCTGATCTCAGGGAAATACGTCGTCTGTCGCGTAGAGGGACGCGACGAGCCGGTTATTGTGGCGGACGGCGCCATTTTCCAGCGCGACGGCAAGATCGTCGAAATCGGCAAGAAGGCCGACCTGCTGGCCCGTCACCGGCCTGACGAAACCATCGGCTCCGACCGTCACGTCGTCGTGCCGGGCTTCGTCAACGGGCACCATCATATGGGTGTCACACCGACCCAGCACGGTGCGCCAGACGTCGCGCTGGAACTGTGGATCGCCAAACTGATGGCCAAGCGCACCATCGATCCCTATCTCGATACGCTTTACTCGGCCTTCGAGATGATCGGCTCGGGCATCACCACCGTCCAGCATATCCAGTACGGCGTCCCCGGCCCGGTCGAGAACATCTACAATGTCGCAAACGAAGTCCTGCGCGCCTATCGCGACATCGGCATGCGCGCATCCTATTCCTATGTAATCATGGATCAGAACCGGCTTCTCCATCAGGACGATGCCCATTTTGCCGCCAGCCTGCCAAAGCAGCTGGGCGAAAAGCTGGTCCAGTTCACGGCAGGCAACGCCATTTCGCTGGAAGACAATTTCACGCTCTTCAAGGCGCTGCACGAGAAATATGCATCGGATGACAGGCTGAAGATCCAGCTTTCCCCGGCGAACCTGCATTGGATGAGCGACGAAGCGCTGGTGAGAACCAAGGAGGTCTCCGATGCCTACGACGTTCCGATGCACCTGCATTTGCTCGAGACCAAGTACCAACGCGAGTATGCGCTCAAGCGAACGGGCAGATCCGCAGTCGAGCATATAGAGGCGCTCGGCCTGCTCGGACCGCGCCTCACGCTCGGACATGCCGTGTGGTTGAGCGAATCCGATATCGAGCGCGTTGCCGGGACAGGCTGCCGGATATGCAACAATGTCAGTTCGAACCTACGAATCCGCAGCGGCATCGCTCCCGTCAACCGCTTCGCCCGGCACGGCATTCCGGTTTGCGTCGGCATCGACGAAGCCGGCATCAACGACGACCGCGATATGCTGCAGGAAATGCGGATGGTGCTGAACATCCACCGCACGCCGGGCATGGACGATGTTCCGCCAAGCTGTGGCGAAGTCCTTCGCATGGCGACCGAACACGGTGCAGGAACCACGCCTTTCGGCGACCGGATCGGCACGCTTGAACCCGGCAAGGCGGCGGACTGCGTGCTGCTGGACTGGGACAGCATCGCCTACCCTTACCTCGATGGCGAAGTGCCGTTGGTCGATGCCATGGTCAAGCGCGCCGCCACCCGTTCCGTCGACACGGTTGTCGTCGCGGGCGAAGCGATCTGGCGCAACGGCCAGTCCAGCCGGCTCGACCGGACGGAAATCCTCAAGGAACTGGCGGAAAATGCGCGCCAGCCCCTCACTGCCGGCGAACTCGAATTCAAGGACGTGGCGCGCCAGGTATTCGGCCACGTGAAGCAATTCTACAGCCACTACCAGTGCAACGCGGCCGACGATCCATACCGCTATAACGACCTGCGCCCGCAATCCGCGGCGCGCCGGTCAACGGGCACCTGAGAGGTAACGGAGATGATCGCATTCCTGCTACGCCGAATTGCGACCTTTGTGGCAACGCTGGCCATCGCCTCGGTGGTCATCTTTGCCGCACTCGAACTGCTTCCGGGCGACCCGGCCCAGATCATGCTGGGCATCGACGCGCCTCCTGATGCACTGGAAGCCCTGCAGAAGAAGCTCGGCGTCGATCGTCCAATGGTCGAGCGCTACTTCACCTGGATCGGCGGGCTGGTAGTCGGCGACATGGGCGAGAGTTTCACCTATGTCATGCCCGTCAGCGAGCTGATCATGACCCGATTGGGGGTGACGCTACCGCTGGCGCTGCTTGCCGCGTTGATCAGCGTGGCAATCGGCGTGCCGGTCGGCCTCTATGCAGCCGCCAACCACAAGACCCCGCGCGACTATGGCGTCATGATCTTCGGCCAGCTCGGCATCGCCATACCGAATTTCTGGTTCGCAATCCTGCTGGTTCTCGTCTTTTCGATCTATCTCGGATGGTTCCCGGCAGGCGGCTTCCCCGGCTGGAGCGCCGGATTCTGGCCGGCGATCAAGGCGTTGATCCTGCCGGCGTTCTCGCTGGCAATCGTCGAGGCCGCCATCTTTGCCCGCATCTCGCGCTCTGCCGTGCTCGATGTCCTGCGCGAGGATTTTGTCAGGACGGCGCGCGCCAAGGGGCTCAGCCGCAAATCGACGCTGGTCAAGCACGTGCTGCGCAACGCGATGATACCGATCATCACGATATGCGGACTGGAACTCTCCAGCCTGCTCGTCGGCACCATCGTCATCGAGCAGGTGTTCAACATTCCCGGCCTTGGCCGTCTCGTTTTCCAGTCGCTCACCCAACTCGACCTGATGGTGGTGAAAAACCTCATCATGCTGCTGGTGGCGCTGGTGGTCTTCATAAATCTGGTGGTCGACCTTCTCTATGCGGTCATCGACCCGCGTCTCAAGCATCAGGGGCACTGACGATGAGCACGTTTCTCAAAAACGCCCGCATGCACCGCAGCCTCATGATCGGCGGCGTGCTCACGCTACTGTTGCTGTCGGTCGCCGTCCTCAGCCTGTTCTGGACACCCTGGTCACCGACGGCCATCGACATCGCCAACAAGTTGAAAGGCCCGTCCGCCAAGCACTGGCTCGGCACCGACCACCTCGGGCGCGACGTGCTTTCCATGCTGATGAGCGGGTCGCAGATTTCCATCATTGTCGGCTTCCTCGCCGTCAGCGTCGGCTTGCTCGTCGGCGTGGCGCTGGGCGCGCTCGCCTCCACCTACCGCGGCTGGGTGGAAGAACTCATCATGCGCATGAGCGACTTTTCCATCGCCTTTCCGATCATCATCACCGCTGTGCTGCTGACGGCGATCCTTGGCCCCGGCACGGTCAACTCGATCCTGGCGATCGGCATTTTCAACATTCCGATTTTCGCCCGCATCACGCGCGGCGCCGCCAATGCCGCATGGGCGCGGGAATATGTCATGGCCGCGCAAACCTGCGGCAAAGGCCGGCTGCGCATCACCATCGAGCATGTGCTACCGAACATCAGCGGAGCCCTGATCGTCCAGGCCACGATCCTGTTTGCCGTCGCCATTCTCGCCGAAGCCGCCCTTTCCTTCCTCGGCCTCGGCACGCAACCGCCCGAACCGAGCTGGGGCAAGATGCTGAACAACGCCCAGACCTTCGTCGGCCTCGCGCCGCATCTGGCGATCTTCCCCGGCCTTGCCATCGCTCTTTCGGTGCTGGGCCTGAATCTGATCGGCGACGGGTTACGCGACGTTCTCGACCCGAAACTTGCACGTGCACGATAGACGGCAGGGGAGAGCCACAATGCTTCAGGTCAAAAACCTCAACATCACCCTCGCCGGCGCGACGCGCGACATATCCATCGTCAAGGATGTGAGTTTCGAACTGGATGCCGGCCGTTCGCTGGGTGTCGTGGGCGAATCCGGGTCCGGCAAATCCATGACGGCGCTGGCTGTGATGGGTCTCTTGCCCGGCGCCATTCGTGCCAGCGGCTCGATCAACCTGGCCGGCCAGGAACTGCTTTCACTTAGCGAGCAGGAGATGTGCTCGGTTCGGGGCAACAAGGTCGCCATGATCTTCCAGGAGCCCATGACATCGCTCAACCCCGTCCAGACGATAGGACGGCAGGTTGCCGAGCCGTTGACCCTGCACAAGGGCATGACGCGCGCCGCAGCCCGGCAGGAAGCCATCCGGCTGCTCGACCGCGTCGGAATTCCAGACGCCGCACGAAGGCTGGACGTCTATCCGCACCAGCTTTCGGGCGGGCAGCGCCAGCGCGTCATGATCGCTATCGCGCTCTCCTGTTCGCCGAAAGTGCTTGTCGCCGACGAGCCGACCACAGCGCTCGATGTGACGGTTCAGCGCCAGATCCTCGATCTGTTGCGTGAACTCGTCAGCGAGACCCGCATGGCGCTCATCATCATCTCCCATGATCTCGGCGTGATCGGCGAGATGGTCGATGAAATGCTGGTTATGTATGGCGGCAATGTCGTGGAGCGAGGCCAGGCCGACAAGATTTTTTCCCAGCCGGCGCACCCTTATACCAGCCGGCTTCTTGAGGCGATTCCGCGGTTCGGCATGTCGCGAAGCGAACGGCTGAAGACGATACCCGGCACCATGCCGGAGATCGGCAGCGAGATGAAATCCTGCATCTTTGCCGGACGATGCGATCTGGTCTGCGCCGAATGCCTGCAGGCTCCGCCACCCTTCGTATCGGTTGACGACGCGCATGTTGCCGCCTGCATAAAGGCCGGGCGCGTCATGGAGACGGCTCAATGACCCAGCCCATCATCGAAATCAGCAATCTGGAGCGGCGCTTCCAGCTGCCGCGCGAATCCCTGTTTCGCCCCGCAAGCACGGTCTATGCGCTGAACGGCATCAACCTGACGGTCGAACCACAGCGCAGCTTCGGCATCGTCGGTGAATCCGGTTGCGGCAAGTCCACGCTCGCCCGCATCATCATGGGACTGGACAAGCCTTCGTCGGGTACCGTGAAGGTCAAGGGAAAGGACATCACCGCGATTTCGCCGGCCGAGCTGAGGGAGATGAGATCCGATTTCCAGATGGTGTTCCAGGACCCTTTCGGCTCACTCAATCCGCGCCATCATGTCGAGCGCATCGTGGCCGAGCCGCTCTATGCCGTGGGCGACGCCATCGGCAAGCAGGAACGCAAGGAAAAGGTTGCGGAGGCCCTGACTTCGGTCGGCCTGCGGCCCACAGATATGGAAAAGTATCCGCACGAGTTTTCCGGTGGCCAGCGCCAGCGCGTGGCCATAGCGCGCGCCTTGATCACGCGCCCTTCGCTGATCGTCGCCGACGAACCCGTGTCGGCGCTGGACGTTTCGGTGCAGGCCCAGGTGCTCAACTTGCTGCGCGACCTCGAGGATCAATTCGGCATCACCTTCGTGTTCATCAGTCACAATCTCGCCGTTGTCGACTATGCCTGTCAGGATGCCGCGGTGATCTATCTGGGGCGCATCGTGGAACAGGGGCCGACGTCGCAATTGTTCAACAATCCCCTGCACCCTTATACGCAGTCACTGGTCGATGCCGTTCCTCATGTCGGCGTGAAAAACCGGCGAGCTGCGCGCCAGGCGCCAACGGCTCTCAAGACCCAGACCGCTGCGCAGACCGGTTGCACCTTTGCCGGGCGCTGCAGCTTCGCCAAGGAACGCTGCCGCACCCAGCAGCCCACCCTGCGCGTCGTCGATGGCGGCCATTCGGTTGCCTGCCATTTCTTCGAAGAAACGAGAAGCGAACGGGCCTCAATGCAAACGGCTGTCGCCGTCTGAAACAAACCGGGCTTCCGGCCACCGGCATGGGTGAAACTGAATGCGCATTTTGCTGATCAACGGAAATACCTCGCCGGCAACCACCGAGAAAGGCGCGACCGAGGCAAGGCGGATCGCCGGACCCGACGTCGAGATCGTCCCGGTCACCGCCGATTTCGGGGCCGGATTGATACTGACCCGCGCCGACAACGTCCTGGCAGCACACGCGATGATGGTTGCCCTGGCAAAGCATCACCAAGGTTGCGACGCCGTCGTCATCGCGGTTTCGACCGATACCGGGCTTGGCGCATTGCGCGAGATATCACCGATCCCGGTGGTCGGCATGACCGAGGCCGCGCTCCTGACCGCCTGCATGATGGGCGGCAAGTTCGGAATGATCGTCTTCGACCGGCGCGCGGAACCGGTCTTCCGCGAAGTGGTTGCCTCCCACGGTCTCACCAACCGCATGGCAGCACTCAAGGTCATCGACATGACCGTTGCCGATTTTGCCGATCCGGCCCGTATCGCCGAACTGACGGTTGCAGCGGCGAAATCTCTGGCATCGGATCATGGCGCTGATTCCGTCATCGTCACTGGCGGAACAATGGCCGGCGTCGCGCACAAGCTCCAGGCGCAAATTCCGGTGCCGCTGATCGATGGCATTTCGTGCGCTGTGCTGCACGCCATCACGCTTGCCCGGCTGGCGTTTCCGAAGCCCAGCACCGGCAGTTTCGTCGCGCAACCGATCGAGAGGCCGAAGGGCCTCGATCCCGAGCTGGTCGAGTTTATCGGCCGCGGGTCCTATCGAGAATAGACGATCGTTTTATCGCTTGCTGCCGAACAAGCCTGCCAGGACGGGGCTCACCCCAACCATTTCCTTCGCAGCCGGCGCCCTGTAGCTGCCTGCCCTCGCTTTCGAAGCGCCTATGCCATGCAGGGCTTCGGCCATGCGCACCGCACAGGTCACCCCGTCAAGCAGCGGCGCATTGATGCGATCGACCAGTTGACGGCTGAGCCCCGCAACCGCGCCGCCGCCAAGGATGATCACTTCCGCGCCGTCCTGCTCGATGGCGGCATTGGAAAGGGCCGTTACCTCATCGGCGAGGCTGCCGGGGTCCGAGCCCGCGTCAACGACGCGGCGCTCGATGGTGCGCACGCTGGCGAGCCGCGAACCGAGACCGTACTGCATGGCAAGTTCGCGCAGCGGCTGGGCCATGCGAGCGCCAAGCGTGACGATTGAAAACCGGCCGCCCAGCATGCAGGCGGTGAGCATCGACGTCTCGGCGATGCCGACGACAGGAAACGGCATCAGTTCCCTTGCCGCTGCAAGGCCCGGATCGGAGAAGCAGGAGATCAATCCGGCGTCTATGCCTTCCGCATTTTCGGCGAAGGCCACCACTGTTGCGTGCGCGGCGATGGCAACCTCTGTCCGGCACTCGATGCCGCGCGCGCCGAAACCAACCGTCACGGCCTTGATTTCCGTGTCCGGCGAAGCGGCGCGCCGAGCTTCCTCGGCTATGAGGTCAGTCATGAATTCCGAGGTATTGGACTGGACAACCAGCAGGCGCATGTTGGGCATTCTCTCTTCAGGTGCTTGTGCGGTCTTTCCGTCGATGGGGCATCAGCCCTTCGACAGTTGAAGCCAGTGGCGCGCAATCTGCTCGCGCGTCGCGAACCATACCTTGCCCTTGTCTGTCATGTGGCGCAGCACGGCTTCCAGCCCGTTTATGCGCGCCGGCCGACCGATGATGCGGGTGTGCAGGCCGATTGTCATCATCTTGGGCGAGGTCTCGCCCTCTTCCCACAGCCAGTCGAACCCGTCATTGACGTAGTCCGAGAAATCCTTGGCACGAACGAACGGCGATTCCGGGCGCTGGCAGCGCATGTCGTTGGTGTCGAGGCTGTATGGCACGACAACATGGCGACGGTCGCCGACCGTCAGGATGCGCGGCAGGTCGTCGTCGTAGAGGTCGCTGTCATAGATGAAGCCGCCTTCCTCAATGAGCAGCCGGCGCGTTGCCAGTGTGTAGGGAGCGCGCGAATGCCAGCCAACAGGCCGCACGCCGGTCACGCGGCGGATGCTTTCCACCGACTGCTGGATCCAGCTCCGTTCCTCGTCCTCGTTCTTGCCGGCGGGCGTGTCCCAGCGATAGCCGTGGCAGCCGATCTCGAACCCGCGCTTGAGGCCGTCCTCTCCGACCCAGGGGGTCTTTTCCAGCGCCTGTCCGCACAGATTGAGCGTGCAGGTTACGCCGTACTTGTCGAGCACGCGCAGGACCCGCCAGTAACCGGCTCGGGCGCCGTAGGCGAAGTGGGACTCCATGGCGGGATCGGGAATGTCGAGCGGTTCCTGCGTCATGTCGTAGACGCGCTCGTTTCGCGTGTCGCCCTTGGAAATGGCGAATTCGGACCCCTCCTCGATGTTGAGAACCAGCGACACCGCGACACGCGCCCCATTGGGCCATTTGGCATGCGGCGGATTGGGGCCGTAGCCATAAAGGTCCTGATCGGCCATCGACGTATCGAGCGCCTTCGCTTCTCTGTTCATTCCCGACTTTCCTCTGCTTAAAGTTCAGGCAGCAGGGCCACCGATGGCGCCCTGCTTGCCCGTTTCTGGCGGATACCGCCCTATGTCGTCACCTTGAAGGCATTGCGGCTCAATTTTCCCAGTGCACGTCGGTCATGTTGGCCATGAAAACCGGCATGTTCTTCCACAGTCCAGCCAGTCCCTTGCGTGCGACGGATATGTTGCGCGTCTGGTAGAGCGGAATAACCGGGATTTCCTCCGCGAACAGCTTCTGGATCGCTTGAAGGCTCTGCGTTTCAGCGTCCAGCGTCGTCGCAGCCTTTACCGCCGTCAGGGCGTCCCTGTAGTTCTGGCTATCGTAGCCGTAGAAGTAATCCTTGTTGGCGTGGACGTCGAAGTCCATCGGCGCATCGTGGTCCACGATCGACAGGTCGAAGCTATGGTTGCGGAACACCTGCTCCAGCCATTGCGGCCATTGCAGCTTCTCAATGTTCAGCTTGACGCCGACCTGCTCGAAATAGGCGGCAACGATCTCGGCGCTGCGCACGAACGGCCCCTGTGGCGGAACCTTGATGGTAATCTCGAAACCTTCCGGATAGCCTGCTTCGGCAAGCAGGGCCTTGGCCCCTTCCGGGTCGAACGCATTTACGTCAGTCGTATCAATGTAGGCCGGATGGTTGGTCGAGAAATGCGAACCGATCGGCTTGCCGTAGCCGTATTCGGCACCGTCAACTACTGCCTGGCGGTCGATTGCCTTGGCCAGCGCCCGCCGAACCAGCACGTTGTCTAGCGGCTTGCGGCGGTTGTTGATGCCGAGCAGAACTTCCGCCTCGGACGCCCCTTCCATCACGACCAGATCGGGGTTGGACTTGAACTGCTCGAGGCTTTCGGGCGAGGAAAACAGCGGGAAGAAATCGACGTCGCCTGCCTGCACCGCAGCAACCTGCGCCGACGGATCTTCCACCAGCTTGAACACGACGGTGTTGAGCTTCACCCGCGCAGGCTCGCGATAAAGATCATTGCGCGTCAAGGTGACGGCAGCGCCGCGATCCCAGGTCTTGAGCTTGAACGGCCCGGTGCCGACCGGATTGGCGGCATTTTCCGCCGCCGTCTCCTGCGCGACGATGGCCGACACACCCCAGGCGAGCTTCTGCAACAGCAGCGAATTCGGCTCCGACAGATGCAGCACCACCGTGTTCGCATCCGGCGTCTCGATCTTYTCCATCAGGGCGAAATAGGCCTTCTCAGGGTTCGTGCTGTCGGCGCCGCCATTGCGCTCGAAGGTCCATTTSACATCGGCGGCATCGAAGCCGCTTCCGTCGGAGAACTTCACGCCTTCGACCAGCTTGAAGGTGTAGGTCTTGCCGTCCGGAGATATCTCCCAGCTCTTCGCCAGCCCCGGCGACAGCGACCCGTCCTCGTTGAAGCGCGTCAGTCCCTCGAAGATGTTGCCAAGCGTCACCAGACCAATAATGGCACCCTGGCGGATTGTCGGGTCGAGGCCCGGAATGTCCTCGCGCACGCCGATGGTGACGCTGTCACGGGCTTCGGCCAGCACCGGTGTTGGCGCGGCCAGCATGGTTGCGNCAGGAAAGCGATCCAAACTTCTCCAGCATGGCCGCATTGCTACCCACAACCACCCCACCCCAATCCGCCACCCAGCGGTTGCACCCAGTTCGTAGAGTCCCCTGCCCGACTCCCGAGCGTAACGAGGCTGATGATGGTGCCCTGGCGGATTGTCGGGTCGAGGCCCGGAATGTCCTCGCGCACGCCGATGGTGACGCTGTCACGGGCTTCGGCCAGCACCGGTGTTGGCGCGGCCAGCATGGTTGCGGTCAAGAGCGCGCCGGCYGCCGAAAGAAGCAGTCTGCGCGAGACAAGCGGGATCGCCCCGAACTTCGAGTTCATGAGAATTCCTCCATTGTGCGAGCCCCCTCCGGGCGCGCGAGCTTCCGAATGCTCGGGAGGTGCATTCTTGAGTTATTTGAACTTATTGCACCTCTACATCTGCATCGTATGTGCAGTTATCTTAGTGTCAACGAATACATTGACACCAAAGCAATTTCGNGCATTCTTGAGTTATTTGAACTTATTGCACCTCTACATCTGCATCGTATGTGCAGTTATCTTAGTGTCAACGAATACATTGACACCAAAGCAATTTCGCTATTTCCCGGCGATGAAAACGTGCCATCCACCTGCCTTGCCCTATGGTTCCTGGGCTGGCGGGCAAATCGGGCGCCGAACAAATCCGGTTCGTCCGTCATGGCAAATCAGCAGCAGGCGGGCGTAAACGCCGGTCGGTTCGATCAGGGCCGCTGCCGCGAAGAAGCCCGCAGGCTTTCGGCTGCGTTCGCAACAGCCTGCCGAGCATTGGCCATTGCTCCGTCCTTGACGGGCTTCGCTGCCACATGATTGCGTACGATCAGCAGCTTGGCCGGAAACCGGGTACCCATCGCGACACCGTGCGGGCCGGATGCTTCGAACGTCAGGCTGTCGCCTTGCGCCATCGGGTACTTTTTCTTTGCGTGAGCATAGGTAACCTCACCACTGAGGCAATGGACGAAGAACGTCCCCCGCTCTTCGAACTTTGGCTGCTTGTCTTCCTCGGAATCGAGCTTGACGATAACGGCGTCGAGCGCCAGCGGCAGCGATGTGGAAACTTCGCGAACAAGCGAGGTGGAGACCTTGTTCCTCAAGCCTGCATAATGAGAAGATACAAAAACCGCCCTGCTGTGCTCGTTATATCCGCCAATCAGGTCGCTGACGGGCACGCCGAGGGCCGACCCGATTGCCTGCAAGGTACTGAGCGACGGAGAGACGGTCCCGTTTTCGATACGTGACAGCATGCCAAGCGAAATGCCGGCTGCCTTGGCCAGATCGAGTCCATTGAGATCATGGCGCCTGCGCCAATCGCGCACCGCGCGTCCTATGGCGGTTTGTAGAAGCGCTTCGCGGCTGAAACGCGGATCGGGAATGGACGCCAGATCGCCTTCAGAAATTTCCGCAAGCGCGGCATCTTCTTCAGTCGAGCAAAATTCAACCCGCTCGCTTTCGCGCGGCTGCCGGGCTCGTCTTATTAGGTCAACGTCGACATTTCCCATCTTTCACGTCTCCTGAGTGGCGCAAGGTGGGCTTGCTGGGTAGTGTTTGGACCGGCCTCCAATCCCCATTGATTGTTGCCTGCCGCCCTTCCGCTGTGACGTGCCTGACTTCGGCCCGGCGTGCGGTTGGCTGACGGCTGAATACTGCCCGGCATCATTGACGGCAATCTTTACCGCAGGGATGGTGCGCGGGAGGGCTGCGCTGCCTTTGGAAAGGCCACGCAGCCCCAAGACGGGTCAGATAACCCCTGTGACGACGGCCACGCCGGCAACCGCTGTAAGCGCGCCGGCTGCCCTGACCATCGTTTCACCACGCGGACCGGCACTGCTGGCCGCGAGCAATCCGATCCCCAAACCGGCGGCATGAAGCAGGGCGGTCGCGACGACGAAGCCCGCGCCATAGGCGAGACCGGCAACGCTATCCGGCATCTCCGCGCCGTGAGCGAAGCCGTGGAACACGGCAAAAAACCCGACCAATCCCGTGGCTGCCGCAACGACCGGCTTCAGGCCAAACGCCACCGCAGCGCCAAGCACGACGATCGACAAGCCGATGCCGAGTTCGACAAAGGGCAACGGAAGGCCGGAAAAGCCCACCACGCCGCCAATAGCCATGACGCCGACGAATGCCGCCGGCACCAGCCACATGGCACGGCCGCCCAGTTGTGCGGCGAACAGGCCAACCATGACCATGGCGAGGATATGGTCGATGCCCCCGATCGGATGCATGAAGCCGTGGGCAAAGCCGCCTGTGTCGCCGACGCCGACATGGGCGCTGGCAATTGTCGAGCTTGCGGCAAGTATTGCTGCGGCAGCAAATGCAGTAAGCGAGGTTCTCTTCATTTTCGGTCTCCTTGCAATCGAGTTGATGTCGATAAACATGGCTGCGGCTTCCTATTTTCGGCGCGGTGCGGGCAGCACGCCGAATGCCGCCTCGACCGAAAGGGAAAACAGGCGTTCGGCGAAGCTGCGCGCAGCAACGGCATCGGCAGATAGGCAACGGATGCCCCACCCCGCCTTGTTGGGAAGCTCAGTGACGCCGGCGACAAGGCTTGCCATGCCGCAAAGCTCGTCCAATGCCTCGCGGCGCGGGAGGCGCTGAGAATCCCCGGCAAGCATGTAGTTGGATACAACGCGCCACGAGCCGATCGGCGAAGCCGATGTGGCCAGCGCGGCACCCGTGATTGCGAAGCTGTCGCGGACAAGAAGCTTGCCCGATTGGTCGCGGAGCAAGACGTCGCTGTCGAGCCTGTCGAACAGCCGCTGCTGCCCGACGGGGTCGTGGCAGGCAAAGGCATCGGCCAGAAGCAGTACCGAACCTGGCGCGAGGTCCGCCTTGATCGACGAGGCGCAGGAGGCTCCGGGAAACAGCACGAGCGGGTCGGGCGTCAGCGCCAGGAATGCGCCTTCCTCCAGCCGGATATCGGTCGAGAGGCGGGCCGGTTCGTCATGGCAATGGTGGACGACAGTGGCGGCCTGGGTCGTCACATGCGCAGCACTGTCTGCTCCGAGGTCGAAGCGGCTCGACAGCTGCTCGGCCCGGTAGAGACCGCCCGACGACGATTGCTGATAGATGGTCGTCAGCGACGGAATTGCCAGATCGAAGGCAAACGGCCGCGTCAGGTGAAACGGATACGAGATGAACTGACGCCCGATGCGTGTTTGGTCGCCATGACGTTGCAGCGAAAGTTCGAAACGGCCAGCCCTGCCGCCCGAAACCGCCGGGTGCAGCGTCGAGGTCGTGTGCAATTGCGGCCAATGACTGGTCATCTGAACAGCACGCTTGCAAGTATCTGATCGACAATGGCGTCGATGCCCTGGCCGGCACGGCAATTGGTCAGCACCATGGGCCGCCCTGCCCGCGCCTTTGCGGCATCACGCTCCATCTGCTCGAGATCGACGCCGACATGCGGGGCGAGATCGGTCTTGTTGACCACCAAAAGATCGCACTTCAGCACGCCCGGCCCGTTCTTGCGCGGAATGTCGTCGCCCCCGGCGACATCGATGACGAACATCCACCAGTCGACGAGATCCAGCGAAAAGGTCGATGCGAGATTGTCGCCGCCGCTTTCGATCAGGATCAGCTCGACATCGGGAAACCGCGCTTCAAGCTCGTCGGCGGCAGCGATATTGAGGGTCGGGTCTTCGCGAATGACGGTATGGGGACAGGCGCCCGCCTCGACCGCCGAGACGCGCGCCGGATCTATCAGGCCGGAGCGGCGAATGCGCTCGGCATCCTCCGCGGTGACAAGGTCGTTGGTGACGATGGCCAGCGAAACGCCGCGCTTGGCGAAGGCGGGGATCAGGCGCTCGATCAAGGCGGTCTTGCCCGAGCCGACCGGGCCGCCGATGCCGACGCGCGCGGCGCCGACGCGTGATGAAGAGGAAACAGAAACATCCGGTTGCATGTTCATGGCATCACCTCAGCATGTAGCGCTGCGCCAGCGGCAGTTCGGTAGCGGGTTCGCAGGTGGCGAGCTTGCCATCCACGAACACGTCGAAGGTCTGCGGATCGACGCGGATATCCGGGCAGATGTTGTTGTGCAGCATGTCGTCCTTCGACAGGCCGCGCGAGCCACGTGACGGCAGCAGCATCTTCTTCAGGTCGAGTTCTTCGCCGATGCCGCGCGATATCGCAGCGGGGTTGACGAAGCAGGCCGACAGCGCCTGCTTGGCGCGGCCGAATGCGCCCCATTGCGGGCGCAGTTGCAACGGTTCGCAGGTCATCAGCGAGGCTGCGCTGTCGCCCATCGCGCCCCAGGCAATGAAACCGCCCTTGATGACCAGTTCCGGCTTGATGCCGAAGAAGGCCGGACGCCAGATGACGATATCGGCCATCTTGCCGTCCTCGAGCGAACCGATGTGGCCGGCAATGCCGAAGGTGCGCGCGGCGTTGATGGTGTATTTGGCGATATAGCGCTTGATGCGCTCATTGTCGCCGAACTTGGTCGACTCTTCGGGCAGGCGGCCGCGCTGCTTCTTCATCTTGTCGGCGAGCTGCCAGGTGCGGCAGACCACCTCGTTGATGCGCCCCATACCCTGACTGTCGGAGCCCAGCATCGAGATCGCGCCGATGTCGTGCAGGATGTCTTCGGCGGCGATGGTCTGGGCGCGGATGCGGCTCTCGGCGAATGCCACGTCCTCCGGGATTGCCGGATTGAGATGGTGGCACACCATCGTCATGTCGAGGTGTTCGTCGAAGGTGTTGACCGTATAGGGGTTGGTCGGATTGGTCGAAGACGGCAGGCACCACGGCACGCCGGCAACCCGGATGATGTCCGGCGCGTGGCCGCCGCCGGCACCTTCGGTGTGGTACATATGGATGGTGCGGCCCTTGATGGCGGCCAGCGTATCCTCAAGGAAGCCGGATTCGTTCAGCGTATCGGTGTGGATCTGGACGGGGAAATCCATCCTGTCGGCCACCGTCAGGCAGGTGTCGATCGAGGCCGGCATGGTGCCCCAGTCCTCATGAAGCTTGAGGCCGAGGCAGCCCGTTTCCAGTTGCTCGACCAGCGAGGCGGGCTTGTGGGAATTGCCGCGCCCGAGGAAGCCGAAATTGATCGGCCACTGTTCGGCCGACTGCAACATCTTGCCGACGTTGAACGGCCCGCCGCAGTCGATGCCAACCGTGATCGGTCCGAGCGAACCGCCCAGCATCGTGGTGATGCCGGAGGAGATGGCATGCTCGCACAGTTGCGCGCTGTCGAAATGGACGTGGACGTCGAGCGCGCCGGCTGTGGCGATCAGACCCTCGCAGTCGCGCACCGTCGTTGCGGCCGACACGATCAGGCGCGGATCGACGCCATCCATGACGTCGGGATTGCCGGCCTTGCCGATGCCGACGATCTTGCCGTCCTTGATGCCCAGGTCACCCTTTACGATACCGACAACGGCATCGATGACGGTGACGTTGCACAGCAGGAAGTCGAGCGCCCCTTCGGCGCTGGTGATGCCGGCAGCGAGGCCCGCGCCGTCGCGCAGCGTCTTGCCGCCGCCGTGCAGGCATTCATCGCCGTAAACGGCGTAGTCCTTCTCGATAACCGCAACGAGTTCCGTGTCGCCCAGCCGCACCCCGTCCCCGGTCGTGGGGCCGTACATTGCGGCGTAGTCGCGACGTGACAATATCGCCATGATCGATCTCCCCTCTCTCGGTTACGCGCCGCGGAAGCCGGCGGCCTTGGCGCGCTCCAGCGCAGCCTTCTTAACTTTCGCATCCTTGGCCGAACCACCGGTCAGTCCGTTCAGACCGCCCATCACCTGGCGACCACCGAATGTGGTCAGCGTGACTTCCTTCTCCTGGCCGGGCTCCAGGCGCACAGCCGTACCGGCCGGAATGTCGAGCCGCATGCCAAAGGCGGCCTCGCGGTCGAATTCCAGCGCCTTGTTGGCTTCGAAGAAATGGTAGTGCGACCCGATCTGCACCGGACGGTCGCCCGTGTTGACCACCCTGATCGTCACTTTCGGCCGTCCGGCATTGAGCTCGATCTCGCCTTCGGCGGCGATGATGCGGCCAGGTTCGAGCGTATCGACCTCGGCGCCCGGCGCCGGCCGCAGCGGCTCGTGGACAGTGACCAGCTTGGTGCCGTCCGGGAACGTCGCCTCGATCTGGAGGACAGGAAGCATCGCGGCCACGCCCGGCATGACGTCGCTCTGCGTGAGGATCTGCGAGCCGAAGGACATCATCTCGGCAACCGAGCGCCCATCGCGCGCGCCTTCGAGAATGGCATCCGAGATGATGGCGACCGCTTCGGGATAGTTGAGTTTCAACCCCCTCCCTTGGCGTTTGCGGGCCAGTTCAGCGGCCGTGAAGATCGTCAGTCTTTCAAGCTCGGTCGGTGTCAGAAGCATGGGTCCACGTCCTCGTCTACATGCTCAATTCGAAAACAGGCGTTGGCCGCTCGCGCCATGCAGGGCAACCGCGATTTCGGCCAGTGGGGTGAAGGAACGGATTGGTTCGTCATCGGCGATCGGTGCCGGGGAAACCTCGGCAATGATGGTCAGTGCTTTTCCCAGCAGCGCTTGCGACTGTATTGCTCCGACGAGCCCGAGGCGAACGGCAGCCGTCGCCAGCGATGCCGCTGCCTGGTAGCCGCCCATTGCAACTGCCGTAGGTTCGTCAAGCCCCAATTGCCGCCACAACAGCCCTTGCACCACGGCAAGGTGGCCGAGCGCCTTGCCTTCGGCGATCAAGGCACGATAGGCACCAGCGCCCGTCGTGCCGATCCGGCTGTGGGTCGTCAAAAGGGCGACGCCGTTGCGACGGGACCCGGCGCGCAGACCTTCCACGAAGGTAGATGCCTCGACCTCGAAATCGAGTTCCGCCAGTTTCGCCAGGTCGCCGGCAAGCCGGTGTGCACGCGCCAGCGCTACCCGGTCGGCGGCCGCCCAGCGGTGGCGAAGCTGCGTTTCCAGAAAATCGTCAAAGTTGCACGGCCCCAGCCGGGCGGACAGTTGCGACGAGGCTTCCAGCCCCTGCGAGAAGGCAAAGCCGCCCGAGGGAAACTGGCTGTCGGCATGCTGTAAGGCGACAAGTAGCGTGCTGTCGAGGCCGATGCTCATTCATCCTCCTCCGACAACGTCACCCTCTTCGCGCTTATCATCGGCTCGATGCGGGCCGCGTAGGTGGCCGCAGGTCCGTCCAGCGCAATCAAGAGGTCGGTGCCATCGAAGCGCACACGCCAGTGCAGGTTGCCGGCGTGGTAGCCCAATTCGAGTGCATCGCTCGATGTAGCCGGTTTCACGCGCAGCCAGCGCTGAACCCCTGCCCGCACGATCACCGCGCGATGATCGTCGAGGAGAAGCACCGCTCCGTCGTAGAGCTTCTGATCGCGCGGCAGCGCAATCGCCACTTCCTCGCCGCCATCCGTGCGCGCCAGCAACCTGCGGCGGTCAAGATCGACGGGCGCGATGCCGACGAACTCGACCGAGCCATGATGCTCGAGGTGGTGAATGGCATGATGCAAGGCCGCGTCGGCGCGGCTACCCAACACACTTTCAACTCGAAGCATCGTGCCGTCCTTTCTGTAAAAGCGTCGAAGCACTCATCGTCAAAGGCTCATGTGCTTGCGGATCAGGTCGTTGCTGAGGTCGGCCGTGTCGCCGGCGGCGGCGATGCGGCCCTTTTCAAGTATGGCAAAGCGATGCGCAGCCGTTCTTGCGAAGCGGATTTTCTGTTCGACAAGGATGATGGTCAGTCCGTGGTCACGGTTGAGCGAGATGATCGCCTTCTCGATGTCCTCGACGATATTGGGCTGGATGCCTTCGGTCGGTTCATCGAGAACGAGGATGCTTGGGTCGGTCGCCAGTGCGCGTGCGATCGCCAGTTGCTGCTGCTGGCCGCCGGAAAGGTTCGTGCCGCGCCGGCTGAGATGCTCCTTGAGGAAGGGAAACAGCGTCCAAACCAGATCCGGCACGGAGGCCTTGCCGTCCCTCCTCGCGTTGCAGCCGAGCAGGATATTGTCGAGTACGCTGAGACCAGGCACGATTTCGCGCCCTTGCGGCACGTAGCCGATGCCTTTCCTGGCCCGCTCATACGTCAGGTCGCGGCTGATCTCGTCGCCCTCGAACTTGATGCTGCCCGTGGTGCGCACGTCGATGCCGAGCAGGCTGCGCAACAGCGTGGTCTTGCCCACCCCGTTTCGCCCGAGAAGACAGAAGGTCTCGCCCTTGCGAACCTCCATGTCGAGGCCGTGGATGATGTGGCTCGTTCCGTAGAACACGTTGAGGTTCGAGAATTTAAGCATGGCTGAGCGTCGCCGATCCGAGATATGCTTCGATGACTGCGGGGTTGTGCTCGATTTCTTCCGCCGTTCCTTCGGCCAGCACCGAGCCCTGGTGCATCACGGTGATGGTCCGGCAGATCTGGCGCACGAACGCCATGTCGTGCTCGATCACCAGCACTGTATGATCGCCGGCCAGATCGAGCAGCAGACCGGCCGTCTTGTCGGTTTCGGCAGCCGTCATGCCGGCGGCCGGTTCGTCCAGCAAAATGATCTTCGGCTCCTGGCTCAGCACCATGGCAAGCTCCAGCCATTGCAACTGGCCGTGTGAAAGCTCCGAAGCCCGCCGGTTCAGCGAGTCCTGCAATCCGGTCCGTTCCGCAACCGCCGCCTCGCGTTCGTTGGCCTTGCCGGCGATGCGTTCGAACAGGTTTTCGAACACGCGAACGCGCCGATTGCTTGCCACCTGAAGGTTTTCGAGAACGGTCATGTCCTTGAAAACGGTCGGCGTCTGGAACTTGCGGCCGATGCCGCTACGGGCGATCGCCGCTTCGCCGATGCCGGCAATATTCTTGTCGCGCAGCCAGATTTCGCCTTCCGACGGCAAGGTCTTGCCGCAAAGAAGGTCGAGCAGCGTCGACTTCCCAGCACCGTTGGCACCGATCACGACGCGCAGTTCACCATCGGCAATGTCGAGATTGACGTCGCGAACGGCCGGGAACTCATCGAAGCGCACCGTCAGGTTACGGGTCCGAAGGATCGGCGATGCCACTGGCTCGAACGCCTGTTTGCCATCAATTGCAGTCATCAGCATTAGCTTCCCTCAGCAGTTGCGGGGACGGCGTGGCCATCGTTTGCGGAGGCCGAACGACGATCGAAGAAGTCCTTGAACAGGCCAGCGATGCCATTCGGCATGACCAGCACGACGAACACGAAAAGCGCGCCGAGGATGATCGGCCAGACCGGCTGGAAGGTTGCGCTTTCGCTGGCCAGCGAGCCGATGAAGTTGACGATGAGCGCGCCGATACATGCCCCGAGCAGCGATGCCCGCCCGCCGGTTGCAGCCCAGATCACCATCGAGATGCTGAAGGACGTGGCCATCAGCGAGGGTGCTGCGAACTCGGATGTCACCGTAAACAGCATGCCTGCGAGACCTGCCACGCCTGCCGAAACGCAGAAGATGAAGAGCTTGTAGTTCTCAACGTCATAGCCAAGGTAGCGGGCTCGCGCCTCATCCTCGCGAATGGCCTTCAGCACCTGGCCAACCCGCCCGGACAAAAGGTAGCGCGCCAGGAGCATGACGACGAGCAAGGTGAACATCACCAGATAGTAGACACTCGGACCGTACGGATCGAACTCGAAGCCGGCGATTTCAAGCGCCGCCAGGCTGGCGAGACCATTGAAGCCGCCGGTCAAAGGCTGGTTGTTGATGATGAGCAACTGGCCGATGAGCGCAAAGGCCAGCGTGATGATCGAGACATAGACGCCGGTGGTGCGCCGCTTGAACATGACATAGCCAATGAGCGCCGCCAGAATGCAGGGAACGACAATGCCTGCAAGAATGCCGACCGTGACCCATCGAAACGGTATCCAGAGGAACGAGCCGGTGGTCACGCAGCAAAGGTCGCGGACCGCGTCGGGCTCCATGTTGAGCAGCATGAGTTCAGGCACCGGATTGTTGCCCGGATCGGCCAGCGTCAATGACATGGCCAGCATGTATGCGCCCATGCCGAAGAACAGCCCCTGCCCCAGGCTGAGGATGCCGGCATAGCCCCATGACATGGCAATGCCGAGCGCGCAGATGGAGTAGACCAGATAGGTGGCCATCCGGTTGGTCCAGAAGCTGTTGAGGAAAAAAGGCAGCACCATAAGCAGCACAAAGAAGGCCACATACGCTACCAGAGAGGCTGATCTGTAAGTCATACGTTCTTCCACCATTCTCGTGGTTGACCGGCCGCTGGCCAAGGTCAGCGGCTTTTGGTCACGAAGAGGCCTTGCGGCTTGAACAGAAGGATCAGGATGACGACGGTGAAGAGCACTGTGCGCCCGTAAACGTCGTTGAGCCAGGTTGCGACGAAGCTCTGCACTTCGCCAAGGATGCCCGCCGACAAGAGCGTTCCCATGAGATGGCCAACGCCGCCCGCGACGACAACCAGGAAGGCGTCGACGACATAAGGCGTGCCCATGTCAGGCGAAACGGTCTTGAAGCCCGACACCAAGACACCTGCGATGCCGGCCAATCCCGAACCGTAGGCAAACGCCAGCGTGTTGACACGCTTGTCGTTGATGCCACAGGCGGCGGCCGTGTTTCTGGCAACCGACACCGCCCGCAACTGGCTTCCGAACCGGGTCTTGAAGATCAGCCACCAGCTTACGGCGCCCAGCACCAAGGCCATCACAAAGATGAAGGCTCGATAGACCGGGATGTTGGCGCCAAGGAAGTGGAAAGCCTGCTGCAACTCGGAAGGCACCGGAACATTCTGCAGGTCCGAACCGAGCCCATCTATGTGAATGCCGAACAGGGCAAGCCCGAAGTGGATTCGAATGAGCTGCTGAAGGATCAGCGCAATGCCCCAGGTGGCAAGCAGCGTGTCGAGAAGCCGCCCGTAGAGACGCTGCACGACCGTGCGTTCAATCACATAGCCGAATGCAGCCGTCACCAGGAAAGCGAGCGGTATGCAAAGGTAGAGATTGAAGCCGAGATGCTTGGTTGCGAGAACCGTGGTGTACGCGCCGATCATCACCATCTCGCCATGGGCAAGATTGATGACCTTCATTGTCCCGTAGATGATGGCCAGACCGAGGGCCACCATGAACAGGATGGAGCCTATGCTCAGGCCGATTACAAACGTTTCCATGCTTCTGCCCGACTGTTGCGAAATTGCGGCCGGCGCACTCGCTGCACCGGCCGACGCTTGTCGATGAAAGCGCTAGAGAGTTGCGCCCGAAGTGGTGCAGATGCGCTTGTCCGCCGTCTCGCCGACGCTTGAATACGGCAGCGGCTGCAGTGGCTCTGCGTACTGGTCGACGATGTCCAGCAGGCCGTCGGCCCTGGTCTTGCCGATACGAGGTGTCAGGAAGCTGTGCAGGTTTTGCGGATCGATGGTGACCTTGCCCTGCGGTGCGTCGAACGACAGGCCACCAGCATTTGCAACAACAGCTTCTGGCGATACGTCGCCAGCTTTTTCCGCAGCCATCGCCCACATGTTGACGCCAACGTATACAGCCTCCATGGCGGCGTGGGTCACGGAATCCGCACCTGCATAGGCCTTGAACGCCTCGACGAAGGTCTTGTTCTGCGGGGTGTCGACCGTCTGGAAATATGGCAACGAAACATAGCTTCCGAGCGCATATTCCGGGCCCATCGCCTTGATCTCGACCTCGGTGGTGGTCGATGCGCATAGAGGCAGCTTCTCGAAGTCGTAACCCTGGTTACGAAGCTCGCGATAGAACGCCACGATGGAATCGCCGACGACGTTGGAGAAGATCACATCGGCGCCGCTGGAGCCGATTTTCGACACCATCGAGGCCCATTCGGTGTGGCCAAGCGGCAGATATTCGTCGCCGACAACTTCCATGCCTATACCCTGGCAAATGGTCTTCGTGGTCTTGCCCATACCGCGCGGGAACGCGTAGTCCGAGCCGACGATGAACAGCTTGTTCTTGCCGAGCGTCTTCTGCAGCCACGGAATGGAGTTCTCGAGCTGCTGGTTCGGCACCGCGGAACCTGCATAGAGCACGTTCTTCGAGCACTCTTCGCCTTCGTACCAGGTAGGCCAGACGAGCAGGCCGTTGCGCTTTTCGACAACCGGCAGCACGGCCTTGCGGCTCGCCGTGGTGTAGCAGCCGAAAATCACAGGCACCTGGTCTTCGATGGTGAGCTTGCGGGCCTTTTCGCCGTAGATGCGCGGCTCGGAAGCCGGGTCCTCGATAATCGGGCGCAGCTTCTTGCCAAGAACGCCGCCCTTGGCGTTGATTTCGTCAATCGCCATCTGGGCGCACTGGTTCATCGATTTCTCGACGATGGCCGTGGTGCCGGTGAGAGAATACATGATGCCGACCGGAATTTCGTCGGCGGCCCAAGCCCTGTCTCCAAGCCGCAAAATGGATGGCGTTGCCAGTCCCGCGGCAGCAAGGGTGGATACTTTCAAGAAAGTACGACGAGTTTGCTTAGTCATTTTTCCTCCACATAGCGCTTATACCGAAAATAAAGTGCATAGTTCCCTGTTTGATTTTTTTGCACTCGGAATGAGCTGTTCTTCTATTTCGACAATTCTCCCTTCAAATAAAGCACAGAAAATCCATTACTTGCCTGGACAACAAGCAAGCATCAGCCGGCCGAGCCGACATGAATTTCAGTAACGAAGCCTGGCCCTACACGCGCCTCAACAGATCTTCAGCGCCAAACGGGCCCGGCCCAACATTGCGGCAGTAACGCCTCTGTCGCCGCCGCCAAAAAGCAAAAAACCCGCCGATCCCTTCACAGGGACTTGCGGGCTACCCAGCCTGTTGGTGCCGACATCATTGTCCAGCACCAGCGAGATGTACAATTTCACTGTACATCAATTCTGTTTCATCTATTCACGCAAATCCTTGAACGTCAAGAGCTCATGCGCATTAATTATCGCGGCCGCCAGCTCGTCCATTGATATGCGCTTGGCCATCGCCTGCTTGCGGATGCTCTCATAGGCTTCCTGCTCGCTAAGGCCTTGCGTTTCCATCAGAATGTTCTTCGCCTTGAGGGTGCGGTTGTTGCCGGCAAGCTTGCGTTCGAGCTTGCGGATCCGCTTGCTGGAATCCCGTCGCTCCAGCCACAGCGAACGGGCAATGGTCAAATTGGTCAACAATCCGAACGGTCGGATGGGCCGCTCGATCACCGCCAGCGCCCCGCACTCAAGCACCAGCTGCAAGGTGCTGGGGTCTTCAAAGGTCACCACCGCGAGAAGGGCCGGATCGGTGGGCTGGCTGCTGCGGAACAGCCGCAGTATCTTTTCGCGATTTTCGCGTTCGATCGAAATCAGCACCACCGCGGCGGCAGGGCTGATGGTCGCGGGAAGCGGCCATGTCGTCTCGCAGTTGCAGCCGATACGGCGAAGATGCTCGACGAGCGCCACCCCCTCCTTGTCGGGCGGGTGGATGACCTGCACATGCAGGCCCTTCAGATCTTCAAGTATCTTCGTTGGCAACGTCTGAGCCCGCTAAGCTTGTAGTCTTGGCCGGTGATGCGATACTTTCCAATCATTCAGCGATGTCGTCACGAAATACGGGTCCGGTTTGATCCGCGTCTCCGACCGCCACACTATGTCGAATTTCCCCGCATCGTTGATGCGCCCGATGCTCGACCACAGTTCGGTGTGATGGTTGTCGGGATCGATCCGGACCGGACCTTGCGGCGCATCGAACTCAAGGCCGGGCAAACGCGCGGCGATGGCGTCCGGGTCGTCCGTACCCGCCAAAGCCAACGCCTTGGCGTACAAATGCACCTGGAAATAGGCAGCCTCGGCGCTTGCGGTCACCGGCGCATCGGCGCCAAAGCGTTTCTTGAAGGCGGAGACGAACTTTTTCGCCTGAGGCGTGTCGAGCGTCTCGAAAAACGACGCCGAAGTCAGATGCCCCGCGACGACTTCCGGCGACATCTGCGCCACTTCTGCTTCGGTCGTCGTCAGGCTGGCGATCGGCACGACGCTCGAATCGAAGCCCGCTTCCTTGTAGGCCTCGTAGAGCATGATCGCGCCGGTCCCGACGACGGTCGAGACGACAACATCCGGCTTCAGGTTTCGTATCTGCTTGATGACACGGTCGAAGTCCTTGCGCACCGGATCGACCGGCACATAAAGCTCGGCGACGATGCTGCTGTTTGCCCGCACCACCAGATCGGTCACGACGCGATTGTATTCGTATGGAAAGACGTAGTTGGAGCCGACCAGAAGGATCCTGGTGCCGAAGTTCTCGATCAGGTAGCGAGCGAGCTGCACGGCGTTCTGGTTCGAGGACGAGCCCGTGTAGAAGCAGCGCTTGGAATACTCGAAGCCTTCGTAGAAGGTCGGGTAAAACAGAAGGCCCCGATAGGCTTCGATCTCGGGCAGAACCGATTTGCGGGCCGTGGACATGTAGCAGCCGAAGATCGTCTTGATGTTTTCCTTGGTGAGCAGGCGCACGGCCAGATCGCGATACTGCTCCGCCGAACAGCCGGGATCGTGGAAAACGGGCTCCAGCGGCCGGCCCAGAACGCCACCGGATGCGTTGATTTCCTCGGTCGCAAGCAGTGTTCCATTGGCCTCGGCGATTTCCGCCGCAGCCGTTACGCCGCTGCGAGAAAACAGAGCACCGATGCGCCAGGAATTACCGACCATGAGAAAACACGCCATCCATCATGCGGTTCCAAGTCGGCGTAGCCTTTCACAAGCTGCGCACACCTGCTGCACAGCTCAACTTGGAAACGCCACTGTTTCGAATGATTTAGCCATATCCTGACGGCGCGGAAATTGCAAACGCGCCGACGCTTATGAAGCTAAAGTTCAACAGACCTGCAAGCGCCACGGGGCCACAACGACGCCGGCCCCATGGCTCCCTGCATCAGGCAGATGGGCTTCAGCCCAGCGCGACGACGAAGTGTTTCGTCACCGGCTCGATGATTTTCCAGGTGCCCTTGAAATCGGCTTCCACCACGAAAGCGTCGCCCGGCCCCACTTCGACCGCCTCGCCGCCGTCGGGCGTGATGATGATGCGGCCCGAGATCATGTGCACGAATTCATAATCCGTATAGGTGGCGTGATAGGTGCCGGGCGTAGCCTGCCAGGTTCCCGAAAGCACCTTGCCGTCCGCAGTGGTGTGCTGGACGGCTGTCTTCATCGTCGGCTTTCCCTCGATAACCTTCCAGCCGGGCAGGTCATTGGGATCGGCATTCTCCACCTTGCCGAACTTGAGGATAGTCTTGCGTGACATGATAAGGCTCTCCCGTTGTCATGCTGAGGCACGAACGCCTGCGGCAAGAGTAGCCAAACGATAATGGAAAGCAACTTAATTTACCTCAAGTAAAGTAGGACAGCCTATATCTTCGCCTCTTTCAACACGTCGTTCATGCGCGCCTGCCAGCCAGGGCCGATCGCCATGAACTTGGCGATCACTTCCGGCTCCAGCGCAACTTCGAGACGCACCCTCTCCGGCGGTGGCCGCCGAACCGGCGGCGGCGGGGGTGGCGGCGGCCTTCTGAACGCTTCGGGTACATAGCCGCTGGTGCGGGGCCAGCGGCGATGCTCGTGGATGCCGTTCAGCACGTCACAGGCCGACAGCGCCTCGGCCTCGTTCATGCCCGCGAGCACCCGATCGCCGAACACCGCCGGCGTCTCCTCGAGGGAATCCCATACGGCCCAGAGGTCCGTAGGCTCCAACATGAGACTGAATCGCTTCTCGCGCACCGTTCGCTGCTTTCCAACACTGGTTGGAAGCGAAACTTGGTGATTCTGATCGCCGGAAAATTAATATAAACAGGAGGATAAATCTTAAATAAGATATTGTTTTTATTAAATTTTTATCGATTTTAACACAAACCGCCGAGGCCGTGTTCACGGCCCCGAACGATGCCTAGTTCAGGCGCGTTGCGATGCCTTGGGTGCCTGTTTCCGGCAGCATCATGTCCTTGGCCAGCAGGCCGCTGACCCTGCAAAAAGCTGTGAATGCCTTGCAGGCTTCTTCTGTCGAAGCGATATCCACGCTGGCTCCAAAGCAGGCGTCGAACGCCAACTGGTAAATCGGTCCCTGCCGTCCCACCGGCCAGCCTTGCAGGAAATCCAGCGCCTGCTCGACACTGTAGATTTCCTCCACGGGTTCACCCACGGATGGCGAAATACGAACCGGCACCGCGAATTGCAGCTTATGCATTCCATGCCTCTTCGAATTTTATGCGCGAAAGGCCCTAGATGTTGGCCGAAGATCGATGTTGCGCGTTCACCTGCTGTGCCGCGCAATTGTGTCACCAATGCGGTTTGGACCAAACCACCCGGCGGTGAAAGCTGCGCTTTTGGCGAATTCTACCTACACGAAAGGTTGAAGAAGGGCGCAATCGGTGTCACATGATGAGGCAATTGCCGCCCACCCTTTCGCCCGAAGCCCATGATTACCTATCTCGACGCCGAAACCGCACCGTTAAGAAACACCGGCCAGATCCGCCTCTATGGTGCGGAAGGCTTCGCCGGGATGCGCAAGGCCTGCGACCTTACCGCGCGCTGCCTCGACGAACTTGTGGAGAGGGTCCATCCAGGCGTCACCACCAATGCCATCGACCGCTTCGTGTTCGAATTCGGCATGGATCACGGCGCCATTCCGGCCACGCTTAATTATCGCGGCTACACCAAGTCGTCGTGCACTTCGATCAACCATGTCGTCTGCCACGGCATTCCCGACGACAAGCCGCTGCGCGATGGCGATGTCGTCAACATCGACGTCACCTACATTCTTGACGGCTGGCACGGCGATTCCAGCCGCATGTACCCGGTCGGCCAGATCAAGCGCGCCGCCGAGCGCCTGTTGGAAGTCACGCATGAATGCCTGATGCGCGGCATAGCCGTGATCAAGCCCGGCGTGCGCACCGGCGCCATTGGCGCCGCCATCCAGAGCTTTGCCGAAGGTGAACGCTGCTCCGTCGTGCGCGACTTCTGCGGCCACGGCGTCGGCCAGCTTTTCCACGACGCGCCGAACATCCTCCACTACGGCAATTCCAGCGAGGGCGTGGAAATGCGCGCCGGCATGATCTTCACGGTCGAGCCGATGATCAATCTCGGGCGCGCCCATGTGAAAGTGCTGTCTGACGGCTGGACGGCCGTGACGCGCGACCGCTCGCTGTCGGCGCAGTATGAACACACAATCGGTGTTACCGAGACCGGATGCGAAATCTTCACGCTGTCCCCCAAAGGTCTCGATCGCCCCGGCCTGCCGGCATAGTATCCTTGGTCGGGCGGCGATTCCGCCATGCATTGTTCTATGCGGGGGCGTATGGACGACAATCACGACGATGCGCGCGGCTTCCTCGCGGAACAGCCAGCAATGCCGCTTGGCAAAGCGAAGGCGGTTGAGGAAAAGCCGCACTATCTTGGCCACCGCGACAGGTTGCGCGAGCGTTTCGTCAGTGCCGGCCATAGTGCCCTGCCCGATTACGAACTGCTCGAACTGTTGCTGTTCCGGCTGATCCCGCGCTCGGACACCAAGCCGATCGCCAAGGCGCTGCTTGCCCGCTTCGGCACGCTTGCCGAGGTGCTTGGCGCACCGGTCAACCTTCTGCAGGAGGTCAAGGGCATCGGTCCTGCGGTGGCGCTCGACCTGAAGATCATTGCAGCCGCCGCGCAGCGCATGGTGCTCAGCGATTTGAAGGGCCGCGAGGTCCTGTCCTCATGGACGCAGGTGCTCGCCTACTGCAAGACGGCAATGGCGTTCGAGGAGCGCGAACAGTTCCGCATCCTGTTCCTGGACAAGAAGAACGCCATCATCGCCGACGAGGTCCAGCAGACCGGCACGGTCGATCATACGCCGGTCTATCCGCGCGAAGTCATCAGGCGGGCGCTGGAACTGTCCGCCACGGCCATCATTCTGGTCCACAACCACCCGTCGGGTGACCCGACGCCATCCCGCGCCGACATAGACATGACCAAGGAGATCGTCGAAAGCGGCAAGCGCCTCGGCATCGCCGTGCACGACCACATCATCATCGGCAAGAAGGGCCATGCATCGATGAAGGGGCTGTTGCTGATCTGAAGCGCCAACCGGGCTTGATCTTGCGGCATAGCCTTGCCTCCGGGTTGATGTCGCTCCTGCAACAAAAGGTAGTCCCAGGCAGAAAGCGCCGCCTTGGGTCGCATGGCAAAGGCATCGGCACGTTCAATGCCGCAGGTCCGATGACGAAATCCTTCTCCACCTTGATCGGCTTTGCCGCGATCCTGACCTGGTCTTTTCTTGCCTTGTTGTCGACGGCGGCCGGACCGATCCCGCCTTTCCAACTGGCGGCGATGACCTTTTCCCTCGGCGGACTGACTGGTGCCGCGAGCTGGCTTTTCCGGCCGCAGGCAATCAGGACGCTGCGGCAACCCTGGCAGGTCTGGGCGCTCGGCGTGGCGGGCTTGTGCATCTACCATTGCGCCTATTTCTTTGCGATCCAGTCCGCGCCGCCCGTGGAAGCCAGCCTGATCGCCTATCTCTGGCCCCTTTTGATCGTCGTTTTTGCTGCCTTCCTGCCCGGCGAACGGCTACGCCTCCACCATATTGTTGGCGTGGCGCTCGGACTTGCCGGCGCCGTCATCGTCATTACCAAGGGCGGCAATGTTGGGCTTGCGGATGGCATCAAGCCGGGACACCCGATCGCGCTGTTCTGCGCTTTCATCTGGTCCGGCTATTCGGTCCTGTCCCGCCGCTTTGGTGCAGTCCCGACCGACGTGGTCGCAGGCTACTGTCTGATTACCGCCGTCGTCGCCTGCATCCTTCACCTTTGCCTCGAAACCACGGTCATGCCGCAAACTTCTATCCAGTGGGCGGCAATCGTCGTATTGGGAACAATCCCGCTTGGAGCTGGATTCTACGCTTGGGACTGGGGCTGCAAGCACGGCGACATCATGGTGCTGGGTGCACTCTCCTACGCGGCTCCGCTATTCTCGGTCATCGTGCTTTTGCTGGCTGGCTACGGTGCCTACCATTGGTCGGTCGCGCTTGCCTGCGCGCTCATCATCGCCGGAGCGCTGATAGCCGCCAAGGATATGATTTTAAGGCGCTCAGAACCATCAACGGCCGCCGAGGCATATGGACGGAATTCAGGCGGTCTTTGAAAGCCGCAGCTCGGCTATCACTACCTTTTCCAGCCGTACCCGCGCTCTGACGGTCCATTTTGTTTGAGATTCTGAAGCCGCTCCCACGCTTCGAAGAAGCTGGGCCGGGCATTTTCATCAACGTCCCAGACGACCAATTGCGGACCCTCGACGGGTTCGAACCATTCCGATGTCCGCTTCAGGTAAACGCCATGAAGCGACTGGAACGTATAGTCCTGGAGGTCGTCCAAACTCCTCCAAAGAGAAACGGTCGCCGAAATGCGATTGTCAAAGCCAGACGCCTTGAGCTGCGAAGCGATTGTCTCGTCAGGGATCCGCCACAGAAAACCCCGGTGGATCTCTGCGAGGCGATAGACCTCTTGAAGGCTGTTCAGAAATTCCGTCAATCGCGGATCGTCGGCAGGATATTTCATCCGGCCCCAGTTCATTTGCGCAATTGCCATTGAACCGCCCCTCCGCAGATGAGAAGCCCAATTATATCAATGCGATGTAAACCGGTTGTGGCGAAATAGTGAATGCGCCGGAATGTGTTGTGAAACCTTGTTAAAGGTGAGCGAAACACAAGCCGCTCAGCTCAAGGCGCGATTAGAAGTACGCTGACACAATCACCTTCAGCCGAAGGCACGGAACCTATACCGGAAGGCCTCAGTTCGTCTTGGCGGTGTCCGGGGCCGGCACGTCCGACTTCTGCTTGCAGCCTTTCAGCCACACGTCATAGACGGCGTGCTCGACGGCGTTGAGGCCGGGGCTTTCGGCGAACATCCAGCCGGTGAAGATGCGCCGGATCTTGCGGTCGAGCGTGATCTCGTCCACCTCGACGAACGAATCGGTTTTCGGCGCTTCGGCTTCCGGGCGCGAGTAGCAGACGCGCGGCGTCACCTGCAGCGCGCCGAACTGCACCGTCTCATTGATGTAGACGTCGAAACTGATGATGCGGCCGGTGATCTTGTCCAGCCCGGCAAACTCGGCCACGGGGTTCTTCACCCGCTCGACGGCGGGCTTTTCCTGCGGAGCCGCAGGGGGCTCCTGCGCAACTGCAGCGCCTGCCGACATGGCAAGAACTGCAGCGGCGGCTGCGCCAGTCGAGAGTGGGCTGAAAATCCTCATGAGAAATACCGAAGGTTGCGCCCGCGATGATTCGCCATCGCCAAAGCTAGTCGCCGTTGAAAGTCAGGCAACCAGCTAAATGCCAAATGTGGCAAGAAATGCCGTGATGAAATGACGTTTGTCAGGAACCGGGCGTCCAGGCATCGTAATCGCCCGTCACTTGCGGGCGATGCTGCACACCCAGGATGGAGCCCTTCGGACGATAGGCGGCGGCGCTGCCGGTAAGATTCGGCTCGTGCGGCTTTTGCCATTCGCGCGGCTTGTAGTTTTCCTTGGTCGGCGGCACATCCGAGCGATGATGGATCCAGCCATGCCAGCCCGGCGGGATGGACGAAGCTTCGGAGTAATTCTTGTAGATCACCCAGCGGCGCGTGAAGCCTTCCGAAGTGGTGCCGCCTTCATAGTAGACGTTGCCGAACTCGTCCTCGCCCACCCGCTTGCCATGCCGCCAGGTGTGGAAGCGCGTGTTGAGGGTCTGGCTGTTCCACCAGGTGAAAAGCTGCAGAAGGAACGTCTTCATTCAAGTCCTCGCGGGGCAACTGCCTGCTGTGCTGCTTATGGCTGCAGGACCAGACCTTGGCAAGCATTTTGCTGCCATGGCCGTGACAGGATGCGCCTTGCCAATCACTTTTGAAGTTTCTAATGCTCCGCCAGCATTGAGGCTGTCCGGCTAACGCCGGCTGGGAGGCATAGTTGGCATCTGCCATGTCCGCCGACGCACGAGCATCGACCGACGCCATCCGGCGGCGCAAGGGTGGCGACCCTATCGTATGCCTCACCGCCTACACCTACCCCATCGCCAGCCTGCTCGATCCGCATGTCGACCTTTTGCTTGTCGGCGACAGCGTCGCCATGGTCCTGCACGGCCACCAGACCACGCTCGGCGCAACCATCGATATGATGATCCTGCACGGCCAGGCGGTCATGCGCGGCGCACGCAATGCCTGCGTCGTCGTCGACATGCCGGCGGGCAGCTACGAGGCTTCGGTTGCCAAGGCGCTCGCCTCGGCTCGGCGCATCTTCGAGGAGACCGGCTGCCACGCGGTGAAGCTGGAAGGCGGCACCGATGTTGCCGGCCAGATCGCGGCCATCGTAGCCGATGGAATCCCAGTCATGGCCCATATCGGCCTGCAGCCACAATCCGTGGTCAAGGACGGGGGCTACAAGATCAAGGGCGGCACCGACGAAAGCATCAAGCGCCTGCTTGCGGATGCCGATGCGGTCGAAAAGGCCGGCGCGTTTTCCGTGGTCATCGAGGGAACCATGGAGCCGGTCGCCGCCGAAATCACCAGACGTCTCACGATCCCCACCATCGGCATCGGCGCGAGCGCGCGGTGCGATGGGCAAGTGCTGGTGATCGACGACGCCATCGGGCTTACCGTAGACCGCGTGCCCAAGTTCGTGAAGGAATATGCCGAGCTGCGCACCGAGGTTTCCCGTGCCGCGATGAGCTACGCCGCCGAGGTCAAGGCGCGGACATTCCCGACCGCCGAACACGTCTTCAAGCCGAAGGACAAATCCTGACGATGCCGCAGCCCGCTATCGCCGAGACCGTCACCGATCTTCGCGCCACGGTGCGGGCCTGGAAACGCGAGGGACTGAGCGTCGGCATGGTGCCGACGATGGGCGCGCTGCACGACGGCCATATGTCGCTGATGAAGCTGGCGCTGGAAAAGGCGGACCGTTGCGTCGTTTCGATCTTCGTCAACCCGACCCAGTTCGCGCCGACCGAAGACCTCGACAAATATCCGCGCCAGCTTGCCAAGGACCTCGCCTGCCTTGCCGACGTCGGCGTGCATCTCGCCTTCACGCCCCCCGCCGCCGAAATGTACCCCGCAGGCTTCGCCAGCAAGGTCTCCGTCGGCGGCCCCTCCGCCGGCCTTGAAACCGATTTTCGCCCGCATTTCTTCGACGGCGTCGCCACCGTCGTCACCAAGCTGTTCCTGCAAGCCGCACCGGATCTGGCCGTTTTCGGCGAAAAGGACTACCAGCAACTTTGCGTCGTGCGCCAATTGTGCCGCGACCTCGACATTCCCGTCGAAATCATCGGCGCGCCCACGGTACGCGATGCGCATGGCCTCGCCATGTCGTCGCGCAACGCCTATCTCGATGAGGCCGGCCTCGCCGTTGCGCGGCAATTGAACAAGATCCTGCGTGGAACAGCAGCAGCCATCGCGAAGAATGGCGACGCCGATGGCGAAACGGTGCGCGCGCGGCGCACCCTGCAGCAGGCGGGTTTCGAGGGCGTCGACTATGTTGCGGCGCGGGATGCTCTTACCTTGAAAGAATGGCAGCCGGGCCGCGAAGGCCGTCTCCTCGCCGCCGCATGGCTCGGCAAGACGCGCCTGATCGACAATGTCGAGATACCGGCCGAGGCTTAGCCGAGCGGCTTTTCCAGCGTCACGATGGTCGCATTGACCCATCTCGTCGCCGGACGCCGCTGGAGCTCCACAAAGCCGCCTGCCCGGTAAAAATCCAGCGCGCGGCTGTTCTTTTCCTCGACTTCCAGCCGCATCAGCCGGCAATCCCAGAAGGATTCCTCCAGTTCGGCAAGCAGCATGCGCCCGACGCCCTTGCCCTGCATGGAGGGGCGCACGTCAAGCTCCTCCACCTCGACCAGCCCGCTGTCGCTTTCCTTGATCGCCGCATAAGCCATGCCGGCCAGTTCGGAGCCCGTATCGGCAACGATGAACTCCGAGCGCGGCCGCCGCATCAACTGCTTCAGCCACACGACAGAATGCCAGCGCTCGGAAATCGCGGTAACGCCTTCTGCTCCATAGAGCGGATCGTAGGTGGCGTGCCAGGTCTCGACCAGAAGCGCTCTCACCGCTTCCAGGTCGCGCTCGCTTGCCGTGCGAACGAACATCATTCGATGCCGAGCTTGGCCTTCACCAGATCGTTGACCGCCTGCGGGTTGGCCTTGCCGCCGGTCGCCTTCATCACCTGACCGACAAACCAGCCGGCCATGGTCGGCTTGGCCTTGGCCTGCTCCACCTTGTCCGGATTGGCGGCGATCACCTCGTCCACGGCCTTTTCGATGGCGCCGGTGTCGGTGACCTGCTTCATGCCACGGCTTTCGACCAGCGCGCGCGGGTCGCCGCCTTCGTTCCAGACGATTTCGAACAGATCCTTCGCGATCTTGCCGGAAATGATGCCTTCCTTGATGAGGTCCAGTATGCCGCCAAGCTGGTCGGGCGAAACCGGAGTCTCTTCAATGTCTTTGCCGGATTTGTTCAACGCGCCCAGCAAGTCGTTGATGACCCAGTTCGCGGCGGATTTGCCGTCGCGACCGGCAGTCACCTTCTCGAAATAGTCGGCAATCGCCTTTTCCGAGACGAGGATCGAGGCATCATAGGCCGACAGGCCCAGTTTCTCGACCAGCCGCGTCTTCTTGTCGTCCGGCAGCTCGGGCAGATACTTGGCGAGGTCGTCGACATAGGCCTGGTCGAACTCGAGCGGCAGAAGGTCCGGATCGGGGAAATAGCGGTAGTCGTGCGCCTCTTCCTTGGAGCGCATCGAACGCGTCTCGCCCTTCACCGCGTCGAACAGGCGTGTTTCCTGGTCGATCTTGCCGCCGTCTTCCAGAATGGCGATCTGGCGGCGCGCCTCATATTCGATGGCCTGTCCCACGAAGCGGATCGAGTTGACGTTCTTGATCTCGCAGCGCGTGCCGAACTCGCCGCCCGGCTTACGCACCGAGACGTTGACGTCGGCGCGCATCGAGCCTTCGTCCATATTGCCGTCGCAAGTGCCGAGATAGCGCACGATGGTCCTGAGCTTGGTCAGGTACGCCTTGGCCTCGTCGGAGGAGCGCATGTCCGGCTTCGACACGATCTCCATCAGCGCCACGCCGGAGCGGTTCAGGTCGACATAGGACATGGTCGGATGCTGGTCGTGCATCGACTTGCCGGCGTCCTGTTCCAGATGCAGGCGCTCGACGCCCACCTCGATATCCTCGAATTCACCCTTCTTGTCCGGCCCAACCGAGACAACCACGGTACCTTCGCCGACGATCGGCTGCTTGAACTGCGAAATCTGGTAGCCCTGCGGCAAGTCCGGATAAAAGTAGTTCTTCCGGTCGAAAACCGACTTGTGGTTGATCTGCGCCTTCAGGCCAAGGCCGGTGCGGATCGCCTGGCGCACGCACTCCTCGTTGATCACCGGCAGCATGCCCGGCATCGCCGCATCAACCAGTGACACATTGGCATTGGGTGCCGCGCCGAACGATGTCGAAGCGCCCGAGAAAAGCTTCGCCTCGGAGGTCACTTGCGCATGCACTTCCATGCCGATGACGACCTCCCAGTCTCCGGTCGCACCGGGGATCAGGCGCTTGGCGTCAGGCGTGCGGGTATCGATGATGGTCATGAGAGCCTATAGACGATATGGAATTCACATAAGAATGTGAGTTTCACGAAAGATGTGATTTTCAATCTTGGCTAGTGCAAAGCACATGCCGAGACAAGCGCAAACTGCCATTCCAGGCCTGCCCGGCCTTACCGAACGAGTGCGGAGACCGACATTGGACAGACCCCTGCCCGCCGATCCCATGCTGCAGATCGCAGGCGCTTTCCGTCGCTTCAGCGAGGAATTCACGCTTGGGCCACTCGACCTTGCCATCGAACCGCAAGAAATCATCTGCCTGGTAGGGCACTCGGGCTGCGGCAAATCCTCCCTGCTCAGGCTGATCGCAGGGCTGGACAGGGCCGAGCGTGGCTCGATCCGGCTGGACGGTGTCGAACTTGCCGGGCCGAATACCTTCGTCGAACCCGAGGAGCGACAGATCGGCTTCGTCTTCCAGGACTACGCCTTGTTCCCGCATTTGAGCGTCGAGGAAAACATCCTGTTCGGCTTGGGCCGCCTGCCACGGCCGGAGGCTCAAAAGCGTGTCGCCGACATGCTCGCCCTCACCGGTCTTTCCGCCCTCGGCAAGCGTTATCCGCATATGCTTTCGGGCGGCGAGCAGCAGCGCGTCGCGCTTGCCCGCGCACTGGCGCCCAAGCCCGCCGTGCTGCTCATGGACGAGCCGTTTTCAAACCTCGACCGAGACCTGCGCGACCGTATCCGGCAGGACACGATCGACCTTTTGCGCAAGACCGGCACCACCGCCGTCATCGTCACCCATGATCCCGAAGAGGCGCTTTCAAGCGGCGACCGCGTCGTGCTGATGAAAAGCGGGTTGATCGTGCAGGCAGGAACCGGACGTGAGCTGCATGACAGGCCGGTGGACCGCTATGCGGCAGAGTTCTTCTGTTCCTTCAACAAGGTGCCCGCCACCTACCGCAGCGGACATCTCGAAACCGCGCTTGGCCGCTTCCCCTGCCGGCTAGACCTTGCCGACGGCAGTTCGGCCGTCGCCTTCATCCGACCACAAGCCATTTCCCCGTCGCGCGACAGGACGGCAATCGCCGGCAGTATCCTGCGCCGCAGCTTTCGCGGCGAGATCGAACAGATCGAACTGGCAGTGCCGGGAAACGACGGCGCGCTCATCATGCGCACGACGCAGCCAACCGAAGGTGACCACATCAGCGTTGTCATCGATCCCAGCCGGGTTCTGGCATTCGCGGCCTGAACGCTCGTCTGGCGATATAAACTTTTTGTGATCGCCACCGGCAACCTATTTAAAAACTTGACCTCAACACTCATAAATGTTGCTGCATCCGGGTGCTCAAACAGGAGAGAGATGATGCGCAACGCCATGCTAACCAAGACGTTGTTCACCGCAGTTTCGTTTGTGTCGGTTGCCTCCATGGCATCGGCTGCCGAAGTCAGCATTTACACCACGCGTGAACCGGGCCTGATCCAGCCGCTGCTGGATTCCTTCAAGGCTTCCACCGGCATCACCGTGAACACCGTATTCCTCAAGGACGGGCTCGCCGAGCGCGTCGCCTCGGAAGGCGAAAGCTCGCCGGCCGACATCCTCATGACTGTCGATGCCGGCAATCTCGTCGACCTGGTCGAGAAAGGCGTCACCCAGCCGATTGAATCCGACGCGCTGAAGGGTGCCGTGCCGGAACAGCTTCGCGACGCCAACGGGCACTGGGTCGCACTTTCCATGCGCGCCCGCGTTCTCTACGCCGCAAAGGACGTCGATCTGACTGCCTTCAACTATGAGGATCTTTCCGATCCCAAGTGGAAGGGCAAGATCTGCATCCGCTCGGGCCAGCATCCCTACAACACCGCCCTATTCGCCGACCACCTCGCCCACTACGGCGCAGAGGAAACCGAGAAGTGGCTCAGCGGCGTCAAGGACAACCTCGCCCGCAAGGCAGCCGGCGGCGACCGTGAAGGCGCCAAGGATATCCTCGGTGGCGTCTGCGACATCGCCATCGCCAATTCCTACTATGTCGGCCTGATGCGCTCGGGCAAAGGCGGCGACGAGCAGAAGCAGTGGGGCGACGCCATCAAGGTCGTGCTGCCCACCTTCAAGGACGACGGCACCCACGTGAACATTTCGGGCGCGGCCCTTGCCAAGAACGCCCCGAACAAGGCCGAAGCCGTGCAGTTGCTCGAATATCTCGTTTCGGAAGACGCGCAGAAAATCTACGCGGAAGCCAACTACGAGTATCCGGTCCGTGCCGGCGTTGCGGCTGACCCGATCATTGCCGAATTCGGCGAACTCAAGATCGATTCCAAGCCGCTTGCCGAGATCGTCAGCCACCGCAAGGCGGCCAGCGAACTGGTCGACAAAGTCGGCTTCGACAACTGACCAGAATGAAGAAGGGGGCGCTGCAAGGCGCTCCCTTTTCGCGATGACCTTGGCGCTTTCAACCCAGACGACAGGCAGGAAGCGGGCGGCAGGAAGCCGCTGGCTGAAGCTTGCCGCCTTGACGGCTGCGCTGGTCTGCCTCCCGTTTCTCGCCCTGTTGTTCGAAGCCGTGCAAGGCTCCCAGGGTTTGTGGTCGCATCTTGCGGCCAGCGTCCTTCCCAAGGCCTTCCTCGACACCGCCATTCTCCTTGCCGGCGTCGGCATCCTCGTCGCCAGCATGGGCACAGGGGCAGCGTGGCTGGTGACGGCCTACGAATTTCCCGGCCGGCGCACCATGGAATGGGCGCTTCTCCTGCCGCTTGCGGTGCCGACCTATATCGTCGCCTACGCCTATCTCGACATACTGCACCCGATCGGTCCGGTGCAGGGCGCGGTGCGCTGGCTGCTCGGCTATTCCAGCCCGCGCGAATTCCGCCTGCCGGACATCCGCTCCATGACCGGCTGCATCCTGCTGCTCGGCTTCGTGCTTTACCCCTACGTCTATATCGCCACCCGTGCGATGTTCCTGACCCAGCCGGCCAGCCTGATCGAAGTCTCGCGCACGCTCGGCGTCTCGCGAAACGGCGTGTTTAGGCGCGTCGCCCTGCCGCTCGCCCGTCCGGCAATCGTCGTCGGCGTCAGCCTGGCCCTGATGGAAACGCTGAATGACATCGGCGCATCGGAATTTCTCGGCGTACGCACCCTTACGGTTTCCATCTACACCACATGGGTCACCCGCTCGGACCTGCCCGGCGCGTCGCAACTTGCGCTGGCGCTTTTGGCCGTCGTGGTGGCAATCGTCGCGGCAGAACAATATGCCCGGCGCAAGCAGCGCTTCGCTGCCAACGCCCAGCGCGCCGGCGGCAGCATCGAACGCCAGCGCGTGTCCGTGCCCAAGGGCCTTCTGCTTCTTGCCCTTTGCCTGCTTCCCGTTTTCGTCGGCTTCATTGCACCAGCAACACATCTGGCCGTCGAAGCCTATACGCGCCTTGGCTATGCCGGCCTGCCGGTGCGCTTCCTCGCCAACATTTCCAACACCGTGATCTTCTCGGCAGCGGCCACCATCATCACGCTTTTGCTCGGATCGGCCGCCGCCTACGCGGCAAGGCTTCATCCCGGCGCACCCTCGGCATGGTTTTACCGGCTCGCCACGATAGGCTACGCCGCGCCCGGAACCGTCGTCGCCATCGGCCTTCTGATCGCGCTTGGCGCCTTCGACCGCACCGCCGACCAGCTGGCCTCGTCGTGGTTCGGCTTTTCGACCGGCCTTCTGTTCCTTGGCTCGGGCGCTGCCCTGCTCTACGCCTATTCGACCCGGTTTCTCGCCATATCGGCAGGCGCAATGGCCGCAGGCCTCAGCCGTATCCCGCAATCGCTCGACGACGTTTCACGCATGCTTGGCGAAACGGCCTCGGGAACGCTGCGGCGCGTTCACCTGCCTTTGTCGAAAACCGCTCTTGCGGCATCCGGCCTGCTCGTTTTCGTCGATTGCATCAAGGAACTGCCGGCGACCTTGCTGTTGCGCCCTCTCAACGTCGAAACGCTCGCCACTCACCTCTATGGCGAGGCCGCGCGCGGCACCTACGAGGAGGCCTCGATCTCGGCGCTGATGATCATCCTGATCGCGCTGTTGCCGGTCATCTGGCTGGCACGAGTCGGGCGCGGCGAGCATCGTTAGCCGAACGCCCGGCGCACCCAAAGCGACCCAGCCGGCACTATGCCGTGGCGATGTAGGCCCTGATCTCTTCCGCCTCGCGTTCGACATCCTCGATGCGGCGCTTGACCACGTCGCCGATGGAGATGATGCCGTAAAGCAGGCCGTCCTTTTCCACCGGCAGATGGCGGAAGCGGCCTGCCGTCATGATTTCCATGAGCTCGTTGACCGTGTGGTTCTCGTTGCAGATCTTGACCTTCGGCGTCATCGCCGTTCGCACCGCAAGGTCGAGTGCGCCAGCGCCTTCCTTGGCGAATACCCGCACGATATCGCGCTCCGAGAGGATGCCGACAATCTTGTTGTCGCCATTGGTGATGACGAGTGCACCGACCCTATGCTCGGCCAGAAGACGAATGGCTTCCGAAAGCTTCTCATTCGGGCCGAGCGTGAAAACGTCGTGGCCCTTTTTGTCGAGAATTGCCTTTACAGTCATTGCGTCCTCCTCTGCGTTTGGCCGGCTGAGCCGCAGCCGACGTCACGATTGCAGGAGCATGGTGCGCTGTGCGTGTTCGCATTTCAAGTGTCAGGCGAACGGGCCTGGCCAAGGGCCGCGACAATCTCGAACTATCTTCGGTCGCGGGGCCGCAACATAGTTCTAACCGGCCTGTTGCGCGCGCTTTTCGAACAGCCTCAGCCCGAAGAAACCGGCTGCAAAGCCGCCGATATGGGCCTCCCAGGCGATCTGGCTCTCATCGCCCGGCGCGAGCCCGATCAGTCCCGTTGCAAGATTGACGACCATCCACACGGCAAGGAAGGTCATGGTGCCGCGTGAGCGCAACACATCGCGCATCGGCAGCGGCCTACCGGCAAACGCCGCTTTGCCCGCCGAGCGGTCTATCCGGAAGGCAAAGCGCGCCGCAGCCCCCATCATGCCCGAGATCGAGCCGGAAGCACCCACCAGCGGCGACTGCCCGTCGGGGTGGATGACGTAGAACAGTCCCGCAGCCGCCAGGCCCGTCACCGCGAAGAAGACAATGAAGCGCGTGGCGCCGATGCGGTTTTCCAGCGGCGAGCCGAAGGCCGCCAGCCACACCATGTTGATGATCAAGTGGGCGAACCCGCCATGCAGAAGCGCGTAGGTGAACGGGCTGGTGAAGGCCCAGACGTCGATCTCATACTGGCCCGAATAGCGGATCGGAACGAAGGCGGCGCGAACCAGAACGTCATAGTCCTGATCCGGCGTAAGGAAATATGTCCTTACGAGATGGATGCCGACGCAAAGCGCCATCACGCCCACAACGGCGGCGGGCAGATTGAACAGCGGCTCGCGCGGCGGCGCGGGCCGCGGCCTCGTCTCGTCGGTGCTTGCCACGCCTTCCGGCTCGTTCATTCGGGTCGGGTCCATAATCGGCCATGTAATGCACTGCCCGCCGTTACACAAACCGAATCACGCCAGCCGAATCAACGGACCGCGAATCAGAAAAAAGCCGTCCAAGGTTGCCCTTGAACGGCTTGCCGAGCCCCCACAGCTCCCCTGAACTTTTGACTGAAAGCCCGTCGCCGTTTTCGCGGCCAGCCGACTTTCTGGAGTGATTTCAATGTTTCACATTCGAACTTGGCCGGCAATGTAAACCGTTTTTTAACCTTAACGGCCCCGAGGCGTGAACAAGCCAGATCCGGACTGGCACGCATCGTGCTGCGCGCAGCATGTAGTCCATCGGGAAGGCGACCTTCTGTTCACCGATGGGACATCAGGCGACAGATTGCGCGGAGCGGAACGAAAATGAACCTGAACGGATCGATCGGACTGTTCCACTATTGGAACCGGCTGCGCGATGGACGTCCCGCTCCGCGACGCACCGAAGTGGAGCCGGCGGACATCAAGACGCTTCTGGCCGACACTTTCATCCTCGAAAAGGATACGCGCGGCGAAGCCGTGTTCCGCCTCGCCGGCACAAGGCTGTGCGCAACCTATGGCCGCGAGCTCAAAGGCTTCTCGTTCCCCTCGCTCTGGCGCAGCAAGGACCAGCGCCTCGTTTCAAGGCTGATCGACGGCGTGTTCCGCCAGCAATCGGTGGTGCTGATCACCTATTCCGGCCTCAGCCGCAACAGGCGCTCGGTCGAGTTCGAACTCTTGGCGCTGCCGCTTGACGGCGGCGCGGAAAACCTGCGCTGCCTCGGCGTCATCTCGCCGGCCGAGAAGCCGTTCTGGCTGGGCGTCGATCCCATCATCGACGTGCAGATCGATTCGGTGCGCATCATCGACCCGGACAAGGAAAACCTCTTCCTTGGCAACCGCCCTGCCATCAGTGTCCCCGAACTTGCGCCCACCGAACTGGATTCGGCCGAGACGCTGACCGAATATGGCCGCGCGCGCCGCATCCGCCATCTCGTCGTGCTGGATGGCGGGCGCGAGGAATAGGGCCGATCCTTAAAAAATCGCTCCGGCACTTTCCCGTTTGTTAACCTTCCCTGCCTAGAGTTCCGTATGAAATCCGCGCGCCAAACGCGGAACGGCCAACGGGGTGTAGGCAGTCATGAGGTCAACGGCGGTCGACTACGCGCCGTCCAGGGTTGAAAGGCGTAACTTTCAACGTGTCCGTGTGAAGATCTACGGGCGCTTCATGCTGGAAGATCGGTCCGAGCATCCGTGCCAGGTCGTCGAGATGTCGCCCGGCAACGTGGCGCTGCGCGCCGAACGCATCGGCGAACCCGGCGAAAAGATCATCGCCTATATCGACCACATCGGCCGCGTCGAGGGCGTCGTCACGCGCACCTTGCAGGACGGCTTCGCCATGACGGTGATTGCGTCGGAACGCAAGCGCGACAAGCTCGCCGCCCAGCTTACCTGGCTTGCCAACAAGCACGAACTCGACCTGCCGGAAGACCGCCGCCACGAGCGTGTCTCCCCGCGCAATCCGATGAGCGTCCTGCAACTCATGGACGGGCGCCAGTACCAGTGCCGCATCATCGACCTGTCGCTGTCAGGCGCTGCAATCGAAATCGACGTCAAGCCGGCCATCGGCATCCAGGTCACGCTCGGAACGATGCGCGGCCAGGTGGTGCGTCATTTCGAGGACGGCGTGGCGATCGAGTTCGCCGTGATCCAGCGGCCCGAGACGCTCGACGCGGAATTCAACTCGCCGCGTTCCTGAGATTTCCCCAGACAGTCTGCAAATTTGGAAAGAGCGGTTCATCGAGCCGCTCTGATTCCATTCGCTTGCGGATGCACGCAAACGCCGGTGCGCGGCACCCTTCAGCCTTCAGGTTCGACAGGTAAAATTCGACCGAAACTTGCTTAACGCTTTATTCTGTTTTTCTTAGATTTTTATATTAAGTCTCGGTACGTTTTACTTAATATCTACTTCGGCCTTTTGCGTCAAATAAATCCGGAAGTGGCATTGTCTCCTCAAACGGGGAGACATAACAATGAACAAGAAGTGGGGCGTGCCGTTGGCTGCGGCAGTAGCGCTGCAGTTCGGCTGTTGGGGAACAGCTTTTGCCGGCGCTTCGTTCATGCACACCGGCGGGCGCACCACGCAGCCTGTCGGCCACTACGAATTCTGCCAGGGCTTCCCGCAGGAATGCAGGCAGGCGACGCCGAAACAGGCGCCCGTCGAACTCACCCGCGCGCTCTGGGACAAGATCGTCTCCGTCAATAATTCCGTCAACACCTCCGTAGCGCCGCGCACCGACATGGAAATGTGGGGCCGCGAAGAGGTCTGGTCCTTCCCCGCCAATGGTGAAGGCGATTGCGAAGACTATGTGCTCGAGAAGCGCCGCCAACTGATGCAGGCAGGCGTGCCCGCCGGCAACCTCCTCGTCACCGTGGTGCGCCAGCCCAATGGCGACGGACATGCCGTGCTCACCGCCCACACCAGCATGGGCGACTTCATCCTCGACAATCTGGAGCCGAGGGTGCTGACCTGGGACGAGACCGAATACACCTATCTCAAGCGCCAGTCCGACCGGAACTCCGGTGCGTGGGTCACCATCAACGACGGCCGCGCCGACGCGGTCGCCAGCGTCCGCTAGCGCGGCGCAACCAGAAAACCCGGTCGAGTCCCCACCCTCCCCGTCCCCAACGACCGGGTTTACGGAGCCGGCCCAGTCCCCGGGCCGGCTCCACCTATTTTATCGATACGAAAAGCGCGAGCCGTTTCAGGCGGGTTTCAACCCGGCCCTGAAGCGCTTGCCATTGGCGACATAGTGGGCGGCCGATTTCCGCAGCCGCTCAACTGCCGCATCATCCAGCGCCCGCACGGCCTTGGCAGGCGAGCCGACAATCAGCGAATTGTCGGGAAATTCCTTGCCCTCGGTCACCAGCGCGCCCGCGCCGACAAGCGAATTCCTGCCGATCCTTGCCCCGTTCAGCACGATCGCGCCCATGCCGATCAGGCTGTTGTCGCCAATCGTGCAGCCATGCAGCATTGCCCTGTGGCCTATCGTGCAGCCCTTGCCGATCGTCAGCGGAAAACCGGGATCGGTGTGCATGATGGTATGTTCCTGCACATTGCTGTCTTCGCCGATGCTGATTTCTTCATTGTCGCCGCGCACGACGGTTCCGAACCAGATGCCGACGTTGCGCCCGATGGTGATGTTGCCGATCAAACTGGCATCGGGAGCCACCCAGTTGCTGTCCCTGTCCTCGAAGCGCGGCTCCACTCCGTCGATGGCGTAAATCGGCATTTGGTCTCCCAGAAATGTTCAGCGCGGCAAATTCACCGGCAAACTTAGAAGGGAGGCCGCCACCGATGCAACGGTGATCGTCACCACGCCCAGCGCCATCAACCAGATAACGGCGGTGCACATGCACGAACCGAGGCCGGCGGTGGACAGGCGCTGCTCGCGATGTGCGTCCAGCGCATCGTTGACCAGCATGAACGGTCCGGCCGCCACCGTCATCGCCAGCGAGCGGACGACATGCGCAGGCGTGACATAGGGAGCCGCAAAGGCAAGCCTGCGACCCGACACCAGTTCCATGATCGAGCCGACGAGGCCGCACAGCGTCAGCCCGACGAGAAATGCAAAGGCGCCCAACTGCAAAGCGGTCATCTTTACTCTCCATTTACCATGAAACCGCACAGTCGCGGTTTAAAGGCATCATGCAAGAGCCGTGCCGCAACGCACCGCAGGCCATGTGCCGATACGGGACAGATCGCAATGAACAAGGCAGAAGCTGCACAGCCGGAATTCAGGGTGGTCGATTCCTCGCTGATGCTGAAAGTCTTCTACGCTTTCGCTGCGATGGCGCTGCTTTCCGTTGTCATTACGCTGGCCGGCAAATGGTTCGGCCATGAGATCGCGATGGGCGGCCATACCGACGACAAGACGATGCGCGAGGTCGTCATCGGCAATAACGTCATCGCCGCGCCTTCCAACATGATCCGTTTCGAACAGGCCCGCCGCGACGGCGTGGCCTCGCGCCTCGATCTCTACATGCGCTATCCGCAGATGGACGGTTACGGCGAAACGGCAAGGGACGACTTCAACAACGCCCACGGCAGCAGCAACATCCTGTTCATGGCCTTCGAGGACCAGATGATGTCGCGCGACATGAGCGGGCGCTTCGCGCCGATCTACAGCGCCCTCATCGTTCGCCCCGGCAAGCCTGGACCTGCCGGCATCACATTTTACGACTTCACGGAAAAATCAGGGTACATGGGCGAAGTTCTGGCCGTTGCCGAGCGCCCCGGCCGCGATCCCTTCGTCGCGCGCTGCCTTAGTGGTCCGAGGGCGGAAGAATCGCTCGCCCCTTGCGAGCGCGATGTGCTCGTCGGCGATAGCCTCAGCCTGTCCTATCGCTTTTCCAGCGACTTTCTGGACGATTGGCAGGCGCTCGACGCGGCTGTGGTCACGGAAGCGGCCACGATGGTCAGGACGTCCGCAGCGCCGGCTGCAATGCCGGCGCAACAGTAAGCTTTTGCGGCTCAGGCGAGATCGACGTCGAGGATCGCCATCGAGAAATTGTAGTCGCCGTCGTCCTCGTCCTTGAAAACGATGCCGAGGAATTCGTCGCCGACATAGACCTCCGCCGAATCGTCCTTGCGCGGGCGGGCCTTCACCTCAAGCCGCGGATTCTGGAACACGCGCTTGAAATAGGCGTCGAGCTTGCGGATTTCTTCGGGTTTCAAGGTATCTCTCCGGGAACGGCTGTTTTCAGGAACGCGCTTCTGGCACGGCGGTCGCCGCACTGTAAAGGAAAAGCCGGCATGGACGATAGCCCATCCGGCCAAAGATCAGGACCGGAGCACCGTCCGGTCGCGCAGGATTTCTCAGATATCGAAGGTTACGACGTGGTCCATGGCCTGCGACGGCAGCAACTGGTCCATCTGGCGCGACGGCTCGTCGCAACCGGTCTCGCCGACGATGCGGGCCGGCACGCCGGCCACCGTCTTGTTGTGCGGTACGGGCGACAACACGACCGAACCCGCAGCCACCTTGGAGCAATGGCCGATTTCGATATTGCCGAGGATCTTGGCCCCTGCCCCGATCAGCACGCCGCGGCGGATCTTGGGGTGACGGTCGCCGCCGGCCTTGCCGGTGCCGCCCAACGTCACGCCGTGCAGGATCGACACGTCGTCCTCGATGACGGCGGTTTCGCCGACGACGAGGCCGGTCGCGTGATCGAGGAACACGCCCTTGCCGATGCGGGCAGCCGGGTTGATATCGGTCTGGAATACCGATGACGAGCGGCTTTGCAGGTAAAGCGCAAAATCCTTGCGGCCGCGCTTCCACAGCCAGTGCGCAAGGCGGTGCGTCTGGATGGCGTGGAAACCCTTGAAATAGAGCACCGGCATCAGGAAGCGGTCGCAGGCCGGGTCGCGATCATAGTACGCCTGGATGTCCACGCGCACGACGGAAGACCACTGGGCATCGTCATCCAGCATCGCATCGAATGTCTGGCGGATGAGGTCGGCGCCGATGTCCTGGTGCGCGAGCCGTTCCGCCAAGCGGTGGATCACGGCGTCTTCCAGGCTTTCCTGGTTGAGAATGGCCGAATAGAGGAAGGCCGCCAGCAGCGGGTCGCGATTGACCGCTTCCATCGCCTCGTCGCGTATGGAACGCCAGATCGGATCGACCGGCTCAATCACGTTTTGACGGGCAATGCTGTTCATCGAAGTCTCTCCGGCTGCCTGCTGCCGTTCAGTAGGTCGCTCTATAAGTCAGATGATATCACGGGTGAACTGAATTTTCCTTATCGCTCATTCAATTGGGCGCGTTTGGCTGGAATTCAACCGGCAGCGGAAAACCAGCCCGCTTGTTTGCCGGTGTGCAAACGGCGGTGCGGCGGAGGAAATTCTCCCCGTTATCCACATAAGTGACACACAAGATGTTGGGGTCATAAAAGTTACAGAAACGAACTCTTGACGACGCAAACCGAGTCGCTTTTTATGGGCCATGCGCTCCTGTTGCGGGCGTGACCGGAAAGTTTCGAGCCCGGTCTTTTTTCCGGATTTTGTGCGTTTTGCCCGCATGCCGCCCGTTTACGAGGCCGGCGGATGCATTGGGCTCGGGGCTGTTTTGGGGTGGCGAAAAGGAGAATTGTCGGACTCGCATAAATTGTCTGTTAACACTATATTTAGTGTTTGCAGGTATGTTCGACACTAGATAATGTGAGTTTCCCTCTCGGAGGGATTTGCACCAAGTTTCAGTTTTTGAGGGACCCGCGACGTCACTGGGCAACAAGGCACCGAGTTCTGAAAGGGATTTGGCGACCTGAACCGGAGACGGCGCGAAAAGGAGAGCCGGGGGCGCCAGAGCGCGACCGGAACAGGCGGACGTGCGCTTTCGGGCAGATTGGGGTAATCTGCGAGAAATGCGCTATATATAGTCGAAGGGACAGAACGCGATGCGCATTGAACGGCACTTCACCAAGGCGGGCCAATCTCCCTACGCGGAGATCGAATTCCGCAAGGCGCTCTCCGAGATCAAGAATCCGGACGGCTCGGTGGTGTTCCGCCTCGACGACATAGACGTGCCCGCGCAGTTCAGCCAGGTTGCCGCCGATATCCTCGCGCAGAAGTATTTCCGCAAGGCCGGCGTTCCCGCGCGCCTGAAGAAGATCGAGGAGAACGACGTCCCCTCCTTCCTGTGGCGCTCCGTGCCCGACGAGGCCGAGCTTGCCGAGCTGCCCGAGGCCGAGCGCTTCGGTTCCGAGCGCGATGCGCGTCAGGTCTTCGACCGTCTGGCCGGCACCTGGACCTACTGGGGCTGGAAGGGCGGCTACTTCAAGTCGGAGGAAGACGCCCGCACCTTCCGCGACGAGCTTGCCTATATGCTGGCCACCCAGCGCGTCGCGCCGAACTCGCCGCAGTGGTTCAACACCGGCCTGCACTGGGCCTACGGCATCGACGGCCCCGGCCAGGGCCATTTCTACGTCGATCCCTTCACCGGCAAGCTGACCAAGTCGAAGTCGGCCTATGAGCATCCGCAGCCGCATGCCTGCTTCATCCAGGGCGTGCAGGACGATCTCGTCAACGAAGGCGGCATCATGGACCTGTGGGTGCGCGAGGCGCGCCTGTTCAAGTACGGCTCCGGCACCGGCTCCAACTTCTCGATGCTGCGCGGCGAAGGCGAGAAGCTTTCCGGCGGCGGCCGCTCGTCCGGCCTGATGTCCTTCCTCAAGATCGGCGACCGCGCCGCCGGCGCCATCAAGTCGGGCGGCACCACGCGCCGCGCCGCCAAGATGGTGATCGTCGACGCCGACCACCCCGACATCGAGAGCTTCATCGACTGGAAGGTGAAGGAGGAGCAGAAGGTGGCGGCGCTGGTCACCGGCTCCAAGATCGTGCGCAAGCACCTCGACGCCATCATGAAGGCATGCGTCAACTGCGAAGGTCAGGATGACGATTGCTTCGACCCGTCGATCAACACGGCGCTGAAGCGCGAGATCAAGGCGGCCAAGAAGGACGCCGTGCCGGAGAACTACGTCCAGCGCGTCATCCAGTTCGCACGCCAGGGCTACACCTCGATCGAGTTCAAGACCTACGACACCGACTGGGATTCGGAAGCCTACCTCACCGTTTCCGGCCAGAACTCGAACAATTCCGTCTCGCTCAAGGACGACTTCCTGCGCGCCGTCGAGCAGGACGGCGACTGGAGCCTGACCGCCCGCAAGGACGGCCGCGTCATGAAGACCATGAAGGCGCGCGACCTGTGGGAAAAGATCGGCTACGCCGCATGGGCTTCCGCCGATCCGGGCCTGCACTTCAACACCACCATGAACGACTGGCACACCTCGCCGGCGGGCGGGCCGATCCGCGGCTCCAACCCGTGCTCGGAATACATGTTCCTCGACGACACGGCCTGCAACCTCGCCTCGATCAACCTCCTGCCTTACCGCAACGTGGACGGCACCATCGACATCGCCGCCTACGAGCACACGGTGCGCCTGTGGACCATCGTGCTCGAAATCTCGGTCATGATGGCGCAGTTCCCGTCGAAGGAAATCGCCAAGCTTTCCTACGAATACCGCACGCTCGGCCTCGGCTACGCCAATATCGGCGGCCTGCTGATGACCGCCGGCATCCCCTACGACTCCGACGAAGGCCGCGAGCTATGCGGCGTGCTCACCGCGCTGATGACCGGCGTTTCCTACGCCACCTCGGCCGAAATGGCCTCAGAGCTCGGCGCCTTCCCTGACTACGACCGCAATGCGGTCTCCATGCTGCGCGTCATGCGCAACCATCGCCGCGCCGCCTATGGCGACAAGGACGGCTACGAGAAGCTCTCCGTCAACCCGGTGCCGATCAATGCCGAGCACGTCTGGCAGAAGGATCTCGTCACCCACGCCCGCGCCGCCTGGGACCGCGCCATCGAGCTTGGCGAGGAGCATGGCTACCGCAACGCGCAGGCCACCGTCATCGCTCCGACCGGCACCATCGGCCTGGTCATGGACTGCGACACCACCGGCATCGAACCCGATTTCGCGCTGGTCAAGTTCAAGAAGCTCGCCGGCGGCGGCTACTTCAAGATCATCAACCGCGCAGTGCCGGAAGCGCTGCGCACGCTGGGCTACTCCGAAAGCCAGATCGCCGAGATCGAGGCCTATGCCGTCGGCCATGGCAACCTGAATCAAGCGCCGGGCGTAAACCCTTCAACGCTCAAGACAAAAGGCTTCACCGACGAGAAGATCGCGGCGCTCAACGGCGCGCTGAAGTCGGCCTTCGACATCAAGTTCGTGTTCAACCAGTGGACGCTCGGTGCCGACTGGGTGAAGGAGACCTTCGGCTTCACCGACGAGCAGCTTTCCGACTTCTCCTTCGAGATGCTGCCGGCGCTGGGCTTCACCCGCAAGGAGATCGAGGCCGCCAACATCCATGTCTGCGGTGCAATGACGCTGGAAGGCGCACCCTTCCTCAAGGCCGAACATTATCCGGTGTTCGACTGCGCCAACCCCTGCGGCAAGATCGGCAAGCGCTACCTCTCGGTCGAATCCCACATCCGTATGATGGCGGCGGCGCAGCCCTTCATCTCGGGCGCCATCTCCAAGACCATCAACATGCCGAACGAGGCGACCGTCGAGGACGCCAAGAACGCCTACATGCTGTCATGGAAGCTGGCGCTCAAGGCCAACGCGCTTTACCGCGACGGCTCCAAGCTGTCGCAGCCGCTCAACGCCTCGCTCATCTCCGATGACGAGGAGGACGAGGACGATGCCGTCGAGGCGCTGATCGCGGCCCCTGCCGCCGCCAAGGCCGTGCAGGTAACCGAGAAGATCATCGAGCGCATCATCGAAAAAGTGGTGCGCGACCGCGAGAAGCTGCCGAACCGCCGCAAGGGCTACACCCAGAAGGCCATCGTCGGCGGCCACAAGGTCTACCTGCGCACCGGCGAGTTCGACGATGGGCGGCTCGGCGAAATCTTCATCGACATGCACAAGGAAGGTGCGGCCTTCCGCGCCATGATGAACAACTTCGCCATCGCGATTTCGCTCGGCCTGCAATACGGCGTGCCGCTTGAGGAATATGTCGAGGCCTTCACGTTTGTAAAATTCGAGCCGGCCGGCATGGTGCAGGGCAACGACGCCATCAAGAGCGCCACCTCGATCATCGACTACGTGTTCCGCGAGCTCGCCATCAGCTATCTCGGCCGCAACGATCTCGCCCATGTCGATACCGACTTCTCCAACACCTCGCTCGGCAAGGGCATCACCGAGGGCAAGGCATTCGCCTTCTCCAAGGGCCTGACGCGCGGCGTCTCGCCGGTCAAGCTGGTGTCGGCAGCCAGTGAGCCGAAGGGCTTTGCCGGTGGTTCAGGCTCCGGAACGGGCGACCGCCCTGCCCGCGCCGCGCCCACCGCCTTTGCCGGCAATGTCTTGTCGCTCGCCACAGCAACGGCAACGGCGCTGAAGGCCGAAACCGCCAGCGACGAAGCGGTTGCCTTCAAGCGCGACTATGAGGAGCGCGCCCGCGAGGAAGCAAGCGAAGCCGTCGAAACCGAGGCGCTGTTCACCGACGCCGCCACCCAGGAAGCGGCCGACGCCAAGAAGGTCGCCGCCGACCGCCGCGCCAAGTCACTTCTACAGGGCTACACCGGCAATTCCTGCTCGGAGTGCCAGAACTTCACCATGGTGCGCAACGGCACCTGCGAGAAGTGCGATACGTGTGGCGCGACCAGCGGGTGCAGCTGAGAGCAGAACAATTGGAATATGCCAACAAAAATTACAGCCTAAGTCCTTTTGGTCGCCTTTGTGCCGAGGAACGGCGTGCTTTGACAATGACGCTACCTGAAATGGCAAAGTTGGTGGGCACGAGCCCACTTGATGTCTCGCGAATTGAACGGGGAGAGAAGCCTGCGCCCGCTCACTACGTTCTTCTCGTCATGGAACTATTGGGATTAAATAAAGCTGATGTCGAGATGGCGCTAGCCGCTCAGGACTCTACCTATAAACTTACTAGGGTCACTCAACCTCGATATGGTTCACAACAATGAACAACGTCTTCATTACACGAGGAGCTTCAGCTAGGCAGCTTGATCTACTAGCGGAATGGGCACGGAGTAACGCCTCGCTAAGTAATGAGAACTTCGATTTAATTAGGTATATCGAATTTGATTTACCGCGTATTTTTCCAGGACTCCACGTGCATATTGAAGATGATAGTGCCATGGGGTCGGTTAGAGCATTTATTTCTGATAAACCACTGGCACTAGTTCTATCTGAAAGCATATATGAAGGAGCAATAAACAATTCTCTATTCTCCAAGGAGATAATTCTTCACGAAGTTGGTCATCTTTTACTTCACTACAAATCCGCTTCACTTGGGCTCAATAGCGCGTCTGGGAACTATACGGACAGAATTTTAAATACAAATCTGGCTAACAGCGCGGAGTGGCAAGCGACAACATTTGCGCTTTGCTTTCTTTTTCCGTTTTCCAAGTTTGGAAACGCGAGAACTCGCGAGCAAATAGAAGCTCGCTGTGGCGTTTCGCCGAGATATGCGGATAGAATACTTCGACATTTGACGCGGCTGAGAATGCGCCAGGGCGGCTCCCCCACTAACAGGGATCGCCAGTGGCTCAATCGTGTTTTGAATTCCATTTCAAATAAAGAGACGACAAAGACTACAACGAAATTTCAATCTCAACTATTGTTGTTCTTTTCGAAGAACAGGGACTTGAATAACCCTCGGGTGAACTTTCGCTGAATGAAGGTGCCAACCGCTGCAAACTGACACCCCGAACGCAAGCAATGTGGTGTCACAGACGGCAGCGAGTTCACGCAGAATCTGACCGCCCCCAAAACCGCCATCCCTTCCTTCGTCATCCTAGGGCGGAGCCGAGCGCAGCGAGGTGGAGACCCTAGGATCCATGCCGTACCCTATCGGCAGGGCTCGCGGGTGGTAACGCGCGCAACAACCGCCAACGCTGGTGTGAACGATCCTCGTCACGGCATGGATCCCCGGGTCGCGCTCGGCGTTGCCTTCGCTTGCCCGAGGATGACGAGTTAACGGGATTGGCTGGAAGGCTAAGACGCGTTGGAAGCATTGGAAGCATTGGAAGCGTTGGGAACGTCGGCAGCTACCACGCCAATCCGCGCATCAACTCATGCCATTCAGGGTTCGCCTTTTCGATCAACTCAATCTTCCATTGCCGCTGCCAGCGCTTGAGCGACTTCTCGCGCTGGATTGCATCGCGCATATCGAAATGCTCCTCGTACCAGACGAGACGCTGCACCCCGTAGCGGCCTGTAAAACGTGAACCCTCGCCCGCCTTGTGTTCGGGAATGCGCCTGGCGAGGTCATTCGTCACTCCGATGTAGATGGTGCCGCGAATTTGGCTTGCGGTCATATAGACATAGCCGGTCATGCCGGAATGCTATTCCCGCCCCGCGCAAAAGCAACTTCCCTAGTTGCCACCCACAACCACCCCACCCCAATCCGCCACCCAGCGGTTGCACCCAGTTCGTAGAGTCCCCTGCCCGACTCGCCCTACGCCTTGGTTCTCAACAGGAGAACTACAATGGCAAGTTGCAAGAGCACCAATGGCGATACGTGGGAAATCTACTCATCCGACGGCTGGCGCTGGCGGCGCACCGCCGCCAACGGCAAGATCGTCGGTTCGTCCACCCAGGGCTATTCCAACAGGCAGGACTGCATCGACAATGCCCGCCGCAACGGCATGACCTGCAATCCAGCCTGAACATCGTCCTCAGGCCAACCTTCTCCCTTGCGGGAGAAGACGCGCCCATGGCGGCGAACGTGCTACGCCAACGCTTCCCGCCTCTCCGTCCTAGGGAACGGGCGGAACGTCATGGCGATGAGGAAAGCCGCGATGCCTATGCCCCACGAGCCGATATAGAGCCAGGCATAGCCGTCGAACCGGTCGTAGATCAGGCCGCCGACCAGCGGACCGGTCGACATGCCGAGGCTTCCCGCCATCGCCGTGCCGCCGATGATGGTGCCCATCATCCGCATCGGGAAATTTTCGCGCGCGATGACGGCATAAAGCGGCATCACGCCGGCATAAATGAAGCCGACAAGGGCGGCCACGGCGTAGAAACCACCAAGCTGGCTGACGAAGACATAGGCAAGCACGCCGAAGGCTTGCAGAAACAGGCCGCTCACCAGCACCCGCTTGGCGCCGAAACGGTCGCCGAGGACGCCGAAGGCGATGCGCCCGCCCATGCCGGCAAGCCCTTCCACGCTGTAGATGGTCACCGCCGCGATCATCGGAATGCCGCAGGTTATGGCGTAGCTCACCGTGTGGAAGATCGGGCCGGAATGCGTTGCGCAGCAGAAGAAGTTCGCCACCAAGAGGACGACGAACGGGCGCGACCGCACCGCCTCGCCGATCGTCATTGCCGATTGCGACCCGGTTTCGCCTGAAATTTCGGCCTCGTCCTCGGCCACCGGCGGTGGCGTGCGCACCAGCAAGGCCGTCGGGATCATGATGGCAGCGGCGATCCCGGCGATGATCAGCATCGATGTGCGCCAGTCGTAGACGGTGACCAGCCATGCGGCGAGCGGCGACATGGTCATCGGCGCCATACCCATGCCGGCGGAAACCAGCGAGACGGCGAGGCTGCGTTGCGTGTCGAACCAGCCGGTCACGCAGGCCATCATCGGCGCGAAGACGGCGGCCGTCGCGCCGCCGACCAACAGTCCGAACACCAGTTGAAACCCGATCAGCGATTCCGAGAGGCTGGCCATCGCCAGGCTCGCCGCGAGGATGACCGATCCGGCCAGCACCACCGGGCGCGCGCCGAACCGGTCGGACAGATTGCCCCACACCATGCTCGCCGCCGCCAAAGCAAGAAAGCCGATGGTCATGGCGCTGGAAATGCCGGTCACCGACCAGCCGGTGTCGCGCGACATCGGCAGCAGGAATACCGGCAGCGAAAACATGGCGCCGATCGCAACGCATCCCAGCAATCCCCCTGCTGCGACGATCACCCAACGGTATGAATGGTTCATGGCTATCTCCCGGGAACGATCCTGTCGGACGGGAGTTGACTGGCCCGGCCGCATGGTTTGCCCTCGAAGGACGCGCGGGAATCCACGGAACCGACAATCCGGTTGCATTTTTTAATCAGTTTTTCGCGAGACATGGCGCGGGCGCGATTGGAACCTCGTTATGCGTGGATAGATTCTCGCCGCTATCCAGCCAAAACATGCGCCATCTCAACCGCTTGCCGGTTATTTCGGGCCTTTTTCATCCACCTCTCATTGCGCCGGTCGATACTGCCCCCCATCGCCCTTGCGGAAGACCTGGTGCGCACCGGGTATCAGGAGAGGGCGACGGTGCCGGGCTGGTCGTCCACGGTGGGCGGCTGGGTGATGAACCCCTAAGTTCGGCCCTCGAACCGGGCGCAGTGTTGCCCGCAGTTGTCGGCCTTCAAGGCTGGGGCTGCGGCATGGCCGGTGTATCGGTTGAGGGAAGCCACCGGACGGGCGGCCGCAAGGCCGCACTACTAAACTAAACGAGCGACCGAACGGCCGCCCGTCCTCCCGACCTCTCAATAGAGGTCAGTTCTTTGACAATGGCCAGACGGCATTTGCCGGGCGTGGCAAGGATGAGCCGCGCCCTTAAAGCTTCACCAGCATCGCGGTGCCGTACATGAAGGCGATGCCGACGCCGAGCCCCGCCAGCACTGCGGGCGAGAACAGCGCCGCCGTGCCGCGATTGCCCGTGCGCATCAACAGCGCACTGACTTCCACGATCACCTGCAGGATGGCTCCCGCGCCGATGGCCAGCGCCAGCGCCGACCACTGCGGCGCGTAGGCAAGGCTGCCCACCCACATGCCGATCACCGCCGGCCCGCCGGCCAGAAGCGCCAGCGCCGGGAAGACCCACAACGGCGGCTTCACCTTGAGGATAGGTGCTGCGATGCCGATGCCCTCGGTGATGTTGTGCAGTGCAAAGCCCATCACCAGGAAGGTTCCAAGCCCCGCAGCGCCCGCCGCGAAGGAAGCGCCGATGGCAAGGCCCTCGCCCAGATTGTGCAGGCCGATGCCGAGCGCAATATAGGTCGCCAGCGCCAGCCCCGAAGGATGACCGTGGCTGCGGGCAACCGCCATCAGCAGCAGGAAGCTCGCCGCCGCGGCAAGGATCACCATCGCCTGCCCCTGGAACAGCGCCGCGGACTCGCCGGAGAACTCGAAGGCATCTTCAAGCGTGTCGACCAACAGGAAGGCCAGCAGGCCGACCGTCATGGCCAGCAGGAAGTTCATCGTCGCAGGGCCTGCGCCGCGCAGCGCCGGGTAAAACAGCAGGCCGACGGCAACCGGCACTATGCCGACGAACACGCCGAGCAGGGCCTGCGAAGCAAGGCTGCCCGAAGTCGTCACCGGCGTCGGCACGGCAACGCCGATCTCGTGGTCGAAGGCGGCACCCGTATTGGTGACGAACGCCACGTGATGGGTCTCGCCGACGACCCACGGGTACGGCACGCTGATCCAGGCGGTGTCGCCGCGCGCGATCGGTCCCGGCGGCTGCTGTTCGAACAGCCAGTGGCCGGCATCGACCTGCACCTGGGCGATTCGCATCGGCTCCGAGCCGCCGGCCCGAACCAGCAGCCTTATCCCGCCCTGGTCGAGAATGGTGCGTTCGACGGTCAGGTTCTCGACCGGCGGAGCGCCGTTGGAGAAACCGGCCAAAAGATTGGACGACAGCAGCCACCAGACCGCCAGCGCCGCGATGGCTACGGGAATCGCCAGCCAGGCAAGCGCCGGGCGCTTGGGCTCAGTGGCGTGAGGGGTGCCGGGCTCGATATCGTGCATGTCGATGCGCTCGTTCATGACACTGCCTCGACGACGTCGAACGCACCCATCCAGCCAAGCTCGGTAAATTCGGATAGATGCGCGTGGAACATGTAGGAGCCCGGCTCATGGTCCTTGAACGAGAATTCGAGGATGCCGCGCTGGGCCTGGCACTGCATGATCAGGTCCACCGTCTTCAGCGTCGGGGTCAGGGTCGTGCCCTGGTCGAAATAATCGAAGAAGTTGGCGTGCAGGTGGAAGGAGTTGATCGGGTCGAACTCGGTGACGTTGACCAGATAGATGCGCACCGGGCGGTCGCGGATCACGCGGATCGGCTTCTTGGCGTAGCAATGCGCCACCGTGTTGCAGGCATAGAACTCGTTTTCGCCGTCGAAGGTGGTGTCGAAGGCATTCATCACCATCGCCATTTCCTGCCATTCGGCGTTTTCCAGCGTGCCGAGCAGGCGCGAGCGGGCAACGTCGGCGGCTTCGGGATGGCGCTCCGGATCGGGGTCGATGACGAACAGGCCATACATGCCCTTGTGCATGTGGCGCGCCAGCGGCAGCGCGTGGCAGTGGTAGAGATGGCAGCCGAACGGCTTGGCGTCGAACTCGTAGACGAACTCCTCGCCCGGCCCGATCAGCCCCGCCCCCGGCACGCCGTCCATGCGCGCGGCATGGATGCCGTGGAAATGCATCGAATGCGGGTGCGAGCCGTTGTTGCGGAAGATGATCTGCAACCGCTCGCCTTCCACGGCCCGCAAAGATGGTCCCGGCACGCGGCCGTTGAAAGTCCAGGCCGGGAACATCACGCCCGGCGCGATCTCGATCTCCTTGTCCTCGGCCGTCACCGTAAAGGTCCTGAGCTTGCGTCCATCCGGCAAGGTCGAGACAGTGCCGGTCTCCCAGTCCGTCAGCATCGCGGTCGGGTCGAAGCCGTTGCGCTCGTTGTCGACCTCGCCCACCGTCATCATCGCGCCGTGGCCGGTGTGGTGGCCTGCCGAGCTCTCGGCCGAATATGGCGAAGGCGCGGGCGCGCCATGGTCATGCGTGTGGGAGGATTGTCCCGTCGCGCTCCTGGCGCTTATGGCCGTGGCGCCAGCCGCCAACAGGCCCGCGCCGAGAAATCCTCGGCGACTACGATCGAACGGCAGCCAGCGGCGCATCAGTATGTTCCCCAAATAGCAAAGACAATTAAGGGAAGCATAGTATTTAAATTATAGCAATAGCTATATTTAGGCGCACTGCAATGCGATTGATACGGCAATCCGCCGTCTCCGTGCTGCGAAGCGAAGAAGGCGCCAAAAACTGAGGAAGTTGGAGAAACCGGAGACGAGGACGCGGCCTAAGCTCGCTACTGCGCGTCGGCCATCAATTGCGCACCGCCCACCCAGCGCCGCCATTCGGCTTCGCTGCCCTGGAACACGTTGAGGTCGATCCTGCCGTTGACACCCTGGGAAAGACCCGAGCCGGAATACTGCCAGAACAGCCAGTTGCGCCCCGGATAGACCTTGGACGGATGCTGGGCCACCGCGCGCAGCCAGAACGGATGATTGGGGAAGGCCCCGCGCAGGTTGTCGGCATAGAAGTCAGGCGCCGTATAGATGATCGGGCGCTGGCCGTAATGCTGTTCCAGCCTGTCCATGAAGACCTGCATCTTCTCGCGTACCTGGGCGGGCGAAGGCCGGCGCTTGCAACTCGATTCGCCGTTCCACTCCACGTCGATGACCGGCGGCAGCGCGCCCTCCACCTTCGGTACGTTGCGGATGAACCAGTCCGCCTGCTGGCTGGCGACACGGCACCAGTAGAAGAAATGGTAAGCGCCGCGCCTGATGCCGGCAGCATCGGCACCCCGCCAGTTCTTCATGAACATCGGGTCGAGATGGTCGCCGCCGTCAGTCGCCTTGATGAAAGCGAAATTGGCACCCTGGCTGCGCAGTTTCGCCCAGTTGATGTCGCCCTGCCAGCGTGAAACATCGACGCCGTGCACCGCATAGTGCTTCGGCTTGACCCTGCCGAAGTTGATCGGCTTGGCGTCGCGGAAACGATGCGGGTGGACAACGCCATCATCGATGGCGCGCGCCGCCCGGCTCGGCTTCTGCGTCGGGATCAGGGCTGCGACATCGACCGCAGGCATGGCAAAGCCGCTGTCCTGAACCGGCTCCGGCTCGGCCAGGACCGCAACCTCCGGTTCTGGGTCAGGCGCGGACATCGCCGGCAGCATTGCCTTGGGACGCACCGGCGACGCGGCTCGCACGGTGTTTTCAGGTCGCGATATCGAACTGGTGATCTCCGCCGAAGGCCTCGGCATCATGTCCTCGATGCCCACGCTCGACGAGCAGCCGGCAAGGCCAAGGCAAAGAAGCAGCGATGCAAGAATGCCCGAGGAACGCATCAAGGACCTGTACGCGGAACAAAACAGCCCCAGCGGCAACGCCCCGGGAATTCAGGTCAGTTATGAGCGATGAATTACCAAGAAAGATTGAATCGAATTTTTACCATGTCTGTTCATTCATCGGGCTGATGGCTCGCCAACCCAAAGCGAAACCGCCGCCCGGTTGCCCGGACGGCGGCGAATTTGTTCTACTGTGGCGAGAGGCGCAGCCTAGCTGCAGATGCCGTGCTCCCAGCATTCACGAGCCACCATGTAGGCGGGAGGCAGCGAAGGGTCTTCCGCGCGGGCGCGGGCGCGTTCCAGCATCCAGCGGACACCCTTGGGATTGACGTGATCGCGCTGCATCACAAGCTGCACCATCGGGTCGTTCAACAATTCGTCCAGCCTGCTCTTTTCCTCGCTCATCGGTCGTCTCTTCTCTTTTTTGCTTTTTCCCATGGCCCATAAATAGGAATGCAATCGTGGCCAGCCAATGACAGTTGCGCGGCTAAGTGGTGGCCAAAGAAGGAATTTTTTGGCTTAGGCCCGGCTTTCGGCGTTTATTTGCGTTTCGACAATCATGAAAAGGCGTTGGCCGCATAGCTTTGCACGGCCGGAGCCGAACCTGCCGCCTCGCTCGGGCAGCTTTTTCCGGCGGCAACGGGATATTTCAAAAATGACGACCACGGAAACGGGCGCCACGCCCCTCATCGACGTTAGAATGATCGCTCCGTTCGAACGTCACCAACGCATTTTCGACATGCTGGGCGCGCTCGGTCATGGCGCTTCGCTCATCATCGTCAACGATCACGATCCGCGTCCGTTGCGCGCGCAGATCGAGATGCGTCATCCGGGCGAATATTCATGGGAATATCTGCAGCAGGGACCGGATCTATGGCGCGTTGAAATCGGCCGGCCGCATACATCTGATTGCGGCTGCGGCGGCCACTGACTGCATCGATGCTATCCGGCTCGCCTTGCAGCAAACATGGCAAGGTAGCCGGGTGGCAGGTCATCAAGGCCAGATTGTAAAACATGATATTTCGCTCCCCCGGCGCGGAAGCTCACGCAGCCGGGCGTTTTTTCGACTTGCCTTTGCCTGAACGGTGCGCCGCTTCGGCTTCGGCGATTGCAGCGGCGTAGGCATCGGCGCCCTCCTCCGTTGCCTCGACGAGCGCACGCATCGAACTCGCCCCATCCTTCGCCATCTCCGCAATGCTGTCGAACAGCAAGGCAAGGTCGAGATAGACGCTGCGGTCGGCTTCCGTGGCGGTCAGGTCGTTCAAATCGTTGAGGAATACCAGCGCAACCTCGATCTTCTCGCGCTGCGTCCTCGCATTGGCCAGGCAGGCGCACGCGTCGCGCAATCGCTCGTGCTTTTCAAAAATAGCCAGCGCTTCGTCCAGTTGCGTGCGGCAACCGCAGTCAAGATGCGCCTTGTCCAGCGCGACCGCCAGACGCTGGACGAGATCCAGGCTGCCGGAAGCGCTGCCGTGGTGCGTGGAATTTAGGGTGTTGAGCATAGCTCTGTCTTCCTGTCGCGTGATCAAGCAGCGACCCGGCAAGAGCTCTGGTGCGGTTGCCGCAATCCTGCATCTGGAAGGAATTCTACAGAGTTTCGCACAAAACCGGCTTGATCCCGGACAAACACCGGGGCGAATTTGGTCTCAGCTTATGCCGAGATAGCGACCTGGACGGTGGTTGACGGCGATGATGAGATTGAGGATCACCGCGCTCACCACTGACAGCGCAATGCGATCCGGGCTTAGCACGAAAACCGCCGCGCCAAGGATGGACAGGTCCACGGCAAGCTGGAAATACCCGGCACGAACACCCCAATTGTCTTGAAGAAACATCGCCAGGATGTTGACGCCGCCGAGGCCTGTCCTATGCCGAAACAGCATCAACAGGCCGGTACCGCACAACGTGCCGGCCATGACCGCTGCATAAGCGGGTTCAAGCCGCGAGAAGTCGATCCAATCCGCCGTCAGTCGTGAAAACAGCGACACCAGGGTTACCGCCGCAAATGTCCGCAATGTGAAGCGCCACCCCATCCGATTCAGGCCGAGATAATAGAATGGCAGGTTGATGAGCGAAAAACCGAGCCAGAAATCGACACCGGTCGTGTATTGCATCAGCAGCGCAAGCCCGGCCATGCCGCCGACCAAAAGCACGGCCTTGGCATAGATCACCGTTCCCAGCGCAACCAAAAGCGTGCCGAGGACAAGCGCCAAGGCGTCCTCGTGCAGGCCGTGCTTGTCGCTTAGCGCCACGTCCATGCGTACCATGCTCCAGATTGCTGTTTGCACCGTACACATGCCGTCTGGGCGGGAAAAAATCTTTGCGGCGTATCAAACATCGAATCCACCTGTGGCGTTACTGGCCCGGCGGTGGCATCAAGGAAGGCAATGAGACGAGCCCGGACATGTCCAGCCCAGCCATATCTCGCAGAGATGCAATGCGCATCGTCTGGCTGATCCTCGGCTTCACCAGCCTGGCGCTGGGTGCGCTTGGTATCGTGCTGCCGTTATTGCCGGCAACGCCGTTGATCATCCTTGCGGCATTCTTCTTCGCTAAATCCTCGCCTGCAATGCACGACTGGCTGCTCAAAAACCGCACGTTCGGCAAGGCCATCCGCGATTGGCGCGACAGGCGCGCGATCAGCCGCAAGGGCAAGATCGCCGCCATAGTGGCCATGGCGCTGACGCTGGTCCTGTCGATCGCACTCGATACCGATCTCAAGATCGTCGCGATTCAGGCGTTGGCGCTTTGCGGTGCGGCCACCTTCATTTTGACGCGCAATACGGCTTGATCCTGCTCAAAGACATGGAGCTGCGCTGGCGCTAGCAATTGCCTCACAGTTCCAAGAGGTGAAGCTTGTCCGGTTCGATCCTGCACAAATATGCCGACGCGCGGTTGCCGCGGTACACCAGCTATCCGACGGCACCACACTTTTCAGACAATGTCGGCGTCGGCGCGTATAGCGACTGGTTGTCGGCACTGCCGGCAAGCGAACCCGCTTCTCTTTACCTTCACATCCCCTTTTGCCGTTCCATGTGCTGGTATTGCGGCTGCCACACCACGATCACCCGACAAGACCAGCCCATCCTGGCTTATCTCGACGTGTTGCAGGAGGAAATCCGGCTGGTTGCAGAGCATGCTCCAGCCGGCCTCCACATCGGCGAGGTGCATTTCGGTGGCGGTACTCCGACCATCGTCGAGCCGCACGAATTCGCAACGCTGGTAAATCTTTTGCGGCGGTACTTCGCTTTCAGCGAGGTCACCTCAATCGCCGTCGAGATCGATCCGCGTACTCTGACATCCGACATGGCCGCCGCCCTGGGCGGGTCCGGCGTGCGCAGGGCAAGCCTCGGCGTGCAAAGCCTCGACCGCAAGGTTCAGGTTGCGATCAACCGCATCCAGAGCGAAGAACAGACGGCTGAAGCCGTGCACCTGCTGCGTGCCGCCGGTGTCGAAAGCATTAATTTCGACCTCATTTATGGCCTGCCGCACCAGACGGTGGCTTCCTGCGTGGAAACCGCCGAACGCGTGGCAGCAATGCGCCCGGACCGGCTTGCCGTTTTCGGCTATGCGCACGTGCCGTCATTCAAGAAGCACCAGAAAATGATTGACGAGACCGTGCTTCCCGACAGCGCGGCCCGCGTCGTCCAGGCGGAGGCGATCGCCGCTGCGCTGGTCGATGCCGGCTATATCCAGATAGGGCTCGATCATTTCGCCCTGCCCGGCGATGAACTGGCGCGCGCATGGCAGACCCGCACCCTTCGTCGCAATTTCCAGGGCTATACCACGGACAACTGCGATTCGCTGATCGGCTTCGGCGCCTCATCCATTGGCCGCTTCGAACATGGCTACGTGCAAAACGAGGTCGCGCTCGGCCTCTATGCCCGCCACATATCTTCAGGGCGACTGGCCACCGCAAAGGGTTACCGCCTGACTGCGGAGGACCGGCTGCGGGCGGACATCATCGAGCGGCTGATGTGCTACTTCGAAGCAGACATCCCTGCCATCTGCGCCAGGCACGGTTTTGACGCAGCCAAGATTCTCGACGGGGCAGTCAGCCTCCCGAACATGGCTGCCGACGGCCTGGTGACGGTCAAAGACGGCGTGGTGCGCGTCGACGAAGCCCACCGCTTCGTCATCCGCTCCGTCGCTGCCGCCTTCGATGCCTATCTTGCCCAATCGCCTCGCCTGCACAGCAGGGCGGCCTGATACTACCTTTCGACTACCAACACCAACCATCGGCCTCGCAATGCGGGGCCGATAGTTTTGGCCAAGCCAAACCGGCAAGATCGACCTCTCCATCGCCATTTCGTTTGCAATGCAACAAAGACGGATTTGTGCAGTGCAACTAGATTACGGGTCATAGGCAACGTGAATGGTCCTGAAGGAGATTTGGCCATGTTGACGCGTCGTGAAGCACTCTTGGGCACAGCTGCCGGTACAGCCGGCGCCGTCCTTCTGGCCGCAATGGCCGCCACCCCCGCGCTGGCACAGGTGCCGGCTGCTGACATAAAGAGCCTGCCCCGCCAGAAGGTCAATCTGGTCGCCCCGCCCTTCGTGCATGAACACGAGCAGGTCGCCACGGGCGGACCGAAGGTCGTTGAGTTCCAGCTGACCGTCAAGGAACAGCCGGTCGTGATCGACCGCGAAGGCACCACGATGCGGGCCATGACCTATAACGGTTCGATCCCCGCACCGATGATGATCGTGCATGAGGGTGACTATGTCGAACTCACGTTGGTCAACCCCGAAACCAACGAGATGCCGCACAACATCGACTTCCATGCGGCGACCGGTGCTCTCGGTGGCGGTGCGCTTACCCACGTCAACCCTGGCGAACAGGTCGTGCTGCGCTTCAAGGCGACGCGGACCGGTACCTTCGTCTACCACTGCGCGCCGGAAGGCATGATCCCCTGGCACGTCGTGTCCGGAATGAGCGGTACCATCATGGTGTTGCCGCGTGACGGCCTGAAGGATGGCAACGGCAAGCAGTTGACCTACGACAAGCTGTTCTACATCGGCGAGAACGATTTCTACGTGCCGCGCGACGAGAACGGCAAGTACAAGAGCTACGAGACGCTCGGCGAAAGCTACGAAGAAACGTTGAACGTCATGCGCGGGCTGATCCCCACCCACGTCGTGTTCAACGGCAAGGTCGGCGCGCTTACCGGTGACAACGCTCTCAAGGCCAAAGTCGGCGACAAGGTGCTGATCGTTCATTCCCAGGCAAACCGCGACACCCGCCCGCACCTCATCGGCGGCCACGGCGACCATGTCTGGGAACAGGGCAAGTTCAGCAACGCGCCCGCCAAGGACCTCGAAACGTGGTTCATCCGCGGGGGCTCTGCCGGGGCTGCGTTCTACACCTTCCTGCAACCCGGTGTTTACGCCTACGTCAACCACAACCTGATCGAGGCGGCAGAACTCGGAGCCACCGCGCACATCATGGTGGAAGGCGAGTGGAACGACGACCTGATGGCGCAAGTCTCCGCGCCTGGCCCGATCCGGGCGATCTAAGCGAGACAAGTCGGAGCGGCCTCAATCTCGAAGCCGCTCCAACGGGCCAAACACTCGTGCCGAATGGGCGGCCCGTCGGAACTCCGGCGGGCCATTTTTCTGAGGACTGGTCATGAAACTCAAGGTTCAGGCTTCAATGGCGATAGCGGCTACGATGCTTGCCGCGGCCGGCGCCTTTGCCCCCCAGGTCGTTGAAATCGCCGGCAAGGCTCCGGCGCAAATGGCCGCCGAACCGGAAACCGTGGCAATAGCGCCCGGCTCGTTCGACTTGCGCCTGCCCGGCGAATTCCTGAAGAACGACTATCCCGTCGATGCGCCCCTGCAGGCCACCAAAGTGCAGCGTGGCTTCGCTATCATGAAATACCAGGTGAGTGCTGCCGACTACGCACGTTGTGTCGCCGATGGCGCCTGCGAGGCTCCGGAGGCCAGCGCCATTACCGCCGGCGACGACATGCCCGCAACAGGCGTCAGCTATCGCGACGCCACCGCCTATGCCGCATGGCTGACCGAGCGGACCGGCGCTGTCTGGCGGCTGCCCACCGATACCGAATGGGCTTTCGCCGCTGGCGAACGCTACGCCGACGATGCGCTGCTCCTCGACAGCAACGGCAGCAATCCCGCCGAGCGCTGGCTTGCCCGCTACCGCAGCGAAACCGGCAAGAGCGAACCCGACCCCGAGCCCAAGACGCGCGGCCATTTCGGCACCAACGCAAAGAGTGTTGCCGACATCGCCGGCAACGTGTGGGAATGGACGACGACCTGCTATACGCGCACGCGCCTCGCCGACGGTGCAGCAAAAGCCGAAAGCTTGGACAATTGCGGCGTGCGCGTGGTTGGCGGCAAGCATCGCGGCTACATGTCCTACTTCATCCGCGATGGCAAAAGCGGCGGTTGTGCCGCAGGCATGGCGCCCGACAATCTCGGCATCCGCCTCGTGCGCGAGCCCGATTCATTGCTTGCCAGGTTCCGCAAGCTGCTGCCTGCAAAGGTCGCCTGATTTCAGCGGGCATCCGCTCCCCGGCTCTGTAGTTCCGCCTCGGCAAAGGCCAGCCAATCGGCAAGCAAATAGCGGTCTTCCTTGGAGAACGACGCGCGCTGCTTCATGTCGTCGAAACTGTCGCCCGGATGGCAGCGGTCGAAGGCCGCGCGCGCCACCTCTTCAATCACCGACTGGCTGTTCGGATCGCTATCTGACGAGGCCATGGCTCATTTCTCCGCGTGCTGATCGCCAGCCTTTAGACGACCATTTTCACGGTCTCTTTGCTGCCTAGCAACTTGCACGCAATCCGCCCTTGAACCGCACGCTCGGTGCGCCCGGTGTGACATCGGGGCGGTAGGCGTGGCCATCTTATTGGTGTATCTCGTGATCGAAGATCATGAGGAGAAGCCGCTTGAGCCGTCTCGACCGCTCGTTGATTTCCGGCCTGCCCCTTTTTCAGGGCATCGCCCCAGCCGACCTCGACGTCATCATGCAGCAAGCGCGCTCGCTGCGCATTCCAAAGGGCGATGCGATCTTCGAGCAGGAAGAGGAAGCGCACTCGTTCTTTCTCCTGCTCGACGGCTATGCCCGCGTCGTCAAGCATACGCCGGACGGCCAGCAGGTCATCGTGCGTTATATCAGCGCCGGTGAGTTGATGGGGATTGCCCAAGCGCTTGGCCGCAAGACCTATCCGGCCAACGCCATCGCAGTGGTCGATTGTGTCGTGCTTGCCTGGCCGGGCCAACTCTGGTCCGAGTTCGCGGCGCGGTTTCCGAGCTTTGGCGCCGGCACCTACAACACCGTCGGCGCGCGCCTCAACGACGCGCAGACGCGCTTTGTCGAAATGTCGACCGAGCAGGTCGAGCAACGCGTCGCCAACACCGTACTGCGCCTCGCCAACCAGACCGGAAAAAAGACCGAAGACGGTCTGCTCATCGATTTCCCGATCTCGCGTCAGGACATCGCGGAAATGACCGGCACGACGCTGCACACCGTCAGCCGCCTGCTCACGGCATGGGAAGAAAGAGGCCTCGTCAAGAGCGGGCGCCAGCGCGTGACAGTGGTCGAGCCGCACCGTCTCATGCTGCTCGCGGAAGGCCGCGTCGAGAAAAGTTAGCTCGCCAGTTTGGTGCGTCGTCTTTCCTGATCCGAGGTGATTGCCGCCTCGAATTCTTGGCGCAACATCGCCTCGTCCAGCCCGTGCTCGCGCGCCGCATCGGCAAGGGTGTGGAACGGCCCGATCGGGCACCCCACGCATAACAGGCGATGGTTGATGGCGACATGGACCGTTGCCGGCCATCTCCGCATCATTTCGTCCATGCTCATCGTACTGTCCAGTTTCGGCTCCATCACCGCAATCCGTGTGTAATGGGGCCGACATTGGTCGCGCCTTGACGCGCCGTCGTTGCGTGCGATCAAACAGCACCGGCTTTTGAAGATTGCACGTCAAGGCGATCGCGAAGCGCAAAAAGCTGTTCTTCGCAGCCCCTACCGCATCGAACTAGTGCCGCTTTGCCTGCACCAGATACGCATTGATTTCCGTTTCGCCGAGCCATTTCGCCGCTTCAAGCCGGTGCAAGCCTTCGACAAGGACATAGCGCTTGCCGTCGTTACGGACCTGGATCGGCGTTTTCATGCCGTTTTCGAGAATATCCTCGGCAAGATGCCTGACAGTTTCGGGATGCAGCGTCTTGCGCCGTGCTGTCGGCACGTAGATGTCGTCGACCTTGACCTTCTGCACTCTCAGCATGGCGTCTCCGGCGGCGAATAATGCCCTCAACGCTGGATAAAGCGTTTCGGCCAAAAGGCCAACCCGTTGGGTGATTGCGGCAGCCGAGCCGGTATCTCTGGCCCGATGGTTTCCATTTGACGGCAAGCGACAGCGCGGCTGAAATGGCGCTGCAAGCTCCCGCAAAGGCCTTCATGAACACCCTGCCGACCGAGTTCCCGGATTTTGGGCTGACGCCCGAACAGCGCCGCATCGCAGTGCGGGGCCACACCTATGAATGGCCGGGCATGGATGGAGAACGCGGCGAAATCTGGTGCTACAGCGACCGCTTTTCCTATCGCGCCGGCGAGACAGTGCTGCTTTTCGTCAGTTCGACAGCACCGCAGTTCGACCTTGATATCGTTCGCGACGGCAGCAGCGAGGCAGCGGTTTTCACAGCCGCACGGATTGCGGCACGCTGGCAGGATACGCCGGATCAATGCTCGGTCGATGGCTGCAACTGGGAAAGCAGCTATGCGTTCGGCATCGACCTCGACTGGCCCTCCGGCGCCTATCGCATCACGCTGACCGCTGAAAACCGTGACGGCCAGCTTATCCGTAGCCAGCACCTGTTCATCGTCTCGCCCAATCCCGGCAAGAAGCCCCGCCGCATTCTCCAGGTGGCCGCAACCGGCACATGGCTTGCCTACAACACATGGGGCGGCTCCAATCACTATCAGGGCATCACCGGGCCCAATCGCGACCAGTACGCCTGCATGGTCTCGACCCAGCGCCCCTGGTGCCGCGGCTTCGTGACCTTGCCGCCCGATGCGCCGCGCGTGCCGCTGGAAGTCGCGATGCCGCCGAGGACCGTGCCGCGCTACCCCCACATGGAATGGGCCTACGCGACTGGCCACTCGAAGAAATACGCGTCATCCGGCTGGGCAAGTTACGACAGCCATTTCTTCCGCTTCGCCGAACGCGCCGGCTACGCAGTCGATCTCGCCAGCCAGCACGACCTGCATTTCCGCCCCGAGATCCTCGACGGCTACGATTGCGTCGTCTTCGTCGGTCATGACGAATACTGGACATGGGAAATGCGTGATGCCATCGACAACTATGTCGAAAATGGTGGCCATGCCGCGCGCTTTGCGGGCAACTTCATGTGGCAGACACGCCTTGAAGACGAGGGCCGCCGTCAGGTTTGCTACAAATATCGCGCTCGCGCCGAAGACCCTGTCTATAAGAGCGGCGATGTCACCCGCGCCACCAATTCATGGGAAGCTCCCGAAATCGGACGGCCGGGTTCTCGCACCTTCGGCCTCAACGCCACGCGCGGCATCTATGCCGGCTGGGGTGGTTGCGCACCGCGCGGCGCACGAGGTTTCCCCGTCTATCGCCCCGAACACTGGGCGTTCGCCGGTACCGGCATCTACTATGGCGACGTGCTTGGAGCGGAAAGCCACGTCTTCGGTTATGAGGTGGACGGCCTCGACCATGAAGTTCGTGGCGGCCTGCCCGTTCCTACCGCCACCAGCGGCGCACCTGACGGCTTGCAGATCCTTGCCCTCGGCATGGCAAGCCAGGTCGAGGAAAGCGCCGACATTGCAGCCGAAGACCAGTTCCTTGGCGACGAAGACGGACGCTTTTCCGCCGAGACATTGTTCGGCAACGCCAGCGATGCCAATCTGGAAAAGGTCAAGCGCGGCAACGGCATGATCGTCAATTTCCCGCTGGGCAAGGGCGAAGTCTTCCATGCCGGCAGTTGCGAGTGGGTGGCAGGCCTGCTCAGAAGTGATGCGATGGTCGAACACGTCACCAGAAACGTGCTTGATCGCTATCTCGGAAAGTAGAGTCTTTTCATGCCGCAAGCAGCAAAACCTTCCACCTCGGCTGAAGCAGCGCGCCCGCCGTCACATCTGTTTTACGTGACGCGACTGCGCCGGCCGCTCGTCGAGCGGGCCGAGGGAATCTATTTCTGGACGCAGGATGGTCGTCGCTTCATCGACGGCTCCAGCGGTCCGATGGTCTCCAACATCGGCCATGGCAACCGCACCGTCATCGAGGCGATGAATCGGCAGATGGAAAAGACCACCTTCGCCTATCGCCTGCATTTCGAAAACGAGCCGGCCGAAGAACTGGCGCAGCGGCTCGCCGCGAAAATGCCGGGCGACCTCGACCGCATCTTCTTCGTCTCGGGCGGTTCGGAAGCGGTGGAGTCTGCGATCAAACTCGCGCGCCAATGGGCAGTCGCAACCGGCCAACCCAAGCGCTGGAAGGTGATCTGCCGCTTTCCGTCCTATCATGGCGGTACGATGGGTGCGCTCGGCGTCACCGGCGACCTCGCCCTGACCGAGACCTTTTCCCCGCAAATCCAGCCTATGCCTGCGATCCCGGCACCGACGGCCTATCGCGACCGCGACAACCTTTCCATGGAACAGCGCGGGCTGCGCTACGCCGACATGCTGGAGGAGAAGATCCTTGCCGAAGGGCCGGAAAGCGTCGTCGCCTTCATCATGGAACCGATCGGCGGGGCTGCCACCGCAGCTCTTGTCCCGCCGGACAGCTATTTTGCCCGTATCCGCGAGGTTTGCGACAAATACGGCATCCTGCTCATCCATGACGAAGTGATGTCGGGCGCTGCCCGTACCGGCCGCTACCTCGGCGGCGATCACTGGAACTGTCGGCCCGATATCGTCACCATGTCCAAGGGTATCGGCTCAGGCTATGCGCCGCTCGGCGCGATGGCTGCATCGCGTCGCGTGGTGACGCCCGTGCTCGACATGGGCGGCTTCCAGCATGGCTACACCTATGCCGGCAATCCGCTTGCCTGCGCAGCCGGTGTGGCCGTGCTCGGTGAAATGGAAAGGCTCGGCTGCGAAGCCAACGCCGCCGCAATGGGCGATCTTCTGGTTTCCGAGCTTCACGGCCTCGCAAAGCGCTTCCCCTTCATCGCCGGAATTCGCGGCAAGGGTCTTCTGATCGGTGCCGACATGGTGGCCGATCCCGTCACCTTCGCGCCGCTTCCCAAGAAGCTCAACGCCAACCAGCACCTGCTCGACCTCGCCTACGAACGCGGCCTGATCGTCTATTCGCGCCGTATCCGGGGCGACGGCATCGAGGCCGACAATTTCATTCTCGCCCCGCCGCTCATCATCACGCGCGATCAGATCGGCGAGATGGTGGCGATCCTCGGCGATGCGCTGGTAGCGCTCGCCCGCGAACTTGATCTGCCGGTCGATGGCTGAGCCCGCCGCCTCCGCCATCACGACCCGGCCTGCCCGGATCGAGGACGCCGAGGCAATCCACGGCTCGCTGCTCGGCATTGCCGAGATCGTCGGCGAACTGCACAAGGTGACCAGCACTCCCGACGACATCAGGCGCTACGGTTTCGGCACTCACCCGGCTTTCGAAGTGCTGATCGCAGAAATTGATTCAGAATTCGCCGGCATGTGCCTGTATTTCCCGATCTTTTCGAGCTGGATGGGTAGGCCGGGCGTCTATATCCAGGACCTGTTTGTGGCCGAGCGCTTCCGTGGCCTGAAGGTCGGCGAACGCCTGCTGCGCCGCGTGGCGAAACTGTCGAAAGACGCTGGCGGGGTCTATCTGCGCCTGTCGGTCGATACCGAAAATTTCAGGGCGCAGGCGTTCTACGACCGACTCGGCATCAAGTTCGTACCTGACGAGCAGGTGCACAAGATCCTCGGCGAGGCCTTTTTCCGGCTCGCCGACACCGACAGTCAAGCCTGAGAGGACAAGGATGAAAGCCTTCTACGCTGCAGAGCAAAAGCGCCATGACCCGAAGGCGTTCCTCTCCAGCGGCGCGCCGAAGCCCAACCCGGAACAGCCGGAGCGGGTCGAGCGCCTGCTCGCTGGCGCCAAAGCCGCAGGCTGCACCATCGAGCGCCCGCGCAATCACGGTCTCGGCCCTGTGGCGGCGATCCACACGCCGGAATATCTCGATTTCCTCGAGCACATCTTTGAGCGCTGGCAGCGTATCGAAGGCGCTTCTGAAGAAGTCATCCCCAACATCCACCCGATCGCACGTGGCGGCTCCTACCCCGCTTCCGCCGTCGGCCAGGCCGGTTATCACATGGCCGACACCGCCTGCCCTATCTCGGCCGAGACATGGGAAAGTGCGCTGTGGAGCGCTTGGAGCGCGGTCGAGACGGCCGAGGCCGTGCTGGCCGGCGCACCCGCCGCCTATGCGCTTTGCCGTCCACCCGGTCACCACGCCTTTGCCGATGTCGCCGGCGGCTTCTGCTTCTTCAACAATTCGGCAATTGCCGCGCAGGTGCTGCGACGCGGCGCCACCCGCGTTGCCATCCTCGACGTCGACCTGCACCACGGCAATGGCACGCAGGGCATCTTTTATGCGCGCCCGGACGTGCTCACCGTCTCGCTTCACGCTGACCCGGTGCGCTTCTATCCCTTCTTCTGGGGCTATGCCGACGAACGCGGCGAAGGCCCAGGCCTCGGCTACAATCTCAACCTGCCCTTGCCGCGCAAATCCAGTGACGCCGTGTTCCTGAAAACGCTCGAAGCCGCCTTCCAGCGCATCCGCGCTTTTGCGCCCGAGGCGCTTGTGGTCGCGCTCGGCCTCGATGCTTTCGAGGGCGATCCCTTCGGCGGGCTGTCCGTTTCCACGCCGGGTTTCGCCCGCATCGGCGAAGCCATCGCCGGTCTTGGCCTTCCCACCGTCATCGTGCAGGAAGGCGGTTACCTGTGCGATGCGCTCGGCGACAACCTCACCGCTTTCCTGAGCGGCTTCGGCAGCAAGATGAAAGGCGCGCTCTAGCGTTGCTGGCGCAGCATGGCGATGGTCCGGTGCACGCTTTCCAGCGTTTCGCCGATCTCGCCTGCCGTGTTGTAGTGCGCAATGCCGATGCGCACGACGCCATCGTCCGCCGGAATGCCGAGCTGGTGCACAACTTCCCAGGCGTAGTTGTGCCCTGACCAGAGGAAGATGTTTTCCGCGTTCATCTGCCGCACGATGCTCTCAGGCGAAATGCCAGCCACCGTGAACGACACCGTTGGCACCCGATGCTGTAGCCTTGCCGGATCGGTGATGCCCTGGATGGTCAGACCGGCAATATCGGACAGCCCGTCGATGAGCTTTTGCGCCAGCGGGTTCTCATAGGCGATCGAGGCTTTGTAGGCCGCCGTTATCTTCGCCCGGCGCGAACCCTTCTCGCCTGCCATCTCGCCCAGTGCCTCGAAATAGCCGACCGCCGCCGACAGCCCCGCCAGCAGTTCGATCTGTGGCGTACCGGTTTCGAACCGCTCCGGCAGGCCGTTGGACGAACAGCGGCACTTGTAGGGCGTCAGCGCGTCGATCACATCGCGCCGCCCCCACAGCACGCCGAGATGCGGCCCGAAGAACTTGTAGGCCGAGCAGGCGAGGAAGTCGCAGCCGATGTCCCGTACGTCGACCAGCCCGTGCGGCGCGAACTGCACTGCATCGACATAAACCAGTGCGCCAGCCTGCTTCGCCAGCCGCGTCAGCGCCTTCACGTTGTTGATCGAGCCGGTCAGGTTCGAGGCGTAGTTAAGCGCCACCAGCCGTGTCCTGTCGCTCAACGCCTCCGCCAACGCCTGCTCCTCGACCTGCCAGCTTTGCTGGTGGAAAGGCACCCAGCGCACCACCAGCCCGCGATCCTCCGCTAGTTGCAGCCAGGGCGAAACATTGCCTTCGTGGTCCATGCGGGTCAGCACGATCTCGTCGCCCGGCTTGAAATCGCGGCCGAGCGTGCGCGACATGTGGTAGGTCAGCGTCGTCATGTTGGCGCCGATGATGATCTCCTCCGGCGTCGAAGCGCCAAGGAAATCGGCCATCGCCTGATGCGCCTCGTCGACAACCTGCCCTGCCGCCACTGTCGTCTCAAAGTATCCGCCCAGATTGGCGTTGGTGGTCAAAAGGCAGCGCGCCACGGCGTCCGCAACCGCCTGCGGCACCTGCGTGCCGGCCGGATTGTCCAGGTAAATCCGCCTTTTGCCGTTGTCGGCAAGGTTCAGCGCCGGAAACCGGCCGCGCACGGCATCGACTGAAAATCCCATGTTCTCCCCCTCACGCTGTCCAGCGCCGCGACCGCATCATGGGCACGGATTGCCGACACGCTGGTGAATTGCATCGACGGCTTTCTGCATCTCGTCCGTCCATGTCACATCGACCGAGGATAGCGCCATCTCCAGCTGCCAGATTGCCGTTGCGCCAATGATGTTGGACGTCACGAACGGCCGGCTCGAAACATAGGCACTCGCAAACAAAGCCGGCTCCATGCCGAACGAACGCGCCAGTTCGTTATACTCAAGCTGCACCTCGGCCGCATTCGGCGTCTCGTAGCGCTGCCCGCGATTGAAAAGCTGCGAACGCGACCCCGCCGGCCGTGCGCCGTGATCGTATTTGCCCGTCAGATAGCCCTGCCCCAGCGGCGAGTAGGCAAGCAGCGCCACGTTTTCGAATGCGCAGACCTCGGCCAGATTGACCTCGAATGTGCGGTTGAGCAGGTTGTAGGCGTTCTGCAACGAGATGGGGCGCGGGCCAATGCCCTTGTCGGCCTCGGCGAGGAACTTCATCACGCCCCAGGAACTCTCGTTCGACAGGCCGAAATGCCTGATCTTGCCCTGCTTCACCAGCTCGTCAAAAACCGCCAGCGTTTCCGCTATCGGCGTGCCGCGATCCGCCTTTCCGGCCGGGGAGGCTGCCAGTTGGCCACCGATCCGGGTCGGATTGGAGCCCCACGGCACCTCCCGGTCCGGCCAGTGGATCTGGTAGAGATCGATGTAGTCAGTTCCCAGCCGCGCCAGCGATTTTTCCACCGCATCGAAAATGTCGGCACGCGTAAGCCTCGATGGCCGCCCGTCGCGAAACCACTGGTTTTCCGTCCGGCCCACCACCTTGGAGGCCAGCACCACCTTGTCGCGGTTGCCCTTGGCCTTCATCCACGTGCCGATGGTTTTCTCGGTCCTGCCCTGCGTCTCCGCCTTTGGCGGGATCGGGTACAGTTCGGCAGTATCGATGAAATTCACGCCGTGCTCGAAGGCCAGATCCATCTGCGCATGGCCCTCGGCTTGCGTATTCTGCTGGCCCCAGGTCATCGAGCCAAGGCAGATTTTCGACACAGCCAAGTCCGTCCGGCCGAGGCGGCTCATTTTCATGAATGGTCTCCATCGGAAAGTCCGGCGTGGTCACGCCTCTGGATGCCCCACAACATAGGCAAATCGCGCGGGCCGTCCAACCCCGGCAAGCCCGTTAGAAAAATGTGGATTGTCTACTTGCGACGGGCACCCGCCGCCTTGTTCTTGGCCTCGTCGATCAGCATGTTCGCAACCTGCATGCGGATCATCGCCCTTTGGCGCAAATGGGACGGCACCCGGTCGGGGTGGTTGGCAAAGGCGAAGCTGCGGCGCAGTTGCCCGTAGTCGACGCCGGGCTGACCAAGGCCCAGTTCGGCAGCGATCGATGCAGGATCGATAGGTGGCAGTTTTTCCTGCTGTTCCGGCGTTTCACCGGCCAGTGCCAATCTGGCCTGGTCCAGCAGCGCGGCAAATTCGGCTGCGAGATCGTGCCCGCTCTCGCGGTATTGCGCCGCCAGCGCTTCCTCGGAAACCTTGATCCGGCCGGAATGCAGTTCATCGACGACGGCGAGATAGTCGAAGGCGACCGACGGCTTGGGCGCAGCCTCCTCCTCGCTTTCGGAAGCGACGAACAGGTCGTCGAGCAACGAAGCGAAATCACGCTTTGCGCCAGTACCGATTTCAGCCTCCCCCTCGAGCAGCATCTCGACGGTGAAAAGCATAGGGTCGTGGGGTTAAGAATGAATGCCCGCGTTTGTAAGGAATTTAGCTGCCGGCAATCCAACACCGCAAAAAGCCGGGCTACACTTTCGTGCAGCCCGGAATGCGCCAGTTGGCGAGGAAAACCGGCACTAGCCGGCTTCAACTATACGCAGCCGACCCGTTTTAGGTTTCATCTCCAGCCAAGATTCTCGCAAAAAAGCGCACCACATGGCAGCCATGCGCATGTTGCACTGCACAATTGTCATGAATCACCTATATTGCAGCTCTGGGAGGACAACTAAGGAGCCTGATCATGGGGTTCTATATAGAACTGTTCGCCCGCCCCCGCCCACAGGAGCAGACACGCTATCGCGCGGCGCTTGCGCTGCTCAACTCGATGAGCAACGCCGACCGCGCCGATATCGGCATCAAGCCTGCCGACTTTCCGCGCGTCGCACGTGAAATGGCGCTTCGCTGAAAATCAGCGTCCGCCCAGGAACATGATCTTGCCCAGCGGCACGCCGTAGTGGCGCAAGATGCCGTAGGCAGTCGTCAGGTGGAAATAGAAGTTCGGCATCGCGAAGTTGAGCAGGTACTGGCTGCCGCTCATTGAAAGCTCTCGGCCGCCGACCTTTAGCTCGATAACCCTGTCTTCCGAACCCTCGATGTCGGCGGCGGAAAAGCTCGACAGATGTTCGCCCACCTTGGCGATACGGGTCTGCAACTCGGCAAAGCTTGCCTCATTGTCCTCGTATTTCGGAACGTCGCGGCCAGCGAGGCGCGACGGCGCGCCCTTGGCGTGGTCGGTAGCGATCTGAACCTGTCTCGCCAGCGTGAACATGTCGGGTGCAAGCCGCGAGGTCAGAAACGTGCGGGGGTCGATCTTGCGTTCCACGGCGTTCTTCTCGGCCGCTTCAAGCACCCCTGACAACGCCTTCAACCGTGCGGCAAACACCGGCACGGACACGTCATACATCGAAATCGCCACAATATTTCTCCAAAAAGCTTCGGGAACCGCCGCGCGCGGAGATAGCGCCTTCCGCGTGGGATTTTCAAGCGCATCCGCCGTCTTGAGCGCGCCGCATTCGGCAATAAGATTCGGAACGTCGCCGTCAGGAGATTCGCCGATGAAAGACGTCCTCACCCCGACGCTCGCTCTTGCCCTGTCAGGGGCACTTTCCGCGTCGGCGCTGGCGGCGGAGGCGCCTTACCTGGACAACCGCTCCGACCCCGCCGCCTTGGTCTCATCGCTCTACAACGCCATAAACCGTCAGGAATATGCCCGCGCCTGGGATTATTTCGGCGACACCAAGCCCGCCAAGGATTTTGAGACATTCGCCAAGGGGTTCGAAGGCACCGCCTCCGTCGAGGCCGCGACCGGTTCTGTCAGCGAGGAAGGGGCGGCAGGCAGCGTCTTTTTCAGCGTTCCCGTGGCCATTCGCGCCACTGGCACGGACGGCAGCGAAAAGGTCTTTGCCGGCTGCTACACGCTGAGGCAGCTCAATGCCGCAGCGCAGGAACCTCCGTTCACACCGATCCGCATCGACAAAGGCGCGCTCAAACCCACAAGCGAAACCTTCGAAAATGCCGTTCCGGCAAGTTGTGGCGACGGCCCGCTGCCACCCCAGAAGGATACTGCGCTTGAAGAAGCCAAAAAGCTGTTTGCGGCGAGCTATGGCAAGCAGTGCGACCAGACCCGTCCGGGCGGCGATCCGATCGGTGAACCCGACAGCTACGCCATCCGCTACAAGCCGGATGAAAGTTCCAATGAAAGCGAAGTCAGGCTGTTCCGCTTCTTCTGTTCGATGGGGGCCTACAATGAAGACGCCGTCTACTATGTCGCAACCGATGTCGACGGGGTGAAACAGTTGCAGTTCGCTTCACCCGAACTGGACATCCACTACGAGAACAATGACAGCGACGGCAAGCTGGAGGCCGTCAACGTGATCGGCTTCCGCACCGATGACCGGCTGGTCAACTCCGGCTATGACGAAGCCAGCCACACAATAACCTCCCACGCCAAATGGCGCGGCGTGGGCGACGCATCGTCATCGGGAACCTGGCTTTTCCGCAACGGCACATTCTCCCTGGTGCAATTCGACGTCGACGCTTCCTATGACGGCGAGATCAACCCGGAAACGGTGGTCGACTACAACACGGCACCCTGACCTTCTGTACATTCAAGCCTGCTCAAAATTCGGCAGGGCGTGGCGAATTTTCACCGAGAGAGCATCCAGTTCAGAGTCTCCCTCCAATCCGTCATGCGGATCGGCGTTCCGTGGGTACCCGTTTCAAAGCGAACGAAGCGGGTGGGATAGGCCTTCGACTTGGCAAGGATTGAGCGGAAGAATGCTTCCTGCTGTTCGACCGGGAAAACGGGATCCTTGCTGCCCTGCCCGAAAAACACCGGCACACCCCGCTTGAAGGCAGGGCTTGCATAAAACCCCTCGTCCCAAAGCGAGCCGAGCAGGACAAGGCCGTCGATTTCCGCGCCGGTGTCCTTGCGTTCCGCCAGCTTCCAGCACAGCGCACCACCCATCGAGCCGCAGGCAACAATGATGCGTGCACCGGGCGAACGTTCGCCATAGTACCCTATGAGCGCCGCGATCTCGGCAGCGCCCTTGTCACCGAAATCGCTAAAATCGGGCGACAGATAAAGGCCGCCATTGTCTGCCATCAGGTTCTTCAGGCGATTGAAATTGCCGCCGAAAGTGAAATCGTCCACGCCTTGCTTGCGGCTGCCGCCCTGCCCATGCAGGTAAAGCACGATCACGCTTGAGCCCTCGGTGCTGCCAACGGCAACGTGGCGAACCGTGCCGGCGTCTGTATTCAGCGCCAGATCTTTTTGCACTTTGCGCACGCCGGTCGAGACGTAGTTCGCCCGCACCCTGCGCTCAGGCACTTGGTCGCGTTCGTTGATGTCCCGCAGTTCGCGATAGTCCACGACGCGGTAGACATCGCCCGGCTCCGAAGAAAGCAGCGCCGGATAGGCGAAAAGATCGTCCTTGAACGGCTTCAGCGTCAACGACTGGGCCGATACGGGACCGGTGAACAGCAAAGCGCAGGAAAAGGCCGTCAAAGCCAGTCGGAAGGATGCCATCGTCATCCTTGCAGAATGCCGCCGGCTTTTTCGAGAGCCTCCGGCGTATCAACATCCACCGCCGCCGCCGGTCCGATCTCGACATCGATGACCTCGACGTCGCCCGCTTCCACCAGATGACGCGCGCCGGTATCCCCCTCAAGATGTGAAACCGAAGCAAACAGCGCGCGCGGCAGGATCACCGGATTGCCGCGTTTTCCCCCATACGAGGCGCGCACCACGGCCTTGCCGCCACTCTTGCGGAAGGCCTCGATTAACTGGTCGATGTCGGCGGAGGACACGCCCGGCATGTCACCCAGCACGATCATCGCGCCCGCTGCCGTATCCGGCACATTGGCAATGCCGGCCTTGAGCGACGACGACAAGCCTTCTGCGAAGTGCGGATTGTCGGCTATCGTGAGCTTGAGCCCTGCCAATGCTGCATGAACGCGCTCGCCTTGATGACCCGTGACAACCACGACGCCCGACGCGTTCGACGCAACCACGCGTTCCGCCGTGCGGCGCACCAACGGCTTTCCCTCGAACAATGCGACCAGTTTGTTTGGCCCGCCCATGCGGCTGGAGCGGCCCGCCGCCAGAAGAACCACATGAACTTGCGGATGCAGCGGAACAGGCACCGGTTCACGCGGCTCGGGTCGCGACGGAATTTCCATCAACAAACCGCCCACCCCCATGCCGGCGATGTCGTCGCCGGTCACGCCTATGCCGGCAAACATGCGGTCCAGCACCCAGTCGAAGCCGTTCGGCTTGGGACTGCGCGCGCATCCCGGCGCGCCCAGAACGGGTTTGCCATTCCGCTCACCCAGCACGAACAGGTTGCCCGGATCGACCGGCATTCCCGAGCGGAACACCGTACCGCCGGACGCGCGGATCGCCGCGGGGATGACGTCGTCATCAGGGTCGCTCATCGCCGAAGCGCCGAACACCAGCACCATATCGCTGTCGTTCGCCAGGTCTTCGATCGCAGCGGCGACCGCTGCTGTCTCATGCGGCGTGCGCTTTTCCTGTGAAATCCGGCTGCCAGAGCGCGCCAGCCGCGCTTCGGTAACCTTCAGCGTCTTGTCGAGTACGCTGTCCTTGAGCGTCGCCAGCGTGGTCTGGACGACGCCTACCGTCTGCGGCTTGAAAGCATGAACGGCGAACGCCGTCCTGTCCTTTGCCAGCCGAACAATCCCGTCGATGACCGCAGCGGAAACCGCAAACGGAATGATCTTGACCGTCGCCACCATCTGCCCGGCGATCACGGGGGCATACTCGGCAAGCGTGGCAATCGTCACATCCGGGTCGATGCGATTGGCGGCGTCGATCAGGGCCTTGTCGACGGTAAAAACGCCGTCCGTCTCGGCAAAGACGTTGACGCGCCCGGTCGCTGCAGGCTTCGCTTCCGCTCCGGTGAAACGCAGCGCCTCGGTTATGCGGGTCGCGGCATCGTTTTCTTCGATATCGTTGTCGTCCAGCACCGCGACGATCACCTCGCTCATGCCGGCGGCGCGCATGTCGGCAATATCCTCGGCCGTCAGCACGCGCGCCTTCCGGAAGCGCTTCTCACCCACCATGCCGGAATGCGCCAGTATAGCTCCCTCGGCCTCATCAAGAGGGACCGGACCGAATTTCATGCCGCCGCCCCTTTCGCTTCAAGACCACGCGAGCGGAAGGCACGAACCACTTCGGCCAGCACGGCTACCGCGATCTCGGCGGGACTCGCCGCAGCGATGTCGATGCCGATCGGCGAATGGATGCTCTCGATCTGCTCAGCCGTCGCGCCCATCGCCAGAAGGCGCTCCACTCGCTTGGCATGCGTCTTCCTGCTGCCGAGCGCGCCGACATAGAAGCAGCCGGCATCGAGCGCCGCCTTCAGCGGCATGTCATCCACCTTGGGATCATGCGTCACCGCCGCCAGAGCCGTATAGGCATCCAGGGGCTGGCGCGCCAGAATGTCCTCAGGCCACTCGGCATGCAGGACGATTTCAGGGAAGCGTTCCGGCGTCGCGAAGGCGCTGCGCGGATCGATGATCTCGACCGGATAACCGGCGATTTTCGCCATCGGCGCGAGCGCCTGGCTGATATGGACAGCGCCGATCACCACAAGGCGCGGATTGGGCAGATGCACGTTGAGGAACAGCGAGCGCGCCCCGATCTCCACCAGCCCCGACCTGCCGGTACGCAGCGCTTTCGTGACCGCCTCGCCAAGCTCTCCTTCCGTCGCATCTCTCTGCCGGATCAGCCGAACACTGCCATCGGACATATCGGTCACGACGACGGCGGCGCGCCGCGCGCGCCGTTCAGCGTTCAGTGTTTGCAGTACCTGCCTATCCATCCCAATGCCCCGCCTCAAAATACTTCAGGACTTGCGGATGCAGCCCGCCCTCAAGCATTTCAACTACCCCAGCCGCTCGACATAAACCCTGATCCTGCCGCCACACGAGAGGCCCACCCGCCATGCCGTCTCGTCGGCCACGCCGAACTCCAGCATCTTTGCCTTGCCCGTGCCGATCACGTCGATGGCTTCCGTCACCACGGCGCCTTCCACGCAGCCGCCGGATACCGAGCCCTGGAAATTGCCTTCGCCGTCGATGACCAGATGGCTGCCCACCGGGCGCGGCGCAGAGCCCCACGTTTCCACCACCGTTGCAAGGGCGACCTCGCGACCGTCCTTCACCCATCCTTCCGCGATGATCAGAGGATCGCGGGCTTCATCGATATAGGCGCTGGCTTCCATCGTCCTTCTCCCAGATCGTCACGCGGCGCGCTTGCTCTCAGGCGCGATCCACCGGCGCGGATCGACCGAAGCGACCGAGCGCCGGTCGAGCGAGGCGCACAGGTTGGCGAGCGCGTCGAGATTATGTACGGCGCGGAACTCATCGACATGCGGCAGCATGGCCCTCACGCCCCGCGCCTTGGCCTCGAACCCGTCGAAGCGCAGCAGCGGGTTCAACCATATCAGCCGCCGGCAGGATTTGTGCAGCCGTTCCATCTCGGCAGACAGGCCGGCAATGTCGTCGCGCTCCAACCCGTCGGTGATCAGCAACACCACCGCGCCCTGCCCCAGCACGCGGCGCGACCATAGCCGGTTGAAGTCGCCAAGCGCATCGCCGATGCGCGTGCCGCCGGACCAGTCCTTCACAGCCGATGAACAATCGGCCAGCGCGACATCGGGATCGCGATGGCGCATCTGGCGGGTCAGGTTGGTCAGTCGCGTACCGAACACGAAGGCGTGCACCCGCCGGCGCTTCTCGGTCAAAGCGTGCAGGAAATGCAGGAAAATGCGCGTATATTGACTCATCGAGCCGGAAATATCCGCCAGCACCACCAGCGGCGGATGCACCTCGCGCGGCGACCGGAATTTCGGCAGCACCAATTGCCCGCCGGTGCGCGCCGCCGTGCGCATCATGGCGCGCGGATCGATACGACCGCCGCGCGAATCCGGCTTGAAGCGGCGCATGCGCACCAGGTCGAACGGCAGCCTCAGTTCGGAAATGGCGCGCTTGGCATCGGCCATCTCCGACGCGTTCATCTGGGCGAAATCCTTGCCGCGCAACAGCTCGTTGCCGGACACGGTAAAGCGCGCATCGACCTCGATCTCGGGCATTTCCTGCACCGACTGGTGCTTGCGGTGGCCTTCGAAGAGCGCATCGGCAACCCGGCTTTCGGCGGCCCGAGGCTTGGCCTTCTCGCGCTTGTCCGGTGCGACGGGCGAAAACATCGCCAGCATCTTCTCGATCAGCTCGCGCGATTTCCAGAACAGATGGAAGGCCTCATCGAAAGTCTCGTGATCCTCGCGCCGCGTCACCAGAACCGCATGCAGCGTCCAGTAGAAGTCATCGCGGCTGCCTATGCCTGCCGCCAGCACCGCCTCAATGGCGTCCTTGACCGAAGCCGGCCCGACCCGCAGGCCGGCCTTGCGCAGGGCACGCGCGAAATAGACGATATTGTCCGCCATGCGCCCGCCGGGCGCAGCCTCCCTCATTTCTCTTGGAAGCATCGGCACGGCGCTTACTCCGCTGCCGAAAGCTCGGCTTTCACCTCGTTGAGGATGCGCCGGCCCTCGCCCTGTCCGATGCGGGCAATATCGTCCTGGTATTTCAGCAGCACGCCGATGGTATCGGAAACCGTTTCCGGATCGAGCGCCACCTTGTCGAGTTCCGTCAGCGCGCCCGCCCAGTCGATCGTCTCGGCCACGCCCGGCGCCTTGAACAGTTCGATGTCCCGCAATTTCTGCACGAAGGACACGACTTCGGCGGAAAGCCGGCTGTTGGCCTGCGGAACCTTGCGCCGCACGATTTCAAGCTCGCGCTCGGCGTTCGGGTAATCGACCCAGTGATAGAGGCACCGCCGCTTCAGCGCGTCATGGATTTCGCGGGTGCGGTTGGTGGTGATGATAACCAGCGGCGGCTCCTCCGCCCTGATCGTGCCAAGCTCCGGCACCGTGACCTGGAAGTCGGACAGGATTTCGAGCAGGAAGGCCTCGAACGCCTCGTCCGTCCGGTCCAGTTCGTCGATCAGGAACACAGGGGCAGCGCCGGCCTTGCCGGTCAAGGCTTCCAGAACCGGGCGGCGGATCAGGTATTTTTCCGAGAAGACGTTGCGTTCCATGTCGGAGCGCTCGACCTTGCCGGACGCCTCCTCCATGCGGATTTCGATCATCTGCGCGGCATAGTTCCACTCGTAGACGGCAGACGAAACATCCAGCCCTTCATAGCACTGAAGCCGGATCAGCTTTCGCCCCAGTGCCTGCGCCAACACCTTGGCGATCTCGGTCTTGCCGACACCGGCCTCGCCTTCGAGGAACAGCGGACGCTTCATGCGCAGGCTTAGGAAAAGAACAGTCGCCAGAGAGCGGTCGGCGACGTAGTCCGCGCTGTTGAGAAGATCGAGCGTTTCATCGATCGTCCGCGGCGCGGCGCGCGGGGCAAGGTCGTTCATTTCGTCTCCGTGCGCGCCATGCGCGCCTAAAGAAGCGTATAGCCGCGATCATGATAGATCAGCGGCTTGAGGTTATCCCCGATGCGCAGGCCTGTCACCTTGCCAAACAGCACCCTGTGCGTGGCGAGGTCCTTGGTGTCCACCAGTTCGCAATCGAACACAGCAACGGCGTCGACCAGCGTCGGAGCCCCGGTCGAAATCTTGTCCCAGCTTCCGAGGGCGAAACGCTCCTCGAGCGGAAGCCGCGTCAGGCCGGAAATGGCAGTTGCCAGCGCCTCGTGCTTTGCGCCGAGCGTGTTCAGCGCAAAATTGCCGTTGACGATGAAAGCTTCGTTCTTCCGGTTCTCGCGGTTGAGACATACCAGCACGATCGGCGGGGCATCGGATACCGAACACGCCGCCGTCACGGTCGCGCCGCGCAGTCCGCCTGGCCCGTCCGTCGTCAGCACGTGAACGTGGCCGGCAAACTTGGCCATCGCATCGCGATAGGCCTGCGGCCCAATGTCATTTTTCTTCAGCACCGGCAATTTTCCAAAGTCGCGACCACCTGAAACCTACCGCTATATATGGCCCATGACATCGCGCCACAAGCGAAGTGCTTGACAGACAAGAATGAACTTGCCGTGTTGCGCGCCAGAGCGCCAGCCTTTAGGTCTTGGCGCGTTCCGGCACCTTGCCGGTGGTGGAGGATTCTTGGACCCAATGCGGAAAGCGGCAGGCATATTGGCGATGGCCGGCAGCCTTTTCCTTGCCGGCATGGCCCACGCCCAGACGCTGTCAATCGGCGTCGCCGCGCCCTTGTCCGGCACGTCCGCGCTGCTTGGCCAACAAATCGAGTCGGGTGCCAGGCTTGCAGCCAGCGCGGCCGGCGCAGAAATCACCGTTGTCGACGATGCCTGCACGGCTGAAGGCGGGGCCGCCGCCGCACGCGCTTTCGCACAGGCGAAAGTGCAGGTTGTCGTTGGCTTTCTCTGTACCGAGGCCATCGAAGCGGCACTGCCTCTCCTGAAGGATGCCGCCATTCCCGTCATCACCGTCGGCGTGCGGACCGAGAGCCTGACCGACCGCCGCGCCAGGACAGGCTGGCCGGTTTTCCGGCTCGGACCGCGCGGCGATGACGAGCGCAATGCTGCGGCTTCTATCCTCACCCGCCTGTGGAAAGACGAGTTGTTCGCCATCGTCGACGACGGCACCATTTACGGGCGGGAAATGGCCGAGACGGTCCGCGCCGCAGCCGAGCAAGCCGCGCTCAAGCCGGTATTCGTAGACACCTTCCGCCCTGAAATGGACAACCAGATTGCCCTTGTCGGACGGCTCAAGAAAGCCGGAGCAACGCACGCCTTTGCCGGTGGCGATGGAGCCGACATCGCCATCATGGCGCGGGACGCAAGCCAACTGGACGCCGATATCGTCTTCGCGGGCGGCGAAGCCTTGCGAGTGGCGCAAGACACCGTGCCGTTCGCCGCCGGCACCTTGATGATCGCCTTGCCGGAATGGTCCGATGTCGCGGATAAGAAGGCGCTGGAGGCATTCACCGCCGCCGGCATCATCCCGGAAGGCTATGCGCTTCCCGCCTACGCGGCCGTGCAGGTTGCGCAGGCAGCCTCCGTTGCCGGCAAGCCGATGTCTGACGCACTGACCGGGCAGGACTTCGCCACCGCAATCGGCACGATCCGCTTCGATGAAAAAGGCGACATGAGCGAAAATCCGTATCGGGCATGGCGTTTCGACGGACAGCGTTTCACCCCTGTCGAGGGTCAATGATGTTTCGCACCGGCCCTAAAAACCTCATCACCGATGTGGCAGGCCTGAAGGTCGGTAATTCCGCCGGCGATAGGCTGAAGTCCGGCGTCACGGCCATCCTCTGCGACGAGCCCACCGTGGCAAGCGTTCAGGTTCTCGGCGGTGCGCCCGGCACGCGCGAAACAGACCTGCTTGAGCCGCAAAACACGGTCGAGGCCGTCAACGCGGTTGTTCTGTCGGGCGGCTCGGCCTTCGGCCTTGATGCCGCGTCGGGCGTGCAGGCGGCTTTGCGCGAAAAGGGCATCGGCTTTGCCGTGCAGGGTCAGGTTGTTCCCATCGTTCCCGCCGCGATCCTTTTCGACCTCGCCAACGGCGGCAACAAGGATTGGGGCCGCTACCCGCCCTATCGCGAACTGGGCTACGAAGCCGCTCAAAACGCGGCAACCGACTTTGCCCTTGGTTCGCATGGCGCGGGCACAGGTGCGCTGGTCACAGGGCTTAAAGGCGGCCTCGGTTCCGCATCGGTTGTGCTGGACAACGGCATAACCATCGGCGCGCTTGTTGCGGTTAACGCGCTCGGCTCGGTCACGGTCGCTCGCTCGCGCCACTTCTGGGCCGCACCGTTTGAAATCGGCGAGGAGTTCGGCGGCTTGGGCTATCCGCACCCAATGCCCGACGACGCACGCAGGATCGCCCTGAAATTCCACGAAAAGCCGCAAGGCGCCAGCACCACGATTGCCGTCATTGCCACCGATGCCGTACTGACCAAGGCCGCCGCCAAGCGCCTTGCCGTCGCTGCGCACGATGGCTTTGCCCGCGCCATCTGGCCGAGCCACACGCCTTTCGACGGCGATCTCATCTTCGCGCTCGCGACGGGTCGCAGCGGTATCTCGCTTTCGCCCGAGCAAACCATCGACCTTGGCGCTGCCGCAGGCGCGACAATGGCGCGTGCAATCGCCCGGGGCATTCATTCCGCGACACCTGCCGAGGGCGATCTTTTTCCGGTATGGTCGTCGCGCTGACGGGCGCAAGCCGCGATCCGCTCTTTGCCGTGAACCGAAATTGGAGGAACGATGCGACCACTTTCCATTTTGGCCACCGCCTCGCTCCTTCAACTCGCCACCCTCGCCTGTGCGCACGCAGGCGACGTTGCAGAGTTGGAAATCCTCGGCTTCAGCCAGGATGGCAGCATCTTTGCCTTCGAGGAATACGGCGTCCAGGATGGCTCCGGCTTTCCCTATGCCAACCGCTATTACATCGACACCGCGACCGACAGTTTCATCAAGGGTACCCCGGTAAGGGTCCGTATCGACGACGAATCCGCCTCGCTTGAGGCGGCGCGGGACCAAGCCCGTCAAAAAGGCGAGCCAGTCGTCAAGCAGGCGGAGCTCGCCGCCAATCGCGGCTTCACCGCCGGCTCTAACCCGGTCACGGAATTGTCCGCCGATCCTTTGCGCATCGTCGTCAATCCGCGCCCGGTATTCCCGGCCATCGACCCGCCGCTCGAATTTCGTCTTGAAGTCCTGCCCATGGGCGAAGCTGAAAGCTGCCATGGCCTTGGCGAGGCCAGCGGCTTTCGCCTCCTGCGCATCGATAGCGCGCCGGACGGCAAGACCCAGCTCCTCCACGAAGACAAGTCGGTTCCTCAGAGCCGAGGCTGCCCGAACGGCTACAGCATCGGTGCGGTGCAAACCTTCTCGAAGGATGGCATCTCCCGCTATGCCGTGCTGATCGCGGTGCGCCGCGTCGGCTTCGAAGGACCGGACTACCGCTGGATCGCCGTGACCGGAAAACCGTGAACCGCCAGCCGAGATCGCCGGCCGCTTCGTCCTCGCGCCGATCCGGCAACGCTGAAAGCGCAACTGTGCACCGCGTGCGGTTGGCATTGCCGTCGCTTGGCCTCGCGCTTGGCGGCGCTTTTCTATGGGGGCTCGTCACCGGCGCATCGGCGCTCGTCAACCTGTTGCTGGCTGAATGGGCAACGCCGGTCCAGGTGCGCGAAATCTCCATCCTCTTCCTCGCCGGCGGCGCGCTTTCATTCCCGGTCGCGCTCTATCTGGCCCGGCTTTTTTCGATCGGGCGCGGTCGCGAGGTCGCCTTCGCGTCCCTGTTCGTCTGCCTGCTCACCGCGACCATCGCCTTCACCAGCGGCCTGCACGCCCTGTTCTACTGGCTGCTCGGCGAGCGCCACGCCGCAGCATTCACCTATTTCTGGTTCATCGAACTGTTCTTTACGGTCGCTTCCGCGCTTTACCAGTTCGCCGTCATCGGCATCCGGCTTTATTTCCCCATCGGTTTTGCCGCGCTCCTGTTGACCAGCCTCTGGTTTGCGCGGGTAACGCGTTGAGCATTTGGCCGCGCTCTGTTAGGACGCGGCCAACCTTCCCAATCGTTGGAACAAAAGCGCATGATCCCTCGCTATTCTCGGCCGGAAATGGTCGCCATCTGGTCGCCCGAGACGCGTTTTCGCATCTGGTTCGAGATCGAGGCGCACGCTTGCGACGCGCTGGCCGAACTGGGTGTCATTCCGAAGGAAGCGGCAAAGACCATCTGGGAAAAGGGCGGCGCGGCTGAATTCGACGTCGCCCGCATCGACGAGATCGAGCGCGTCACCAAGCACGACGTCATCGCCTTCCTCACCCATCTGGCCGAATTCGTCGGCCCGGATGCCCGTTTCATCCACCAGGGCATGACCTCGTCGGACGTGCTCGACACCTGCTTTGCCGTCCAGCTCACCCGCGCCGCCGACATCCTGCTTGCCGACATCGATGCGCTTTTGGCAGCGCTCAAGCGCCGCGCCTTTGAGCACAAGGACACCGTCACCATCGGCCGCAGCCACGGCATCCACGCCGAGCCAACGACTTTCGGCGTCAAGCTGGCCGAAGCCTATGCCGAGTTCACCCGTGCCCGCGAGCGCCTCGTCCATGCCCGCGAGGACATCGCCACCTGCGCCATTTCCGGCGCGGTCGGCACCTTCGCCAACATCGAGCCCTATGTCGAAGAACACGTCGCGGCCAAGCTCGGCCTGAAGCCGGAGCCGGTCTCGACGCAGGTCATCCCGCGCGACCGCCACGCCATGTTCTTCGCCACGCTCGGCGTCATCGCCTCGTCCATCGAGCGGCTTTCCATCGAAATCCGCCATCTCCAGCGCACCGAGGTGCTGGAGGCGGAAGAATACTTCTCGCCCGGCCAGAAAGGCTCGTCGGCAATGCCGCACAAGCGCAACCCGGTTTTGACCGAGAACCTCACAGGTCTTGCCCGCATGGTGCGCTCCTACGCAATGCCGGCCATGGAAAACGTGGCGCTCTGGCACGAGCGCGACATCTCTCACTCCTCGGTCGAGCGCATGATCGGCCCCGACGCGACGATCACGCTCGACTTCGCGCTCGCCCGCCTCACCGGCGTCATCGACAAGCTGCTTGTTTATCCAGACAACATGCTGAAGAACATGAACAAGTTCCGCGGCCTCGTGCACTCGCAGCGGGTCTTGCTCGCTCTCACCCAGGCCGGGCTCAGCCGCGAGGATTCCTACCGGCTGGTCCAGCGCAACGCCATGAAGGTCTGGGAACAGGGGGCGGATTTCCTTGAGGAACTGCTCGCCGACAAGGAAGTCACGGCAGCGCTTTCCGAAGCCGAGATCCGCGAGAAGTTCGACCTCGGCTACCACACCAAGCACGTCGATACGATCTTCAGGCGCGTGTTCGGCGCAGCCTGATCCCTCTTATCGCCGAAATGAAAAAGGGCCCGCGCGGGCCCTTTTTGCATCGAACTCCCTGTAAAGTCAGGCAGCCTTGCCTAACACGGTGCGGATTTCCGTGCCCCAGGGGTCCTGCTTGCTCGATCCCGCAGCAGCTTCCGAGGAACGCATCTCGACCCAGGCCAAGCCGGTCCGTTCCTTCTCGCGCTTACCGGCGCCCGCGCTCTGCCAGGTGTTGGCGCCGATGTGATGATGGTAGCCGCCCGACGACAGGAACACCGCCTGCGCGCCGTATTTGGCAACGGTGTCGAAGCCGAACTCGCTATTCCACCAGGCTTCGGCCTCGCGCGGATCGCCAACGCGCAGATGCACATGGCCAACCACCGTGTTTTCAGGCGCGCCCTGCCAACCTGCATCGCCTTGCGGCACCGAAGCGACCACGCCCTGCACGTCCATGCGGTCGGTCGCCATCGCAACCTGCGAACCGTCCCATTTCCAGCTATCCTTGGGGCGGTCGGCGTAGATTTCGATGCCGTTGCCTTCCGGGTCGGTAAGGTAAAGCGCCTCGCTGACGATATGGTCAGACGCGCCTTCAACCCGGATCTTCTGCGCAATCGCGTGGTTGATCCAGCGGCCGAGATCGGCCCTCTCCGGCAGAAGGAAGGCGGTATGGAACAGTCCGGCGCTGCGCGGATCGTCAGGCTTCGCGGCCGTGTCGGACTCCAGCACCAGAAGCGGACGCCCGGCAGCGCCCAACGTGATCGTTTCGCCGTCGCGGGAAAGCTCCTGAAGCCCCACCACGTCACGATAGTAAGAAGCAAGGCCCTCCGCATCGCGGGCGCGCAGGCCGACACGGCCGATGCTTACCGGCGTCGTCGCGGAAAATGGCAATTCACTCATCGGTGTCTCCGTTCGACCGGCAGTCGCCCAGCTTGCCAACGGCAAGGCACCTGCGGCGCCGATCAATGTGCGTCGTGTCAGCGTCAAAACCAAACTCCCGGCACGGCTGTTTCTGTCTCGGTTCTATATCGAACAGGTCAATCGTTCACACAAGACAGCAAAAATCGAACATCGTGTTCACTAAATCGAACATACAGCTCGGTCCGCCGACATTGCAGAACCCGCCCTGCCTCGCTACATGCGGGCCATGAAAGCTAAAGACGCAGATATTCTTATGGTCCCAGGATACACCAATTCCGGGCCGGATCACTGGCAAAGCCGCTGGGAAACGAAGTTGTCGACGGCGCGACGCGTCGAACAGGCTGAGTGGTCCAAGCCTGTGCGCGAAAGCTGGACCGACGCCGTTGCCAAGGCGGTGAACGAAGCAGAGCGCCCGGTCATCCTCGTGGCGCATTCGCTCGGCGTGCCCACCGTCATCCAGGCAATTCCCAAATTCGCCAAGCCGGTTGCCGGTGCCTTCTTCGTTGCCGCACCCGATGTCGCCAATCCGAAGATCAAGCCGAAGCACCTGATGACCTTCGGCCCCTACCCGCGCGACCCGTTGCCGTTTCCGTCGATCACGGTTGCCAGCCGCAATGACCCATTCTGCGCTTTCGATATCGCGGAAGACATTGCCGGCGCATGGGGTTCTCTGTTCATCGACGCGGGCGAAGCCGGCCATATCAACGCCGAATCCGGCCACGGTCCGTGGCCGGAAGGGTCTATGACCTTCGCCCACTTCATGACGCGGCTGTGATTCTTATCCGATTGACTTCCTGAGGTCGGCCAGCAGGCTGGCCGCACCCATCGAGATCAGTTGCTGCTCCTGGCCGGTTGCCAGCAGGCGATAGCCCATCTCGGCAAAGCGCCCGGCAATCTTCGTATCGGTGACATAGATCGCGGCATGTTTGCCGGCCTGTCGTGCGCGCTTGGCCACCGAAGCCACCGTTTCCATCATGTCCTCAAGCGTGGAATTGACGGTCGCGCCGTTCGTCCAGGCGATGGAAAAGTCGCCGGGCCCGAGGAAAATGGCATCGATGCCGGGCGTTTCGAGAATACCGTCCAATGCGTCGAGCGCCGCGCGCGTTTCGATCATGGCAAAGGAAAGCGTGCGCCCGTTGCTCTCGCGTAGCCAGTCCTGACTGTCGCCCTTGCCGTAGCGCGGATAGCCGAAGGTCGGTCCCCAGGAGCGCTGTCCCACCGGCGGATACTTCATCGCCGCGGCAAACGCCCTTGCGTCCGCCACGGAATTCACCATCGGCGCGATCACCGCCTCGGCGCCGAAATCCAGCGCACGGCTCGCCATGTCGAAACGGCCGACCGGCACCCGTACGATCACAGGCTTGCCTGCCGCCTGTATCGGCGCGATGCAGCGCAGCACGCTGTCCTCGTGGTGGCCGCCATGCTGCATGTCCAGGGTCAGCGCATCGAACCCTTGCCGCGCCATGATCTCCACCGTCAACGCGTCCGGCACGCCAGACCAGGCAGTGATCAGCGTTTCGTCAGCCGCAAGGCGCTCTTTCAGGGACATGGCGATTCCTCATTGAGAGAATCCAGTTTCAGCCGGAAACGCATGGAAAGGCAAAGAAAAACCGCCCGGATTTGCCGGGCGGTCGATTGGTCCAGAGCAAAGGCTCGTGCAGTTCCTGGCAGTTCTTAGCTGTTCTTCACCTGCTCGGCGGCCGTCGCCATCAATTCGTCCATGGTGCGGCGGATCTGATGGTCGGACTGGTCGACGCCTGCGGCATCGAAATCCTTGCGAATCTTGCGGAACACGTCGTGGTCGCCCGCTTCCTCGATATCCGAAACGATGACTTCCTTGGCATAGGCCTCGGCATCCGCTCCGCTTTTGCCGAGCTTTTCGGCAGCCCAAAGTCCGAGCAGCTTGTTGCGGCGGGCAACAGCACGGAACTTCTGTTCTTCATCAAGAGCGAACTTGCGTTCGAACCCTTCCTCCCGGTCCTTCATGCTCGTCATGCCAGTGCCTCCAAGGTCGATCTTCGATTCGGTGAAGGTGAATATGTGGTGCGGATGCACAAACCAAAAGGCCGCCGCCCGGTCAATATGCTAGATTGCTTGCCTCTGCGGCATTTCGATCGTCAAAGTGGGCGTTGAAACTCTTGAAAGCCCGGATTTGCTCATTGAGGAAAACACCCGTTTGCGCTAGAGACCGCGATTAAGCCCCCACGGTTGCCGCTTTTGCGGCGAAAAAGGGACTGGTAGCAGCCGCCCGCCCCTCGAGCCAGAGAAACACAATAAAATGAAGCCACGTCGCCGCATTTATGAAGGCAAGGCCAAGATCCTCTATGAAGGACCCGAGCCCGGCACCCTGATCCAGTTCTTCAAGGACGACGCGACTGCCTTCAACAAGAAGAAGCACGAGATCGTCGACGGCAAGGGCGTACTCAACAACCGCATTTCCGAGCACATCTTCAATCACCTCAACCGCATGGGCATCCCGACCCATTTCATCCGCCGCCTGAACATGCGCGAGCAGTTGATCAAGGAAGTCGAGATCATCCCGCTTGAGGTTGTCGTGCGCAACGTCGCCGCAGGCTCGCTGGCCAAGCGCCTCGGGCTCGAAGAAGGCACCGTGCTGCCGCGCTCGATCATCGAGTTCTACTACAAGGCCGATGCGCTCGATGACCCGATGGTCTCGGAAGAGCACATCACCGCTTTCGGCTGGGCCAGCCCGCAGGAAATCGATGACATCATGGCGCTCGCCATCCGCGTCAACGACTTTTTGTCCGGCCTCTTCCTCGGCGTCGGCATCCAGCTCGTCGATTTCAAGATGGAATGCGGCCGCCTCTACGAAGGCGACATGATGCGCATTGTCGTCGCCGACGAAATCTCGCCCGATAGCTGCCGCCTGTGGGACGTCGCAACCCAAGACAAGCTCGACAAGGACCGTTTCCGCCGCGACATGGGCGGGCTGGTCGAAGCCTATCAGGAAGTCGCCCGCCGCCTCGGCATCATGAACGAGAACGAGCCGCCGCGTCCCACCGGACCGGTGCTGGTCGCTTCCGCCGAGCCGCCCAAGGGCTCGAAGCCGCACTGATCGATACACAACCGGAGAATGTCCAGCGTGATCAAGGCCCGCGTCACCGTAACCCTCAAGAACGGCGTCCTCGACCCGCAGGGCAAGGCAATCGAGCATGCGCTCGGCGGCCTCGGCTTTGGCTGCGTCGGCTCCGTGCGCCAGGGCAAGGTGTTTGACCTCGAACTCAACGCGACCGACAAGACCAAGGCTGAAGCCGATTTGAAGGCGATGTGCGACAAGCTCCTCGCCAACACGGTCATCGAGAACTACGCGGTGGAGATTGCCTGACTTGAAATCAGCCGTCGTCCTCCTCCCCGGCCTCAACCGTGACCGCGACATGATCGCGGCGCTGACCAAGATTTCCGGCAAGGCGCCGGTCACCGTCTGGGAAACCGACACGGAAATCCCGGACGTTGACCTCATCGTCATTCCCGGCGGGTTCTCTTACGGCGACTACCTGCGTTGCGGCGCCATCGCAGCCCGCATGCCGGCGCTCAGGGCCGTGGCCGAGAAGGCCGCCAAGGGCGTCATGGTCATCGGCGTATGCAACGGCTTTCAGATCCTGGTCGAATCCGGCCTTCTGCCCGGCGCGCTGATGCGCAACACCTCGCTGAAGTTCGTCTGCCGCGAGGTCAAGCTTTCGGTCGCCAACGCCAACACCGCGTTTACCCGCAACTACCAGCCCGGCCAGATCATCCGCTGCCCTGTCGCGCACCATGACGGCAACTATTTCGCCGATGCCGAGACGCTGGCGCGCATCGAAGACAACGGCCAGGTCGTGTTCCGCTATGCCGAAGGCACCAATCCCAACGGCTCCATCAACGATATTGCCGGCATCGTCAGCGACAAGGGCAATGTCCTTGGCCTGATGCCGCATCCTGAAAACCTCATCGAAGCCGCCCACGGCGGCAGCGATGGCCGCGCCCTGTTCGAAAGCGCGCTGGGGATTGCCGCGTAAAGCCAGTTCAACCCGCCACGCCCTGCGCGGCGTGGCGCGTGTCCGAAAACTTCCTCCCAAAACGAGATGGACGGGCGCATGACCAAGGTATCATTCATCACCCGATCCGCAGTTCTGGCGGTTGCAGCGCTTGCGCTCGCCTCCTGCCAGTCGGGCTCGAAAAGCAGCAGCGCGCCCTCGTCGGGCAAGAGCGCATCGCTGCGTGCCATGGAACAGGTCGCGATTGCCGCCCACAAATGCTGGATCGCCAGCAAGGACCCGGCCTTCAAGTCCTACCAGATGGCCAATGAACTGAACAATTTCGGCGGCACGCCGCGCTTCCTGCTGGTGCCGGCCAAGCACTATGGCGGCAAGCCGCTTCTCGTCGTGCAGGCCACCGGCAATTCCAGCCGCGTCGATGTGTTCGGCCCGCTGATGAGCGAGCCGCTCGGCGCCCGCATCGGCTCCGACATCGCCCGCTGGCAAGGCGGCAGCAGCGACTGCGGCGCAAGCGCCTAGATGGGCCGCGCGCTGCAGATACTCGGACTGATCGCAGGTTTGACCGGTCTTGTCCTGCAGTTCTGCATCACCATCCCCGCCTCCATGGAAGCGGGCCGCGGCCTGTTCGGCTCCGTCGTTTTCTATTTCAGCTTCTTCACCATCCTGACCAATATCGGCGCGGTGCTGGTCCACTTGTCGCTACTTTCGGCCACCGGCTACGCATGGCTGCCCGGCTTCGCCGGCCCGAGGGTCCGCGCCGGCGTCGCTATCTCGATCACGCTTGTCTTTCTGGTCTACGCCACCGTGCTGGCGCAGCTTTGGGCGCCCGAGGGGCTGTTCCTGCTCTGCGACGTGCTTTTGCACTACATAGCCCCAGTCATCTTCGTGCTCTGGTGGCTGTTTGCGGGTGCCGACGGCAAGACGCGCTGGGCTGACATTCCCATCTGGATGCTTTATCCGGTCGCCTATCTTGTCTACGCGCTGGCGCGGGGGCACACCACCGGTGAAGTGACTTACCCGTTCCTCGACGTTGCAGCCAACGGCGTTACGTCCGTTGCGGCCTCGGCATTGGCCGTGACCGTGCTTTTTCTTGTGCTGTGCATCCTCGCCGTCCTTGCGGACCGTGGTGTTTCCCGCTTTAGGACGGGTTAGGATCAAACGGAAAGATCGATGACCATTTCCAACGCCCGCCAGATCACTCCAGAGCTCATCGCCGCGCACGGCCTGAAGCCGGACGAATACCAGCGCATCCTCGAACTCGTCGGGCGCGAGCCGACGTTTACCGAGCTCGGCATCTTCTCGGCGATGTGGAACGAGCACTGCTCGTACAAATCCTCGAAGAAATGGCTGCGCACATTGCCCACCAAGGGCGACGTGGTCATCCAGGGCCCGGGCGAGAACGCCGGCGTGGTCGATATCGGCGACGGCGACTGCGTCGTCTTCAAGATGGAGAGCCACAACCACCCCTCCTACATCGAGCCTTACCAGGGCGCGGCGACCGGCGTCGGCGGCATCCTGCGCGACGTCTTCACCATGGGCGCAAGGCCAGTCGCTGCGATGAACGCGCTGCGCTTCGGCGCGCCCGATCATCCCAAGACCAAGCACCTCGTGGCCGGCGTCGTCTCCGGCGTCGGCGGCTACGGCAATTCCTTCGGCGTGCCGACCGTCGGCGGCGAGGTGAATTTCGACGCCCGCTACAACGGCAACATCCTCGTCAACGCCTTCGCCGCCGGCCTTGCCAAGACCGATGGCATCTTCCTGTCGCAAGCCAAGGGCGTCGGCCTGCCCGTCGTCTATCTCGGTGCCAAGACAGGCCGCGACGGCGTCGGCGGCGCAACCATGGCGTCGGCCGAATTCGACGACAAGATCGACGAGAAGCGCCCGACCGTGCAGGTCGGCGACCCCTTTACCGAAAAGTGCCTGCTCGAAGCCTGCCTCGAACTGATGGCGTCGGGCGCAGTCATCGCCATCCAGGACATGGGCGCTGCCGGCCTCACCTGCTCCGCCGTCGAGATGGGCGCCAAGGGCGACCTCGGCATCGAGCTTGACCTCGACAAGGTGCCGGTGCGCGAAGAGCAGATGTCCGCCTACGAGATGATGCTGTCGGAGAGCCAGGAGCGCATGCTGATGGTGCTGCGCCCTGAAAAAGAGGCCGAGGCCGAGGCGATCTTCACCAAATGGGGCCTCGACTTCGCCATCGTCGGCACGACCACCGACGATTTGCGCTTCCGCGTCCTGCACCAGGGCGAGGAAGTCGCCAACCTGCCGATCAAGGAACTCGGCGACGAAGCGCCCGAATACGACCGGCCGTGGATCGAGCCGAAGACGCCCGCGCGCCTCGACGCCTCCGCGCTGCCGAAGGTCGATGTCGCCGACGCGCTCCTGAAGCTGCTCGGCGGACCGGACCTGTCGTCGCGGCGCTGGGTCTGGGAACAGTACGACACCATGATCCAGGGCAATTCGCTGCAACGGCCGGGCGGCGACGCCGGCGTCGTGCGCGTCGAGGGCCATGCCACCAAGGCGCTCGCCTTCTCCTCCGACGTCACGCCGCGCTATTGCGAGGCCGATCCCTATGAGGGCGGCAAGCAGGCGGTCGCGGAATGCTGGCGCAACCTCACCGCTACCGGCGCGCTGCCCTTGGCCGCCACCGACAACCTCAATTTCGGCAATCCCGAGCGGCCCGAGATCATGGGCCAGTTCGTCAAGGCCATCCAGGGCATCGGCGAAGCCTGCCGCGAGCTCGGCTTCCCGATCGTGTCCGGCAACGTCTCGCTCTACAACGAGACCAACGGCCAGGGCATCCTGCCCACGCCCACCATCGGCGGCGTCGGCCTGCTTGCCGACTGGTCGAAGATGGCCCGCATCGGCTTTGCCGCCGAGAACCAGATGATCGTGCTGGTCGGCGCGCCCCCAAGCTGGGGCACGCATCTTGGCCAGTCGATCTTCCTGCGCAACATCCACGGCCGCGCCGAAGGCGGCGCACCGCCAGTCGATCTCGCGCATGAAAAGCGCGTCGGCGACCATGTGCGCAATCTCATTGCCTCCGGCATCGTTACCGCCTGCCACGACCTCTCCGATGGCGGGCTGGCCGTCGCGCTCGCCGAAATGGCGATGGCGTCCGGCATCGGCGCCACCATTCCCGGCCTGACCGAAGCCGACCCCGCCGCCATGTTCTTCGGCGAGGATCAAGGGCGCTACCTGCTCACCCTGTCCATCGACCCGCAAGGCGCGGAATGGGAGCAACTCGCCGCCGAACAGAAGAAGCTCGGCATCTTCGCGCCGTGGATCGGCACCACGGGCGGGCGCGAATTGAAACTTGGTGAGGCGCGTGCCATATCCTTTGATGAACTGACCACCGCTCACGAATCGTGGTTCCCGGACTTCATGGGAACCTGAACGGGGAATACGATATGGCAATGGACGCGCGCGACATCGAACGGCTGATCAAGGAAGGCATTCCGGACGCCAAGGTGACGATCCGCGATCTTGCCGGCGACGGCGACCACTATGCCGCCGAAGTCGTGGCCGAGAGCTTTCGCGGCAAGAGCCGGGTGCAGCAGCACCAGATGGTCTACAATGCGCTCAGCGGCAACATGGGCGGCGTCCTGCACGCCCTGGCGCTGCAGACCAGCGCGCCCGACTGATCAAGGCTTTGGCCCAAAACCGGGCCAATTGATGCGCCATTTGGGTATCGGGACGCCAAACGTCTTGTTTCCGGGCGCACACGGGGTTATCTGGAAGCAAAGTTTTGCGGCCTGGCTCCCACAGGCCTGAAAGGATTGGCCATGAGCGGCATCAACGATTACATCGACAGCGAAGTCAAGAACACCGACGTCGTGCTGTTCATGAAAGGCACCCCCGGCTTCCCGCAGTGCGGTTTCTCCGGCCAGGTCGTGCAGATCCTCGACTATGTGGGCGTGGACTACAAGGGCATCAACGTTCTCGATTCCAGTGAGCTGCGCCAGGGCATCAAGGAATATTCCAACTGGCCGACCATCCCCCAGCTTTACGTCAAGGGCGAGTTCGTCGGCGGATGCGACATCGTGCGCGAGATGTTCCAGGCAGGTGAACTGCAAACCTTCTTCGACGAGAAGGGCATCAAGGTCAAAGGCGCCGCCTGACCTAGACACCAATTTCCTCTCCGGTTCCGGCACCTGTCGGGACTGCTTCTGAAGGCGCTGGCCACCCCGGCGCCTTTGTTGCTCTCTTACGGGTGAATGAAATGGACGCTACCGCGAATACGGCACCGCCCCGCCTGCTTGGCATGAGCAAGGTGGAATTCATCGCCATGATGGCGATGCTGATGGCGCTCAATGCGCTTGCCATCGACATCATGCTGCCGGGCCTGCAGGAAATCGGCGCCAGCCTCGGCGTCGAAAGCGAAAACCATCGCCAGTATGTCATCTCGGCCTATCTGATGGGCTTTGCGGTTGCACAGCTCGCCTATGGCCCGCTTGCCGACCGCTTCGGCCGCAAGGCACCCATGCTGGCCGGCCTCGGCATCTACATAGTCGCGGCGTTCCTCGGCGCCTTCGCGCCCACCTTCGAGGCCCTGCTTTTGTTCCGCTTCGTGCACGGCATCGGCTCGGCTGCCACGCGCGTGATCACCGTCTCCATCATCCGCGACGTCTTCGGCGGCCGGCAGATGGCCGAAGTCATGTCGCTGGTCATGATGGTGTTCATGATCGTCCCGATCATCGCGCCCGGCACCGGCCAGGTCATCATGCTGTTCGGCGAATGGCACCTCATCTTCGTCTTCATGGCCGTCGCGGCCATTGCCGTGTCGCTATGGATGAAGCTGAGGTTGCCGGAAACGCTGAACCCGGCAGACCGACGTCCCTTCACCATCCGCTCGGTCGGCGAAGCGTTCACCATCGTGCTCACCAACCGCGTGGCGCTTTGCTATACGCTGGCTTCCACCTTCATCTTCGGCGCGCTGTTCGGCTTCATCAACTCGGCCCAGCAGATCTATGTCGGCATTTACGAGCTTGGAGCACTGTTCCCGGTCGCTTTCGCCACGGTCGCAGCCTTCATGTCGCTTGCCTCATACCTCAACTCCCGCCTTGTCGGGCGTTTCGGCATGCGCCGCCTGTCGCACGGAGCGCTCATCGGCTTTATGCTGGTGAGCGCCGTCTGGTTCGTCCTGTCGCTGTTCGGAACCATCCCGTTCCCGCTGTTCCTGCTGCTATTCGCACTGGCCATGTTCCAGTTCGGCCTGATCGGCTCGAACTTCAATGCGCTGGCAATGGAGCCGCTCGGCCATGTCGCCGGAACAGCCTCCGCCGTACTCGGCTTCATGGGCACGGCTGGCGGCGGGCTGATCGGCGCGCTGCTCGGCCAGGCTTTCGACGGCACGACGACGCCGCTCGGAGCCGGCTTCTTCGGCGTTGCCCTGGCCGGCCTTGTCTTCGTTCTCGTCGCGGAACGCGGCAAGCTGTTCCAACCGCACAACAAGCCGGTTTAGGTCAAAGGGAAATCGCCCCTCATCCCCTGCCGGACCTTCTCCCCGTAAACGGGGAGAAGGAAGAAGCTCCAACGCCGACGCCCCCCTCTCCCCGTCTCTACGAGGAGAGGGTAAGGGTGAGGGGCATAAAGCCCGTACAGGTCTTGTGATCTACCCGTTTACTCCGAACCGGCAGAACCGAACGCCAGACCGGCGAAGTCGAACAGCTTGCGGTCGAGCAGATGCGACGGGCGCACATTGGTCAGCGCCCGGATCATCGTGTCCTTGCGCCCCGGCATATTCTTTTCGATGTCGTCCAGCATCGCCTTCATGATGTTGCGCTGAAGGCCGTCCTGGCTGCCGCACAGGTCGCAAGGGATGATCGGGAACTGCATGCCCGAGGCGAACCGTTCCAGATCGTTTTCGGCGCAGTAGGACAATGGCCGAAGCACCATGACGTCGCCGTCGTCGTTAAGCAGCTTGGGCGGCATGGCGGCAAGCCGGCCGCCGTGGAACAGGTTCATGAAGAAGGTTTCGAGGATGTCCTCGCGATGGTGTCCCAGCACCAGCGCCGAGCACCCTTCCTCGCGTGCGATCCTGTAGAGATGGCCGCGCCTCAGCCGTGAACACAGCGAGCAATAGGTGCTGTTTTCTGCCAGCTTGTCGGTAACGATCGAATAGGTGTCCTGATACTCGATGCGGTGGGCGATGCCGTTGGCGTTGAGATAATCCGGCAATATGTGCTTCGGAAAATTCGGCTGGCCCTGGTCGAGATTGCAAGCCAAAAGATCGACCGGCAAGAGCCCGCGCCATTTGAGGTCGAGCAGGATGGCAAGCAGGCCGTAGGAATCCTTGCCGCCAGACAGCGCCACCAGCCAGCGCTCGCCGGGCTTGACCATGGCGAAATCCTCGATGGCCTGCCGGGTCAGCCGCAACACGCGCTTGCGCAGCTTGTTGAACTCCACCGACGACGGCGCATCCCTGAACAGCGGATGATATCCGCCCTCCGTATCGGCGATGGGTTCGGACTGCATGTTCATGTCGTTCGGCCTGTCTTTGCGTTCCGACCGGCTTACAACATCACCCTTGCCGCTGCGAAGCGGTTTTTCGCGTGTTTCTCCGCGCGTGGCACCATCCCGGAAGCCGGAGCGAGAAACTAAAGCTACGTCATCCCGGCCAAGGGAGCGCTGCCTCCTCAACTTCGTCATCCCGCAGTTCGCTTTCGAGCGGAGCGAGAAAGGAATATCCGGGATCCATTCCGTGACCTCGCGGCAGTGCAATGGCGGCGGAAACCTGCCGTTTCTGCGCAAACGCCGACGCCTCCTCTCCCCCTCCTCAGGGGGAGAGGGTAAGGGTGAGGGGCAGCGCCGAACTGGCCAAGCGTGGACCAAACGCGGACTGACCTCCACCCAACCCCTTGATCCCACTCACTTCCGCAAAAACTTCACCTCTCACTTATCCCCACCCTCCGTGTCTCCCGCATACTCATGCCATCGCCCTTGCGGGAGGCCTGGTGCGCACCGGGTATCAGGGAAGGGCGTCGGTGCCGGATTGGTCGCATGACGGTGTGCGGCTGGGTGATGAGCCCCCAAGTCCGGGCCTTGATCGGGGCTTTCAGCGTCATTGCTGCCCCCGGTAAGGCAAGACCACCGGACGGGCGGCCGCAAGGCCGCACTACCTTACTAAACGAGCGACCGAACGGCCGCCCGTCCTCCCGACCTCTCAACCGAGGTCAGTTCTTTGACAATGGCCAGACGCGAAAGCGGGCGTGGCAATGAATAAGTGTGCGGCGACCTGCCTTCTCCCCTTGTGGGAGAAGGTGGCCGAGCGCCAGCGAGGTCGGATGAGGGGTGTTGGACGGAGCGCTGAAACCCCTCATCCTCCTTCACTTCGTTCAGGCACCTTCTCCCACAAGGGGAGAAGGCAAGAGCGGCTCGAAGGCCCGCGTAGCGATGAATAAACCTGCCAAAAACGAAAAGGCCGCCCGAAGGCGGCCTCGTCGAATGAGCGGAAAGCTCCAATCAGCGCGAATAGAATTCGACGACCAGATTGGGTTCCATCTGGACGGCGAACGGCACGTCCGACAGGCCCGGAACGCGGGCATAGGTAGCCACCATCTTGTTGTGGTCGGCTTCGATGTAGTCCGGCACATCGCGCTCGGCCAGAGCAACCGATTCCAGCACGATCACGAGCTGCTTCGACTTCTCGCGCACCTCGATGACGTCGCCCGGCTTGCAGCGGTACGAACCGACGTTCGTACGGCGGCCGTTGACGTTGACATGGCCGTGGTTGATGAACTGGCGGGCCGCGAAAATGGTCGGCACGAACTTGGCGCGGTAGACGATGGCGTCGAGGCGCGACTCAAGAAGACCGATCAGGTTTTCCGGCGTATCGCCCTTGCGGCGGTTGGCCTCTTCATAGGTCTTGCGGAACTGCTTTTCCGAAATGTCGCCGTAGTGACCCTTCAGCTTCTGCTTGGCGCGCAGCTGCAGGCCGAAGTCGGAAAGCTTGCCCTTGCGGCGCTGACCGTGCTGGCCCGGACCATATTCACGCTTGTTGACCGGGGACTTCGGACGGCCCCAGATGTTTTCGCCAAGGCGGCGATCGATTTTGTATTTCGCGGATTCGCGCTTGCTCATCGCATTCCCTTTCAAAACAATACACCCGAAACCTCATGTTTCGAGTGAAGGAAACGCGCCCTCCTCTGGCCTCCTTTTTCGAGACCTGACAGGATCTTCCGCGCAAAGCGACGGACGATCCACGGGACACGTCGTAGAGCGAAACCAGGAAAAGTGCAGAACAGCTTTCCGGCCGGTTTCGCGGCACTCACAATAAAAACCACCGGGCATTGCGGCCCGGTGTTGGCGTGGCTCTAAAGGAGGGGCTGCCTGTTGTCAAGCAATCCCTCAGCAAAGCCTTGGCTGCCCTACCAGTTCACGATGCATCGTGGAAGATCACACCGGTGGCGAAACGTTCACCCGAGCGGATGCGGCTGACGCCGTGGTGCATCTTGACGCGATAGTCGCCACGGGTTCCCGCCTTGGGCCGGTCATTGACGGCGAACAGCGCGCCGTGCCCCATCCCGAGCGGCACCACTTCCGCCCGCGACTGCATGCGCGGCCGCTGCTCGGTCAGCAGGAACTCGCCGCCCTCGAATTCCACGCTTGGCTGGCTCAGCAAGATGACAAGCTGGATCGGGAAAAGGTTTGCGCCGTAGACGTCCTGATGCAGGCAATTGTAGTCGCCGGCCCGGTACCGCAACAGAAGGGGCGTCGGCTTTTCCTGGCCGCCGGCATGACACTCGGCGAGAAAAGCATCGAGCTTTGGCGGATAGCGGCGCTCGATCCCCATGCGCCGGTTCCATTCATTGGCAAGCGGGGCAAGACGGACATAAAAGCTTTCCCGCAGCGTCGCGATGGGCTCGGGGAGCGGGTTGGCGAAGTACTTGTATTCGCCCGATCCGAAACCATGCCGCTGCATGACGATGCGGCTGCGGAATTGCCCCTCTCCGCCATAGAGATCGCGCAAGGCTTCGCATTCGATCCGGCTCAGCAAAGGTCCGGTGGTGGCCACGCCGAACTCGTCGAGCGCGTTTGCGATGCGTGTCCAGTCAAGCGAGGAAACGGTTTGGTCGAGACTCATTGCGGCGTCCTTATCTTGTTCGCCGCGACTATCGGACAAGCCGCTGCCCGCCGCATTCCGTTTCCTGCCAAGTCAACCGGCCGGGCGGTGTCCCGATCAATCCTCGGACTTCTTGTCTGGCAATCCCTTGTGCTTGGTTTCGGCGAACTCCTCGAGTTGCTTCTCGCTCATCGAATCATACATTTCCTTCGATGCGCCCTTGAGTTCGCTTCTTCTGGTTTCGCCGCGCTTGGCCGAAAGAGCTGCACCGGCGGCCTTTTGCTGGGCTTTTGAGGTAGCGGGCATGGCGCTTCTCCTTTCAGGAGAGAACGCGTTGCTCCGCGGCATGTTCCGCTAGCGAGAGGGCGCGAGGCCAAATCCCTGCATCAGCCGGCGGGTTGCAAACTCAGCCTTTCCGGAGGTGAACATCGCCAGATCCGGTTCAGCGCCATTGGCCTCGCGGAAATTCTCGGCGTTGCATTTGGCAACCAGCGAAAGCGTCCGGCGGGCAATCGCTTCCGCAGGGTCCAGCCAATCCACCGGCCACGGTGCCGTCTTGCGCATGCGGTTGACCAGGAAAGGATAGTGCGTGCAAGCAAGCACGACGATATCGGTGCGAGCACCGTCCTGTTCCACAAAGCAAGGCGCTATCTCATCGCGCACTACCTCTTCGTCGACGAAGCCGTCGCGCATGTAAAGCTCCGCCAAAGCCGCGAGCCGATCGCTGCCAACCAGCCTCACATGGCATTTCGATGCCCACTGGTGGATGAGGTCGCGCGTGTATTGGCGTTTCACTGTTCCGGGCGTCGCCAGCACAGACACCAGCCCGGAACGGGTGCGTTCCGCAGCCGGCTTGATCGCCGGCACGGTGCCGACAAACGGATGGCCGGGAAATTTCTCGCGCAAGGCATCGATAACCAGCGTCGAAGCAGTATTGCAGGCGATGACCGAGATTTCCGGGCGAAAACGATCCAGAAGCACACCGAAAAGGTCGAGTATATGTGACCTCAGGGCAGGCTCCTCCCATGCGCCATAGGGGAAAGCGGCATCGTCAGCGACATATATGAAGCGGCGATCCGGCATCAGGACCCGAGCCTCGCGCAGCACGGTGAGACCGCCGACGCCAGAATCGAATATCAGGATCGGTTGCTCAGTCACGATCCGACCCTTCGCCCGACGTGTCGGGTTGCGTATCCTCCGCATGCAAAGCGCGATCCACCTTGGCTTTGCGCTCGGGATAACCCGCGCCGCGCGGCTCCTTCGGCGAAAAATAGTCCAACGAGGCAACTATCCCACGCAAAACCTTGAGTTCCGGCTCGGCAAAGCCGGCCCGGGTCAGCACAGCGCGCAGATTGTCCACCATCTTCGGCTTCTTCGCCGCCGGGCGGAAATACCCACGCGCCTCGAGTGCTGCTTCCAGATGAGCAAACAGGCCATGCAACTGCTCTTTGGTCGCGGGCGCCATTTCCGGCCCGGAGAAGTTGGTCCGGGTCTCGTCCTCAAGCCCGGACTTCATCCACTCGTAGGACATCAACAGCACGGCCTGGGCGATGTTAAGCGAAGCAAAGCCGGGATCGACCGGGAATGTCACGATCTCATCGGCCAGACCGACTTCCTCATTGTTGAGCCCGAAGCGCTCGCGCCCGAACAGGATGCCCGTCCGCTGCCCGGCACCTGAACGGCTTCGAAGCGTCCTGCCCGCCTCGACCGGCCCGGCGACCCTCTTGAAACCATCACGCTGGCGTGCGGTGGTGGCAAACACGAAATTGAGATCGGCAATCGCCGATGCGAGATCTTCGAACACACGCGTGCCATCGATGACATGGTCGGCCCGGCTTGCCGCAGCACGGGCCTTTTCACTCGGCCAGCCGTCACGCGGATTGACCAGCCTCAGTTCAGACAGGCCGAAATTGGCCATGGCGCGCGCCACCATGCCGATATTCTCGCCAAGCTGGGGCTCGACAAGGATAATGACAGGCCCTGCCATCGGGGATTTCTGCTGGTCTTTGCTGGAAGGCATGGTGTTCGGCGAACGGTCTTGATGCGGCGTTGGCGCCGTCCCTGCCATATCCGGCTCGTAAAATGAAGGCTTTTCCAAGACCTCGCGAGACCGACCTGATCTCATCCTCGCCAAAAACGGCCTTTCGCCACGCATCCATGCTCCCAAATGCCGAGAACAGGAGCACTCGTGTCGTTTGCGCGCTTACAATGGCTTTGATATACGGGCTTCATCCTCGGCCAGTCCCTTCGGCACGGCCGCTCAGATTTCCAGAAACGAGGCACTTTTCATGGCGAAGATCAAGGTGGCGAACCCGGTCGTCGAACTCGACGGCGACGAGATGACGCGCATCATCTGGCAGTTCATCAAAGACAAGCTGATCCACCCGTATCTCGACATCAACCTCGATTACTATGATCTCGGCGTCGAACATCGCGACGCCACCAACGACCAAGTGACGATAGACGCCGCCCATGCGATCCAGAAGTATGGTGCTGGTGTAAAGTGCGCCACCATCACGCCCGACGAAGGCCGCGTCGAGGAATTCAAGCTCAAGAAGATGTGGAAGTCGCCCAACGGCACCATCCGCAACATCCTCGGCGGAACGATTTTCCGCGAGCCGATCATCATGAAGAACGTGCCGCGCCTGGTACCGGGCTGGACCAAGCCGATCATCGTCGGACGCCATGCCTTCGGCGACCAGTACAAGGCCACCGATTTCCGCTTCCCCGGCAAGGGCAAGCTGTCGATCAAATTCGTCGGCGAAGACGGCAAGGTGATCGAGCATGACGTGTTCGATGCACCCGGCGCCGGCGTCGCCATGGCCATGTACAATCTGGACGAGTCGATCCGTGAATTCGCCCGCGCTTCGCTGAACTATGGCTTGCTGCGCGGCTACCCGGTCTACCTCTCGACCAAGAACACGATCCTGAAAGCCTATGACGGCCGCTTCAAGGATATTTTCCAGGAAGTCTACGAGCAGGAATTCGCGGACGCGTTCAAGGAAAAGAAGATCACCTACGAGCACCGGCTTATCGACGACATGGTGGCTTCCGCGCTGAAGTGGTCGGGCGGCTATGTGTGGGCCTGCAAGAACTATGACGGCGACGTCCAGTCCGACACGGTGGCACAGGGCTTCGGCTCGCTCGGCCTGATGACCTCCGTGCTGATGACGCCGGATGGCAAGACGGTGGAAGCCGAAGCCGCGCACGGCACCGTGACCCGCCACTTCCGCCAGCACCAGAAAGGCGAGGAAACCTCGACCAACTCCATCGCCTCGATCTTTGCCTGGACGCGCGGACTGGCGCACCGCGCCAAGCTGGATGACAATGCCGACTTGAAGCGCTTTTCCGAAACGCTGGAGCGGGTCTGCATCAACACCGTCGAAAGCGGCTTCATGACCAAGGACCTGTCCCTGCTGATCGGCCCGGACCAACCGTGGCTGTCCACCACCGGCTTCCTCGACAAGGTAGACGAGAACCTGCAGAAGGCGATGGCCTGAGCGGCAAAGGGCGGCGCAGCCGGTTCTGCGTCGCTTTCACACTGCCGCACTATCACGGAATGGATCCCGGACAGCATCGCCGTCGCTTCGCTCGGCTCGCTTCCGGGATGACGAAGAGATGGTTGTGCCTATTCGTTGCCACGCCCGCTTTCGCGTCTGGGAATTCCTTGCCCCGCCTTTAAGCTCTCTCGCTTCGCGCGTCGCTGGCGGGGACGAATCCTTGCCCCGCCCTTAAGCTCCTTGCTTCGCGCGTCGCTGGCGGGGACGAATCCTTGCCCCACCCTTAAGCTCCTTGCTTCGCGCGTCGCTGGCGGGGACCCCGAGGAATGGCCAGACGGCTATCGGAGTTCGTGCTTTATGGTTGCCACGCCCGGCTAAAGCCGTCTGGCCATTGTCAAAGNCGTCGCTGGCGGGGACCCCGAGGAATGGCCAGACGGCTATCGGAGTTCGTGCTTTATGGTTGCCACGCCCGGCTAAAGCCGTCTGGCCATTGTCAAAGAACTGACCTCTGATGAGGTCGGGAGGACGGGCGGCCGTTCGGTCGCTCGTTTAGATAAAGTATGCGGCCTTGCGGCCGCCCGTCCGGTGGCTTCCCTCAACCGATGCACCGGCCATGCCGCAGCTCCGGCCTTGAAGGCCGACAACTGCGGGCAACACTGCGCCCGGTTCGAGGGCCGAACTTAGGGGTTCATCACCCAGCCGCCTACCGAAGACGACCAGCCCGGCACCGACGCCCTTCCCTGATACCCGGTGCGCACCAGGTCTCCCGCAAGGGCGATGGCATGGAGTATGCGGGAGGCGCGGAGGGTGGGGATAAGTGAGGGGTGAGATTTTTGTGGTAGGTATGCAGGAACAAGGGGTTGGGTGGAGGTCAGCCCGCGTTTGATCCACGTTCGGCAACTTGGCGCTGCCCCTCACCCTTACCCTCTCCCCCTGAGGAGGGGGAGCGGGAGGCGTCGGCGTTTGCGCAGAAACGGCAGGTTTCCGCCGCCATTGTACTGCCGCGATGTCACGGAATGGATCCCGGACAGCCTCGCCTTCGCTTTGCTCGGCTCGTTTCCGGGATGACGAAGCGGAGGGGTGCGCTCCCTTGGAAGAGATGGGGAACGCAGAGGTTGAGCGCTCGTGTTGGCTCGGTTACGCGGCGGCCAGTGCCGCCTTTACCGCCGCAATCGCATCGTTCGCCTTAGAGGCATCCGGGCCGCCTGCCTGAGCCATGTCCGGCCGGCCGCCACCGCCCTGCCCGCCCAACGCAGCCGAGGCAACGCGAACGAGTTCCACCGCGCTGAACCGGCCCGTCAGGTCGTCTGTCACACCGACCACGACGCTTGCCTTGTTATCCTCGCCAGCGCCGACGAAGACAACCACGCCCGAACCGAGCGACTTCTTGCCGGCATCGGCCAGCGGCTTCAAATCCTTCGGCGAAACACCCGAAACGGCCTTGCCGAGGAAGCCCACGCCGGCAATCGTTTCGTTCTCCGACGACCCTCCGGCCGTCGAGCTTCCACCGAGAGCAAGCTGCTTGCGTGCCTCGACAAGATCGCGTTCCAGCTTCTTGCGCTCGTCGAGCAGGGCCTCGACCCGGGCCTGAACATCGGCCGGCGAAATCTTCAACGTGGCCGCCACCGCCTTCAGGCGGCGATCCTGTTCATCCAGATGACGACGCGCAGCTTCGCCCGTCAGCGCTTCGATACGCCGAACGCCGGCCGCAACCGGGCTATCCGAGAGAATTCGGACCATGCCGATATCGCCGGTTGCCCTGACATGCGTGCCGCCGCACAACTCGATGGAATAAGGGCGATTGGCCTTTTCGCCGTGCAAGGCGGTGCCCATCGAGACGACGCGAACCTCATCGCCATATTTCTCGCCAAAGAGCGCCATCGCACCCTCGGCGCGCGCATCATCAACCGACATCAACCGGGTGGTGACGGGCCCGTTCTGGACGACGATCTCGTTGGCCATGCGCTCGACCTGCTCGAGTTCTTCCGGCGAAATCGACTTGTTGTGCGAAATGTCGAAACGCAGCCGTTCCGGCGCAACGAGCGAACCCTTTTGCGCGACGTGGGTGCCCAACACTTCACGCAAGGCCTCGTGAATGAGGTGGGTTGCCGAATGGTTCGACCGCAACCGCGAGCGACGCGCATGGTTTACCTGGAGCTCTACCGCCGCCCCTTCCCTGACCGTGCCGTTTACCACCTTGCCAAGGTGGATGAAGAGGCCGTCGACTTTCTTTTGCGTATCGGTGATTTCAATTTCAAACCCATCTCCGGCAATCCTGCCGGTATCGCCCATCTGGCCGCCGGATTCGCCGTAGAACGGGGTCTGGTTGACGATCACCGCAACCGTGCCGCCACTGGCAGCGGTCTCTATTTCCTTGCCGTCACCAACCAGCGCCAGCACGACGCCCTCAGCCTTTTCCGTGTCGTAGCCGAGGAACTCGGTGGCCCCGAGCTTTTCTCGCAGGCCAAACCAGATTGTCTCGGTTGCGGCCTCGCCGGAGCCCGCCCAGTTGGCGCGCGCTTCGGCCCGCTGGCGCTGCATGGCATCGTTGAAGCCGTCGAGATTGACGGAAATGTTGCGCTGGCGCAGCGCATCCTGCGTCAAGTCGAGCGGGAAGCCATAAGTGTCGTAGAGCTTGAACGCGGTTTCACCATCCAGCATCGCGCCTTCGGAAAGATCCGCAGTGGCTTCTTCCAGCAGATGCAGACCGCGCGCCAGCGTCTTGCGGAAGCGTGTTTCTTCAAGCTTCAGCGTTTCGGTGATCAGCGCTTCGCCGCGCACCAGTTCGGGATAGGCCTGGCCCATCTCGCGCAACAGCGCCGGCACCAACTTCCACATCAGCGGCTCGTTCGCGCCAAGCAACTGGCCGTGGCGCATGGCGCGGCGCATGATGCGGCGCAACACATAGCCCCGGCCTTCGTTTGACGGCAGCACGCCGTCGGCAATCAGGAACGAGGACGAGCGCAGGTGGTCGGCGATGACGCGGAACGAAGCCGTGGTTTCCTTATCCGGCCCCCGACCGAGCACTGACGCCGCAGCATCGATCAGGTGCCGGAACAGGTCGGTCTCGAAGACCGACTCGACACCCTGGAGGATCGACGCCATGCGTTCCAGCCCCATGCCGGTGTCGATCGAGGGGCGAGGCAGATCAACACGCTCTTCCTTGGTGACCTGCTCGTACTGCATGAAGACGAGGTTCCAGAACTCCAGGAAGCGGTCGCCATCCTCTTCCGGGCTGCCGGGCGGGCCACCCCAGATATGCTCGCCGCGGTCGATGAAGATTTCCGAGCAAGGGCCGCAAGGGCCGGTGTCGCCCATGGCCCAGAAATTGTCCGACGTCGGGATGCGGATGATGCGGTCTTCGGAAAAGCCGGCGATCTTCTTCCACAGGCGCACGGCCTCGTCGTCGGTGTGGTAGACGGTGACGAGGAGCTTGTCCTTGGCCAGACCGAACTCGCGCGTGATCAGGTTCCAGGCAAGCTCGATGGCGCGCTCCTTGAAGTAGTCGCCGAACGAGAAATTGCCGAGCATCTCGAAATAGGTGAGATGGCGGGCGGTGTAGCCGACATTGTCGAGGTCGTTGTGCTTGCCGCCGGCGCGCACGCATTTCTGAGCGGTCGTGGCGCGCGAATAGCCGCGCTTTTCCAAACCGGTGAACACGTTCTTGAACTGCACCATGCCGGCATTGGTGAACATCAAGGTGGGATCGTTGCGCGGCACCAATGGGCTCGACGAGACGACCTCATGGCCTTCCTTGCGGAAGTAGTCGAGGAAAGTCGACCGGATCTCGTTCACGCCACTCATGAATGATGCCTTTTTCGCGGGAAACGCCGGCAATGCCGGCGCACAGAACATGGCCTTTTAGCGACCAGCCCTCGCACTGTCCAGAAAGACAAAAAAGCCTGTACGAATCCAGCGAAACAGCCAGCCAAATCGCCTTGGAACACGACAAGCCGGCATCAAAACGCAAACCGCCGGCCTAAAAGACCGGCGGCTTATGTTACCCGATGAAATGCAAGCCTGTGCGCCTCACATGGGCGGGATTCTACATCTCGCCCGCTTCGTCTTCCAAACCGCCCTCGCCGCCGTTCTCGAGGAATTTCTCGGCGATCAGCCCCGCGTTCTGGCGGAGCGCCAGTTCGATTTCGCGCGCCGTTTCCGGATTGTCACGCAGGAACAGCTTGGCATTCTCGCGCCCCTGCCCGAGACGCTGCGAATTATAGGAAAACCATGCGCCGGACTTCTCGACCACGCCGGCCTTGACGCCCAGGTCGATCAGTTCGCCCGTTTTCGAAACGCCTTCGCCATACATGATGTCGAACTCGACCACCTTGAACGGAGGAGCAAGCTTGTTCTTGACCACCTTGACGCGGGTCTGGTTGCCGACGACCTCGTCGCGGTCCTTGACCGAACCGATGCGGCGAATGTCGAGACGCACCGATGCATAGAACTTGAGCGCGTTGCCGCCGGTCGTCGTCTCGGGCGAACCGAACATCACGCCGATCTTCATGCGGATCTGGTTGATGAAGATGACCATCGTGTTCGAGCGCGAAATCGACGCGGTGAGCTTGCGCAGCGCCTGGCTCATCAAGCGAGCCTGCAGACCCGGCAGCGAATCGCCCATCTCACCTTCGATTTCGGCGCGCGGCGTCAGCGCCGCCACCGAATCGACCACCAGCACGTCTATCGCGCCGGAACGCACCAGCGTGTCGCAAATCTCCAGCGCCTGCTCGCCGGTGTCCGGCTGCGAGATCAGGAGGTTTTCCAGATCGACGCCAAGCTTGCGGGCATAGACAGGGTCGAGCGCGTGCTCGGCATCGACGAAGGCGCAGATGCCGCCCTTCTTCTGCGCTTCGGCAACCGTGTGGAGCGCAAGCGTGGTCTTGCCGGAGCTTTCCGGCCCATAAACCTCGATGATGCGTCCGCGCGGCAAGCCGCCGACGCCAAGAGCGATATCAAGGCCAAGCGAGCCAGTTGGCACCGTCTCGATCTCAACCACCTGCTCGTTGGCGCCCAGACGCATGATCGAGCCTTTGCCGAAAGCCCGCTCGATTTGCGACAGGGCCGCATCCAGAGCCTTTGATTTGTCCACCGAACTGTCCTCTACAAGCCGCAATGAATTCTGAGCCATGATACAGCACCCTTTGTTCGTCAATGAAAGCCGGACAATCCGTTGATCCCTGCTATTTTGTACCTTTTTTGTTCTTTTTTGGCAATAGGCATTAAAATATTGATTTTAAATATAAATCTATATTTGTTCTTTTTTTGTACTTGCATCCGATGCGAGGATGTATCCCTCTCAAACATGTAAATATTATTCCACAACAGAATCAAGGCCGCCGCGAGGTGGTGTCGTGAAGTGGGCTGCGGTGATTCTGGTAGTGGTGGCGATGATGGTGGCGGGGTTAGGTGGCGCGTCAGCTAACCGAGTAGCTTTGCCCTCTGATGCGCAATGCCCCGATCTTGTATCCGTCGAAGGCAGAGGCGATGTGGTGAACGTCGCTTTTCGAAATGGCACTACGATAAGTCACGCAAACGAAAATAGTATATCCGCCTTCAATGTCGCCGTCACAGTCAGCAAGGATGCTTGGGCAATCGTGCGGGAACACACCTACGTTTCCGTACTTGGTCGAGGAAGCATCAATGCACCGCTTGGCAAAGTCATCGACGGAACCGTTGTCAATGCCAGCCATAACATTCTTCGTAACCTTGGCCCTCGCCTCTACATGGAGCGCGGGACTGCTGCCCACGTTTTCGACAAGAACCCACAAGGAAACATCCTCGCGCCCGTCGCCGTCCTCGATTTTCTCGATCGAGACGGACTTGATCTTAAGCCACGGCCTGTTTTCAATAAGAATCTGACCATTCGTGATCCTCAAAACCTCACCGGTTTGGCTTACAGTGCGGGCCACGAAATATATGCCACCAACGGCGACCAGAGATTGAGCCCAAGCGGCTACCCAGGCCCAAAAGGAGGCATTGGCCATATACTTTTGTGCGCTTACGTCATCTTCAGCGCGATTTGCATCCCGCTGGGCATTGTACGCCTTGCTGACGCAGACGAGGCGTTTTTCTGGGGCAAGACCGTAGCATCTCGCAATCTCTTCATTAGCTATGGCTTGTTCGTTGGCGGCATATTGGGTGGCGCTAGCGGTATATTCTTGCTGCTTGGCCAAATCCCATAGGGCGTAAACACCGCCAAGCAATACAATCAAGAATGCTATGCCAAATACATTATCTTTAACCCGCTCACGCTTTGGCATTTAATAATTGCCGCCTCAAAGTTTCCCCTAGTGGCGTTTATCTCTTAGAGTCGGGCAAGGAGTCCACATGACAACATCACCAAATCACCGCTTCGACCGCCTTCTAGACGCGATGCTTAAGCGCGCGCCTTTGGGCGTGGGAAAGACTGCAAAAGCAGGTCAAACATCAGATGCGGATGCTTCCGAAGATTCTGGCGGAACTCAAACTCCCAAAGGTAAGTCTGGAGCCACTTCTTCGACACCGAAACGTAAGTCCCGTTGATGGACCGCTTAACGTGCGACCAGAAGGCTTCAATGTTGTTGGTGTGAACTTGGCCGCTCACGTATTGACCGGCACTATGGTTCACGGTGCCGTGCATGTAGCCGTTTTCTGACAATTCGCCGTAGGACAGCAATTCGTCAGTCGCAACGCGCGAACCCTGCTTAACCCACTTCAAGATAGCGGGCATGACATGGCGAGCCTTACGGCTAGGGATGACTTGCGTAACGACTTCACCGCCGCGCTCAATCGCACCGAACACAATGGCCTTATCGTCTTCGCCGCGCTTATCAACGCCGCCAAAGAACATTTCGTCGGCTTCAACAATGCCACCGTCCTTGCCGCCAAGGCTGTTATCGCCATCGACGTAGCCCATGTACTGACGGATGAGATTGCACATGCGCCAAGCCGTTTTGTACGTCACGCCGATGGTGCGCTGGACTTCCTTGGCGGACACGCCGTTGCGGGAAGTCGTGAACATGAACATCACCGTGAACCAGTCGCGCAAGGAGGTGCGCGTGTTCTCGAATGGCGTACCGGCTGTCGGGTAAACCTGATTGCCGCAGAAATCGCACTCATAGCAGCGGCGCTTGGCAACGCGATGGAACTTAGCTTCGCGATGACATTTGGCGCAGGCGTGCCGCGCACCGTAACGGGTAGCCATTAGGTGCTCCAGGCACGATTCCTCTGTCGGGAAACGCTCTTGGAACTGACGGAGAGTAGGGAGTTTGTTGCTCATGCATAATTACATAACACGACCGCTTACATGTTTCAAGGGGATACATCCCCCGATGCGATATGCACGATGCTGTGAAGCCTTCTCGCACAAGGGAAGCTGGCGAATCGATCCGTTCGATTGCGGCAGTGGATCGTCCAAACTAAAGTCCGTCCGACACTACAAACCCGCAGGCTCGCCATGACGCATTCACCCAATATCCTTGCCGTGGGCGGTGCGCATGTCGACCGGCGCGGCCAGGTCTCCGGCGCATATGTACCTGCCGCCTCCAACCCCGGCACGATGCGCGAGGATGTTGGCGGGGGTGTGTTCAATGCACTGCGCACCGCCGTGCGCCGAGGCGTTTCGGCTTCGCTGCTCTCCGTGCGGGGTGGCGACGGCGCCGGCGACACGGTTGCGCGGGCCATCGTCGAAGCGGGCGTTGCCGATTTGTCCGTAACGTTCCTCGACCGGACCACGCCGAGCTATACGGCGCTTCTGGACCGCGAGGGCGAGTTGATCATCGGCTTTGCGGATATGGCGCTTTACGAGGCTGCCTTTCCCAAGCAGATGCGCCGGGCCAAGGTGCGCGAGGCGCTGGATGCGGTCGATGCCGTTTTGTGCGACGCCAATCTGCCGACAACGGCACTCGAGCGATTGGCTGGCCTGGCGCAAGGCAAGCCGATCTTCGCCGTTGCCATTTCCCCGACCAAGGTCGTGCGGCTCGTTCCGATTCTGGGACAGATTGCGATTTTGTTCATGAACCGACGCGAGGCGGCGACGCTTGCCGGGATGGAGCGCGAGGCTCCAATACAAAGCCTGGTTTCCGGGCTGCAAAAGGCTGGCCTTGGAAGCGGTGTCATTACCTCTGGAAGTGAAATGATCCTGGGGTTTGACAAGAAGGGTTCATTCGCGATCAACCCTCCCGCCGCGCGGCATGTGGCGGATGTAACCGGCGCGGGCGATGCGCTTGCCGGCGCCACGGTGGCCGCATTGCTGAAAGGCCTCGATTTGCGCCAGGCATTGCGCGAAGGAGTGGCCGCCGCGCTCCTTGCCATCGAAAGCCCGGACGCCGTGCCGAAATTCGATGCGTCTTCCTTCGCCAAGGCGCTTGCCCTTGTGCCGCAGGTCGAGGAAGTGGCATGAGATGCGCCGACAGCAAAAGCACGCTGAAAGCCAGCAAGCGGCATAGCCGGAGACGATCATGACGCCAGAAAGCGCCCGCCCCTTCATCGATGTCCATGCGCCGGTGGCGAAAGCGTTGGCCGCTGGCCGCCCGGTCGTTGCGCTCGAAAGCACGATCATCACGCACGGCATGCCTTACCCCGACAATGGAGCAATGGCTGCCAATGTCGAAAAGATCGTTACGGACGAAGGGGCGGTTCCCGCCACGATCGCGGTCGTCGGCGGACGGATCAAGATCGGCCTTTCCGATGGGGAGCGCGAATCGCTGGCCATGACCGGCGATGCGATGAAGCTGTCGCGCGCCGATCTGGCCTTCGCCGTTGCCGAAGGGCGGACTGGCGGGACGACCGTGGCCGCAACGATGATCGCGGCGCATCTGGCGGGCATCCGGGTTTTCGCCACGGGCGGCATAGGCGGCGTGCACAAGGGCGCGGAGACAAGCTTCGACATTTCCGCCGACCTCGACGAACTGGCGCGCACGCCGGTCATCGTCGTGTCGGCCGGGGCAAAGGCCATTCTCGACATCGAAAAGACGCTTGAAGTACTGGAAACGCGCGGCGTTCCGGTGATCGCCCATCGGGCCGAAGTGATGCCTGCGTTCTGGTCGCGGCAGTCGCCATTCCGCGCCCCGCTCACGCTGGACAGTGCTAACAAGATCGCCAAGCTGTTCCAGACACGGCAGGCGCTCGGCCTTGATGGCGGCATGCTGGTGGCAAACCCGGTGCCGCAGCATGACGAGATTCCGGCCGATGAGATGGCCGGGCACATCGAGGCGGCTCAGAAGGCGGCGCTGGCGCAAAACGTCACCGGCAAGGCGGTGACGCCGTTCTTGCTGTCGAAGATCATGGAACTTACCAGCGGTCGCAGCCTGAAGACCAACATCGCGCTGGTCGAGAATAACGCCCGGCTGGCGGCACAGATTGCCAAGGCGCTCTAGGGTGTAGGATTTGGATGATGGTGGCCTGCAAACGGCAGCTTTCTGCGCTTCCGATGCTCATGTAGCCTCGTGTACACTGCGCTTCGGTTCTCGAACGCTGCCGTTTTCGGCTCACCCTGATCCAAATCCCGACACACCCTAGTTGCCAACACGACATCCAGGCTTCGGGCATCACTTACCTGCGCGCAAGCCGGCCTCATATGCCTTGCGCGCCCAGACAGTCATCTCGTCAGGGTCATCCAGTGCGCCATCGGGAACGGTCCAGTAGGGCATCGCCACTTCCTTGCCGTGGCGCTTGTGGCGATAAGTCCAGCGCTTGGCGCCTGCCGCTTCATAGTCGGCTGCAACGGCGTCATCGCCCTTCAGCATCAGCTCGCCGCGCAGGATCAGCGCGAAGATAACGCCTTGATGATAGATGCCCTTGCCGCTGAACATACGGCGGATGGAAACGGCCCCTAGCCCGTCAAAGAGTTCCCGGATGCGCTCGTCGTCCACCGCAACCGGACGGATCAGGCCGCGCTTGCAGCGCCGCGCGCTTCGGCCAGCGCTTTGAGGTCGGCTTGCTTCAACTCCACGGATTCACCGCAGCCGCAGGCCGAACTCTGGTTGGGGTTGCGAAAGGTGAAACCGGTGCGAAGTTTCGTCTGTTCGAAGTCCAACTCCGTGCCAAGCAGGAAAAGAGCGGCTTCCGGGGCCACGTAAACGTGGGCGCCATCACGTTCGACATGGTCGTCCTTAGCCACCGGCTCGGTGACAAGATCGACGGTATATTCCATGCCTGCGCAACCGCCCTTCTTGATGCCAAGGCGAATGCCGTGGGCGTTTTCACGCGTGGCGACAATCTCGCGCACACGCTCGGCGGCCTTCTCGGTCATGCTGATGACGACAAAGCGTCCCATTGCCTTCTCCACTGTCGCGCCGGTTCAAGGCCGGCGGAGCGAGTCTCACCCTAAAATGGTGAAGTTTCCGGTTTAGCGCAAGACCGCCGAACGGTCGCGATTGCGAACGCAAACCGGCTCCCGCTTTTCCGGGAATTGCTTTCAGTACCACCCGCAGGCGATCTGCGCTTCTTCCGACATGCGGTCAGGCGTCCACGGCGGGTCGAATGTCATGGTTACATCGACGCCGGAAACGCCTTCGACAGCACTGACGGCATTCTCCACCCAGCCCGGCATTTCGCCGGCCACGGGGCAACCGGGAGCCGTCAGCGTCATCTCGATCTTGACCGAGCGGTCGTCCTCGATATCGATCTTGTAGACGAGGCCGAGTTCATAGATATCGGCTGGAATTTCAGGGTCGTAGACCGTCTTCAGCGCCGAGATGATATCGTCGGTCAGCCGCGCCAGTTCGTCCGCTGGAATGGAAGAGGCAGTAAATCCGCCGTTTGTCGTCGCTTCCTGCGGTGTGGCCTCAACCATTGTCGTTTCTTCCATTTTCGTCACCCGAAAAACTTCCGCGCTTTTTCCAGCGCCTCGGCGAGAGCATCAACCTCCGCCCTCGTATTATACATGCCGAACGACGCCCTGCATGTGGATGTTACGCCGAAGCGTTTCAACAGCGGCTGGGCACAGTGCGTGCCGGCACGAACCGCAACGCCCTGCCTGTCGATCACCATCGACACGTCGTGCGCATGGATGCCCTGCAGTTCGAACGACACGATCGCGCCCTTGCCCGGAGCATCGCCGAAAATACGCAGCGAATTGATCGCGCGAAGCCGTTCATGCGCATAGGCTTTCAGGTCGGCCTCGTGCGCGGCGATGCGATCTCGACCGACGCTATCCATATAGTCGAGCGCAGCGCCGAGCCCGATAGCCTGCACGATGGGCGGCGTGCCCGCCTCAAAGCGATGCGGCGGGTCGTTGTAGGTGACGATATCCTCCGTCACCTCCTCGATCATCTCACCGCCACCCATGAAAGGCCGCATGGCCTCCAACCGCTCACGCTTGCCATAGAGAACGCCGATGCCGGAAGGACCGTAGACCTTGTGGCCGGTGAACACGAAGAAATCGCAGTCGAGATCCTGCACGTCGATGGGCATGTGCACCGCGCTTTGGCTGCCGTCGACCAGAACAGGAATGCCGCGCTGGTGCGCGATGCGGCAGATTTCCTTGATCGGCGTCACCGTGCCCAGTGCGTTCGACATGTGGGTGATGGCAACCAGCTTTGTGCGGTCTGTCAGGCTCTTTTCAAAGTCTTCGAGGTGGAGCGCGCCAAGATCGTCGACCGGCACCCACACCAGCCTGGCCCCTTGCCGCTCGCGGATGAAATGCCACGGCACGATGTTGGAATGGTGCTCGAGGATCGACAGCACGATCTCGTCGCCTGCACCGATATGCGGCATACCGAAGCCATAGGCTACGGTGTTGATCGCAGCCGTCGAGTTCGAGGTAAAGACGATGTTGTCGGTGCTTGGCGCGTTCAGGAACCGCCGCACGCTTTCGCGCGACTTCTCATAGGCGTCGGTAGCAGCGTTGGACAGGAAGTGCAGGCCGCGATGCACATTGGCGTATTCGAGCGAATAGGCATGCTGGATTGCATCCAGCACCACCTGCGGCTTCTGTGCCGAAGCCCCATTGTCCAGATAGACGAGAGGTTTGCCGTAGACTTCGCGCGACAGGATGGGGAAATCGCGGCGGATCGCCTCGACATCATAGGGAAGTGTTGCGGTTGACTGGTCCATGTTCAGACCTCCCATGAGGGGCTGCCCAAGGCACCCCCCTCTGGCCTGCCGGTCATCTCTCCCTCAAGGCGGGAGATCGTCTTTTCATCAATGGTATCAAGAATCGCAAATGTTGCAGTCACCGGCGAAGCGGCGGTCCAGCCAATCCCCCCCCTTGAGGGGGAGATGACCGGCAGGCCAGAGGGGGGTGAAGGCAGAAAAGTCATGGCCTTCCCTTACCCATGTGTGGCGAACCAGCCGTCGAGCTTGTGCTCCAGGGCCTCGACGATCTGTTCGTCTTCGAGTTCTTCGATGACTTCCGCCACGAAGGCCTTTACCAGCAGGCCCCGCGCCGTCTTTTCATCGATGCCACGCGCCATCAGGTAGAACAGATGGTTGTGGTTGATCTCGGTGACCGTGGCGCCGTGGCCGCAGGCAACGTCGTCGGCAAAGATTTCGAGTTCCGGCTTGGTCGAGAATTCGCCGTCGTCAGACAACAACAGCGTGTTGCAAGCCATCTTGGCGTCGGTCTTCTGCGCCACCTGATGCACGTTGATGCGGCCCTGGAAAACGCCACGCGCCTTGCCGGTGACGACATTTCTGATGATTTCACGCGACCCGGTATGCGGCACGGCATGATCCAGCACCATGGTGACGTCGGTGTGCGTGTCGCCCGCCAGAAGGTCGATGGCGCGCAACTGGAAGTCCGAGCCCTCGCCCTTGGTGACGACGCGGATTTCCTGGCGCACAAGCTTGCCGCCGGCGTTCATGACAAACAGCGTGAGCTTGGCGTCCTTGCCGATCCAGGCGTTGAACTGGCCAAAATAGGATGCCGTGTCAGGCTCTTCCTGCACAATCAGCCAGGTGACATTCGAACCGTCGCCAACAGTCAGGTTATCGACCGACGAAACAAGCGCTGCGCCAGTGCCGGTCTGCCGCTCCACGATGGTTGCCGTGACGCCGGTGCCCACCTTGACAGCGAAACGGGTATGAACCTGTCCGCCAGCCTGCATGTTTTGCAGTTCCACCGGCTTGTCCAGAGAGGTGCCGTCGGCAATATCGAGAAGCCAGCCATCGGCGACGAAAGCCGTATTCAGCGCACCGATGGCGTCATCGGCGCCCTGCGTACCGAGCGCTGCCGCATAGGTGCCGTCCGCAAGCTTGGCGGAGACCGGGGTTGCCGTAACGCCTTCGATCGCTGCCGGCTTTCCAGCAACGCCATTGAGCACCGGCAGCACCGGCGAACCCTCGATCAGCGGCGCGACCGTCTTTGCCTCAAGAGCAGCGTCGAATTCCGGCACCTTCGTCAGCAGGCGGCGCAAATCCGTGTAATGCCAGGACTCGACACGCCGCGTCGGCAAACCGGCTTTCAGTGCCTCGATGGCGTTGTCGCGCTTCAACATCACGTTGCCATCGCCCGGCAACAGCGTAAGCCTGTCACCGAATGCCTCGATCAAGGCAGTCTCGGCAGGCGTGAGCTGCGGGGTTGAATGAATGTTCATTGCGTTCACCTCACTCCAGCCTCAAGCCGCCTCGTCGATGACGCCGGCGTAGCCATTGGCTTCGAGTTCGAGCGCCAGCGACTTGTCGCCCGACTTGATGACCTGGCCCTTGTAGAGAACGTGCACGGTGTCGGGCACGATGTGCTCGAGAAGACGCTGATAGTGGGTGATGACGAGGAACGCGCGGTCTGGCGAACGCAGCGAATTCACGCCATCGGCGACGATCTTCAGCGCGTCGATGTCAAGACCGGAATCGGTTTCGTCCAAAACGCAGAGCTTCGGCTCGAGCAGCTTCATCTGCAGGATTTCGGCGCGCTTCTTCTCGCCGCCCGAGAAGCCGACATTGAGCGGGCGTTTCAGCATGCCCATGTCCATGTTGAGCGAACCGGATGCCTCCTTCACCTTCTTGATGAATTCGGGAATCTTCAGCGGCTCCTCGCCGCGCGCCTTGCGCTGTTCGTTGAGCGCAACCTTGAGGAATTCCATCGTGGCAACGCCGGGTATCTCCATCGGATACTGGAAGGCGAGGAAGATGCCGGAAGCGGCGCGTTCGGCCGGGTCCATCTCAAGGATCGACTCGCCGTTGTAGAGGATGTCGCCCTCGGTCACTTCATAGTCCTCGCGGCCGGCGAGGATATAGGACAGCGTCGACTTGCCGGAACCGTTCGGCCCCATGATGGCGGCGACTTCGCCCTTGTTGACGGTCAGGTTCAGCCCGCGAATGATCTCGGTGCCGTCTTCGGCGATGCGGGCGTGCAGGTTCTTGATCTCAAGCATTTGTTCTTCCTGAATCTTTTGTTCCGGTCAGCCGACCGAGCCTTCCAGCGAAATTCCGATGAGCTTCTGCGCCTCGACGGCGAACTCCATCGGCAGTTCCTGGATGACGTCCTTGACGAAGCCGTTGACGATCAATGCGATGGCTTCCTCCTCGGGAATGCCGCGCTGCATGACGTAGAACTTCTGGTCCTCGGAAATCTTCGAGGTGGTCGCCTCGTGCTCGAACTTCGCCGTCGCGTTCTTGGCTTCCATGTAGGGCACGGTATGCGCGCCGCACTGGTCGCCGATCAGAAGCGAATCGCAGTTGGTGAAGTTCCGCGCATTGGTCGCCTTGCGGTGCGCGGAAACCTGGCCGCGATAGGTGTTCTGCGAGAAACCGGCGGCAATGCCCTTGGAGATGATGCGGCTCTTGGTGTTCTTGCCAAGGTGGATCATCTTGGTGCCGCTATCGATCTGCTGATAGCCGTTCGACACCGCGATGGAATAGAAATTGCCCTGGCTGTCGTCGCCGCGCAGGATGCACGATGGGTACTTCCACGTGATCGCCGAGCCGGTTTCGACCTGCGTCCACGAAATCTTGGAACGGTCGCCGCGGCAATCGCCACGCTTGGTGACGAAGTTGTAGATGCCGCCCTTGCCTTCCGCGTCGCCCGGATACCAGTTCTGGACCGTCGAATACTTGATCTCGGCGTCGTCGAGCGCAATCAGCTCGACCACGGCAGCGTGAAGCTGGTTCTCGTCGCGCTGCGGGGCCGTGCAGCCTTCCAGATAGGAGACGTAGGCGCCCTCTTCCGCGATGATGAGGGTCCGCTCGAACTGGCCGGTGCCCTTCTCGTTGATGCGGAAATAGGTCGAAAGCTCCATCGGGCAGCGCACGCCCTTCGGCACGAACACGAACGAGCCGTCCGTGAACACGGCGGAGTTCATGGTCGCATAGAAGTTGTCGCTGACGGGAACGACGGAGCCGAGATATTTCTTCACCAGGTCCGGGTGTTCGCGGATCGCTTCGGAAATCGAGCAGAAGATGACGCCCGCAGCCGCCAGTTCCTTGCGGAAGGTGGTGACGACCGACACGGAATCGAACACCGCATCCACAGCGACGCGGCCCGACTGGTAGACATTGTCGGAAAGCTCGCCGTCCAGTTCACTGGGTTCGCTCTGCTTGCGCACGCCGGCGAGGATTTCCTGCTCTTTGAGCGGAATGCCCAGCTTTTCGTACGTCCTCAGCAGTTCCGGATCGACCTCGTCCAAGGACGTCGGCCCGGTCATGCCCTTCGGCGCTGCGTAATAGTGAATGTCCTGGAAGTCGATCTTCGGATATTCGACGCGCGCCCAAGTCGGCTCTTCCAGCGTCAGCCAGCGGCGAAACGCTTCCAGACGCCATTCCAGCATCCATTCCGGTTCGTCCTTCTTGGCCGAAATCAGACGAATGATGTCTTCGTTAAGGCCCTTGGGAGCCTTATCGGTCGCGATTTCCGTCTCGAATCCATATTTGTATTGGTCAACGTCGATCTTGCGGACTCGATCGATCGTTTCCTGCACGGCAGGCATAAGCGTTCTCCATCCACGCCGGGGTCAAGGCCCGACAGTTTTCAAACTATGGCACCGTTCGGGTGGGAACGGCGTAAGTTCCATATAGTACGTCCCGACCGGAAATTCACCGGCCACGAAGGTCCGCACGGCTCTACCAGGCCCGAAGGCCCAATTCTCGCGCCGCCGTCAGGCAGCCTTGACGCGATCGGCACGGCGCGCGGCTATGCCCGCCAGTGCATCGCGAAACAATTCCAGATCCCGCGCACTCGTCGCGCGTCCGATGGACACGCGCAGCGCACCGTGGCTCTCGTCGTAGCCCATCGCCTTCAGCACGTGGCTCGGACCGACTTTGCCCGACGAACAGGCGGAACCAGCCGACAGCGCCACGCCGGCAAGGTCGAAGGCGATCTGCGCCGTCTCGGCCTTGACGCCGGGAACGGCGAAAAACGTCGTATTGGCGAGCCGGGGTGCTGCCCCGCCGAAGATCTCGGCATCAGGCACGAGCCCGGTCACGATCGCCTCGACCTCGGAGCGCTTCGCCGCGACATCATCCATATTGGAGAGCCCGTCAAGCGCCTGCCTGGCAGCCGCGCCGAAGCCGGCAATGCCGGCAAGGTTCTCAGTGCCGCCGCGATGGCCCTTTTCCTGGCCGCCGCCGCTGACCAGCGGGCGCGGCATCATCAAATCGGCGGCCGCGACAATCGCCCCGACACCCTTGGGACCACCGACCTTGTGCGAAGACAGAATCAGGTAATCAGCGCAAGGCTTTGACATATCTAAAGGAATGCGGCCTGCCGCCTGAACGGCGTCGAGGATCAGGATGCCGCCGGCACCCTTCACAACTTCCGCAATCTTTTCGATCGGCTGGATGACGCCGGTCTCGTTGTTGGCGGCATGGATGGCAACCAGAGGCAGCCCCGAAGCCTTGTCATGCGCCGCGAGCACGGCTGCCAGTTGATCGAGATCGACGATACCATCGGCGTTGACGCCGATGCGGCTGATATTTCCGGCAGCAAACCGACCGCCATTAAGCAGACAGGGGTGGTCGGCGGCACATATGTAGAGATGGCTCATGCGCACGGCGCCGCGGCCCATCTGCCAGTCGGGCGTGAGCAAGGTCGAAGCGGCCTCGGTCGCGCCGGAGGTAAAGACGACATGTTCGGGCTTGGCATTGACCAGCGCGGCAACATCACGGCGCGCGCTTTCGATCATGCGCCGGGCCACCCGGCCCTCCGCATGCACGGACGAGGGATTGGCCGCGATATCGAACGCGGCGACCATCGCAGCACGCGCTGCATCCAGCAGCGGCGCGCTTGCGTTGTAGTCGAGATAGGCGCGTTCAGCAGCCATTTCCCTCTCAATATCTCCTCGTCTGAAGCCGCATCGAACGCCGAAGCGTTATTTCCTTGAAATTACAAGGCCAGCCGTCCTATCTAGCGCCTTTGCGGCACGGGTGGCCAGCCACTCAGTTTTGAATAGTTCTAATCTGGTTCTAGAAACAGCTTCGACGCGCGTCAAGGTCGAATCTTGTGCAATCAGGTCAGGAATTGTTTCGACACCGCTCCAGAGCTTAAAGTGCGGAGTTTTAGATGCCTGAGGTCATTTTTACAGGTCCGGCCGGTCGCCTGGAAGGTCGCTATCAGCCTTCCAAGGAGAAAAGCGCGCCGATCGCTATTGTACTGCATCCGCATCCGCAATTCGGCGGCACGATGAACAACAAGATCGTGTACGATCTTTTCTACATGTTCCAGAAGCGCAACTTCACCACGCTGCGTTTCAATTTCCGGGGCATCGGCCGCAGCCAGGGCGAATTCGACCACGGCACCGGCGAGTTGTCCGACGCAGCCGCAGCGCTCGACTGGGTGCAGTCGCTGCATCCCGATTCCAAGAGCTGCTGGGTGGCCGGCTACTCGTTCGGCTCGTGGATCGGCATGCAGCTTCTGATGCGCCGTCCCGAAATCGAAGGCTTCATTTCAATCTCGCCGCAGCCGAACATCTACGACTTCTCGTTCCTCGCGCCCTGTCCTTCGTCCGGCCTCATCATCCACGGCGATGCCGACAAAGTCGCCCCGCCGAAGGACGTGCAGGGCCTGGTCGACAAACTGCATACCCAAAAGGGCATCACGATCACGCAAAAGACGATCCCCGGCGCCAACCATTTCTTCGCCAACGATGCGGAACTTTTGCTGGAGGAATGCGCCGACTACCTCGACCGCCGCCTGGCTGGCGAACTCGCCGATCCACGCCCCAAGCGGCTAAGGTAAGGGACGTACAATTACTCCTCCGATGACCGGTTCCTTGCAGCCGGTCGTCGTCGGAAACGTCAGTGGCAGTCCCTTGAGGACGCGCACCGCGAGATAAGCCCAGGCCTCTGCCTCGGTGGCATCGCCGTCCAGCCCGACATCTTCTGCGAGAACCGCGTTTGCGCCTGCAGCTTCAGCGCCCTCGCGGAGGTCGCGCACGATATGCGGGTTCTTGCGGCCTCCCCCGCAAGCGATCCAGAGCTTCGGTCTGCCGGGCAGATGGTCGACCGATTTCAGGATTGCCTGTGCCGAAACCGCAGCGAGCGTTCTTGCGCCATCGGCCAATTCCAGCCCTTCGGCCTCGGCAAGCGTGAAGTCGTTGCGGTCGAGCGACTTCGGTCCCGGCCGGCTGAAAAATGGCTTTTCCAGATAGCGCTCCACGACCACGCGCACCACATCGCCTTCGCTGGCAATTGCTCCGTCGGCATCGAACGGAATGCCGCCTTCGCGCGACACCCACTGGTCGATCAGGGCATTGCCGGGGCCTGTATCGAAGGCAACCGGATCGCCGGTAGCCGATACGCAGGTGATGTTGGAGATACCGCCGATGTTGACGAACACGACCGGGAACTGCCCGGCATGAGGTGCCGGCAGCGCGTGCGCCAAGGCGGCGTGATAGGCGGGCACCAACGGTGCGCCCTGCCCGCCATGCACCATATCGTTGGCGCGCATGTCATAGGCCACCGGCAGGCCGGTCAGCGCCGACAGGAGCTTGCCGTCGCCCAATTGCAGCGTCAGCGCGGCACTCGGGCGATGCAGGACGGTCTGGCCATGAAAGCCGACAATGTCCGGCTTTCCCCACCCGGCGAGTTTCTGGCGGATGAAAGCCGCGACCGCGTCGGCATGGCGTCGCGTGATCTCCTTCTCCAGATCGGCAAGGTCTCCGGGCCTGTCGTCGCGCGCTGCAATCTGCCTGGCCGTCTCCAATGCCCGTGTGATGCGGTCGCGAAAGGCTGCTTCGTAAGGCACGAAGAAATTTGGGCCGCGCTCGACGATATTCGAGCCATCCGTCCGCAGCGCAGCAAGGTCGATGCCGTCCATGGACGTGCCGCTCATCAGACCTATCGCGTGCATCGTGCGAGCTTGGATTGCCATTTGGCCTACCGTTCTTGTGATTCCTTGGTTCCTGATGCTAAACGCGCGCGATCATACATGCCACGCCGCGACCATTTCGGGCCGGTGCTTTCGGGAAAAGAAAAATGTCCGCCTTCAAGTCCGACTTCCTGCGCATCATGAGCGAGCGCGGTTTCATCCACCAGATTTCGGATGAAAGCGGCCTCGACCAACTCTTCGCCAAGGAAACCGTCACGGCCTATATCGGCTTCGATCCGACGGCACCCAGCCTGCATGCGGGCGGCCTGATCCAGATCATGATGCTTTACTGGATGCAGCAGACCGGCCACCGGCCCGTCGCGCTGATGGGTGGCGGCACGGGCATGGTCGGCGACCCTTCCTTCAAGGAGGAGGCGCGCAAGCTTTTGACGGTCGAGACCATCCAATCCAACATCGATGGCATCAAGCAGGTGTTTTCCAGCTACCTCAACTTCGGTGACGGCCCGCGCGACGCGCTGATGGTCAACAACGCCGAGTGGCTGCTGCCACTCAACTATCTCGAATTCCTGCGCGATGTCGGCCAGCATTTTTCCGTCAACCGCATGCTTGCCTTCGATTCCGTCAAGCAGCGGCTCGACCGCGAACAGTCGCTGTCCTTCCTCGAATTCAACTACATGATCCTGCAAGCCTACGACTTCGTGGAGCTGAACAAACGCTACGACGTGCGCTTGCAGATGGGCGGTTCCGACCAGTGGGGCAACATCATCAACGGCATCGACCTCGGCCATAGGCTGGGCACGCCGCAACTCTATGCATTGACGACGCCGCTGCTTACCACTTCCTCCGGCGCCAAGATGGGCAAGTCGCTCGGCGGAGCCATATGGCTCAACGCGGACATGCTGAGCCCGTACGATTTCTGGCAATACTGGCGCAACACCGAGGATGCCGACGTCGGCCGCTTCCTCAAGCTCTACACCACGCTGCCCCTGGCCGAGGTTTCGCGGCTGGCTTCGCTCGGCGGTTCGGAGATCAACGAAGCCAAGAAAGTGCTTGCAACGGAAATCACGGCTCTGCTGCATGGCCGGGCGGCTGCCGAACTGGCGGCGGAAACCGCACGCAAGACGTTCGAGGAAGGGGCGCTTGCCGAAACGCTGCCGTCCGTCGACGTTGCAAATTCGACGCTGGAAGCTGGGGTTGGCATCTTGTCTCTGCTCGTCACCGCGGGACTGGCGTCCTCCAACGGCGAGGCGCGGCGGCACGTCCAGGGCGGCGCGGTGCGTCTCAACGACCAGCCTGTATCTGACGAACGGCGGTCCGTCACGCTTCAGGACCTGAGTCCGGAAAACGTCATAAAGGTCTCGCTGGGCAAGAAAAAACACATTCTGGTGCGTCCTGCCTGAACCGATGCGCCGCGGGTGGGCGGCTAAAGCGTGTCGCGATCCTTCAGATTCGCTTCACGTGCTTTAGCTCCTTGATTCTAGGCATGTCCTTGTCCCGAAACCGGTTCCCGCTTTCGGGAGACATGCACTAGCGGAATTCGAAAATCGAACGGAAGATGCCCGGCGCAATCACGGACAGCGGATTGATCTCAAGGTCCGGCTTGTTGGCGTTGCCTCTCAATCGATAGGTGACGCCGATAAGGCCGCGGTCGCGGCCATTGCCGAGAAGCGCACCGACCAGCGGAATTTCACCGAAGATGCGGTTGAGGCCATAGGCGGGCATGAACGTTCCGGTCATGTCCATATTGTTGTCCAGGTCGTAGAGCGTGCCCTGAAACGTCGTGCCGATCAAAGGCCCGCGCAGCACCCCGTTTGCCAGCTTGACGTAGCCTCGACCCTTTTCGATCTCGGTGAAGCCGCGTTCGAACTGCACCCTCGACGCGTCGATATCCGCCTTCACCGCCTGGCTGAGGCTGCGATTGTCGCCCGCCGGCGTCGTGGAAACGATCGAGGCTAGCTTCGGCTCGTTCACGACAAGGAAGTCGCGCGCGTCGATTTTGCCGCGCATTGGCCCATCACTGCCGCCCTGCAGCGAGAGCAGGATGCCTCCGCCTTGCATGTGTTCGTAGATGTTGAGGAAGCGCAGGATAGCGCCGGCATCGGCCGAGCGCATGGTCATGGTGCGCTGCCCGCCACTGGCGGCATTATCAATGGTGATAGCCGCACCCGTGGCCGCGGTGGCGCTGACCTGTAAGCCGTTCACGCTGGAACCGGTGGCGCTGTAGTCGAGTTTCAGGTTCGACAAGGCCTCGCCGTGGAAGCCGGACAAGGATTTTATGTCTGCACTGACGGAAATGGCGTCGGTGCCGGTACCCTTGGTGGCCGTATCGACGTCCGACGTGAACTGCTTGATGAGGGAGCGCGCATCGAGCGACTGCCCCGATACGTTTACGGAATAGCCCTTGCCCGAGCGTTTGACCGACACGGAGACGTTGTCGCCCCGGTTCAACTGCACTTTGCCGAATTTCGCCGTCGTCAGGCTGCCGCCAGACAATTCCACATCGCCATCAATGGCGAACGACTTACCGTCGAGATCGAACTTGCTGAGCCTGGTGACCGTGCCGTCATTGGTCATGACGAAGCTGACATCGGCAGGAATGCCGGCGCCCTTGCTCCATCCCGCCCACGGTATGCTGAGCGTAGCCTTGGTCAGGTCGGCGGTGACGTTGCGGCTGCCGTCCTCGTTCTTGTCCAATGCCACTTTCACGGTGCCGGACAGCAGCGTGGAAAGCCCCGGCATGAACGTCTCTCGCGTCTTGTCGTCGATGATGAGCGCCACCTTGCGGCTGCGCGGCGGCCCGGTATCCTCAAGAGGCTCTATGAGATCGACTTCCGCCGGAATGCCGTTCAGCGTTGCGGTGGCGTCAATTACCGCCTTTTGCGGATCGACGACAATGGAACCATCCGCAGCGGCCACCATTTGGCCGTCGAAGGGCTTGGCCAGCGCAAGGCCTTTGTAGTCGAGCGACACCAGCCAGCCGAGCTTGCTCGTATCCTGGCCCTTCTGCAGCGGGATATCGGCCTTTACGTTGCCGGTCACGGTTCCCGAGATCTCCTCGGGCTTCAGACCGACATGGCGCATGGCATTGATCGGTTCGTAGGAAACAAGCTCGATGATGGCTTGCGCATCGCCTGCCACATCCATGTCGAGCTTGCCGATGACAGGCGGGCGATTGGCCTGGGAAATCTGCATCTTGCCGTTGCTGGCATTCACCATACGGCCGCTCGGCATGTATACGGTTCCCGAAGACAGCGATATCTCGACGTCATTGCCGGCGAATTCGACCACGCCGACGGCATCGCGAACCGGCGGGATGCGGCCTGCCACGTCAAATCGCGAGCCTTCCACCTGGAAACGGCCAAACACCTCCTTGCCGGAAAGCGGTATGCCATTGCCGACACGGCCCGGCTCGACGCGGTATTGGAGGGAGGCATCCACCACCTTGCCGCCGAAGAGGTTCTTCAACACCCATGATCTTGCATTCGATGCGGAAAACCACGGCCACAACTGCTTGACGTGCGAAACCGGCATGTCGTGAACGGTGAAGGCGACAAGCACGCCCGGCGCTTTTCCTTCGACGAATTCGACGGCAGCCGTCCCCACAGCCTCCCCTGCCGGCCCTGACCTCAAAGCGATCGTATCGGCCACCAGCTTTTTGCTGTCCGGCAGGTACACGCCAGCCACACGGGATATGAACTTCAAGCCGGGTTCGGGCGATTCCAGCGGAGCGAGGGTCGATCCGTTGCTGACGAGATCGTAGCGATAGGCGGGCTCCTCGTTTGGAGACCCCGAGGCGGGCCTTGGACCGACCGAGCCTTCGAATTCAAACGTCGACCTGCCGGTGGTGACCAGCAGCCGGTCAATGGCGAGCTTGTTCGCGCCGGTTTCGAGTTTGGCCTGCATTTCGACATCGGCGGGCAATGCACCCCTTGGCCCAAGATCAAGCACCGACCGTGCCGATGACAGCGAGACTTCCAGCAGCGACGGCTTATCGCCGGTATTTTCGTCGCCTGAGATGCGCAGTTGAACGGCACCCAGCTTGCTGCCAGAGGGACCGGAGCCGTCCGATGCGTCTCGCTCGCCGAGTGCGACGTTTGCGCTCAAAGCCTTGACCAGCTTCGTATCAGGGTCCCCGCTCGCTGCTGCCTCGAGTGTCAGGGCACGGCCGTCCACGTCCATGGTCGAGGTAAGTTGCATCTGTTCGACGCCGGTCTGGGCCACAACTGCGTTCGCGACCTTGATCGACTTGACGTCACCTTGTTGCGGCAGCAGGAACTCGACATTGTCGAGCCTGATTTCGCGCATCGAATCCATCTTCACGGCATCGAGTGCCTTGCGCGCCGCATCGAACGTCCCGGCGATGATCTTGTCGGGGTCGAGCAGGCCTTCGCCGTTGCGCAGAGACGCGGCCCAATCGCTGCCGGTTGAAGGCATTGCGCCGACGTCGATCGTCGCATTGGCAACACGGGCGCTGGTCAAGCGGACATCGCCTGAGAGCAGCGGCCACAGCCTCACACCGAAGCGCACCGTGCCAGCATCCACCACGCGGCGGCCATCGTGCGTCGTGAGGTTCAAATCCCTGACCCGCAAAGCCAGGAAACTCGATCCATCGAGCGTGATGCTGGTGGCCCCGATGGCGACGTCAACATTTATCCCGGCAAGCCGCTCGACAGCCTTTTCAGCTTCCTGTTGCAGCCGCCCGGTGCCGATACCGATCGTGCCGAACGTATAGACGGCGATGACAAGAAGGGCCACGAGGCAGACCAGTCCCATGACCGCCCGCTTGAACATGCGAAATCGGCGCCCGATAGCCGCCCGCCCCAGAGGAGGCACGTCGCACGCGGACGGCAAAGCGCTCAGATCGGTGATCTCGTCGCGCCTGAACCTGACCTTTTCGTGCTGCGGCAGTTCCTGGTCCACACATTATTCCGTTGCAAGAACACTCACGTGGACGAATCCAGCCTCGACATTATATCGGTGAACCTTCACGTGTAACCTCAAACAAGGGCATCGATATGGCCGACATCACGGCAACCGGACTGAACGTCGGCGACAAGGCACCGCAATTCGAACTTCCCCGCGATGGCGGCGGAACCGTCAAGCTGGCGGATTTCGCGGGAAAGCTGGTTGTCCTCTACTTTTACCCCCAGGACGACACAAGCAGTTGCACCAAGGAAGCGATCGACTTTTCACAGTTGAAGCCCGAATTCGAGAAAGCCGGAGCGGTCGTTATAGGCGTATCGCCCGACAGCACGAAGAAGCACGACAAATTCAGGACCAAGCACGGCCTGACCGTCGAACTTGCCGCCGACGAGGAGCGCAAGGTGATCAACGCGTACAATCTCTGGGTCGAAAAACAGATGTACGGGCGCAGTTACATGGGCGTCGAGCGCACGACATTCCTGATCGGCGGCGATGGCCGGATCGCCGCGATATGGCGCAAGGTGCGGGTCAAGGGCCACGCCGAAGCCGTGTTGCAAGCCGTTCGCGAACTGTGACCGTACAAATCCGCACACTGCCTGCCGACGCGTGAGGTTCAGCGCCTGCTCAACAAAGCTTTGTTAACCCTAACAATGTTTAAATCGCGCTGTCGGCATCGTTAACGAAGGCGCGTCCCGTGGCAGTATCCGGTCAGTCAGCGGTATTCGGCAAGCGTAAGGAACCCCACACCGTCATCATCGCCCGTGGCGATGAAATCAGGCATTTCACGGTTCGCCCCTGGCTTGCCGCCGTTGCAGGGTCAGCGCTTGCCGCCGTCGTCATCGGCTATCTAGGCGCAACGTCCTATCTCGTCTTGCGCGACAACCTCATCGGCGCCGCAACCGCACGCCAGGCGCGCATCCAGCAGGCCTATGAAGACCGCATCTCCGCTCTTCGCGCCCAGGTCGACCGGATCACCAGCCGGCAACTGCTCGACCAGCAGTTGATGGAAACCAAGGTCACCGAACTGATCGAGCGCCAGACGCAACTGAGCGAACGGCATGGCCGGCTCGGCCCCCTGCTCGAACGGGCTGAAGGCGGGCTCAACAACATATTGCCGGCAACGGTTCCCGTACCTGCCACCCGCGAAGATACGAGCGCGTCGGCGGCCGGCATCATCGATGCGCCGCAAACCCTTGCCCTTGCCAATCTGGGCGGGACCCAAAACGGGGCGAGGCCGTTTGCGTTCTGGTCGACGGGAGCGGGTAGCCAAACACCTGCTTCATCGGCCGACCGCGCCGACAAGCTTTTTGTTTCGATCAACCAGTCCCTCAAGGCCATCGAAAGCGACCAGATCGCCCAGATATCGACCCTGGCCAACTCCGCTTCGGAAAGCGCCGACGCCATTTCCAACGCGCTGGAAGCTGCCGGCCTTCCGGTCGACAGCGACTTCAGCCAGGGCGATGTCGGCAAGAGCGATGTAGGCGGCCCCCTGATTCCGGTCGATGGCACGACGATCTTTGACACCAAGGTCAAGGAACTGGATGTGGCGCTGAATACGCTCGATCAGGTCAAGCAGGACGCCCGCCGGCTTCCCCTGGCCAATCCCGCCCCCGGACATGCGGTGACCAGCCCGTTCGGTGTCCGCACCGATCCCCTGATCGGCGCGGCCGCTCTTCATTCCGGCATGGATTTTCGCGCCCCGGTCGGCATGGATGCAAAAGTCACCGCACCAGGCGTGGTCGTCAAGGCCGGCTGGAACGGCGGCTACGGGCGCATGGTCGAAGTCGATCACGGCCAAGGCTTCACCACACGCTATGCACATCTCAGCGAAATCCTTGTCAGCGTCGGGGAAAAGCTCTCTGCCGGAGATAGCGTCGGCAGGACAGGCAGCAGCGGCCGCTCAACCGGCCCGCATCTGCATTACGAGGTGAGGCACAACGGTGAAGCGGTCGATCCCCTCACCTTCCTGACCGTGGGAAAGAAGATCGCCCGATACATGTGAGCGCCTACCCTGTCAGGGCGCGAAATCGAGCTGATTGCCCCACTTCACGCCGATGGCAGATCATCTCCCGAACCTGCATGCTAGTTGAAGGATATCAGCTCGGGTTTGGGTTGCTCGGCCGATCCAAAATTAGCTTTTTGTCGGCCTATTCATGTTGACTGCGGAAATATTGTGATACAAATTCCGTTTGCGCCATTGCGATAGCGACAGATCGCGAACCTATCCAGCAAGTCGAAATCATTGCCGGAACGCCTGGCCTTCCCCCTGARAACGGGTCCATTTTGAGAGTTAGAGTTTCGGCTATTTTGRGCTTTGAAAGGAGCACGGAATGGCACGGAAGAACTATACTGCCGAGCAGATCATCGGGATGTTGCGAGAAGCGGAGGTCCGGCTTTCGCAAGGCGAGAAGACCGGTTCGATCTGCCGGGGTCTTGGGATATCGGAACAGAGCTACTATCGCTGGCGTCGAGAGTATGGTGGCCTGAAGGTGACCCAGGCAGCACGACTGAAAGCTCTGGAGAAGGAGAACGCCCGGCTCAGGAAGGCGGTCTCCAACCTGACGCTGGATGCTCTGATCCTGAAGGAGGTTGTCGAGGGAAAGTACTAAGCCCTTCGCGACGTCGTGCTGGCGTTGCCCATGCGCGTGCGGTGTTCGGTGTTACCGAGCGCCGTGCATGCCGGGTGGTTGGCCAGCACCGTTCGACCCAGCGCCGGTGTTTGCGGCCCCGCTCCGACGAGAAGCGCCTGACGGCGGATATTGTCAGACTGGCCTCGATCTACGGTCGCTATGGATACCGCCGCATCACCGCTCTGCTTCGACAGGAAGGATGGACGGTGAATGCCAAGCGGGTCGAGCGGATCTGGCGTCGCGAAGGGCTGAAAGTGCCGCATAGACAGCCGAAGCGCGGCCGTTTGTGGCTTAACGACGGGTCGTGCACCCGGCTTCGGCCGACCCACCGCGGCCACGTCTGGAGCTACGACTTCGTTGCCGATCGCACTCATGACGGCAAGGCCTTCCGGATGCTGACTGTCATTGATGAGTTCAGCCGCGAGTGCCTGGCCATCCATGTTCAGCGCCAGATCAAAAGCGACGATGTCCTGGCGATACTAGCCCAACTGTTCACCAGGCATGGTCCGCCAGAGCATATCCGGTCCGACAATGGCAGCGAATTTACCGCCACKGCCGTTCGCGARTGGCTTGGTCGCATCGGTGTGAAGACGCTCTACATCGAGCCCGGTTCACC
>NZ_LMFV01000006.1:0-96056 GCF_001427285.1 Mesorhizobium sp. Root552
TAACTGATCACCAATCTGATCCAGGCTCTTGTCCACCGTAGCTGATCTGGTTTGGCGGTTTTCCTCGATCTTATCGACCTTGGACGCCAAGCCCTGCACATACATGGCAACGACAATGCCCACCGCGACGATAGACGCCACCGAGGGGACGTTGATCCGAAGCCAGTTGATGTTCACTTCCCGGCTCTGCTGCATGGCATCCTCGCTCAATTCCCCGGCCCCTTATGCACTGAGATAGATTGCGGCTGCGACACAGAGCGCAAAGCCGACGACAAACAGGCAAATGACTATTCTTGCCCTGCGTTCCATTGCCGTATTCCTTCAAGCTTTGCCTCTCGGCAGGTCAGCCCGTCTTCGTTCGTGTCCCCGCGATCCACGAAGTCCTGGGTGATCTCCGGGCCGCCCTTCTTTGCCCATGATTTCGGGCACGTGGGCGCTAGCAGCGACTCCGGGATTTTCTCTCGCACGACCTGCGTCTCGACCACGACCTGCGGCTTAGCGGTCAGCGTACAACCGGCGCAAAGACAGAGGCACAGGAGTGCGGAGGTAATCATGAACGGTCGCATCGGTTTCCTTCAACGCGGTAAGAGCGTCTTTTCTCTCGAGAACAGCCGTCTTGGCGTCGGCAAGCTTCTGTTCCAGTTCGGCGGTGAGCTTGTCGTTGCGGTCATAGGCGGCACGCAGCCGGTTTACGGTGCCTTGCAGCGCCACGTTTGCCTCAACAGCCTTGTCCCTGTCGGAAATGGCCTGCTGCGCTTCCTTGGCTGCGTCTGCCGCTTCTGCGCGGTAGTAGAGCGCAACGCCGCCCAGCCCCATGAACGCCAGCAGCACGGCAAGGGCGATGTAGGCGCGGAGGGTCATGGCTGGCTCCATAGAAAAAGGCGGCCCAAACAAGAGCCGNTGCCGGGCTTGCCCGACCACGCCGCCCAGCCCCATGAACGCCAGCAGCACGGCAAGGGCGATGTAGGCGCGGAGGGTCATGGCTGGCTCCATAGAAAAAGGCGGCCCAAACAAGAGCCGCCTGTTCCGCAGAATAGATCGATAAACTACGCCGCGTTCGCCGTGGGCTGGTCTGCCGCCGTCTTGATCGACGCGAAGTCGAGCAAGTCATACTGGCGGCTCTGCTCAATCATGGCCGGGACCGTTGGCAAGCCAAGCTGGAACCAAAGTTGGCCCGATGCCTTGGCTCCGAACGTCTGACGACATTCTGTGACGAGGCGCACCNCGGCTCTGCTCAATCATGGCCGGGACCGTTGGCAAGCCAAGCTGGAACCAAAGTTGGCCCGATGCCTTGGCTCCGAACGTCTGACGACATTCTGTGACGAGGCGCACCTTCATCCCGTCCGGGTTGGCCGTTTCCTCATGATCTTCGAGGACAAGAGGCTCTGCCGTGTGCTTCGCACCCTTGTAGAAGTGCTTGAAAAGCACCCCGTAGCATTCTCGCTGGTAGAGAATGACCTTCTCACGCACCGCATCGTCCTTGATCCGGGATGAGTCGATGGTGAAAAGCCAACCGTTGACCAGTTCCATCTTGAGGCAAAGGCAATCTTGGCCACCACCAGGACCGAAAGGTGTATGCATGACACATATACCTTCCGACAGAATCGGGTCGCGCTTGACGCGCTGCTCCTGGCCCGACCAGTTCATGCCTATGCTTTCAACGATAGGCTTGAGCGCGACGAACACGCCGTCGTCGTTCTCAAAGCCGTAAAGTTGATCGCCACGAAAGTTGACAGTTACAATCTGTCCCATGTTAATGGGTTCCTTGTGCTTGGAGCGCCCTACGCGCTCCATGGACGCGAGAGGGGGNACGAACACGCCGTCGTCGTTCTCAAAGCCGTAAAGTTGATCGCCACGAAAGTTGACAGTTACAATCTGTCCCATGTTAATGGGTTCCTTGTGCTTGGAGCGCCCTACGCGCTCCATGGACGCGAGAGGGGGAGGTACTTCGGCGTCCAAGCGAAAGGACCTCTCCCCTCTCCACTCCGGGTAGGGACCGGAGCATTCCCGTTTCCGGGAACTCAAATCANATGGACGCGAGAGGGGGAGGTACTTCGGCGTCCAAGCGAAAGGACCTCTCCCCTCTCCACTCCGGGTAGGGACCGGAGCATTCCCGTTTCCGGGAACTCAAATCACGCTTTGTTCTCAAAAAGCTGACAGGAAACAGACTCCCAATGCAAGCCCGCGAGGCCAGTATCGGCGTGAAGATCGGGTATTTGGGGATAACGGGCACAACTCCCGGCTGATATTGCAATGCGATTCATATCGCCAACCACCACCAGAACAGTGCAGCCAAGGCAGCCACGGTGAACAATCCGCCAGCAACGGCGATGAGCGCGGTTTTCATGGAACACCTGCCAGGCAAAAAGATTTTATTTGTCAGAGGTTTATGGTATAAAAAGTGAGCGCGCCGAAGGGGTTGCAGCCCGACGACGCGCTCTAACCAAGCCAACCTGATGAGAGGTCGAAATGGCTGAACTAACTTATGATCATGTATCTGAGGTTCTCAACTACAATCCCAAAACCGGTAAGTTTCGTTGGAAGATTCGATCTGAGCGGTTTTTCAAGTCTGGCGCTGCCGGAGGGCAACTCGCGGCAGCGTTCCGATGGAACAAGATGTATGCAGGCACGGAGGCGCTTAACTGCCCCGGCACGCAAGGATACCTGTCTGGGGCAATCTTTGGGCAGTCGGTCAAGGCGCACAGAGTTGCGTGGCTGTTGGCGACGGGCGAATGGCCATCCGGCGATATAGATCATCTCAACGGCGATCCGGCAGATAATAGAATCTGCAATCTTCGAGACGGGACAACATCTGACAATATGAAGAACCAGCGCCGCTACAAAAACAACAGAAGCGGCCATGTTGGCGTGTCTTTTAGAGGCCGCAACAGCCGTTGGGCCGCCTACATCGACCTTGACGGCACTCGCAGAAATCTTGGCGAATTCAGGACATTGGAAGATGCGATAGCCGCTAGAGAGAAGGCCAGCGCAGAATTGGGTTTCTCTCCCCGTCACGGCATGTCAGATGCCGCTTAGGCAAAGCGCGCGTTCTTTCTGACGGCGTTTTGTCAGCCCCGGCAAACGTATTCCTGCCGCCTTATCCCACATCAGAAGGGCGTCACAAGCGCCATTCAAGTCGCCTTGGTTGGCGCGCTTCGCCATCGAAGATTTGCAGAAAGCGGCGGTGCCAATATTATACGACGCCGAGAGAAACGCGGTGTACGCGCCGTCTGGTATTCTGTCCGGGCGGACAAGGCACTTTCTCATGCCGGTTTCAAATTCCACCAGCCTGTCAGCCAACATCGCCTTGCATTCGGCGGTGGTCTTGTAGTCTCCCATCTTCACGCCGCGCGTTTCCCCGAAGCATAAAGTTGGAATCCCCACTGGATCTCTATAGGCGTAGTTTCGAAGCCCTTCGAAGCCGCCAACGAGCGCCACGGCAGCCGCCGCGAGGGCGGTGTTGCGCTTGAGCCTACTCGTCATGGCCGCCTCCTGAAACGCGGTCCTGTGCCACCAGCCTCGCTATGAAGGCCATGCAGACGCACAGGCCGGAAAGAACGGCGAACGTCGTGGGTGGTACGGGCAGGATGCCATCCAGAAGCGGCAAGGCCACTTCCAGCCCGGACAGGATGCCGGCAAGGAGCAGAAAGCGAATGCTGTACGCATGGCAAAGCACCCGCTTCCAGTTGGAAACGAGACGCATGGTTGGCTCCTTGTTGTTGTCAGAGGTCGTTGCGTGGCGTATCAGCGCGCCAAGGGTTTATTTGTGGGGAACAACGAGTGGGCAAGATCAGCAAGGAACTTCGCAGGTTTTACTTCCGCTTGATGAACACGCTCCATGCTCCCTACGTGTCGAGCAACACCGATTCCGACCCATTCTATGCACTGACTTCGAAGGTGACCGACCTCATCAATGGGTTGGACCGCCCCAAGATTCTCGAAGTTGGCTCCCGTAATGTGACCGGCGATCTGAAGCGCGGATGGTTCCCGAATGCTGGCGAATATGTCGGGATGGACATCCTGGCCGGTGAAAACGTCGATATCGTTGGCGATGCACATCGCCTATCCGAGTACGTTCCGGCAAACCATTTCGACGTCGTCTACTCAGCCTCTGTCTTCGAGCACCTGCTTATCCCTTGGAAAGCCGCTCTCGAAATCAATCGTGTCCTGAAGGTCGGCGGCTACGTCTTCACCGCAACGCATCCGATGTGGCCCGAACATGAAATGCCGTGGGACTTCTGGCGTTTCCCGAAGACCGGCTTCCATTCGCTGTTCAATGAGTTCACCGGCTTCGAACTGATCGAAGTGGCCGAGGGTGTGCCGTGCAAAGTCTACAGCCTGACAAACTCTCCTCCCGCGAAGCGCCTTCACAAGCACGTCGTCAATGGTGGCGTTGCCTGCTTGGCCCGCAAGATCGGCCCCTATCGCGAAGACCTCTTGAAATGGGACATTTCCGCGACTGATGTTCTGGAAACGATGTATCCACCGAAGGACTAGTTAAGGCGCTAGGATCACCGCTGGGTCGAGCCCGATCGCCGTTACCAGCAACATGGCGTCAGGATCGTCGCAGTAGACAACGGGGCGGTCAGGCGCGAACCACCGCGCAAAATACACGGCATTCGACGTGAGCGCGGCATAGGCATCATCCATCTTGCCTGCGTCGATTATCCTGGCTTGTACGGTCGATTTCAGCACCGTCTGGCGAACAGGCTCGGGATCGACATGGACCCATTCCCCGTCTTGCAAGTCGTAATCAGCGCCGGGCTTCAGCGGCACTTCCACGGTGCCTTCGGGGTAGCTTGCAAGCAATTCGGCGTACTGTGTGGTTTCGTGCGTCACGGCTGGGATGACGACTTCCTCACCACCTTCACCGATCTCTATGCGCTCCGGCTCGTCAATGACGGTATAGGGCGTCTTGCTGACATCGATCGCCTGCCAATAGCCACGATCCGGGTGGAAGAATCCGATTTCCATTAGCGAAGCTCCTGCGAGATCGACCCTGATACTATGACCTTGTAGTAGTGGCCGGGAGGTACAACGAAAGAGAAACTGAGCGCTTCGGCCGTTCCGCCCGACATGGCATCTACCCAGGTAGAATTGTCTGTTGAGACCTGCGCCTTCGCGGAGGCGCTCACCCCAAGGCGCCCATAACAAACAATAGGTTTTCCGGTAGTGTTTTGATAGGAAGTGCCAAGTGTTCTTGAAACGGCTTGATGGGTCTGCCCAATCCCTAAGTCCTGCCCGTCGATATATTGCTTGGTCCCGGCATGGAGATTGCTGGACGGATCGCCATCGAGCGTGATCTTGCCCGTCATCGTGCCGCCCGAACGCTGCAACGCACCCGTTATCCGGCTGTCATTACCCGCTGCCGCGGAGTCGACCGTCGTGCCGAGCGTAATCGGCAGGCTCGTCAGCACCCATGCGCCGGCTGCACTGTTGGCAGCGCTGTCATAGTTGACCATATAGCGGCCACCGGCACGAAGATCGCCCGAAGCAAGGGCAACGTCCGCACCACCGATGATCTTGCGGATGGCCTTGGCGCCAACACCCGAGATGTTCAGCGTCGCCGCGCCGGAGTTATTCGATGCGGCTTCGAACGTTACCACGTCCTGATCGGCATAGGCCGCCATCGCCACGGCAGGGGTAATGGTCAGCGCGTTGGCGGAACCGCCGGCAAGCGGGAACTTCAGGCGCGACGTGATGCCAGCCGGGACGGCGACGTTGGCGGTGACATCGATCTCCAGCAGCGGTATCCACGTCGTTCCGTCATAGACCTTGTAAATCCAGATCGGGTCGAGACTGTCATCGAGCCACGTCATGCCGGTGGCCTTATAGGATGGCTCGGCGCTGCCCTTATGGTTGGAATGCAGGGCATTGCGCCAGCTATTCAGGTCCGTCGCCAGCGCCGATCCGCTCTTGGTCGCCGCGTTGATCGTGCCAAAATCTGATTGGCTCATTGAAGCATTCTCCCGTACCCTTTAGCGACGTAGTCGATTGTGCGTTGAACAGGGGTTCCCCCTGCGTCGAAGAATTGGATGCGGAAGCCGTCGGCACCCTTCGATGTGATCGTCTTGCGGTCACCCGTGGCGAGGTCCTGGTCGGCGGTGGCGATGCCGTGCAGCGAGCGGAACGGCGGGATGAAGTCGATATCGAGTCCGACAGCGGGCACCACGATATCCTCCTGCGCGATGACACGATCCGGCATGTCGATCTGGACGCGCAGCATGCGAACGGCCGGCGTGATCATGCTGTAGAAGTCGGGATCGACGCCCGTCGAGCGACCCTCCAGCAAGACACGGAACTCGAAGGCCCGAGCGGTGACATCGCCCACGATGAACGGACGCCATTCGCTCCAGTCATCCAGCGCCGGGTTGACCAGCGTTGTCCGGAACTCAAGCGAGACCTCCCAATCGTCGGGTGAGGAATCGTCCATCACGGCGACATCGGCGAGCGTCACCCAACTGCTCATGACGTTGCCGAGGTTTTCGCCGGTTGCGTCGATCACCGCCGTCAGGCGGCTGGTGAAGACCTCGCCGAGGTCAAGATTGTTGTCGAAGTAGTAGGAACCCGAAACGGCCATTCCAACGCTGTCGGCGTCACCATCGCCGGCATAGAGGCTGACGACATCGGCAAGCGTTTCCCACTTCGCCATGACGTTGTTGGAAAGCAGTCGCAGGATGTCGTTCTCAGCGGCGACATCGATGCGGGTGCCTGCGAATGACGGGTCTTCGGTCAGAAGCTCGACCACGTTCATGCCGGCCAGTTCGGCGATATCGGTGCCGACCGCCGCCGGGTTTTCGCTCTTCAGCCCGGTCGAATAGACAGCCTTGATCAGGTATGTGCCGATCATCGTCGGCACCTGCACGCTGGTCCCGGACACGGGCGGCACCAACACGACAGCCGAGTTCCATTCCAGCGACAGCCCGCCCGTCGGCACGAAGCGGATTTCGTAGGTCAGCGCCGGGCCAAGGATGGCGGACCAGCTCAGCGTCGAGATATCGCCAAGCGTCGAAATCCTGAAGTTCTTCACGTCAGGCGGCGGGTTGAGGATGGAATCGACTGCGAAGCTTGCCGAGACGATCCACCGGGAGACATCGCCATTCCGGAACCGCGTCCTGATCCGGAACGAATAGGTGCCAGGATCAAGACCGCGAACGACGCCAGTCGTCATCGGCGCAAGAACGATCTGCCCCGGCTTCCAGCGCTGCGCCGGATCGGCGTTGTCCCGAAACTCGATCTCGTAGGCTTCGATCTGCCCCAGCGTCGGCGGCGTCCAGTAGAGGTAGACCGCCGCGTAAGTGATCGGCCCTTCCTGATAGACATCCTCGACGAGGCCAAGCCCGCTCGGCGGCTGGGCATAGGGATCGAACGGCACCGAAATCAGGCTGTCGAATGCCGGGATCGGCCCGGTGTCGGCCTGGTTGATTGCGGGAGCATCGTCGACAACGGTCACCCGTGCCGTCAATTCGTCCTGCGGCTCGATGGACAGGATGCGGTAGACGCCGGTTTCGCGTCCAGCCTCGCCGAAGGTGAACAGGTCGCCGGCTTCGGGCATCGTGCCGCTGCCATCGAATACAATGGTAGCCGTTTCACCGGCAGCGGTGATGACCGTTCGCAACGCAATGGACCCGTCCGCCTTGCGGAAGCGCACCGAATAGAGCTTGTCGCCTTCCATGAAGACCGGTTCATCGACCACAATCGACTGAGTTCCAGCGTTGGCGGACTTGACCCTGCCACTGACCAGCCCGACCAACATGACGTCATGGGCAACGCGCACCCTGTCCGCTCGGGTGCAGACCAGATGTTCGAAGTCGGCGAAGAACGTATAAGTCTCAGGCCGGAGCCGGAGCTGCGCGATATGGTAGCGGCCATGCTTCCAGATCAGGTCCGGGTTCGTGACCCCCGGAAAGTTGATGCCCTCGAAACGGGTGGCGTTTTCCGCGGTGTAGCCGTCGTCGTAGACGATCCGCTCATCCTCGCGCCATTCCCGCTTTTCGTTGACAAAGCGAACCCGCCAGGCGTGCGGCAGTTCGCGGAACTCATGTTGTGCCTCAAAGCCCCACGAATTGCGCGGCGTGAACATCTGGACGATGGGGGTGTCTTCTTCGTCCCAAACGACCGACCACTTGCCATCTTTGAAGATGAGTACGGCGCGGCCGGCGGCGCAAATTTCAGCAACGACATCATAGACCGATGCTGCCGTGACGCGCGGCATGTCGTAGGTCCAGCCCTTCATCACACAGAAGTCATGCCAGTCCTGAAGAGCGACGATATCAAGCCCTGCGTCGGCGACGGGACGGGCGTTTGCCGCTCCCTGAAGGACGTGGCGCACAAGATCGGCAGGATTGCGCGATGGCTGGTCATCAACCCATGTCGTGCCGTTCCAAGACTTCACCAACGAGGTGACGATGCCGTTCAGTGTATCCAGCGAGCCGTTGAGCTGCGATGTCGCCTTGATCTTGATCGCCGAGATGCACAGCGGCTTGTCGAAGGTCAGTGGCTCCCCGACGCGGAAACCGCGCAAGGCCGTCCAGTAGCCGTCTTCGGAGATGGTGAAATCCTCGCCCTCGTATTCGGCTTGGGCGCGGGAAATCTCGACTTCATATTGGCCGGCGGCGACGGTAATGGCCTGTGTGAAGCGGCGGGTATCCTGCGTCTGGTCGCGGCAGATCAACTGCGGCAGATCAATCCACGTCGTATCCCCGAACAACCTGTAGCGGATATAGAAACCGACCGCCCAAGGGCCTTTCTTGCCCTTGTCGTTGATCAGGACGATACCGCTGGGGAACACGATATCCATGGTGATGTAAGTGACGTTTTCAGCCGTGGTGCGGCGCTGCCAACCGGCGGAATGCTCAAGCTTGATGTTCAGCGGTTCCTCAACGACCTGCTTCGGATAAAGCGTGGTCGGTGGATCGTCGGGGAAGCCCTGCCGGGTTTCGATCTCGACCTCGTCGTAGGACGAAAGCAACGTTTCGCCGATCTTGATGTCTTCGACCTGAAGCGGGCCATAGCCCCATACGAACAGCAGCCGGAGATACTGGTCGTCGCCGATGGTTTCGGTGTATGGCAGCGCGCCATAGAACGGGCTGATGCGATGCCGGCCAAGAATGACCGGGATCGGTTCGAACGGTGCGGCCTGATTGCGGGCCGTCGCAAGCGAATAGCTTTCCTTCGGCTTTTCGAGCTTCTGCGGCTTCGGCGCGAACAGGAGGTTCAGCAGCAGTTTGGCACCGAACGATATCGCCGACATAACCAGCTTGCCGAGGAACCCTGAGAACAGCCCGCCAAGACTTGAAAACGCTGCCGTCAAAGCACCGAACAGGGGCGCGAGGAAGCCCTGCACGGTCGGGCGCAGCGCAACCGTGGTTCCTGGCTTCGGGCGAACCTTCGACCAAAGCTTGCTCTCGATTGGATGGCCGTCGAGATGGAGCCTGAAGTCTTTCGGCAGCGCCTTGCAGCCCGGCAAGGTGATGACGAGGTCGACAACCTCGGCAAGCGTGGAACCGGCCGGCACATGAAGTTCCGTCCTTGATTCCCGCAGCGGATGGAGCGCGACGACGACGCGCACGTCATCGCGCCGCGTCAGCACCTCACCTTCAAGAATGACGGGAGCGGGAAGTGTGGTCATGCCATCTTCTCGTGACGGAAAAAACCAAGCACGCGGCGACGCAGCCGCATGGAATGATAGCCTTCGATCAGGGAGCCGGCCCCACGCTCGATATGGAGAACGAGGCCTTTGCAGACGACGACGCCGATATGGCGCGGCATGCCAGCCAGGGACATCAGCAGCGCATCGCCGGGGCGTTCCTCGCCGGCCGGGACTTCTGTCCATTCGCTGCGGTGCCCGTTGATGAGACCGGCCACGGCTTCACCGTCGGCGGCGGTCTGGTAGTCGTCACGAAAGCTCGGCAGGACGATGCCGAAGCGCTCGGCGTAGACCATCGCCAGCAAGCCCCAGCAATCCGTGCCTTCGCGGTCCCGGCCCCGATCCAGCCAAGGCAGGCCTACATACTCGTCGAATGTCATGATCGCTAATGCAGTCCGGGGAAGCCGCTGGGATCGAACGCTCGGGCCGGATAAGGCTCATCGGTCAGCGCGTCGATGGAAAGCTCAAGGGTGATGGTGTTGGCGTTGTATTGCGCCCGCACGATATCGAAGGACGGATATTCGATCTCGACATCATCCGGCGACGAGGCAAGGACGATTTCCAGCCGGGCCGTACCGGGCGATGCGATGCCCCTCAAAACCGCGACAAGCTCCCGGCTGACATTCTCGACCATGAGGCGGGCTGCCGGCGCACGTTCGCCAAGATCGTCAGGCAACGACACACCCATGGGACAGAAGATGTAGGTTTCGCCTCGGCTGACTGTGCCGTAGGTCAGCGGCTCTTCGGAAAGCCGTTCTGTCGGATCGCTGCTCAGCCGTAGCGGATCGGGGAACGAAGGATGTTCCAGCGTCAGCAGCGCAACGGATACCTCGCCGGTTTCCTGTGCGTTCATCGCCTCGCGCATGCCGAGTGAAAGCGTACGGCTCATGGCATAACCTCAAGCGACAGGTCCACCGTCCATTTCCTGTGCCCGAAGTAACTCCAGCTCGGCAGCCGGTCGCCGAAGCGAACAAGGATCGGATCGCCTGTCACAGGATCCGGGAAGGTGAAGGGCTGCGTTCCTTTCAATAGCGTCGTCGTGATGAACGTCCGCAGGCTGGCGAGCTGGTCCGTGGTCATGACCACCTTTCCCTGAAGCGGCTCCGGCATCGCCGAAGAACGGCTGCGGACCTTGGGCGGACCGATATCGGGCTGGGAGCGCAGCCGGCCATCGCCAAACGCGCTGCCGTAGCCCTCTGTCAGCACATATTGCGGCAGGGTGAGAGGCCAGGACGCAACCATTACCGACCCTTCAAGACCTTCTGCGCACCGAACTCGCCGCGCAATATGCTGTTGGCCGCCGTGCCGCGCCTGCTGAGTTTTTCAGCCACGACGCGGTCAACCAAAACGTCAATCGATATCGAGCCGTCCGCCTCCCGGCGTTCCTGCGCCTGAACCGCAACGCCGGCATTGTTGTTGATCACGACGTTGACGTTGCTCCCGCCTACAACCTGGCGGGCATGCTCCATCGACTTGAAGACAGGTTCTCCGCGCTTCAGGATGGCCGGCACTTCATCGTTGGCAATGCCGCCATTGTGGTAGCGGGGCGCGTGCTGGAAGATGTTCATGTCTACGCCACCACGAAACCGGGTCGCGTTGCCAGCCGTGCCGCCTTCATGAAACAGGCCGATATAGCCACCGGGGTTGGCGCTGAGCCAAGAGAACGCTGCGGTGCCCGAGAATGCGGAATTCAGACCGCCCCCACCAAACAGGCTGCTGAAGAACCCGCCGATCCCACCGCCACCGCCGCCGGATGGAGCCGCAGGGAACTTGTTCAACGCGCTGCCAAAGGTGGAAAGACCCTGCGTCGCCTGATTGCCGGCCTGCCCAAGGTTGGCGATGCCGGATATCGCTTTGGTCGATCCGGTCGAGAGCTTATCGAGCGCGCCGACGGCCTTCGTCGCCGAACGGTCGATTCCTTCCCATGTCCCGATGCCAGAGTTCTTCGCCCCGTACCACGCGCCCCAACCGTTGGCCTTGGCCTGATCAAGGGCAAAGGCCGTCGATTGCCGCCAGTTCGCAGGATTGGCAGGGTCAAGGCCGGTCTGTTCCATGAACCTGTTGCCAAGGCCCGCGCCGAAACCCGTGCCAGAGCCGCCCTTCAGCAGTTGGAATGGACCAAACGAAGGCTCGCGAACACCGTTCCGGAACAGGTTGGATTGCCAGATGCCAGCGCCAAGGCCTTCCGACCTTGCCACGCGAAGCGCGACGCCCGGATCGATGCCGATAGCAGACGCATATTGCTGGATGAAGCTCGTAGCGTTGCCGACACTATAAGCACCACCAATCGACGAGGTGATTGAACCTATATCTGGCAGCGCAGAGCGGGTGATGGCCCCTGGATCATAATTGTCGTTCGCAGCGCCTATGCCCAGCATGTCGGCAAAGCCCGATTTGGTGCCGAAGCTCGACGCAGCGCCGCCACCGAACAGCAGGCTTAGAAGACCGCCACCTGAAGACCCGCCTTGGCCGCCGGCAATCGCGTTCACCAGCGCGTTGACACCGCTCTCGATGATCTTGTCGAGTGCCTTGTTCAAAGCATTCAGGATTGCGTTGCCCAGCGACTTGCCGAAGCTGTCTCCGCGCAGCAATCCGGCCTGAAAATCGTCGAAGAAGCCTTTCACACCGGCGCGAAGATCGTTGATGCGCTGTATTTCACGCATCTGGCCAGCTTCGGGAGAATCCATCCCAAGTCCGGTACCACGAAGCCGGGATGCGATCTGCTGTTCAAGCGGCGAACGGAAGGCCTGCTGATATTCGAACTGGAGGTCACGGTTCAGATTGGCGCGGGCGATCTCATCGGCGAACTTGCCGTACTCGGCAGCCTTCTGCTTGATGAGCTCGATTTCCTTCTGATCAACGGCAATGCCGTTGCGAGCTGCTTCCTCCTTAAGCTGCTGGGTGCGCTCGAACTCATATCGAAGAGCCGCCTGTTCGCCGGTAGTCTTGCCGATAAGGTCGAGCTCAAGCTGCTGAGAAGCGAGCGACTGGTCCATCGCGCGAATGCGGTCTTGCTGCGCCTCCGTCAGGTTGTGTTCGGCTTCCAGAAGCGCGCGCTTTCCTGCAAGTTCGATGCGCTGCTGGCGCACGGCGTAGGACTCGCCATTGACGGTCCTGGCTTCCTCACGCGCTCGTGCTGCGGCTGCACGTTCTGCCGGCGAGCGCGCGCCCAGCCCACCAATGTCAGCATCGAATGCTCGTTGCCCTGACCGCAAAGCCAAGCGCTCGTCATCCAGATAACGGTTGCGGTCATCTTCCGCACTGCTGCCGATCAACGGGCCACGCTTACCAGCCTCAAGCCGGCGAACGATGCTCTCCAACTCCTTTGCCTTCTCCGCGAGGCTGGCTATCTCCTTGCCAGCAATGATCGCTTCGTCGGCAATCTTTTGCAGGCCTTTAGCCTGGCCGATGCGCTCTATCTCTGCATTGAACGCGACAAGACCTTCAGCGCCGTCGATCTTCAGCTTGTTGATGGCGTCGGCAAAAGGCGCGAACTTTCCCGACACCGAAAATGCATTCTCACCCATGGTCAGGATAGCGTCGGCGGTGTCGCGAAGCAGAGCAGGGTTGTTTGAACTGCCAACAAGTTCGGAAAACAGCCGCTCGACCTCGTCGTTGAACGCCGCGAGGTCGGTCTTTCCGCTCTTCGCGCTTTCGATGAGCGCGGCAATCGGTGCCGCAAACAACTTCTGGTCACCGGAGAGGCTGCTGAGCGCGCCAACGCCACCACCCTTGCCAAACAGGCTTTGCATCCATCCGGAACCGCCGAGGGTGTCCAGCAACGGCCCCATCTGGTCCCGCAACTGTGCCTGTAGCAACGTCTGGGCATTGCGCGCACTGGCGTCGGTGAAGGCGGTGCCGCCAAATGCTCCGAGACGCTTCGACGCCTCGCCGAGTTCGCCGTACTGTTCCTTCAGCAACTGCAGTGTTGAAGAATGCGCCTTCAAGGTTTCGTCGAGCGACTTCGCGCCGTCGCGCCCCTTCATGAACCACTGGATGGTCAAAGCCGCGGCTGCGGTGATACCTATCGAGATCAGGTTGATAGGGCTGAACAGGCCCATGATCGCTGATCCCAGCATTTTCACGGCACCGGTGGCGCCTTGCTCGCCAACAGACGCTTGCATGGCCATGCCGAGCTGGGTGCCTTGCTGCAGCGCAATTGTGGGGATCGACTGCCCCATAGCGGACGTGATTGCGATATCTTGAAACTGACTGGTCGCGTTCAGCGCCGCAAAGTTATTCGTCGGCCGAGCATTGACGTTTGCCGCAGCGAGGCGGGATTGCGCAACACGCGCGCGCTCGGCGGCAATTGCCTGGCCTTCAATTTGCAGATTTGCAGCCTTCACCGCAGTCGCCAACTGCGTTTGCCCCTTAGCTGCTAGCTCCGCATAGTCGGCACTGAGACCGAGCTTCTGGTTCATGCCGACAAGGATACGCTCGGCGCTTTCCATCGAAACTTTGCCGGTTTCCAAGCCGCGGCTGAGCTGGCCAAGGCCCGTAGCAAAGCGCTGCTGCGCTGTGTAGCCTTCGACATATTGCCGGGAAAGACGCGCCAGGACGTCGCCGCCGGTGCTGATCTTGGCGTCGTTCGCCGCCATAGCCTGCGCGACATCGCGAGACGACGCGGCCATCGCCTTGTCGGCCGCAACCTTCTGCTGCGCACCGGCAGTGTATTTGGCCGCGTCGATCTCAGGCGAGACACGCAGCGATGACAACTGAACGGTCAATGGACATCTCGCATCAAATGGCTACGATTCTTCAGAACGGAGGATTTGTTGAATGCGCAGAGTGTTTGAAATGGTTTTAGTTGCGGCCATGCTGGCCGGGATGAGTAGCGCGAGCTGGGGAGCATCGTCCCGATCTGCTCGTTGCGTGGAAATGCTGTCTCTTGTTCAGGCCCTTGCCGACGGAATGAGAAATGTCAGCAACATCGGGTCGCTTGATGCGCTGGTAACGGTTCCAGATGTGCTTACCGGCCCTGAGCGTGAGGCAATGGAGCAGCTAAACGAGACCCACAAGAAGGTCATGCCGCTGGTGAAGCTTTACGCCGTTGATGCCCAAACCGCCGCGACAGCGCTGCGTGAATGTTCCGTGCAATGATGGCTTACGCCGGGTCCTCTTTCCCGACGTACGCCAGCCACTCCGTGTCAATCGCCGTCATGAAGACATGGAACCGGTCGAACGCTTCACCCTCGATGCCATAGCGTCGGGCGTAGGCGTCGAGCGCTATGAACGATATCGGCATCTGTCCACCCATCGCGCCGTAGTGGCGGTCGGAGCGCAGGGCTTGCCACGCATGCCAATAGAATTCATGCCAAGGCTCTTCGCGGGCTTCCCTGGGCCGAACCGGAAGATATTCCCTCTTCACCTCGTTGGGGAATTCATCGGCAAGTTTCGCAAGCCAGCTATCGCGGCCTTTCCGCTCAAGGTCGTAGCGGAAGGCCGCAGCTAGTTTTTTGCCGCTTCCTTGACGAACTCGACCTTACGTTTGCCGACCCGGCCGGCGCACCAATAGATCATGGAGCGCATGATGCGATGCTCTTCGGCAATCAGGATGGTGCCGACGGCATCGGGAGAATAGTCGATGTCCAGTCCGCGCCAGCCAAGCAGCAGATGCTCGACCGCAAGCTGTCCCTCCACACGCGCCGCTTCATCAGGCGGAATGCGGTCGTCGGGATAGTCCTTTTTCAGGCGCTCAAGCGCGTCCTGTCGCGCCACCACGTAATCAGGATAGTTGGTCGACCTGACCAGAAAGGCCAGGCCGGGCAAGGGGGTCTGTTCGAGCGGCTTTTCCGGGTTGAGGCCCGGCCATTCCTTGGGCTCGATCCATTCGCCTTCGCGTTCCTTGGAAAGGTCGGCGGAAAGGCTGGCAAGTTTGATCGTCATGATGCTGGTTCTCCTGCTGGGGAGTGTGCGGGCGAGGTCCAGCAACCCCGCCCGCTATTGCGCGCAATGTCTGTCCCGGTGCTGGCCGGGAAGGCGGCTACTGATAGAACTCCAATCTATCCACGATCAGATGGGCGCTGGTCAGCGGATCGGCGCTGGCCTGTCCGACGAGCGGCAGAACGACATCGGTGTTCTTGGCACCGGCCGATGGCGAGCCATCCGTGAAGGTCACGCGCGGCAGACCAAACACAATCGCCTGGAAGTTCTTGGCGATGCGCGTGTTCATGTTGGTCGGCGTGCCGGCAAAGAGCTTCGACAACAGCGCGTCCGAGCCGAAATAGGTCGGCGCGTTGAACGTCACGTCGAAGCTGCCCATGCCCATGTCTTTCGGACCGACATCCTCTCCGCAATCAAGACCGTTCTTCATACGGATGTTGTTGTTGATGCTGATCTGGAACGACTGGATGAAGTTCGGCCCGCCGATGCATGCGCCGTTTTCCGCGATACGGCCGACATTCACGGCAGCGGCCATCACTGCGTTCGTCGTCGCCGCATCCGGCGAAGCATCGAGCGATGTGGTCGAGCTCGCACCACTCATGCCTGAGAACGTGAACGAGTATTTGGCCTTATCTTCCGTCGTGAAGTTGAACGTGCCTTCCCCGGCGACCATGCCGCGCTGTGCGATGTAGGTCGGCACCGTCTGGCCCATGAAACCCCGTTCGAAGGTCAGGGTCTTCATGTCGACGCCGTTCTTTATCTGGTCGCCGAAGAACACCTGAATGGTCTTCGAGGTGCCGCTGTCCGTGGTCCAGCCTGCGGGCAGATTGTCTAGCGGCAGCTTGGTCGAGGTCGGAGCCGCCGAAATGCGCGCCCATGCCTGCCTGCGGGCAACCGCGCCAGCCGTGACGAGGAACGCGAAGGTCGTTGCATCCGCCGCGCCGCCGATCTTGACCCACTGGCCGACACGAAGGCCGAGTGTCGTGAAATCGAGCGAGGTCGAGCCGAGACCGTCAGCAAGAGCCGTGATGTCGCCGCTTGCGCCCATCAGGCCTACAGTCTTCATCCGGGCCGTGGCCGGCGGAGAAGCTTCCGCGACAAAGCCGGCGCCAAGGAAGGCCGGTGCGGTCGCGCTGCCGGTCGTGCAGCGGAATACACCGTTGTTCTGCGGAGCCGTGAAGCCGGTGAAGCGCACAAGGTGACCGACGGCGAAGGCCGCGCCGGTGGTGACCGTCGCAACGTCGGTTGTGTTGGTCAGCGCCGTGATGACCGAATCCGCCACGCCGTCATTGTCGCGCGATGGCGTATTCAGCCAGGTCGAGCAGAACAGCGATTGGAACCATGACGACAATGGCGAGCCGTCGACGGGGTAGGACAGTTCGCCGTTGATGGGACCGCCGTTCGTCTCGTTGATCTTGGTCGGATCGGCGTTCATGCGATCATCGCGGATTTCATCGGAGGTGACGAAGTTCGGGCGATAGGCAAGGCCTTCGCCGGTGAACCGGGCCTTGCGCATGCGAGGGGTTACAGGCGTAACGCCGAGGGTCGCTTCCTCGACGCAGGTCAGTCGTACGCGATTTGCGTCGCTCATGGGACGATCTCCAGTGTTAGCGCTTCAGGTGGTTGCCAGTCAGTCCTTGGCGGGCTTCTTGGCGTTGGGCAGTTTCTCGATGTAGCCGGCCTTGGCGAGGCCATCGAAGGTGTGAGGCGTCAGGTCATCGGTCGGCGACACACGGTCATCGGCGGAAAACCGGCGAACGGCGGTGTGGAATGGCTTCAACACGGTTGCCATCATTCATCCCTTTCAAAGTTCACGGTTGCGGTCATCGCGTAGTAGCCGGCGAAGGCTCGGCCGGGATCGCCAGCGCCTATCGAGGCGTCGAGAAACGACACGCCGGCAATGTCCTGCCCCCGGAAAAGTCCGGCGATCTGCGACGCCAGCGAACGGGCTTCCCTGCTTCCCGTCCCATTCGGCGTCATGACGTGGAAGTCGGCCTGTCCGCCCTCTCGCCACAGATTGTTGTCGCGTGGCTCGTCGCCAATTGAAGCCTGTCCGAAGAAGTCCCCGAACACCTCGACATAGATGAACGGTGCCGGCGTCTCGGGCAGGTCGAAAGCGTCGTTTTCAAAAACCACGGGCGTCGTGGTCCACCGATCCGCTATCTGGTCAACGATCACGTCGAAGGCTTCGGGACTGGCCATCAGGACACCGGATTGATGATGATCGACGGATAGCTGAGGACGCCGGATTTGCGGCTGATGCGGTCCCTGCTGCGACGCGTTTTCAGGTGATAGGGCATCGACGGGTGCAGGCCGGCACGAACGTCCAGAAACTTGCTCTCAAAGGTGAAGGCTCCCCGAAACCTGTTTGCCAGAACGCGGGCTGTACCCCTGAACAGCCGCAACTCCGGAATACCGAGACGCCCCACTTCCGCCTTGCGCACATAAGGCTGGAAATTGGTGATGATGACTTCCGCGTCCGCCCTGATCTTGGTGAAGTCGGTGACGACAGTCCTGCCACCTGCAATGACGATGTAGGAGGAATCGAACCGGCCGGAACGTGGGCGAGGCCCCCTCTTCTTCAGTTCATCGAGCGCCGCCACGATGACCATCGGCCAGTTGGTGAACTCGTAGACGATGGAGCCCGGCGCTTGGTAGCTTTCCTCGACTGCCCCTTGCCGTCCGTTGACGAAGCGTTCGAACGTCGGGCTGGCGATGCCTTCGGAAATGACCCTCGCCAGCTCCTTGCGGGCAAATGTAGCCACGGCCCTGTTGATTTCCGCAGGCTCAAGCGATGCGGTCGCGACCTTAAGGTCACGTTCGAAGAACTCGAAACCGGTTGCCATGATCTAACCCGCTACCATCAGGTTCATGCGGACAAGCACGCCCTGCACGAAGATCGGGCCGGGATGGTCGATGTTCCGTTCGCGCCCCTGGATGACGATCTTGTCGTCCTTTTTGAGCGGCAGCAGCGAGGCGAGGCCTGTAGGGCTGAGCACCACCCTCGAATGCGTCGCCTTGATGTCGCCGACCATCTCTTCCGGCTTAACCGCGCGCACCGCTGCCGGCACATTCTCAATGTCCGTCTTGGGCCGTGGCGTCCCCGACGAGGCCATGTAGCGGCGCACGGTCACTTTCTCCCCCGCCCGAAGCAGTGAAGCGTCCAGATCGGCTATGATCGATTCCGGGTTCATTTCGTCTTGCACCGGAGAACCGCTGTTTCGTCATAGGTCCGCCCGCCGGCCGTCGTGATGCGGTTGGTCAAGCGATACGTCTCACCGTCCGTTCCGCCAGAAAGCCAGATCGTGGTGGTGTCGTCGGTAAAGGTGTCGCTGTCCTTGGTGAGGCCAGTGGGCATGAGCCACACCGATGTGCCGATAGTGTCGGTCAGGAGAAGGTCAGCCCACACCAGCCCGAAATCCTTGATCTCGTCGGGGTCCTTCACAGCTTGCCATTTTGTCGTCATGCCGCAGCAGCCCTTCGATTTTCGCTCGCAACACGGGCAAAGCGCTGTTCCGCCGCTACACGGCCAAACCGGCTTTCCGGTTGAACGCGTGCAAACCTGATTTCAGCCACGATGCGGCCAAGCCGGTCGCTTGGCGTGGGGTATACAGGCGGCGGCAGGGCAGAGATTGCGCCGGTCGCCGTGACCGTATCGTCCGCTTCGGCAACGGCGGCATCGCCGGTGATCGCCAGCGAGGCATCGGCCCCGACAGTGTCACCGTCTTCGGCAATGGTGCCCTGCCCGGTTAGGGAAAGGCTGCCAGCTCCTGCAACTGTGTCGTCGCCTTCCTGGACCGAACCTGCAGCGCTGATATCCAGCGCTGCCGTGGATGCGACAATGTCGCCCTCTTCCGAGACGGTACCGAAGCCTGCAAGATCAAGCGTTCCCGTCGCAGAAACGATGTCGTCGTCTTCGGTGACAGACGCCGAGCCGGCGATCCCACCGCCCGAGGTCGCTACGACAACGTCGTCATCCTCTGCAATGTCCGCCGCGCCGGTGATGGCGAGCGTTGCGCCCGAGCTTACGCCGTCATCATCTTCAAGAACCGACCCAGCGCCCGCGATATCCAGCGTGGCGGCAGATGAAACGCCATCGTCGTCTTCAACAACGGCGGCAGCGCCGGCCAGGTCGACGGTGCCCGTTCCTGATACTGTGTCGCCTTCCTCGCTGATCGTCGCCGAACCGGAAACGTCCAGAGCGCCAGTTGCAGCGGCGGTGTCGTCTTGCTCTGTGACGGTCGCCGATCCCGACAGGTCGAGCGCGCCGGTGCCGGAAGCGGTATCGTCCCCTTCATTGACCGAAGCAGCGCCCTGAACGTCGAGCGTTCCGGTCCCCGTCGCAGTGTCCGAGGCTTCCGTGATCGACGACGCACCGGCGATGTCCAGGGTGCCGGTACCCGAAGCCGTGTCCGCATCTTCGGTAATCGAAGCGGAGCCAGATATCCCGCTACCGCCGCTCGCCTTCTTGAAGGCGATGATCATGGCGGAATGGGATTGCTTGGTGAACGGGAACGACGCCGACGTGTTGTAGGCCGTCGAACCGTTGGCCGTTACGTCCAGGTAGGCACCGCCGATATTGTCGCGTGTTCCGGTTGCTGAAACCGGGCCAGATGACCCTGTGTGAGTAAAGCCGTTGGTGAAGCCCGTAAGGTCGCCCGACATATCGCCCGACGAGTTGGACGAACCGAACGCAGTCAGGACAAGCCGGTCGCCAGCGGAAGGAGTAATGTTCGGCGTCGTGGCGCTTCCGGCGCTCGATATGGCCAGTGTGCCGTTTGACGTGTCGTAGGGTGAACCGTCAAACGGCCCTGCATATTCCTCCATCACCCACGACGAATTCGCAGCAGACCCGATGGTGTAGTTTACGCTGGTTTCACCAGTTGAGATTTTCCACCAGAAATACCCACCGTGGTAGGTCTCCTGCTTCATCCCGGTCGATTGCGTCCAACCAGACGGTGGGGAAGCCGCGTAATCGTCCGCCGCCACCTTCAGCGTCAGCAGGTTGCCAGCCGTGGAGGCCGAACCAAGTGACGCCGTTACCGTGGCAAGGGTCGATGTCCCCTCTGCGGATTTGACCGGGGCAGCCATCTACCGACCCTTCCTGGCCGATCAGGCATTGCCGGCGGCGCGGCTGTAACCCGTGATCGTGAAGTTCTGGCCAGCGGCAAACGAAGTGTTGTCGACGGTGAGGTCCCCGCCGCCACCAGTTGCGGTAACGCTGCCCTGCTCATGGCAGGTTACGCCGTCTGAGGCATAAATGCGATAGTGCGCCGCCGTGCCGGTCGCATCGGCGCTGCTGTCCTGCCAAGTGCCGGATTTGGCCTTGGTGCCGCTCGATGCGTTGGCCATCCAGTCGGACGGAAGTGTCAAGCTGGCAAGCACCGTTCCGGCATCGGCAGCGGCGCAGTTTGCTGGCTGCGCCCCTGTCCTGATCTTCAGGATAGGCGACGTGCCGACGGTGGTTTCAAAGGCGTCGAGTCTTGCATTGCGCACGGCAACCGAGTTCTGGACGGTCATTGCATTCTCCTTCAATAAACGCGGAGGGTGGACAGCAGTCGGTCGCAGGTGCGCTCGACGATGTTGCTCGCTTGGTCAGACAGGGTGAATTGCCGCGTCTCGACGTCCGGTATCTCGACCGAGCGGAGGTAGAGGCTTTCCACGGAAAGGGATTTGAGGTGCTGCACCGACAGGATGATGGCCTGCCGCGCGCGTTCGGGTACTTCACCCGTTTTGCCTGCCCCGCTGCCGTTGTAGCCGGCCTGATAGACGACACGCACAGCGTCGGGAGTGCATTGCGTCGCCGGGAAGGAATAGCCCAGCCCGAACCAGACACGCTTATCGGCAAACCGGTAATCGGCCTCGTCGATGGTCCGTTCGATCCCGTCGCGGTCCAGATAGTTGATGGAAACAACCTTGATGACAGGCGGGAATGGCAGGAGGAAATTCCAGCCACAGAACCCCGGCATGGTGAGTTCAAGGGTCTGCGGCCCGAGACACCGGCCCAGCCATCCGGTCGGGCCGTCGATCTCTTCGGTCACCGCCGCAATCATCGCCGCCACCGTGGCGTCACCGCCCGAGTGAGAGCCGGCAATATCGGACGGCTCCACAATCGGATCAGGTGGAATGATCACGCGAACGGTCATGGGCTTAGTCGATCAGGAAGATGAACTTGCCGGTCTTGGCGTTGCCGCCCTGAGCCAGCACGATCTTGATGCGGTCGTTGCCGAGACCAATCTTGTCCTGAACGGCAGTGCCGCCCGAGGCAAAGAGGGAAGCCGTGCCGTCGGCTGCTTGTGTGGCCGCGCGCGGATAGGCAGTGAAGCCGGCCGCGACGTTGGTTCGGGAAACCAACGCTTCGCCGGTGGCTTCCGCGGTAATGGTCATGTCGACCGTGTTCGGATAGGCGTTGGCTCCATCCGGCACATAGACGGCGCTGTGAAGCTTGCCGCTGATGCGGGGCGAATAGGCGGTGGCGCTGCCGTCTGCGGCAGTCGTAACGCTGAGTGTAGCGCGGCGCATGTCAGTTCTCCAAGGTTGTGGCGGTATCGCCGGGGTTGGCCGGTTCGGCCTTCGCCTTGCGGCTGGTGACGGCCTTATTCGCCGGAGCGGCGGGTTCGGCCTTCGCCTCTTCGGCGTGGGCATGGTCGACAACGGCAAACTTCGTGGGATGACGGCTCATCAGTTCTTCGCCGAGCGACTTGCTGACGACGAACTCTTCGTTCGGGCGAAGACTGTCTGACTTCACCGAACTGATGCTGATCTGGTCGAGTGCTTTGAGTTTCATGACGATCTCCTTCGGCTCATAGAGACGCCGCCGAAGACTCAGCGGCGTCCTTGATCAACCGACCTCGATCAGAGGGCCAGCGCGTCGCTGAAGTCGCCCTTGACGAAGGACTCGGGACGGTAGACCGCGAGAGCAAGGCGCTCTTCGGCGCGGACCGTGACGAGGTTCTTGCGGAAGTTGTCGCTGTCCTCGGTGGACAGTTCGACGTTGGCTTCCTCGCGGTCGAAAATCTGCGCTCCGAGCTGGAATGCACCAGTCAGGAACTTGTCGACCGTCATGGCCTGCGTCTCGACCACCGGCAGGCGCCAGAGGCGAGGTTCAGAGCCACCCTGCGGATTGGCGAACAGATATGCGCCTTCGTCGGTCTTGGTCAGTTCAATGTCTGCCCAATCGGACGGGTGCATGACGATGCCGTTCGCAGGGTATTCCGCAAGGAAGGCTTGCAGGATAGCCAAGCGGATAACGTCGATCTTCGTCAGGTTGCCCGCAGCGGTCGGAACAATCGGCGCAACATAGGCCGAAGCCTGCGTATAGATGCCGTTGAGGTCCGTGCCGGCACCGCCGCCGTTGAGGAGCTGATTTTCCTCGACATAGCGCAGCCCGTAGCGCAGACGCCCGTCCAGATAGGAGCGGAGCTGCGGCACGTCGTCGAGGATCGACTTGTGCGCCAATACCCAGTGAGCAATCGTGGTGACGGCGGTGGTCACCAGATCGAACTTGATTTCAGACTGAGGCTTGGCAGCTCCGGAAGTCTCGGAAACCGTTGCAGCGCTGTTTGTGAAGCCCGTTTCCTTGACGTACTGGATCGCGTTCGACGAGGTGTTGCCGGGCGTAAGCAGGTCGCGGATCGTCATGCGACGTTCAGGCGGGGCGATGATGCCGGCCTGGCGCTGCGGAACGATCAGGTCACCCGCCGAACCATCTGCATCCGTGGTGAGAGAGGTGATGATCGCCTTCTGAGCCACGGAAATGCTGATCGATCCCTTCGACTTCTTTGAAGCGATGAACGCCTTGATGTCGTCGTTCTCGGTGACCATCTCGCCGAACGATTTACGCTTTTCGTTGCTGTGGTTGCCGCCGACCATCTTCTGTTCGAGTTCCGTCATGCGGGCTGAAAGATCGCCGTGCTTGATCAGGGCCTCGTCGGCAGACTTCTTGGTCTCTTCGGTGATCTTTCCGAGGTTCTTCAGCTCGGTATTGGTCTTTTCGGCCTGTTCCTTGACCTGATCGGCAGCCTTCTTGAGGTCTGCGGCGAGGGAGGTCAGATCGGTCTCGTTCGCGCCGCCGTCGTCAGACGGTGCAAAGCAGATGCGGGGCCCAATGGCGGAGGATGCGAGGCGAGCGATGCCGCCCGCAAGGATGCGGTTGGTGTTCATGGTAGTGGTTCCTTTGGATCAGGTGGCTGAGAATCCGGCCACTGCGGCACGTAGCGCCTTCAGGGCAGTGTCGGACGGTTGCTTCGCCTTCTCACCCTCGGACTCACTCCGAATGGCTTTCGCATAGCCGACAGAGGCGATCTGTACGGCCATGGCTTTCGGGACACCTGCCTCACGCAGGATATCCTCGAATTCCTTGACAGGCATGGGTTCGCCATCGCGGAGGCGACGGGCGAATTCGTCCATGCGTTCCGACTTCACCGCCTCGATACGAGCGCGGCGGTTGGCTGGGAATGAAACGGGGCTGATTTCCCAAAGGTCCAGCTTCTTCAGAATGCGGATGCCCTGTTCCTGATCGGCGTCGAGTTCGCGATAGCCGATGGAAAGGCCACGAACGGCCTTGTTCTTCATCAGGACATGGACCTCCTTGGCCCGCTGGACTTCGGTCAGCAGCCGGCCTTTGCCCCAAAGGCCCTTGGCGTCTTCTGCGAGGTCTTCCCACACGCCGATAGGCTCGTCCGGATTATGCTGCCAGAGCATGAGAACCGAAGTCCCCTCTCGCTTGTGGCGGGCAAGGCTCTCGACGAAAGCGCCGGGAACGACCTTTTCGCCATAGCTGTCGACATTGCCGAAAATCGAGCCGTAGCCTTCAAAGGTGCCGTCTTCCGAGAGGCCCTTGACCTCCAGGGTGAAATCCTTGGTTTTCAGCATTGGTCAGTCCTCGTGATCCAGCCGCAGCAGTTCTATTGGCTGGCGCTGAATGGTCGCTTTCATGCGCGCCGCGATCATCGCTTCGAAGTCACCACCGAAGAGAAGATTCATCATCGCCGAGCGGATTTGCTGTTCCGGCGTCACTCCGCCGGCTTGGTTGCCCAGCATCGACAGCGGAGCAAGGTTCGTCTGTGCCGTCAGTTCGTCGGACCCGGCGATATGCGGGAGGTTCATCTTCTGGCGGGCTTCAGCGCGGGTCATGACGCCGTTTTGAACCATCTGCGAAATGAACGCGGCCTTGGCCTGGCTGTCGGCCTGCAACAGGGCTTCGCGGTTGTACTCGGCGAAGTATTTCTTTCGTTCGACGGGTGAAAGCAGTTGTTTGTCGATGGCCTGTTCGATCCCGGTAAGAAGAGGGTCGAGGTCGAGCGTCACCCAGCCAAGCATGATCTGTTCGACGCCGCTGCCGAACATGGTCTGGCTCTTCGAAGTGTGTCCAACAAGAATCGGCGGGGTATCGAACCAGCGGCAGACATCCTCGACATTGAAGGCACGGCTTTCGAGTAACTGCGCATCGGCGGGCGACATCGACAGGGGTTCGAAGCTCCATCCTTCGGGAAGAGGCATAACCTTGCCGGTCTGCGAGGATCCCGCGAACTTTACGAACAGGTCGACCAGCTCTTCGCGCTGCTCCTTGTTCGATTTGACCTTGTCGCCTGCCTTCAGGAAGCCCGAGACTTGTAGACCGTGCTGGAAGGTCTTCGCCGCCGTCTCATCCGCGGCAAGCGCGAGACCCAAGGTGTGACGCCCGAAGCCGACGGCCGACAAACCGGTGTCTCCGCCGAGCGTAAGACCTCGGATATGGAAAATCTCTTGATCCGAATATTCCTTGGTTCCGTCGGTGTCGCTGAAGCGGTAGAGGCGCTTACCGTTCCTACGCGAAACGCTCATCCGGTCAGGACGAAGGAACCGCAAGGCCACGATCCTATCACCGACACGCTGCTTTTCCGCGTAGGCATTGCCCCACAGGTCGCGCGCCGCGATCATCGAGCCCCAAAATTCGGCCGGCGTCTGCTCCGCGTTCGGGCTTTCGTGCACCAGCTCGTAAAGCCAGTGGTTCTTGACCGGCATCGATCCGTCTTCGGTGCGCTCATGCACGTTGATCGGAAGCGCGCCGACCACACCTTGCTTTAGGCGTACGCAGCGCCATGCCGTCGACAAATTCAGCGTGGTTTCGGCATTCACCACCTTGCCGGCGTGATTGTCGAGGCCCCAGCCCCACTTGTCGGAAGGGGCCGTCAGCTTGACAGATCGACGTTCGAACAGGCCGAAGCCCGACTTGATGCGCTCGACGATGCTCATGCGCTCATTACCCAATTCTTGAGATATTCGCCGAGATCGTGATCAGGCTCCGCCGCCAACCAGCGCGCCAGCGCCATCATGTGCGCCACCGGGCCGTCGATCTTGTTTTGCTCGCGGTCCTTGCGGGGGTAGACGTTGTCCTTCGCATCGGCCTTGGCGACCACGTTCGACAGCATCCACGTAAACACCGGGTCGCCGTTGTGGGCGATCTTCAGCGACCGGATCAGCCCGTCCATCTGCTTCATGGCCGGGGAGAAGTTCAGTACCAGCGGGCGGACCTCAATCGTATTGAACCCTTCGTCCCGCAGCTCGGACATCATCATGTGAGCCTGATGGGGGTCGAAGGCGATTTCATCGAACATGAAGCCAGCATCACGCAGGCCAAGGATGTCGTCGCGGATCGTGACGTAGTCGATCATGTCGCCGTCGGTCTGCGTGATCCATCTCTCCGGGGCGTCGCGCCAGCCGCGATAATGCTGGTTTTCCGGCAACTCAATCGTTGCCTCGGGCAGGTAGTATTTCCCGAACCGGGCATAGCCGCCTTCATGTTCGAAGGTCAGTTCCATTGCCGCTATGTCGATGGTCGAAGCCAGGTCGAGCGCCAGAATGCCGCGCCGCCCCTTGAAGTCTTCCAGTTTCAATTCCGGCTTGACGCTCGCCTGCCACTTCTGGATGTCGAAATAGGCATCACGCGCCTGCACCCACATGTTGAGGTGCTTGGTCTTGAAGATGCCGATCTTGCGGGGGTTCTGCTTGGCGTCCCTCTGCCTGGCTAGAAGGAACTCCCCTTTCACACTGACATCGTAGTTCGGATTTGCCTTCCGCAGCGCTATTTCGCTGTCCCACTTGTCGTCCTTGTCGACGGTGTAGATCAGCGCAAAGAGTTCATCGTTCTCGACGATGCCTTCCAGAACCTTTTCGGCATCCTGAACCGCGGCAAAGCATGGTCCTGACAGGTTGTCACCTGCGGTGGTGATGATGAGCAGCAACGGTTGCTCGCGGGCACCCATACCCGTTTCCATCGTGTCGACCATCCGGTCAGTCGCATGTTCGTGGTACTCGTCGACGATGGCGCAGGACGGTGACGAACCGTCGCCTGGATCTCCAATCAGTGGCTCGAACTTCGACCCATCTGCCAAACGATGGATATTCTTCGCGCCGACCGTCACACCGTAGTGCTGGAGAAATGACGCTGTCTTCAACGCCATGAGCCGAGCCGGCTTGAACACCTCCCAAGCCTGCTTTTCCGTGGTCGCGCCCGAATACACTTCGGCGCCGTGATCGCCGTCTATCGACATCATGCCGAGACCCACGCCGGCCGCCCATGTCGATTTTGCGTTCTTGCGCGGTTCGAGGATCAACGCCTTGCGGAACCGCCTCAATCCGTCCTGCTTGCGCAACCACCCGAATATGCAGATGGTCTTGAAGCACTGCCACGGCTCAAGTTTGAGTTTTTCCGCACGTCGCGCCCACTCACCCTTGGTGTGAGGCAGCAGCTCAAGAAACCGGCACCACTTCTCTGCCTCCTTCGGATCGAACCGATAGGGGTAGTTGTGGCCCTTGCTCGATTCCAGATCGTCAAGATGGCGCTTGCAGGCCAGCACGACCCACTTGCAAGCCGGCATCTTCCCGGAAACGACCTCCTTTGCGTACCGGTTGCCAGCCTCGACGTGCGGAAATTCAGCCGGCGAGCGCGGCGAACGGGTTTTCTTCATCTGGCGTATTTACCGACACCTTCGACCGCGCCGCCGGCGACAGGCCGAATTCAGCCAGGAGTGATTGAGCATGGCGCATGGCCTCGCTTCGCTGCGCCACGGCAGGGTGGCCCTTGATCTGCTGACTCAAGATGCGCCCTTCATCGTCGTAGGCGACGTTGCTGACGAAGGTCCGCCCGCCGTCCTCGATAAGCGCCGTGCAAATCTCGACCTCTTCAAGCCGGGACGCGGCCAGCGCCAGCATGGCGGCATCCGAAGATGAGCCAATCCCCATCGGACTGATCACCGAAACAAGCTGTTCGAAGATTTCCGCCGCCCGAGCCGAGAGCCATTCCGGCGCGTCGGGCAGAGAGACCGCCGCCTTGGGCGCATTCGGGTTCATCCGGTCGGGACGATCCGTTCCGGCCACCACTTTGAGGTGGTCAGGTATCTTCTTTCTGCCGGCCATAAGTTATTGATCCTATTGACAAAACCGTGAAAATGGAGAAGATTGGCGCATCTCCTGCATTTTTGGTTTCATTTTGACGGTGCGAAAGTTTTGCCCCGAGCCGGTCTGACCCCCTTGGGCTCCCAACTTTCGACCCGCCCTCCCCATTGGGGTCGATATCAGCCCCGGCTCTCTTCCCGCTGCTTGGTGCTGGAGTGGCATCGCCATGGCGGCTGGTCGCAGAGCGATTGAAGCGGCTGGTTCCAGAACAGATCGTAATCGCCACGATGCGGGATAGGATGATCGGCTACCGTGGCGGCTGTGATGCGTCCCTGCTTCAGGCAGATGGCGCACAATGGTTCAGCGGCTAGTTGCGCTTCCCGTCTGGCCTGCCATCGGGACGTCTTGTACCAGCCGCGCCATTCCTGCTTGTCGCGTTGCTGGTCGTACTCGCGGCGCTGTTGCTTCCTGTCACCTTGGCCCGGTGGGCGGTGGACTGGTGGTCGGCTGGGCATGGGTGGCTGCTTACTCGACCTAAGCGAAAGCCGCCCGGTTGGACCCGAAGCGGCTTCAAAATTAATCCACGGTTTTCGTGGTTTTATGCGAGGCTTTCTATTGCCTTCCCACGGTTTTCGTGGGATAACAAATCACCGAAGCAATCCCGCTTCGGCAACTGGACTGGAGGTCCTCATGAGCATCAAGCTCACCTTCCAAGTCCGGATCGGCAGATGGAGACTGACACTCTCAATCAGCCGGTAACACCGGAGCCGGGTGGGGGTCCAAACCTCACCCGGTCCCGAATATAGCCAAAGCGAGGTTGCCAATCAATGACTGAACCGAAGAACGACCTTCACCGGCTTCGCCTTGCCATCATGACCACACAGGCGACGATGGCCGCGCATATGGGCGTACCGCTGCGAACCTACGAAGACCTAGAGACGGGCAAGTCCACATTGCGCCCTATCCATCTCAACGCGGCTCGGTGGGCTTGCGTATCCATTCAGTCGGCGGGCTTGGCTGGCCGCGCCACCCTTCCTGACGACGTGTTTGGCCCTATCATCGAGGCGGGGTTTGAATGGCGGCTGGCTGAATGGGGGCCGTGAAGCCTGTATGGGATGCGAGGCGGCGGGTTAGGTTTGTGTCAACGGTTTACCGCCATCCGCGTTGCCGAGGCTGGCCTTTGACGTTTGCCTCGCTACACCGTCTTGTGACGGCGGTTGAATATCAGGACGGGCCAGAACCATTTTAAGGGCACCTGAGTGCTCCACCGGCTCCCACCGTACCCATCACAGGCTTGGGCACTCATGTCCCACGGCTGCCGGCACTTTCTCCCGCTCTGGCTCGGGCGGATGATTAGGCCGCTTTAGCCTTGCCGTCCTGATCTCGATCCGCTCTCGCGGAAACTGGTTGCACAGGCACGATTCGAACGTGCGACCTCTTGGTTATGAGCCAAGCGAGCTACCGGGCTGCTCTACCGTGCGATAACCCAGCCGGGGACCGCCACACTGGCGACAAATCCGACCGGGATCAATTTGGACAGGCTGGCCGTTGTGCCGTTCGTGCTGGCGATCAACCCAGCCGGTTCCGGTTTTGCTCCCAGCCCTATCCCTTGCCGTTTCGAGCAAGGTACCGACTGCACGCAGCCGATGGGTCACTATTCGGAATTCTGGACACGAGCCGCCATTGCGCTCAAGGTTGGGATACCTGAGCCGGGGCTGCTCCGCTGGCATTGCCTTTCGGCCCCCAATCAGTCGAGCAAATCGTCCGCGCGCAGATATAAGTGATTTGCATCAATTCGACAACAGCATACTGCCCGCTGTGCACAAATCCACACTCAGGCTACTTTCGACTTCGGCTTCTTCGGCTCTGGAACAAGCTGCTCGGGCTCGAATTCAACAGGCACCATCCGACCGAATATGCTCACCAGTGCACGAACCCGGTCGTCGTGGGTGAGCTTGTCCACTTCCGCCAGGAATGAGACGAAAGGCCCTTCGGTAACCCTGAACTGGCTGCCGGTCTCGAAGCGGCGTTCGAGCTTGCTTCGCTCAGTTTCCCCACGAACCTGCTTTGCCGTCTTCGTATCGTCGTAGAGCCCTTCGAACTCGGCTGTCATCATGACCTCGATCACCGGCGCTGGGATCAGCAGCGGGCCAACTGCACCTGAGAGCGGGCCAACAACGCCATCTATGCCCCGGACCTCAGACCAGTTGTCCACCGGCTCCCCGGGGCGGGGATGAACGAGAAAAATATAATTCGGCATCAGCGGCGCTGACCTCTCTGTCAGCACCCGCAGGCGTCGGTTCTGTTTGTCGTAGCGGTGGCGCGGCAGATAAACATCGTAGCCGGCTTCCCGCAGTTCGGAAAAGATGCTGTCCGCCATGCCGCCCTTGACGCGCACGACGAACCAGCGGCGATCCTGAAGCGAGACAGCCAGGCAGTTAGGCACTTTGATCCTCAATCGTCCGCCCTCCAGTAGAGCTTGTATGATTTGGGTTTCCGGTAGAGGCGTCCTCCCCGATATTCGTGCGTGCCGTATTCGGCCCGCCGGATGACCGACCGTTGACGATGCTCGGCAAGGCGTGTTCCCGTTGGTCGCCACTCGATGATGGGCGCGTACCGCCAGAGTTCTTCGGGAGGTTCGATCTGGTACCAACGATCGTTGGTGCGGAAGAACCGGCGATGGCCTTGGTCGGTCGCCATGCCCTGATAGCTAAGGCGCAACTCGCAGATCATGCCGAACATGTCTTCGGTAAACGTCGAGATATGACGCCACGGGTGTTCGCGGTCGTAGCTAAGGCGCAACTCGCAGATCATGCCGAACATGTCTTCGGTAAACGTCGAGATATGACGCCACGGGTGTTCGCGGTCGTAGGCCTCTCGTGCTTGACGCTCTGCGATGGTCATATCAGCAGCACCGCAAGGACGATCAGCCAGCCCCAGCCATCATTACCGGAGCCCGCAACGTACGTTGCACCAAGGATACAAAGACCGATCAGATGAGATTTCGTGACGATCATTGTAGCAACCTCGACAGTTGGAAGTACGCATCCCTGACCAATTCGAAGCCGTCAGGCTGGTGTGTCATGTCCTTTCGGCGATTGGTCCATCCCCAACGATATCCGGGCGAATGGTTCGGTCCCGGTGGCGGATCGTCGGGACGGTGGTCACGATAACCGGCCACCACTTCATCAAGGTCGTAGGCCGCAACGTCCCATTCGTCTCGGGGAGGGAAGACGGTGCCAAGGTCGCTCATAGTGCGTAGCCCTCACCACGCACGGTCGCGATAGCGATGCCGAACGGCTTGAGTTTCTTCCTCAGCTTGCAAACGAACACGTCGATAATTCTTGGGTCAGGTTCTTCAAGCTGATCGCTGTAGAGCGATTGGAAGATCATCGCTTTCGACGCCATGGCGCGGGAGGCAAGGCAGGCATAAACCCGCTTCTCGGTTATGGTCAGCCCCCACTCAACGGGGATATCGACCGACGAGGGCGCAAGGATTTCTTCTAGTTGCCGCACCCGTTCTTCGAGAGTGTGAATGCGGTCCCGTTGGCGGTTGTAGAGGTCGTCGCTCACGGAGCCGCCCTCCGCTTCTTCCGGGTTTTCTTGAACCAGACTGACGCGAGGGCTTTCCAGAATTGGACCTTGTGCGTGGCCGCGAACACCTTGGCTTCATTCTCGGCCAGCATGCCCGCTGTCTCGATTTCCTTGGTGAGGTCTTCGGGCTCGAATTGGTCGCAGAACTCCGCGTCGGTCATCAGCAGTTCTGTCGCCTTGATATGGGCGTCTTTGATCGGCGCGAGCCCCGCGTTGGAAAGCACCTCAAGGATTTGCCGCGCCTTCAGGACCGAATGTTTTTTGACCAGTGCCGATATCGCGGAGATGGCGACGGTATCGCCCGCCTCGTAGCGGTGCGGCGTCGTCAGCAGAATTTTGACCTTTGCCCTTTCGCAGACGTTCTGAACGTCCTGAGCGTGTTCGTCACCCGCCGTTAGCGCGGCCTGATGAAGCTGGAGTTTGGTTACACCCAAGCGGTCAACATTCTGCCCGATGAACGCGGACGCCTGCGATTGCTGGTCTGGCGCTTCCACGATCTGGACGGGAATGCGATGCACGTTCGGATGACTGGCGGCAGCGATGCAAGTGTGCTGGCCGTCGATGACCTTCAGGACCTCGTTGCCGTCATCACCGGTTTCGAAGGCGCAGACCGGGGCGCGGAACTTGGTCCAGTCCCAACCCTCGATCATCTTCCTGATCTGGCGGATGCCGCGTTCGCCAATGTCGCGCTGGTACTGATCGTCCACGAACAGCGTTGAAGGATCAACGCTTTCGAAGATCGGTTCGCCGGTCGCCGGGGTGGTCGGCTTCAGGTCGTTGACGTTGATCGGATAAATGTGGCGAAGGGTCATGATATCCGCCCCTTCACCCTCTCGAACAGCCGGGAGGCTCGTTCGATGGACATGCAATGACGAGCCGCGAACCGCTCCACTCGCTCATCTTCTCGCTGGCGCCGATCACTTTCGGCGGTGACGAGTTCCATCAGGAATTTCATCCACAGCGGCGAGGCATCGCCAAGAACCTGATATTCTTCGTGAACGAGTAGGAAAAACTCATTCATGTCCTTGCCAGGAACGTCGTGAAGTCGCTCCAGCAGCTTCCCGGTGTAATCCTCCAGCCATGCTCCGAAGACATCACGCAAGCCAGTGGCAAGCGGTGACACTTCGTCGCCGTCGTCAGGCAGCTTTGACAATTCGGTCCGTGCCCAGTCACAGCGATCGATCTTGGCAAACTCAAGCAGCCATCCAGTGCGGATTTCCGTCAGGAACTCAGGCGTTGCAGACGTGACCGGCTCAGTTGCCATGAATTCTCCGAAAACCGCTTCAGGGGTAGACTTGGGGTCCACCAGCCAATCATCGAGAATGGCTCCGTTGCTGTTGTCGAAGCGCGCGCCCATTCGGTCTGCGCTCGGATCGTCCACCGATGCGACCAACACATCATCGAGTCCCCCGGCCGGGACATCGTTCCAGTAGATGATCGCCTTGTGAGCGGGAATGAGAATTCTAGTGCTCAAGGTCATGCCTCCCACACGGTCCAGCCTTGACCGTCGCTTGGTTGCAGAAGTTGTTCGGGAACGCGGCAGTCAGCAGCGCCGGGGAATGGCCCCCAGGACTCGACGTGCCACAGGTGTTTCTCGCGACCGAACGCTAGGCGCTTGCGCCAATCGTCGTCGGTAACGGCTCTGGCCGGAGACGATGTGGCAATCTCCACAAAGCCCTCGAAACGGCGTTCGTTGATGAAGGTCGTCGCATGCATGACAGGGTGGTCAGCCTTTGAGGCAAGAAACGACCGGTAGGCCGGTACCGCATCATGGCAGGCCTTGCGCTCTGCTTCGGTGAGTTTCTTCCACCCATCGAACGCCTTGAGCTTCGACATGTTCGGGGTTCGTGGGTAGCCCAACCAGAACGCTTCGAAGGCCTTCGAGTAGGTATTTTTCTTCCTCGAACTTCCTTCATCGTCCGAACTCGGTTCGGACATAGATTCTTTCTTCTCTGTATCTGTCTCTGTCTCTGGTCTAGCATCCGCTTGCAACGCGCTAGCATCTGCTTGCGGCGTGCTAGCATCCGCTTGCAGAATTTCGAGAAAACCACATTCAATCAACGGGTTGAGATTTGGGAGCCTGCCAAGGTAGGCCACTCGCCTTAGGTATGCGGGGTTGTCGGGAATAAAGCCGTTATTCCTCGATGCGACCAGCATGCACACAACTGCTAGCAACTTGCTAGCATCGTCTAGCGTCACCCAATCCTCGCTAGCAAGAAGCGCAAAATGCAGCTTGATCCACGGCGGATTGCGGTCCTTATAGTGCTGAAATTGTTCCCAATTCCGAACCTTAAGGCGGCGGGGCGACTTCATCAGAACCTCGCCGCATTTCTAACCGCGGAACAGGCGATATCCACAAAGAGCTTGACTGTCTTGGTGGGGCCGTTGCGCTGCTTGGCGATGATGAATTCAAGGTCGTTTCGGACATCGATCAGGCGGCTAAGGCGCTCGTCCTCTTTGTCCTTGTCCTTCCCCTTGGCCTTTTCGAGGTAGTACGCTTCCCGATAGAGGAAGGCGACCATATCGGCATCCTGCTCAATGGAGCCGCTGTCCCGAAGGTCCGACAGTTGCGGGCGCTTGTCGTCCCGGCTCTCCACCTGTCGTGAAAGCTGCGAAAGGGCTATCACGCCAAGACCGAACTCGCGGCCCATTTCGCGCAAAGCCCAAGATATCTCGCTGACCTCACCGACGCGGTTGCCTGCGTACCGCCCCGAAGGCCTTACCAGTTGCAAGTAGTCAACAATGAGGACGCCTAGCGGGTTGTTGCGTTTCGCCGCCAGTTCGGCCATGCGCTCGGCCTTGACCCGCATGTCCGTCACGGTCAGGCCGGATTGTTCCTCGATCCAGAGAGGTAGATTGTCGGCGTCCTGATTGACCCTGATGATGCTATCCAGATCGTCGGGCGTAACCGTTCCTTTGATGAGGTCGGTGTAAGGAATCTTGACGCCCCAGTCGTAGGCCACATCACTGAGCCGGCGCATTGCAAGTTTCTTTGCGCCCATCTCCAACGACAGGAATCCTACCCCTACGCCAGTTGCGGACGTGCGAAGCGCAGCGGAAAGCGCCCAAGCAGTCTTGCCCATCGAAGGCCTTGCGCCGACCACAACCATCTCGCCGGGGTGAATGCCGCCTGTCGCCTGATTTATGTCGGTGAAACCCCATGTGTGGCCTGTCAGGCCGGTGCCGCGAGCCATCGCCTCCCGTACGTCATCAAGGGCACCTTCTGTGGCGCTGTCCAGGGTGGACAGGGTTTTGCGGGTAGGGCCAGATCGGAGTTCGGCGGCTACTCGGTCCAGGTCGGCCGCGACACCTTGCAGGATGGTCTTTGGATCTGATGTGGCGTCGTGCGCAGTGTCTCGCAGCAGGCGACCAATCTCGGCTGCCTTAAGCCGTGCCCATTGCGCGACGACGGCCTTGGCTCCACGCTCAAGGCCTGATGGCCCAGCAACTGTCGCTGCCGCCAGATCAGCCATGTAAGCCATTGGCGACCGGTCCGTGACCTGACTAAACCGCAAACTGGCATCGTCGGGGATCAGACGCGCGACGATAGGCATGGTCGTTGACCCGTACTGTTCGAACGCTGCCCGGATTGCCCGGAAGATGATGCGGTGAACGTCGGGGACGAAGTGGTCATCCCGCAGGAAATGACCTATCTTGCGGAAGTCGCCTCCGAACAGAAGCGTTCCAAGCACGTCCTGCTCAATCTCGGGAACATAGGCCCCATCAGGTATTTCCTGCTTGATCTTCACTGGCTATCGGCCTCCGGCAGAGCGGAAGGCCGATAGGTGTTGGCGACATAGGTGTAAAAGAATGTGGCGAACGCCTTTCCGGCTGCGTGTGCGTCGGCCTTGTCGCCTGTTTCGATGGCCTTGGCCCGTAGGTCGCGCCACTCGATGAATGCGCGCTCCTGTTCGCCGTTCATGGCGTCATCTATCGAGCTCATTGCTTGATGCCCCAATGACGCCCGAAGCCGCGTGTAGCCATTGACGTGGAGTACCCGACGATCCGGCCGGCAGCGGCTAATCGGGCCAACGAGCGGCTGACCGACGCAAAGCTGACTTTCGTGCGTGGCAGGCCAAGGGCGTCCACAATGTCGCCAGTCCGGGGCAAGTGCCCGACCTTACCGCCGATAGGCTGACCGGAGGCGGTCAGGATATTGAGGATTTGGTGTTGAGCAGGGGAAAGGGCATGCCGGTTAACTTTCTTTCCCTTCGGGATATTGTTAACCGGGCTGGCACCGGCCCCCCTACCAAGCTTGGAACCGGGAAGGAAGATTTCGCCGTCGATCCCGCTCATGCCGCAACTCCCTCGCGCGGGTCGCGCTCATGCGTGTGCGAGGCGACGAGGAAAATCATGACTGACGCTCCACTCCGAAGAAGTCGTTCGGGGTGAGCAGACCACCTGTGAACTTGCACAGACGCCGCAGCGAATCGGCGGAAGGGGCGTTCTTATGTTGCTCAATGCGCGATACGGTCGCCTTCGAGAGCTTCGTTTCCTTCACTACGTCATCGAGCGTCAGTTTTCGCGCCTTGCGATATGCTCGGAGAGGATGCATGCAAATCACCGTTCGTTTCATCTTGCGCAACATAAGGCCAGATTAACCAGTTACGCAAGACGCTATCGAAAATTATCCCCGGCGCGTGTAAAGTTGCATTTAATGGAACTCATGGAGCGCGCGACATGTCGGTACGATTTCAAAAGACGGACAGTCAGAGGCGGCGACACTTCATAAAGGAGTGGCGACATCATCGCGGTCTGACGATGGATCGGCTTGCAGACAGGCTGGATATCTCAAAAGCTACACTGTCCAGAATAGAGAGCGGCAAGCAGCCTTACACGCAGGATACCTTGGAGGCGTTGGCCGATGCACTTTCATGCGAACCGGCAGACCTCATCATGCGTGACCCTACAGCGCCAGGCGCAATCTGGTCGCTTTGGGAAAGAGCAAATCCTGCGCAGCGCCAGCAAATCGAGAGCGTGGTACGCGCGCTTGTGGAGGCCGCATAGGGTCGCTGAGAGTAACTTGCTTTCAGCTAGATTTTTCAGCCACATAGCTCACAGTGCGTAACAAGTTACACACAGCGCAACGATTTTGGTTGCATCAGTTGGTTCGTTGAGTGTAACTTATCCCAAGTGATCCTCTTGGGAGTGACTGATTTGACCCTCCACATCAACCTCACGGTGAACCTGAAAGACGGCACCGAAATCAACGATCTTCCGGGCAAGGCGCTCGACCTCGCGCACGTGCATGAGGCGGTTGGAACCATCCTGGCCAAGGCCGAAGTCAACTCGACGGACTGGTCAAGCCTCGTCGTCGTGCTGGTGCCCGAGACGTACCCCACCGCGCTTGCCAAGGACATTGACCCGGATGGCACGTTTGAACGCGCCTATGCCGAGGTGGCCGGGACTGTAGTGGTCGATGAGCCGGTGCGCGGGGCGGACCTGAGCCAGCCCGAAACGGAAGTCTCTAAACCTTCTGAAACGGAAGGTTTCAACTATCCGACTTCGGCAGCGGGTCTATAAGGTCGAGCGATTCGGTTGCGCCAGCAGCTAGGGAAGTGCCGGGCGTGGATCACCGGCTATGAGGCAGGAAGCGGGAAGACCGTCCTTGAGGCAGACAGCATCCGRCAGGTGCAGCTYTTGCTTGATGCCATCACGAARGGTGARGCAGATGCCCGCGTGTGACATTGAAACCAAGCTGCGCAATTTTGCGCCGGTTGACATGGTGGGTCGGCTACGGTCCCGCCAATGCTGGGTTAGCTGGGCTATTGGAAAACCCGTCTATTCTTCGACCTCTTTGCCGGCGACGGTGGTCTACTCATCAGAACGGAATCTCGTCATCCAGATCGCGGCTTTTGGCAGGAACTTTTTTCGGCCAGTCAGGGGCAGCTACGCGGGCAGAGGTGAGGGCGGCTTTCATGGCTTCGCCGGCAGCAAAATAGTTGCTGGTCTTGGTTTGCTCATAAATCTCGACAAACTCATCGATCCGAGGCCAGAGCACTTCAACATATCCCGTCCGTATGTCCCCGGACTTAGTAAAAAAGAAGTCGTCAAATTGCTTCGCGAACGCAAGGCGTCTTTCTTCCTCGAACGTAGGATGGAGTTCGCTTTCCTGCGCGATCTTAAGCGCCCGCTCCCCCTCATATACGCTCCAGAAATCGCGCCATGTTCGGATTTCCCGGGTATTGCCGGCGTAGTCAAGCTCAGTCGAAATATTGGCACGGTTGGCAGCGTCGGAAATGGCTCGTTCTACCACGGTAGTGATAGACTGCCCCCGAAGGCGGGCGACGAAATCGAGCATAAACCGCGTCTTTGGGTCAAGACGGATCGTCAGTGTTTCGCTCTTGGATGGCCGTTTTCCCATGTGCACCCTCAACGTTATGCACATTTCTTACACGTAATGCACAGCGAGTGCAAATACCGCTTGACGCGTTCATCCGTTAACCCTAACAATTCGTACTGCAAAAGCGGTGCAAGAACGAAAGGAGAAGTGCAGTGAATGAGCCGCAAGCGCGACCAGAGCAAGAACATCGCCGGATAGGGACTACATTCACCGACGACGAACTGGCTAAAATGGATGAGTGGGGCTTTGCCCGCAAAATCCGCAGCCGGTCCGAAGTGATCAGGCAGCTAGTCCGCGAGGGTCTTTCTTCCCAAACGAAAACGGCGACCACCGAGCCTGCCAGGGCAGAGTGATCGCCGTCTGAAATGAAAAGCCTCTGCCAGGAGGCTCCCCGTAATCACCAGCATGGAGTGCAAAGTGATACATCTATTAGATAGGAATCTGCCGTCGATTTCAATTGGCGGCATCGATATCCAGAAAATCACGTACCGAGACGAGCCTGTCGTCACGTTCGCAATTGTGGACGAGGTTCACCAGCGGTCAAGCGGAACCGCAGGACGAAACTTTCGGGAGAACAAGACCCGCTTTGTGGAAGGAGAAGATTTCGTAGAAATAGGTNGTTGATCGGAGCAAAGGGCACATCGAAAGCCGAGCCGAGACGAGCCTGTCGTCACGTTCGCAATTGTGGACGAGGTTCACCAGCGGTCAAGCGGAACCGCAGGACGAAACTTTCGGGAGAACAAGACCCGCTTTGTGGAAGGAGAAGATTTCGTAGAAATAGGTTCCGACGAAATTCGTCGCGACCTTCCCGAAGGCGTCTTTTCCAAGTTCGCGCCCACTGGCACCCTTCTGACCCGGCGCGGCTATCTCAAGCTCACCAAGCCGATGAACGAYGACCGGGCGTGGCAGGTGCAGGGGGAAATGATCGACCGGTATTTCGCGGTCGAAGCGTCGAAGGCGATGACGCCGGCAGAAATGCTTYTCGAGCAAGCCCGTATGATGGTCGAGGTCGAGCGCAAGCAAGCAGCGCTCGAAACCGAACAGGTCGAGCAGTCCAAGCGGATTGCAACGACKGAACGTCGCCTTGATCAGATCGAGACGGCCACCGACCATTTCACATGCGTCGGCTATGCCCGCTGGGCSAAGCATGTGTCGATCGATCTGAAGGAAGCGGCAGACCTTGGCCGCAGGGCWACGAAGCGCTGCCGCGAAATGGGAATYCCCATATCGAAAATTCCCGATCCGCGGTTCGGCTACGTCAACCAGTTCCCGAAGGCCATTCTTGACGAGGTATGGGCCGAGAAATTCGGCGCGCCYGCTTAACCGAACAACGGCGCGGCTGGCCCGCGCTCCCCCGATCCAGTTTGGAGAAATCCCCATGAACACGAACGACGCCACGCGGGCGACCGCTAGAGCTTTGCCTGANAACAACGGCGCGGCTGGCCCGCGCTCCCCCGATCCAGTTTGGAGAAATCCCCATGAACACGAACGACGCCACGCGGGCGACCGCTAGAGCTTTGCCTGATATTTTCACCGCACTCGACATTCTTAACCGGGCCTGGAGCCAGGTTGAGTTGATCAACATGGCCGCAGAGGCGTCGAACGTCACCGGCGAAGCTGGTAATGCTATCGCTTGGGGCTGCATCAGCGTCCAAGAGCAGCTTGATCAGGTCAAAGCGTTGCTAAACGCCGATGATAAAGAGCGCGGCGACGGCACCCTTACGAAAATGCTTGTCGTCTACGAAGCAGCCCGCGACCGGATTAACAAGCATGACGACAACGCCACCGTCGAAGACGTGGGCGAAGACCTGAAGTCAATGACCGGTGCCGCGTTGCGCATTATCGGCTATCGCGCCGTTACCAAATTCGATCAGCGGCGTAGGGCAAAGTTCCTTGCCGAGTACACAGACGGCACGATGCTGACCGAAGCCGAGCAAGATGCGCTTGTTGCCTCGCTGATGCCGGAAGGCGGTGCAGCATGAGCAAACTCACCCTCAGCGACGTTCAGACGCAAAGCGGCGGGCTGCATAGCTTGCTCTATATGCTCTACGAAGCCTCCTGCGATCTGGACTACACTTCCGAGAAGCCCGGCGCTACCGACGCAGCGAACCGGGTCAACCACCTCATCATCCTTGCCCGCGACGAAGCCGAACGACTGGACACGGCTATTGGCGAATGCATCGACAATGAGAACGCCAAGGCGCGCGCCAACAGGGCGAAGATCGCACCAGCCGATGCCCCGGCTTTCGACGTGCGCCATCTGACTATGGATGGCCTCTATAGCGTCTATGACGCGATAACTACTGTCCATGAAGTCGTGAACGCGATGTGCTGCCAGCCCCGTTTCAATACCGACAAGGACAACGCGCCTGCTCACGGCACGTTGATGGGAGAACTCGCAGATTTCTTTTCTGACATTATGGAGCGCGTCAGAAGGGAGGCAACTACACGCATCCCGACCAGCGATAACGACAGGCAGAGAAAGTTCTTCTTTGTCGCGGAACAGTACACGGACGGCCTCTGTGATCCAGAGTACGCAGTCACCGGACTGAAGAAGGAACTTGCCAAGATCGGGGGTGCGAAATGAGCGCTCCCATCGACACCTGCACCTTGATCGCCCAGCATCGCATCGCATTCAAAGCATGGTGCGATACTAGCGATGAGGAATGGGACACGCCCGCAGCCTTAGCCGCTGGCGACCTGATGGACGCTGCCCATGACGCTCTGTTCAATCATCGACCGGCAACACTCCAAGAAACTCGGGAGAAAGCGATCTACATGGCGTCCTGCCGCTCTTTCCTTGAGTGGGACAGCATTGAGAAAATCAAGCTTATTGAAGCGCTGACGCCGGCAGAACCTTCAGCATCAACCAAACTTCAGGCGGCAATCGACGCGTTCTTAGAAGCGAAGCGGGCCTACGACGCGGCGATTGAAGGAGGTGGCGACGGTGAAGGCCCGGAATGGGATGTTTACGAGGCGACCGAACACGCCGTCATCAGCTATCCTTGCCAGACCATCGAAGACGTTCGGCTGAAGGGTCAGTTCTTTCTCGATAAGGCAGGGCCGAACGACACGCTGCGCAACTGCTTCAGCAGCGAAGGCCCGACCCTTGACCGGTTCCTCCGCTCGCTCCTGGGCGAAGGCGGTGCGAAATGAAGTTGGCCAGCACCGTATTTGACAATCCCATAGATGAACTCGCCCAAGTCAGGGACGAACTTCGAGTGGTCTGGCTTGCTCTCGGCAACGACACGGACTCCGAAGGCTATCTCTTGGAAGTAAGGGAACACGTCAACGGGATAGCGAACCGCGTTAGCGACATCGTAAAGCACCTGAACGCAAAAGGCGGTGCCCAATGACCGCTCCCAAGGAAACCAAAAACCGCTTTGGACAGGGCCACTACACAGACCCCGTTTATGCCGTTTCAAATCTGTCTTCGCTATTCTCGGTCTGCGCTATCGCACTGGATGGCCTCTCCGATTATGACGAAGCGCACCAAGAGCGCGGGTTGCAAGACGTAAAGCACACCTTGGAACTTTGCGCAGTGCTAGCCGTCGATGTTGCAATCCATGTGGAAAAGGCCCTGGCGAAAGGCGGTGTCGAATGAAGCCGCTCCGCTATTCCATCGCCATCCTGATCATGCGCGGTGCTGGCCTCGTTGCCGATCTGGTCGCGCCTGAAATCAAGGAAGACGCACCGGCGCGGTTGCCGATGCGTCCAGTCGAGCAAATGCTTCTCGGCTCCATCGTCAGCCTGTCGATCTGCGCGTTGTGGATCTGGTTCAGCGCGAGGGCAGGGCGATGAACAACCCCGATAGAGCCGTTGAGTTGGCGCAATTCCTTCATGAAGCGCAAGGCATGAGCGCCACTGAGATGCAGGCCGAAACTGTGCGCCGGTGGCCTGACCTCACACAGGATGAACTCCAACGCGGCGTGAAGATTGCTATGGAACTCCTGCAATCCGATACAGCCGAGCATCAAGCCGAAGCTGAGGCCATTCGTGCAGAGTTGGCTAGGCGGGAGCAGGGTCGATGAAGCGGGACCCGGTATTGCTTCCGCCGACGCTTGCACCGCGAGGGCTGACCCGAGACGAGGCAGCGGCCTATCTCGGAATCGGCGCGACCTTGTTCGATGATCTGGTGAAGGCCGGGGCGCTTCCGGCTGCCCGCAAGTTGCGTGGCGCGGTGCGATGGGATCGCTTGGAGGTTGACGCAGCGTTTGAAAAGTTGCCACGTAATGGCCCTGAACCGGCCCGCGATCCGCCGCCTGACGATCCGTGGAGCCGACCACGTGCCTGAGGTGCCATTGGAAATGCAAGTGAAGCTGCGACACGTCAACCGTGAGGTGGACCGACACAATGTCGTGCGTTTCTACTATCGCAAGGGAAAAGGTAGGCGGATACCGCTTGAAGGCGAGCCGGGAACCGATGAGTTCCTGGCCTCGTACGAGCGCGCCAAGATGACTGACGCGGCACCGAAGGGAAAGACGCCGGTCAAGGTCAGGGAGGTGCGCAAGAACACCCTACGGTGGCTGTGCGTCGAGTATTTTGGCAGTGCCGAGTTCAAGTTGCTCGACCCAAGGACGCAGAAGGTGCGCCGGCAAATTCTGGAACACTGCCTTGATGAACCGGTGGAACCGGGCAGCCAGCACCTGTTTGCCGATTATCCGCTGGACCGAATAACCCCAAGGGCCATCAAGGTCTTGCGCGACAGGAAGTTGGGAGCGCCGGAAGCGGCTAACTCGCGCGTCAAGGCGCTGCGACAGGTTTTCGCCTTCGGGCTGGACGAGGAAGACGAACACGGCAATGCGCTGGTGGACCGGAACCCGGCCCGCGACGTGTCCTACTTCGACGGCAACTCGGAAGGCATTCATGCGTGGTCGCTGGCAGAGGTTGAGCAGTACGAGAAGAAATACCCTACAGGGACGAAGGCGCGACTTGCACTCGACCTCCTGCTATACACCTGCCAACGTCGATCCGACGTGGTGAGATTTGGTCGGCAGCATGTTCGCAATGAGGTTTTGACGTTCACACAGTTCAAAGGCCGCAAGCGCAAGCCCGTAACCTTGGAGCTACCAATCATTCCCGTACTGCGGAAATCCATCGACGCCACCAAGACCGGCGACATGACGTTCCTGATTAATGACCTGAACCGCGGCTTCAGCGATGCCGGATTCGGGAACAAGTTCAGGGAGTGGTGCAATAAGGCTGGATTACCCCAATGCAGCGCCCACGGCCTGCGCAAAGCCGGGGCCGCCCGTCTCGCGGAACTTGGCTGCACAGATCGCCAGATCATGGCCATCACCGGCCATCTGACCGAAAAAGAGGTGACCCGCTACACCCGTTCGGCCAACCAAAAGGTGATGGCAAAGGCAGCCATGAAGCGGCTTGCCAAGAACACGCGGTGAACGAAAATCCCTAACCTTTTGCCCTAACCCTGTCCCGTTCGGGATTTCGAGGCAGAAAGTGAAGCGAAATCAAATGGGATTTAAAGGGATGGTGCCCAGGGGCGGAATCGAACCACCGACACGCGGATTTTCAGTCCGCTGCTCTACCAACTGAGCTACCTGGGCATCTCTCGGAAATGTCGCATTGGCCGCGCTTCCGGCTTTTGCAACGTGCTTGGGCACCTGCGAAAGCGCGTGGGTTATAGCATGAGAATCCCGCCTGTCTAGACGCGTTGGAGGGTTTTAAATGCCATAACGATGCTCCTGCCCAGTGTGGCGTAGACAGGAATTCAGGCAGAGACCTGCTACTCCATGCGCCGATATGCCGTCAGGCTCGAATAACGCTTGCGCGGGCCGTATACACGCCAGAATTCGATCCAGAAGTTTGTGTTCCGAAACAGGAACTTGCCGCGGTAAAGATCGCTACCGCAGTGGTGATGAGCGACTTGGTTCGGCGCCAGTCCCAGTTTTATGAATTCCAGTCCGGTAGGAAAGAGCACGGTGATGCCATCATCGTCCATCGCAAGCTGATAGCTTCGATTTGCCTCGACGGTGGCCGTTCCGATTTGAAGCTCTCCGCGCTCGACGATCGATGTCTTGGTGAGCGTCGCAACACCGGCAAAGTGATGCTGCGTGTGGTTGAGGTGATCGACGACGGCACGCCTCACCCGCCAACTGCCGACGAAACCATATGCCAAGGGATCCATAGCCACACCAACTTTGCTGGCATCCCTATCACTCGCAGACCCAATCGTGTCCAGTCCCAGATCGGGAGGCGCACGCAAGCATGAGGATCGGATCAATCGAAAAAAGCGAACATTCCGACAAAAACAATGCGTTGGAATAGATATATGAAGAATGTCATTCCCCAGACCGTGAAGTATGGAGAATGAATTGTCTTCCGTTTCCTCAGTCGGCCGTGCAGCCAATGCCTTGCCGACCGAATCCGCTGGCAAAGCGACGCCCCCCTCGCCGTTAGACCGGCCCCTGATGCTGTGGCCGGGTATTGTCCTCGTCGCGATCGTGGTTGGGGCAGCCTATTCGCTGCGCGAATTTCCGGGGCTGACCATCTTCAGCCCGATGATCCTAGCGGTGATTATTGGAATGGTCTTCGCCAATGTCGTCGGCGTCGCACCGAACACCAAGGCCGGCATCGGTTTTTCCCAGAAGAGCCTGCTTCGCTTCGCCATTGTCATGCTGGGTTTCCAGCTCACGATTGGCCAGGTGCTTTCAATCGGAGCAAGCGGGTTTGGCATCGTCGCGCTCACCCTTGGCGCAACATTCTTGTTCACGATTACCCTCGGCCGTTTCCTTGGCGTGGAACGGCGGCTGGCTGAACTGATTGCCGCTGGAACTTCGATATGCGGCGCTTCGGCCATTGTCGCCACGAATGCAGTTACGTCTGCGCGCGACGAGGACGTGGCTTACGCCGTGGCCTGCATCACCTTGTTTGGAACCGTCGCTATGCTGGGTTATCCGCTGCTGGCTCCGGCGCTCGGCCTTGACCAGCATCACTTCGGACTTTGGGCGGGAGCTTCGATCCACGAGGTCGCGCAGGTTATCGGTGCGGCGTTCCAGAATGGCCCGGAAGCAGGTGAGATCGGAACGGTTGCGAAGTTGACGAGGGTGGCGCTGCTCGCACCGATGGTTATCGCGCTGGGTCTGGTTGTTCGCCGCGGCAGCGGTGGTCAGGACGGTGCGTCACGGCCGCCTTTGCCATTGTTCGTCGTCGGCTTTGTCGTCGTGGTTCTGTTCAACAGTTTCGTCGGTATTCCAGATGCCGTCCGCCCCACCGTCTCGTTCGTCACGACGCTGATGCTGTCGATGGGGCTGGCGGCGATGGGACTTCACACCAATGTTTCCGAGATAAGGTCCCGAGGCCTGAGGCCGCTCTTTCTTGCGCTTTCCGCATTTGTGTTTATCGCTGGTTTCAGTCTCATGCTGGTGAAGCTGGCGGGTTGAAGGACGCGGGATGACGCTTGAGCAGTTGCGGATTTTCGTTGCCGTTGCCGAACGCGAACACGTGACGCGCGCGGCCGCCGACCTCAATCTGACGCAGTCCGCAACCAGCGCCGCCGTGGCGGCTCTTGAAGCTCGCTACGCAACGAAACTGTTCGATCGTGTCGGTCGGCGTATCGCGCTGACCGATGCCGGAAGGATATTCCTGACTGAGGCAAAAGCGGTCCTTGCGCGTGCCGCGACGGCGGAACTTGTGCTGGCGGATCTTGCCGGATTGAAGGCCGGATCGCTTAATCTCGCTGCCAGCCAGACCGTCGGCAATTACTGGTTGCCAAAGGTTATCCATGCTTTCCGCACCGCCTATCCGGGCCTGTCGGTCGAACTCACAATGGGCAATACCGAGACCGTTGCCGCGCTGGTGAGGGATGGCGAGGCCAACCTCGGCTTTGTCGAGGGGCTGGTCGAAGATGCCGTGCTTCAGGCAACCGCGGTTGCCGATGACGAGATGATGCTCGTGGTGCCGGTAGGCCACGCCTGGGCCAAGGCAGGGCAGGGTGCAGAGATCGATTTGAGATCAAGCCGCTGGGTGCTGCGCGAACATGGGTCGGGCACGCGTTCCATCGTCCATGCGATGCTCAAGCAGCGAGGTTATGGCCTGTCCGATATCGAGATCGACATCTTGCTGCCCTCCAATGAAGCTGTGCGTGCGGCCGTCGAATCCGGAGCAGGAGCAACCGTTCTGTCTAAGCTTGTGGTTACGAGTGCGTTGCAGACCGGACGCCTTGTGGCGGTGGATTGTGCAGTACCGCGCCGCCAGTTCTATATGCTGCACCACAACCAGCACCATGTGACCGCAGCCGAGCGCGAATTCGTCCGTCTCGTCAAAGAAATTTCACTTTAGACGCAGTGTCGCTTCTCAGGAAACGGGCCGTTCGTCGGCGATCACTTTGCCATCGTTTGGCAGGCTGCCAGGCGGCACGAGTTCAACGGCGCCTTTCATCTTGGTGGAAGCAAGGAGTGCGGCCTCGATGGCCGGCGGCAAATCAGTCCGACTTGAGGCTGCTTCCACTTTCAGGAGCATCGCATCCTGCTCGTCCGCACGTGTGACGATCAGGCGAAGGCGGCCAAGCTCGGGAAATTTCTTTGCGATTGTGGCGATCTGGGCGGGGTCCACGAACATGCCCTTGACCTTGGTGCGTTGGTCAGCACGTCCAAGCCAGCCGGCAAGGCGCATGTTGGTCCGACTACAGGCGCTTGGTCCCGGCAATACGCGCGACAGATCGCCGGTGCCGAAACGCAACAGCGGATATTCCGCATTCAGCCTGGTGACCACGACTTCGCCCACGTCGCCATCGGCAACGGCTTCATTGGTTCCCGGTCGAACGATCTCGACAATCAGGTTTTCGTTCACGACGAGACCTGAACGTGCCGAGGTTTCATAGGCGATGACGCCGAGTTCGGCGCTTGCATAGGCTTGGTAGGCATCCACACCGTGATTGGCGACTTCCTGCTGCAGGGAAGCGGGGAAGGCTGCGCCGGAGACAACGGCTTGTCTGAACGGATTTACAAGGTTTCCCGCTGCCATGCGGTCGAGCAAGATTTTCAGGAAATCGGGCGTCCCGACATAGCCGGACGGCTTGAGAACCGCGATCGCCTCGACCTGTTGGTCGGTGTTGCCGACGCCTGCCGGAATGACGGCGCAGCCAAGCGCATGGGCGCCCGATTCCATGATGTGTCCGCCGGGAGTAAGGTGATAGCTGAAGGCGTTGTGCACTATATCCTTTGCCCGTATACCGGCGGCAAAGAACGCACGGGCCGAACCCCACCAATCGATGCCGTGCCCCTCGGGATCGAAGATCGGGCCGGGCGACACAAGGAGCCGCTTCAGGGCGCCAGTATCGACTGCCGTCAGTCCGGCAAAGGGTGGGTTTTCGGCTTGCAGGGACAGCAAGTTGCCTTTCCGGACAACCGGGATTTTTTGCAAGGCGGAACGCTCGCGCAGCGTTTCGATAGCGACGTCTTGTAGTTGCCGGTTCAGTGCCGGCGCCGTGCTGCGAGTGCCTTCAAGGAGCGAGCGCAGCTTTGCAAACAGCGCCGTCTCGCGGGCAATCGGGTCCTGGGTTTCATCGGCGGTGTAATGTAAGGACATCGGTCCTGTGACCTCTAAAGACTTTTCGGAAAAGGGCTGCCCGGCTCAGCTCAGCCAACGCTTGCGCCGCTTGTAGCTTTTGACATCGCGGAAGGATTTGCGGCCTTCGCCTCCGATTCCGAGGTAGAATTCCTTGACATCTTCATTGTCGCGCAAGGCATCGGCCGCTCCATCCATGACGATGCGGCCAGTTTCCAAAATGTATCCGTAGGTCGCGTATTTCAGCGCCATGTTGGTGTTCTGCTCGGCCACCAGGAACGACACGCCCTGCTTGCTGTTGAGATCTTTCACGATCTCGAAGATCTCGTCGACCACTTGCGGCGCGAGCCCCATCGACGGTTCGTCAAGCAAGATCATCTTGGGCCGGCTCATCATTGCCCGCCCGACGGCGCACATCTGCTGTTCGCCGCCGGATGTGTAGCCCGCCATGGATGAGCGACGCTGCTTCAATCGGGGGAAGTAGCTGTAGATCATCTCGAGGTCATCGCGGATGGCGCGGTTGCCGTCACGGCGGGTGAAGGCGCCGGTGAGGAGATTTTCCTCGATCGTAAGGTGGCCGAAGCAATGACGCCCTTCCATGACCTGGATGCAGCCTCGCCGCACCAGCTCATTGGGGCTGAGGCGATCCACGCGGTCGCCGTCGAATTCGATGGACCCCTTCGTGACCTCGCCGCGTTCGGAGTGAAGCAGGTTGGAGATGGCCTTGAGCGTCGTTGTCTTGCCGGCACCGTTGCCGCCGAGGATGGCAACGATGCCGCCTTGCGGAACGGTGAGCGATACGCCTTTCAACACCAGGATCACGTGATCGTAGATCACTTCGATATTGTTGACCGAAAGGATGGGTCGAGCAGGGTCGACCGCAGGAGATGAGGCAAGATCAGACATCGGTATACTCCGGGCTGAGATCCCTTCCCCTAAACCGGGGAAGGGAGAGTTCGATGGAAACGGCTGCTTGCCTCAGGAGGCGTCGCAGGCTTCCGAGCGCGTCGGCCAAGGCGCGTTCTTTTCCGCATAGGCCTTGGCATCGGCGTCGAGCAGCGGACCCACCTTGTCGCTCATCGGGGTGATGTAGTCCGATACCTTTTCATAGGCCGTGCCATTCCAGCTTTGAACGAACGTCGAGAAATGGCCGTTGTGGTCGGCGCAGCTGAGCTTGACCGGTCCGGTGAAGCCTTCCAGGCCCATCTCTTTCAGCCTGGCCTCATCGATGTTGAGGCTCTCAAGGCCGCGCCGGACGTCCTCGCCGGTAACAACCTTGTTGCCGGTGACCTTCTGGGCGGTGCGGATGGCCTCGGCGATCAGCATCGAATTGTAGACGCCGCGATTGTAGAGAACCTGGCCAACCTTGCTCTTGTCGGCGACCTGGCTCTTGCCGGTGTCGACGACATATTTCTGGATGTCGGCGAGGAGCGGGAAGTCTGCTCCCACGGCATGCCAGTTAAGGGTCTTGAAGCCCTTGGCGCCATCGCCGCCGCCTTTGGCGTCATCCTCGCTCGGCCACCAGATCGAGATGAACTTGTCCATCGGGAAGTTGGTTTTGACGGCTTCCTTGACGGCGGTGGAGTTGAGAGCGCCCCAGCCATAGAGGATCATGTAGTCGGGCCGGTCGCGCCGGACGCTCAGCCACTGAGAGGACTGGTTCTGCATATCGGCGGCCGCCACCGGATAGAGCTTGGCTTCGAAGCCAAGTTCCTTCGACAAGGATTCGATCAGCGGCAGCGGCTCGCGGCCAAAGCTGGCGTCGAGGTAGATGTAGCCGATCTTCTTGCCTTGCAGCTTCTCGATGCCGCCGCCTTCCTGTTCGGCGATGTACTTCAGGATCTGCGTGAAGCCGTCCCAGTAGGTTGCCGGAGGATTGAAGACCCAAGGAAATACATCGCCCTTTGCCGAGGCGGAGAGGCCATAGGCCATGGAAAGAACCGGGATCTTGTCGACGGCTGCCTTCGGGATCAGCGGCAAGGTGATGCCGGTCGACCACGGATTGACAAGGACCGGCTTCTTGGGCTTCACGGATTCATAGCACTCAAGCCCCTTCTTGGTGTCGTAGCCGGTTTCGCATTCCTCGACCACGAGCTTGACGCCGCCGATGCCGCCGTCGCGTTCGTTGAGCATGGTGAGGTAGTCGTGCATGCCGTTGGCAATGGGCGTGCCCGAGCCGGCAAAAGGACCGGTACGGTAAGTGAACAGCGGCACGAAGATTGAATCTTCCGCCTGCGCCGCATCGATCGCAGGCATGGCCAGCATGGACGCTGCCGACAATGCAAGTACCCAGTTTCTAAGAGACATTTGGTTCTCCTCCCATGTCTAGTTCCACAATGCCTTCGCCCTAGTAGGGGAAAGGCCATACGCGAAGTTTCTGTTTCGCGATCTGCCAAAGCCGGGCCAGTCCATGCGGCTCGACGATTAGGAAAAATATGATCAGGCCGCCGACGATCAGGAATGTCAGGTGCTCCACTGTTGCAGCGGCAATAGGTAGGCCGAGCGATTCAGGCAGTGCCCGGATGGCGATCGGCATGATGTGGATCAGCGCTGCGCCCATGAAGGAGCCGATCAGTGAGCCGAGGCCGCCGATGATGACCATGAACAGAAGCACGAAGGACAGCCGGATATCGAAGGCCGAAGGTTCGGCTGCGCCGAGCCACAGAAATACCATCAACGCGCCTGCAACACCGCAATAGAAGGATGATACGGCAAAGGCGAGCAGCTTGGCCGGCAGCAGCCGGATGCCCATCAGTTGTGCGGCGATGTCCATGTCGCGCACCGCCATCCAGGTGCGGCCGATCCTGCCATGCACGATGTTGGATGCGATGAGCGTCATCACCGCCACGATGACCAGAACGACGAGGTAGCGGGTAACGGGAGTGGCCGAGGGGCCGGTGATGGCGATGCCGAACAGCGTCCTTGCCGGTACCTCGATCGCGCCGGAAGGATTGTCGTTGTAGAGCCAGCTTATGCGTACGAAGCACCATTGCAGGAAGAACTGTGCGGCAAGCGTCGCCACAGCCAGGTAAAATCCCTTGATGCGCAGCGACGGCAGGCCGAACAATGCGCCGATGCCGGCGGCAAAGAAGCCTGAACAAAGAATCCAGACAAGGATGTTGACCTGCGGGAAGATCGTTGAGAGCTTGTAGGTGGCATAGGCGCCCACGCCCATGAAGGCGGCGGACCCGAGCGAAAGCAGGCCGGTATAACCGACGAGGATGTTCAGCCCGATCGCACCCAGCGACAGGATGAGGAACGGGATCATCACCGAGGCAAGCAGGAATTCATTGCCGAAGAGCGGGATGCCGACAAAGGCAATGGCGAGGATGATCGCCAGTCCATAGCGATCCTGCAGAATGGGAAACACCGCTGAATCTGCGGCATAGTTTTGCTTGAACTGACCTGTCTCGCGATAGAACATCTTGTCAGATCCGTTCGATTATCTTGTCGCCGAACAGGCCTTGGGGCCGGTAAAGCAGGAATACCAGGGCAATCACGTAGGCGAGCCAGCTTTCGATGCCGCCTCCGAGCAATGGCCCCCAGTAGAACTCGCCGAGCTTTTCGCCGACACCGATGATGAGCCCGCCAACGATGGCGCCGGGCACCGAGGTGAAACCACCCAGAACGAGCACCGGGAGCGCCTTGAGCGCGACCACCTCAAGTGCGAAGGATACGTCGGAGCGCGCGCCCCACATGATGCCGGTTACGAGCGCGACGAGCCCTGCGGCGAACCACACGATAACCCAGATCTGGTTGAGCGAGATGCCGACCGAAAGCGCGGCCTTGTGGCTGTCCGCGACAGCTCGAAGCGCTCGCCCGATGCGGGTCTTCTGGAAGAAGACAGCGAGGCCGGCGATCATCACCGAGGCGATGACGGCTGCGGCGATATCGAGCTTCTGAAAGCTGACGCGCCCTCCCAGCATCTCAACGTCGATGGAGCCACTTGGCAGGAACAGTTCGTTGGCGATCATCTGCTTGGGATCGCCGCCAAAGACCATCTCGCCGAAACCGATAAGCAGATAGGTGATGCCGAAGGTGGCCATGAACAGGATGATGTCCGGTTGGTTGACCAGCGGGCGAAGCACTACCCGCTCGACCAGGACGGCGAAGACGAACATGACGGCAGCAGCCAGAATGAGCGCCACGAAGGCCGCGACAGGGCCGGAGAAGCCGAGTGCCGCGAATTTCTCGTAGGAGCCGACCAGCGTCAGGGCGGAAAACACCACCATGATGCCTTGGGCGAAGTTGAACACGCCCGAAGCCTTGAAGATCAGCACGAAGCCTAGTGCGATCAGCGCGTAAAGCACGCCTGAAACCAGACCCTCCCACAAAGTCTGCACCAGGAGGTCTGGCATCTGCACCATCTGCATGAAGGGGTCGATGAAGATGTTGTACAGCATGGCCTAGTGCCCCACGCCCAGATAGGCCTCTATGACCTTGGGGTCCGACTTGATCTTTTCCGGAATGCCGTCGGCGATCTTGTGCCCGTATTCGAGCACGACGACGCGATCCGAGAGGTCCATGACGACGCCCATATCGTGTTCGATCAGCGCTATCGTGGTGCCGAAGTGCCGGTTGAGGTCGAGGATGTAGCGGCACATGTCCTCTTTTTCCTCCATGTTCATTCCGGCCATCGGTTCATCCAGCAACAACAGTTCCGGCTCCATTGCGAGTGCTCGGCCAAGCTCGACGCGCTTTTGCAACCCGTAGGGAAGCTTGCCGACCGGCGTCTTGCGGATGGCTTCGATCTGAAGGAAATCGATGATGTCCTCGACCACGCGCCGATGCTCGATCTCCTCGCGCATGGCCGGCCCGTGGCGCAGCATCTGCCAGATGAAACCGCGATGCATCTTCAGCGTGCGGCCGACCATGATATTGTCCAGCGTGGTCATGCCGCGAAAAAGCGCGACGTTCTGGAACGTGCGGGCAATGCCTTGGCTAGCGGCTTGATAGGGACGCATGCGCGAGCGGGTCTGGCCCTTGTATGTGATGCGGCCCTGCTGGGGATGGTAGAACCCGTTGACCACGTTGAGCATCGAGGTCTTGCCGGCGCCGTTGGGGCCTATGATGGCGCGGATCTCACCCTTGCGAATATCGAACGAGACGTCGGTGATCGCTTTCACGCCGCCGAAGCCGAGTGAAACGCCGTCAACCGCAAGCAAGATTTCGCTCGACGAGTTCATGCGGCAGCATCCAGTTTTTGCACATCTCGAACCTCGGCGTCGGCAATGCGTACGCGTGCCGAAATCACGCCTTTGCGCCCGTCTTCGAAAGTGACTTCGGTCGAGATGTCGGCTGCGTCCGAACCGTTGTAGAGGGCATCGACCAGCGGTTTGTAGCGCTCTGCGATGAAGCCGCGCCGTACCTTCTGCGTGCGGGTCATCTCGCCATCGTCGGCGTCCAGTTCCTTGTGCAGGATGAGGAAGCGCCGCACCTGCGCCGCAGCCATTCGCGGTTCAGCAGCCAAGGCTCTGTTTACTTCGGCAACATGCCCGGCGAACATCGAGTAGACTTCGGGACGCTGCGCCAGTTCCTGATAGGAGGCGTAGGCGATGTTGTTGCGCTCGGCCCAGTTGCCAACGGCAGTCAGATCGATGTTGAGCATGCAGGTTACGAACTCCTGGCCCTGCCCGAACGCCACCGCCTCCTTGATGTTGGGATAGAATTTCAGCTTGTTTTCGATGTATTTCGGCGCGAACAGCGCGCCTGAACGCAGCTTGCCGACATCCTTTGCCCGGTCGATGATGTTGAGGTGGCCTTCGTTGTCGAAGAAGCCGGCATCGCCAGTCTTCACATAACCGTCCGTGGTCACCGTCTCGACGGTCTTCTCGTCATCCTTGTAGTAGCCGATGAACTGGCCGGGCGAGCGATAGAGAACCTCGCCATCGTCGGCGATGCGGATATCGACGTTGGGCGTGGCGGGTCCAACCGTTCCGGCGCGGATATGTCCGTCGAGCTGCGAGGTGACATAAAGAAACGCTTCGGTCTGGCCGTAGAGTTGCTTCAGGTTCAGGCCGAGCGACCGGTAGAACGAGAAAAGGTCCGGTCCAATCGCTTCGCCGGCAGTGTAGGCAACGCGGATGCGCGAGAAGCCGAGGACATTTTTGAGCGGAGCGTAGACGAGCAGATTGCCGAGCGCGTAGTTGATCCGCGCGCCGAAAGGCACCTGTTCCCCATTGAGGATTTTTTCGCCCCAGCGTCGTGCCACACCGATGAAGTGGTTGAACATGCGCCGCTTCAAGGAGCCGGCATCTTCCATGCGGATGGTGATGCGTGTGAGCAGCGCCTCGAAGATGCGCGGCGGCGCGAAATAGAATGTGGGACCGATTTCCTGCAGGTCGGCTTCTGCCGTTTCCCGGCTTTCCGGACAGGCGACGCAAAAGCCGGCAACCATGGCATGGGCATAGTTGAGGTAGTGGTCGCCGACCCACGCCAGCGGCAGGTAGGCAAGCACTTCGTCGCGATCGGTCAGCTTGTCGAATTCGACCGTATCCCGAGCCGCAGCTATCGAGCGCCCGGCGGAAAACAGCACGCCTTTCGAACGGCCGGTAGTCCCGGACGTATAGAGGATGATCGAAATATCGTCGGCGGTTCCACGATCACGCTCAGCGTCTATCGCCGCCGCCGCGGCTGGATCGGCGGCAAGCTGCGTGCGTCCTTTCTCGATGATATCATCGAGGGCGTGCAACTGGCTGTGGTCGTAGTCGCGCAGGCCACGAGGCTCGTCGTAGAGCACCACTTTCAGATTGGGTATCTTATCCTGGATGGTGATGAGCTTGTCGACCTGCTCCTGGTCCTGAACGACGGCAAAGCCGACATCGGCGTGGGCAAGAACATAGGCCATCTCGTCGGCAACGGCGTCGGCATAGACCGGTACCGGGATCGCGCCCAGCCATTGCGCGGCAAGAATTGTCCAGTACATCGCCGGTCGGTTCTCGCCGATGACGGCGATTGTCGCGCCTCGCTCCAGCCCGAGTTGGCGAAGCCCCGCTGCATAGGCGCGGATGGTCTCGGCCATTTCGCTCCAGGTCCACGTCCGCCAGATGCCGAGATCCTTGTGGCGCATTGCGGGCCGGGTGGGCCTGACACGAGCGTGCTCGCACAACAGCTTGGCGAACGTATCGAGTCGCGGCGTCTCACTCCCTTGTGCCAAGGCACGCCTCCCGTTTGTTCCCTTGACGCCGGTGTCATCCCGGCTGTTGGTTGAAGCTCGCAAGCTGGGCCCTCTTTTTCAACCTCCGGCTTGACAGACTCCAAGGCCTCATCCGATATAGGCTACCGGAGTCCGTTTCCCCTCGACAATCCAACTTTCGTTGCCGCCTTGGCTGGACGCGCTGCTATTCACCGTAGCGGCGCAGCCTTTCGAGATTGAGGATGGTGACGCCAGCACCTTCGTTGCGCAGCAGGCCGGCCTTTTCCAGTTCCTGCAAGGTTCGGTTGGCGACCTGCCTGGAAACACCTGCCAGCAAGCCGATTTCCTCCTGGCTGATATCGAGATGCGTGCCAACGGAAGGACTGATGATCGGGTTGAACAGGGAGGCGAGATTACGCGCCACCTTGGCTGTCGAATCCAGCGTCCGATCATATTCGACCAGCGCGATGAACTGGCCAAGCCGCTCATTGAACAGGCGAACCAGAAGCCGGTTGAAGGCCACGCTATTGTCGTAGAGCCACAGAAAAGTTGCCCTGTTCAACAGCGCGACTTGCGTTCGGCGCAGCGCGATCACGTCATACTGGCGCGGCTCGTCCTTGAGCAGGGAACCTTCGCCGAACCAGCACCCTGGCGGCAGGCCGGCATAGGTCACCGCCTTGCCGGAAATGGTGATGGATCCCAGCTTGAGCAGGCCGCTGACTATCCCGATCCAGTTGTCGACGCGGTCGCCGCGGTGGATGAGGTAGGTTCCGGCATCGAGAGTGCGCCATGAAATGCCACGGCGCGCGCGCTCCTGCTCGTCGCGAGGAAGTTCCTGCGCCCAAAACGTCGACGTCAGAAATTGTTCCTCGCTTATCACGCGCGCACCTCTTGCCGGGATGATGGGCGTACACTGTTCGATCCGCAATAGTCACGCATGCTGTCTGGTTCTCCCGTCGAAACAGGCCCAACAGCCGGCAAGCAGTGCCGGATTGTGGAATTTGTGAGATAAGATCAGAAGACATGTCGACATCGTCTAACCACAATAGCCATTCGCCCGGAGGCATCCATGACCAATTCGACTATCTCTGCCCGCAAGAATGCGTCCATTTCGCGCGGTGTCGGCATGACCACGCAGATTTATGCCGATCGCGCCGAGAACTCGGAGATTTGGGATGTCGAAGGCAATCGCTACATCGATTTCTCATCGGGCATTGCGGTGCTGAATACCGGACACCGTCATCCCAAGGTGATGGCGGCGGTCAAGGCGCAGCTCGACCGCTTCACGCATACCTGCCACCAGGTCGTTCCGTACGAAAGCTATGTGCATCTTGCCGAGCGGCTGAACGGTATGTTGCCCGGCAAGTTCGACAAGAAGACGATTTTCGTCACCACCGGCGCCGAGGCAGTGGAGAACGCGGTCAAGATCGCCCGCAATGCTACCGGCAGGCAGGCTGTGATCGCCTTTGCGGGCGGCTTTCATGGCCGTACCTTCATGGGCATGGCGCTGACCGGGAAGGTCGTCCCCTACAAGGTTGGCTTCGGCGCGATGCCGGGCGACGTATTCCATCTGCCGTTCCCGGTTGAACTCCATGGCGTGTCTGTCGCGGATTCCCTGTCGGCCCTCGACCGCCTGTTCAAGGCCGATGTCGATCCGGCTCGCGTTGCAGCGATCATAGTCGAGCCAGTGCAGGGCGAGGGTGGCTTCTACGAGGCCCCGCGCGAGTTGATGAGCGCTCTGCGCAAAGTGTGCGATCAACATGGCATCCTGCTCATTGCGGACGAGGTGCAGACCGGATTTGCCCGTACCGGCAAGATGTTTGCGATGGACCATCATGAGGTCGCGCCGGACCTCACCACAATGGCCAAGAGCCTTGCCGGTGGCTTCCCGCTTTCAGCCGTGACGGGTCGAGCCGAAGTCATGGACGCGCCGGGGCCGGGCGGTCTTGGCGGCACATATGGCGGCAACCCGCTGGGCATTGCCGCCGCCCATGCCGTACTCGACGTAATCGAGGAAGAAAAGCTTTGCGAGCGCGCGGATATGCTGGGCAACCGGCTGAAGCAGCGGCTGGAATCCCTGCGCAGCGATGTTCCCGAAATCGTCGATATCCGTGGCCCCGGTTTCATGAATGCCATCGAGTTCAACGATGTCAAAAAGAAACTGCCGTCCGCGGATTTTGCCAACGCCGTGCGCCTGAAGGCGCTCGACAAGGGCCTGATCCTGCTGACCTGCGGCGTCTACGGCAACGTCGTGCGCTTCCTGGCCCCCATCACCATCCAGGACAACGTCATGACCGAGGCTCTCGACAAGCTGGAAGCCTCGATCAGGGAAGCAAGGGCGTAGAAAGCAATTCCGGGAAAGGTGGAAACCGGTTTTCCGTCCGGAATTTCGCAAAAGCCGACAGCAATCAGGCCGTCGCTGGAACTGGAGTTGCGGCCTGGAAGGCGGCGAGATCGGCCTTGAGCGCATCAGCTCCGGCTGAAACGGCTGCCTTGGTCGGTGAGAAACCGGCGCCGAGCATCTTGCGTCCCATCATGTGATCGGCCGGCCGGTTGACGGATTCAATCGCCACCAGCCGCTCGTCGGCAAAGTGATAGATCGAGAACTTGTTCTCGGTCGGCTCGCCGACTGCCACGTGATTGTCTGCGCCGGTATTCAGGCCGACCATCTGCATCTTGATGTCGCCGATATCCGACCAGAACCACGGCACTGCCGAATAGGCATCAGAATGGCCGACGATCGTGCGCGCGGCCAGGCGGGCCTGATCCGTGGCGTTCTGGACGGACTCCAGCCGGACGTCGTTGCCGGTGAACCAGTGCCGATAAGACGCAACGTCGCCGATTGACAGGATTTCCGGCTCGGACGTCCGCATCTGCGCGTCAACGCGGATGCCGTTGCCGGTGGCAATACCGGCAGCCTCGGCCAGTTCTATATTTGGGACCACGCCGATACCCACGATTACAAGCTGCGCCGGCAGGCGCTCTCCACTTGCAGTGACTGCCGCCGAAACACGGCCGTTATTGCCTTCCAGCCGCGAAACGGTGGTATCGGTTAGGATGCGCACCCCTGCCGTTTCGAGCCGTTGCCTGACGTGGCTTCCAATTGCGGGCGCTACCACGCGCCCAAGCAAACGGTCGGCGGCTTCGACAACGGTGACATTGCGCCCGCCTGCCCTGAGAGTGGCGGCGATTTCCAGCCCGATAAAGCCACCGCCGAGAATGACGACGTCGGTACAGTCTGAACTCAGTTCGCGGATCAACCGTGCATCAGCGATCGAGCGCAACGACACGACGCCATCCAACTCGGTCCCGGCAATTGGCAATTTGCGTGGCCTAGACCCGGTCGCAAGGATCAATCGATCGAAAGCAAGCTGCTTTCCTCCGGAAAGTTCCAGACGCCGTCCGGCCAGATCGATACGATCGATCCACAGACCGGGCCGATAGTCGATTGCATTGCCGGTGTAGAAAGCTTCGCCGCGCAGTGGTTGGGGCTTTGCCTCGGCATCCTTGATGAAGGTCTTGGAGAGCGGCGGCTTGTGGTAGGGCAGCTCGTTCTCGTCGCCAATCAGCACGACGGGGCCTTCGAAGCCTTCTTCACGCAGGCTCGCGGCCGCCTGCACGCCGGCATGGCCGGCTCCGACGATGATCACACCGTTGTTCATGACAATCAGCTTTCCGAAGTCCGAAGAATAGAATTCCCAGCCAAGTGGCGATTGTCTGGTTCCGCCACAAGTATCGTCATTCGGGTCGCACCCGGAATGGCATGGTGTCAACCGGGGCGTTTGGCAGCCGGCGAGCCAAAGTCGGGCTCAAAAACTTGACCATATCAGTTTAGAATAGTTCTAAACTATTGTTTCAATTATCTTTTCCTGACGATTCCGGTTGACTTTGGCAATCGGCGTCGTTTTATGGGGAGAGGGCGCTACGGTGCTCGTCCTTTGATGTCTGGGCCTTTAACCCTTTCGATTGGAGGTAATCGGTGTCTTGCTTGGCCGGCTGCGCGGTATCGCGCCAATCTGGTCTTGTCCGCACTATGTGCGGTTTTCGCGACGACGTCGGTCCACCTTGTCGAAAATATCGGTCAGGCAGGCCATGGAGACCACGTTGACGCGGTTGAATGGTTTTTGGGTGTCTTCGAGGAGATGAGAGCGATGGTCAAATCAAGGGTTATAGTCCGCAACAGAGGCAGGTTGGCCGCAATTGGCGCAACGGCGTTGCTGACGGCTGCGGCATTCGTTCTGCCCGCCAGAGCTGAGACCGATGCCAAGGCGGTCGTGAAGACCTATGCCGACATCGCGCTCGCCAAATATGAGGATTCGCTGACAACGGCCAAGGCGCTTGATGCGGCTGTCGATGCGCTGATTGCCAAGCCTTCGGCGGAGACGCTCAATGCTGCACGTGACGCCTGGAAGGCATCGCGCATTCCCTACCAGCAGACGGAAGTCTACCGCTTCGGCAATCCGATCGTCGATGATTGGGAAGGGCGCGTGAACGCCTGGCCGCTGGACGAAGGCCTGATCGACTACGTCGATGGCGGCTACGGCACGGAATCGGATGAGAATTCTCTCTATACCGCCAACGTCATCGCCAACAAGAAGATCGAGATCGACGGTAAGGAGATCGATGCTTCGAAACTGACGCCGGAATTTTTGTCGGAAACGCTGCAGGAAGCCGGCGATATCGAGGCCAACGTCGCCACCGGCTATCACGCCATCGAATTCCTGCTGTGGGGCCAGGATCTGAACGGCACCGGCCCCGGCGCTGGAAACCGCCCCTACACCGACTATGACACCGCCAGCTGCACCGGCGGCAATTGCGACCGTCGCGCCGAATATCTGAAGTCTGCCAGCACGCTTCTGGTTTCCGACCTCGAAGAAATGGTCGGCAACTGGAAGGACGGCGGCGAGGCGCGCAAGGCCCTTGACGGCGAAGATGCCAAGGCCGGCCTTGCCACCATCCTGACCGGCATGGGCTCGCTCTCATACGGCGAACTGGCAGGCGAGCGCATGAAGCTTGGTCTTCTGCTGCACGATCCGGAAGAGGAGCATGATTGCTTCTCGGACAACACCTACATCTCGCATCTATATGACGCCGTCGGCATCCGCGACGCCTATCGCGGCAGCTACAAGCGTCTCGATGGATCGGTCGTCGAAGGTCCGTCGCTGGCCAATCTCGTCAAGGAAGCCGATCCGGCGCTCGATACCGAGCTTTCCGGCAAGCTGGACACTACTGTCTCCAAGATGGAGGCGATTGAGGCGCGCGCCGTTGGCGGCGAGGCTTACGACCAGCAGATCGCCGAAGGCAATGCCGAGGGCAATGCGACCGTTCAGGCGGCAATCGACGGTCTGGTCGACCAGACCAAGTCGATCGAGCGCGCCGTGGCCGCATTGAAGCTGGACGCGATCGCCTTCGAAGGTTCGGACAGCCTCGACGCGCCAGACAAGGTGTTCCAGTAACAGGAAGCCGTAATTTCCAGCTACGCGGCGCGCAACGCGCCGCCAAGCCAGACCGATAGAAAATGCTTATCTGCCATTGCAACATCATCACGGAAAAGGAAATCGAGCAGGCGATCATCGACCTGCTCGACCAGGATTCGTGGCAGTTGATTGTGCCTGCTAAGGTCTATCATTCGATGAAGAAGCGCGGTCGCTGTTGCGGCTGCTTCCCAAATGTGGTCGAAACGATAATTCGGGTAACCGAGCAGTACCACGCGCGCTCGGAGGCGGGCGCCGTGGACATCGTTTCACACTTGGATCGCGTAAGAGGCTTGCGCGTCCAATACGGGAGCATGACCCATGAAAGGCGAAAGTCAGATCATCGAGCGGCTTAATGAAGCTCTTTTTCTAGAGTTGGGCGCCGTCAACCAGTACTGGGTGCACTACCGCCTTCTCGAGGACTGGGGATACATAAAGCTCGCCAAGAAGGAGCGAGAAGAATCGATCGAGGAAATGCAGCATGCCGACAAGTTGGTCGCGCGCATCATTTTCCTCGAAGGCCATCCGAACCTGCAATCCGTTGCGCCGTTGCGCATCGGGCAGAACGTGAAGGAAGTCCTGGAATCGGACCTGGCCGGCGAATATGACGCGCGAACTTCCTACAAGAGGTCGCGCGAGATCTGTAACGAGTTGGGCGACTACGTCACCATGAAGCTGTTCGAAGAGCTGTTGTCCGATGAGGAGGGTCACATCGACTTCCTTGAGACGCAGCTCGACCTCCTTGCCTCGATTGGCGAGGAAAAATACGGACTGCTCAACGCCGCGTCGGCCAACGAGGCCGAATAGGACATGCGGGAATGCGGCGCATCTTGAATCTTATGCGCCGCGCGCGGCAGGCCCTTGCGGGTCTGCCGTCTCTCCCGGGACCAGGTCGCAGGCTCGCATGGCTGGGCGCGGCAGTTCTTGTCGCGCTCGCGTTGCCGGCTACTGCGCAGGAACCCGTTGGACTTTCGCCCGTCCGAAAGGACCTGACGCCGAAGGACCAACGCCGGGTCGAGTCCGTCACCAAGCCAACTGCCGATTTTTCCAAGCCCGAACAATTTGAGCTCATGCAAGGCGGCGCAGGCACGTCGAAGCGGCGGGTCAATGCCGATTCCTTCTCGCATTCATCGGCCAACATCACTTTTGAGGAAGAAGGCACCTTCAAGCTTGGCAACGCCATCTTCCGCAAGAATTGGGTGTCTTCCCCCTCCTCGACGCAGGCCTCGGATGGTCTGGGGCCGCTGTTCAATGCCCGTGCCTGCCAAAGCTGCCACCTGAAGGATGGGCGGGGACATCCCCCGGAGAACAGTCTCGATGCGACTTCCATGTTCCTCAGGCTGGCGCGCGAGGCGGAGACAGCGGAGGAAAAAGCTGCTGTTGCGGACCATAGGGTCTTGAACTTTCCGGACCCGACCTATGGCAGCCAGTTGCAGGATCTTGCCGTGCCCGGCCTTGCCGGTGAAGGCCGTATGCAGATCACCTATCAGGAACAGCCGGTCACTCTCGGTGACGGCACTGTGGTTTCGCTGCGCAAGCCGACCTATGCGGTGGCTGACCCTGCCTACGGGCCGCTCGATTCGCGCATCACGCTGTCGCCACGCATTGCCAACCCCATGATCGGTCTTGGCCTTGTCGAGCAAATCCATCCGGCGGATATTCTTGCCCACGCCGATCCCGACGACAGCAACGGCGACGGCATTTCCGGCAAGGCTGCAATCGTGCGCGATCCGGCAACCGGCGAATTGACGCTCGGCCGCTTCGGCTGGAAGGCGCAGGCGGCTACCATACGCCAGCAATCGGCGGATGCGCTGGCGGGCGATATCGGCGTATCTTCACCCGAAGCGCCACGGAACTGGGGCGACTGCACGGAGGCGCAAGCCGAATGCCGCGCCATGCCGACCGGCGTCCAACCACGCCTTGGCGACACCGAGGCTCCGGTGCCGGTGATGAATCTGGTTACATTCTACTCCCAGAACCTGGCCGTGCCGGCACGGCGCGACCTCGACAAGCCTGATGTCCTGGCGGGGAAGAAAGCATTCTACGAAATGGGCTGCGTTGCATGTCATGCGCCGAAGTTTGTCACCCGGCGCGATGCACCCAACAAGGCGCAATCATTCCAGCTGATCTGGCCGTATTCCGATTTCCTGCTGCACGACATGGGCGAAGGCCTTGCCGATGGCCAACAGGTTGGCGATGCTTCGGGGAGCGAATGGCGCACCCAGCCCTTGTGGGGTATCGGCCTCACTCAGCGCGTCAACGGCCACACTTTCTTTCTGCATGACGGCCGCGCCCGAAATCTCACCGAGGCCGTCCTGTGGCATGGCGGGGAAGCACAAGGGGCACGCGACAGGTTTGCGGCAGCGAGTGCTGCCGAACGTCAGGCATTGATAAAGTTTCTGGAGTCGCTGTGATGCTGAAGCGTCTCGCATTTGTAGCTTTGCCGCTCGCCTTCGCGCTTGCGCAGCCAGCGCAAGCAACCGTGAAGGCGTCGGACGTCATCGGCCAGGCGGTCGATGGCTTCATCCGCCCTGCTTATGCACAACTGCATGAGCGCGCGACGACGCTTGCCACGAGCGTAAAGGACCTGTGTGTGACACCTGGCCAGGCAAATCTCGTTGCGGCCCGCACCGCCTTTTCGCAAGCTACAAGGGCTTGGTCGCAGGTGGAGATCATCATGTTCGGGCCTGTCCGTGAGGACAACCGCTACGAACGCATGCTGTTCTGGCCCGACCGCAAGTCGATCGGCCTGAAACAGGTGCAGGCCGCTCTGGCAGGCAAGGACCCGACCGCGGCGGACACTGCCCAGTTGGCGGGCAAGAGCGTAGCCATGCAAGGATTTGGTGCGCTGGAATACCTACTTTTCGGAACCGATGCTGAGACCCTTGCCGGTAAGGATGGCGCCTACAGATGCACCTTTGGTGCCGCTGTCGCCGAAAATATCGAGACGATGAGTGGCGACATCAGCGCCGAATGGGAGAAGAAGGATGGCTTTGCGGCCATTTGGGCGACCCCGGGTGCGGACAATCCGGTCTATCGCACTGGCTCCGAGGCCGTGACCGAACTGATGGGCGTTTTCATCAATGGACTGGAGATGGTCCGCGATGTCCGCGTCAAAGGCTTCCTCGGAGGCAACCCGGACATGGACAAGCCGAAACAGGCGATCTACTGGCGCTCGCAAGGCACTGCGGCATCGCTTGCAGCCAATCTAGAAGGTATGGATCGGCTTTTCCAGAGCGCTCATCTGGCGGACGCCTTGTCGCCCGACGCGCGCTGGATTGCGGAATCGATCCACATTCAGCTTGTGAATGGCGTTGCCTCGGCGAGCGACGTCACCGGACCGATAGACGAGGCGCTTGCCGATTCGGAACGGCGGGCCAAGCTTGATCATTTCGTACTGGTGACGAGCAGCCTCTCAAATCTATTCGGTACGCGGCTCAGCGGCGAGTTTGGGCTCACGGCCGGGTTCTCGTCGCTCGACGGGGATTGAATTGTGAAGCGGGTTCTGATCGACCGCCGTGATTTCTTGCGTGCTGCAGGTGCAAGTTTCGCTGCGGCCGTGGCACCCGCCGCATGGGCAAACACGCTGGCTGCGGATGCGGTTTTCGCAACCGCCTTCGTAAGGCGCGACGGCAGCTATGGTGCCGCGGTGTTGTCTGAGGCAGGCAAGGTGCTTCACGCCATCGACTTGCCCGACCGTGGCCATGACGTCGCCTTCGACCCGGTTTCACGCCGCTCGGTGGTATTTGCTCGTCAGCCGGGCACCTTCGCCATGGTGTTCGACCATTCAGGTCGCGAAAAGCCGCGCACCATTTCCAGCATCACTGGCAGGCACTTTTTCGGCCACGGCGTCTTTTCGCGGGACGGCGCGCTGCTCTACGCCACGGAGAACGATTTCGACAAGGCTGCCGGCGTGGTCGGCGTCTACGACGCGCGTTCGAATTTCGAACGCGTAGGCGAGTTCCCCACCTACGGGACCGGGCCGCATGAATTACTCCTGCTCGGCGATGGCCGGACCATCGCCGTAGCCAATGGGGGCATCGAGACACACCCCGACTACGGCCGCGCCGAATTGAATCTCGCCACCATGAAGCCCTCCTATGTGCTCATTGATCGCATCAGCGGCGACATGATTGAAAAGCACGAACTGCCGGCCGAACTGCACCAGCTTTCTATCCGGCACATGGCGGAGGACGGCAACAACACCGTTTGGTTCGGATGCCAGTACCGTGGCCCGGTGACCGACAGGCCGCTATTGGTTGGCCGCGCGACACGTGGCAAGGACCTGTCGCTTCTCGATATGCCGGACGGTGTGCTGAATGGCTTCCGAAACTATATTGGGTCGGTGGCGACCAACCCCGATGCTGGCACGATTGCCGTATCCTCGCCGCAGGGCAATTCGCTGGCCGTGATCGAAGCCGCGACCGGAAATGTCGTTTCGACCGGCAGCCTTGTCGAAGTCTGCGGTCTGGCGCCGGATAGGGCAGGTTTCATCGCGACCACTGGCGGCGGCGCAATTGTGAGGCCGGATGGCCAGACCTCGACCGATCCCGACCATGTCTGGGACAACCACATGCTGCGGATCGAGGCATGAGAATTGGCCTCAGGCTTTCAGCAGCCACTCGTGCTCGGCGGCGTTGTTGAATTTCCAGGTACGTTTCGGCCCCGCCATGACGTTGAGGTAATAAAGGTCGTAGCCGTGGCAGGCCGCGCAGGGGTGATAGCCCTTCGGAACCAGCACCACGTCGCCGTCCTCGATGGCGACTGCTTCGTCCAGCGACCGGTCGTCAGTATAGACACGCTGGAAGGCAAAGCCCTGCGGAGGGTTGAGCCTGTGGTAATAGGTCTCTTCCAGATAGGATTCCGCCGGCAAATTGTCTTGGTCATGCTTATGCGGCGGATAGCTCGATGTGTGCCCGCCAGGGGTGATGACTTCCACTACCAGCAGGGAATCGGCCGGTTGTCCCTCCGGCAGGATGTTGGTCACATAGCGGGTATTGGTGCCCTTGCCGCGCGTCTCCTGGCCGAGTTCTTCTGGGCCGATGACGCGGACGGGCAGGTTGCCGCCGAGGCCCGGCGCTGAGCAGACGGCAAGCTCGATATCGGTCTCTGCCCGCACCCGCCAGTGAGCGCCCTGCGGCACATAGATCGACCAGGGCTTGCCGTCGAATGGCGACATGCGCTCGCCAAGCAGGCCGAAATCGCGGCCATTGGCTTCCACCGTGCCTTTTCCCGAAATGAACACCAGGCAGACCTCGCGATCGGCCATTTCTGCGGCGACCGTTTCCCCCCGCTGCAGCCGATGAAGTTCGAAACCGACGTAAGTCCATCCGGCGCTTTGCGGTGTCACGTTGACAACGCGCCCGTGTTCCTCGCGTTTTGGTCTGACGAGGAGTTTCGACATGGCGACGACCTATTCCTTCGGCTCAGCAGGGGTCGAAGGGGCGTCTTCGCCTGCCGGCTTGTAGGCGTAGAAGAACTGCCAGACCCCATAGGCTGCTGCGCCCAGTGCGATCATGCCCCAGAAAGGCGTGCCGGTGGCAAACTCGATACCCGCCCAAAACAGGCACAACGCGACAACCGCAACGCGTCGCCACAACGGTCGGAAAAAGGGGTGTTCGGAATCTTTGACCATCGAATCTTTCTCGCTCAGTCTGCCGGAAATCCTTCCGCCTCGACGGTATAGCCGGCAGCCGTCATTACGCGCATCAATTCCTTGTAGCCCACCTGCGCCATCTTGAGCGGCGGGTTTTTCCTCGGGTCCTGTTCTGCCTCGACCACGAACCAGCCTTCATAGCCATAGTCCGCGAATTTCTGCACGATAGTTCCAAAATCCAGCGATCCGTCACCGGGAACGGTAAAAGCCCCTAGCGCCACCGCGTCGAGGAACGAGCTTTTCGTCCAGTCGAGCGCCTTGATGACGTCCATGCGCACGTCCTTCACGTGCACATGGCTGATGCGCCGGTGATGATTGTCGATGGCGCGCAGTATATCGCCGCCGGCAAAGGCGAGATGGCCGGCATCGAGCAGCAGCGGAATGCCTTCACCGGAATGGTTCATGAACGCGTCCAGTTCATGTTCGAACTGCACCACTGCGGCCATGTGGTGATGGTAGGATAGTGGCATGCCTTGGTCGGCGCACCATTCGCCAAACTCTGTCACCTTGTGGGCATATGTCTTCATCTCGACGTCTGCGAGCACGGCTTTTGTGGCTAGCGGCTTCGAGCGGTCACCCTGGATCGAGCGGCCTACTTCTCCATAGACGATGCAGGGCGCGTCGACAGCCTTGAACAGTTCGATCATTGGTGCGATGCGAGCCTTGTTGGCCGCCAGATCTTCATTCACCAGCGTGCCCGAAAACCAGCCGCCGCATAGCGTTACGTCGGCTTTCCTGAGAATGGGAAGCATGACGGACGGGTCGCTGGGGAAGCGACGGCCCATCTCCATGCCGGTAAAGCCTGCCGAGCGAGATTGGCGCAGGCATTCCTCCAAAGATGCGTCGTCGCTGAGTTCAGGCAGATCGTCGTTCCACCATGCAATGGGGGACATGCCGAGTTTAGCCTTCACGTCGTCACTCCAGTTTTGGGCTAGTCACCGATATTTTGCATCTGGCGCTTTTGGTCGTAGGTCTTGCGCGCCGCCTCGACCTCTGGACGCGCACTGACTTGCGGCACCGCGACATCCCACCAATGGCCACCTGCTTCCGTCGAAGCCAGGGGATCGGTCTCGATGACGACTACTGTTGTGCGGTCGTTGGCCTTTGCCTTCGCAAGTTGGGTTTCCAGTTCAGCAATGGATGCCGCCTTGACGCCAACAGCGCCCATGCTTGTTGCATGGGCTGCAAAGTCGATGTCGGGCAGCGTCTCGTGCCGGGTGTCTTTCAAGAGATTGTTGAAGTTGGCGCTGCCTGTCGCCATCTGCAGGCGGTTGATGCAACCGAAGCCGCGATTGTCGAGCAGCACTATTGTGAGCCTCAATCCAAGCATCACCGAAGTGGTGATCTCGGAGTTCAGCATCAGGTAGGAACCGTCGCCAAGCATGACGACGACTTCCTCGTCCGGTTTCGCCATCTTGGCGCCAAGTCCACCGGCGATCTCGTAACCCATTGTAGAAAAACCGTATTCCCCATGATACGAGCCCGGCTTGCCTGCTTGCCAAAGCTTGTGAAGTTCACCGGGCAATCCGCCAGCGGCATGCAGGACAGTCGCCTCTGACCCCATGATGCGCTGGACCGCCCCGATCACCTGCGCGTCCGAAGGCAAGGCCACATTTGTCGCGGCGGTGACCCTGGCAGCCTCGACTTGCCATGCCGCTTTGCCCTTCCGTGCATTCTCCGACCAGCTGGCGGGTGCTTGCCAGCCATCCAGCGCCTCCCGCAACTCCTCAAGTCCTTCTCGAGCATCCGCCACCAACGGTAGAGAACGATGCTTGCCGGCGTCGAAAGGCTGTACATTGAGCCCGATGATGCTCTTTGTCTTGGCTTGAAACAGGGCCCAGGACCCGGTGGTGAAATCTTGAAGCCGGGTGCCTATCGCGAGCACCACGTCGGCCTCCGCCGCCAATCGGTTTGCTGCCTCGGTCCCGGTGACGCCAACGGCTGCCATGTTGAGTGCGTTGAGGTCGGGCAGCGAGGATTTTCCACCTTGTGTCTCGCACATCGGAATGCCAGTTGCCTCGACGAATTTTGCCAGTTCAGTAGAGGCTTGCGAATAAAGCACGCCGCCCCCTGCGACGATCAACGGTTTCTTGGCAGCCCTCAGCGTTTTTGCAGCCACCTCAAGTTCGGATCTATCGGGTCGGGGCCGGCGCGGAATCCAGATCCGCTCGGCGAAGAAGCTTTCAGGATAATCGTAGGCTTCGGCTTGGACATCCTGACACAGCGACAGTGTCACTGGACCGCATTCCGCCGGATCGGTTAGCACCTGCATTGCTCGGTTCAGCGCTGGAATGATCTGTTCGGGACGGGCGATGCGATCGAAGTAACGGGACACCGGTCGGAAGCAGTCGTTGGCCGACACCGTTCCGTCGCCGAAGTCTTCAACCTGCTGCAGAACGGGATCGGGAATGCGGCTGGCGAATACGTCGCCCGGCAGAAACAGGATCGGCAACCGGTTGACGTGGGCAAGAGCAGCGGCGGTGACCATGTTGACCGCGCCGGGCCCAATTGAGCTGGTTGCCGCCATGAAGCGTCGGCGGAAATTCGCCTTGGCGAAACCGATTGCAGCGTGCGCCATTGACTGCTCGTTCTGACCGCGAAAGGTCGGCAACCGATCCTTGACGGAGTGAAGCGCTTCACCAAAACCGGCGACATTGCCATGGCCAAAGATCGCCCATACGCCGCCGAAGACCGGTAACTTCCGGCCATCGATCTCGGTCATCTGTGCACACAGGAAACGGGCCAGAGCTTGCGCCATCGTCAGGCGGACCGTTTTTGCCATGATAGCTCCTCTCTGCTGCCTTATGCCGCCTTGCGGTTGCGCGCCGCAAGCCACGCTTCAGTGAGTTGCCGGAAGCGGGAGGCCATATCTAGGATGGCTTCCTCATCGGTCATGCGCCCGGAAAACCATTGCTCTGCGGCATGGATGAAAATGGTGCGGCCAACCGCGAAGCCCTTGACGATCGATGCGCCGGCAGCCGCCGCAAATGCCGTCTCCAATTCCTCCGGTGGCGCTTCGAGACCCAGCAACAAGACGCCGCGGCACCAAGGATCGTTCTCGGTGATTGTTGCTTCGATCTCTGCCCATGCCGCCGCGGATGCCTGTGGTTCAAGCTTCCACCAATCCGGCTTGATGCCGAGCGCATAAAGTTCCGCCAGCGCGCGCGAGGCGGTGCCGGCATCGATCTTCCCGTGCTTGCTGGCGATGATTTCGATCAGCAACTCGCGCCCAATCTTGCGTGCAGCTTCGTAAAGACTGCGCAGTTTCCGCTGCTGTTCGGCTTTGAGTTCGGGGGGGTCGTCGGGATGATAGAAACACAGGCATTTGATGCAGTGTTCCACCGGCCACTCGATCAATTGCGAGCCGATATCCTGCGAGAAGTCAAACCTCAGCGGCCGCGAGCCCGGTAACTCGACCGGCCGGCCGAGCCAATCCATTTTGTGCCGGTTGAACTCGAACATCGCCTTGCGGCCATGCTTCTCGTCAAGCAGCATGCCGTAGCCAGGGCGGACACCGGCGACTTCGCCGGCGGCCTTGACCGCCAGAACCTTGAAGGCCTCGACGCGCGCTAGATCGGTCCCTGCTTTCCTGGCCACCTCTTCAAGTTGGGAGCGGTGGTCACAGGCGAAAGCCATCAGCGAGGGGATTTCGCGTCGCCGCGTTGTTGCCCAATGGATGTGGTTGATTGCTTCGTCCTTGCGCAGTGCCAGATGCCGGCTGCCGTTCTCAAGGAAAGACTGCAATTCCGCGAAGGTTGGATATTCGGGCGAACACAAAAGGCGCGATACCGCGAACGCACCGCAAGCATTCGCCCATGTTGCCGCGACCTTCAGGCTTTCCCCGCTAAGCCAGCCGCGCAGGAAGCCGGACATGAAGGCATCGCCCGCACCGAGCACGTTATAGACTTCGATCGGAAAGCCGTCGCCGACGATACCGCCCTCGAGATCGTCGCTGATTGCGCCGTCATAGACGATGCAACCCATGGCGCCACGCTTGAGGACGATGGTTGCCGTCGACAGCGCCCGGATCGCTTTCAACGCGGCGAGCAGATCGCTTTCACCAGACGCAATCAGGACTTCTTCTTCGGTGCCGACGACAAGATCGCAATCCGGCAGCACGCTTTTCAGGCGTGCCGATACGCGCTCCGATTTGACATAGCGTCCAAACCCTTCGGAATGGCCCGCCAGGCCCCACAAGTTCGGGCGGTAGTCGATGTCGAAGACGACTTTGCCGTGCCTTGCCTTGATCGCCTTGATTGCCTTGCGCTGGGCGGCATCGCTGCTTGGGCGGGAAAAATGGGTGCCGGTCACCACAATGGCTTTCGCCGACTGGATGAAATTCTCGTCGATATCTCCTTCTGCCAGCGCCATATCGGCGCAATCGCTGCGATAGAAGATCATCGGTGATACGCCTTCGTCCTCCACGGATAGTAGCACCAGGGCGGTGAGGCGTTCCGGATCGGTCTTGAGGCCATCCACACAGACGTTTTCGCGCACCAGTTGTTCGCGGATGAAGCGTCCCATCTGCTCGTCGCCCACCCGGGTTAGAAGAGCTGAGCGCAATCCAAGGCGCGCCGTGCCAATGGCAATATTTGCCGGGCAACCGCCGACGGATTTGGCAAAGGAAGTGATGTCCTCAAGGCGCGAGCCGATTTGCTGCCCGTAAAGGTCGACCGAGGCGCGGCCGATGGTGATGACGTCAAGCGGCGCAGCTTGTGCTTCCACGGCTTCGCTCATGCTCAACTCCCGGCAACCTCGTCGGCTGGATGTCGGGCAACCCGGTGGTTGCGCCTTCCAATATGAAATATTAATTCCAAATTGCAGTCAACATGGAATACATGTTCTTTTATGAAATATGAACTGTGTTTCGTCTCAGCTTTCCGTGTTGCTGCGCCTTTTTTCGGCGACGCCAACTGCAAGCGCCATGGCCAGCGCCATGGTTGCGGAAAGCGAACGGAAGCCGGAAAAGTCCGCCTCCGCCACTTCGAACCATACCTTGGCGAACTGCGCCAGCGGCGAAAACGAACTGTCGGTAATGGCGATGACCGGGACGCCTTGTTCGGAGAGGAAACGGGATTCTTCCACGGTGGCTGGTGCATAGGGCGAGAAGCTGACGGCAATGGCCGCGTCCCTCGCTGTAGCAAAGCCTATCATCTCGCTGCTCAGCCCTGCGGCGGATTCGATTAACTGGTTCCTGATCCGAAGCTTGCCAAGCGCATAGGCGATATAGGAGGCGACCGGATATGAGCGGCGCCTTGCTAGGACATAGACCGTGTCGGCCTTGGCCAGCGTCGTGATGGCCTGCTCAAGATGCTCATCGTTGAGCGCGCGGGAAATGTCTTCCAGCGATGTCGTAGCCGCCGCTACGAAGCCGTCGAAAATAGCTCGGTGCCCGCCTTCCTTTTCGGCCTGTGTCCTTAGCGCCAGCAGTCTTTCATCGTAGGATGAATTGCGCTCGCGCAGGCGGTCGCGAAAGACTGACTGCAAGCTGGTGAATCCGTCGAAGCCGAACTGCTGGGCAAACCGCACCAAGGTCGATGGTTGTACGCCGGCAGTAGCCGCTATGCTGGCAGCGGTTCCGAAGGCGATATCGTCCGGATTGTCGAGCGAATAGGCTGCGATCTGCGCAATGCGCTTGGGTAGGCTGTGTCGCCGCTCCAGGATGGTGGAGCGCAATGTCTCGAAATCGCGGGGCACCCGTTCGTCCATGTCCGTTCCACTCGGTTGGTTGGCCCCTCTGTGCCCCATCATAGCGGGCCTGTGCAAGAATGTCATAGAAAATGAGTGATGCGTTCCATTGTGAAATAAAATGGACTATTCAATCCATATTGGGTTCCCGAAACGGAGAGCGGAATGGTTGGCGTGGGCCTTATCGGGACCGGCTTCATGGGCAAGTGCCACGCGATGGCATGGAACGCGGTTGGTACAGTTTTCCCGGAAGCTGGAAAGGTGAAACTCGTGCATTTAGGCGAGGCCAACGAAGAGTTTGCGCGCCGGCGGGCGGCGGAGTTCGGGTTTATCCGGTCATCCGGTGACTGGCGGGCGGTGATTGAAGATCCGGACGTCGATGTGGTGTCGCTGACGACACCCAACCAGTTCCATCCGGAGATGGCGATTGCGGCACTCGAGGCAGGCAAACATCTGTGGTGTGAAAAACCGATGGCGCCTGCTTTTGCCGATGCCGATGCGATGGTTTCGAGCGCACGCCAGTCAGGCAGGGTCGCGATCCTTGGCTACAACTACATCCAGAGCCCGGCTGTCCGTCATATCGGCAAGCTGCTCGATGAGGACGCCATCGGCGATGTCAACCATCTGCGCATCGAGATGGACGAAGACTTCATGGCAGACCCGGAAGCGCTGTTCTTCTGGAAACATGAGGCGGCGTCGGGATACGGCGCGCTCGACGATTTCGCGGTGCATCCGTTGTCGTTGATCTCGGTTCTCTTTGGCCGGGTAGCACGCGTCATGTGTGACATGGCCAAGCCATACAAGGACCGTGTGACGGACAACGGCAACAGCCGGCCAGTCGAAACTTACGACATCGCCAGCGTGCTGATGCGGCTGGAAAACGGCGTTGCCGCCACATTGCAGGTGAACCGTTCGGCATGGGGCCGTAAAGGGCGGATTGCGTTGCAGATATTCGGCTCGAAGGGCTCCATCCTCTTCGATCAGGAACGTTTCAACGAGCTTCAGCTTTATCTGACGTCCGATCGTCCATTAGAACAGGGCTACCGGACTGTCCTTATTGGCCCATCACATAGCCCTTACGGCGCATTCGTTCCGGCGCCCGGACACGGGCTTGGCTTCAACGACCTCAAGATTGTCGAGTGCCGCGAGTTGTTGGAACGCATTGCCGGCAGACCGTCGCGAACGATTGATTTCGCCGAGGGGCTCGAAATCGAGCGAACTGTTCACGCCATGGCGCGGTCGTTCGACGAAGGAAAGTGGATCGAGGTCAGATGATCCCGATCCATTGCAACTACTCCCCGACCACGCCGGCAATGTTCTGGTCGTAGTCTACCAGAGACCCGGTCATGACGCCGGATTGTGGGCTCAGCATGTAAGTGATTAGCCGGGCAAGTTGTGCAGGCTTGACCAGTTGTCCCATCGGCTGTGCAGCCTCGGCTTTTTCCAGCCAGTCCGCTGGCGCATTGTGGAATTTCGCCTGCACCATGGCTTCGCCTTCCGTGTCCATCCAGCCGGGCAGCACTGCGTTGCAGCGAATGCGGTTTGCGCGATAGGCACTCGCCACATTCTTGGTTAGCGTCATCAACGCGCCCTTGCTGGTTGAATAAGGTGTCAGGAAAGACTGGCCCGCATGTGCCGACATCGACAGAACGTTGACGATCGATCCCGGCGCTTTGCTTTCCAGCAACTGCCTGACTACGCCTTGCATGAGGAAGAACGGGCCGCGCACATTGGTGGCGAAGATTCGGTCGAACAGATCCTGCGTGGTATCGATCAGCGATCCACGGGCCGAGGTTGCTGCGGCATTGACGAGGCCATTGATGTTGCCGAAATGCTTGCAGGCCATCTCGATCACGCGCTGGCAATCGGCAACATTTGCCACGTCGGCGCTCATGAATATCGCGTCCACGCCTCTGTTGCACAAAGCCGCCGCGGCCTTGCCGCCCTTCTCCTGAGAGCGGCCCACGAGTGCCAGCGCCTTGCAACCTTCATCGGCAAGCGCCTCTGCAACGGCAAAACCGATACCTTGCGCGCCGCCGGTCACGATGGCGCGCGTTTGCGCATTGCGGCTGTCCGTTCCGTTCATGGTGCTATGTCCTTGTCAACGCGCAGCATCGACGCGCACGGTCTTGCCTTGCTTGGCCGATTTAAGCGCAGCCTCGGCCAGTTTGAGTGCTGCCAGCCCGTCCTGCCCGTCAGGGTGCACCTTCTTGCCTGCCGTTGCCGAGGCGATGAACGCGGCAATTTCGTTGGCATAGGCATCTGTATAGCGGGTCATGAAGAAGTCATGCAGGGGTGGTCGGGTGTAGCCTTTGTCGTTGGCGAGTTCGATCGATACCGGCCGCTGGTTTTCTGCCGCGATCATGCCTTTCGATCCGTGCACTTCGATGCGCTGGTCGTAGCCGTAGGTCGCGCGCCGCGAATTCGAGATCAGGCACTGCTTGCCGGATTTCGTCTCAAGGATGACGCTGACGCTGTCGAAATCACCGGCCGCGCCGATCTTCTTGTCGACCAGAACGGAGGCATGGGCGCTGACTGAAACGGGCTCTTCGCCCAGCAGGAAGCGGGCCATATCGAAGTCGTGGATGGTCATGTCGCGAAAGATGCCGCCCGAGCGGGCAATGTAGTCGAGTGGCGGCGGGCCTGGGTCCCGTGAAGTTATCGTCACTATTTCGACGGTGCCGATAGCGCCGTCGTCAATCGCCTTGCGCACTGCCGCGAAATGCGGATCGAAGCGGCGGTTGAACCCAACCATCAGCGTTGCCTTGGTCTTCTCCACCACGGCCAGGCATTTCTCCACGCGCTTGACGTCAAGGTGGATTGGCTTTTCGCAGAAGATCGCCTTGCCGGCTTTGGCAAAGCGTTCGATCAGTTCGGCATGTGTGTCGGTCGGCGTGCAGATAATGACGGCATCTATGTCATCGGCCTTCTCGATGGCATCGATGGTGCGGACCTCCGCGCCGTAGTTTGACGAGATTTCCTTGGCCGCCTTTTCGTCCGCGTCGGCGACTGCCATCAAGCGCGCTTTCGGATTGGCGGCAACAGCGCGCGCATGCACCTTGCCGATGCGGCCCGCCCCAAGCAGGCCAAATCGAATTGTCATGATTCCCTCATTTTCAATGTTTCCAAGTTCTGTCGCGTGTCCGGCTTCAGGCAAAATCGGGCGCGTCGACAGCCGCCTTCACGCCTGTGATCAAGGATACGATCTCGTTGCCGTCCGTCTTGCTGCGATCGACGGCGCCGACGATGCGGCCGCGCCGGAAAACCCAGATACGATCGACGAGGTCGAACACCTGCCTCAGGTTGTGGCTGATCAGGATAAGCGGAATGCCGCGACTTTTCAGTGTTCGAATGATGTTTTCCACTTGGGCCGTTTCCTGGACGCCAAGTGCCGCAGTCGGCTCGTCCATGATGATGAGCTTGGAAGCAAAGCTAGCTGCCCGGCTGATTGCCACGCACTGCCGCTGGCCGCCAGACATGTTGCGGATCTTGTTCCTCAGGTCCGGAATCTTGACGCCAGTCGTGCGCAAGGCGTCCTGCGCGTGCGCGAGCATCTTTCGTTCGTTGAGGATGCTGAAAGGCCCGAGGTTGAAGTAGCGTTCCTCGCGGCCAAGAAACAGGTTGGACGGCACGTCGAGGTCGTCGGCCAGCGCGAGATTCTGAAATACTGTCTCGATCCCGCAGTCCCGCGCCTCGATCGGACTTTTGAATTCGACCTTTTCGCCATCGAAGTAGATCTCGCCGGCGCTCGGTTGCTCGACGCCTGTGATCTGGCGCACGAAGGTCGATTTTCCCGCGCCGTTGTCGCCGACGATGGCGACATGTTCGCCGGCCTTCAGCTCGAAGTTGGCGTCCTCGAGCGCGTGGACGCCGCCATAGCGCTTGGCTAGCCCGACGGTCTTGAGAATCATATCTTTTTGCGTGTCGCTCATCTCAACTCCTGCCGCGATAGCGTTGGCGATAGACGTCGAGCACGACCGCACCGACAATGATCAGGCCCTTGAGCATCTCCTGATAATAGGCGTCAATGCGCAGGAAGGTGAATCCCGAAATGATGACGCCGAAAATCAGCATGCCGAGCGTCGTGCCCACGATGGAGCCGCGCCCTCCGGCCAGCGAAGTGCCGCCGATGACGGCCATGGCGATGGCATCAAGTTCATACATGACGCCCATGCCTGATTGCGCCGTCAGCCCCCGTGCCGAAAGCACGACCCCGGCAAGGCCCGCCAGAACGCCGGCGATGACGTAGACCAGAATGAGATGCCGCTCGACATTGATGCCCGAGACACGTGCGGCCTGCTCATTCGAGCCGATGGCGTAGGTGTGGCGCCCATAGATCGTGTAGCGCAGGATCAACTGGAACAGGATTGCCATGGCGATGAAGATAAGTACCGGCGTCATGCCAGCGCCGATGGCGGCATAACTATCTGTGGGGAATGAGACAGGCTGGCCCTTGGTGTACCATTTGGCGATGCCGCGCGCGGTGACCATCATGCCCAGGGTCGCTATGAAAGGTGGAATTCTGGTGTAGGCGATCAGCAATCCGTTGATCAGGCCCGCGAGCAGGCCGCAGCCGAGACCGATGGCAATCGGTACGACCACTGGCAGGTCGGTCAATCCGGGAAAGACGGCGCGCGGATAGGTGCTGACCTGCGCGAAGCTCATGGCGATCATGGCGGTCGCGCCAACGACCGACCCCGACGACAGGTCGATGCCCCCGGTGATGATGACTTGCGTCACGCCGATAGCGATGATGCCGACGACCGACACCTGCAGGATCATGATCCTCAGCCGCTCTCCGTTGGCGAGGAAGCTCTGGCCCTGAACCAGCCAGCCAAGAATTTCAAAGACAATCGCAATGACGAGCAGCCCGATCAGGACGTTGATCTCGGCTGGGCGATTGCGCCGGACCGGCAGGGCTTCGGAGGTCTTTGTCGGGTTCGCAACCTCGGTCATGATGTGCCCTCGTATCCGCTCATGTCATGGCAGCTCGACGCAAGTCAGATCAGCTCTGCCCCATCGATCACAGGCGCCAAACTGCATCCGCCGAGCTGACGTTTCGATGCCTGGGCGTGTTGTCGACGCCCAGGCAAAGCTGTCCCCAAGTTCAGTTCTTCGACAGATATTCGTCGACGTTGGCGGGCGTCACCAGCTTGAACGGGATGTAGACCTTGGTATCCACCTTCTCGCCCCTGGCAATCTTTAGCGCGGTGTCCACTGCACCTTTGCCCTGGCCCGCCGCGTCCTGGAACACGGTGACCTTCAGGTCTCCGGCTTTCATCGCGGCAAGTGCGTCTTGCGTGGCGTCAACGCCTCCGATGATTTCCTTGGTTGTGTCCTTGCCGGCGGCCTTGAGCGCCTGGATCGCACCGATCGCCATTTCATCATTGTTCGAGACGACTGCGTCGAACTGCACGCCAGCCGACAACCAGTTGGTCATCAGGTCGGAAGCCTGGGTGCGCTGCCAGTTGGCGGTCTGCTCTTCCACGATCTTCATGAATGAACATTCCGGCGTGGCGATGACGTCGTGAACGTCTTGTGTCCGCTGGCGCGCAGCTTGGTTGGAGAGTTCGCCCATCATGACGACGATGTTCGCTTCCGTTTTGCCGGCCTCTTTGAGCAGGCGGCAGATTTCCTGCGTTTCCAAAGTTCCGGATTCACGTTCGTCGGATGCGACGAAGGCCTGCTTTTCAGGCAGTTGATCGACGTTCACGGGCTCCCGGTTGACATAGACGAGAGGGATTCCGGCATCCGCGGCGATTTTGGACAGGGCAACTGTCGCGTCCGTATCGACCGGGTTCACGATGATGGCGCTGACGCCGCTGGCGATGAAATTCTGTACCTGGCTCTGCTGCTTGGCCACGTCGTTCTGTGCGTCCTCGACCTGCAAGGTCACGCCGTCGAGCGTCTTGCCGTAATCGATCATGCCGTTGCGCAGTACTGTCAGGAAATTGTCGTCGAACAGCGCCATCGACACACCGATGTTTTCAGCAAAGGCAGAGCCTGTCATCAGCGCCGAAAGCGCAGCGCCCAAAAGCAGTTTTCTCATGTCACATCTCCTCCCACTGTTGGTGTCCGGCGGCACCGGTTGTTCCGGAATCCTCGGCTGGCCGAAGAATTGCTCCCGCTTCCTCGTTACATCCGTTCCTCGCAACGGGAACGGAATGTAAGAACCAAAATTAATACGTATTGAAATATTTATTCCATTTGTGTGGCGAGCGTCAAGCCGGATTCCATGGCCATAGGGCAGGATTCCATATCTTGTGCCGCTTGATCTCTACGCGCATCGCGTGCGTGCTTTGAATTGGCTCAATGGCGTGCCGCCAAGGAGTTCGTCCCAATCGAACATCACATCGGCTGAGTGCGCAGATCACCGCAGGTGGTGGATCAGGCAGCATCCTTGGCCGCCTGGCGCAACAGCATGCCGAACAGGTCGCGGGGCTCGTCTGGATCGGCGAGCAAGTCGAGTTCATCGAAACGCTTCGTGTGGAGAAGCTGGTCGCGGACATATCGGAGTGCCGAGAAGTCTTCGATGGCGAAGCCGACTGAATCGAACAGGGTAATTTCGCTGGGATCGTGACGGCCTGCTACCTTGCCTGTCATCACCTGCCACAACTCGACCACTGGATAGTCGGCGGCAAGCTGCTGGATTTCTCCTTCGATGCGCGTCTGAGGCGGATACTCGACAACGATTTTGGAGCGCAGCAGTATATCGCGATGCAGTTCGGTCTTGCCGGGGCAATCGCCGCCAACGGCATTGATGTGCACACCGGTGCCGACCATGTTGTCGGTCAGTATCGTCGCGTACTGCTTGTCGGCTGTCACGGTGGTAATAATATGTGCGCCTTCGACCGCTTCCTGCCCGCTCGTGCATATGGCGATGTCAAAGCCGAGCCCTTTGAGGTTGCTCGCACATTTGCGGCTGGCCGAGATGTTGATGTCGTAAAGCCGCAGTTTGTTGACACCGAGCAGGGCCTTGAAGGCTATCGCCTGGAATTCCGATTGGGCGCCATTGCCGATGATCGCCATCGTGTCTGAACCCTTCGGTGCAAGGTATTTGGCCGCCACCGCCGAAGTAGCAGCCGTTCGGAGCGCCGTGAGGATCGTCATTTCGGTGAGCAGCATCGGATAGCCTGAGCCGACATCGGCAAGCACGCCGAAGGCAGTCACGGTCTGGCGGCCCTCGCGCATGTTCTTGGGATGGCCGTTGACGTATTTGAAGCCGTAGAGCTGGCCGTCGCTGGTTGGCATGAGTTCAATGACGCCGTCATGGCTATGCGAGGCGACGCGCGGCGTCTTGTCGAACAGTTCCCAACGCCGGAAGTCTTCCTCGATGTAGACGGCAAGATCGGTGAGGAAGCGATCCACGCCGATATCCAGAACCAGCTTCATCATGTTCTCGACACTGACGAAGGGCACGATGTTCAAATTGGCAATGGTCATCAAAAGCTCCTCGTAGGCCGGTCCATGATACGACGGCCCATCAGGCTTGCTGTCAGATCGACGAGCAGGATGGCGGTGCGCCCTCGCTCGTCGAGGAACGGATTGAGTTCGACCAGGTCGAGGCTGGTGACCAGCCCGCTGTCATGCAGCATTTCCATGACAAGATGCGCTTCACGAAAGGTCGCTCCGCCTGGAACGGTGGTGCCGACGGCCGGCGCAATGAACGGATCGAGGAAATCCACGTCGAGGCTAACGTGCAGGAGCCCGTTCTCCTGCCTCACTCGTTCGAGGAAGGCGCGCAGCAGCGGAGCCATGCCGTGTTCGTCGACCGTGCGCATATCGTGAACGGTAACGCCGGCGCGTGAAAGCGCCTCGCGCTCTGCCGGATCGACGCTTCGAATGCCGAGTGTACATACGCGCTTGGGATCAACGGTAGCCGCGCGAGCGGGGAAATAGCCTTCAAAGCCGGGCAGGCCGGATGCATAGGCAAGGGGTACGCCGTGCAGATTGCCGCTCGCCGTCGAATCGAGTGTATGAAAATCGGGATGCGCATCGAGCCATAGGACGAACAGGGGCCTGCCGGTTTCGGCTGCCCGGCGGGCAACACCCGACACCGTGCCTGCCGATATGCTGTGGTCGCCGCCCAGAAAGATCGGCATTGCATCGGCGCAAGCTGCATATGCGGCGTCGGCGATAGCAGCTGTCCATGCCGAGATCTCGGGCAGGGCCTTGAGAGCCTTGTTACTGTGCTGCGCCACAGGGACCGGTTTGGAAACCACCGTTCCCAAATCGGTCAACGTGTGGCCAAGCTCGACAAGCGCTTGTCCCAGGCCGGCGGTGCGCAGCGCACTCGGCCCCATTTCACAACCCATGCGGCCGGTTCCATCCTGGACCGGCGCTCCCAAAATCTTGCAATGCATATGCTGTCCTCAACGAAGGAAAGTGGCATTGAACTGGAAGGGCTTGGCGAAATGAAGTGATCCAATTGACAGCTTTGATAGAATGGGTGTCCATTCCGGTGGAATTGATTGTCAAAATGGACACCACATGGACGATTTGGACAAAGGGCTTGTAACCCTGCTGCGCCATCGTGGGCGCCGCAGCATCTCCGATCTTGCGCTCGATCTCGGTGTTTCCCGCGCCACCGTGCGTGCACGAATGGCACGTCTGGAAAAAACCGGCGACATCGTTGGTTACACTGTGATCTTGCGTGCCGATGCCGTTAGCCAGCCCGTTCGCGGTATCATGCTCATCGAGATCGAGGGACATGCTGCCGATCGCGTCATCAGGTCTCTGGGCGGATTCTCGGAAGTCTCGCAGATCCACACCACTAACGGCCGCTGGGATCTGGTCATCGAGCTTGGCACCGAGACGCTGGCGGATCTGGATGGTGTCCTGCGCAAGATCAGGCTCATCCCCGGAATCACTGGCAGCGAAACCAGCTTGCTGCTCGCAACTCCAAGAAGCACCAAGGCAAAATTGTAATCTTCGAATGAGAGTCGCGCGCAAGTTTCAAGATTTCTGCCAGCCTTGAGGCCGACCGCCGTGAGTGCCTGATCAATCAGAAACACGGCAAAGACATATCTTCCTGCGCCTTGCCGCTGGACAATCCTACTCAATAAGCTCGAATTTTCAGACTGTTACGGCATCGCTCGGCGAAGTGATCGCTTCTATCCTGCAAACGTGCCGATCTCCCAGTGAGGCCGATCCGGCTCAAGAATCGAAGCATTCAGCGGGTTTGCGAATGGCCGAAGACATCAAGCACTTGACGTCGATTTTTCATTATGCAAAATTCGCAACATAGATAGTGTATCATGCAGTTTTCGAGGGAAGCGTGGATCTGAACGGGCTGGAAGCCTATCTTGCGGTCAGCGATCTCGGCAGCGTAACCGCTGCCGCGAAGAGCTTGAATCGATCGCAATCCAGCGTTAGCCGCCTGATCCAGGAGCTGGAGCGCGATCTTGGCTATGCGTTGTTCGAGCGTTCCGGCCCCCGACTGCTTCCGACCTCGCAGGGTATGTTGCTGCTCGAGGATGCCGAGCGGGCGCTGGGCAGCATCAGGCAGATCCGTCGCCGGGCCGAACACATCGCGCGCGGCCAGCAGCGGCCGTTGAGCGTCGGCGCCATATCGGCTCTCGGTATCGGCTTGCTGCCGAAGGCATGGGCGCTTTGCGCAGACGATCTCGGCTGCGGTCTGGAAGTCCGCACGACATTACCTGGGGAAGTCCGGCATTCGGTCATCGATCGGCAGGTCGACATTGGTGCCACGAGCTTGCCGCTCGATCACCGCGACATGGATATCCACTGGATCGGCAGCGCTTCCTGCGTTCTCGCCATGCCGGCTGATGATCCATTGAGCGCAGGCAAGGGCCCTGTCCGGCTCTCAGAGCTTGCCGGACGGAAATTCGTCGGCATGGCCGAAGACTTTCGTGGCCTTCCGGCGCGCATAAGGAATGTGCTTCGGCAACAGGACGTTCCAGTCGAGACCGTCATCCAGACCAGTTCCAGCATGAACTTGCTCGGTTTCATCCGGCAAGGAGCCGGCCTCAGTATCATGGAGCCGGTGACGATTGCCGGCGTGGAAATGGAGGGCGTGGTGACGCGCCCCCTGGAAACCGCGATCCCGTTCTATTTCGGCGTCATCACGCTGGCGTCGGCGCCGCCGAACGAGGCCGGCCAGACATTCATTCGCGCAATTGCCTCGGCAGCGGCATCGCTGCTGCCGGATTTCAAGCTTCTTCAGCCTGATCAGCACGAAAAGCTGCTTCTCGAACTCGATGGTCTCGGGGAGTAGCCAAAAGCGTCGCTGATATCCCGCATAACTCTTGTCGCAGCAAACAACAAAAAGAGGGGAATGATGACACACTCGAAATTTTCCAGACGTACCGTTCTGCTTGGAACGACTATCCTCGGCGTCGGCCTATTGGCGCCTTCCCTGGCGATTGCCCAGCAGGAGCCTCGCCGCGGAGGGACGATGACCGTCCATCTCAACGCCGAACAGCGCATCCTCAACCCGGCCGTCCGCGCCGGAACCGGCGTCTACATCGTCGGCAGCAAGATCGTCGAACCTCTGGTCGACCTCGGAGCCGATGGAGAGATCGTCCCGGTTCTGGCAACCTCTTGGGAAAGCTCTGCCGACGGGCTGTCCATTACCTTCAAGCTTCGTGAAGGCGTGAAATGGCACGACGGCAAGCCGTTTACCTCGGCAGACGTGCAGTTTAGCGCCATGGAGCTGTGGAAGAAGGTTCTCAACTACAGCGTCCAGTTGCAGCTCTATCTTGATGCCGTTGATACGCCTGATCCACAGACGGCGGTGTTCCGCTATTCGCGCCCGATGCCACTGGGACTGCTGCTCAGGGCTCTCTGCGACCTGGGTTATGTAGCTCCCCGCCATGTCTATGAGGGGACCAATGTTCTGGAGAACCCCGCGAACGTGGCGCCGATCGGAACGGGCCCGTTCAAGTTCGTCGAATATCAGCGCGGGCAGCACATCATTGCCGAGCGCAATCCCGAATACTGGCGTGAAGGTTTCCCGTATCTCGACAAGGTCGTCTGGCAGGTCATCACCAATCCGTCCACGGCCGCTGCTGCGGTCGAGGCGGAGCAGGTGCTCATCAGCCCGGACATCACCATGTCCCTGGCTGATATCAACCGTCTGTCGAAGGACGAGCGTTTCGAGGTTTCGAGCCGCGGCAACGAGGGCGCGTCGTTCAACAACGACGTCGAGTTCAATTTCCGTCGCAAGGAACTGTCGGACGTTCGTGTGCGTCGGGCCATCGTTCACGCCATCGACGTACAGTTCTTCATCGACAACTTCCTGTACGGCATGGGCGAGATCGGCGTCGGTCCGATCCCGACCTTCTCGAAGAATTTCTATACCGGAACGAAGAACCCTTACCCCTTCGACCGTGCCAAGGCGGAAGCGCTTCTGGATGAAGCGGGCTATCCCCGCGGCGCAGACGGAAAGCGCTTCGCAATCAACATCGTGCCAATCCCCGGCGCCGAAGACATGACGCTGTTTGCCACCTTCATGCAGCAGTCCTTGGCGGAGGTGGGTATCGACCTTGAGGTTGTGTCGCTCGACATCGCCGGCGCTTTGAAGCGCATCTACGACGACTGGGACTTCGATCTGGCGACCGGCTGGCATCGGTTCCGTGGTGATCCGGCCGTCTCGACAACGGTTTATTATCGGTCGGGCGCCAAGAAAGGCGTGCCTTGGAGCAACCAGTTTGGCTGGCAGTCCGATGAGGTGGACAATCTCATTGACTCAGCCGCATTCGAACTCGATCCGGCAAAGCGCAAGGAACTTTACGGGCGCCTGGTCGATCTGGTGAATGCCGATCTCCCCGTATGGATGGCCACCCAGCGCACCGCCGTTTCCACGACGAACCGAAAGGTTCAGAACCACCACAACAGCGCTCGATGGGATTTCGGCAGCTGGTACGACACTTGGGTCGCTGAATAACAAAGGTCGTTGCGGTGCCTCCAAAGGGCACCGCAACGATGAACGACCAGGAAATCAAAAATGCTGAATAGTGCTGCAACTGCCAGCCCGGGGCATGGGTTGGCGGCATTGGAACTTCGTGTCGCGGAAGACCTTAGAAATCTCAACTATCCGGCAAGGAGTTGGGTTCCCAATCGCGCGCCTGTCGACAACAAGCAAGTGCAGGACGTCGTTGTCATCGGCGCGGGCATGTGCGGCCTCGTCGCCGCTTTTGCACTCAGAATGGCCGGCATTTCCAGGTTTCGGATCATCGACCGCAATCCATCTGGTCTTGAAGGACCGTGGCTGACCTATGCCCGTATGGAAACGCTTCGCTCGCCCAAGGATCTGGTTGGTCCTGCCTGCGGTATTGGCTCGCTGACCTTCAGGGCCTGGTACGAGGCTTCCTTCGGGTTGCAGGCGTGGAGCGACCTCTACCGGATTCCCCGGTCGGTCTGGATGGACTATCTGGTCTGGTTCCGCGACGTTCTTGGCCTTCCGGTCGAGAATGGTTTCGAAGTCTCTTCGATAGGCCCCGGCGAGGGAAACCTGGTCGCGGTGGATTTCGCGGACGGCCGGCCTTCAATTCAGGCGCGCAAGGTTGTGCTGGCTACAGGGCGTGACGGCGTTGGCGGGCCTGCAATCCCGTCTTTCGTGGACGGGCTGCCGAAAGCCGTATGGGCCCACACGACGGAGATGATCGATTTTAGCGCCCTTGCCGGCAAGCGCGTTGTTGTGGTCGGTGTCGGTGCTTCGGCAATGGACAACGCCGCGACCGCACTCGAGTCCGGTGCCAGCGAGGTGCGCCTTCTCGCGCGCCGCCAGATCATGCCGTGCATCAACAAGCTGATGGGAATTGGCAGCTACGGGTTGAGCGCCGGATTTTCTGCGCTTGATGACAATTGGAAATGGCGAATTTCTGAATACGCGATGCGGCAGCAGACGCCCGCGCCCCGCAGTTCTGTTTTGCGGGTCAGCCGGCACAGCAACAGCTCATTCCATTTTGGTCAGGGCATCAAGCAGATCACGCTTCAAGGCCGGGAACTCGATATCCGCACTACGTCAGGTGCTTCAATTCAAGCCGATTTTCTGATCCTCGGAACAGGTTTCGAGGTCAATCTCGATACCCGGCCGGAATTGAACAATATTGCTCGCAACGTTGCCCGTTGGCGCGATCGCTTTGAAGCCCCGAAAGGCATGGAAGCCGCGGATCTCTACCGCCATCCATATTTGAATTCCGACTTTTCATTCCGGGAGAAGACGCCGGATTCCGCGCCATGGGTTGGAAACATCTACTGCTTCAACCACGCCGCAGCGTTGAGCATGGGCAAACTGAGTAGCGATATTCCGGCCATCAGCGAGGGCGCGCAGTTGCTCGCCAAGTCGATATCCGAAGCATTCTACGTCGAAGATATCGAGCACCATTGGGGATTGCTCGAGAGTTATGAAGAGCCGGAGCTTTTCGGAGATGAATGGATTGGCTCCGAAATATAGCCCCTGCAAATTCTGAGATATTCGGGAAAATGTATCAATGCAGACCATATCGTTGGAAACCCTGATCGGGCGTCATGATAGCGTCGCCTCCGATCTGTTCGACAAGCGGCGTGAGATTATCGATCTGAGCGACGCGTGCCTGCACGCAGCAATCGCCCCGTCGGATCCCGGCGGCATTAGCCGTGGACTTCGCTGGGCGCTGGCTCTGCGGATGGCCAGGTTGCACAGCATCGATGAACTGGTCGACGTTCTCGAAACGAGCGAACCGGAGCACGAGACCTCTGGTATTCTTGGTTCGATCGCCGTGGGCTGGGAAGCTACCGGTGCCGACGTACGTACGAGCGCCATCGTTGCTCACGCCGATATGTTGGCGAACGAGCCACGCTCCGCCACCAAACAGTGCATCGTCAAGCTTATCGAAGCCGGCGTGGAGCAGGCCGACATCGTCCGCCTGTCCGAGTTTGTCGGCGTGCTGAGCTACTACATGCGCGTCGTTGCCGGCGTGAAGCTGCTGACGGGGAGGGCGTGATGACCACTGTCGTCGAGCAATTCACCACGAAGATTCCATACTGGAATCCCTACATCGTTCCCGTCGATCTGGCGACCGCGTCGCAAGAGCAGAAGGAAGCGTTGAAGATCACGCCGTCAAATATGAAGGTTTCGGAATATGTGCTGGTTCTCGCGCATGATCCTGAAACGCTTGCCGTCCGTTCCCCGCTTTTCAATGAAGTGATGTATGGCAAGGATGGCCTCGGCCGGGCTGAGCGCGAACTGGCGGCCCTCGGCGCTTCGATCTACAATGGCTGCGTCTATTGCACCGCGGTTCACTCGAGCCGCTATATCTCGCTGTCGAAGCGCCCGGAAGTCGTGGACGAGATATTCGCCAGCGGAATTGACGCCGAACTGGACGAGAATGCGTCTGCCCTTTTTGACCTCAGTGTAAAGCTTTCCAAGGCGCCGCCTGAAATCCCGGAAGGCTCGATCGGCGACCTCAGGGCGATGGGTTACTCGGACCTCGAGATTTTCGACCTGATCTTGTCGGCCGCGATGTTCGGCTGGGCGAACCGGCTGATGCATTCACTGGGCGAGCCGTTGATGTCGAAACCTTAGCCCGCGGCAGAGCCAGGAAGGCATTCCATCGCGTGGCGGACAAGCCGCTCATCGTTGAGCGGCAGACGAACAAGTGAGAAAGTGAAAATGAAACCATCTTCCATAGCGGTCTCAGTCGATGTCGGCGGCACTTTCACCGATATCGTCTACCTTTCCGGTGACAACAAACTGAATGTCCTGAAAGTGCCCACCAGCAGGCCGAGCCCTTCCGACGGCATGCGGCAGGGGCTGCTGGAGATCGCTGGTAACGACGAAGGCTTTCTCAAGCGGGTCGATCGCTTTGTTCATGGCACGACGGTTGCCACCAACGCCGTTCTGGAACGCAAGGGCTCGCCCACGGGGTTGCTGGTAACCGAAGGTTTCCGGGACGTGCTTGAGATCGGTCGGTCCTTTCGCCCGAACATGTACGACGTGTTTGTCGACAGCGGAACGCCGATTTTCCTCGCCGGGCGCTCCCGTCGTCTCGGCGTCAAGGAAAGGGTAGGTCCCAGGGGAGAAATCATCCAGGCTCTCGACGAGGCCAGTGCCCGTGAAGCAATTCATCAACTCGTCGACGCCGGCGTCGAGGCGATCGCCGTGGCGTTCCTGTTTTCTTTCGTCAACCCCGAGCATGAACTGAGGGTGGCGGAGCTTATCGCAGAGATCGCGCCGTCCATGCATGTGTCGTTGTCTCATCAGGTCGATCCGGCATTCCGCGAATTCGAGCGGACCTGCATCACCGCGTTCGACGCCTATGTGAAACCAAAGCTCAGCCATTATCTGAAAACCGTGTCGGAAGATCTGGCCAGCGTCGGCGTTCCGGCAAGCCTGCAGGTGATGCAGTCGCGTGGCGGTCTGAGCAACGCCGGCACCGCTGTGCAACGGCCGGTGCGTCTCTTCCTTTCGGGACCGGCAGGCGGTGTTATGGGTGCACGCGGTTGCGGCGGCGTTGCCGGCGAGCATGATCTCATTACTTTCGACGTCGGCGGCACCTCCTGCGATATCGCGCTGATTCAGGATGGCCAGCCTTTGGTCAAGCCGACCAGTTCCATCGACGGATACATGGTCCGCGTTCCCATGGTTGATGTGAACGCAATTGGATCGGGCGGCGGAAGCATTGCCTGGCTCGATGTTGGTGGTGGTCTGCGCGTCGGCCCGCATTCGGCAGGCTCGGTTCCGGGGCCTGCTTGTTACGCCAAGGGCGGCGAAGAGGCGACGGTGACCGATGCCTCCGTCGTGCTGGGTTACATCAATCCGGACTATTTTGCTGCCGGTTCGCTCAAGCTCGATCCAAAACTTGCGCACAAGGCGGTAAAGGAAAAGATCGCGGACCCGCTCGGCATGTCTGTCGTTGAGGCAGCACTTGGCATTCATCGTGTGGTCAACGCGCAGATGTCGGAAGGCATTCGCCTGATTTCGGTAAAGCGTGGCATCGATCCCCGCGATTTCACGCTTGTGCCTCTCGGCGGCGGCGGTGGCATGCATGCGACCGCGCTGGCGGACGATCTTGGCATGGATCGCATTCTTGTGCCCGTTTATCCGGGCGTTCTGGCCGCCTGCGGCTTGCTCGTATCGCCGGTCCAACATGAAGCTTCCGTCTCGTTCCAGAGCCGGATCGAAGACACGACGCTTGAACAGATCGAGCAGAAGCTGGCTGGTCTGGTCGAACAGTGCCGCGAGTTGATGGCGCTCGAAAATGCCGCCTCCGATTTCGAGCTGAACTATTCGGCAGACATCTGCTTCGTGGGGCAGTCCCATACGCTTGCCATCCCGCTCGACCTTGAGGCGCTGCGCGCCGACGGCGGTAGCCTGCGCTCGCTGAGCGAAGCATTCGTTCAGGAACACCGCCGCATCTACGGCCACGGCGAGCCGGGTCCGACCCGGATCGTCAATCTCGGCGCCGTGGCATCTGTTTCCCCGCCTTGGTCCTTCGACAAGGTCTCCTATGAGACGGTCGCGGCAACGCGTGGCGGAACCTTCCGGGAAGCAATCTTCAACCTTGAGGCCGGGCCGGTAAAGGCAAAGGTGGTCGAGCGCCATTCGCTGGCTGTCGGCGACGTGGTCGTGGGGCCTGCTATTCTGGAACAGAGCGATACCACGACACTGGTAAGCCCAGGCTGGACTGCGACGGTCATCACCGGCGGTAACATCATGATGGAGCGGAACTGACATGCTCAACACCACCATAAGAGCAATGGACCCGGTCACCATCGAGGTGACGCGTAACAAGCTGGACAGCATCGCGGACGAGATGGAATGGACGCTGCTGAGCGCGTCGTTCTCACCCATCGTCAAGGAGGGTCTCGATGCTTCGGCTGCCCTCTTCCTGCCCGACGGCACCACGCTTGCCCAGGCTTGCGCCATTCCGATCCATCTCGGCTCGCTCATCCCCAGTGTCGGCAACATCATCCGCGTGTTCCCGATCGAGACGATGCGCGATGGCGACGTCTACTGCATGAACGATCCCTATGCAGGCGGCACTCACATACCGGACGTGGCGGTCGTCATGCCGGTGTTCCACCATGGGCAGGTCATCGCGCTCAGCGTGACCATGACGCACCATCAGGACATCGGCGGCATGGCGCCCGGATCGGTGCCGACAAACGCGACCGAGATCTATCAGGAAGGCCTGCGTATTCCTGCGCTGAAGCTGATGTCGGACGGCCGCTACAATGAGACCCTCATTCAGCTCATCCGCCTCAACGTCCGCACGCCGGACTACTTCATGGGCGATCTCAATGCGCAGATCGCGGCTTGCACCGTCGGTGCGCGCCGGATTCGCGAACTTGCCGACAAGGTCGGCGGCAGCGAGAGCTTCGTGCAGATAACGGACACCCTCATCAAGCGCTCGGAGATGCTCACCCGCGAGGCCTTGCTCAAGCTGCCGCGCGGCACCTACCGGTCGGTCGACTACATCGACAATGACGGCGTCGACCTCGACCAACCCGTCAAGATTGAAATCGCGGTCACCATTGGCGAAGGCACGATGCACTTCGACTTCACGGGCACCAGCCCGCAGGTGCGTGGCCCGTTCAACTGCGTGCCGTCGGGCCCGCAGTCCGCAGCCTACTACACCGTTCGGGCTTTGACGGACCCAACGATTCCCACCAATGGCGGCTGCTTCAGGCCGGTTACGCTGCACCTGCCGCGAGGTTCGCTGGTCAATCCGATCGAGCCTGCTCCGGTCAATGCCCGTTCGATTTCGATCAAGGCCTTGGCCAACAACATGATGGGTGCCTTGGCTCCTGCTGCGCCCCACCTGGTGCCGGGGTTCAACGCCAATCTCCATCTCATCACCTTTGGCGGCCAGCGTTCCGACGGCTCCAATTTCGTCGTGGGCGAACTCGTCTCCGGAGGCATGGGCGCCACGTCGAGGAATGACGGCAACAGCGTCATGGAAGGCGACGTCTCCAATGGCATGAACATGCCGATCGAGGCCATGGAACTCGACTATCCGATCCGCATGGTCAGTTCGGAACTTCGCACGGATTCAGGCGGCGAGGGCCGCTGGAGGGGCGGGCAGGGGTACTCGCGCGAGTACCTTGCGCTTGCCGACGGCATAACGCTGACTCACCGCGGTGACCACCACCGCCAGGGTCCGCGCGGTACCGCAGGCGGCGGATATGGCCTTAACGCATCGTCATGGATCATCCGGGCCGACGGGCGGCGCGAGGAGATCAAGTCCAAGCTTGTCACTCATCTCAACAAGGGTGACCGGCTCTTCCTCAATACCGCCGGTGGCGGCGGGTTTGGCGATGTCGCCGAACGGCAGCCGGGCCTGATCAGCAGGGATCTCGCCGACGGCAAGGTCTCGCAGCGTTTAGCAGACGACTGGATGAAGAAGCAGAAAGTTGCGCAATGATCCTGCGTGTCCTCGTTCGACGGCTGATAAGCAGCATTCCCGTGCTGCTTATCGTTCTCATCGGACTGTTCGTGCTGTTGCAGTTCGCTCCCGGCGATACCGTGGATGCGTTGCTGGCCCAACTGGGTGGCGGAGGCAGCGAGGAACTCGCTGCCGAACTGAGGCGCATGTACGGCCTTGATGTGTCGTCGACGGCGCGCGCGCTGAACTATCTCTGGAACCTCGTTCGGTTCGACCTCGGCTATTCCGCCATCTACGGCAAGCCTGTTGCGGATGTCATATTCGAGCGCGTGCCCTTGTCGCTGCTGATGATGGGGTCGGCGCTTTGTTTCGCCTTCTCCATCGGCGGAGCGTTGGGTGTCCTCGCCGCCAGATATGTCAATCGTTGGCCCGATACGCTGGTATCCACCGTTGGCCTGATTTTCTACGCAACGCCTGCCTTCTGGTTCGGCCTGATGGGCATCGTCGTCTTTGCCGTGAAACTCGCCTGGCTGCCTCCGGGCGGCATCGAGCAGATCGGCTCCGGCTTCACCGGAATAAGGCGCGTGCTGGATATTGCCTGGCACCTCGTCCTGCCCGTCTCCTCGCTTGCGCTCATTTTCCTGGCCACGCACCTGCGCATCATGCGCGCCTCCATGCTTGAGGTCATGACCCTCGATTTCGTGAGGACGGCACGCGCGAAAGGTGTCCGCGAAAGCGCCGTCATCTACCGTCACGTCCTGCGCAACGCATTGTTGCCAATGGTGACATTGCTCGGCCTTCAAGCGGGCACCATGCTCGGTGGTTCGGTGGTGATCGAGAGTGTGTTCTCGGTGCCGGGGTTGGGCCGCCTCGCCTACGAGTCGGTCGTTCAGCGCGACCTGAACACGTTGCTCGGTGTAGCCCTGATTTCGAGCATCCTCGTAATCGTGATCAATCTGTGCGTGGACCTTCTCTACGCATGGCTCGACCCGCGCATAGTTGCGAGGTGACCCCATGGAATTCCTGAAGCTCTACAGACGCTCGCCTGTTGCCATGTTCGGGCTGATCCTGCTGCTCATCTTCATCGCCATGGCGCTGGTTGCGGGCATTGTCTTCCCGAAAAATCCCCTTGCCCTGGTTGGGCGTCCTCTCCAGTGGCCGTTCACCAATCCGCAGTTCCTGCTGGGCACGGACAATCTGGGCCGGGACATCGCGGCGCAATTGTTCTACGGAGCGCGGGTATCGCTCCTCATCGGCCTTGTGGCGACGTCGATATCGATCGGCATCGGCGTGGTGATCGGCGCCCTGTCCGGTTACTACGGAGGGTGGGTGGACGATGTGCTGATGCGCATCACGGACGCCTTCCAGACGCTTCCCAGTTTTATCCTTCTTCTTGTCGTCGTTGCCGTCTTCGGTACGGACCTGAAGACCGTTACCATTGCGATCGGTCTTGTCTCCTGGCCATCGCCCGCCCGCCTGACCCGTGCGGAATTTCTCACGTTGCGCACGCGTGAATTTGTCGAGTCGTGCCGGCTCATCGGCTTGCGCGACCGGCAGATCATTTTCCGCGAAATACTTCCAAACGCGCTCCCCCCCATCATCGTCTATGCCAGCGTCATCATGGCGACGGCGGTGATCCTGGAGAGCTCGCTTGCGTTCCTGAACCTGTCCGATCCGAACATCGCGTCATGGGGCAACATGATCGGAGCCGGTCGTGCGGTCCTGCGCAGCGAATGGTACGTGGCCGCTCTGCCCGGCGTTGCAATTCTTCTGATCGTTCTTGCCGTGTCTTTGGTGGGCCAGGGCTTGAACGACATGCTCAATCCGAGGTTGAAGCGCCAGTGACCCAGCCCCTGCTTGAAATCGATGGGCTGAATGTCCGCTTGCCGGACTGGGCCGATCGCGCCTATGCGATCAAGGATCTGTCCTTGACGATCAACCGTAACGAGATCGTTTGCCTTGTTGGCGAAAGCGGCTCCGGAAAGTCCCTGACTGGAACCGCAGTCATGGGCCTGTTGCCGTCCAGCATAAAGGTGGAATCCGGCCGTGCCGTCTTCGATGGAACGGACTTGTTGAAGCAAGCGCCCGAAACGATCCGCCGGCTTCGTGGATCGCGTATCGCGATGGTCTTCCAGGAGCCGATGACGGCTCTCAATCCCGTTCGGACGATCGGCGACCAGATCGGCGAAATGTTCCGCTCGCACGTGAAGCTATCGAGACGGGAGATCCGGAAAAGATGTCTGGCGCTGCTGGACGAGGTGCGCATTCCCGACCCTCAGCGGGTCATCAACGCCTATCCGCACCAGATGTCGGGCGGCCAGCGGCAGAGGGCCATGATCGCCATGGCGCTGGCGCTGGAGCCTGACCTTTTGATCGCAGACGAGCCCACCACGGCTCTCGATGTGACGACGCAAAAGCAGATCATCAATCTGATGCAGGAGATACAGCGGCGCAAGGGGATGTCCATCCTCTTCATCACGCACGACCTCGGCGTTGTTGCCGATATCGCCCATCGCGTCGCGGTAATGCAGGGCGGTGTCTTGGTTGAAACGGGAACAGTCAAGGAGGTTCTGGACAATCCGAGCCAAGACTACACCAAGCGCCTTCTCGCTGCGGTTCCTTCCATCGAGCCCCCGCCGAAAAGGCAGCAGAATGAGGCCGAAGTCCTGTCGGTCAAGGCGGTATCCAAGACCTACAGCAGCAGGGGATGGTTCGGACGTCCCGCTCGCACGACCTACGCCGTGTCGGACGTCAGCTTTTCTCTGGCCAGGAACTCGACACTGGGAATCGTGGGCGAAAGCGGCTCCGGCAAATCCACGCTTGCGCGATGCATCGTCGGTCTGCTCAAGCCGGAACTCGGCGAAATGCGGCTTGATGGCCAATCGCTGCTCGGCATGAACCGTAGGCAGGCACGCGAAAATGCCCGTCGCGTGCAGATGGTGTTTCAAGATCCCTTCGCTTCGCTCAATCCACGCCGCAAGGCGGGCGAGCTCGTCATGCAGGGTTTGCTGGTCCACGGCACGCCGAGGGCTGAAGCGCGCCGCCGCGCGGAGGAAATGTTCACGATGGTGGGCCTGGACCCCGCATCGATGGACAGGTATCCGCATGAATTCTCCGGCGGTCAGCGCCAGCGTATCGGTCTTGCCCGCGCCTTGACGCTGGGGCCGGAACTGCTTGTCGCGGACGAGCCGGTCTCGGCGCTCGACGTGTCGGTTCAGGCGCAGGTCCTTGACCTGCTCGTTTCCCTGCGCGAGCGGCTTGGCCTGACGATGGTCTTTATCACCCATGATCTGCGGATCGCCGCGCAGCTTTGCGATGAAATCGCGGTCATGAAATCCGGCAAGATCGTCGAACACGGACCCGCTGCCGACGTTTTCGCCAATCCCCAGCACGCCTATACGCGCGAACTGATGGACGCCATTCCGGGGCATGACTGGTTTCTCAGGAAGAAGCGCGTTTCAGCGCCGGCTACTTAACCGCGGATATTCAGGACGACCGACATGTATCCAGAACTCTTCCTTTTTATCGACGGTATCAGGTACGGCGTCGAAAGCCGTGCGCAGGAACGGGTCATCAATCCGGCCACCGGCGAGACAATCGGAATGCTGCCGCTTGCCGGCGAGGCCGACCTGCAAATGGCGCTGGAGGCGGCGGACCGGGCTTTCAAGACATGGCGTCTTGTTCCTGCGGCAGAGCGTTGCCGGATTTTGCGCAATGCCGCCGGTTTGCTGCGTCAAAGGGCAGGTGAGCTTGCCTTGCGCTTGACCCTGGAACAGGGCAAGCCGCTGCGCGATGCGGCAGCCGAGTTTATCGGGGCGGCTGAAATATTCGAATGGTACGAGGAAGAAGGCCGGCGCGCCTATGGTCGGGTAATTCCGGGCCGTGCGGTGGGCTTGCGCCAGATTGTGATCCGGGAACCGATTGGCCCGGTCGCGGCGTTTTCGCCTTGGAACTTCCCGGTCATCACCTCGGCAAGAAAGATTGCGGCCAGCCTTGCAGCCGGTTGCACCTGCATCCTCAAGCCGTCCGAGGAAACGCCGTCGTCGGTACTGGCCGTGGCTTCCATCCTTGAAGAGGTTGGTCTGCCTGCGGGCGTTCTCAACATCGTTTTCGGAGTGCCTGAGAAAGTCTCGACGACGCTCGTGCGTTCCCCGCTGGTTCGAAAGGTAAGCCTGACCGGCTCGACAAGGGTCGGGCGGGAGCTTGCGCGTCTTGCGGCCGAAGGCCCGAAACCGGCTACCATGGAACTGGGCGGTCATGCCCCCGTCATCGTTGCCGCCGATGTCGATGCACGCGTGGTTGCGCGCCTGTCGGCTATGGCTCGTTTCAGGAATGCAGGGCAGACCTGCATCGCGCCGACCCGGTTTTACGCGCATAAATCCATTGCCGCGGATTTCGTCGAAGGCTTTGTCGAGCAGGTCAAGACCATCAAGCTTGGCGACGGTCGCGATGACGATGTCACGATGGGTCCTCTCGCCAACGCCAGAAGGGTCGAGACGATCAGCGAACTTGTCGATGACGCGGTGCAAAAAGGTGCCAAGGTCGCGCACGGCGCCAAGCGCGCCGGCAATCGCGGCTATTTCTATGAGCCTACGGTGCTCGTCGATGTTCCCGTCGATGCGCGCATCATGAGCGAGGAGCCGTTCGGTCCTGTTGCGATCATCAATTCCTATGACGATCTGGACGGCGTCATAAGAGAGGCAAACGGGCTGCCCTATGGCTTGGCCGCCTATGTCTTCAGCAACTCTGATCCTCTTCTGGCCAGGCTTGTTCGTGACATCGAAGCAGGTGCGATTGGTATCAACAGTTTCGGCGTGTCGTTGCCGGAAGCACCCTTCGGGGGCGTCAAGTCGAGCGGCTATGGCACGGAAGGCGGCTATGAGGGCCTCGATTCATATCTGGTCACCAAATATGTGAACCACGCGCTCATGCCCCAACCCGGTGCCTGACACGGTTTCTTTGGCCGGAAAAGACTGGATTTTCCGGCAAGCCGGCTACCCGTAAAAGCTGCAAAGTATCACGACATCGACGGACCGATTCGCGAGGCGTGTCGGCCGCCATCGACTTGGCCGACCACTATTGAACGGCTCCGACTGCAACAATTTTAGTATTATCTTAAGTATTAACCAGCTCCAAATATTCCGCATTTCGACATAACCCCTTATATTGCCTTGCGCTCCTCCCCATTGATCAGCCGCGAATTTCATGGATTCGGTGCCTCTAGTAAAAAGGGGTTTGGCGATGGCTACCGAAAGCTTCACTGAGAATCTGTCTTCCGATACGGCGCACGAGCAGGTTGAGCGCCCGATCTCGTTCCAGGGTGAACAGCAAATCCAGGTTGCACAGGCTGAAACAACGCCTGCTACCGCCGCTGAAGCTGCGGCGCCGAGCGGAACCCCTGCCGTGGTGGTTGTTGCCGTTGCGGAAAACAACACCGTCAAGCTGCCGGCTGGCACCTCCATCGAGCGTATCGAGATCGATGGCGACAACCTGGTGCTGGTTCAGCCCGATGGCACCCGCATTGTCATCGAGCATGCGGCGCTGCATGTGCCCACCTTCGTCATCGACGATGTCGAGATTCCCCAGGAAGCTCTCGTCGCTGCGCTTCAGGCCAATGATATCAACGTGGCAGCCGGCCCCGACGGTGCGCTCACCGCATCGGCATCTGGTTCCGAAAGCGCCGGCGGCAACTTCGATCTGCCGTTCCCCGGAATCGGCGATGCGGGTCCCATCATCGACCTCCTTCCTCCGACCGCGCTGCAATTTCCTGAGCTCGAACGGCGTGAACTTTTCCCGGGCCGTATTAATAGAGGCCCATCGATCGATCCGGATCCCAGCAATCCGAACGATCCCAACAATCCCGGCGGCATTGGCGTAAGCGATCGTATCGTCAACGAAGCCGGTCTCCCGGCTGGATCGGCGGCAGGCAACGGCAGCGCCGTTGTGCATGGGATATTCCAGCTCTCCGATCCGGATGGCGTGAGCGATATCGTCAGCATCACCATCGACGGTCAAACCTTCACTGTCGGTCAGCTTGCAGACAACTCGGTCGTCAAATCTGTAGTTGGCGATTTCGGCACTCTGACCATCGACAGCTATGACCCAGCGACCGGCAAGGCGACCTATACCTACACTTTGACCAATCCTGTCGATGGCCCCGACGCAAACAACGGAACCAACCTGGAAGACAACAAGGATGTGTTCCAGCTGACGGTCACCGATGTGGGCGGGCTGACCGGTTCCGCAACACTCAACATCGATATCGTCGACGACGTTCCSGTKGTGACGGTTGACGGSGCTGTGACGGTTGTCGAGGGAGCTGCTGCGGTTGGCGGCACGTGGTCGCTTGCGCCGGGTGCGGACGGYGTTGCGCCGTCGCAGTTCACGATCTCGATC
>NZ_LMFV01000006.1:96097-120081 GCF_001427285.1 Mesorhizobium sp. Root552
ATGCTGAAGGGTGTCGACGCCGACGGCGACGAGACGGCCGACAGCCACACGATTGCGATCACCGAYGGCGACGGCCCGACGGTGGCGGGYCCCGATGGCGGCGCGATCACGCTTGGGCTTGACGACCAGAACCTTGCCGGCGGCAGCACGCCTGCCGGCGACGACTTCGACACCGGCACGATCAGCTTCGCGCCGGGTTCGGATGCGATCGCGACGATCGCGTTCAGCCAGGACGTCTCGGGTCTTGGCGGCGGSCTGACCTGGGTCCGCATCTCGGACACSSAGATYGTCGGCCGCGACGGGGCGACGGACATCGTTCGGCTTGACCTTGTGCGCGACGGCAACGATGCGCAGGTGACGGCGACGCTYCTGRACAATTACGACAGCCATACGGGCATCAATGTCGACGACCTTGCCCAGCTTGGCTCGGTCAAGGTCGTTGCGACCGACATCGACGGCGATGCGGCCGAGGGCACGATGCGGCCGAGGGCAGGGTCAATGTCAGCGTCTCCGACGACGTTCCCGTGGTGACAATCGGCGGCAATGACAATGGAGCTCCCACCTCGAGCAACGTGAACGAGGGGACCAATTCGACCGGCAACTGGACACTGACGCCGGGCGCGGACGGTGTTGCGGCCGGTCAGCTTACCATCACTGCCGACGGAAGCAGCCACACGATTGTGTGGACGGCTGGCAAGTTTGAGTTCGATGTTCCCGGCAAGGGAACGATGACGCTCTTCCAGCCGGATGCGAACGGCAACGGAACCTGGAGCTTCACTGCAAATCAGGTTTCGACCAGTGGCGTGAATGTCAGCTTCACCATCAAGGCGACTGATGGCGATAGCGACCAGGATACTGATTCTCATACGATCAATATCGTAAATCTAAACCATCCTCTGACCATCACGGGTGCCGTCTCCGGAGTAGTCGAAGAGGAGCACGGCCTCCCGTATGGCAACGAAGAGACGGTTGCGGGTTCACCCGGGCTTGATCTGGATGATGCCGGCAATCTCAACAGGACGACCAATACCGCGACCGGTACCTTTGGCACTTTAGTGACTGGTGGCGTTGATGAGTCTCTATCTTTTGCTTTAGCTCAGTTGGTCGGCAACCCAGAGGTGCATACCGCCACTGGACTTCTGACTTCAGGCGGTAAACAGGTTTATTTTGCCATCGACGGTGGAAAGTTGATTGGCTATGTCAACGGAGACGGTGGATCGGGCAGCTATGGGGCAGGCGATACCAAGGTATTCACGCTCGAGATAGTTAATACCGCTACGGGAGAGTACAAATTTACATTGAATGCTCCCGTCGATCACCATCCGGCGAGTACGGCTGATAATCAGGAAGGTACACTGACTATTAATTTGAACGGTCGCGTGACTGTTACGGACACTGGCGGACCATCGCCCGACGACACGAATGTTTCACTCGACGCGTCGATCAGTGTGATCGATGACGTTCCGGTGGCGATAACTCCTGAACACGCGACTGTCGGCAATGGCCCCGGCGCATCGATCAGTTTCGATCTCGACCTTAATGTCAGCGGCGCCATTACCAGTTACGGAGCGGATGGCCCGGGAACGGTAAGGTTCGATCCTGACTTGCATAACCAGCCAAGTGGGCTGACTTCAGGTGGCCAGCCGATCGTTTACACGCTAGCTGGCGACGGCCATACGTTGATCGGCCATGCCGGCAGCACAACCGGTCCTACGGTGTTCACCCTCACCTTGAATCCGGCGAACGGCACCTATTCCGTCGATATGGACGGAATCGTCGACAGCCTGACTACGGTGAATTTCCTGACTGGCGGATATGATCCGCAAGGCGGCAACAATCCGTGGTTCGGCTATACGAAAGCTGGGGAAGATAGCCCGGATTTGCTGATTACCCCTACATCCGGCACGTCCGTCAATACTAGCAACAATACGTTCGGAATTGGGAGTGGCCAGTCCATCGACAGTGGCGAAGGCATCCGTCTCGATTTCGTCAGAGACCTGGCGGGCACTGTGCCGAACAATGGAAACTACAGCGACCCGGCAAAGCAGAATCATACCTTCGATCAGCATTACGCCATAAACGGTGCTTCGATTGTGTTTTCGAATGTCAATGGCGCCGCACCCACTGTGCGGTTCAAGGCATACGATGATGATGATACGGGGACGATAACGACGCATGTTGGCGATGGCCTGAAGGATACCATCTCGACGATCGCCATCACCTACAATGGTGAAACAAAGCTGGTCTCAGCGACGGCATCGACCGTGACCGTCGGCGGCCATGATTTCGGCGTGACCTTCACCAACGGTGAAGCGCTCGTCTCAGGCATCGTGAACGGGACAAGCGTCGCGTCCTATACAACCTCTGGCTACAATAGCTTGGAAGCGTTGCATGAATCGGGCGGGACCTTCAAAGTTGGCGGCTTTGGCACCTCGGTAGTTTCCACGGATCCGGTTGATTTCCATCTTCCGGTCCAGATCATTGACCGCGATGGCGATGCTGTCGCAAGCGGTATCGATATCACGCTGTCGGCACCCTCGGTGTTCGTCGTGGGCTCCAACCAGGGCGACGCTGCCAACTCGCCCGAAAACCATGCAGTGGCGAACCCCGCAGGGATGATCGACGGTGCTGTTGAAGGTGGTGCTGGTAACGACACTCTTCTCGGCGATCCGGGGCAGGTGACGATCTCCGGTGCAACCGCGAATATACTGCTTGTTCTCGACACGTCCGGCAGCATGAACTGGCGGTTGGGTAGCGACACAAATCCGGGATGGAATGAGGACAGCCGTCTCGACGTGTTGCAAGCTGCCGTAAATCAGTTGCTCACAACGTTGGGTCAATCCCAGGCGCAAGATCTTCGTGTGAAGATCATCGGCTTCGACAGCAAGGGCTACGACATCGGGTCAGGTAGCCACGCGAATGGGGTCTATGACCTCATTCAGGGCGGTGTCGTCAATATGGCTGAGTTGAACGCCGCGATAGCTGCCATCAACAACGTGGATACGGAAAATGCTACGAACTATGAATCGGCCCTGAATGCCGCGACGACATGGATCAACTCGGCTGGTACTGGCGCTCCGCTTTCGGCGGCGACAGTCGAGAAAGTTCTGTTTGTATCTGATGGTCAGCCAACCAGCTATACGAATACGAGTGGCAACTCGACATCTGCCAGCACTTCGGATTCTGGTGTTGCGACCGCGCTCAGGGAGGCGCTTGGCATCACGGACGGTAGCAACGAGATCAAGGCGTTGCAGGATACCGGCTGGAGCATCGACACAGTCGGCATCGGGTTGAGCACGACGGCGCCTACGCAGAGCGTTGGAAGCGGTGGAAGCAACGAAACGAATTACAACAACAACAGTCGCTTCGATGTTTCGTCGGCTAGCGGAAATCAGTATGCTTTTATTGTAAGGGGAGGTTCTGATACCACCAGCGAGCAGCTTGCACAGGTCTCCGGCTGGACGGGCAGCGCCGGCGGCGTGACGTCGGTGACGGTTACCGGTACGGGCGCTAGTAGAGCTTATGGTGTCTCTGGTAACGGCGGTGATGGATTGAGCGGTGCAGAGGTGCTTCGCTTCGATTTCGGTCCGGCGACCGACTATGATGGGTCGGGCGGGTATACCACTGGTACTTTCAACAGCGGTGCACCGGCAGTGGCGGCACGGTTTGATTTCGTTAGCTTCGGGTCTGGTCCCGGGCACAAGGTCGCTTATAAGATCCATTACACGGATGGAACTGTTTCGCTATCAGCGGACGTGCCGACTTGGAGTGGCAATGACAAGAACGATTTTCTTATCAGTGCACCAGACGGCAAGCTGATCGACTATATAGAGTTCCAGAACACCGGCACCGGCGCCGGTTACATCCGGCTTGACCAGATCACCCGGCCGAGCGGTGTCGATATCCTCGATATCATCGAAGGGCCTCAGGGTGATGGAGCTGTGATCGTTAATGATGCGGCTGGATTAATCGACGCTGTCGGTAATCTTGGCGGTCAGGCTGCTTTGTCGACCGCCGGCAACGATACGATCAACGGCGGTGTGGGCAACGACCTGATCTTCGGGGATGTGCCATTCACCGACATTCTGGCGGATGCGAAGGGACTGGTGGATTTGCCCGACGGCTCCGGCTGGAAGGTGTTCCAGATTCTGGAGACGACACCGTCGCAAAACTGGACCAGAGCAGACACAATTAACTACATTCGTACCCATCAGGACGAAATATCTAAAGAGAGTGGCCGGTCCGGGGGGCATGACACGATACACGGCGGCGATGGAAACGATGTCATTTTCGGTCAAGAAGGGAACGACAAACTATATGGCGACGACGGCAACGACTTCCTTGCTGGCGGTTCGGGTCAAAATACGCTTACAGGCGGTTCAGGGGCCGACACGTTCGTCATCGATCACTCGGCGATTGCCGAAGGACCGGCGATGGCCGACATCATCACCGACTACAAGATTGGGGAAGGTGATGTGGTCGATCTCTCAGAGTTGTTGGGCGGCAACGTAACAGCTGACAATATTGGTGATTTCGTCCGCACGGTGGAGGGCGGTAATGGCGCGGCTGACCAGTTGCAGGTGAACCAGAGCGGTTCGGGCAATGACGCTGACTTTGTCACTGTCGCCCACCTGAACACCGACGCCGGTGTGAAGATCCTTTATGACGACGACCTGGCCGCAGCGACGGTCAACCATACCCCTTGATATCGGGGCACTGCTGGCCTGCCTTCGGGTGGGCCGGTGTTGAATTCACGTATTGGTTGTTGTAGTTGTGACCGCCGCAGGACGGCTAGAATTCGGGGAACGGTTGATATGATTTCAGTGCGTAAAATTCTGGCGTCGGTAGCCCTTCTTGCCGTGGTTCTGCCAGTTCAGGCAGCCGATCTGGGCGTCGGTTCCAATCAGTGTCAGTTGGCAACGAGCTCCACTTTGCTCAGCGAGACCAGCAACGCGGCGCTTAAGGAAGACGTCGTCAAGCTGATGAACGAAGCTGTCAGCGTGGCCGACGACAGCCAGTGGATCAACTCGCGCCGGCCGGCTTTCACCTGGGCATCTGAAGCTAAGGTGGCTTGCGGCAAGGCCTATGGCTATCTCAAGGCCGACTACCGTGACGAGGACACGCTCAACAAATGCGAGTGCTTTCACGCCCGCATGGTTCAGTACATGAACTGACCGCCCGCATGGGCCTCTTGCATTTCCGGTGCGGCGTTTCCTGTATTTTACTGGCTGTAGCCGTTTTAACCGGCGGCTGCCAGTCTTCGGCAGGACCTGAAGCGCTCGAAAGCGTGAAGGCCGATCCCGGTGCCGGTTCGAGCGCACCGGTAGTGGCTTCGCAGTCGTTTGGCAGCGGGCCTGCCCGTATCGACATCTTTCTGGATTCCAGCATCGCCGGTTCTGCAAATGACTATCGCGATGGTGCGGCCCTTGCGATCAAGGAACTTGGTGCAGGGCAACTGACTTTGGCTGCGCATGATCTTAGGGCGCCAGGGGTAGTCGTCGCCGACGAGGTCAAGCAATCCGCCGATGGCGGAACGAAGATGCTTATCGGTCCGCCGTCTCTCGCCAAGGCTTTTGCGGATGCCTCATCCAAGCCGCCGGCAATGCTTCTGGATGCAAACCCTGTCGCGTCTGCGGTTGCGATCCAGTCCGATGAAATCGGCGGGGCTATCGAAATCGCTTCATACGCGGCGGGTGCGGGCCGCACGAAGATCATGGTCGTTTCAACCCGTCCACTCGACATGGCAGAGACCCAGCGTCTGCGCGCAGGCCTGAAGAAGAACGGCGTGCAACTTCTGGATATCGTTACCGACCCGACGTCGGCAGACGGCGTGGCCAAGCTTGCAAGGCTTGGCGAGGCCCAGGCCGTCTTGCTGATTGGCGCGGACGCCCCAAAAGTCGCCGCCCCTGCATTGCGCCAACGTGGAGGGCTGGAGGCCAGCGTTCCATTCCTTGGCACCTACGTCTGGCCCGCCAGTGCGTACGGCGAACCGGTGCTGGAAGGATCGCTGCTTGCACTGATCGACCAGAATTCGTTGAAGCGCATATCGGGGCGCTTCCAGCAGACCTACGGGCGCGCACTATCCCTGGAGGCCGCTTACGGCTTCGATGCAGTGGCGGTCGCCGCCGGCATCGTCCGGACGAAGGGAGCTGACGGGCTGAAGCCAACTGCCTTGCGAGCAAGTTCGGGGTTCACCGGTGCGACCGGGACATTCCGCTTTGGTGCCGATGGCCACGTTGAACGGCGATTGGCGATTTATCGTTTGTCCGGAGGTAAGCTCGTCCTTCAGGACGCAGCGCCGTCAGGTTTCTGAACCGAGTCGACCCCGGTTGCCAGCTTGCTCAACCGGCAACCGCAGATCAGCAGCGGCTATTGAAGTCGGCTATCGTTTTCGCCAGAGGCATGCGACGTATTCAAGAACTGGTACTCGATCCAGTCATGTCCCGGCGCCTGCGTCTTGGCCAGTGTACCTACGGCCGTGCGCAGAAGGTCATCGAAGCCGATACGGCTGGATACAATCACGGCACCGGCCCGAATGGACATGGGATAGTGCGTACCCGCCGGATAGAATTGCATCTTCGTCACATTGTCGTGGATACGTTCGGCGACACCACGCGCATCGATCTCATTCGCGCCGGGAAGGAATACGCCGAACTGATCGCCAGAGACGCGGCCGACGATATCGCCGTTGCGCACCGTGTTCCTGATCGTGGCCGCGACGCTGCTGAGAGCTTCGTTCCCCCAACTGAAGCCGAAACGGCTGTTGATGACTTTGAGGTCGTCGAGGTTGATGAGAAGAATGGTGCCGAGCGGATTGCTGCCGGGTGCGGAGTTGCGATTGGAGTACGTATCGACAAGCGCTGAGAAAGTCGGCTCGTTGAGGCAAGATGTCAGCCCGTCGTTTTGCGCCGATTTTTGCGCCTGCTTTCGCAGCAAGGCGGCCTTGGACGCAAGCAGCCCGCAAGCGATGGCGAGTGGCAGCCCAACGAGAATCGAAACCGTCAAAGTAAGGCCAAGTTCCCTGCCTGCGGCGAGCGACGGTGACACTGCGTTGAAAATGCCATACGCGGCCAAGGCAAGGGCAATGCCGACGGCGGTTCCTCCGGCAGCCCAAGAAAGGGCTGGTTTGTGGCGGAACAAGAAGGTCTTTGCTGATCCCCAGTCCATCGTCCTGTCAAATCCCCGTTTTTCTATCCGCAGTTGAATAATGCACCGGCGTAAAATTGACGTTGCCTCGACATTTCACATTTGATCGATTTGACTAAAGTCTGGGTAACGGAAACCGGATTTCGGAGCGGCCTCGATGCCATCAAGCATGATTTCGCGTTTTGCCATATGGGCCGCAATCGTCTGCGCAACTTACCTGTTCGCCCCGATCTCGGGCATCCAGCCGGCCGCAGCGACTTCGGCGCAAACCGAAGTCCGCCAGTTCGATGCGGCAACCGGCAAGTGGGTCAAGAAGCGCGTGGACAACCGAAAGCTTGCACGCAGGCTTAATGTCGCGCCGGTCCCGCCGCAGATCGTTCCCTATGAAGGACGCGCGCGTCCAGGGACCATTATCGTGGATACCGGCCAGCGACGCCTGCTCTACGTCAACCGGGATGGCACGGCGATCAGCTACATCATCGGGGTTGGTCGGGAAGGTTTTAGCTGGAAGGGATCTGAAAAGATCAGCCGCAAGGCGGAGTGGCCAAGTTGGACGCCTCCCGAAGAAATGCGACAGCGCGAAGCGGCCAACGGGAGAATATTGCCTGCTACCATGGAAGGTGGTCCGGATAATCCCCTTGGTGCTCGCGCACTCTACCTTGGAGGTACCCTTTATAGAATACATGGGACTAACGAGCCGTGGACCTTGGGAAAAGCGGTGTCGTCCGGCTGTATAAGAATGGCGAATGAGGATATTATAGAGCTCTACAATAAAGCTAATATTGGAAGCATGGTTATAGTTCAGTAAAATCTTATGTATATGTGTGGCGGAATCGCAACAATAATCAGGATTTCTTTATGATGCAGGGCCCTTGCAGCAGCAGGGGTTGATGATTCTTAATCCAATCGGCATACGGTACGAGGGATTGGTATTCTGAAGCCGCTGTTTAATGCGGTTCTATACGAGTGGGGTGGCGGGCAATGCGTATCTCAGTACTCCGGGTAATGTCTGCGGCGCTGCTTGCGGGAGTCTTTCTGGCTCCGGTGAGCGCAAAGGCAATGTCGCTCAAGGAAGCGATGGCCGTAACGTTGGAATCCAACCCTGAAATCGGCCAGGCTTCCGAAAACCGAGAAGCGATCGAGTTCGAGCTGCGCCAGGCGCGCGGCCTGTACCTCCCCAGCGTCGATTTGGAAGCGTCAGTTGGCGCTCGTGATCTGGACAACCCTTCGCGGCGGCTCGGTGGACTCGACGACGATCCGCTCTATCCGTCCGAAGTCGGCCTTACTATCACGCAGAAGCTTTTCGATGGCGGCGGTCGTCGTGCAGAGCTTGAGCGCCAGGCGGCCCGTGTCGACAGCGCGGCATTCCGGGTCCTTGAGCGTTCAGAAACGCTCGGGCTGCAGGTCGTTCGCGAATATCTCGAGATTCTATTGCAAGCGCAGATCGTTGAGGAATCGCGCCGCAATATGGGCTTCCACCAGCAGGTCATTTCCGACATCGGCTCGCTGATTTCGGGCGGTACGCTGACCGAGGCGGACCGCCAGCAGGGGCAGGAGCGATTGCTGGCGGCGAAGGCCCGCATGAAAGAGGCGGAAGAAGAACTGGAGGCCGCGAAGGCCCGTTTTCTGACACTCGTGGGTAAGCCTTTTTCCAATGCCTCGATGCCTGCTTCGATGGCATCTGCGCTGCCGAAATCTCTCGATGCAGCCATAGGATTGGCCAGGGTCAATAACCCTCGTATCAAGGTGGCGAATGCGGATATCGATGTTGCCGATGCACAGATCGATGCCGCCCGCTCCAAAATGCTGCCCGAGATATTCCTTGAAGGACGGGCCCGTACCGGAAACGACATCGATGGCAGTGAGGGCCGGACGTCCGACCTGCAGGCGCGGGTCGTAGCTAAATGGAACCTGTATCGTGGCGGCATCGACATCGCCAATGAGCAGGAGCAAATCCGCCGGGCGAGCGAGCAGCGTTTGGTGCTTCACCAGAATTACCGGGAAGTCGAGGAAGCGGTCCGGATTTCATGGGATCGTCGCCTGCGCCAAATGGATCTGGCCAGCACCTTCCGGGAACAGGCGGCATCGAACGGACAATTGGTGAGTTCTTACCGCGATCAGCTTGCGGTTGGCAGGCGTTCCCTGCTTGACGTGCTGGGCGCCCAGAACTCGCGCTATACCGTCAATATCCTCGCGAAGACTGCGGAATTTGCAGCCCGTTTTGCCGAGTACCGCTTGCTTGCAGCAACAGGAACATTGTTGAGCACGATGAACCTCCAGGCCGCCAAGCAGTCAGACGCATACGCGCGCAAAGAGTTTAACGTTCCGGAAACCGCCCCGACGGAAACCTATCGTCGCCTGCCTTCGCAACAGGTCAACGACTTGCCGCTCGATTTGCTGGCCCCCATACAGTAACCAGCGGGAAAGTCTTTGCGGCATAGGCTGCGATGGATAGAGCGGTTCGAACGCAGGCAGCCTTTTGTTCGATGGAATGCAGGCTGCTTGCCTTTCTTCGCAGCACGCGTCGTCTCGTATAGCGAGAGGCCCTTATGAATTCGGCGCCCGAATTGTCCGTTGCACGGGCCGAAGCTACCGAAATTGATGTCCCGGCAAGGGGGCAGTCCTTCAGGGATGCCTTTCAGCGGGTAGCCATCTTTCTTGGCAGGCCTGGTTCCGATGTCGTGCTTTTCTCCGGCATTCCATTCGACGAGGCGAAGCCCAGTCTGGAAGACGTTCAACGGCTGAGCGACCGCATCGGCCTTGAGGTAAGAGACCTCGGTTGGCGTGAACTGGCCTCCGGCAACCTCGATCTGCCGGCAATTCTTCTCCTGAACGACGGGTCAGCGCTATCCCTGCTTGAAAACATGGCGGGAGGCGATTTCGATTCTTCGCTGTTGGCGCTGGCCAATTCCCAGGTTCAGGGTGGCCCGTTGCGCAAGGAAGAAGTGCGGGCGGTTCTGTCCTTCAGCATTGTCAGTGCGGATACGATGCAATCCGCCGTTGAGGGCATGGATGGCAGCATCGTGCGGCGACATTGGCTGGCCAGCGCATTGCTGCCGTTCTGGCGATCCTATGCGCAGGTCGCTTTGGCGGCGTTGTTCATCAATCTTCTGGCACTGGCCTCGCCACTCTTCACCATGAATGTCTACGATCGCATTTTGCCCAATGATGCCAAGTCGACGCTTTGGGTTCTTGCCATCGGTGTCGCCGGCGCAATCCTCTTCGACCTGCTTTTGAAAACCGCGCGCTCGGCCCTGATCGACTATGCGGGCAGGCGAGCCGATATCAAGCTTTCGTACCTTCTGTTTGAAAAGGTCCTTAACGCGACCATGTCGTCGAGACCGATGCAGACAGGAGACTATGCCAGCCGAATCACGCAGTACGAATTCGTACGCGAGTTCTTTACTTCGAATACCATCAGCGTGTTGATCGATACGGTCTTCGTGTTCGTGTTTCTGATCGTGATCTATCTGGTAGCCGGGTGGATCGTGATCGTTCCGGCGATAGCCTTCCTTATCGCACTGGGTATCGGGCTGATTTCCCAACACCGGATCGGGCGCAGGGTAGCAGCCGCATCCAACGAATCTTCGATGAAGCAATCGCTTCTTGTCGAGACGATCTCGACGATCGAGACGGTGAAGTCGCTGAGCGCGGAACGGATGCTGCTGCGCAAATGGCACGAATTGTCGAAGAAGGCGTCGCTGACTTCGGAAGAGATCAAGCAGCTATCGGCATCGGCTGCCAACTGGACGCAATTCGTCCAGCAACTCGTGTCGATCGTCATCATCATCGCCGGCGCGTACCAGTTCTCACAAGGCCAGATGTCTTCTGGCGCGATTATCGCCGCAGTCATGCTTTCAAGTCGCACGGTCGCGCCGATGGGCCAGATTGCCATGACCCTCTCGAGGATGCGGCAGGCGATGCTGTCACTGCGCATCCTCAACTCCGTGATGGAACAGCCGGAAGATCGCCCGACGGGCACTGGCTTCGTCAATCGGGAAATCCACAGCGGAAGCTTTGCTTTCCAGAACGTGGAATTTGCCTATCCGAATTCCGACCAGAAAGTGCTGAATGGCCTGACATTTGCGGTCCAGCCCGGCCAGCGTGTCGGAATTATAGGTCGGATTGGGTCCGGGAAAACCACCATTGGTCGCCTTCTCGGAGGTCTTTACCCGCCGACGGGAGGCAGCCTGATGATAGATGGCATCGATGTGCGCCAGTACCATCCGGCCATCATCCGCTCGGCCGTCTCGGTTGCTTCGCAGTCGGCGGATCTGTTTTCGGGTTCGGTCAAGGAAAACCTGCTGATGGGTCGCGCCGACGCGACCGATGCGGAAATCATCGAGGTGGCGCGGAAAACGGGCGTCGACGAATTCGTCTCCCGCCACCCGCGCGGCTACGACATGCAGGTGGGCGAACGCGGCGGCAACCTGTCCGGTGGGCAAAGGCAGGCTATGGCCATCGCCCGGCTTCTGCTGGCTAGGCCCAAAATCATATTCCTGGACGAACCGTCGGGCGCCATGGATCTCGCTTCGGAGCGCAGGCTGATCAATCAACTGGCAACGGCGATCAGCCCGGAAACGACGCTTGTTATCTCGACGCATCGCTACAGCATGCTGGAATTGATCGACCGCCTCATCGTCCTGGAAAATGGTCGCGTGATCGCGGACGGCCCAAAGAAGGCGGTGATCGAGCAACTCCAGAAAAACGCGGCGCGCCCGACATGATTTCGCTCTGCGACCAACCGGCGTCTCGTATCGTTCATGTGGAGGGCAAGCGGCAATGACCGACAAACCCCCGTTTTGGGCGCGCGCTAGTCTCATCGTCGTTATTCTGCTTGTCATTTCGTTCGTGGCGTGGGCTGCGATCACTCAGGTCGAGGAAATTGCCCGTGGTGAGGGCAAGGTGATCCCTGTCTCGCGTACCCAGATTATCCAGGCGAGCGAGGCCAGCGTCGTGCAGGAAATCGCGGTGAAAGTCGGCCAGATCGTCAAGAAGGACGATCTCATCGTGCGGCTGGACGATACCGCCACGACCTCGACATTGGGCGAGCTCGAGGCACGTGCGCGTGCGCTGCGTGCACAGATTGCGCGCCTCGAACTGGAGCAGACGGGAGACATGGTCTCGTCGATGACCTGCCCGGAGGAAGTCAGGAAGTCCAGCCCGGAAGTTTGCGACAACGAAGCGCAACTGCTGAAGGCGCGGCGGGACGCTTTCCAGAACAAGCTTTCAGTCCTGCAGGAACGCCATCTGCAGCGCCGCAAGGAACTGGACGAGGCTCTCGTCGGCATCCAGCGCCTGGAAGCCAACATCGAGGTTTCGCAGAAGGAGGCAGCGCTGCTGGAGCCGCTGGTTGTTCGCAAACTTGCGCCTCAGACCGATCTTTTGCGCATCCAGAAGGAATTGACGGACTCGAGCGGCCAACTGAAATTGCTGCAGGAATCCCTCGACCGTATTCGTGGCGCCATCAAGGAAGCTTCACTTCAGGTCGACGAGCTGACGCTGGTTTTCCAGCAGGAAGCGCTCGCTGAAAAGACCAAGGTCCTGGCCGACCTCTCCGTTGCGATGGAAACCATTCGCGGCGCAACCGACCGGGTCCAGCGAACGGATTTGCGTTCACCTGTCGATGGTGTGGTGAACCGTCTGGAGATCACCACCATAGGCGCTTACGTGCAGCCCGGAACCGTTGTTGCAGAAGTCGTCCCGACCTCCGACGTTTTGCTGGTGGAGGCCCGCATTTCTCCAAAGGACGTTGCGTTCATCCGTGTTGGGCAGCCCGCGCTGGTGAAGGTCACCGCCTTCGACTTCTCCATCTATGGAGGACTTGCTGGTGAGGTTTCCAACGTTTCCGCCGATTCGATGTTCGACGAGAAGTCCGGAGAAACCTTCTATCTCGTGCAGGTGAAAACCGACAAATCCGAGATCGTTCATGACGGCAAGTCGCACGCCATCATTCCCGGCATGATCGCTTCAGTCGATGTAATGACGGGCAAGAAGACGGTGCTTCAGTATCTGCTGAAACCAATCAACAAGGCCAGAACAGAAGCCATGCGGGAGCGATAGCGTGGCTTCTGCGTCCGGCGAACCGAAACCCAGTCCACTTGCCAGCGATGCCGAACCTGTCTTCCGGGTGGTGGAGGGTCAAGATGCGCGTCGTGGCATCCGCCTTGAGCGTGCTTACTGGCAAGCGTTACGGGACATTGCGACCGCGACCGCGCAGAAGACAGGCAGTCTTGTAAGCGCGGTAATCGAGCAGGCGCCGGATGTGACGAACGCGACATCGCTGCTCAGGGTCTATTGCCTCAAATGGGCGCTGGGTGAACTGGAGGCGGCCCGTCGGATTTCCAACCCGTCTCTTGTCGGCAACCTTGTCCGTGCTTCGCCTGGCCCGGCCTTCGCCCTGGGGCTCGACAAGCGTATCATCGCTTACAACCAATCATTCCTGGCTTTCGTCCAGGCCCGCTTCTCGTACGCCGCGCCGGGTCCGATTGGCAGGGACTTCAGACTGGCCTTGGACGTGCATCTGACGGATCTGGCTGCAAATCTGAAAGCGAATGGCAACACACCTACCCCTGTAGGCTTTGTCGTCGGTCTGGGCGATCGGCGATTGCGCGGCAACCTCAATTCCATATTGGCACCGGTCTCGGGACAAGACATCATCTTGTGCTACGTGCTGCCGTAGGCTTACGCGGCCAATTTCGTGCTCGTCTCAGGATGGGTCGTGAATGCCTTCGCCGGGCTGCACGGATTCCAATGATTTCGGCCGCTTCTGCATGGCGAATTCCGAGCCCCTCTTGTAGCCGTGAATCCAGGCTTTCTGCATGCTGAGGGAATAGAGGGCCTGATATTGCGGCAATTGCCTGTCGGTCAGCACGGCGTCGCGCAGATTGTCCAGCACATAGGTGTTGCTGGACGTCGATACCGCAAGAACAGCGTGATAGAAATTCCGGCTTGAATCACGAAGCACCACCAGAGCCATGCTGTCTGCCGGTAGGCCGGCAGCTCTGAGCGCGGCCATCTTCAGAATGGCAAAATCCTCGCAATCGCCTTTGCCGGAAGCAAGAACTTCCTTAGGCATCGCCCAGTAGTCGAGTACGCCATAAGTATCTTTATCGCTTCGATAGTCGATCAGGCGATTGATCGCTTTGTTGACAGCGGTGATCTTGCCTACCACCGACTGATCCTGAACGGCGTTGGCCGTGTCCTGAAGGAGACTTAAGCGGATGCGGCATGCGGCAAGGCCGTCGCAATACTCCGGCGCAAGCTTATCCGCATTTGCCTCGATCTCCGCCCAACGTACTGCCATGCCCGGTTTGAACGGGAATGCCACCGAAGCGAATATTCCTGTCACCACTGAGCCAGTGCTTATGTAGTCGAGCTGCGTATCGGTTGATGCAGGGCTGTTGCCTACATTGGCGATGCTTCCAGTCAGCATACAGGCAGCGGCGGCGCTGAGAGCCATGCCAGCCCACCTTCCCGCAGCTCGTGTACCCTTGTGAAGCATCTGCCCGTCCTCGATCTACCGAGGTGCAGCCTAGTTCAGGGAGTTGTATATCGAGCTAAGGGAGATGGTATAAATTCGACAGGATTATCAGAAGATTGATATTCAATAGAATTTAAAATTGAAACTTAAGTATTAGAATTTCGTATATTGCAGATCATAAATTTGATTTGTATTTTATGCAAATTGAGCCGCGGATAGGAAAATGACCCGCGGCTCCAATCGGCCTTCGTTGTTATCCGGCCATAAGGCCGGATATGCCGCGGCGCCAATAGGCCGCTGCGAGGGTCTGGTCTCTGCCGAGCCCCAGTTCGCTGCGCCAGCGGTCTCGAACGCGCTTGGCCGCCATCGCTTCCGCAGCGAACCAGCCAAACCTGGTCTGGCCATCGGGCCAAGCGACTGAGAGAACAGAATTGGCCAGACGTTCATCCGCTCCTGCGGCTACTCCGTTCCGATAAATCCAATTCAGTTCGATCCGCGTACGGTTGCCGATATCCTGCCTTTCCCTTTCGTCGGCGACTTCGACAAATGCGACGCCAGTAGTTGTTGGCGGCAGGGTTTCAAGCATTCTAGCCAAAGCAGGCAGCCCTGTTTCATCCGCACCCATGACATACCAATCTGCTTGGCGCAGCGGTCGGCCTACAGGCCCCATGATGCCAACCTTGTCGCCGGCTGTCGATTCCAGTGCCCACTTTGAGCCGACGCTGTCTCCTTCATGTGTGACGAAATCCACGTCCATCCAGCCTTCTTCGACACTGAAAGCCCGGATCGTATAGGCCCGCGGGGTTGGGCGATGATCTTCGGACGGCCAAACCGCCAGCCCGTTTCGTCCAAGTGTCGGCCACTGCGGTTCAGGAATCTTTTCTGTCGGGAACAGCATGCGGATATGCATGTTTCCGTATTTGCCGAAACGCTCCAGCCGTTCGCCCGCCAACCGTATGCGGCGCATATGCGGCGTAAGCCAGGTTGCGCTCACAACCGTCATTTCACGGAACTGTGCCAGTTGCGTTTCATCCGCCAGATCGCCGGACCAGACGATCTGCGGCTGCTCCTCCTTGGCGTAAACCTGCACGGCAGTAGCGAGCAGGTCCTTGATCCGGGCGAGACCGTCCGCATCGCCGGAGTTTGCCCGCATTACAAGGCTTCCCGGTGTCATGTCGAAGGATGCAGCACCGAAATCAAAACGAAAATCGATGCGGTCCTCCCCCTGCGAAATATCTGCGTTGAAACTGTGCAATCGATCGGTAATCCGATCGAGATAGTTGGGTAGATGCTGCAGTTGCAGATGCGCCTCGCAGGCAAGCTCGGTCATGTTAAGTCTCCGGAAGTTCAGCCGCCGATGCGGCCAGTCAATGCGATCTTGAATGTTCTGCCCTTGCCTTGCTCGCTCAACGGATTGGTTCCCCAACCGGTTTGCGGGTCGGTGTAGGCCTTGTCGAAAATGTTATCGATACCGAAGTCGAGTTTGAGATTGTCATTCACGTCCCAGTTGGCGAACACATTCACGAGATCGGTGCGCGGATAGAACTTGGGACCCGTGGAGAGGACACGGGTTACTTCGCCAAGGCTCTGGTACTGAACGCCGTAAACGAGGCGGTCCTCAAGCGCACGGAAACCGAGCGTGAGAGACACATTGTCGAGCGGTGTATTGCTGAGCGTAGCTCCGGCAGTGGGACCATCGTGCATCTTTGCATCGGTAAACGATGCGGCGAGATTCACGAACCCGACGCCGTAGTCGTAGACGCCTTCCAGTTCGATGCCCTTCAGTTGAGCCGTACCAACGTTCTGCGACGTGGTGACGCCGCCGGCTGCGACCGTGTCGATGTAGTCGTCGACTTTTGTATGGAACACGTTGACCTTGGCGCGAATTATGTCGTCGCCTGTAAACACGCTGTCATATTTCAGATTTACGCTGGCTTCCCAGGTCTTGGCAACTTCGGGCTTGAGCGTCAGGTTCGGTTCGTAGCCAGCACCATGAGCGCCATTCTGGCGAAACACGTCCTGCATATGCGGCGTGCGATAACCTTCAGCATAGGTTCCGTAGAGCTGAATTCCTTCAAGCGGCGTAACACCTACCGTGAACCGCGGCGACCAACGCTCGCCTTCAAGCGAAACCGGGTGTGATGGATTTCCAGGAGCGGGCTTCGACATTCCGTCAAGTTGGTAGCCGTCATACCGAAGGGCACCGATCAGATCGAGCCAAGCGCCATACTTGCCTTCCCATTGCATGAAGGCGCCGTAAGCGCGTTGATCGCCCTTACCGAAATTGGCATCGACCGAATCGCCGTTCAGGAGCGAGTAGTCACCGCCATAAGTTAGGGTGTGGCTCATGCCCCAGCCTTCGAAGCGAGAGGCATTGCGCACATTCATTCCGCTCGTGGTGACGTCGTAGTAGCGCATCGAGCCGACCGCGCTTCCCACGATCTGACGTTGCTCGGCGCGAGTGGCAGCGTGATAGGCAGTTGCAGAAAAATCCCAAAGGTCATTGTCGTCCGGCCTGTAGGTGTAGTTGGCGGTGTAGTTTCGAACATTGGTGTCGGCATTATAACGGGTAACGTTGATGTTGTTGGAGCCCGAAGCTGCAGAAACGATGTCGTCGTAGTTCTGCGCTACCGCGCTTAGCTTTACCTCATGCCCTTCAGTGGGGCGGAAAGTCATCTTGCTGTAGCCGCTTACTGCTTCTTCGCCGGTAAAGCGCACAGGGGTTCCGTTGCCGTCCTTGTACTCGCTGCTGTCGCGCCAGACGATGTTGCCGATGATGTCAACATTCTCGTTGAAGCGATATGCTCCGGTCGTGCTTGACAGGTAACCGCTGCCGTTGCTCTCGTAACGGCCTTTTTCGCTGAGCGCCCAAGTCTCCCCGTCGCGCAGGAAATCACTGGCGCCCTTGGTTTCGAATGCGACCACGCCGCCTATTGCACCGGTGCCGTAGGCATTCGATACGGGTCCTCTAATGACCGTTACCTGTTTCAGAAGTTCAGGCTCGATATAGAACGATCCGGAACCATGGCCCACACGCCAGTAGTCCTGTCGCGCCCCGTCGAGTGTCACCGCAACACGGCCATATTGCTGAAGGCCACGGATGTTGATTGCGGTTGCCGGATCGTCTCCGTTCAGGGATGCGGATACGCCTGGAATGTTGCGAAACAGGTCGGCCGCAGTCACAGGCTGCAAGCGTTCGATCTCGACCGTATCGGCGACGCTTGTGCCTGACAATGCATCAATGACCGCCTGAAGACCCATGGTCGCGGAGATGGTGATCAGGTCGAGGAGGGTCGTTGCCTGTCGATTGCCGGTCGGCTGGACGCGATCCTGTTTCTCGCCCGCCTGAGCTTGCGTGTTCTGTGCTTGTTGAGCGTGTGCGGGAAGACCTCCCGCAGACAAAGCCACGGCCAGAGCCGTACTGGTCATCAGACCCCTGGATGAAAAAGACATAAGCCGCCCCCGAATGCATATGAAACTCAATTCGCTGGCAGGGCTTTGGACCGGGCTGGCAAGTGCAGAAATCGCGATCGGTTGAAAGCGAGTACCGGCAGATAGTAAAACTTGATTACAAGAGTCAACTTTAATTATATTGACAGCACGAAAAAATCTTTACGAGAGGTGATCGGCCCATATGCGCAAACGATTGGCAGTCGGTGGCATCAGCATGCCGGGATCGTACACTGGCAAGCTTCGTCAAAAAGCTGCGGTGATCTTCCTTGGTATTTCGGCGTTGATGATGGCCTCGCTTGCCTGCTATGCCGCCGAAATCGTCGATGCACGTGGCAGAACCGTTGAGACCGGCGCAGCCGCTCGGATCGTGACATTGGGGTCCGATGTTACCGAAATCGTCTACGAACTTGGCTTGGGCGACAAAGTAGTCGGCGTCGACAGGGCCGGCAAATACCCGCATCCCGTCATTTCTAAGCCGAATGTAGGTTCGCGCCGGCAACTCTCTGTCGAAGGTCTGGTCGCGTTGCGGCCCGACCTGATCATTGCCGCCAACGACATCGGTCCGCCTGAAGCAATCGATGTGCTGGCCTCTTTGCAAACACCGGTCGTTTTCGTTCCGCAGGAAAATTCGCCCGACGGCATCCGCGCCAAGATCGAGCTGATCGCATCCGCTCTTGAGATGGAAGAGCAGGGGCAGGTTCTTAGCCGGCGTGTCCTTGACGACTTCAATTCTGCCGCCAACCTTGCGTCGGCAGTGGCGACGACGGATCGGAAGAAGGTCATATTCTTTCACGGTCTCATCAAACTGTCGGCAGCCGGTGCCGGAACTGCGGCGGATGCGATCATTCGTTACGCGGGAGGGTCGAATCCCATGCAGGTCGTCCAAGGCTACAAGGCAGCTTCAGAAGAAAAGCTCATTGAACTGGCTCCCGACGTCATCCTTATGATGGGCGACGGCAAGGGCGGCCCGACACCCGACCAAGTGTTCGCCAACCCCGCACTTGCTGCCACGCCGGCAGGACGCAACCGCCATCTGATCGTGTTGGACGGGACGTACATGATCGGGTTTGGACCACGCACGGCGACGACAATCCGCGAACTCGCGCAAGCGCTTTATCCGGCCACCGATATCCAAAACACGTTGAGTGAAAAGTGATGCGATAACAATCCGCGCTCCCGATCCGGTATGTCGTCAAACCTGCATTATCCGGCACTGGCGCGGAACTGCCTGCGAGGCATCCATGAGTCGGTTGACGCATGTCATGCCTTAAGTCATGATGTGCTTATATTGATATGAGCAAAGGCGCTCTTCAGCGGGACTAACCGCGTGGAGCGCTTTTTTGTTGGCTCCGGCGTTTGAACGGAGTTGGCGTTGGCAAGCAGGAACACAGACAAGCCGATCAGGGTTGGAGTGCTGTTTTCGCAGTCGGGGCCGACCTCGACCACCGAACAGAGCATGCTCGACGCCACCTTGTTTGCGATCGGCGAGGTGAACGAGGCCGGCGGCATCAACGGGCGTGAGCTTGTCCCTGTCTGCCACGACCCGGGCGGTGATCCGCTCGCCTACAACATGCTCGCCAACCGGCTTCTCGCCGAAGACGGCGTCAAGGTCATCTTCGGCTGCTACATGTCCAGTTCGCGCAAGGCCGTGCTGCGCGCGGTCGAGCGCCACAACGGCCTTCTGTGCTACCCGGCCCAGTACGAAGGCTTCGAATATTCGCGCAACGCCATCTATTGCGGCGCCGCCCCGAACCAGAACAGCGCCAAGCTTGGCGAGTTCCTGCTCAACGATACCGGCATGCGTTTCTATATGGTCGGCTCGGACTATATCTGGCCGCGGGAATCGGACCGCATCATGAGCGAGATGGTGGCGGTGGAAGGCGGCGAGGTCATCGGGCGCGGCTACCTGAAGCTCGATGCCCCGGCCGCCGACTACCAGCCGCTTGTCTCCGACATCAAGCGCCTGCAGCCCGACGTCGTGTTCTGCAACTTCGTCGGCGACGCGATCGTCCACTTCTACCGGGCCTTTGCCGAGGCGGGACTGGACCCGGCAAGGATGCCGATCGCCAGCCTGACCACCAGCGAGGCGGATGTCCAGGCGATGGGGGTTACGGCTGCGGTCGGCCACATCACCTCGGCGACCTATTTCCAGTCGCAGGAGAGCCTGCAGAACAGGGCGTGCCTGGAGCGCTACAGGCGCAAGGCCGGCGGCGGCATCGTCACCAACATGTGCTGGGAGGCTGCCTATTTCCAGGTTCACATCGTGGCGCAGGCGCTGCGCAGGTGCGGCACCGACAAGCCCGACATCCTGCGGCCGGCCATTCTTGGCTCCGAGTTCGACGCCCCCCAGGGACGGGTGCGCATCGATCCGGTCAATGCGCACACCCATGTCTGGCCGAAGATCGGCCGTGTGGCCGGGGATGGCCAGTTCGAGATCCTGGTTGCCTCCCAAACCGCAATCGCACCCGAACCCTATCAGGTCAGCCACTATCCCGACGAACTCGAAACGCCGGTGGCGTCCTACTCGCATTAGAAATGCCTTTGTCCCGATTGAGAGCGGAAACCCAAATGATCGAAACGCCACCTGGACCGACCTAGGAAGCACGAAAGAGATGCGTCGGCGGACTTCGCCAAGGCCGTGCTGAAAGGAACTGACCAAGACTACCATTTTTGCGCCGTGGCCAGATCAGCCCAAGTAGCGCGACGTTGCCACTATGAGGAACGATGGTATCCCGCAGCCCCTATTCACCGAATGAACGATCCGCGCCGATCCTGATAAAGGACTTGCGAACTCTTCGGGTTCTGCTGCTTCAGCCCAAGAACGGCGAAGGGGAAGAACTGTGCCAGCACCTGAAACGAATAGGCTGCCAGGTCCAGTCGAGTTGGCCTCCTCCTGCGGAAATACCCCCTGACACCGATGTCGTCTTTGTCTTCGTCCGCCCGATCGTCGAAGACGATATCGTGCTCAACTGGAATGCCGACGACCCGCCGGCTGTCCTCATCGCTGTCGTTGACTATGAGAACCCTATCATTGTCGACAAGCTTCTGCGGCTTAGGGCCCAGGCGGTGATCGGTCTTCCGCTCCGTACGTTCGGCATCCTGGCCAACGTGCTTTTGAGCGTAAACAATCACAAGCGCGAAAAACGGCTCCGCCTTCGCCTGGAGCGTATGAACACCAAGCTGAAGGCGCACCGGGACATCGACAAGGCGAAATCCATTCTGATGGCAGCCAACAACATGTCGGAACAGGTTGCCTACGAGACCTTGCGAGAACAGGCGATGAACAAGCGCACGACCATAGAGGCGATTGCGATGGCGGTCATAAATGCCAGCGATTTGTTGCCGGGCCAGCGCGTCATCGCCCATCAGGCAAATGAATGAAAAATCCGGTTGGTCCGACTGCCCCGACGAATTGAATTCAGTGGGGATCAAATTTGTTGACAGTCTAGCCTCGCCCATCTCTCTTGCCTCACCAAGCGAGAGACTATCGCCGGACAGCCATTCTCAACCCCGGCCATATTGGCATACCGGGAATGGGAGTGGATTACTCCCCGACTCGGACAATCATCATGTTCGCGAAGGACTGTTTGGTGGTGTGTGCAGTAGGGATAGGGTGGGTCTCGGGTCAGATTTTCCCGAGAAAACGGGAATTTTTGTCTTTTTTAACCTCAAAAGGGTTGAAGGAACAGGAAGCCTCCATGAAAAATCAGGCATTTGCCGAGGAATTCCCGTTTGCACAATACGGGAACCGAGTTTTCAAATACGGGAAAGTTTCGGGGGCCAGTCCGGAATTTGGACTCGTCCAGTCCTGTCTCCGATCAAGGCCTTGAAAATTGAATGCGCCCACGGCATTATCGGCTTGGGGGATATGGCGAGAATGCCAAATGCGACTGAAGACGATTTTACCGTGGAAATTGCTCCACAATTCCAGACGCATGTCGAGGCTGCTTTACTAAGACTTCAGGCAGTTTTTCCAACTTGTCACTTTGTTCGGTCAAGCAGCAATATTGTCGTAAGTCCCTGCACCGGAACATCAAAGGACCAGCTTAGAAGATTCGTCTTCCATGCAATCTACCGCGAGAAAATCTACGCGGAAACGCTAACTATGCGTCAAGCCCTGGTTTCAGCGGTGACCAAACAATGAATATTTGGCCTTTGAAATTCCGCGATACGACGGATGGGATGGTCCTGTTTGCCGACGACGCAGGAAGCTTTTTCAAAGCGGGTGATGAGTTTCTTGAGCGCTACGTATCAGGCAACTTATCAAACTCGGACCAAGCTTTTCTTCGTGAAGGTGGACAAAGCTATGACACTGAGCTGGATTTATTCTGGACATCATTTGCCTACCGGTGGTCTCAACGGCAATCCAGGCCGCAGCGGCTCAACTACGTTATCTTAGTTCCGACACTGAGATGCAATCTGGCGTGTGGTTATTGCCAAGTTTCACGGGCACCTGAGACGGCGCGAGGTTTTGACTGGACGGACGAAACCCTAGCTGATGTTCTCTCATTTTTGGAAACGTTAGAAGGACCGGAGATTAAAATTGAATTTCAAGGAGGAGAGCCTCTGCTAAGACTCGATCTGCTCGAACGGGTCCGTGATTTATGCAGGGCAAGATTCTCTCATTCTCAGTTTGTGATCTGTACGAACCTCCAAAATCTTGACCAAAGTGCCTGGGAGTTTTTAGACGCAGAAGATACGTTCATAAGTACATCGCTTGACGGCGACTGGAGCACACATGAACGTCAGCGCACCCATAACAACGAGCTTACGAGGACCTTTTTTTCTCACCTCGAAAAGGTGATTTCACGATATCCGGAAGGTAAGGTCTCAGCGCTTCCGACAATTGATGTTAAAAATCCGCCAGATTTCGAAGCCCTGCTCGACAATTACGAGCGATACGGGATCAGGTCGGTTTATCTACGACCCATCAACCATCAAGGGTTTGCCCGCAAAATCGATCAAGGCGCGGATGCTCTCCAGTCCTGGAATCGGCTTCATTCCGGATTCATTGATCTTTTGATCGCTCGTAACTACCGGACAGGTCGCTTCATGGAGGAATATTATTTCAGCCAGTGTTTAAAGCGGGTATTGCGCTTCGGTGCTGACAATCACGTTGATATCCGCAACCCAAATTTCTTCGCGTCGGACTACATAGTTATCGACTATGATGGACAGCTTTACCCGACTGACGAAGCGAGAATGCTTTCCCGAATTGGTCGCATTGATTTAGGGATTGGGAACGTTGTTGACGGGATAAACCGTGCTAAGATTGAGATCCTCAATTCTGCTGCCCTCAATCATTTCGACCCTGATTGCATTCATTGCCCTTATCAACCTTTCTGTGGCACAGATGTCGTCGATGATCTTTCTCGATATGGCCGAGTGGGTATTCCGCGCCCCGATACCTGGTTCTGCGGTCGACATTTAGCGCTGTTCGATAAGGTTTTTGAAATTCTCTATCGTCGGGACGAAGCAACTCACGCATCTCTGGCAGCTTGGCTTGGTTTGCCAAGCTGGGATGACGACATGGTCACTGTGCACGCATGATCCCTTTGCGCGTAAAAGTCGAGGCAAACGGGGATCATCCGTTTGTCGTTCGTCTCAGATCATTTGAGGGAACAAGGCTGGAACACGAGCCTGAAAGTGCTTTTGACGTTGTACTGGTCAGGGCGGCTCCTGAAGGAGCCGAATACGTCGGCCACTCCGGGTCGATTCGAGTTCTGGGCTTGGATCCATCATTTATCGATGGAGATGTTTTACTAGTAAATCCGGGACGTGGAACGGCAGACCGTCTGATCCGTGTCCGTAGTCAGGGATTTTGGGACCAACTGGCATCGTGAGCTAACGGAGGCTCTGGTCCATCAGGGTTGTCATATTAGGCTGCCGCATCTCGATGAAG
>NZ_LMFV01000007.1 GCF_001427285.1 Mesorhizobium sp. Root552
ATGCCTATCGTCCAGCTTATGTGCGGACGTGTTCATGTCAAACGGTCGCTTGCCGACATGGTTGCAAAGTTCTCCTTTGCCGATCCTTCGGGCGCGGCAGGGCTGGAGAACCAGTTTCCACGCTGGAATGGCGCTCCCCGCCAAATGTATCCGATCATCGTTGTTGATGAGATCGCGAGACGTTCCAGTGCCTTTGTAAAGGCGCGCTGGGGCCTGATCCCGCGATGGGTTACGGATGAGAGTGGCGGAAGGCAGCCGATCAACGCAAAGGCAGAGACGATCAAGGTGCTGCCCTCGTTCCGCTCGGCATACCGCACTGGGCGGGCGCTTATGCCAATCGACGGCTTTTTCGAGTGGAAGGACATCCACGGCACCGGCAAGAACAAGCAGCCCTACGCCATTGCGATGAAGTCGGGCGCACCGTTCGCCCTGGCTGCGATCCATGATGAGTGGGTGCATCCGACCACAAGAGAGGTAATCAAGACGTTCGCCGTTATCACCTGCGAACCGAACCGGATGATTGCCGATATCCATGACAGGATGCCCGTCATCCTGAAGCCGGAAGACTATGACCGCTGGTTGTTCGATCCCGATCCGGCAGACCTCATGAAGCCGTTTCCGGACGAACTCATGACCATGTGGAAGATCGGCAGCAAGGTCGGTAAGCCGGTGAACAACACGCCCGATATCCTAGACCCACTCAGGGATGACCTGTTCGACCTTTGACGGCTATTCCATGTCCGGTACATCGCCAGCCGTGAACAACGTCGTCGGTGCGCCATATTCCCCAAGATCGGGATTGGCGTCACGGCTCCATGCAATCACACCGGCGTGCTTGTCGGCAAGAGAGCGCGCCAGCGTCACGGCCCGTTCCTCTGATCGCTGGTCGGCGGGACCGAAGGCGGTGAACAGGTTGCCGTCATCGTCCTTGTCGAACGCCATGACGACGATCAGCTTCGGCATTTTCCGTTGAGGCAATACGTGGTCGGACATGTCGAGCCCTCATATGATGGCCGACGCGGTTTGCACCTTCAGGAGGGAGGGAATACTCCGCGCCGGCCTGACGGTCCTTTTCAGGTCCGCCGCTTGGAATAGATGGAGCGCGCTACCCCGTTCGTCAAATATCCGATTGCGTAGGGCAAGAAGGTTCGGGATTTCTCGCCTAAACTGCGGGAAAAGGGAGCGCCCTAACTTTCGATAAGTCGTTGTATATCAATCCGATATACACCCCGCCCCTGGGCACCAAGATTCGCAAGCCTCGCTGCAGCCGCTTTCCTTAGGCCATGTGCCGGGCAATGCGGTAGGCCAGCCTCATCGCAGCGCTTTCGAAACCAGTTGCCGAAACCGTTGGCTGAAAACGGCTTCCGAAACTCAGTTGCCAGAAACGTCAGATCGCCGCACGGCGAAGCATCGACAATCGTCTGAAGCTCAGGTCGGGCCTTGATGATACCGTTTGCAGCTTCGGGCGTTTCTGTGCGCGCATATATGGCATGGCTCCAGTTCAGCAAAATAATCCTCGGCTTGACGCCTTGCGCACGCGGGAACGAGCAAAAAGATAGGACTTTTATCCTCTCGTGCGCCTAAAGTTTATGACGAACTGTTACACGATGCAACAATTCTGTGATATCTTTAACGGGTACTCATCGTCAGACTAACAAAAGGGAGAACAACGATGACAAACCCAGAATGGGTAAAGCCCGGCATGTTAGGCGCAGTAGTCGGCGCTATCGGGATTGCGGTAATAGGTTTTTCGTGGGGAGGCTGGGTCACTGGTGGAACCGCTGAAAAGATGGCCGAAGACGCCAGCGTCAAAGCGGTTGTAGGTGTGCTGACACCGTATTGCATTGCGCAGTCCAAGAGCGCACCGAACTCGGCAGAGGTACTCGCGGCGCTCGAAGCGGCAAAATCCTATGAACGGCGCGGCATTATCGAAAAGGCGGGATGGGCAACTCCCCTTGGAAAAGAAAAACCCAACGACAAACTAGCGGTCGCGTGCAGCACCGCTCTGGCGTCTACCTAAGCGCATATGGCGGCGGCTTCAGGGCCGTCGTCTCTCCCGTTGGACTGCTGCCAATCCCAAAAATTTCTTCTACAGCTGTGGTGAAGCTGTTGCCCATCACCGGCTGGTGCCATGACATCGCCAGAATGTGCAGTCGCCCCTACCACTTGAATTATATGTCTGCTTGGCCGACATAGGCCTCATGACAATTGCGATTGCTCATCGAAAAGGGCCGATCCAAATCGGCTAGCCGCCTGGTGCCGCCACCTGCGATGGCAAGCGCGGCGCCAGGGCAAATCTCACACCAATTCAATTTGAACCGCCAATCTGGTCATCGCCACCTGCGCGATACCGGGCGGCGACGGCACATGGATATCGCAATGACCTTTCAATTTAGCGCAACCTTCCCGATCAGTGGCCCGAACAAGCTGCCCCGTTTCAAGACGTGGGCCGAGACCAATGTCCCCGGCGTCGCTATACACACTCCACCGCAGGTTCCTGTGAAGGCAACGGCCATGACGATCCGGTTGAAATCCGATACGGATCGACAGACCGTTATGGGCAAGTTGGCAACCGCAAAACTCTAAACGGCGCGCTGCCGGCGGATAGTGGCGCCGCCGGCGGTCTGCTTCGCCACCGCATGAAGGCGTCTGTCGATTTCATCCTGCGGATCTTCCGCATTGATGTACCAAACCCGCAACGGCGCCTTCAGCGACCCATCTGAATCAAGCAAAGGCCGTCCGATCACCATCGCCAGCACCTCCGATACGGCATGCGCCGATGCGAGGTAGTCAAACACCTGTCAGACGTTGACCACTGAAAAATCGGTGGGCCGGGATTCTGAAAAACTCAATGAACAGTGGGGCAATCGAAGTGTTCCACTTTTGCCTAAACTGTTGAGTTATTTATCTTTAAGTTCTCCACCCTGGGCACCATCTGGCCCCAGAGACCGAATTCTTTCACATAATCCACACCATGGCGCGGCAAGGGGCGCAACAATGAACCGCCAATGTGAGGCTTTTCACAGAACGGGCTTTTTCATTGTCGGAATGTCCCCGCGCAGGGGCTGACGCATAGAACCCGACTGTTGCACATTCAGTCGCGTTGCCCCTTGCAACCGATCAGTGCCGAGCCAGCGCATCATGGATGACAGCCCGCCAAGCGGCAGTTTGCGTACGGCGCTATTCTCATGTCCGCCCGATGCTTTTTGGCAGCGCTTGGAACAAAGTCTGGCCAAGACCATTGTCCTCTTGCAAAAAACAGGAGGGCTACATGCTTCGAGGTTTCATACTTTGGCTACTTGGTGTCCCGTTGATCGGCATCATCATTCTGTATCTGCTCGGATATCTGTGATCCCCTTGCCCAAGGTCGCCGCTCACGGGCCCAGAGCCACGATCTAATCCGGCTGGACGAGGGTGCGGAACGCGCCCGCCCACATCGCGCTGCCCAGGCCCATGCGGCACATGGCTTTGCGGCGCGGCGAAAACGAAACAGTTCTCGTTACGCTCCCAGCACGACAATCGACACAGCTCCTCCCCTCAGCCGGGGAGCTGTGCCGTTCGTTTTATCGATTTCAACCCAATTTCAGAAATCACTTGACTGCACCCATCATTTCCATCTGAATTGAACCAATTGCAAATTGGTACGCACCATTGCGCCATATCGATGGATGAGCCTCGCGGAAACTCCAACTACGCGCTTGAGAAGCTAAGGGAGCTTCTCCAGTCGGGCGAGGTTGGCGCCGATGGAAAATTGCCAACCGAACGCACGCTCTCCGATCGTCTTGGTCTTGGACGCCGCGCCATTCGACGCGCGCTGGAGGTGCTTGAGGCGGAGGGCCGAATCTGGCGGCGTCAAGGATCCGGCACCTATGTCGGTTTGCGGCCGGACGGCTGGAGCGAACATCTCGGCGCAATCGTCGCAGGCACCGACTTCATGGAAATCATGGAGGTGCGGCTGCGCATCGAACCTCAACTGGCACAACTGGCGGCACTTCGGGCCAAGGCGCCCGACGTCGAGCGGATGTACGACCTGATCGACAAGACGCGTCAAAGCACTGATGCGGACGGGCATGAACTTTGGGATGGCGCATTGCACCGCCAGGTTGCCCAGTGCGCCGGCAACACGTTCTTTCTCGCTATCTTCGATGTGGTCAACCGGGTCAGGCAGGATCCAGCCTGGCAAACCATTCGCGAGCGCGCACGCAACGCAACAAGAAGCATGCCGCTAAGCCATCGCCAGCACCTGGCGATTGTCGATGCAATCGCCGCGCATGATCCGGTTAGGGCCGGCGAAGCGATGCGGCAGCATCTGCTGACACTGCAGGAGAGCTTGATCCGTCTTACATCGCTGGATCGTCAGGAAACGGAGGCAGAGAAGGAACTTAGCTAAGCGAGACACTTCGGCACGACAGACTGGCCGAAGTGAAAAATGGGAGGAAAACAAAAATGAGAATTACCAGATTTCTGCCGGCGCTGGTGGCAGGAGCGCTGTTTGCGCTGCCCGCAGCCGCGACTGAACTTAAAATCGGCTTGCAGGACGATGCGGATATACTCGATCCGGCGCAATCCCAGACCTTCGTCGGCCGCATCGTATATACGGCGCTGTGCGACAAGCTGGTCGACGTCTCGCCGGATTTGCAGATCGTGCCGCAACTCGCAACCGAGTGGCATTGGTCCGATGACGGCAAGGAACTGTCGATGAAACTTCGCGAAGGTGTGAAGTTTCACGACGGCACACCGTTCAACGCAGAGGCCGTTGTCTATGACATCACGCGTTCGATGACATTGCCTGAATCCAAGCGCAAAAGCGAACTCAAGTCCGTCGAAAAAGTCGAAGCAACCGGCGAGTACGAGGTCAAGTTTACCCTGAAAGGGCCGGACGTGACCCTTCTCGCGTCACTTTCGGACCGGGCAGGTATGATGATTTCGCCGACGGCGGCCAAGGAAATGGGACTGGATTTCGGCAACAAGCCAGTGTGCTCAGGGCCTTTCAAGTTCGTCGAAAGGGTGCAGCAGAGCCGCATCGTGCTTGAGAAATTCCAGGACTACTGGAACAAGGACAATATCTTCATCGACAAGCTCACGTACATGCCGATCCCGGACACGACCGTGCGCCTTGCCAATCTGCGCGCCGGTGATCTCGACATGATCGAGCGTCTGGCGGCAAGTGACGCCGCAGCTGTTAAGTCGGACCCCGGTCTCTCGTACGAAAGTGTTGTCGGCACCGGCTGGCTTGGCATCTATTTCAATGTCGGCGACAGCGCGCAGGCCGACAATCCGCTCGGCAAGGATAAGCGCCTGCGTCAGGCCTTCTCGCTGGCAATCGACCGCGAGGCGGCCAACCAGATCGTCTACGAGGGCACCTCGGTTGCCGGGAACCAGCCGTTCAGCCCGCAAAGCCCGTGGTACGACAAGGATATTCCAGTTCCGGCCCGCGACATCGAAAAAGCGAAGGCACTGGTCAAGGAAGCCGGCTTCGACCGCGTGCCGGTCGAATTGATCGTCACCAACAATCCGGTCAGCATGCAGATGATGCAGGTCGTCCAGTCGATGGTGGCGGAAGCCGGCTTCGACGTTTCCCTGAAGGCGACCGAGTTCACCACGCTGCTCGACGAAATGGAGGCCGGCAACTATCAGGTCGGCCGATCCGATTGGTCAGGGCGCGCCGATCCTGATGGCAACATTCATCAATTCCTGACCTGCAAGGCGGCACTCAACCAGTCCAAATACTGCAATCCGGAAGTCGACAAACTTCTCAACGAAGCGCGACAGGCCCCGGACACTGCCGTTCGCAAGCAGAAATACGACGCCGCGGCAGCAATCCTGCAGGACGACCTGCCGATGACCTATATCGGCCATCAATCATGGATCTGGGCGCTGAACAAGAAAGTCAGCGGGTTCGTCGCTTCTCCTGACGGCATGATCCGACTTGCCGGCGTGAAGAAAGCCGACTGAGCAATGGCAGTCGCCGGTCGGGGTGCACCCCTCGCCCGGCGTCGCATTGCGTGAAACCGCGGCTGCAGGAAGCGCCCATGTACAGCTACATCGCAAAGCGGCTTCTGGTCGCCATTCCGACGCTATTGATCATTTCCGTGTTCGTATTTTCGCTGCAGAAGCTCTTGCCGGGCGATCCGGTACTTGCCATGGCAGGCGAGGAACGCGACCCGCAAGTGATTGAGTACCTGCGCGAGAAGTACCGGCTCAACGATCCTGTTCCAATTCAATATGCTCACTGGCTGGGTTCTGCGCTCCAGGGTGATCTCGGCATTTCCCTGCGCACCAATCTGCCGGTCTTGACGCTCGTGGGGCAAAAGCTGCCCGTCACAATTCAGCTTGCGATCATGTCGATGATCTTTGCCTTCGCGATAGGCATACCCATGGGTATCCTGGCGGCGGTGAAGAAGAACACTGCGCTCGACTACATTGCCAATGTGGTTGCGCTGTCGGGGCTATCGATCCCGAACTTCTGGCTGGGGATCATGCTGATCCTGCTTGTTTCGGTGAACCTCGGCTGGCTGCCGGCTTCGGGATACCGGCCGTTTTTCGAAGACCCGCTCAATTCCATCAAGACCATGCTTATGCCGGCGTTCGTCCTGGGTAACGCCTTGGCGGCTACGCTGATGCGCCACACACGCTCCGCCATGCTCAGTGTGCTCAGCGCCGATTACATACGCACTGCTCGTGCCAAAGGGCTTTCGGAACGAAAGGTGGTGCTTGAGCACAGCTTCCGCAACGCGGTCCTACCCATCGTTACATTGAGCGCGCTTTTGTTCGGCGAACTTCTCGCGGGCGCGGTGTTGACCGAGCAGATATTTACCATTCCCGGTTTCGGCAAACTGATCGTCGATGCCGTCTTCACCCGCGACTATGCGGTTGTGCAAGGCGTGGTGCTTTGCACGGCGATCGGCTTCATCCTGATGAACCTCATCGCCGACGTCCTCTATGTCGTCCTCAATCCGCGCATGAGGGCCAATCTATGACCACCGTCGAACAGGTCGTGCTTTCGGCGCCTGCGAGCCAACGTCCGCAAAGCCGGGCATGGCGCAAGCTGAAGGCCAACAAGGGTGCGTTGGTCGGACTGGCGATCATCACATTCTTCACCGTCCTTGCGCTCACCGCGCCGCTGCTTCCTATTGCCGACCCGAACGGTACAAACTGGTCGGCAATCCGCAAGGCGCCATCAGCGGCCTACTGGCTAGGTACCGATGATATAGGCCGCGATATCCTGGCTCGCATGATCTGGGGTGCGCAGGCATCTCTTTTGGCCGGTGTGCTGTCGGTCGCCATTGCCGTTGTTATCGGCGTGCCATTCGGCCTTGTCTCGGGTTATTTCGGTGGCTGGATCGACCAGATCATCTCGCGCATTACCGAAGCCTTCCTTGCCATGCCGTTCCTGATAACGGCCATCGCACTGGCCGCTTTCCTCGGCCCGAGCCTGATGAATGCCATGATTGCCATCGGGTTGTCGGCGATGCCCGTTTTTATCAGGCTGACACGCGGCCAGGTACTTTCGGTCAAAAACGAAGACTATGTCGAAGGCGCGCGCTCGATCGGCCTCAGGCACTACACCATCATCAAGCGATACATCCTGCCCAACGTCTTCGCCCCGATCCTCGTACAGGCAACACTGATGATCGCGACTGCCATCATCGCGGAGGCCAGCCTTTCCTTCCTCGGCCTCGGCCAACAGCCGCCGGCGCCAAGCTGGGGCTCGATGCTGAACGTCGCCAAGAACTACCTCTCACAAGCGCCCTGGATGGCGATGTGGCCTGGGGCCGCGATCTTCCTCGTGGTCATCGGCTTCAACCTTCTGGGCGACGGACTGCGCGACGCGCTTGATCCGCGCGAAGCATGATTTGCCAAAAGGACATTGCATGATGAACTCATTTACGACCCGTCCCGAAATCCTGGGAACCTTCGGCGTCGTCGCTTCCACCCACTGGATCGCTTCGGCGGTCGGCATGAGCATCCTCGAGAAAGGCGGCAATGCTTTCGATGCCGCGGTGGCAATGGGGTTCGTTCTGCAAGTCGTGGAACCACATCTTGTCGGCCCGGGCGGGGACATGCCGGCCGTGCTCTATTCGAAGAAGAACGACAAGGTTGAAGTCATCTGCGCGCAGGGCCCGGCCCCCGCCGGGGCCACCATCGAACACTACACGTCCGAGGGGCTGAAGATGATCCCCGGCGACGGCTTGCTGGCGACAGTTATTCCGGGATCATTCGACGGCTGGATGCTGATGCTGCGCGACTACGGCAGTATGAGCGTGCGCGATGTCCTGGAGCCGGCAATCTACTATGCTGAGCGCGGACATCCGGTGTTGCCGCGCGTGTCTGCAACAATCGAGGGGCTGGTCGAATTTTTCAAGTCCGAGTGGCCGACCTCTGCTCAAACATGGTTGCCGGGCGGTTCGGCGCCAGCCCCGCATTCGAATGTAATGAACCTGGATCTTGCCGCCACATGGAAGCGCATCATCGCAGAGGCAGAGGCAAAAAGAGGGCGGGAAGAGCAGGTCGAAGCCGCACGCAACGCCTTCTACCGTGGCTTCGTGGCCGAGGTGATCGGCAACTACTTCGCAACCGCCGAGGTCATGGACGCAAGCGGCAGCCGCCACAAAGGCGTGCTGAGCGCAGATGACATGGCAGGCTGGTCGGCGACGATCGAAGCGCCCCTGACCTACGACTACCACGGCTGGACAGTCGCCAAGACCGGCCCTTGGGGCCAAGGGCCGGTCTTGTTGCAGATGCTGTCGATCCTCAAGGGTTTTGACATCGCGGGGATGGACCCTGTCGGCGCCGATTTCGTCCATGTCGTCACCGAGGCAATGAAACTCGCCTTCGCCGACCGCGACGTCTACTACGGTGACCCGAAATTCTCCGATGTGCCGGTGGCCCATCTGTTATCGGACACTTATGCGGCGGCGCGGCGCAAGCTCATTTCCCCGCAGTCGTCACTCGACCTTCGACCGGGCCTTGTGCCGGGTTTTGAAAAGCAGTTCGACCTGACAACGGCCATGTTGGGCGAGGATTCACGAACGGGCGCCGTTTATGAGCCGACCATGGCCCATCTGTCCGAGAAGCGCGGCGACACCGTCCATATCGATGTCATCGACCGCGAAGGCAACATGGTTTCGGTGACACCGTCAGGCGGCTGGCTGCAATCTTCGCCAACCGTCCCCGGGCTTGGCTTCTGCCTGAACACGCGCGGCCAGATGTTCTGGCTCAAACCCGGCCTGCCGACCTCTCTGGTGCCCGGCAAGCGTCCACGCACCACGCTTACGCCATCGATCGCTCTCTATGAGGGCCGCCCGACCTTGTCGTTCGGCACGCCCGGCGGCGACCAGCAGGAGCAATGGCAGCTTTCATTCTTCCTGCGCCATGTCCATCACGGGCTGAACCTGCAGGCGGCAATAGACCAACCCTTGTTTCACACGGCCCATTTCCCAGCATCCTTCTACCCACGCACGCGTGAACCGGGCAGCCTGATCGCCGAAGCGTCTTTCGGCAAAAGTGTCCTCGACGAGTTGAGCAAAAAGGGGCATCGCCTGACGGTTGCCGACGAATGGACCGTCGGACGCCTCACTGCAGCGAAGCGCGATGCGGATGGGTTGTTGCGCGCGGCTGCAACGCCGCGCCTGATGCAGGCCTATGCTGTAGGGAGGTAGTCGTGACCTGGTCCATCGTCGCAAGAGATGCCGAAACCGGCCATCTGGGAATTGCCGTCGCCAGCAGATTTTTTGCCGTGGGCGGGGTGGTGCCGTACATTCGTGGCAATATCGGCGCCGTCGCGACGCAAGCATTTGTCAACCCGCTCAACGGTGTCGACGGGCTGGCACTGCTGGCGGCTGGCAAAGCTCCCTCGGATATTGTCACGGAACTGGCTGATCGGGATGCAGGCCGCGACCAGCGGCAGTTCCACCTCATAGACGGGGAAGGGCGCAACGCCGCCTATACCGGGTCCAAATGCATCAACTGGGCCGGGCATATTGTCGACGACAATGTTTCGCTTGCCGGCAACATGCTCGCGGGGCCGCAGGTGCTGCAAGCAACGTTCGAAACCTTTCGCGGAACTGCGGCGAAACCACTCGCAGAACGTCTCCTTGAGGCCATGCAAGCTGGCGAGGACGTAGGCGGCGACAAGCGCGGCAAGCAATCCGCGGCATTGGTTATCTATCGCGATCAGGACTACGGCTGGCTAAGCCTGCGCGCCGATGACCATGGCGATCCCTTGGCGGAATTGCGACGCCTCTACGCCGTGGCGCAAGAGCGCTACCTCTATGTGGCGGAGACCATGGCGACCCGTCAAAACCCATCCGGCATGATCGACAGGCGCGAAATCGACCAGAAGATCGCGACGCTTGAGGCGGAGCGGATTGCGACTGGCCGCAAATCGGTCTCGCTCGCCACTACGGCCGCAACTTGAGCGAGGCACGCATGGCAACGGAACCAGGTCGCGCGAGACAGCCATGAAAAACCCGATAGACCCGCTGCTTTCCAAACCCGCCTCTGCCGCAAGCGCGCCGGTACTCTCCGTGTCCGACCTGACCACATCCTTTCTCATCGATGGCATATGGAAGCCGGTCGTCAGAAACGTCTCGTTTGAGGTCGCACCCGGAGAAACCGTTGCTATCGTTGGTGAAAGCGGCTCCGGAAAAAGCGTTACATCGCTGTCGATCATGCGCCTGCTCGCCAAGAGATCCAGTCGGATCGAAGGGTGTGTCATGCTCAACGGCAGAGATGTGCTTTCACTCCCCGAAAAGGAGATGCAACAGGTGCGTGGCAACGACGCTGCCATGATTTTTCAGGAGCCGATGACCAGTCTGAACCCAATTTTCACGATCGGGCGGCAGATTTCAGAGGCTCTGACCTGCCACGGAGATATCAGCAAGATTGAAGCCCGGGCGGAAACTATCCGCCTGCTGGAAAAGGTCCGTATTCCGAATGCGGCCTCACGCTTTGAGGACTACCCGCACCAGTTTTCCGGCGGCATGCGGCAGCGCGTCATGATCGCCATGGCGCTCGCCAGCAAGCCCAAACTGCTCATAGCCGACGAACCCACCACCGCCCTCGACGTTACCATTCAGGGGCAAATCCTCGACCTCATAAAGCTGCTTCAGGAAGAGGAGGCTATGTCGGTTCTGTTCATCACCCATGACATGGGCGTGGTGGCGGAAATCGCAGACCGCACCATCGTGATGTTCAAGGGTGAAGCGATCGAAACCGGAACGACCGAGGATATATTCCACAAAGGCAAGCATCCCTATACGAGGGCGCTGCTATCGGCCGTCCCTCGCCTCGGCTCGATGACCGGCCACAAATGGCCTTTGCGGTTTCCGACCGTCGATGCCGCGACAGGTGCGCGCATCGAACCAATTGAAGTCGCCGACACCGTCGACCGCCGCACGCAGCCGATCCTGAAAGTCGAAAACCTGACGACACGCTTCGATATCCGTGATGGGTTGTTCAGCCGCAAGATCGGTGCAGTTCATGCCGTCGAGAGCGTCTCCTTCGAACTTTTCCAGGGGGAGACGCTGGCACTGGTCGGTGAATCGGGATGCGGCAAGTCAACCACAGGCCGTTCCATAACGCGCCTTGTCGAACCGAACGCAGGCAAGGTGGATCTCGACGGCCGCAATGTTCTAAGCCTGGGCACATCCGAACTTCGCGAAATGCGGCGCGGCATCCAGATGATTTTCCAAGATCCGTTCGCCAGCCTCAACCCGCGCATGACGATCGGCGCGACAATCGCCGAACCGATTGTCGAGCATGGAATTGGAAAGCCGACCCAAGCCCGGCAAAAGGCTGCGGACCTGCTCGAGCGCGTCGGCTTGAATGCCGACATGATGACGCGCTACCCGCATGAATTTTCAGGCGGCCAACGCCAGCGCATCTGCATCGCAAGGGCATTGGCGCTCGACCCGAAAGTCATCGTCGCCGACGAGAGCGTGTCGGCGCTCGACGTATCGATCAAGGCACAGGTCTGCAACCTGCTGATGGATCTGCAACAGAGCCTGCAACTGGCATTCCTGTTCATTTCCCACGACATGGCCGTCGTCGAGCGCGTCAGTCATCGCGTCGCAGTCATGTATCTGGGCGAGATCGTGGAGATCGGACCGCGGGAGTCGGTATTCGGCAATCCACAACACTCCTATACCAGGAAGCTGATGGCTGCGGTTCCCGTGCCCGATCCGGCACGGCGCGGGATCAAGCGTAACCTCAAGGCGGACGAACTCAAGAGCCCTGTACGTCCCGTCGGATATGTGCCGCCAACCCCGAATTATCGTAATGTTGGGTCCGGGCATATTGTGCGGATCGAGGCTTGAGCAAACGAGGCTGGACCGCCGCAGCTGTTGCTGCTCGCAATGAAACCGTCCGGTTGGTCGCGTGTGTTGCTGCAAAGGGCGACAACTTGCGATGGCCCGCATGAATTTTCCGGCGGCCAGCGCGTCTGCATTGCGCGCGCACTCGCGTTGAAGCCCAAGCTGATCATTGCCGATGAGAGCGTGTCCGCGCTCGACGTTTCAGTTCAGGCGCGGGTGCTGGAGTTGCTGAAGGAACTGCAACGGGAATTCGGCATCGCCTACCTGTTCATCTCGCATGACATGGCGGTCGTCGAGAACATCTCCGATCGCGTCGCAGTGATGTATCTCGGCCAGATCCTGGAGATGGGCACGCGAGATCAGGTGTTCTCGAACCCTTCCCACCCCTACACCAGACGCCTGATCGAAGCCGTTCCGGTACCGGACCCGGCAAGGCGGCGCATCCGCTTCGAGCGTCTGGATAAGGAAATCCCGAGCTCAACCTACAAGGTCGGCGACGCGCCCCACAAAGTGGCTTTGCAGGACATCGGCGGCGGGCATCTCGTCGCCATTTAGACGTGAAAAGATTTAGCGGAAATCGACGAGGCTGCCCGTCAGGTTGCTCGCGTTCTTGCCGATCATCAGAACGCTGCTATCAGGCGCCAGCAGTGCTGTCATCGGCAATGTCGCAGCCCCGATCGGTGACGCTTGCGAACCGAATTGACCGCTCAGGATTTCTGGAGGCACGATACCAAGGGCGGATATCCGATTGAACTGCATCTGCACCTGATTCAAAAGCTCAAGGTGAATTGGCCTCGGCAGGATGCTGTCCAATATGATCGCCTCGAGGTCGATGACCGAGGTGATTGCGATTATCGCCTCCACCAACGCGCCAGCGCAATCGTCCATCCACTCGGCCAATGGCGCGCGCGCCGCAGCCGGCAGCGGGTCCAGTTCGCGGATGCGGTTGATCTCTACGCCGCGCGACCTCAGATGATTGACCAGCACGTAGATCGACGCCCGATGCAGCAGGCTTTGGTATCTCGCCGGCTTGGCTGCCATGGAATCGAGGCTGGATGGCGACACCGGCAAAGGACCGAGCGCAGCGCTGTTGCCATGCGGCCCAGTATGCACTTTTCCATTCTGCACAAGACCCCCGCCGATGAACGTATCGATGGAAATGTGCATGAAGTCGCGAAAGCGCGAACCGACACCTAAAACCAGTTCGGCATGGGCCGAGGATGAGGCATCGTTCTCGACAAAGACGGGTGTCTTCGGGTCCACGTTAAAGAAGTTCGTCAGGTCATACGCTTCCCATCGGCTGTCCAGGTCGCTTGGAAAATCCAGTTCTTCACTCCAGCCCCCGAGAAAATAGGGCGATGCAATGCCAAGTCCGACAATGGACGCCTCACCCAGACGCTCCACCTGAAGCTTGAAATTCGCCAAGGCCGCATTTCCGGCCTTCAGAACCAAGGCCGGATCCGGATAGCCATATTCGTGCTCTTCCCGCGAGCGCACATTGCCGACAAAATCGATCATTACCGCCTCAAGGGCGCGTCGTCCGATCTTGATCCCGATGCTGAACAGACGTTCGGCGTTGAGTCGATAAAGCGTGGAAGGCGAGCCCCGCTGGCCAAATCTTTTTCCAACCTGCTTTATAAAGCCGGATGCTTCCAGGCTGTCGACGATGTCCGCGACGGCGGCATTGGTCAGGTTTGCAGTTCGGGCCAGATCCGACTTCGAGGCCTCCCGCAGACGCCGGATAGCATCGAGCACAAAGCGCTCGTTGTAATGTCGCAGCTTAACGGAATTACTGCCTTTTCCCGACAAAAAGCCACTCCCCTCGGCGCTCGTCAACGCACCTGCTCACCACCGCCATCACCTATCCGCATATTATCCGGCGGGGTCAAGGGGGATGCGGTTCTGTCCCCGCCGAACCATCCGGAGCGATTTACCGATTGCAACATCACTTCATTTAATATAGCAAGTTAAAAAAAGATATAGCACATGGGAGGATATGTGCTGGACACTCACGCGACCGTCGACCGGCCCCAAAGCGATGCCACCACTGCCGCGCCGCTTGCACTCAAGGACGTCACGAAGGCGTTTGCAGGCACTATCGCGCTCAAGGATGCCAGCATCGAACTGCGCGCGGGCGAGGTGCTGGCGCTTCTGGGCGAAAACGGGGCTGGAAAAAGCACCTGCGTAAAGCTTCTCGCCGGCGTCTATACGCCCACGGAAGGCAGCGTCGTCCTGGACGGGCAGCCGGAGATCTTTCACTCGCCGCTTGATGCACAGACGGCAGGCATTGCCGTCATGCACCAGCATCCGGGTCTTTTCCCCGACCTGTCGATCGCCGAAAACATCTATCTTGGCCACATGCCGCGCGACAGCTTCGGTGGCATCGACCACTCCGCTATCCTGTCCGGCGCGCGCAAGGTCATTGCCTTGGTCGGCCTCGATGTTCCTGTCGAGACCCGCCTCGGCACGCTCCGGACATCCGAGCAGCAGTTGGTGGAAATCGCGCGCGCGCTCTCGCTCGAGGCTCGCGTCCTCATCATGGACGAGCCGACCGCCGCGTTGTCCCAGCGCGAGGTCGAGCGTCTGTTCAGCGTTGTCGGCGAACTGCGGCGGCGCGGTGTTGCGATGATGTTCGTCGGACATCGCATGGACGAGATTTTCCGCATCGCCGATCGCATCGCCGTGCTGCGCGACGGTCGTCTGATCGATGTCAGGAAGAAGGATGAACTGACGCGTGCCGCGGCAATTGCCATGATGGTCGGCCGCGAGATCAGCGACTTGTACCCCGACAGAAGCCACCAGCCAGGCGAGGTCGTTCTGGAAACCAGAGTGCTTTCGTGCGGCGATGCTTTCTCGGGCATCGACCTCACTCTGCGCGAGGGCGAAGTTCTTGGCCTAGGTGGCCTCGTCGGAAGCGGCCGTACCGAAATTGCCCGCGTTCTTTTTGGCATCGACAGACCCGACAGCGGAGAGATCCTCGTCGACGGCAAACGGGTCAGCTTCGCCTCGGCGCGGGATGCGATGGATGCGCGTATCGCCTATGTGTCGGAAGACCGCATGGGGCAGAGCCTGGTGATGGATTTTCCCATCCTGGACAACGCCGTACTTCCTATTCTGGACAAGGCCGCGCCAAACGGTCTCTACAGCACCAGGCGTGCTACCGATCTGGTTGCGGATTGGCTCAAGCGCATGAAATTGCGGTTTGCTGGCTATGACCAGCCGGTCAACCAGCTCTCGGGCGGCAATCAACAGAAGGTGGCGCTTGCCAAATGGCTGCGCACGGAACCTCGCATCCTCATTCTCGACGAACCGACGCAAGGCATTGACGTCGGCACCAAGGCCGAGGTCCACACAATGATCGCCGAGCTTGCCCGGCAGGGCATGGCAATCATCCTGATCTCTTCGGAGATGCCGGAACTGATCGGCATGTGCGACCGCATCGTCGTCTTGCGAGAAGGCCACAAGACGGCGGAATTCGCGCGCAAGGACGCAACCCAGGAAAAAGTTCTCGAAGCCGCCACCAAAAGTGGAGACCATGCGGTCGCTGCTTCGGCTGACGATGCGAATAGTCAAGAAGATCAACCGAGGCCTGGGCCATTCGATGCCTTCAAACGGCGCGAGCTTGGACTGCTCGCCGCCATGCTTGCCGTCATCATCCCGGTTGCGATCATCAATCCGCGCATCTTCAGCGCCGCCAACATAACGGCCGTATCGATGGATGCATCGTTGCTGGTAATCGCAGCACTTGCGCAGATGCTTGTGCTGATTACGCGCAACATCGACCTGTCCATCGCGTCCGTGATCGGCCTGTCCGCCTATATGGCGGCGAGCATGGTGCAATCGTATCCGGGCCTCGACATCCTGATGGGTCTGTCAACGGCCTGTGCTGTCGGGCTTGTCGCCGGCCTGCTCAATGGCATCGTCGTCACCAAGGGCAACATCCCGGCAATTGTCGTTACGCTCGCCTCGATGTCGATCTTTCGCGGCTTCGACTCGCTTTGGGCAGCTGGCGATCAGGTCAGCGCCGACGAAGTTACCCAATCATGGCTGGACATGACCAACCAGCGCATCGTTGGCATACCCCTGATCGTGCTGATCGCCATTTTCGTGGTCGCTGCGACCTACGTCATCCTTTACCGCACCGCCTTTGGCCGCGAACTGTTTGCGGCAGGTTCCAACCCGGAAGGCGCGCGGCTGATCGGCATACCGGTTGACCGACGCATCCTTGCCGCCTTCGCATTGGCAGGCCTGCTTGGCGGCCTTTGCGGCGCGCTATGGGCCTCGCGCTATGCCACGATCGACGCCCGCGTCGCTCTAGGCTTCGAACTGACCGTGATCGCCGCAGCAGTCGTTGGCGGGGTCGCCATCCGGGGTGGCGCCGGAACGCTGCTGGGGGTTGTGTTCGGCTCGCTTGCGCTTCTCGTCATCAAGAACGGACTGACGCTGGTTCGCGTCGACCCGCTCTGGCTCCAGGGCGTCTATGGCCTCGTCATTCTCGTGGCCATCGGCATCGACTCGCTGATCGTCCGCCGTACGCAGCAATCCGGCCGCAGGAGGCCTTGATGCGGAAATTTTTCGCCTCCATAGACTTTTGGGACATGTTGCTGGCAGCAGCCTGCCTCGCCACTTTCCTCTACGCGGCCATTTTCGTTCCGAATTTCCTGTCCGGCTTCAATCTCTCGCAGCTGGCGGCGAGCGCCTCGGAAAAGGCTCTGCTGATCCTGCCGATGACCCTTCTCATCATAACGCGCGAGATTGACCTGTCGATCGCATCGGTGCTGGCGCTGACATCGGTGATCTTCGGTCTTGCTGTCCAGTCGGGAATCCCGGCGCTTGCCGCAATCCCGCTGACACTGGTCTTTGGCGCAATCCTTGGTGCGTTCAACGGCTTTCTTGTCGCCGCCTTCGGCCTGCAATCCCTCGTGGTGACCCTTGGCACGATGGCGCTCTACAGGGGCATCGGCTACATCCTGCTCGGCACAGGGTCGGTCAACATACTGCCGCCGACAATAGTGGATTTCGGCATCAACAACTTCCCGGGCACGCAAATTCCCTGGACGGTAGTCCCCTTCCTGCTGCTTGCGCCCATCTTTGCCATCGTCCTTCAAAAGACGCCGACCGGAAAGCGCATCTACGCGCTCGGCGGCAATCCGGAAGTTGCGCGCTACTCGGGCATCGACATAAGGCGAATGGTGTTCCGGCTTTTCGTCGTGTCGGGCGTCGTCGCCGCGATTGCCGGCATCGTCTATACGGCCCGCCTCTCCAACGCCCGCGCCAACAACGCACTCGGCATGGAGCTTGATGTCATCACCATCGTGCTGCTCGGCGGCGTCAGCGTCTTCGGCGGCAAGGGCAAGCTCACCGGCGTCATGCTGGCGCTCGCCCTCATCGCCATCATCCGCAACGTGCTTGCCCTCAACCAGATCGGCGGAGACGCCCAGGGCATGGTGATCGGGCTTTTGCTGATCGGATCGCTTCTGGTCGGCAATTTTTGGCGCTCCGCTCAGGAGACAAGGCAGAGATCGCGCGCAATGCGCGAAACACAAAGGGTGAGTTCGGCCCCTTGAATGAAGCCCGAATAGTATGGAGGAAAAAATGAAAGCGTTTCGACTGGCACTTCTTGCGTCGGCTGTCCTCTTGGCCCCGACCGGACTCGCCCTCAGCCAGGAATGCGCCAAGGAACCGGTAACCGTTGGCTTCCTGCCCAAGCTCGATACCGACCCCTATTTCAAGGTTGCCCAGCAAGGGGCCGAGGAAGCAGCCAAGGAGATCGGCGGAAAGGTCGTCCAGGTCGCTCCCTCGCAGGCGACTGCCGAAGCCCAGATCGAATTCATCAACAGCCTCGTATCACAGCAAGTTGGCGTGATTGCCATCTCGGCCAACGATGCAAACGCGGTTGCACCGGCGCTGAAGCGCGCCACACAACAAGGCGTGCGCGTCGTTTCCTATGATTCCGACGTCGCAGCCGATGCCCGTTCGGTCTTCGTCAATCAGGCCAAGGGCGACAGCCTTGCCGAAATGATGCTGGAAAGCGCCTACAACCTGATCGGCGGCGAAGGCGAGTTTGCAATCCTGTCCTCGACGCCGACGGCTACCAACCAGAACGCCTGGATCGACTTCATGAAGAAGAAGATGGAAGCCGAGCCGAAGTTCAGCAAGATGAAGCTGGTTCAGGTCGCCTATGGCGAAGAAAGCGAGCAGGTCAACCAGCAGCAGGCTCTGGCTCTGGTGCAGGCATTCCCTGGCCTGAAGGCGATCATCGTCCCGGCGGGTATAGGCCTGCCTGCGGCAGCCCGCGCGCTTGAGGAAGCCGGCATGATCGGCAAGGTCAAGCTGACCGGTCTTGCTCCGGCAACACTTATCTCCAAATACATCAAGGACGGCGCTGCCCAGGACATCTGGTGGAACGTCTCCGATCTCGGCTATCTGACCTACCAGACGGCTCAGGCACTTGCTCAGTGCAAGATCACCGGCAAGGAAGGCGAGAAATTCCAGGCCGGCCGCCTTGGCGAATACACGATCGGTGCAGGCGGCGAGCTCGTTCTCGGCCCGGCAAAGATCGTCACGCCCGACAATCTGGCCGAGTTCAAGTTCTGATCGGAATAAGGCAAGAGGGGCGCCGGCAGATGTCGGCGCCTCTCTGTCGTATTCCTATGCATGGGATTGTTTGACATGAATGTTCTGCTGGCCGGTGAAACGTTCTCGGCGATGACGTCGGTTGCCACTGGAGCCGACGTCATAACCGGCGCAACGTGGTCGAACGGGGCACTTGCCTTCAATGCCGCGCTCGCGGATGCCGGCATTGCGGTTACACAGATTGGCGGAGAGCGGTGCGGCGCGGAATTTCCCGTCGATCTGGCGACGCTGCAGCGCTATCGGGCAGTCGTTATCTCCGACGTCGGCGCGCTTACGCTCCTCGTCACGCCCGACACCCGAGCCGGCCGCACCGGCGTCAATCGCCTGGAGCTTCTCAAGACCTATGTCGAAGATGGCGGCGGGCTGGTGGTCGCGGGCGGATATATGGGCTTCCAAGGCATGTTTGGCACCGCGCGCTTCTACGATACGGCGGTCGAGGATGTGCTTCCGGTCCGCTGCCTTCCATTCAGCGATGGTCTGGAAGCTCCGGAAGGCCTTAGTGCCAGCGTGGTTCAAAAGGACCACCCCCTCCTCGACGGAATTGACGGGGCATGGCCCCCTATCCTCGGTCTCAACAAGCTCGACTTCCGGGCCGACGGTTCATCCCAGCTCATCGCTTCCTGTCCCTACCGAGGCACGAACTGGCCACTTCTGGCCGTCCGCCAATACGGCAAGGGCCGGACAGTGGCATGGGCAACCGACATAGGCCCGCACTGGCTGTCGCAGCAATTCGTCGCCTGGGAAGGCTATCCCAGGCTCATGGTCAACATGATCGACTGGGTGAGCGTGCGGCATGACCACCACACCCGGCATCAGAAATGACGTCTATCCGCAAAAGGTAAGGACACCTTCATGAAATTCTTCGTCGATACCGCCGACATCAAGGAAATCCGCGAGCTGAACGAGCTCGGCCTTGTCGACGGCGTCACCACCAATCCCTCGCTGATCCTGAAGTCGGGTGGCAAGATCGATGAGGTGACCCGCCAGATCTGCGACATCGTCTCCGGTCCGGTCTCCGCCGAAGTCACCGCCACCGACTATGCCGGCATGATGACTGAGGCCAAGGTGCTGGCCAGGATCGCCGACAACGTCGCCATCAAGNTCCGGTCCGGTCTCCGCCGAAGTCACCGCCACCGACTATGCCGGCATGATGACTGAGGCCAAGGTGCTGGCCAGGATCGCCGACAACGTCGCCATCAAGGTGCCGCTCACCTTCGACGGCCTCAAGGCCTGCAAGGCGATCCGTTCGGAAGGCCGCATGGTCAATGTCACACTGTGCTTTTCGGCCACCCAGGCGCTGCTCGCCGCCAAGGCCGGCGCTTCGTTCATCTCGCCTTTCGTCGGGCGTCTGGACGACACCGGCATCGAGGGCATGGACCTGATCTCCGAGATCCGCCAGATCTATGACAACTATGATTTCGCCACCGAGATCCTGGTCGCCTCGGTGCGCACCATCAACCATGTCAAGGATGCGGCATTGATCGGCGCCGACGTCGCCACCGTGCCGCCGGCCACGCTGCGTGCGCTGGTCAAGCATCCGCTCACCGACAAGGGTCTCGAAGCCTTCCTCGCCGACTGGGCAAAAACAGGCCAGAAAATCGGGTAGCATCTTGCAACAATTGAATGAGCTAGTGTCTCGTATCGTTGAGCTTGGCGATCACGAACGCCGGGCAATAATTGCGATTGCCGGTCCGCCCGGCTCCGGAAAATCTTTTCTCTCGGAAAGAACCTGCAACCTCTTGCCGCCGGGCAGCGCGCAGGTGGTGCCGATGGATGGCTTCCACTATGACAACGCGATCCTCGACGAGCTTGGACTTCGCAATCGCAAAGGCGCGCCAGAGACTTTCGATTTCGATGGTTTCGAAACAAACCTGAAACGCCTCCGGCACGACACAAACGGCGTGGCCGTTCCGGTGTTCGATCGGCCGATTGACCTCTCACGTGCCAGCGCCCGCCTGATCAGGCCGGAGACCAGATATATACTCGTGGAAGGCAACTACCTGCTGCTTGGCGAGGCACCATGGTCGGGCCTGAGGCCCTTGTTCGATTTTTCGATCTTCATCGACGTTCCCCGCGCCGAACTGGAACTGCGGCTGGTCAAGAGATGGCTTGACCTCGGCCATTCGGAAGCGTCGGCTCGCGCCTGGGTCGAGAACAACGACTTGAAGAACGTCGATCTTGTACTCGCATCGCGACAGCGCCCGGATTTCACATGGCATTTTGACTAGACAGACTGTCCACCAGTTCGATGTAGCGCTCCTACCCGAGCGTGAGTTAGACAGTTCCATGAAGAAAATTGGCTTTCTGTCGTTCGGGCATTGGACCCCCTCGCCCCAGTCGCAGACGCGGTCCGCGGCGGACGCGCTTCTGCAGTCCATCGACCTTGCCGTCGCGGCCGAACAGCTTGGCGCTGACGGAGCTTATTTCCGCGTCCATCATTTTGCCCGGCAACTTGCCTCGCCGTTTCCGCTTTTGGCCGCGGTTGGCGCGCGGACCAACCGGATCGAGATCGGCACAGCCGTCATCGACATGCGCTACGAAAACCCGCTCTACATGGCAGAAGATGCGGGTTCAGCCGACCTTATTTCCGGCGGACGCCTGCAACTCGGCATCAGCCGCGGATCGCCCGAGCAGGTGATCGATGGATGGCGCTACTTCGGCTATGTTCCCGAGGACGGCCAGACCGACGCCGACATGGCCCGCCGCCACTCAGAAGTTTTTCTGGAGTTGCTGCGCGGTCAAGGCTTTGCGCAACCCAATCCACGCCCGATGTTCCCCAACCCGCCCGGGCTGTTGCGCGTCGAGCCACATTCGGAAGGCCTGCGCGAACGCATCTGGTGGGGCGCTGCGACGAACGCCACCGCCGAATGGGCGGCGAAACTGGGAATGAACCTGCAAAGCTCGACGCTCAAGTTCGACGAGGGCGGCCTGCCGTTCCATGTCCAGCAAGCCGAGCAGATCAGGGCGTACCGGAAAGCATGGAAAGACGCCGGCCACACCCGCGAGCCTCGCGTCTCGGTAAGCCGCAGCATCTTCGCACTGGTGGACGATCGCGACCGGGCCTATTTCGGGGGCAGCGAAGGTGAGGACCACTTCGGCTATATCGAAGCGAATACGCGCGCCGTCTTCGGCCGTTCCTATGCGGCAGAGCCGCATGTCCTCATTGAAGAACTGAAAGGCGATGAAGCGATCGCCGAGGCGGACACGCTGCTGCTCACCGTCCCGAACCAGCTCGGCGTGGACTACAACGCCCATGTCATCGAGGCGATCTTGAAAGAGGTCGCGCCAGCCATGGGCTGGCGCTAGTCAACTATATCCGCAAGCTGGATAACCGGCGCCCAATTGGCGTCGACCCGTTTCAAGGTCGACTCCTCGTCGGCAGGATCTGAAGCCCCGCTACAATCGCCGACCACCAGTGGAATGAACCCGAAGTCGCGCGCGGTCCTCGCCGCCTGCTCGACACAGTGGTCCATATGGTAGCCGCAAATGATCAGCGTGCGGGTCCGCCACGTATTGAGCGTCGCCAAAAGCGGCGAGCCGAGGAACACGTTGCCGAACGACGTATAGACGCTGTCCAGGTCGCCTTCTTCACGCACCTCTGCGATCTCGTCGATCAACGCACCTTCCCAGGCCTTTTGGTCAGGCGTCCAGCGGCGGTTCTGATACCAGTAGTCATATTGCGCGGTATCGAGCGCCGTCGCCGGGTAGTGCTGGCGCAGATATTCATAGCGCAGCCATGCGACCGGGAAATTGCGCTCGCGAGCGAATTGGACAAGCCGAAGGATCTTCTCCAGCGAGCCGTTTTCGGCGCGGGCGCGCTTCCACAATCCATCGCCGCTTTGAGCGCCATCCTTGTGCAGGACGCCGTTGCTGGGATCGATTACCAGCAAGGCGGCGTCTTTCACGAAGTCGGAGAGATCAAGATCGCTCCATTGCGGATGGCGCCCTATGGCCATGGCTTACTCCCGTCCAAACGGCATCACTTGAGGAAATTCGTCCACAAGCGGTCATAAAGCTTGATGACCTTCTCGTTGCAAACCTTGACGAATTCCGGCTTCGGAGCTCCTTCCGGCGGGCGGTACTCATGCGCCTTGGCCAGTTCGGCATCGACGAATTTTTCGCTACCGACAACCCCGTTGGCGTAGCCGGTAAAATTGGTCATCATTGCCGCGTTTTCAGGGTCCATGAGGAAATTCATGAACAGCTTGGCGTTTTCCAGATTGGGAGCGCCCTTGATGACGACGAGATTGTCCATCCAGCCGGTGTAGCCTTCCTTCGGATAGGAATACTGGAGGTCCGACCGACCCTTCCTGGCCAGATAGGCCTTGCCGTTCCAGATCTGCGCCAGATCGACCTCGCCCGATTCGGCGAGTTCCTTCGATTCATAGGCGAAGCTCTTCACCGATGGCTTCAGTTCGGTCAACAGCGCCTGCACCTTCTTCAGGTCGTCGGGGTTTTCATTGCAGCGCGGCAATCCGAGGTAGCGCAAGGCGGCGTTGATGACGTCATTGACGTCGCGCAGCAGGTTGATGCGCCCCTTGAGTTCGTCCGGTGGGTTGAACATCACGCCCAGCGTATCGACGTCGCCCTTATAGACCTTGGTGCTGACCGTAAACGAGGTGGTGCCCCACACCCACGGCACCGAATAATGGCGGCCCTGGTCCCAGTAGACGTCTGCCCATTGCGGCTCGAGGTTCTTGTATTCTCGAACGTGTTTGGCTCGACCTTCTCGATCAGGCCTTCCTTGATCAGGATCTCCACCATGTAGTCGCCCGGCACGGCAAGATCGTAGCCGGTGATGCCCGACTTCAGCTTGGCAAGCATGGTTTCGTTGGAATCGTAGGTATCGACCGTCACCTTGACATCGTACTTGGCCTCGAATTTCTTGACCATTTCCTCCGAGATGTAATCACCCCAGTTGAAGATGGCGAGCGACCCCTCGGCGTGCGCCGATACAGGCATCATCATGAATGCAGCGATGGCGATGTAGGATGCTGTTGAAATGCGGCTCATCGAACCTTCCCCTTTTGATGTTTATGGTTGTTCTGTGGCTGGACGAACGTGCTTGGAACCCGCCTTGGCGACGAAATAGGAAGCGGCAACCAGGACGATTGAAACAGCAAGAAGCACGGTCGAGATCGCATTGATCTCCGGCGTCACCCCTTGCTTCAATTGCGTGTAGACATAGACGGGCAGCGTGCCTGAACCCGCGCCGGCAACCATTGCCGTGATGATGAAATCATCCAGCGAGACAACGAAAGCCAGCATGGCGCCCGATATGATGCCCGGCATCAGAAGCGGCATCGTCACATGGCGGTAGGCGTCCAGCGGCGAGGCATAAAGGTCTGACGCAGCCTCCTCCAGCCGCGCGTCCATCGTCTCCAGCCGGCTGCGGATCGGCAGGTAGGCGAACGGAATGCAGAACACCGTATGCGCGATGATGATGGTCAGCAGCGACAGCTTCATGCCAAGCAAGGCGAAGAAGGAAAGCGTGCCAACCGCGATAATGATCTCGGGCAACATCAGCGGCAGGTTGACCAGCATGTAGAACGCCTGCGAGCCACGAAAGCGCTGTCCGCGCCCGGTGGCAAGCGCCGCCGCAGTGGCAATCGCGGTGGCGACGATCGTTGCAATCACCGCGACGACCAGTGAATTCCACGCTGCATTCTGCAGCCCGCCATTGTAGGCAGCCTTGGCGTACCATTGCAGGCTGAAGCCGCCCCATACCGTGACCGCACGGTTGGCATTGAAGGAAAAGACGACGAGAACCAGCATCGGCACATAGAGGATGAACAGGCATAGCCCCGTCACCGAGCCAAAGCCGCGAAACGAAATAAGCGAATGAGGTTCTTTGCGCTGGAGAATTGCCATGTCAGCGTCTCTCTGCAGTATCGGGAACGCGGCTTCGACGCGCCGCCAGCATCAGCACGACAAGGATCGCCGCAAGCAGGATAACGGCAAGTGCCGCCCCGAACGGCCAGTTGCGGCTGCTGCCGAACTGCAACTGGATCAGGTTGCCAATCAGGAGCTTGCCGCCGCCGCCCAGCATGTCCGGCACCAGGAATGTTCCAAGGCTCGGAATGAAGACGAGCAGGCTGCCGGCGACGATGCCGGGACGAGCGTGCGGCAGGATTACTTCTGTGAACACACGGCGCGGCGTGGCGTAAAGATCGTAGGCAGCCTCGACCACGCGCCGGTCCATCCTCTCCAGGTTGGCATAGAGCGGCAGGATCATGAACGGCAGGTAGCTGTAGACGAGCCCGGCCCCCATCGCGAAGTCGTTGTAGAGGTATGTCACCGGCGTGCTGTAGAGGCCGAGACCAATCGCGATCGAATTGACCAGGCCGTCGTCGCGCAGGATCAGCAGCACGCAGAAGGTTCGGATCAGGAGGTTGGTCCAGAACGGCAAGGTGATCAGGAAAATGAGCAGGTTCTTTTGCCGGTCGGGCCGCGTCGCGATGAAGTAGGCGGTTGGAAAGCCGATGATGAGGCTGACCACGGTAGCCGAAACGGCAAGCATCACCGAGCGCAGGAAAATCTGCAGATAGGCCGCATTGAAGGCCAGCGTTTCGTCAAAGATATCGCGCTCGAACAGGAACTGCGTGTAGGCCTCGGTCGAGAACTGCCAGACCACGCCGCCGAACGTTGCCGGCACGAGGAACGAGTAGGTGATGATGATCACCAGCGGCAGAACCAGGAAAAAGCCGATCACCAAAACGGCCGGCAACAACAGCAGGCGTGACTTGGGAAACTTCTCCCGCTTGGGTTCGGGAGCCGGGATCAATTCCGGCATTGGTGCCGTTTCCAGTTTGGCGCGCGCGTAAGTCAAGTTGAACGCCCCACCGTCCTGAACGCACCTTCTTCGGCCCGCACCCTGACGGCGGCGCCGACATCGAACCGGTTGTCGATCGCGCTCGCATTCTGAATGCGGGCCCGCAAGGTTTCGCCACCCTCGAGATCCACATAGTAGACCGTATCAGTGCCGAGATAGAGCTTGTTGGTCACCACGCCGCGCAACCGTGCCTGCGGGTCGCTTGCCAGATCATCCGGGTTGCCGAGGCGCAGTTTTTCCGGGCGCACGAAGGCAAGTGCCGGGTTGTCGTCATCGGCAGGCGTATCGCCGAGCGGCAGCAAGGCGCCAGAGCTTGTCTTGAATTCCGGCTGCTTGCCGGGAAGCCGGATGAGCTTGCCTTCGAACACGTTGGTTTCGCCGACGAACTGCGCGACGAACCGGCTGCGCGGCCGCTCGTAGATGTCGTCAGGCGTACCGACCTGCTGTATGCGGCCCTCTGAAAGCACCGCGATGCGGTCACTCATGGACAGTGCTTCGCCTTGATCGTGCGTGACGAAGATGAACGTGATGCCGGTGTTGCGCTGAAGCAATTTCAGTTCCACCCGCATCTCGTCGCGCAGCTTGGAATCCAGCGCCGACAGAGGCTCGTCCAGCAGGAGGACACGCGGCCTTGCCGCAAGTGCCCGGGCCAGCGCCACACGCTGCTGCTGGCCGCCGGAGAGTTGGTGCGGGTAGCGATGCGCAAGGCCTTCCAGTCGGACAAGGCGAAGCATGCGCTCGATTTCGGGCTCGATCTCCGGCGCTGGCCGCCGCAGCATCCTCAGGCCGAAGCCGACATTTTGCGCGACGGTCTGGTGCGGAAACAAGGCGTAGTGCTGGAACACGGTGTTGACCGGACGCGCATTGGGAGGCGTCCCTTCTACACGCTCGCCAAACAATTCAATCGTGCCGGAGGTTGGATGTTCAAAGCCGGCAATAAGACGCAGCAATGTGGTCTTTCCACAACCAGAGGGTCCAAGAAGCGTGAAGAACTCGTTGTCGTTGATCGTGAGGTTTATGTCGTCCAGTACAGGGTGCGCACTGCCGCCGGCGAAAATCTTGCTGATTGATTTCAGTTCTATCGTCACGGATTTCACCTGCCCCGTAGCCGTATCAACCTTGTTCGGCGACACCGCCCGCAAAAGTATAGTTGTTCATGGTGTTGTCGATAGGCATAGTTTCCTTTGTTTTCGCCCTTGGGAAGAAATGACTGCGCCGATCACGCAGTTGGCTAGCACCTCTCAATTGGCGTCGACGGGTTAGCTATGGCCACCTCGTCGTCAGAACTTGCCGGCGCGTGTAGAAATTGACGCCATCCGCCCCGTGAACTGCAAGATCCCCGAAGATCGACTTCTTGCTGCCCCCAAAGGAATAGTAGGCGACAGGCGACGGCACCGGCACGTTGACGCCCGGCATACCGCAGTGAATGTCCCGCTCGAACTGGTGCGCAGCCTTGCCGGAGGAAGTGAACAGAACGGCGCCATTGCCGAGCATGTGCTCGTTGCTCAGCTTAATGGCGCCGTTCAAAGTTTCCACTCGCATGACTGCGAGTACCGGTCCGAAAATCTCTTCTTTATATATCGTCATGCTAGGTGTGACGTTATCGAAGATGACCGGACCGATGAGGAAACCGTCTTTATTGGAAGCGTTTGAAGGGCGACCGTCGAGCCGCAGGGCGGCTCCTTCCTGCACGCCCGTCTCGATGAGACGCAGGATTTTCTTGTACTGTTCCAGCGAATTGACCGGCGGCACGAAACAGTCCGCCTGCGTGCCTGCCGAAACCTTCAGGCGTGAAGCAGCGTCAACCAGCGCAGGCATCAGCTTGTCGTAGGCTTCTCCTACCGCCACCACGACCGAAATCGCCATGCAGCGTTGGCCGGCGGAATTGAAGGCGCCATTGAGAATGGCATCGACCGTAGTCGGCATGTCGGCATCGGGCATGACGATGGCATGGTTCTTGGCGCCGCCAAGCGCCTGCACCCGCTTGCCGTGACGGCTGGCCGTTTCATAGACGGAGCGCGCCACGGCGCTTGAGCCGACAAAAGAAACCGCCGCGACATCCGGATTCGTGACAAGCGCCTCGGCAACATCGCGACCACCGTGTACGACGTTGAAAACGCCATCCGGCAAGCCTGCTTCGCCCAGCATTTCAGCGATCATGTTGACGGCGCTTGGCGTCTTTTCGGAGGGCTTCAGTACGAAGGTGTTGCCGCAGACCAGAGCCAGCGGAAACATCCACATCGGGATCATTGCCGGATAGTTGAACGGCGTAATGCCGACACATACGCCGAGCGGTCGCCTGGACGAACGGGTCGCAATCCCGGTCGCCACATGGTCGGAGTTTTCGCCCTTGAGCAGATGCGGCGCACCCATGGCAAATTCGACGACTTCCAGTCCGCGTTGTATCGAACCGTAGGCATCTGAAAGCGGCTTGCCATGTTCACGCACGATGGCGTGCGCCAACCGGGTCTTGTCCCGCTCCACGATGTCGCGAAAGCGCATCAGGTGACGAGCTCGCTGGGCAGGCGCCACCTCTTTCCAGCTCTCGAAAGCTTCGCTCGCGGCACTGACGGCGGCGTCAACAATAGACTGATCGGCACAAATCAGCCGGGCCGTGGCAGAGCCGCTTGCCGGATCGATGACCACCGTCTGCCTGTCGGATCTCGCTGGCTTGCCGGCGACGACCGAAGAAATATGGGGCAGATCAACAAGATCGTTCATGTTTCAGGATCCGTTCTTGCCCGTACCTGGACCGCCGCCGACTGAGGCCGGAGGCAGGCTCATGAAGGCCAGATCACGTCGATTTCTCTTGTGATGTCAGCTTCCTAGAAACATGGAACCACACATAGAAACAGTGTAAGCAAACAGATGGATACAGTTTCACGAAGGCATGGGTTCACTGGGATCTTGACGGAGAAACATCACTGGAAAACTGAAGTCGCCTGCCTGCTTCGCAAAAGGAACTTCTGATGCGAGACAGCCTGTTCCACATCGACCGCAGCAGCGGGCTCACCCTTCAGATGCTGCTGCGTGAAAAGCTGGTGAGCGCCATTCTGGCCGGCCATCTGCCGCCAAGCTCGCGCCTACCCTCCTCGCGGTTGATGGCCAAGCGGCTGAAAGTATCCCTCAATACCGTGCTGCTGGCCTATCAGGCCCTGACGGAAGACGGCTATATCGTGGCGCGCGACCGTTCCGGTCATTATGTTGCGCCGGACATCATGCACCGCCTGCCGCCGGAGTCCGGGGTAGGGCCGGCTCAGGCCGCTCAACCGGGCAACTCTCCCGTCGACTGGGCAGCCAAGCTTGCGCTGCATCCGGCCGAACAGTCCAACATCGTCAAGCCCAAGAACTGGTACGACTATCCCTACCCGTTCATCTACGGCCAGGTCGACGCCAACCTGTTCCCGGTGAGTGTCTGGCGCGACTGCACCCGGCAGGCGATGAACCGCAAATGGCTCTACGCTTGGACGGAGGATCGCTACACCGAAGACGATCCGATGCTTGTCGAGCAGATCCGGCAGCGCGTGTTGACACGACGAGGCATCCTGGCAAAGCCGGATGAAGTGCTGGTCACGCTCGGTTCGCAAAATTCGCTCTATCTTTTGGCAAGCCTTCTGGTGCGGCCAGGCACGGTGGTGGCGATGGAAGATCCGGGCTACGCCGATATCCGCAACATGTTCTCCCTGCTGTCGGCAGACGTACGCACCGTCGCCCTAGACACTGAGGGGCTGAGGGTTGATCAACTTGGCGCGGCGCAACTGGCCTTCGTGACGCCAAGCCACCAGTTTCCGACCAATGTCACCATGAGCCTCGACCGGCGACGGGCCCTGCTCGACTGGGCGAGTTCGTCCGACGCGCTGGTCATCGAAGACGACTATGAATTCGAGACAAACTACTACGGCAGCCCTATCCCCGCGCTGAAATCGCTCGATACCGCCGACCGTGTGCTCTACACCAGCAGCCTGTCGAAATCACTGATGCCCGGCCTGCGCATCGGGTTCATGGTCGGCCCGCGCGAACTGATCAAGCAGGCACGGGCGCTGCGCCGGTTGATCCTTCGCCATCCGCCCAGCAACAATCAGCGCGTGGCGGCGCTCTTCCTCTCGCTCGGTCATCACGATGCGCTGATCGCCAAGCTGCATCATGCCTATACGCAGCGTTGGCAGACCCTTGCTGCGGCGCTCGACGCCTACCTGCCCGGCTGGGCGCAGGCGCCGACATTCGGCGGCACTTCGTTCTGGGTAAAGGCGCCACCATCGATCGATGCGCGGCTCCTGGCAGCGCGGGCGATCGAGAGAGGCGTGGTCATAGAGACGGGCGATGTCTATTTCGCCGACCCCGAGCAAGGGCGCAACTACTTCCGCCTCAGCTTCTCTTCCATTCCCGAGGACCGCATCTGGTCGGGTATCGCCAACCTTGCCGCCGCGGTCGCCCAGCTAAAGCACGAAACGTCAGGGACCTGAGCCTTCGCCAGCCAAGGCGGCTGCCCGCGTGGCGGAAGGTGCTCAATTCCCGAATACGAACTGCGCCTTTGCAGGGGATGGCGACAACGCCCTTTGCAACAGCATCTCGGCGTGCGCATTGCGCTCACGCGCGCTGTCGGCTCCCATCACGACCACGACCAGCCGTTTGCCGCCGGCATCATATGACGTGACGATGTTGAAGCCCGAGGCTCGAACATAGCCTGTCTTTATCCCGTCGACGCCCGGAACGCGGCTCAGCAGTTCGTTGTGCCCACGTACGAGCTGGCCACGGAACATGAAATCAGTCGCCGAGAAATAGTAATAGAACTGCGGAAAACGGGCGCGCAGGGCGAGGCCAAGCACCGCCATATCGCGCGCTGTCGTGTGCTGGCCGCCATCAGGTAGGCCAGAGGCATTGCGAAAGACAGTGCCGCGCATGCCGATCTGCCTGGCCTTGGCTGTCATCGCGGCCGCGAACGCGTCTTCACTACCGCCCAGATATTCGGCAACTGCCACGGCCACGTCATTGGCGGACTTGACCGCCAGCGCCTTGATCGCCGTATCGACGTCGACGGTCTCACCGGCCCGGAAACGCAATTTGGTCGGCGGCTGCGATGCAGCGTTAGCGGAAACGGGTATCTGCGTCTCCTTCGACAACCGTCCCGACTCCAGTGCCTCGAACACCAGATAAAGCGTCATCATCTTGGTTAGCGAGGCCGGGTAGCGCGAGGCGGTCGAGTTCATTTCGAAAAGCTGCTTGCCGGTGCGGGCATCGACCACGATTGCTGCATATTTCTGTGGCGCGGCAGGCACGGTCAGCACTTGTTCCGGCGTTGATGCCGTGGTGCAGCCGCTTACCAATGCCAAAAGGGCGAAGGAGACGACAATCTTTTGCAACAGGGAAAGGAGGCGTGCGCTGGACAAGACCATATCTGCGTTGACTAAGACACCGGTTCAGGAAGCGGCGCGAACCTAGCCTAACAGGTTTGCCGCGTCTATTTGGATCGCTTGTCAGCGCGCAGGCGATGGTGGATTGCTGTGGGCAACGCGGGCCACCTCTTACTTTCGGCTCGGCGAATGAAGCTCTCGACAGGAACAGGGATGGACATCGCGACTTTCGAAGCCAAAGGCATTCGCATCTCCGTCGACCTCGCTGTCGGCCATCTGGCTGACTTTGTCATCGAAACCCAAGGCCGCAAGCTGAAACCCCTGCATCGCGCGCCGTGGGCGGACGGACCGCCAGAACTGCTGCCAGCTCATTTGCCGGAAGGCGTGCGGCGTCTTTCAGGCGATTTCCTATGCGCACCATTTTCGCGCAGCGACGTCGAAGAGGCGCCTCTACACGGCTGGCCTGCGAACAGTGCCTGGGAAGTTGCCGACAGCACGGCAGTAGACAAAGGCCGGCGCATGCTTTTTCGTCTCAAGCGCAAGGTCATGGGCGCCACGGTGGAAAAGATCCTGACGCTGCGCGACCATCATCCCTTCCTTTATCAGGAACATGTGTTCCTTGGCGGATCTGGGGCGATTTCGGTCGCTCATCACACCATGACGCAAATGGGGGCGGGCGGGCACTTGGCATTTTCACCCAAGCGGCTTGCCGCTACACCCGAACAAGCGCCTGAAACAGATCCAGCGCGTGGCCGTTCGCTGCTGACATATCCGGCACGCGCCACGAACCTTCAGCAATTTCCAACCGCGGATGGCACGTTCACTGACCTCACCGAATACCGGGCGAACGGCCGCCATGAAGATTTCGTAACGCTGCTCGAAGCAGATCATGATGGTCCGGGCTGGGCGGCAGTTGCGCGGCAGGCCGAAGCCGACCTTGTGTTGGTGCTAAAGAACCCAGCCCAACTGCCGGTCACCATGCTTTGGATCAGCAATGGCGGGCGCGACTACGCGCCATGGAATGGCCGTGGAGGTGTTATCGGCATCGAAGATGGCCGAGCTGCCATAGGCCATGCCGCATCGCTCGGCGACAACTGGCTGAAGCGCGAAGGCGTTTCCACTGCATTTGCGCTTGGCGGGCGCATATCGTTTCGCCAGATCATCGGTGCCTTGCCACTGGATGGATTTGGGCTGCCTCGCCACATCGACACGGCAAGCGGCCTTCTGCGCATTTCGGCCGACCAAGGCTCCCCAAGGCAGGTTCCTTTCGATGATCAGTTTCTGTGGTCCGCTTGATTTGAAATCGCCGCAATCTGTGAACACAGTGCCGAGGTCCACGGGCAAGAGAGCATGTCAGAGATCGCGACCATAGCCGCTGCCATCTTCAAGCGCGCAGGAAAAGCGCAGCGCTGCCTTATTGCCATTGCCGGCCCGCCCGGCGCCGGCAAGTCCACCCTGGCGGCCGCGCTACGCGACCTTCTCCCGGAGGGGACAGCTGAAGTCGTACAGATGGGCGGCTTCCACTATGACGACGTCGTGCTCAACCGGCGCAGCCTTCGTGCCCGCAAGGGTGCGCCCGAAACCTTCGACTTTGCCGGCTTTGAAATTTTGCTGAAACGGATCAAGGCCGGAGAACCCGATGTCGCCATTCCCATCTTCGACCGCAACATGGAACTCTCCCGGTCCGCCGCCGCGGTGATTTCCTCCGACATCAAATTCGTGCTGATCGAAGGCAACTACCTGCTGCTTGACGAAGAACCCTGGGCGCGTCTTGGCGGCCTGTTCGACTTCTCCATCTTTGTCGATCCAGATCGTGCCGACCTGGAGCAGCGTCTTCTGTCGCGCTGGCACGAGCATGGAAAGTCCGACGACGATGCCCGCGCTTGGGTTGCGTCCAATGACATCCCGAATGTCGAGCGCGTCGTCGCGCGCCGGCGTGCGGCCGACCTTACCATTGGCAACCGCAGTTGAGCGGCCGGATCCGATGTTGGAACCCGGCCTCAGCTTGTTCGTTATTGCGGATAACAAATTAGACAGGAAACGAGAGATTCGATGGCAACCAAGGCAAAAAAGACGGCTTCCAAGCCAGCCAAGACAACTCACGTGAAAGCCGGAGCTGATCCGGCAATCGCAGCGCGCTCGAAAGATGCCAAGCCTGCATTTGGCAAGGCCGCTCCGAAGAGAGTGACGCCGATCACTGCCAAGGCGACCAAGGCCAAGTCGCAAAGCGCCTCCTCGGCTGCCCGTGAAGGTACATCGATTGCCGCGAAGGTTGCCCGCACTGTGAAAACAACCGCAAATGTTGCAGTAGGCGCAGTCGTGGCGACCGCAAAAGGCGCTGCGACGCTCGCGTCGTCGGCCGTGGGCAAGTCCGGCACCAAGGCCGGATCTCGCGCCAAGGCCAAATAGGCGAGCGCCGATTATGGTCGTGCAGGGATGACTACGCCCTTCTGCACGGCCGGGCGCGCCAGACCGCGTTCCAGCCAGGCGGCAACTGCCGGAAAGTCGTCGAAGCCGACCAGTTCACGTGCGTCGTAAAAGCCGATCAGGTTGCGGACCCAGCCGAGCATCGAGATGTCGGCGATGGTGTAGTCGTCGCCCATGATCCAGGTCCGCTCCTTCAGCCTGCCGTCGAGGACGCCGACAAGACGGCGGGATTCGACGCGGTAGCGTTCCAGGGGACGCTTGTCGCTGATTTCCCGGCCGGCGAATTTGTGGAAGAAACCAAGCTGGCCGAAAATGGGCCCAATCGCTGCCATCTGGAAGAAAACCCACTGGATCGTTTCGTAGCGAAGGGCCGGGTCAGCGGGCAGTAATTTGCCGGTCTTCTCGGCAAGATAGAGCAGGATGGCGCCGGATTCGAACAAGGCCAGCGGTTTGCCGCCCGGGCCGTCGGGGTCGATGATCGATGGGATCTTGCCGTTCGGATTGAGTGACAAGAATTCCGGCGTCCACGTCTCGTCCTTGCCGATGTCGATATAGTGCACCTCGTAAGGCAGGCCGAGTTCCTCCAGGATGATCGAGACCTTGACCCCGTTCGGGGTGGGCGCCGAATAGAGCTGGATGCGGTCGGGATGCTTCGCCGGCCAGCGCTTGTCGATGGGAAAGTCTGAAATACTGCTCATCAAGAACTCCTTGGAAGGATAGGCAAATCTGCCGGCAGGCCGCCATCAGGCAGACCCGCGATCCATCGCCATGCATATGGGATGGGGCATAGATTTGACGAGACGGCCAGGACGGCAAGCTCGATCAAAATACCTTGAATGCAAGCACCGCATTGGTTCCACCAAAGGCGAAGGCGTTGCTCAGGGCTGCACGCACCTTGCGCTCGCGTGCCACGTTCGGCGTGATGTCGAGGTCGCAATCTGGATCGGGCTCGCGGAAATTCGCCGTCGGCGGCACGACGTTCTCACGAATTGCGTTGATGCAGGCGATCATTTCCAAAGCACCCGATGCACCGAGGCAGTGCGCATGCATCGATTTGGTTGATGATACCGACAGATTATAGGCGTGATCGCCGAACACGCGCTTGATCGCAACGGTTTCGATCTGGTCGTTGGCCTTTGTGCCGGTACCGTGGGCGTTCAGGTAGTCGATATCCTCGGCATTGAGGCCGGCATCGGCGAGGCAGGCCCGCATCGCATTTTCCGGACCGTCGATCGTCGGCGCCACAATGTCCGACGCATCGCCTGACAGTCCCACGCCGGCAATCTCGCCCAGTATCGTCGCGCCACGCGCCCTGGCATGCTCGAGGCTTTCCAGAACCACCATGCCGGCGCCTTCGCCCAGCACCAGGCCCTGCCTGTCAGCGGAGAACGGGCGGCAGGTGTCGGGCGAGAGGACGCGCAAGGCTTCCCATCCTTTGAGGATACCCCAGACCATGGGAGCGTCGGTGCCGCCTGTAACCATGACGTCGGCGCGCCCAAGCCTGATCTGGTCCACGGCAGCAGCAATCGCATGGTTCGACGACGCGCAAGCCGAGGTCACGCCATAGACGGGACCGCGCAGACCAAGGCTCATGCTGACCTGGCCGGCTGCCGCGCCCGGCATGACCTTCGGCACGGTAAAAATCCCGGCCCTGTTCTTGCCGTCGATCAAAATCGAACGGTAGTTCTCCTCGACAGTCTCCCAGCCGCAGATACCGACACCGACAATTGAACCCGCGCGACGGGTATTGGCATCAGTGATTGCCAGTCCGGATTGCTGCAAGGCCTCGCGCGCGGCAATCACCGCGAGCAGGCTGAAACGATCCATAGCGACGAGCTGTTTTCGGTCTATGCCGTGATCGGGCAGTCGCTTGATTTCGCAACCGGTGCGCACCTTAATATCATGCAGGGCGAGATTGCAGATCGGGCCGATCGCCGAACGGCCGGCGCGCATTTCTGCCCATATGTCAGCAGCATTGGTGCCGAGACCGCATATCCCGCCAATGCCGGTGATGACGACGCGTGTGCGCATGACAGGCGAGATCAGGCTTTCTTGTCGATCAGTGCGCGAACGGCCTCGACCATGTCGCCGACATTCTTCAGGTTGCTCCAGGCCTCGACCGTGTTCATCTCGATCTCGATGTTGTACTTCTCCTCAAGGTCGAAGATGATCTCGGTGAGTTCGAGCGAATGGATGCCAAGAGCGGTCAGCTCGGTATTTACTGTGATCTGATCATCACCAGGTTCGGCATGTTCCTTGATCTTCTCGATGATTTCCGTCGCGAGCTGATCAGCCATTCGGTTCCTTTTCCCTTCCCGACCTGACGCTGCAGCGCCTTTTACCCTTGGCAACCATTTGTTGCCCCACTCACTGCTCCAAGAGAGCAAAGAGCCTATTCTCTATAGAAACCGAAGCCTATCGAAGCAACAACCATATCAACAAAGCCCGTATTGTGCTTAAGGTTCCAACCTCCAGCGCGTTTCCGCAGAAATGCAGAGTAGGCTCCAGATGCTCGAACTGCGCCCAAACTGTGAATGCTGCGGCAGGGATCTGCCGCCTGACGCTGCCGACGCCCGCATCTGCACATTCGAATGCACCTTCTGCGTTGATTGCGCCGAAGGCGTGCTGGGCGGCGTTTGCCCCAATTGCGGCGGCAATTTTGCAGCCCGTCCGATCAGGCCCGCCACCATGCTGGCCAAATACCCCGCGTCGACCCGGCGCGTGCTGAAGGCGGAAAGTTGCAGCCCTATCCGCAAGGTTGGCTAGATCGCGCGGTTGCCGGCGCGCCTCAGCCTTGCCGTCGCTTCCAAATCGACCTTGGAACCATCTTCGGATATGGCAACGCCGAACTTCCCGGCAACTTCTTCAGGCGTGTAGTAGCCAAGCGAAACGTCCCGCAACACGGCCTGTGGCTCGCGCCGAAAAGGATCGCCATAGCCGCCGCCGCCCGGCGTCGCCACGCGCACGCGATCACCTGCCTTGAGCGGAATGTCCTGTTCCTTGGACAGATGCGGCGGTACATGCGCCTCACCGTTACGGAATACAGTCACGGAATTGACCGCGCCGTCATCGCCGCCGAGCACGCCTTGCGGGCCGAAGCGGCCATGATCCATGACGAACGAGGCGCGCGCCTGGCCACGCAGGAGCTCCACCTCATAGGCAAGGCCGAACCCGCCTCGTTGCCTGCCGGCTCCGCCCGACCCTTCACGCAATGCATAGTGACGATAAAGCACCGGAAACGCCTGCTCCATGATTTCCACCGGCGGCGATTTGGAAATGCCGATGGTGGAACAGCCATTGGTGAGGCCGTCGTGTCCTATATTGCCGCCATAACCGCCACCGGAAATCTGATACATGACGTAGTCGCGTCCGCGTCCCGGATCGCTGCCGCCAAGGGCAAAGTTGCCGCTTGAACCGGCAGGCGCCGCCGTCACCTTGTCGGGCAGGGCCTGCACCATGGCCGCAAAGACGGCTTCGGCGATGCGCTGCGAAACTTCCGCCGCGCACCCCGAAACGGGTCGTGGATATTTCGCGTCGAGAAACGTTCCCTCCGGCCGCTTGACGACGAGCGGTTCGAAAGCCCCGGCGCTGATCGGAACGTCCGGGAAAATATGGCGCATGGCGAGGTAGACCGACGATAGGGTTGTCGCCAGCACGCTGTTCATCGGCCCCGCACATGGCTTCGACGAGCCTGAAAAATCGAAAGTCAGCGTATCGCCCCGTTTCTCGATGGCGAGTGCGATGGTGAGCGGCTCATCCACCACGCCGTCGGAATCGACATAGGCTTTTGAACAATAGGTGCCGTCCTCGACGGTGCGGATGTTGGCGCGCATCTGGCTGGCAGCCCGCGCTCGCAGTTCCGCAATCGCCTCGATAACCGTGTCGTCGCCATATCGGTCCAGGATCTCGAACAGCCGGTCCTGGCCCACCATCAAGGCCGCGGCCTGCGCCTTGATATCGCCGATACGCTGGTCTGCCACCCGGATGTTCGAACAAATGATCGCGTAAATCTCCGGGTCGAGCTTGCCCTTCTTGAACAGCTTCACCGGCGGCAGGCGCAGACCTTCCTGTTCGACGGCCGTGGCGGATGCGGAAAACCCTCCAGGCACCGCGCCGCCGATATCCGGCCAATGGCCGGTGTTCGACAGCCAGCAGAAAATCGCACCGTTGCGGTAGACCGGCATCGCGAAGCGCACGTCCATCAGGTGCGTGCCGCCGAGATAGGGATCGTTGACGATGTAGATGTCACCGGGCTGCGGAGGCAGGCAGCGGCCGTCCGCGATCATCTCGATCACGGTCATAGTCGAATATTGCATGACGCCGACGAACACCGGCAATCCTTGGCTGCCCTGTGCAATGAGCGATCCGTCAACGGCGGAATAAATGCCGTCGGAGCGGTCGTTGGCCTCCGCGATCACCGGCGAAAACGCCGCGCGCGAAAACGTCAGGTCCATCTCGTCGCAAGCCTGCTGGAGGGCCGCCTGGATAACCGAAAGCGTGATCGCGTCGAGCCCTGCCATTGCTCAATCTCCGGCAATGTCGATGATCAGGTTGCCATCCCTGTCGGAGAGCGCGACATCTCCCGGCTCCAGCACGGTCGTCGCGTCCATCTGTTCGACGATCGCAGGCCCCTTGACCACCGCGTCCAGCGGCAGCTTGTCGCGCGAATAAACTGGCGTGTCGTGCCATTCACCGTCGAACCAGACTGGCCGCATTTCCAGCCGCGCATCCTCCAGTCGTGCCGCCCTTCCCGCCGGATCGATCAACCGCGAGAGGTCGATATCGGGCCGCACGCCGATGACGGAGGTGTTCAGATTGACCAGATTGGCGCGGATTTCCGGCAATTCTACCTTGAAACGGACGAAGTAGCCTTTTTCGAACAGTTGCTGCAACGTGGCCCGCGTTATTTCCGCAGAAGGCAGCGGCACGTTGATGATATGGGTCTGGCCGACAAATTGCATGTCAGCGGAATGGACGACATGCAGTGATTGCGGCCGCACCGCCTCCTTGGCGATCAGCTTCGCCCCCTCCTTGCGATGATGGTCCAGAACTTCCCGGATGAGCGCCTCATCGACCAGAGCCACCGGCTGGTTGACCGTGTTGACGAAATCATGGCGCAAGTCCGCCGCCACGCAGCCCAGCGCATTGGTTATGCCCGGCCGCGCCGGCACCAGAACCTTGGGCAGCCCAAGCTCCCGCGCCAAAGCCGCCGCATGCAATGGGCCGGCGCCGCCAAAGGCGAACAAGGCGAAGTCGCGCGGGTCATGCCCTCGCGACACCGAGACCATGCGAATGGCTCCCGCCATCTTCAGATTGCCGAGCCGCAGCACCGCACCTGCTGCCTCGACACCGTCCAGCCCGCTGGCAACGCCAATCTTTTCAGCGAAAACCTTGCGCACCGCGTCCACCGATACGGGATTGTCGACTGCCAGAAGCTTTTTCGGCGCGAGCCGCCCAAGCACCAGATTGGCATCGGTCAGCGTCGGCTCGGTTCCGCCGCGACCATAGCAGATCGGGCCCGGATTGGCCCCGGCACTTTGCGGGCCAACCTGGATCAAGCCGGCCGCATCGACGCGGGCAATCGAGCCGCCGCCTGCCCCCACCGTATGCACTGCCACCATCGGCACATGGATCGGCATGGCATATTCGATCTCGATTTCGTTCGAGACCGCCGGCTCGGCGTTGCGGATCAGGGCAACGTCGGTCGATGTGCCACCCATGTCGTAGGTAACAAGGTTGCCATAGCCTGCCCGCCTGCCAGTGTAGGCGGCGGCGATGACGCCGGAAGCCGGCCCGGACATCACGGTCTTTGCCGCCTCGCGGGTAACGAAGCGGGCCGAGATCATGCCGCCATTGCCGTTCATCATCAGGAAGTCGCGATCATAGCCTTGCGCCGCCAGTTCGTTGCGCAGTTTCGCGACGTAACGTTCCAGGATCGGCTGCACCGAAGCGTTGACGCAGGCGGTTACGCCGCGCTCGAACTCGCGCGCTTCGGACAATAGCGAGTGTCCTGTGGTGATGTAGCCGTTCGGCCAGCTTTCCGCGGCGATTTCGGCGGCGCGCAGTTCATGCGCCGGATTGGCATAGGCATGCAGGAAATGGATGACGAGCGCTTCGCAACCGGCGGCCAGCAAGGCGGCCACGGCGCGGCGGACATCATCCTCATCCAGCGGCGCGCGCACTTTACCCGTCGCCTCGATGCGCTCGTCGACTTCGAGCCGCAGATTGCGCGGAACGACCGGCGTAAAGGTGCCGGTCATGCCATAGGCTTGCGGGCGCGTGCGCCGGCCAAGCTCGATGATGTCGCGAAAGCCCTTGGTGGTGATCATGCCGGTCTTGGCGAGGCGTCGTTCCAGAACGGCATTGGTGGTCGTCGTCGTCCCATGGACGATCAGGTCGACATCACGGACGGGAAAGCCCGTTGCGCCAAGGGCTGCGACGACGCCGAACGCCTGATTGTCGGTAGTCGTCGGGGTCTTGGCGATATGCACCCGCCCGCCGTTCTTTCCATCGATCAAAAGGAGGTCGGTGAAAGTGCCGCCCACATCGATGCCAGCGACGACGCTGCCCGACTGTGCCGGAACTTTCTCACGCATTGGCCAAATCCGAAATGCCCGAACTGCTTCTATGTACCAGATTGGAAAGGCGTTTTACGAGCGTATCTTGACGCAAAACTCATTTGTATACTAATAGTTTCAGGGCACAAGGTCTTACCAGACAGAACTGCACGAAGGCGCGACGGACCCAAAAAGGATCGGGCGCATAGAGAATTTCGTGCGCCGCATTTGGCAGAAGGTCGTCTTGATGAACACCGTACCTCTCCTGAATACCGCCGACGCGCGACCGCTGCAGTTTCCCATTCCGGCCAATGTCTATGCCCAGAGCGTTGTCTCTGTCCGGCATTATACCGAGCGGCTGTTTTCCTTCCGCATCACCCGCCCGCAATCGCTGCGCTTCCGCTCCGGCGAGTTCGTCATGATCGGGCTCCCCAACGCCGAGAAGCCGGTGTTCCGTGCCTATTCCGTCGCCAGCCCGTCCTGGGACGACGAACTGGAGTTCTTCTCGATCAAGGTTCCCGATGGTCCGTTGACCTCGGAACTGCAGAAGATCGAGATCGGCGACACCGTTCTCATGCGCCAGAAGGCAACCGGCACGCTGGTGGTCGATGCCCTGACGCCGGCAAAGCGCCTGTTCATGATCTCGACCGGCACCGGCGTTGCGCCGTTCGCAAGCCTGCTGCGCGATCCAGACACCTATGAGAAGTTCGACCAGATCGTGCTTACCCACACCTGCCGCGACAATGCCGAGCTCACTTACGGGCAGGAGCTGGTCGCCTCGCTGGAAGCCGACCCGTTGATCGGCGAACTCACCAGCGGACGCGTGACGCTCTACAATTCGACGACGCGCGAGGAGTCCGAGCGCATGGGCCGCATCACCGGTCTCATCGAAACCGGCAAGTTCTATTCGGACCTGGATATCGAGCCGCTCAATCCTGAAACCGACCGCATCATGATCTGCGGCTCCATGCACATGCTACAGGACGTCAAGGCATTGGCGGAAAAGCTTGGTTTCAAGGAAGGCTCGCTGGCCAATCCGGCCGAGTTCGTCGTCGAGCGCGCTTTCGTCGGCTGAGCGAAGCGTCTTTTCCGCTGCGCTTTGGCAATCACAGCGCCGGACAGGCCGGCGCGTAATTCTCTTGTGATGAAAACAAGTTTCCCATAAATAAACATCGGCACGCATGGGGCGCGCTCTTTGCCCCACTGCGCCGCGCTGGGCGGTTGTGTCTCATTGGCCTATCGCGGCGGACCGGGATAGGAAGCCTTACCCGCTTGGCCTCGGTTAGGTTTGCGCGGGAACGCATTCGAGGGAGGAAACATGAAACTGTTGCGATATGGCGAGACCGGGTCCGAAAAGCCGGGGATTCTCGATGCGGACGGTACGATCCGCGATCTTTCAGGGCATGTCGCCGACATTGGCGGCAAAGTGCTTGAACCGGCTTCGCTTGCGTCGCTTGCCAAGCTCGATCCCAAGACGCTGCCGGCCGTCGCCGGCAACCCGCGCATCGGCCCCTGCGTCGCTAATGTCGGCAAGTTCATCTGCATCGGCCTCAACTATTCCGACCACGCAGCCGAAACCGGTTCCGCCGTTCCATCCGAACCGATCGTGTTCATGAAGGCGAATTCGGCCATCGTCGGCCCGAACGATGACGTGCTCATTCCGCGCGGCTCTGAAAAGACCGACTGGGAGGTCGAGCTTGCCATCGTCATCGGCAAGAGCGCCAAATACGTCTCCGAAGCCGATGCACTCGACTATGTTGCCGGCTACTGCGTCGCCCATGACGTGTCCGAGCGTGCGTTCCAGGTCGAGCGCAAGGGCCAGTGGACCAAGGGCAAGTCCTGCGACACGTTCGGTCCGATCGGACCATGGCTGGTGACCAAGGACGAAGTCGCCAATCCGCAGGATGTCGGCATGTGGTTGAAGGTCAACGGGGAGACCATGCAGGACGGCACGACCAGGACCATGGTCTATGGCGTCGCCTACCTCGTCTCCTACCTCAGCCAATTCATGTCGCTGCATCCCGGCGACGTCATCGCCACCGGCACGCCGCCCGGCGTCGGCATGGGCAAGAAGCCGCCGCGTTATCTGAAGCCCGGCGACGTGGTCGAACTCAGCGTCGAAGGCCTCGGCACGCAGAAGCAGACCTTCCGGGCAGACGCCTAAGCATTTCCAGCAAAAGCGTGAAGCGGTTTTGCGTCCGGAAATGCGACAATAGGGCCTCGGCGACCTACTTCACCGCCCGGCCGTCTTCGCCGAAGCGATAGGTTCTTGCCGGATCGGGCGTGGCATAAAGCGTCGCGCCCGGTTCGGCATCGTAGACGCCAAAAACGCGCACGGTGAGCAGGCCGGCCTTCTCGCAATCGAGATAGATGTTGGTGTCGGCGCCGAGATGTTCGGCATGGATGACGGTGCCCTTCCAGGCGCCCTTCTTCGCATCGACCGTAAGATGCTCCGGCCTGACGCCGATGGTCTTGACGCTTTCGCCGAGGCGCGCGCCCTCGATGAAGTTCATCTTCGGCGAACCGATGAAGCCCGCGACGAAGACATTTGCCGGCGAATTGTAGAGTTCCATCGGCGCGCCGACCTGCTCGATGCGGCCGGCGTTCAACACCACGATCTTGTCGGCCAGCGTCATCGCCTCGACCTGGTCGTGGGTGACGTAGACCATCGTCGCCTTCAGGCGCCGGTGCAGTTGCGCGATCTCGAGGCGGGTGTTGACACGCAGCGCCGCGTCGAGGTTCGACAGGGGTTCGTCGAACAGAAACAGCTTCGGCTCGCGCACCACGGCACGGCCGATGGCGACGCGCTGGCGCTGGCCACCGGAAAGCTCCGCCGGACGCCGCTCGAGGTAAGGCTCAAGCGAAAGCATCGTCGAAGCCGCCGCAATCCGCTTTTCGATCTCGGCGGCTGGCGTGCCGGCCTGTTTCAGGCCAAGAGCCATATTGTTCCTGACCGTGAGATGCGGATAGAGCGCGTAGGTCTGGAACACCATGGCGATGCCGCGCTTCGCCGGCGGTGTGGACGTAACCTCGTTGCCGTCGATGATGACGTGCCCGGAACTGGCATCCTCCAGCCCCGCGATGACGCGCAGCAATGTCGACTTGCCGCAGCCGGACGGCCCGACAAAGACCACGAACTCGCCGTCGGACACGGCAAGGTCTATGCCCTTCAGCACGTCGACCGGACCGAAGGACTTCTTCACGTTTTCGATGTTGAGAGAACCCACGGCGTTTTTCCTATAGCTTGACGGCTTGGCCGGTGCGCACGCTCTCGTCGGCAGCGAGGCAGACGGCGAGCGATTTCACGGCATCGTCCATGTGACGGGTCAGATCGAGGTTTTCGCGGATCGCCTTCAACACGAAGGCCTGTTCCAGATCGCACAGGTCCTGGTGACCCGGTTCGCCCTGCATCGACAGCATCTCGTCAGGGCGGGCGAATTTGCCATTCGCGCCAGTTCTGGCGCTATGAAGGCGTATGGTCGATGTCTTGGTGTGGGTATCGATGTCGTCCGACTTCGCGCCCTCGGCCATGACGATGGACACGCAGCCATTGGGCGAGATTACATCCTTCACGAAGAAGGCCGTTTCCGAAATCATCGGTCCCCAGCCGGCCTCGTACCAGCCGACCGAGCCGTCATCGAACAAAACCTGCAGGTGGCCGTAATTGTACATGGCCGGCGCGATCTCGTCGGTCAGGCGCACGCCCATGCCGCGCACCTCGACCGGTCTTGCGTCGGTGATCTGCAGCATGACGTCGAGATAGTGCACGCCGCAATCGACGATCGGCGAGGTCGTCTGCATCAGTTGCTTGTGCGTTTCCCAGGTCGGGCCGGACGATTGCTGGTTGAGGTTCATGCGGAAAACGTAAGGCCCGCCAAGCAGCCTGGCCTCTGCGATCAGCCGCATCCATGACGGGTGATGGCGCAGGATGTAGCCGATGACCAGTTTCCGGCCGTTGGCCTTGGCGGCATCGACCACGCGGCGAGCATCGGCCACGGTCGTTGCCAACGGCTTTTCCACGAACACATGGCAACCGGCCTCGAATGCCTTCACCGCATAGTCGGCATGGCTGTCCGAATAGGTCGCGATGGAAGCCAGATCCGGCTTTTCCTCGCGCAAGGCGTCGTCGAACGAACGCCTTATCTCATGGCCCGCCAATCCGCCCGGCAACGGCACGTCGGAGCGGTTGACGAGCGCCGCAATCTCGAAGCCGGGGTTGTTGTGATAGGCGAGCGCGTGGCTGCGGCCCATATTGCCGAGCCCGGCAACCACGACCCTGACCGGTTGTTCTTTACTCACTTGACTGCTCCAGACGTGATGCCGCGGATCAGTTGCCGCGAGAAGATGAGATAGAGGACCAGCACCGGCAGGATGGCCAGCGACAGCGCCGCCAGCACGGCATTCCAGTTGGTGACGTATTGGCCGATGAACATCTGCGCGCCGAGCGTGATGGTCTTCGTCGCTTCCGAAGGCGCGAGGATCAGCGGGAACCACAAATCGTTCCAGATCGGGATCATGGTGAAGACGGCAACGGTTGCCATGGCGGGCCTGACCAGCGGCAGCACCAGCCGGAAGAAGATCGTGTATTCGGACAGCCCGTCGATGCGTCCGGCATTCTTCAGGTCATCAGAAACCGTGCTCATGAACTCGGCCAGGATGAAGATGGCGAGCGGCAGGCCCTGCGCGGTGTAGACGAGGACGAGCGCGGTGAGCGTATTGACCAACCCGCTTGCCACCATCAACTGCAGGATGGCGACAGTGCCCAGCCGGATCGGGATCATGATGCCGAGCGCCAGATAAAGCCCCATCAGCTTGTTGCCGCGGAACCGGTATTCCGAGAGCGCGAACGCCGCCATCGCGCCGAACAGCAGCACGAAAAACAGCGAGGAGACGGTGACGATGAAGCTGTTCTGGAAATATTGCAGGAAATCGCCCTGTGCGAGCACCGTCCGGTAGCCGACAAGATCGAACGTCTCGGCAGTCGGCGGCGTCATCGGCGCATTGAAGATGGCGTTGCGCGCCTTGAACGAGTTGATGACGATGATGAACACCGGAAACAGCGCGATGATCGTGTAGGCGATCAGGATCGCATGCGCGGCCGCCGAGCGGGAAAACGAGTTGGTTGCTCTGCTCATGACCCGTCTCCCAAGGACCTATCGACATTCAGGTTTCGGGCGTGGCGCGAGCCGGATTTCGGTCCTGGCAAGGAGAAAGGCGCAAGGCGGTGTCGACCACCGTCGAGCATTTTCGACGCAGTCAGGGCTGAAATCCGCCGCGTCCCGGAGGGATATGGCCAAAATCGTCCATTTCCACGTCGCGAAGCCTTGACGGTGGATAACACCGCCTTCGGCTCCGCTCCTCGAACTGGTCGATTTTTGCTCATACCACGCTCCAAACCCTGAGTGTCGATTGGTCCTAAAACTGATACCGACGCAGGCGCGTCTGGATGAGGAAGAGATAGATGCAGACGCCCACCAGGATGATGAGGAACATCATGGTGGCGATGGCAGCCCCCATGTTGGGATCGCCCACCTGCAACTGGAAGCCGAAGAAGGCGCGATAGAGGAAAGTGCCGAGGATATCGGTCGAGTAGTTCGGCCCGGCAAGCGCGCCCTGCGCCGTGTAGATCAGGTCGAAAGCGTTGAAATTGCCGACAAATGTCAGGATCGAGATGATGCCGATGGCCGGCAGGATCAACGGCAGCTTGATCTTCCAGAACTGCGCCATGCCGGTGACGCCATCGCATTCGGCAGCCTCGATCACCTCGTCGGGGATCGACAGCATGGCGGCATAGATCAGCATCATCGGGATGCCGATGAACTGCCAGACCGAGATCAGGCTGAGCGCCGTCAGCGCATACTCTTCCTTGCCGAGCCACGGTGTGAACAGGCTTTTCAGGCCGACCAGATCAAGCAGGTTGGGCGCCACGCCCCAAAGCGGCGACAGGATCAGCTTCCAGGCGAAGCCGACGATGACGAAGGACAAGATGGTCGGGATGAAGATCGCCGTGCGGTAGAAGGCCGAGAAGCGCAGCCTGGGGCTCGATAGAAGTGCCGCAAGGACGACGCCGACCGGATTTTGAACCAGCATATGGATGATGAAGAACCAGACGTTGTTCCTCAACGCATTCCAGAAATTGGTCGACCAGTTCGGGTCGCCGAACAGGGTGCGGAAATTGTCGAGGCCGACGAAGACCTGGCTTTGCGAGACATTGCGAAACAGCGCGAGTTGCAGCGTGCCGAACAGCGGCATGATCATGATGGCGGTGTAGACCAGCACCGCCGGCGCCAGGAAGATGGCGATATGCCAGCGGAATGGTCGCTTCGTCGCGGATGTTGCAGTCATGCCTTCGGCCTCCGCCTAAAGCGTGTCGCGATCGTTCGGATTCGCGCCACACGCCTTAGCTCCTTGATTAAGTGCATGTCTTTGTCCCGAAACCGGTTCCCGCTTTCGGGAGACGTGCATCAATCGCGGTCCAGTTCAGGGGATGCTTAGAACGCCTTGTCACCGTCGAGGCGGACGACGTTGCTGCGCGCGCTATCTGACCCCACCAGCGTGGAGGGTAAGGATCATGGCAGGCGCATGCAATCGGGATTTGGTCCGGCCGGGATAACGCTCCCGGCCGGTTCCATGAGGTCGAGTTACTTCGCCGGCTTGTACCAGCTGTCGAGGCCGTCCTGCAGCTTCTTGGCGGCAACTTCCGGCGTATCCGTGCCGTTGATGACGTTGGCCGATTCAACCCAGGTCTCGTTCTCGAGGTTCGGCGTGCCGCGCGACAGGATCTGGTAGGTCGAGCGGATCGTCGACTTGCACTTGTCGCGCCAGGATACGAATTCCTGGGCAAGCGGATCGGCCATCTTCACCGGTGTTGAGTTCAGGCTGAAGAAGCCCGGCAGCGCGTTGGCGTAGATTTCCGCGAACTCAGGCGACGCGACCCAGGACAGGAAGGTCTTGGCTGCATCCGGGTTCTTCGATGCGGCGTTGAGGCCGATGCCGATATCGGTGTGGTCGGAAATGTAGCAGGTGTCGCCTGCCTTCCTGACCGGCGGCGGGAACGCACCCATCTTGAACTGTGCCTGGGTGTTGAAGACCGAGATTTCCCACGAACCGGCCGGATAGATCGCCGCGCGGCCCAGCGTGAACAGGTTCTGGCTGTCCGGATAGGTCTGGGCTTCGAAACCGTCACCAAGATAAGGCTTCCACTTGGCAAGCGTCGCATAGGGCTCGACCCACTGCGCGTCGGTCAGCTTCTGCTCGCCCTTGAGCAGCGCAAGGCGGCCTTCCTCGCCCTGCCAGTAGTTCGGGCCGATATTCTGGTAGCCCATGGTGGCTGCTTCCCACAGGTCCTTGGTGCCCATCGCCATCGGGATATAGGTGCCGTCGGCCTTGATCTTGTCGAGGGCGGCAAAGAACTCTTCCTCGGTCGCCGGCGGCGTGATGCCCAGCTTGTCGAAGGCATCCTTGTTGTAGATGAAGCCATGGATGACGGATGCCATCGGCACGCAGAAGGTGGCCTTGCCATCGTCGGTGGTCCAGGCCGACTTGGCGACGTCTGAGAAGTTCTCCATGCCGGCCAGGCTGGTAAGATCGGCGAGCTTGCCCTTGGTGTAGAGATCGAGCGAGGCGTCGAACGGCCGGCAGGTGATGATGTCGCCGGCAGAGCCTGCATCGAGCTTGGCGTTCAGGGCAGCGTTGTATTCGGTTGGCGCGGATGGCGAGAACACCACCTTGATGCCGGGGTTCTTGGCTTCGAAGGCCGGGATCAACTTGTCCTGCCAGATGGCGAGGTCGTCGTTGCGCCAGCTTTCAATGGTCAGCGTCGCGTCTTGTGCGAATGCGGCCCCGGCGGAGCAGAGAACGCTCGATCCAAGAAGAATTGCCGTCAAGAGTTTCGTATTCATGCTCAGTCTCCCTGTTGACCTTTGTCAGGTTCGGTTTTTGATGAGATCGGAGGTCGCCTGACCCTTGCTCCCCTCAATTGCGGAAAGGGCGGGCCGCAATTTCTGGCCCGTCCCGTCCAATAGTCTGCGTGCCGCTTCCGCGCTGGCGGCACCCGCCGCAAGCAGGATTGCCGTCTTCACCTGTCCGCCGCAGCGCTCCAGAAGCACCTCTGCCTCGTCCTTGCCGCGGCCGGTAATCGCCGTGACGATGCGGCTGGCGCGGTCGCGCAGCTTCTTGTTGTCGGCGGTCAGGTTGATCATGTAGCCGTCATGGACGTGGCCGAGATGTATGGCAGCCAGCGTCGACATCATGTTGAGCGCGATCTTCTGCGCCGTGCCGGCGCCCATGCGGGTCGAGCCGGCAATCACTTCCGGCGGCGTTTCGATGAGGACGGCAACGTCGGCCTTGTCGAACAAGGGCGCGTTCCCGTTGTTGGCGATCGCGATCGTCGACGCGCCCTTAGCCTTCGCGACCTCGAGCGCACGCACCGCATAGGGCGTCGATCCGCTTGCAGAGATGGCAATAACGCAATCCGCAGAACCGACGCCGGCATCTGCGACGGCTTGCTCAGCTTCGCTGGTGTCGTCTTCGGGTCCGCCCGCAAGATTATGGAGTGCCTCATCGCCGCCCGCGATCAGGATCGCGATGCGGTCGCGTGCAATGCCGAAAGTTCCGGGAAGTTCCAGTGCATCCGCGAGCGCCATCAAGCCCGAACTGCCCGCGGCGGCGTAGATCAACCGGCCGCCACCTTCCAACCTGTCGGCCATCAGGCGCGCGGCGACGGCAATGTTGGGAATGGCCTTCTTTACCGCGGCAGCCGCTTCGATCTGGGCATCGGCCAGGGCAGAAAGCACGACATGCGGCGGCTGGATATCCAGCCCCTCGGCACTCCGGTGCAGCGCTTCCGTGCGCATTTCCGCCATCCCTTTTCCTCCAATGACAAAACAATACCAAAAAAATACCACTTGTCCACACGCATTAACGATTTCTCTCACCTAAAACGTGCAGCAGGGCAGAAAACCAATATTTTTCAATAAAATACGCCTTAATCTTTTCGAAACAGAAATTAAGACTTGGCTATTGGTATTTTATTGGTATCATCCAGCCAGTGGAGGCATCATCGTGGATTTCGTGCTCGGCATTGACGGCGGCGGCACCAGCTGCAGGGCAGCCCTGGCGACGACGGATGGCGTGGTCATCGGTCGCGCCAAGAGCGGCGCAGCCAATATCCGCACCGACCTGACGGGCGCGCGCACGCATATTGTCGATGCGGCCAGGCTGGCCTTCCTCGATGCCGGCAAAGATGCCGACCTCATTTCCAAAACACCCGCCGTGCTCGGGCTGGCAGGCGCGAATGTCGGCACCTATCGCCAGCAATTGCAGGCAATCCTGCCGTTCAGGCAAAGCCGCGTCGAGACAGACGCGGAAATTGCGCTCGAAGGCGCGATCGGCGACAGTGATGGGGCTATCGCCGTGCTTGGAACCGGCTCGGCCTATATGGCGCGCAAGGCCGGCATATCGCGTGCCATCGGCGGCTGGGGCTTCCAGGTCGGCGACCAGGGCAGCGGCGCGCGCATCGGGCGCGATCTCCTGGAGCAGGCCCTTCTGGCCCATGACGGCATTCGCGAGGCTTCGCCCCTGACGCGCGAGATGCTCGCCGTTTTTCGGGGCGATCCGCAAGACGTCGTCGAGTTCACGACCAATGCCAAGCCCGGCGACTTCGGCGGCTTCGCGCCGAAGGTGTTCGAGCACGCCGCCAAGGGCGACGTCGTCGCCATCTGGATCGTCGACAAGGCAGTGGCCGATGTCGAAGCCTCGCTCGCGGTCCTCGGCCTTGCGGCCGGCGACGCGCTGTGCCTGCTCGGCGGATTGGCCGGCCTTTATGCGCCCCGGCTGTCGGCCAGGTATCAGGCACTGCTGCGGCCACCGCGCGACGATGCGCTGGGCGGCGCCGTGCGCATGGCTGCCCGCCTGTTCGCATCCTCGACGGAGGCGGCGAATGGCTGACGTCTCCGACCAGATTTTCGGCGGGCTGAAGCAGGCAGGCCAGAGCGGCCTGCCGCTCTACCTCCAGCTTCGCAAGAGCATCGAAGACGCGGTCAAGACCGGGCTGATCGGCCCCGGAGACGCCCTGCCGTCCGAACGCGATATCGCCACCAAGGCCGACATTTCGCGCGTCACCGTGCGCAAGGCGGTGCAGGATCTGGTCAAGGGCGGCCTTCTCGTCCAGCGCCACGGTTCGGGTACCTTCGTCGCGCCGCGCGTCGAGCGCGTCGAGCAATCGCTGTCGCGGCTGACCTCCTTTACCGAAGACATGGCGCGCCGGGGCATGGCCGTGCGTTCGGCGTGGCTCGACCGTGGCGTGTTCACGCCCTCGCCGGAAGAGATCATGGCGCTTGGCCTGTCGTCGAAGGAACTGGTTTCGCGCATAGCGCGCCTGCGCATCGCCGACGATACGCCGCTTGCCATCGAGCGGGCCTCGCTGTCGTCCTCGATCCTGCCCGATCCTTCGGCAATCGAGTTCTCGCTCTACGCCACGCTTGGAAAAACCGGCAACCGGCCGGTCAGGGCGGTGCAGCGGATTTCGGCGGCCAACCTCAACGAAACAGATGCAAGGCTGCTGGCCGTGCAACCCGGCGTGGCGGGCCTGCACATCGAGCGCATCTCCTATCTGGCAAGCGGCAAGGTGGTGGAATTTACCCGCTCGATCTATCGCGGCGATGCCTATGACTTTGTCGCGGAGTTGCGGCTAAGCGGGCCCGGCGAAGAGACAGGAGACCGTTCGTGACGGCAACCAAAACGCATATGCGCCGCGAGATCGAGGAGATTCCGCAGGCGGTCGCGCGCCTGCTCGACGGCTCGGCACCCGCGTTCATCGAGGCAGGGCGCGGCATACGCGAACTTGACCCCAACTTCATCGTTACCGTCGCGCGCGGCTCGTCCGACCACGCCGCGACCTTCCTGAAATACGCCATCGAGCTCACCGCCGGTCTGGCCGTGGCTTCCATAGGCCCCTCGGTGGCCTCCATCTACGGCGCCAAGCTAAGGCTGAACGGTTCTGCCTGCGTCGCCGTCTCGCAATCCGGCAAAAGCCCCGACATCGTCGCCATGGCCGAAAGCGCAAAACAGCGTGGGTCGCTGACAGTTGCGCTGACCAACACAGCGGACTCGCCGCTGGCACGCACCTGCACCTATTCCATCGATATCCTCGCCGGGCCGGAGCGCAGCGTCGCCGCCACCAAGACCTTCGTGAACTCGGCGGTTGCAGGCCTTGCGCTGATGGCGCACTGCACGAATGACGAGGGCCTGCTTGTCGCCTTGCGGGAATTGCCCGCCCATCTCGAAAAGGCAATCGCCTGCGACTGGATGGCGCTTGCCGGAGCGCTTGAAGGCCAGCGGTCTTTGTTCATCCTTGGCAGGGGGCCGTCCTTCGCCATCGCCAGCGAAGCGGCGCTTAAATTCAAGGAAACCTGCGCCATGCACGCGGAAGCCTACAGCACCGCCGAGGTGATGCACGGCCCGCTTGCACTGGTCGGGCCGAAATTCCCGGTCCTGTCGCTCGCCTCGCGCGATGCCGCCGAAAAATCCGTCGCCGACACCGCAGATGCTCTGGCGGCAAAGGAAGCGTCGGCCTTCGCCACAACCACCCTTGTGAAGCGGGCCCAACAGCTTCCGCACGTCGCCACCGGCCATCCGTTGACCGAGCCTCTGGCGCTGATCGTTTCCTTCTACGCCTTCGTCGAGGCTTTCGCCCGCCATCGCGGCCTCAACCCCGATGCGCCGCCCAATCTGCACAAGGTGACCGAAACCGTATGAACGGCCGCTTCGCACTTTCAGCTACGAGAATCTTCGACGGCGACGCCTGGCATGAAGATGCAGCACTGGTCGTCGCAAACGGCATCATCGAAGCGATCGTCCCGCGAAGCTCGTTGCCCGCCGATATGAGCGTGGTCGAGGACAAACGCGCGATCCTCGCGCCCGGCTTCATCGACCTCCAGGTCAATGGCGGCGGCGGCGTGATGCTGAACGACCATCCCGACGTCGCCTCGATCAGGACGATCTGCGCGGCGCATGCGCCGTTCGGAACAACCGCGCTGTTGCCGACCCTCATCACCGATACGCCCGAAATCACCGCCGCCGCCGCCGCGGCTGGCAGGGCCGCCGCAGAAGAAAAGATACCCGGTTTCCTCGGCCTGCATCTGGAAGGCCCGCATTTGTCGCTGGCGCGCAAGGGCGCACACGACCCCAAGCTCATCCGCCCGATGACGGAAAAGGATCAGTCCGCCCTGATTGCCGCCAAGGATGGTCTGCCGGTGCTTCTCACCACCATTGCGCCTGAATCGGTGACGGCGGATCAGGTCGGCAAGCTGGCACAAGCCGGCATCGTCGTCAGCCTCGGCCATTCCGATGCCGGCTTCGCTACGGCGCGCGCCTATGCACATGCAGGCGCTTCGGTCGTCACCCACCTTTTCAACGCGATGAGCCAGATCGGCAACCGCGAGCCGGGCCTTGCCGGTGCCGCCATCGATACCGGCAGCCTGTCCGCCGGCCTGATTGCCGACGGCATCCACGTCGACCCGGCCACCATCGGCATCGCGCTTCGCGCCAAAACCGGGCCGCGCCACATTTTCCTCGTCACCGATGCGATGGCGACCATCGGCACCGACATGACGTCATTCACGCTCAACGGCCGCACCATCTACCGCAAGGATGGCAGCCTGCGCCTTGCCGACGGAACGCTTGCCGGCGCCGATCTCGACATGATCTCGGCAGTCCGCTTCATGCACGAGGTCATCGGGCTTGAACTGGCAGAGGCGCTTCGCATGGCATCGACCTACCCTGCCGAAGCTGTCGAGCAATCACACCGCATCGGCCGCCTTACCAAGGGCCAGGCAGCCAATATCGTCGCGCTTTCGGAAAGACTGGCCGTCGAAAGCGTATGGATCAACGGCAGCAAGGTTTTCGCCAAGGCCTGATCCGCAGCGCAGCCCTTCGTTAGCGGGCTGCGCCGTCAGCCGCGGAGCGGATCGCGGCAATGTTCTTGCGATAGGCTTCGAAGCCGTCACCCTTGAACACGGCAGCACCGGCCACCAGAACGTCAGCACCGGCAGCGGTCACCAGCGGCGCGGTCTCCGCCGTCACGCCGCCGTCGATCTCGATATGGATCGGCCTGCCTCCGATCATCGCCTTCACGCGCTTCACCTTATCGATCATCGCCGGGATGAAGGCCTGTCCACCGAAACCCGGATTGACCGTCATGATCAGGATCAGGTCGAGCCGGTCGAGCACATATTCAATCGCGCTTTCCGGCGTGGCCGGATTGAGCGAAACGCCCGCCCTCTTGCCAAGATTGCGGATGGTCTGCAGCGAGCGGTCGAGGTGGGGGCCAGCTTCCGCATGGACGGTGATGCCATCGCAACCGGCTTCCGCAAAGGCGGCCAGATAGGGATCGACCGGTGCAATCATCAGGTGGCAGTCGAAATAGGCCTTGGTGCGGTTGCGGATCGCCTTGATGACCGGCGGGCCGAACGTGATATTGGGAACGAGGTGGCCATCCATCACGTCGAGGTGCACCCAGTCAGCGCCGGCGGCAACCACGGCCTCGACCTCGTCGCCCAGTTTGGAAAAGTCGGACGACAGCACCGACGGTGCGATCAGGGTTTTTCCGCTCATGGCTGGCCTTTCACGATTGATGGAGATTTCGCCGTTTGCCTAAAGGCACGAACAGGACTTGTCGAGTGGATTGAGACGGGTTCCCCTGTTCAGATTCTGGCAATTGCCCCGACAAAGCCAAAATCCTGCCCCACTCAGCGCCGGTGCACAAAACCTGCGGAGATCCACGTTGAAATCGGCTTTAGCGGCGTCCGTTCTTTGCCTGACCGTTACCGGCTGCGCCAATTCACTGGTCGCGGATCAGGACCGCAATGTCGCCTCGGCTCTGCCATATGACAGTGTCGACTGCGCCACGCTTTTGGCCGAGCGGGACCAGCTTGCCCGGCGCTACAATCTTTCCATCAACGCCAAGCCGGTTTTCGCCAAATCCGCGATGGGCCTGGGGCCGATAACGCCTGATATACGCTCAAACCGCCGCCGCGACGTGGAAAAGGCTAGCGGCGAGATCAACGCGATGAACCGCTCGCTATCGCGGCGCAAATGCGCTGGCGCTATCCAAACCCTGCCCGCTCAATAGCCCGCGCTGCGGTCGACAACGTTGTCCAGCGGCTCGCCGCGCTCGAAAGCCGCCATCTGCCGCAACATGATCGGCACCAGATGATTGGGATCCGATGTCGCTGCTGCATGCGGCGTGACGAATATCCTGGGATGATTCCAGATCGGGCTGGTTTTGGGCAGCGGCTCCACCTCGAAAACGTCGAGGCTTGCCTCCTTCAATATGCCATCGTCCAGCGCGCGGACAATGTCGGCATCCTTTTGCAGCCGTCCGCGCCCGGCATTGATCAGCACCGCGCCGCCAAGGCCGTTGCGCCGGCGCAATTCCTTGAGCAGGCCGTAGTTGACGATGCCCTGCGTCGCCGGCGTCAACGGCAGCAGCACCACAAGTATATCCGTGGCGTTGAGGAACGGGACGAGGCCGTTGTTGCCGCTGAAGGTCGAAACCCCTGCAACCTGTTGTTCCCGGCGTGACCAGCCATTGACCCGAAAGCCCAGCGAAGACAGCGCAAGTGCAGCAGCGCGGCCCAGACTGCCAAGCCCCATGATGCCGACTGAAATGTCGTTGGCAGTCCGCTGCGGCGGCTCATGCCAGACTTTCTTCTTCTGCTGGCCTTCGTAGAGCATCGCCTGGCGATGGTGGTCGAGTACCCGCCAGACGACGAACTCGACCATGTGCTGGGTCAGATTGTCAGCCACCACCTTGACGATCGGAACGTCCGGCACGGTCTTGTCGGCCATGATGTGATCGACGCCTGCGCCGATGGAAAAGATCGCGCGCAGGTTCGGCAGCTTGGTCAAGAGATTGGGCTTCTGTTTCCACACAACCGCATAGTCGATCGACGGGTCGGCAGGCCCATTGGGCTCCAGCACCACCTCGCGCTCGGTCGATAGAAGCTCACGCCAGCGTTGCGGATGAAACCCGGTAACGGCGAGCAGAACACGGCCCTTGTCGAGTGTCGGCATTTCGTGCCCCCTGGTTCTACTCGCTCACAACGCCGACCGGCGCGGTTTCGATCCTGAAAGCAGCCGACATCAGCGCTTTCGTATAATCGGTTTGCGGATTGCCGAATATCTGCTCGGAGGGCCCCGCTTCGACAATCCTGCCATTGCGCATGACGATGACATGGTTGGCCAGCGCGCGGACCACTTTCAGGTCGTGGCTGATGAACAGGTAGGCCAGATTGTGCTTGGCCTGCAGGTTGCGCAAAAGGTCGACGACCTGTGCCTGCACGCTCATGTCGAGCGCCGAGGTCGGCTCATCCAGCATCACGAAACGCGGCTTCAGCACCATGGCGCGGGCAATGGCGATGCGCTGGCGTTGGCCGCCGGAGAATTCGTGCGGATAGCGGAAGCGGGTGGCCGGATCGAGCCCGACCTCGCCAAGCACGGCGACAACGCGCTCATCGCGCGCCTCTGGCGACAGCTTCGGCTCGTGTATCTTCAGACCCTCTTCGATGATTTCCGACACCGACATGCGCGGGCTCAGCGAACCATAGGGGTCCTGGAACACGATCTGCAATTCATGGCGCAACGGGCGCATATCGTTGAACGACAGCTTGTTGATGTCGCGGCCATCGAACCGGATCGCACCCTTGGACGAGATCATGCGCGCCAGCGCAAGGCCGAGCGTGGTCTTGCCGGAACCGGATTCACCAACGACGCCGACCGTTTGGCCTTCGCGCACCGTGATGTCGATCCCGTCAACCGCCCTGACATGGTCAACCGTCTTGCGGAAAAAGCCCTGCTTGATGGGAAACCAGACCTTGACGTCATCGCCCGCCATGACCGGCCTGGCGGCGTCGTTCGCCGCCGGCGGTTTACCCTTCGGCTCGGCGGCGAGCAGGTGGCGCGTATAGGCGTGCTGGGGGTTATCGAATATCTCGGCGGTCGGACCGGTCTCGACGATCTTGCCCTTGGTCATCACGCAGACGCGGTCGGCGATCTTGCGCACGATGCCCAGATCATGGGTGATGAACAGCATCGACATGCCGTTCTTTTGCTTGAGCTTTGCCAGCAATTCGAGGATCTGCGCCTGCACGGTGACGTCGAGCGCCGTCGTCGGCTCGTCCGCGATCAAAAGCTCGGGCTCGTTGGCGAGCGCCATAGCGATCATCACGCGCTGGCGCTGGCCACCCGATAGCTGGTGCGGATAGGCGGACAGGCGCTTTTCGGGGTCGCGGATGCCGACTTCCTTCAAAAGATCGAGCGTGCGTTGCCGTGCCTCGCGCTCGCCCATGCCCCGGTGCAGTTCCAGCACTTCGACGATCTGCTGCTCGATCGTGTGCAGCGGATTGAGCGATGTCATCGGCTCCTGGAAGATCATGGTGATCTTGTTGCCGCGCACCTTCCGCAACGCCTTTTCGTCCAGCGCCAAGAGGTCGTTGCCGTCGAACAGAATCTGGCCGGATGGATGGCTGGCCGCCGGATAGGGCAAGAGCTTCAGCACCGATAGCGCCGAAACCGATTTACCCGAACCGGATTCACCGACCAACGCCACGGTCTCGCCCTTGGCGATGTCGAAGGACACATGATCGACGGCAAGCGACGTGTTGCCGCCTTGCAAAAAAGCAACCGAAAGGTCGCGGACGGACAGAAGCGGCGCGCTCATCTGAACGTCTTTCGCGGATCGAAGGCGTCGCGGGTCGCTTCACCGACGAAAATCAGCAGCGACAGCATGATCGAGAGCGTGGCAAAGCCGGTGATGCCCAGCCAAGGCGCGTTGAGGTTACGCTGGCCCTGCTTCAAAAGTTCGCCAAGCGAGGCCGAGCCAGGCGGCAGGCCGAAGCCGAGGAAGTCGAGCGAGGTCAGCGTCGAGATCGAGCCGTTGAGGATGAAGGGCAGGAAAGTCAGCGTCGCCACCATGGCGTTGGGCAGGAGATGGCGGAACATGATGGTGCGGTTGGGCACGCCCAACGCACGCGCAGCGTTGACGTATTCGAAATTGCGGGCGCGCAGGAACTCGGCCCGGACGACGCCGACGAAGGCGACCCATGAAAACAGAAGCATCAGGCCGAGAAGGATGAAGAAGCCGGGCGGCAATATCGCCGCAACGATGAGCAGCAGGTAAAGCACCGGAATCGCCGACCAGATTTCGATGAAGCGCTGGAAGATCAGGTCGGTCCAGCCACCGAAATAGCCCTGCACCGCCCCTGCCGACACGCCGATGATCGCCGAGCCGATAGTCAGGATCAGGCCGAACAGCACCGATATGCGAAAGCCATAGATGGCGCGCGCCAGCACGTCGCGGGCCTGGTCGTCGGTGCCGAGCCAGTTCCAGTTGCCGACAATGCAGTTCGGATCGGCCTCGCCTTGTGGGAGCTGGTTGCAGCGCGTCTTGGCGTCATACTGCCATGACGGCTTGGCAGGCGCCGCCTCGGGAACGAAGTTGTTGACGGTGCGATAGGAATAGCGGATCGGCGGCCAGATCATCCAGCCATTGGCGTTGATCTCGTCCTGGATGACCGGATCGCGGTAGTCGGTGACGGCGTAGAAGCCGCCGAACTTTTCTTCCGGATAGTCAACCAGCACCGGGAACAGGATCTCGCCCTTGTAGGAGGCGAGGACCGGCTTGTCGTTGGCGATGAATTCCGCAAACAGCGACAGCACGAACAGGAGGAGGAATATCCAGAGCGACCAGTAGCCGCGCCGGTTCGCCTTGAAGTTTGCCCAGCGGCGCTGGTTGAGCGGCGAAATCCACGGACGCTTGCCGCGGACCACTTCCACCACCGTCGAATCCGCAGTTCCGGTATCGACCGTCATACGTCTCTCCGCTCGAAGTCGATACGCGGATCGATCCACGTATAGGTGAGGTCGGAGATCAGGCTGATGACGAGGCCGATGAGCGAGAAGATATAGAGATTGGCGAACACCACCGGGTAGTCGCGCTCAACCACCGAGCGGAAACCGAGCAGGCCGAGCCCATCCAGCGAAAAGATGTTCTCGATCAGAAGCGAACCAGTGAAGAAGGCCGAGATGAACGCACCCGGAAAGCCTGCGATGACGATCAGCATGGCGTTGCGGAACACGTGGCCGTAAAGCACCTGCCGCTCTGAGAGGCCCTTGGCGCGTGCCGTCACCACATACTGTTTGCGGATCTCGTCGAGGAAGGAATTCTTGGTCAGCAAGGTGGTGGTGGCGAAGGCCGACAGCACCATCGCCGTCAGTGGCAGCGCCAGATGCCAGAAATAGTCGAGGATGCGCGCCGGCCACGACAGCTGCTCCCAATTGTCGGAAGTCAGCCCACGCAGCGGGAACCAGTCATAGAACGAGCCGCCGGCAAACAGGATCATCAACAGGATGGCGAAGAGGAAGCCCGGAATGGCATAGCCGACAATGACGATGCCGCTGGTCCATACATCGAAGGCCGAACCGTCCTTGACCGCCTTCCTGATGCCGAGCGGGATGGAAATCAGGTACGAAATCAAGGTGATCCACAATCCAAGCGAGATCGACACCGGCATCTTTTCCAGGATCAGGTCCACCACCGAAATGTCGCGGAAGTAGCTGTCGCCGAAGTCGAAACGGGCATAGTCCCACAGCATCTTGCCGAAGCGTTCCAGCGGCGGCTTGTCGAAGCCGAATTGCTTTTCCAGCTTGGCGATGAACTCCGGGTCGAGGCCCTGCGCGCCCCGGTATTTCGAACCGACGTCGCTGCCGACATCGAGGTTTCCGCCCGCGATATCGCCGCCGCCACCGCCGCCGATGCGATCGCTGGCGTCACCGCCCTGCCCGGTCAGCTTGGCGATGACCTGCTCGACTGGCCCGCCGGGCGCAAACTGGATGACCGCGAAGGAAATGGCCATGATGCCGAGCAGGGTCGGTATCATCAAAAGCACGCGGCGCAGGATATAGGCACCCATCAGGTGGCTCTCACGGTCGCTCTTGGGGGCCAGCGCTTCGTTGCAATTTCACCCCTTACCAATCTTCGCCGCCTTGTCTTGATCGAACCACCACAGCGCTTCCATCGCAAATCCGTAATCCGGCTTCGGTTCCTTGAACCCGAACATATCCCAGAACGCGACGCGGTGATTCGCCGAATACCAACTTGGAATCCAGTCCATGCGCGCGCGCAAGACCCGATCGAGCGAACGCAGCACGGTTGTCAGTTGCGCACGGTTCTTGACGCCATCTATCGCCTCGACGAGCGCATCGATCGCCGGGTCGGCGGTGCCTGGAAGATTGCGCGACCCGTACAGGTTTGCCGAGCGCGAATGGAAGATGCCGTCCATGCCTTCGCGTGTCGGCGTTGGCGAGAACAGCACCGCCATAGCAATCATGTCGAAATCGAAGCTGGCCTGCCTCGCCTGATGCTGCGCCGATTCGACGAGGCGGATCGAGGCGTCGAAGCCGACGGCCTTCAGATTGCCCACCCACGGCGTATAGACGCGCACCAGACCATCGTCATCGGCCAGGAACTCCAGCTTGAAAGTCTCGCCGGCGGCATTCTGGAAAAACTCGCCGGCCCGGTTCCAGCCGGCGTGCTTCATCAGGTTTTGCGCTTCGCGCAGGAGCTTGCGGTCGCGGCCGCTGCCATCGGAAGCAGGCAGGGAGTAGACCTCGCCGAAGACTTCAGGCGGAAGCTTGTCGCGCAGCGGCTCCAGCAGAGCCATTTCCTCTGCGGATGGGACGCCGGTCGCCCTGAAATCCGACTTCTCGAAATTCGACTGAGAGCGGTCGTAGAGACCGTAGAACAACGATTTGTTGGTCCACCCAAAGTCGAAGCACAATGCGATGGCGCGGCGTACCCTGACGTCGCTAAACCGCTCGCGACGCTGGTTCATCGCCGTCCCGTAGAGGAGCGGGCGCTTCTCCGAAGGAAATTCGCGCTTGACCACCTTGCCGGCGGTGAGTGCCGGGAAGTCGTAGCCGGTCGCCCAGACGCGCGATGTCGCTTCCTCCCGGAACGCGACGTCGCCCTTCTTGAAGGCTTCGAATGCGGCCTGGCGGTCGCCGTAGAACTCGATGCGCAGCTTGTCGAAGTGGTAAAGTCCCCGGTTCACCGGCAGGTCGCGACCCCAATAATCGACCACCCGCTCGAATTCGATGGTCTGTCCCGGTCGCACAAGACCCACCTTGTATGGCCCCGAGCCGAGCGGCGCCTTCATGCGCGAACTGTCGAACGGCGCTGTCGCGAAATAGGCCCTGGACAGGATGGGGAATGTCGCAACGTCCAAAATGGTGCGTTCGGATTGCTTGCCGGAAAAGGTCAGCCGCAAGGTGCGGGCATCGACGGCGGTGGCCGCCGTCATTTCCTTCAGCGGCAGGGAAAGGTCCGGGTGCCCCTGTTCCTTGAGCAGGTTGTAGGTGAAAGCGGCATCCTCGGCGGTCAGCGGCGAGCCGTCATGCCAGCGCGCCTCGGGGCGCAGGGCAAAATCGAAACTGTTGCGGTCCGCCGAGATGGTGACCGTTTGCGCCAGTTGCCCATAGATCGAATCCGGTTCGTCCAGCGCGCTGACCATCAGCGAATCGAAGCACATTTCCATGCGCGGCGGCGCATCGCCCTTCGACACGAAGCTGTTCAGCGTATTGAAGGTCTGGGGGTTCTGGTTGAACAGCCATTGCGACGGGCCGAAATTGAACGTCCCGCCCTTCGGCGCATCGATATTCACATAGTCGAAATGCGAAAAATCGGCGGGATATTTCAAGTCGCCGAAAGCGGACAGGCCGTGCAGCTTTTGGCCTGTGAGGGTGTTTGCAAAAGCCTTGCCGGGCAGAACCGCCGCTACTGCCGCCGCGGCGCCCAGCCCCAGAAAGCCGCGGCGATGCAAGCCGGCCATCAGTTGCCGCTCTTGTACTTGGCGGCCAACGCCTTTTCCTTCTCGGTATCGATCCACCACGAATCGAGATCCGGGCCGATGTAGGTCGGCTGCTTGTCGGGAATGCCGAACTTGTTCCAGTAGGCCAGCCAGACGTCCGGCCGGGTGAACTGCGGCACGACATAGAAATTCCACAACAGCACGCGGTCGAGCGCGTGCGTCGCGGCAATGAGGTCGTCCCTGTCGCTGGCGAAAATGACCCGATCGACCAGCGCGTCCACGATCGGGTCCTTGATGCCGGAGTAATTGCGCGAACCGGGCGCATCCGCAGCCCTCGAACTCCAGTAGTCGCGCTGTTCGTTGCCGGGCGAATCCGACTGCGGCAGCGCCGCGGTGATCATGTCGAAGTCGAACTCGTTGACGCGGTTCACATATTGCGACTGGTCCACGAACCTCAGCGATGCGTCGATGCCGATTTTCCGCAGCATGGTCACGTAGGGCATCAACGTCGCTTCCGCCCCTTGCCTGAAGTCCAGTATCTCGAAGCGGAATGGCGCTCCGCTTTCAGCGCTCACCATCTTGCCGCCCTTGATGACCCAGCCGGCGGAGGCAAGCAGGTCGACCGCTTGCCTGAGTATTTTCCGCTCGGCCTGCGGCGTGTCGAAGGCAGGAAGCTTCCATTCCTGCGTGAAAAGTTCCGGCGGCAGCTTGTCCTTGTACTGGTTCAGTATCTCCAGTTCCTTGCCTTGCGGCACGCCGCTGGAGGCAAGGTCGCTGCCCATGAAATAGCTGGTGATGCGGGTGTTGAGGCCGAAAGACTGCGTGCGGTTGATGGTGTCGAAATCGTTGAGATAGGAAAGCGCCTGCCTGACCCGCCGATCCTGGAAAAGCGGGCGGCGCGTGTTCATGGCGAAGCCCTGCATGTTGGCGCGCGACATCGCCTTGAATTCCGTCTTGATGACGTCGCCCGCCTTCAGCGCCGGGAAATCATACTTGGTCTTCCAGTCCCGGCCGCTGTTTTCGGTGTTGATGTCCTGCAGGCCACCTTTGGTGAAGGCCAGCCACTCGGCGTTCTCGTCAAGGAAATAGGTGTAGCGGCGCGTGTCCCAGTTCTCGCGCCCGATCTTGACCGGCAGCTTGGCGGCCCAGTAGTCCGGCACCCGCTCCCAGATGATCTCCGACCCCGGCTTGAAGCTCTTGATCTTGTAGGCGGCGGAGCCGAGCGGAATTTCCAGCGTCGACTTGGTGATATCGCGCTTCTTGCCGCTGGCGTCAGTGCCTTCCCACCAATGTTTCGGCAGCACTGCGAGATCGCCGATGATCTTCGGCAGTTCGCGATTGCCCTTCTGGTCGAAAGTGAACTCGACCTCGCGGTCGGAAATCGCCTTCGCTTCCGTCACGTTCTCGAAATAGCGGTTGTACATCGGGCTGTGCGCCTTCAGCACGTTGAAGGACCAGACAACATCGTCGACCGTGATCGGCTGGCCGTCATGCCATCTGGCGCGCGGGTCGAGCCTATAGGTGGCCGACGAATAGTCGTCCGGATATTTGTAGGCATCTGCAATCAAGGGGTGCGAGACGCTGCCTTCGTCGGTCGCCTGCTCCATCAGCGTGTCGTAGAGCAGCCCGCCGCCCAGTTGCGCAAAACCCGCGGCGGCCGACCCTTGGACGATGTAGGGATTGAAGCTGTCGAAAGTACCAAGAACGGTCGAATTCAGCGTGCCGCCCTTCGGCGCATCCGGGTTCACGTAGTCGTAGCGCTGGAAGTTTTCGCCATATTTGGATTCGCCGATCAGGGAGGAGGTCGTGCGCCACTCGTCGGCGGCTTGGCTGGTGGCGAGGCCCATTGGAAACAGGGACGCCGCCAGAGCCGCTGCCGCCCAAATGCCCGATCGGTGAAACCTCATTCTATCCCCTTTGGAACTTGGCCGAGCTGCAATCTAGAACATTGGCGACCGATGGGAACCGGCAAGACGGCCAATGTTCCCGGATCGAAGCCGTTTCCAACAAAAAAGCCGGGTCGAACCCGGCTTTTTCATGGAGATGGAGATTACAATTTCGTTATTGAGCCGGCGCAGGCGCCGCGCCTTCGGCCGGGGCCGCACCATCTGCGGGCGCGGCGGCATCAGCAGGCGCTGCGCCAGCTTCGGGAAGCGGAACGGGGCTGTCGGCCTGGGTGCGGATGTACGCGATCAGGTTGGCCCGCTCATCATCCTTCTTGATGCCGGCAAAGCCCATTGCCGTGCCCTTCACGAAATTCTTCGGCGAAATCAGGAAGTGGTTGAGGTTGTCGAAGGTCCACTTCTCGGCACCGCCCTTGGAAAATTCCTTCATGCCGGCCGAATATGCAAAGCCTTCATGCTCCGCAACCGGACGATCCACCAATGCCCAAAGGTCGGGGCCGACCTTGTTGGGGCCGCCCTTTTCGATCGAATGGCAGGCCTGGCACTTCTTGAACACGGCGGCACCGGCATCAGCGTCGGCGCTGGCCAGAAGTTCGGCAATCGGCTTGACCGCATCCGCAGCACCGGCAGCCTCGCCGCCCGCAGCGGCTTCAGCCGCTTCGATGATGAAGCCCGGCTTTTCCGGAGAATGGGAAGCAAACAGCGAGTCCGAGACGATACCAACCGAAAAAACGACGAAAACGGCGCCGAGCAGCCCGCCCAGGACCTTGTTGACCTCGAATGAATCCATGTGCCCCAGGCTCCCTTTTCCGGCGGACTGTCCCGTCCCCCGTCCGTCGGTATTTACGCTCAGCCTATCAGGGCTGCCAAATCGGGCGGAAACTAGGTCTTTTGCTCGGCTCTTGCAACACCTATAAGGGCGCTGCCAGTGAGACCTTTTGACACTTTTTCCCAAGTGATTTTCGAAGCACACATCCCCTGATGTCGACACTCATCCTCATTCCCGCGCGTATGGCTTCCACCCGCCTGCCCGGCAAGCCACTCGCCGACATAGCCGGCGAACCGATGATCGTGCATGTGGCGCGGCGCGCCGCCGAGAGCGAAATCGGTCGTGTCGTCGTTGCCACAGACACGGTGCGCGTTGCCGAGGCTGTCCGCGCACACGGTTTCGAGGCGGTGATGACTCGGGAAAACCACGAATCCGGATCGGATCGCATTTTCGAGGCGCTGCAGGCGCTCGATCCAACCGGCAAGGTGTCCGTGGTCGTCAACGTCCAGGGCGACTTGCCCACCATCGACCCGCGGATCATCGGAGCGTCGCTCGCCCCATTGGCCGATCGCCACGTCGATATCGCAACGCTCGGCGTCGAAATCGTCCGCGAAGAGGAAAAGACCAATCCGAGCGTGGTCAAGATCGTCGGCTCGCCGCGCTCCGAAACCCGGCTGAAGGCGCTCTATTTCACCCGCGCGACCGCGCCATGGGGGGATGGACCACTCTATCACCACATCGGGCTTTACGCCTACCGCCGCAAGGCCCTCGAGCGCTTCGTCGGGCTTGGGCCATCGCCACTCGAACGGCGCGAACGGCTCGAACAATTGCGCGCGCTTGAATCGGGAATGCGCATCGACGCCGAAATCGTGCAATCCGTGCCGCTCGGCGTCGATACGCCCGAGGACCTCGAGCGCGCCCGAAAGATACTTTCCAGATAGTCAGGTCGCATCATGTCAGAAAAGACGAACAGAATAGCTTTCCAGGGCGAGCCGGGTGCCAATTCGGATACCGCCTGCCGCAATGTCTACCCGACGATGGAGCCTCTGCCGCGCCCCACTTTCGAGGACGCCTTCAATGCCGTCGAGACCGGCAAGGCCGACCTCGCCATGATCCCGATCGAGAACACCATCGCCGGGCGCGTCGCCGACATCCACTACCTGTTGCCGGAGTCCAAGCTGCATATAGTCGGCGAGTATTTCCTGCCGATCCACTTCCAGCTCATGGTGCTTCCGGGCGTGGCGCGCGCTGAAATCAAGACCGTGCACAGCCATATCCATGCGCTCGGGCAGTGCCGCAAATACATCCGCAAGAACGGCTGGAAGCCGATGGTCGCCGGCGATACGGCAGGTGCGGCCAAGCTTGTCGCCGAAAAGCAGGATCGCTCGATGGCGGCACTGGCGCCGACGCTTGCGGCCGGGCTCTATGGCCTCGACATCATCGAGGAAAATGTCGAGGACACCGAGCGCAACATCACCCGCTTCGTCGTGCTTTCGAAAGGCCGCAGTTGGGCCGACCGCACCGTCAACCACGGCAGGATGATGACGACCTTCGTCTTCCGGGTCCGCAACGTGCCTGCGGCGCTCTACAAGGCGATGGGCGGCTTTGCCACCAATGGCGTCAACATGACCAAGCTGGAAAGCTACCAGCTCGGCGGCGAGTTCACCGCAACCCAGTTCTACGCCGATATCGAGGGCCATCCCGACGACGCCCATGTCGCGCGCGCGCTGGAGGAACTGCGTTTCTTCTCGCGCGAAGTCCGCATCCTTGGCGTCTACGAGGCCAACGAGTATCGCGAACTGGTGAGCGGCGGCTACTAGTGCATGTCTCCCGAAAGTGGGAACCGGTTTCGGGACAAAGACATGCATAAAATCAAGGAGCTAAAGCGTGTGAAGCGAATCTGAAAGATCGCAACACGCTTTAGTCGCCCTCGGCCCAGGCGCTGACGAGCTGGTGGGCGATGGCGCCTTTCGGCGGGATCGTCAGCCCCTGCGGGTGCTCGCGCGCCAGCATCAACCGCACCTCGTCGCGGGAAAACCAGCGGCAGTCCTCGAGTTCGCTAGAGTCCGCGTGGATATCGTCGTTGAGCGGCTCGCCATAGCAGCCGATCATCAGCGAATAGGGAAACGGCCACGGCTGGCTGGCATAGTAGATCACACGGCCAAGCCTGATGCCGGCCTCTTCCAGCGTTTCGCGCCGCACGGCGTCTTCGATGGTCTCGCCCGGCTCGATGAAGCCGGCAAGCGCCGAGTAGCTGCCTGGCGTAAAATGCCTGCCGCGGCCGAGCAGGCATTTTTCCTTCGTCGCCGTCAGCATGATCGCCACCGGATCGGTGCGGGGAAAGTGATCGGCGCCGCAGGAAGGGCAATGCCGCCTGTATCCGCCGGCGCGCATCTCCGTCCGGCTGCCGCATCGGCCGCAAAAGCGATGGCTGGCGTTCCAGCCGAGCAGGGCGGCGGCTTGCGCAAGCGCGCCAAGTGCCGCTTCATCGACCAGCCCCTGTATGTAGATGGAGCGATGCTCGATCGCCTTGATCGTTTCGGGCAGGCGTTCGGCATCGAAATCGCCCGGAACGGCAAGCACCGGCCCTTTGTCGTCCCTACCAAGCAGGATCGCCTGTTCCATCGATGAAGCGATGCCGCCCAGTTCGCCAACTGAGAACCACGGATCAAACGTTTCGCCTTGCAGCTTGATCAGCGTCCTGCCGTCGCGCACCACCAGCAGCCGCGCGGACGGCTCAGCCAGAGCCTTTTCCACGCAATCGTCGCTGCGATGTTCGGACTGACGCTCGATGCGGTTGCCGGCAAAGGCAAGCGATCTGCTGGGCTCGCGCTCAGGCGCATCAAAAAGACGGAAAGTCATGGGGAAACTACTCGAAGCGACGGATGAAGGCCGGCAGGTTCATAGCGCCGCCTTGACCGTTTCGGCAAACCGGCGGAGTTCGGGAATCTTGTAGGGTTCACGGATGCCGTGGCCCCACACCGGCCCCGGCCAGGCGGCGTCGCCTTCCGAACGGGCTATCACGTGAACATGCAGTTGCCGCACGATATTGCCGAGCGCGCCGGTGTTGATCTTGGTGCAGCCGGTGACGCGCTTCAGCGCCTGCGCCGCCATATTAACCTCGAAGGTCAGCATGGCCTGGTCGAGCGGCGCCATATCGTGGATTTCCTCGATCCCCGGCCGCTGCGGAATGAGCACCAGCCACGGCCAGCGGCGATCGTTCATCACACGCAATTCGCACAGGCCGAGCCACATCAACTGCTCGCTGTCGGCCTCAAGCCGGGCGTCAAGCGTGAAACCGGCCTTCAGGCCAGGTAGCATGGGCGTTCCCCTCGAACCTGCAAGGGCCCCCAGAGGCCCCGATACGTATGTATGTCCGGGAAGCGGATGAGCCGCCAGCTCCCCATTATAGCATCATCCGCCACGGCGCGTCCGACTGTTTGAACGCTATTGCGAGGCTTGCGCCGCTGCAAGCGTTTCATTGGGGCAAAGCCGCGTCAGTGTTCGATTTCGACACGCACTTGCATTTCGGCATCGAATTGCCGATATGGAAGACGGGAGGTTGGTGGTGGACGATCCACTCGCCAACCGGGTCAGGTCCGGAAGGAAGCAGCCCTAACGAGCCCGGAACGGGTCATTGTTCCAGCCTCCCACCTTCTTCACGACCCTGTTTGGTCCATCTTGGCGGCCCGCCTGGGCGGCACACCGGCATTGACGATGTGCAGTCGTGCGGGCGAAACTGGTTCGAACAGCCGACCGCTTCCGGTCGCGGTCCGTAGATTCTTGCTGGGAGCCGTCCTGATCGATGAATGAAGCTGGAACGAGCGGATCAGGCAGCACCGGGGCAAAGCCGGCCACCGGCGCCTACCGCGTGCTCGCCCGCAAATACCGCCCTTCGAATTTTTCCGAGCTGATCGGCCAGGAGCCGATGGTGCGCACGCTCACCAACGCCTTTTCATCCGGCCGCATCGCGCAGGCATGGATGTTGACCGGCGTGCGCGGCGTCGGCAAGACGACGACGGCCCGCATCCTCGCCCGCGCGCTCAACTACAAGAACGAGGCCATCGACCAGCCCAGCATCGATCTCTCCGTGCCGGGCGAGCATTGCCAGGCGATCATGGAAGGCCGCCACGTCGATGTCATCGAGATGGACGCGGCGTCCCACACCGGCATCGACGATATCCGCGATATCATCGACCGCGTGCGCTACGCGCCGGTTTCTGCGCGCTACAAGGTCTACATCATCGACGAAGTGCACATGCTTTCCACGCAGGCTTTCAACGGCCTGCTGAAGACGCTGGAAGAGCCGCCGCCGCACGTCAAGTTCATCTTCGCCACGACCGAAATCCGCAAGGTTCCGATCACCGTCCTGTCGCGCTGCCAGCGCTTTGACCTGAGGCGCATCGACGCCGGCGCGCTGGTCGCGCATCTTGGCGCCATCGCCGCCAAGGAAGACATTTCAATCGATGACGACGCATTGGCGATGATCGCGCGCGCCGCCGAAGGCTCGGCCCGCGATTCGCTTTCCATCCTCGACCAGGCCATCGCGCATGGAGGCGGCGGCGTCAGCGCCGAAGCGGTGCGCGCCATGCTCGGCCTTGCAGACCGCGCCCGCATCGTCGACCTGTTCGAGCATCTCATGAAGGGCGACGTCGCCGCGGCCCTTGCCGAGTTCCGCTCGCAATATGACACCGGCGCCGATCCGGCCGCCGTGCTTACCGATCTCGCCGAGTTCAACCATCTGGTGACGCGGCTGCGCTTCGTACCCTCGGCCGCCGAAGACGCCTCGCTTTCGGAAGACGAGCGCCGCCGGGGCGCCGCCTTTTCCGAGCAGCTCTCGGTCAAGGTGCTGTCGCGCACCTGGCAGATGCTGCTCAAGGGCATCCCGGAAGTTCAAAGCTCCAACCGCCCGGTCAGCGCCGCTGAAATGGTGATGATCCGCATCGCCCACGCAGCCGACCTGCCAACGCTGGACGAGGCGTTGAAGTCGCTTGAGAGCGGAGCGCAGACCTCGGCCGCTCCTCGAGCCTCGGCCTCTTCATCGCCGGCCGGATCCGCTGGTCGAGGCAATGGCGAGACGGCCAGCGCTGTATCGACGGCGTCCTTTGCGCCGAGCGGCAATGGCGCGCAGACTATGCGTCTGGTCGAGGCATCGCCCGCTCCGGTAGCATTCACGCCGCCGCAGCCCGATCCCCAGCCGGCAATTGCCGTCAAGTCCCTCGCCGACATCGCGGCCCTCGCCGAAGAACACCGGGACATGGCCTTCAAGATCCTCTTGAAGAAATACATCCGCCCTGTTCGCTTCGATGCCGACCGCCTCGACGTCAGCCTCACGCCCGATGCGCCCAAGACGCTGCTCAACGACCTCACGTCCAAGCTGCGCAGTTGGACGGGGCGCAACTTTTTCGTCTCGCTGTCGAAGGAGACAGGTGGACCGACGCTGGCGGAGATGGATTCGGCCCAGCGCGAAAACGCCTTTCTCGACGCGCGCAACGATCCCGCTGTCGCCGCGATCCTGGACCGCTTTCCCGGTGCGAAGATCATCGACGTCCGCATCCCGGATACCGCGCAAGGCAGCGGCGAGGCGGACGAGGACATGACTGCCGAGCCGATGGTCGAAGACGACGACTGACGTTTCGACCCAACAATCAAGAGATGAAGGACCTACGATGAAAGATCTTCTCGGCCTGATGGGCAAAGCCAAGGAAATGCAGGCCAAGTTCCAGGCCATGCAGGATGAGATCGCCGAACTCGAAGCGACCGGTCAGGCCGGCGGCGGCCTGGTCAATGTTACCTTGAGCGGCAAGTTCGAGATGAAGTCGCTGAAGATCGATCCGTCGCTGTTCAAGGAGGACGAGGTCGAGATCCTCGAAGACCTGATCCTTGCTGCCCACAACGACGCCAAGGCCAAGGTCGAGCAGGTCATGCAGGAAAAGGCCAAGGCGCTGACCGCCGGCCTGCCGATCCCTCCCGGCATGAAGCTGCCGTTCTAGGATGTGTGGAATTCAGATCAGGATGAGCCGAAAACGGTAGCGTTCGAGAACCGAAGCGCAGTGCATGTTTTGATACATGAGCATCGGAAGCGCAGAATGCTGCCGTTTGCCGGCCACCATCATCTGAATCCCCATATATGCTGATACAACCCTCGCGAGACGGTTCGGCGCGCCAAAAACGGAAGATTGGCGCTCCGCCATCATTTTGCCGGAAACAGTCTCATTCTTGCCGCAACCTGGGGACGTGGCGGCCACAAAGAAGAGAGACGTTTGTTGATCGCCAAGCGTTTGAAGGCGCCATGCGTGTTGGGCGCCGTGGGCTGTTTGTCCCTGTTAGCCGGTTGCAGCCAGACCACGCAGGGCATGTCGGCCGCCAATTTTGCCGACGGTGTGCAGCCGACCCACACAACCTCTTACCAATACACCATGAAGGACAGGACGTGCCTGCAGCGCGCCATGTTCTTCGAATCCAACCGCTCAAGCCGCGAAGGCATGGTCGGCGTCGGCACCGTGGTGATGAACCGCCTGAAATCCGGCCGGCATGGCAGTTCCATATGCTCGGTTGTCGGCGAGCCCCGGCAATTCGCACCGGGCGTGATGACCAGGCGCATGAACTCAAAGGCCATGCCCGACGTGGTGGCCGCTGCCGACGCGGTCCTCAAAGGCGAACGCCACCCGAAGCTTAGGAACGCGATGTTCTTCCACACCGCCGGGCTGAAGTTCAAGTACAAGAACATGCACTACGTGGCCGTTGCCGGCGGCAATGCCTTCTACGAGAAACGCGGCCGCAAGTGGCAACCGCTGCCGCCCGATTCCACCTTCAAGGTTTCTGCCGCAGGCTCGGTGCCGGCCACCGCGCCGACCGTGGCCGTGGCATCGGTCGCCAAGCCCAAACTGCCTGCCGCGCCGCCGCAGGTTGCCGACAAGTCGATCATGACGGCCTCCATCCCCCAACCTGAGCCACAGCCGGTCATGGCATTCGAGCAGACGCCCAGCGACACCAGTGCGATCGGCGCGCTCATAATTACGCAGAACCAGTCGTTTCCAGCTCAATAAATTCGGCGTCGGCAGGCGGGAAAGCTCACAGGCGCATTGTTTTCAATGGCGCTGAAAAATCCTACAACCGCGCCATGTCGAAGCGAATCGCCGGTCCGGAAATCGAACGCCTGATCCAGCTTCTGGCCAAGGTGCCGGGGCTCGGCCCGCGTTCGGCCAGACGCGCCGCCCTTCACCTCATCAAGAAGAAGGAACAGTTGCTCGCGCCTCTCGCTGCGGCCATGAGCGAAGCCGTGGACAAGGTGCGCATCTGCTCGACCTGCGGCAACGTCGACACTTCCGATCCCTGCATGATCTGCACCGACGCGCGCCGTGACCCGGCCACGCTCATCGTGGTCGAGGATGTTTCCGACCTTTGGGCTCTGGAGCGGGCGTCAGCGATGAACGTGCGCTACCACGTCCTCGGCGGAACCTTGTCGCCGCTCGACGGCGTTGGTCCCGACCAGTTGAACATCCGTTCGCTGGTAGACCGTGTCGCCGGCGGCGAGGTCAAGGAAGTCATCCTCGCCGTCAATGCCACCGTCGAAGGCCAGACCACGGCGCACTACCTGACCGACCAGCTTGCCGGCATGGACGTCAAGGTCACGCGCTTGGCGCACGGCGTACCAGTGGGCGGCGAACTCGACTATCTCGACGATGGCACGCTTGCCGCGGCGCTGAAGTCGAGAACTGCGTTTTGATGCCGCTTGGGCTTTCCATCCCCCTCTGGCCTGCCGGCCATCTCCCCCTCAAGGGGGGAGATCGACACTCGCCTTGGCTTTCATCAATCTCCTACGGTGTTGGAAAGGCAGAAAAGACGAAGCTGCCAATCTCCCCCCTTGAGGGGGAGATGCCCGGCAGGGCAGAGGGGGGTCGGCAAGGCTACCGCGTCCTCCTCGCAGCCGTCCTCGCCATTCTGACCCTCGTAGGCCTCGCCTCCCCCACCACCGCCGCGCCGATCGACGACCAGTTCCGCACATGGCTGGGCAACGATTTGTGGCCAGAGGCCAAGGCCGCCGGCGTTTCGCAAAAGACCTTCGATGCGGCTTTTGCCGGCGTGAAGCCAAACCTGAAACTGCCCGATCTGGTTATGCCCGGCAAAAAGCCGAAGACCCCGAAAAAACAGCATCAGGCCGAATTTGGTTCACCCGGCAGCTATTTCGCCGAAAAGACGGTGAAAGCAGTGACTGCGGGTGGGCGCTCGCGCGCCGCCTCCAATGCCGCAACCCTTGCCGCCGTCGAAAAGCGCTACGGCGTGCCCGGCGAAGTCGTGCTGGCGATCTGGGGGCGGGAATCCGGCTTCGGCGCGGCCAAGCTGCCTTACGACGCCTTTGAAGTGCTCGGCACCAAGGCCTTCATGGCGACCCGCAAGGACATGTTCCGCAAGGAGGTGCTGGCGGCGCTTGAAATCGTCCAGCGCGGACTGGTTGCCCGCAACGCCATGAAGTCGTCCTGGGCCGGCGCACTCGGCCAGCCGCAATTCATGCCGACCTCGTTTCTCAAGCACGCGGTGGATTTCGATGGCGATGGCCACCCCGACATCTGGAATTCCACGCCGGACACGCTGGCGTCGATCGCCAACTATCTCGTCAACTATGGTTGGCAAAAGGGCCGCGACTGGGGGTTCGAGGTTGCCGTTCCGCAAAGCGTATCCTGCTCGCTCGAAGGACCGGATCGAGGCAAGCCCATTTCGCAATGGGCTGCAATGGGCATTGCCCGCATTAACGGCAAAGCGTTTCCTGTGCATGAGGCGAAAGCCGAAGGTTTCCTCTTGATGCCGGCCGGGCGCAACGGTCCGGCCTTCATCGTCACGCCGAATTTCTATGTGCTCAAGGAATATAATATGAGCGACCTCTATGCCCTCTTCATCGGGCATGGCGCCGATCGCATCGCCTATGGCGATAGGACCTTTTCAGGAAGCTGGGGCGCCGTCGGTGGCCTCTACCGCTCCGACATTGCAGCGCTCCAACGCTCCCTTGAAGGCAAGGGCTACGATGTCGGTAGCGCCGACGGCCTGCCGGGCTTCAAGACCCGCCGCTCGATTGGCGACTGGCAGGCGAAAAGTGGCCTCAAACCGACATGTTTTCCGGACGCAGAACTGGTCAAGGCACTGAAATAGCTCGCCCCCTCGGCAAGCTTGTGCACGAGCGGCAAAGCCGTCGAAAGCGCCATAACACAGACACAATCGAGGCGGCTTGAAAGCTGGGGGCAGGGCCCCAAGCCAAGTTGATAACGTCGAGTCAGCCATGAAATTCAAGCGCCCCGTTGTCGGCAGCACCATCCTGTCGGTCATCGTCGCGGCCTATGTGCTTTTCCTCGACAACTCGACTTTCTGGAGCAAGATCTCCGGGCATTTTGCCGGGCATCCGGCCATGCTGGCCATTCTCGGCCTGGCCGTCCTTTTGCTCTACATTGTTTTCCTGGTCGCTTTCTCCGCGCCCTATGTCATCAAGCCGGTGCTGATCGCCGCAGTCATGATCTCCGCCGGCGTTGCCTATTTCACCGATACGTTCGGCACCATTCTGGACCGCGACATGATCCAGAACATCGCCCAGACGACCGGGCCAGAATCCGGCCACCTGATCACGACCGAATTCCTCCTGCATCTTTTCTTTTTCGGCGTTCTACCCAGCCTGCTCATCGTCTGGGTCCGCATCGACCACAAGCCGTTCTGGCAAAAGGTCAGGACGAACACCGCGCTCTGCCTCGGCCTGGTCGTGGTTGCGGTCGCGCTTATCGGCAGCAATTTCCGCACTTACATCCCGTTCTGGCAGCATGAGCGCAAGGAGACGATGGTTTACCTCAATCCCGCCATGGCGCTGGTCAGCTCCATCGACTACGGCATTCACCAGTTCAAGGATGCCAACATCGTTGCGAAGCCCTATGGCGAGGATGCAAGGCAAGGTCCGAAGCTCGCCTCGCTCGGCAAGAAGCGGCTGCTGGTGCTGGTCGTCGGCGAAACCGCGCGCGCCCAGAACTTCAGCCTCAACGGCTACCGGCGCGATACCAACCCCGAACTTGCCGAGCGCAATGTCATCGCCTTCACCAACGTCACCAGTTGCGGCACAGCAACGGCCGTCTCGATGCCCTGCATGTTCTCCCATCTCGGCCGCGAGAACTACTCAAAGCATGCAGCGCTATCTTCGGAAAATCTGGTCGACGTTCTCAAGCATGCCGGCCTCACCATCGAATGGTGGGAAAACAACACCGGCACCAAGAACATCGCCGATCGCATTCCCACCACGATGATCGCCGCCTCGCCCGATCCGAAACTATGCAGCGGCGGCGAATGCCTGGATCAGGTTCTCGTCGACAAGCTTGCCGCGCGGCTGGACCATCTGGACGGCAACGCCGTCCTCATCCTGCACACGATGGGCAGTCACGGCCCGGCCTACTACCAGCGCTATCCCGCCGATTTCGAGCGCTTCAAGCCGGCCTGCCACAGTGCGGAACTGGCCGATTGTTCGGCCGAGGAGCTTACCAATGTCTATGACAATTCGATCCTCTACACGGATCACATCCTCGCTTCGATCATCGACGTCCTGAAGAAGCACGGCGGCGACTACGCCTCGGCCATGTACTACATGTCCGATCATGGCGAATCGCTCGGGGAAAACGGGCTCTACCTGCATGGCGCGCCCTACATGTTCGCGCCCGACACGCAAAAGCGCATCCCCTTTATTGCCTGGCTGTCCGATGATTTCGCCGCCGCGAACGGCGTCGACCTTGCCTGCCTGCGCGCAAAAACCGGCGATGTTTTCTCGCACGACAACATGTTCGATACCGTTCTTGGCATGATGGATGTCGAAACCAAAGTCTACGACATCAAGCGCGATGCCTTCGCGTCGTGCCGTGGCAGCGCCGTTTCGCAGACGGGCGCCGCCTCTGCCGCATCCGTTTCCCTGCCCAAGTAGGAAGCGTCAGGCCGCTTGCGCCAGCGAGCGCTGCACATCGGCCAGGATTTCGAAAGAGCGCACCCTTGCCGCGTGGTCGAAGACCTGCGCCGTCACCATGAGTTCGTCAGCGCCAGTCCGTTCCACGAACGCTTCCAGACCCTGCTTTACCGTGGCGGGCGAGCCGACGATGGCGCAGGACAGCGCCTGCCCGAGAATAGCGCGCGCCGCCGGCTCCAGAGCCTCAGCATAGCCTTCGACGGGCGGTGGCAGCTTGCCCGGCCTGCCGCTGCGCAGGTTGACGAAGGCCTGCTGCAGCGAGGTGAACAGATAGGCCGCTTCGGCATCCGTGGGTGCAGCCACGACATTAAGCCCCAGCATGACCCTCGGTCTGTCGAGGTGTTCCGATGGCTCGAAGCGCGACCGGTAGACCTCCAATGCATGGTCGAGTTCCGCCGGCGCGAAATGTGAGGCGAACGCATAGGGCAGGCCAAGCATCGCCGCCAGTTGCGCTCCGTAAAGGCTCGATCCGAGGATCCACACCGGCACCTGCTCGCCTTCGCCCGGAATGGCATGCACGCGCTGGCCTTCGGCCGCCGGCTGGAAGTATCCCATCAGTTCCACGACATCACGCGGAAAATTGTCGACGCTGGCATCCAGGTTGCGGCGCAGCGCATGCGCCGTCAGCATGTCGGTTCCCGGCGCGCGGCCGATGCCGAGGTCGATGCGGCCGGGATGGAGCGCCGCCAGCGTGCCGAACTGCTCGGCGATGACCAGCGGCGCATGATTGGGCAGCATGATGCCGCCGGCGCCGACGCGGATGGTTTTCGTGCCGCCTGCGACATGGGCGATGACCACGGCGGTCGCGGCACTTGCGATGCCGGGCATGTTGTGGTGCTCGGCCAGCCAGTAGCGCTTGTAGCCGAGCCGTTCGGCATGGCGGGCGAGATCAAGCGTGCTGGCCAGCGATCTGGCGGCATCCCCGCCTTCCACGATCGGCGAGAGGTCAAGGACGGATAGGTCTGCCATGGGTCGGTTCCGCATTCAGGTCGCGCAGATATAGGAAGTGTTGCGTGCGCTGCAAACCGGCCAGGCGCAGCTCATTGTTGCGACCAAACCGAGACATTCGCGGGAAAACGGCCTGCTACCCCTGCCTTAGTGTCATCGCATTGCAACATTGCTTGAATTTCATGGCAGGCATGCGGTTTTGGCGCTTGAAGTCTTGGCTTCGGCGCGTATGTAAGCCTCGCGAATTTGACTCTAGGGAACTACAGTTGGCTATCTACAGAGAAAAAGACATTTTCGAGCGGCGCAATGCCGCAAATGAAGCAAAAAAAGCACTCCTCGAGCGTTTCAAGACACGGCCTGCAGCGGACGATCCGGCTGTTGTGGCCCGCAAGGCTGAGCGTCAGGCGATCCTCGCCGCCCGTGCCGAGCGCGACGCGGAGAAGGCAAAGCTGAAGCAGGAACGTCTTGCCCGCGAAGCTGCCGAACGCGCCACCCGCGAGGCCGCAGCCGAAAAGGCAAGGCTCGAGGCCGAGGCGAAGGCTGCCGAAGAAAGCAAGCTTCGTGAAACCGAAGAGAATGAGCGCATTGCTCGTCTCCTCTCGGACGAAGCAGAGCGCAAGGCCAAGCGCGACGCCCGCTACGCCGCCCGCAAGGCGCGCGTCGGCAGGACGCCTCCCGGCTTCACGGCACGCTGACACAACAGGCCAGCCAGCAGCAGCAGGGTCGCCCTGAGGGCGGCCTTTGCCGTTGTGCGCTCAACAAAACGGCCGGCAACCCCTCAGGATTGCCGGCCGATTGCTGCGAAGACTATTTTTCCTTGATCCTGGTTGCCTGAACGGGCGGAGCCTTCGGCGCTGGCGCGGCAGCCGGCTTCTTGGCATCCTTCTTCGGCTTGCGGGCTTCCTTGCCCGGCTTCATCTGACCCTTGGCCATGATTCGCGTCCTCCAATGCTCGGCGGATGGAGTGAACCAAGACTTCTCTTTCCATGCAAGCTCAACAATCGCCGGCTTGAATGGCAGCCGGCGTCATTCGCCGTCTTCCACCACCCTCAGCCGCAACTGGCCGGTCTTGGAATCGGCCGTTCGCCGCCTTGGATCCGCCGGCGCTTCGCTCTGTGCGTCACCAGCCGTGGGGGCGGCGAATTCGAGCGATTCGATCTTCTGCCCGCGCTTGGTCACCTTCGAGGTCGAGACAAGGATATCGTCTATATCCTTGGCTGCCTGGCTGAAGTGGCCTTGCAGCTTGCGAACGCGTTCGTCGACGCGCGCCACGTCTTCCATCAACCGCACCACCTCGCCCTGGATCAGGTGCGCCTGCTCGCGCATGCGCGCATCCTTGAGGATCGCCTGTATGACCTGGATCGACAGCATCAAAAGCGACGGCGACACGATGACGACGCGGGCACGATGCGCGCGCTGCACCAGCGCCTCAAAATTCTCGTGGATCTCGGCAAACACCGATTCCGACGGCACGAACATGAACGCCGTATCCTGCGTCTCTCCCTGAAGCAGGTACTTGTCGGAAATATCGCGGATATGCACTTCGATATCGCGCCGGAACGCCTGCGCCGCGACTTTCTGCAAGTCGGCGCCCTCGGCGGCGCGGATGGCGTTCCACGCTTCCAGCGGAAATTTCGCATCGATAGCCAGCGACGGCGCATCGTTCGGCATCCTGATCAGGCAGTCCGGACGGCTGCCGTTCGAGAGCGTCGCCTGGAATTCGTACGACCCCATGGGCAGCCCGTCGGCAACGATCGCCTCCATGCGCGACTGTCCGAATGCGCCCCGGGTCTGCTTGTTGGACAGGATTGCCTGCAGCTGCACCACCTGCCCCGCCAGCGACTGGATATTGCCCTGCGCGGTGTCGATCACCGCCAGGCGCTCCTGCAGCTTGGCAAGGCTTTCATGCGTCGATTTCGTCTGCTCGCTCATGGTCTGGCCGAGGCGGCCTGTCATCGCGTCGAGGCGCTGGCCGATGGATTGGGTCAATTCCGCCTGCCTTGCGCCGAACACCTCGGCTATGGCCCCCATGCGGCCCTGCATTTCAGCCTGGCTTTGCAGGATGTCGGCCATGCGCGCCTCGGTGTCGCGGGCCTGTTCGGCAGTTTCCGCGGCCGCGGCTGCACGGGCCTTCGCGCTGCGCCACAGCGCGACCACGAGCGCGATGAGGAGGCCGACGAACACCAGCGCCCCGAAAGCCAGCATCTGGCCAAGCGAAATCACCGTCGCTCCAAGGCGGATAATGGGTTCGGAAAGAATGCTGCTCATCTCGTTCATCGGCACAGCATATCCGATTCGGCCGGCTCCGACAGATCAAAACGTGAACATGATTATGTAAGCGTAGTTGACGCGTTGGGGCCGAGGCCTTACGTGAAGCGCCATGACGATCAAGCCGCTCATCATCCTTCCGGATCCCGTCCTGCGCCAGGTTTCAAAGCCCGTCGAAAAGGTAGACGCCCCGCTTCTGAAGCTGGCCGACGACATGCTGGCGACCATGTATGACGCTCCCGGCATCGGGCTCGCAGCCATACAGATCGGCGAGCCGCTGCGCATGCTGGTGATCGACCTCGCCAAGGAAGACGAGGCGCCGGCGCCGCATGTCTTCATCAACCCGGAAGTCCTCGAAAGCGGCGATGCGCGCTCGGTCTACGAGGAAGGGTGCCTGTCGATCCCGGACTATTATGCGGAGGTCGAGCGGCCGGCGACGGTGCGGGTAAAATATCTCGACCGCGACGGCAAGGCGCAGGAAATCATGGCCGAAGGCTTGATGGCGACCTGCCTGCAACATGAGATCGACCACCTCAACGGCGTTCTCTTCATCGACCATATCTCGAAGCTCAAGCGGGATATCGTGATGCGGAAGTTCAAGAAGCTGGCCAAGGACAAGCCGGCCAGCCGGATGGTCGGATAAGGGCGGCAATGGCCCTTCGCGTCATCTTCATGGGCACGCCGGATTTTTCCGTTCCGACGCTCAGTGCAATCGCAGAAGCTGGCCACGAAATCGTCGCCGTCTACACGCAGCCGCCGCGCGCGGCGGGCAGGCGCGGTCTGGAACTGACGCCGTCGCCGGTGCAGCGTGAAGCCGAGCGGCTCGGTATCAGCGTCCATGTCCCCACCTCGCTGAAAAGCGTCGAGGCCCAGGCCGAATTCGAGGCGTTGAATGCTGACGTTGCCGTCGTCGTCGCCTACGGCCTGTTGCTGCCGAAGCCGGTTCTCGATGCGCCGCGCTTCGGCTGTCTGAACGGCCATGCCTCGCTTTTGCCCCGCTGGCGGGGGGCCGCGCCCATCCAGCGCGCCATCATGGCCGGCGACACGGAAACCGGCGTCATGGTGATGCGCATGGAAGAGGGGCTGGACACAGGCCCCGTCGCCACAGGCGAGACTGTCGCGATCGGCCCGGACATGACGGCTGGCGAGCTGCACGATAGATTGATGGCGAGCTGCGCCAGCTTGATGGTTGAAGCGCTGGCTGGACTGGAAGCCGGCTCGCTCACATTCACGCCGCAGCCCGATCAAGGCGCGATCTACGCGAAAAAGGTGGAAAAAGCCGAGACCCGCGTCGATTGGCGCTTGCAGGCAAGCACCGTGCATAACCATATTCGCGGCCTCTCGCCTTTTCCGGGCGCCTGGTGCGAAGCGGAAATCGGCGGGCGCGTTGAGCGGCTGAAACTGCTTCGCTCTACCCTCGGCGAAGGCCGGGGCGAGCCGGGAGGAATCCTCGATGACCGCCTGACGGTCGCCTGCGGTTCAGGCGCGGTCAGGCTGGTCGAAGTGCAACGGGCGGGCTCAAGGCCCGCCTCTGCCTCGGAGTTCCTTCGCGGCGCAAGACTGGAAAAAGGAATGAAACTGTCATGAGCATGATGTCGATCCGAGCGGCAACGCCGCGCGACCGCGAGGCGATCCGCCTCGTGGAAGAACATGCTTTCGGCCAGAAAGCGGAAGCCGGCCTTGTCGATGCGCTGGTCAGCGATGGCGACGCCGTCGTCGAACTGGTTGCGGTGGAAGAGGGACAGGTCGTCGGCCACATCCTGTTTTCACGCCTGCTGGTCGAACGGGCCGGCAAGACGTTTCCCGCCGTGGCGCTCGCGCCGCTTGCCGTCGAACCATCCTTCCACGGCACCGGCATCGGCGGCGCGCTCATCCGCGAAGCCCACATCCGGCTCAAAGACAGCGGCGAAAAGCTGGCCGTGGTCTTGGGCGATCCCGACTACTACGGCCGCTTCGGCTACAGCCACGACCGCGCCGCCAGCTTCGAAACCGAATATCAGGGCGATGCGCTGCAGGCATTGGCATGGCAAGAGGCTCCGGTGAACGGCAAGCTCGTCTACGCCTCGGCTTTCAACACAGCGCTCGCGGCCTGACCCGGCCATCCGGGAATGCCGCGCTTTCGCCTCGATATCGAGTATGACGGCGGCCCCTATGCCGGCTGGCAACGCCAGGCCGACCAGCATTCGGTGCAGCAGGCGATCGAGCAAGCGGTCGAGAAGTTCAGTTCCGAGATTGTCTCGCTGCGCGGCGCCGGCCGCACCGATGCCGGCGTCCACGCGACCGCGCAGGTGGCGCATCTCGACCTGGAAAAAAACTGGCGTCCGGACACGGTGCGCGATGCCTTGAACGCGCATCTGCAACAGGCTGGCGAGCGCGTCGCCATCCTCAAGGCGACGAAGGTTGCAGACGACTTCGACGCCCGCTTTTCGGCGCTGGGCCGCCACTATCTTTACCGCATATCCAATCGCCGCGCCCCGCCGGCGCTCGACAAGGGCAAGGTCTGGTGGGTGCCGAAACGGCTTGACGCCGAGGCCATGGACAGCGCCGCCAAGGTGCTGCTCGGACGGCACGACTTCACCACCTTCCGCTCGGCCCAATGCCAGGCCAACAGCCCGTTGCGCACCCTCGATCGCCTTGACGTCGTGCGGTTGGGCGACGACATCGAAATCCGCGCCTCGGCCCGTTCATTCCTGCACAATCAGGTCCGTTCGATGGTCGGCTCGCTGAAGCGCGTCGGCGAAGGCGCATGGACCGGCGGCGACCTCAAGGCAGCGCTCGATGCGCAAGACCGCGCAGCCTGCGGACAGGTCGCGCCGCCGGACGGGCTTTACCTCGCGGGCGTGGACTATCCCACTTGAGGCACAAGCAGGATTGAGGTCAGGGCGAGCCGAAAACAGGGAATTTTCGGGAAAGCATGGAAAGTTGCTATTTGCAGGCCACCATCACCTGAATCCTATTCGGGAATGGTGATGCCGAGCAAAGCCTGCAAGGCGAACAGCACGGCCAGCGAAGCAATCAGCATGCCGGTAAACACGGCAGAGCCGACAGCCGCTCCCTTGGCGATGACAGCGTTGGTCATGCGCCATGTCAGGACCATCGACAGCAGGAAGAAGAACAGCGTCACCAGTGCCGCGAACTGATCCGTCGACGGCAGGAAAAGCCTGACCAGAGCAGACGGCAGCAGCATCCATGCGATCAGTGCCGATGCCCAGTTGCTGGCAACGACATAGGGCACGAAGCGCGTCGCGATCCCCGCATAACGCGAAACGAAGGCAAGGGCGACCAGCGGCAGCGTCCAGGTTCCGATATCGACCAGCGCGACCCGGACAAGCGCGCCAAGCCTGCCCGAAAAGGCGTCAGGATCGCCGATCTCGTTGGCAACGCCGACCCAGCCGACGATGAGCGCAGGGGCTGCCACGACCAGCGCGAAGAATGAATTCCAGAACCCGTCGGCGGACAGATCGAGCAGGCGCACGCCATCAGGCTTGCCCATCATCAAGTGCCAGGCGCCGGTGAGTGATGTCTGGATCTCATCCGCCGACAGCATCTTGTGCTAGCCTCGCTCGAACCAGTCGGCGATGAAGCGCTGGTAGATCTGCGTCAGCGTTTCGAGGTCAGCCACCGCGACGCGCTCGTCCACCATGTGCATGGTCTGGCCGACGAGGCCGAATTCGACCACCGGGCAATAGTCCTTGATGAAGCGGGCGTCGGAGGTTCCACCCGAGGTCGACAGGGTCGGGCTCTTGCCGACCACCGCCTTGACCGAGCCGCTCAGCGTCTCGATCAGCCGGTCGTCACGCGTCAGGAAGACATGGCTCGGGCGGTCGCGCCAGAGAAGATCGAAGTCGATGGCTTCCTTGCGGCCCGCCCGATACTTCCGCCTGCGGCTGGCAACGTCCAGCCGGTTGTGGATTTCCGCCTGGATCGTCTCCGCCGTCCACGTATCGTTGAAACGGATGTTGAACGCCGCGGTCGCCTTGGCGGGGATGACGTTGGTGGCCGGATTGCCGACATCGACCGAGGTGACTTCGAGATTGGTCGGCTGGAAGTCCTTCGTGCCCTTGTCGAAAACCGGGTAGAGCAAGGCATCGACCAGCGTCATCAATCCACGCACCGGGTTGTCGGCAAGATGCGGATAGGCGGCGTGGCCCTGCCTGCCGTTCACCGTAATGACGCCGGACATCGAGCCGCGCCTGCCGATCTTGATCATGTCGCCCAGCGCGTTCGGGTTGGTCGGCTCACCGACCAGCGAAGCATCCCACTTCTCGCCCTTGGCCGCCGCCCATTCGAGCAGCTTGACGGTACCGTTGATGGAAGGACCTTCCTCGTCGCCGGTAATCAGCAGCGAGACCGAACCCCTGGGTCCGCCGCTTTCGGCAACATGACGCGCGAGGGCCGCGATGAAGCAGGCGATGCCGCCCTTCATGTCGACGGCGCCGCGCCCGTACATCTCGCCATGCGCGATTTCCGCGGCAAAGGGCGGGTGCGTCCATGCAGCCTCGTCTCCGACCGGAACGACGTCGGTATGGCCGGCAAACATCAGGTGCGGGCCGTTGCCGGAACGCCGGGCGTAGAGGTTCTCGACATCGGGCGTGCCGTCCTCCGAAAAAACCGGCCGCTCGATGTCAAAGCCCATCGGCTTCAGCATCGTCTCAAGTGTGGCAAGCGCGCCGCCCTCGTCAGGCGTCACGGAAGCGCAGCGGATCAGCGCGGCAAGGTTTTCAGCGGGGTCTGTCGGCAGCATCATGGGCAAAGCGATAATCGAAAGCGTCGAGGCTGTCACGGCCTGACCGTGAGGCCAGCGTGAACATGGCAAACAGACTATCGGGCGGGCGCGTTGGTGCGCTGTCCGTAGCGGTTCGGTCCCTGCTGGCCGGGAAACAGGCACAGCACCAGAAAGGCGACAATCGAGATCACCGGCACGAAAAGAACGACCGCTGCCAATCCCGTCTTGCCGAGATCATGCAGCCGCTTCACCGCAAGCGCCACATTGGACCATAGCGAGGCAAGGAAGACGACCATGAACACGGTCGACCACAGCGCGCTTTCCGGCGTTCCCTCCATCACCAGCGTGAACCGATAAAGGGGAAACGCCTGCGCGATCGCCACCAGCAGGCCGCCCAGAAAATAGGCGGCGCGGCTGACTCGGCCGGAAACGCCGAAGAAGAGCCAGAGAAGCTGCGGTCGGTCAGCCACGCGGTTCACCCTGTCGCTTCAAGTCTCAGTCGCGCAGCAGTTCGTTGATCGAGGTCTTCGAGCGGGTCTTGGCATCGACGCGCTTGACGATGACGGCGCAATAGAGGCTCGGCCCCGGCTCGCCGTTCGGCGAAGGCTTGCCCGGCAGTGAACCGGCGACGACAACCGAATTGGCCGGCACTTCGCCATAGAACACCTCGCCCGTGGCGCGGTCGACGATCTTGGTCGACTGGCCGATGAACACGCCCATGCCAAGCACCGAGCCTTCGCGCACGATGCAGCCCTCGACCACTTCCGAGCGCGCGCCGATGAAGCAGTTGTCCTCGATGATCGTCGGCCCTGCCTGCATCGGCTCCAGCACGCCGCCGATGCCGACGCCGCCGGACAGGTGCACGTTCTTGCCGATCTGGGCGCAGGAGCCGACCGAGGCCCAGGTATCGACCATGGTGCCGGAATCGACATAGGCGCCGACATTGACGAAGGACGGCATCAGCACTGCTCCCGGCGCGACATAGGCGGAACGCCGCACGACGCAGGATGGCACGGCCCGGAAACCTGCCTTTTCGAAATCAACCGCGCCCCAGCCCGAGAACTTGGAAGGCACCTTGTCCCACCAATTGCCGTCGCCCGGCGCACCCTTGATGATCTCCATCGGATTGAGCCGGAATGACAACAGAACGGCCTTCTTCAGCCACTGGTTGACATGCCAGCTGTTGTCGGCGCGCTTTTCCGCCACCCGTACCTCGCCGCGGTCGAGCAGGTTCAGCGCCGTCTCGATCGCATCGCGGACCTCGCCGCGCGTGGCCGTCGAAATGCCGTCGCGTTCCTCAAAGGCCTTGTCGATGGTCTGTTCGAGGTTCGCAATATCGGACTTCGACATGAGATGCTCCGTTACACGTGCTGTTAAGGGGCGGCTCTTAACCTGTTTGTAAGCCGCGCGGACCCTATTTGAAGGTATGGAGAGGGTCAATCGCGGCTGCGCCACGGGACGGCGCTGTCGGGCGGCAAACTTGGGGAACTTCATATGAATCCGATGGAAAAAGCCGGATGGACGCCTCTGCCGCACTCGGACGAGGATCTGGAGCGGGCAAAAAGCGCTCCCGACACGCCGCAGACGCGTGCTGCGACTTATCGTCTGGCATGGAACGACGAAGAATTCATGACGCGCCGCGAGCTGCGTCCGGTACGCCTGCAACTCGAATTGCTGAAGCCCGAGATGATTCTCGCCGAGCGCGGCATCCGCTCGACGGTGATCCTGTTCGGCGGCGCGCGCATCCCGGAGCCCGGCGGCGATGCCTGGGCGGCAAAAAACGAGACGCAAAAGCGCAATCTCGAGGAAAACAGCAAATACTATGAGGAGGCGCGCAAGTTTGCCCGCCTCTGCTCGCAGCAGTCGGCCACCACCTATTTCCGCGAATTCGTGGTGGTCACCGGCGGCGGCCCCGGCGTCATGGAAGCCGGCAACCGCGGTGCCGACGATGTCGGCGCGCCGTCGATCGGGCTCAACATCGTGCTGCCGCACGAGCAGGCGCCCAATGTCTACGTGACGCCGGAACTGTGCTTCAACTTCCATTATTTCGCGATCAGGAAGATGCATTTCGTCATGCGCGCCAAGGCGGTCGCCGTCTTTCCAGGCGGCTTCGGCACGATGGACGAGTTTTTCGAAACGCTGACGCTGATCCAGACCGGCCGCATGGAGCGCGTTCCCGTCATCCTGTTCGGAACGTCGTTCTGGCGGCGCGCCATCGACCTCGATTTCCTGGCCGAGCAAGGCACCATCAGCCCCGGCGACCAGGACATCATCGACTTCGTCGATACGGCCGACGAAGCCTGGGAAATCATCAAGAAGTTCTATCGGCTGTAGATCGTTCGTTCGCTCTCGTCGGCTTGCAAAGGCTGCGGCCGGCGAACGAGCGTGACCAGCACGAAGGATATGATCATCAAAAGGTACCAGGAGCCGAGCTTGGCGACGCTTACCGGCGTCCAGGCGTCGTGCTGTCCCGGATAAATCCAGGCCCGCGACCACGTGCCGATGTTCTCCGCGAACCAGATGAACAGCGCCACCAGCACAAAGCCGACCAGAAGCGGCATCCTGAGGCGGAAGCGGAAGACGCGGTAGTGCACGACCGTGCGCCAGTAGAGCGCGATCGACGCGGCAAAAAGCCCGTAGCGCAGGTCGAGCGTGAAATGGTGGGCGAAGAAATTGACGTAGATCGCCACGCACAGGACCACCGTCGCCCATAGCGGCGGATAATGCGAATAACGCATGTCGAAGATGCGGCCGATGCGGGCGAGGTAGGAACCGACCGCGGCATACATGAAGCCCGAAAACAGCGGCACTTCGCCGATGCGGAAGAAATTCGGCTCCGGGTAAATCCACGAGCCGGCCGACGTCTTGAACAGCTCCATCACCGTTCCGACGATGTGGAACACGAGGATGACCTTGGCCTCGGCCCCGGTTTCCAGCCTTAACGCCAGCATGGCAAGCTGGATCGCCAGCGCCGCCAGAAACAGGAAGTCATAGCGGGCGAGGAAGGCCCCTTCCGGCCATAGCAGCCTCGTCGCAAGGATCAGGAACAGCATCGCCCCGCCGAACAGGCAGGCCCAGCCCTGCTTGAGGCCGAAGACGAGGAACTCGACCGCGGCTCCGGAAAGGCCGCTGGCCGGCAATCTGTCGAGAAAGCGGTGGGCAGCGCCATCGATCGCCGCCTCTACCCAGGTGAACCGCGTCAAGCCTGCCCTTCCACGATGGCGCTCAGGAAGCTCGCAAGATCGTCGGTGACGAAATCGACGTCGTCCTCATTGTCCGGGTCGCTCTCCCAGATTTCGGAAAATGTCGGCTCGAAATTGCGCGGCACGATCAGCACCGTCGTCATGCCCAGCGCCTTCGGCACGGCAAGGTTGCGGGCGAGGTCCTCGAACATCACGGTATTGTGACCTGTCACGGCGTGCAGCGATGCGAACTTCTCGTAGGTCTGGCGGGCCGGTTTCGGCGTCAGGCCGGCTGCGACGATGTCGAAGATGTCGTCGAAGTCCTCGAGGATGCCCAGCTGGCGCGCGGCGCGCTCGGCATGGCCGCGATTGCCATTGGTGAAGATGAACTTGCGCCCCGGCAACTGGCGGATGGCAGCGCCGAGAACGGGGTCCGGCACCAGCCACGAATAGTCGATGTCGTGAACCCGCATCAGGAAGTCGTCGGGATCGATATTGTAGCGCTTCATCAAGCCGTTGAGCGTGGTGCCGTACTCGAGGTAAAGCTCCTTCTGCAGCTTGCGGGCCTCGTCGCGCGGCAGCGTCAGCAGTTCCTGCACATAGGCCGTCATCCGCACGTCGATCTGGGCAAACAGATTCGAATGATGCGGATAAAGCGTGTTGTCGAGGTCGAACACCCAGTCGGTGACATGGGCGAAACGGGTGGGGTCTGGAAGCTCGGTCATATCATCCTTATGGCATGAAACGGCGTTCGAGGGGTGGAGATTTATCCACAACTTCTACGAGTTAAAACGCGGCAAAATCGCCAATCGATTCGAATTTTATGTAAGCGGGAAACTCTGCCTTCAGGGCTTGCTGCCAAATAGGCGTGCGATCAGGGGGACGGGATGAAGAGTGTAATTTTTAAATCCTTTCTGGTCGCCATAGCCTCCTCCATCGGCTCCATTTTCATTGCTCTTGCGGCGGTTTCAGCCTTGGGCGGCAGCCTGGACGGTATTGCATGGATTCTGTGCATCGTCTGCCCGCTTCTGATCGCGTGGCCGGCCAGCGCCTACACCTTCTGGCAAAGCGACAGGCTGAAAAGCGCCCATCGCGATCTTTCGCGGGCACACGCACAACTGGCAGCGGCGCATCGCCGCCTCGCCGACAAGGCGCGGCACGACGAGATGACGGGCATGCTCAATCGCGAAAGTTTCTTCGCCACGCTAGACCGATCGCAGCGCAAGTCGGATCGCGGAGCCCTGCTCATCATCGACGCCGACCATTTCAAGTCGATCAACGACCGTTTCGGGCACCTGGTTGGCGACGAAGCGCTGCTTTTGATCGTCGCTGCGCTGCGCGGCGGCATCAGGAGCGGCGATGTGCTGGGGCGCATCGGCGGCGAGGAATTTGGCGCTTTCCTCATCGGCGCCAGCGAATCAGAAGCCACGCGCATCGCCGAGCGCATGCGCCAGGAAGTCGAATTGATCCGCTTCCGCCCCGATGGCGAGCGCACCATTTCGCTCACCGTCAGCATAGGCGGCACGATCTGCGGCGAAGGCGCCACGGTTTCCGAACTCATGCGGCGCGCCGACGGCGGCTCTACAACGCCAAGAACCGTGGCCGGAACCTTGTCGTCTTCGACCGGGACATGCCGGAAGCGGCGTGACGATTTCGGAAATGTCCGGCTCTTAGGCAATGAAGCAACTTCGCCTTTACCGGAAAGGTGTACCAAGGCCGCCTGTCCAGCCGCGAACATGTCCATGCCCGATAAGACCCATTCACGCCGCACTATACTGAACCTTTTGCTGGCGCTGCCATTCCTCCCCTCCCTGCTTGGCCGTCCCCGGCCACCGGTCACGGAGGGTGACGAAATCGTCGAAGTGAACGGCTGGATCCTGAAGAAAAGCGATCTGGCATGATCTTCGACAGCTACGAGGTCTTTCAGGCCGCCTCTCTGACGCCGAAGGTCGTGGTGATCGGCTCGGGACCGGCAGGCATAACCATCGCGCGCAAGCTCGGCAACGCCGGTATATCCGTCGCGGTTCTCGAAGCGGGCGGACGCGAATACAGCGACGAATCACAGGATTTCTATCGCGGCGCCACCGTGGGAGATCCGTATTTCGACCTCGACATAACCCGGCTGCGCTACATGGGCGGCAGTTCCAACCATTGGGCCGGATGGTGCCGCGTGCTTGACGCGCATGACTTCAAGCCGAAGGCATGGGTGCCCGATACGGGCTGGCCGATCGAGCGAGCGGACATCGAACCCTTCCTGCCGGAAGTCCACGACATTCTCGAACTGCCGGAATTTCGCGTCGATGTGCCGATTTCGGACGACATGCGCTGGGTCCAGCTGATCAAGAGCAATGCCGTCCGCTTCGGCGAAAAATACGCGGATGAACTGACCGGAAGCCGCAACATCGCACTGGTGCTGAACACCTCCGTCACCAGCCTTGACGGCGACGGCAGCAAGATCACGGGCGCACATATCTGGTCCAAGGGGCGGCAGGCCGGTTTGCTCAAGGCTGACTACTTCGTCGTCTGCACGGGCGGGCTGGAAAACTCGCGCCTGTTGCTCTGGTCAAACGAGGTCTCCAACGGAGGCGTGGTTCCGCATGCCGAGGCGCTCGGCAAGTACTGGATGGAGCATCCGACCTTCGAGGGCGGCAACGCCATCCTCGCCGACTATGACGAATTCGAAGTCGACGCGGCCAACGAAGCCTTCTTCTCGCCCTCGCCCGCCGCGATGGAGCGGCTCAGGATCATGAATTTCGGCATCCGGCTGATCGAAACGCCCTATCCCGGAGCCAAGCGCCTTATCGCCGACCTTGCCTGCACCGCGCCCGACTTCGCCGAATGGGCGGCGGTCAAGCTCGGCCAGCATCTTCGCTGCGCCGCCCAGCTTTATGTCGCCTGGGAACAGGCTCCACGCGCCGACAACCACATCGAGCTTTCCGCGACCGAAAAGGATCATGCGGGCGTGCCGCGCATCGAACTGCACTGGAAGAAAAGCGAGCTTGAGCGGCGCACCATTCTGGAAGGCCTGCGCCTGTTCGGCCAGACGATGGCCGAGAAGAACCTCGGCCGGGTCCGCATCGACGACTGGCTGACCTCAGGCGAGGACTATCCGACAAATCAGGAACTCGCCGGCCATCACCATATGGGCGGCACGCGCATGGGCATCGATCTCGCCAAAAGCGTGGTCGATGCCGACTGCAAGGTCCATGCGATGGCCAACCTCTATGTCGGCGGCTCATCGGTGTTCTGCACGTCGGGCGAGTGCAACCCGACGACCACGATCACGGCGCTGGCCTGCCGTCTCGGCGACCACCTGACCAGGAAGATAGCCGTTTAAAGGTTGGCCGGGTCGAGCGTGGGCTGGTCCTTCCAGCGCCGCACGATTGCCTTCAGGTCGGCCTGTTGGAACGCATCCCGCAGCACGTCGAACGACGGCAGCACGAAATAGGCCCGCTGGAACTTGTCGATCTCGTAGGTCGTGCGCATCACCGTCTCGAGATCGAACGGAACGCGATGCGCCTTGGCGTCGGTCACCGCGAAGCTGAGTTCGGTGTAGGACGACATCAGCCCTGCCCCGAAGGCTTTGAGTTCCTGCCCCGGTTCGTGCATCAGGCCGTATTCGGCGGTGTACCAGTAGAGCCGGGTGATCATCTCGTCGCCGCCGGCTGCAATCGCTTCCTCGGCGCGTGCGCCATAGCTTTGCATGAAGTCGGCGAAGACCGGCTGCGTCAGGATCGGCACAGGGCCGAAAAAGTCATGGAACATGTCCGGCTCGACAATATAGTCGAGTTCGTTCTCGGTCCTCAGCCAGTTGGTCACCGGAAAGCGGCGGTTGGCCAGATGATCGAAAAACGGCCCCGCCGGGATCAGGCCCGGCACGGCGACGATTTCCCAGCCCGTCAGTTTGCCCAGGCGTTCGCTGACTTCACCGAAGTCGGGAATGCGGTCGAGCAGGCCGAGCGCCTTCACGCCGTCCAGATAGGTATGGTGCGCCAGCTTTTCGGTCAGTGCTGTCTGCCGGTCGCACAGCGTGCGCCACACCTTCTGCTCGGCCGGGCTGTAATTGTAGTCCTGCCGCACCGTGAAGTCGGTGCGGCACACCGAATAGTCGCCACGCAATCCCTGCGCTGCGCATTCGCGGGCGTAGTCGGCAACACTTATGGTCATGATCGCTCTCCCGCGGCAAACCAGCTTGATCTGCCGGCAGGTTACCGCCTTTCGGGAAGGCGAATCGGTTTTTCACGTCGCTTAAGCCATGTTTTTGAGGTAACATCTTCATCAGTATACCTTGCTGGAGAGAAAATGCCTCAATTCGACGATTTCGAGATCAGGATGCTCGACATCCTGCAGCGCGACGGCCGCAAGCCGGTTTCGGAACTTGCGCAGGAAATCGGCCTCTCCACCACGCCTTGCGCGCGACGCTTCGAGGCCCTTCAGGAGACCGGCATCATCAAGAACTTTACGGCGCGGATCAGTCGCCGCGCGGTCGGCCTGTCGGTCGAGGTCTTCATCCAGGTCCGCCTGACCAGCCATAGCGACGGCTCGCCCGAAGCCTTCATCGCCGCCGTCGAGCACATGGACGAGGTTTCGTCATGCTGGACGATGACCGGCGACCACGACTTCCTGCTGCACGTCATGGTGCCTTCGGTCGACGACCTCAACGCCTTCGTCATGCACCGCCTGATGCGGCTGAAGGGCGTGCGCGACGTCCACACGCAGCTCGTGCTGCAGAACATTAAGGGACCCGGCCACGTGCCGCTGTCCCATCTGCGCCGATAGGATCAGGGCACGATCAGCGTGCCGGCGCCATGCTCGGTGAATAGCTCCAGCAGCACCGAATGCGGCGTCTTGCCGTTCAATATGACGACGCCTTCGACGCCGCGCTCGATCGCCTCGATGCAGGTCTCGACCTTCGGGATCATGCCGCCGGAAATGGTGCCGTCCTTGATCAGCGCCTTGGCCTCGGCCACCGTCAGTTCGTCGATCAGCTTCTTGTTCTTGTCGAGCACGCCCGGCACGTCGGTCAAAAACAGCAGGCGCTTGGCTTCCAGCGCACCCGCGATGGCACCGGCAAAGGTATCGGCATTGATGTTGTAGGTATGGCCGTCGCGCCCAGGTGCGACCGGCGCAATCACCGGGATCATTTCAGAACGCGCCAACAGGTCGAGCAGCGTGCGGTCGACCTCCACCGGCTCGCCGACGAAGCCCAGATCAAGCACGCGCTCGATGTTGGAATCCGGATCGACCATGGTCTTGCGCGCCTTCTCGGCGAAGACCATGTTGCCGTCCTTGCCGCACAGGCCGATCGCCCATTCGCCCTCGGCGTTGATCAGCGCCACGATCTCCTTGTTGATCGAGCCGGCCAGCACCATCTCGACGATCTCGACGGTCTTGCGGTCGGTCACGCGAAGCCCGCCTTCGAACTTCGATTCGATACCCATCTTGGTCAGCATCGCGCCGATCTGTGGCCCGCCGCCATGCACCACGATCGGGTTGACGCCGGACTGCTTCAAAAGCGCGATGTCGCGCGCGAAAGCCTTGCCGAGTTCGGTGTCGCCCATGGCGTGGCCGCCATACTTCACCACCACCGTCTTGTTCTCGTAGCGCTGCATGTAGGGCAGGGCTCTCGAAAGAAGCGCGGCCTGCATTTCGGCGGTGGCGGCAATATCCGGCATCAAGGCGTTTCCCGGCTTTTCTGAAAGGAACGGGCGGGTCTTAGCGGGAAACCGCAGCAGGGGCAAATGGCTTGTCGCCCCTTTTGGCAGCCGATGTCAGTTGCCATCGATGCGGCGTTGCAAATGCCGGCTGATCGCATAATTTGAACCGCGATGGAGCCGCAGGATATCACCAAGCTCATTGTCCGGACTTCGATGAAGGACCGGGCGGCGTTCGATCTGCTCTATCGGCAGACGAGCGCGAAACTTTTCGGCGTGTGCCTGCGTGTCTTGAGCGATCGGGGCGAGGCTGAAGACGCGCTGCAGGAAGTCTACGTCAAGATCTGGACCAAGGCCGACCGCTTCGCGGTGTCGGACCTCAGTCCGATCTCTTGGCTGGTGGCGATTGCGCGCAATCATTCCATCGACCGCATCAGGTCGCGGCGGCAGCCGGCTGCCGATATCGAGGCCGTGCTTGAGGTAGCCGATCCAAGCCCCGGCCCGGAGGCTGCGGCGGTTTCGGGCAACGAGGCCGGCCAGATCCATCGCTGCCTGGAGGAACTGGAAGACGACAAGGCCGCCGCCGTGCGCGGCGCCTATCTGAAAGGGGAAAGCTATGCCGAGCTGGCAGAACGTTACAAAGTGCCGCTCAACACGATGAGGACCTGGCTGCGGCGCAGCCTGATGAAACTGCGGGAATGCCTGGAAAGATGACGCTGACGGGTGAACACGGACCGGAACGGGAAAGCGACGATCTCATCGCCGCCGAATACGTTCTTGGCGTCCTCTCCGCAGCCGAGCGGCAGGAAGCGAGCCGGCGTATCGAGAGCGAGCCGGCCTTCGCGCGGCTGGTGGATGCCTGGGAAGCGCGGCTGTCGCCCCTGGCCGACGCCTATGCGCCCGCCGAGCCTCCCCAATCGGTCAAGGCCGCTATCGACCGCCGGCTGTTTGCCTCCGCCTCCCCATCGAGCGCACCCCGCGCCGGCATGTGGGCAAGCCTCGGCTTCTGGCGCGGGCTTGCCGCCGCTGCCGTTGCCGGCCTCGCCATCAGCCTCGCTTTGCCCTACCTGCAGCCGCCGGCGCAACCGCAGGTCCGGCTTGTCGCCTCGCTTGCCGCCGACAGCAGCAATGTGAAGTATCTCGCCGTCTACGATGCCGCCCACCACAATGTCGGCCTGTCCCACCTTTCCGGCGAGCGCGACCAGGGCAAGGACTTCGAACTGTGGCTGATCGAGGGCGACAAGCCGCCCGTTTCGCTCGGCGTCATCCCCGTTGGAACTGCCACGACCGTATCTGTCACGCCATCGATCCAGCAGCAGATCGAGCAAGGCGCGGTCCTCGCCGTCAGCGTCGAGCCTCCCGGCGGTTCGCCGACCGGGCAGCCCACCGGCCCCGTCGTCGCAACGGGCGACCTGAAGAACATCTAGCCGGAAATCTTCACGTCCGGTGAAACTCCTGCGGAATCGCACCGTATCTCCTTGCGGCCCCAACAACGGGGTTTTCGAAATCCAAGGAGACCTGATATGCGCAAGATCGCCACTGCTCTGTTCGCCGGCGTTGTAGCACTGTCCGCCCTCGGCACTGTCGCCTATGCAGAAAATCCGATGGTCGGCGGCGCCGCCATGTATGCCGACAAGAACATCGTCGAAAACGCCGTCAACTCGAAGGACCACACCACGCTCGTCGCCGCCGTCAAGGCAGCCGGCCTGGTCGAGACGCTGCAGGGCGCCGGCCCCTTCACGGTGTTCGCGCCCACCAATGCCGCCTTCGAGGCCCTGCCCGCCGGAACCGTCGACACGCTGCTCAAGCCTGAAAACAAGGAGCAGCTCACCAAGGTCCTGACCTGCCATGTCATCGGCGCCAAGGCGATGGCGGCCGACGTTATGAAGATGGTCAAGGACGATGGCGGCGCGCACAAGGTCAAGACCGCCGGCGGTTGCGAACTGACCCTCAAGGATGAAGGCGGCAAAGTCACCGTCACCGACGAGAACGGCAATGTCGCCAACGTCACCATCGCCGATGTCGAGCAGTCGAACGGCGTCATCCACGTCGTCGACAAGGTTCTTTTGCCGAAGATGTAACGCCGGCAGCACTGCCCGCGAATACCATCAGGAAGACAACAGGCTGCGCGGTTTCTTCAACAGCCGCGCGGCCTCGCCATTCACCGCGTCACCGCTTTTTGATTTCCCGGCGCGGTCGTCGTCTGGCAAGGTTCTGCGAAAGGAACTGCATCATGAACCGTCGCCAACTGCTCCTGAACGGCACCGCATCCGCTGCTTTCCTGACGGCTGCCGCAGTGTTCTGGCGCTCAGGCCGCATCAGTGAGGCGCGGGCCGAAACCTTTGCCGTCATCAAGACCGATGCCGAATGGAAGCAGATGCTGTCGGCGGAACAATATTCGGTACTGCGCCACGAGGCGACCGAGCGACCGTGGACCAGCCCGCTGCTCGAAGAGCACCGCAAGGGCACCTTCGCCTGCGCGGGCTGCGAGTTGCCTCTCTATGCCTCGGAGACGAAATTCGAATCCGGAACCGGTTGGCCGAGCTTTTGGGAATCGCTGCCGCAAAGCATCGGCACGCGCGAGGATTCAACCTTGGGCATGGTGCGCACAGAGTGCCACTGCAGCCGCTGCGGCGGCCATCTCGGCCACATTTTCGACGACGGCCCGCCACCGACCGGCAAGCGCCATTGCATCAACGGCCTGTCACTCAGCTTCAAACCGGCCTGAAGCAATTCCAGGAAAAGTGGAAACCGGTTTTCCGCCTGCAATTGCGCAGAACCGATCTAAAGCCCGTTCGCGGCCAGCACGATCGCCGCGCGCAAATCGTCCAGCCCTTCGGCCTTTTCAGACGACGTCGCCACCACGCCCGGAAAGGCCGCCGGGCGCTTGCGGATCTTCTGCAGTGTTTCCTCGATCAGGCGCGGCACGCCCGCCGCCTTGATCTTGTCGGTCTTGGTCAGCACGATCTGGTAGGAGACTGCGGCCTTGTCGAGCAGCGACAGCACTTCCTCGTCATTCTTCTTGATGCCGTGGCGGGCGTCGATCAGCACGTAGACGCGCTTCAGCGTCACCCTGCCCTTGAGATAGTCGAAGACGAGCTTGGTCCACTGGTCGACCTGTTCCTTCGGCGCCTGCGCATAGCCGTAGCCCGGCATGTCCACCAGCGCCATCGGCGGCAGGTCGCCGCCTTCGCCCGAAAAGCCGTCCGGCACGAAGTAGTTGAGTTCCTGCGTGCGCCCCGGCGTGTTCGAGGTGCGCGCCAGCCCCTTGTGGCCGACCAGCGCATTGATCAGCGACGACTTGCCGACATTGGAACGGCCGGCAAAGGCGATCTCGGGCGGCCCTTCGGGCGGCAGGAATTTCATCGCCGGCACGCCGCGGATGAACACCCACGGCCGTGTGAAAAGATTGACGTCGAGTGTTTCCTGCACGCTCACGCAGCGCTCTCCAGTTTGTTCAGGTCGCTGCCGCGAATGGCATTGAGATTTCGATTGATCCTGTCGAGCGGCCAGTCCCACCAGGCAAGGCGGAGCAGCCGTTCGACGGTTCTGTTGTCGAAGCGCATCTTCACGACCTTCGCGGCGTTGCCGGCGACGATGGCATAGGGCGGCACATCGTGCGTGACGACCGACTTGGCGGCGACGATCGCGCCGTCACCGATGGTGATGCCCGGCATGACGATCGCTTCCATGCCGATCCAGACATCGTTGCCGATGATGGTATCGCCACGGTTTTCCTTTTCCCAGCTCGCCACGTCGAAGCCTTCTTCCCAGCCGTGGCCGAAAATATTGAACGGATAGGTGGAGAAGCCCGACATGGCATGGTTGGCGCCGTTCATGATGAAGCGCGCGCCCTCGGCTATGGCGCAGAACTTGCCGATCACCAGCCTGTCGCCGATGAACGGATAGTGGTGCAGCACGCATCTCTCGACGAATTTGTCCGGCCCGTCCGGGTCGTCATAGTAGGTGAAATCGCCGATCTCGATATTGGGGGCTTCCACCAGCGCCTTCAGGAAGCCGACGCGCGGATGCATGAAAATCGGATGCTTGATGTTGGGATTGGGTCCGGTCATGGCGGCGTCCATTTCGAATGGGCTCGGGAAAAGAAAACGGCCAAGCCGATTCGCGGCTCAGGTCCGGCTCCTCATCCACGATCCAGCCGGTTGATCTTTTTCGACCTTATAGGAAAGGCGCACCCGCGCGTCCAGCCGCGCCGCCGGATGAGGTTACCGCCAAAAACCAAAAGAGGCGCCTTGTGGGCGCCTCCTGGTGCTGGTTGCGGAGTGTTGCTCCGGTTGGTTGTGAGGCTCAGCTCAGGCCCTGGATATCGCCATTGTCGTCGAGATGGATGTTCTCGGACGACGGCTTGGAGGGC
>NZ_LMFV01000008.1 GCF_001427285.1 Mesorhizobium sp. Root552
GGCAAAGGTCAGTTCTTTGACAATGGCCAGACGGATGAGAATCCGGGCGTGGCAACCATAAAGCACGAACCTTGGCCAGCCGTCTGGCCATTCCTCGGGGTCCCCGCCAGCGACGAGCGTAGCGAGCGAGCTTAACGGCGGGGCAAAGAGTCCCAGACGCGAAAGCGGGCGTGGCAACGAATAAGCATACACATCTCTTCGTCATCCTAGGGCGGAGCAGGCCGAAGGCCGTTGCGCAGACCCTAGGATCAATGCCGTGATCAAGACGCAGCGCGCAAAAGGCGCAAAAGAAAGCTCCTCATCCCGAGCCACCCCTTACAACGTGACCCTCACGGCATGGATCCTCGGGATCAAGACGCAGCGCGCAAAAGGCGCAAAAGAAAGCTCCTCATCCCGAGCCACCCCTTACAACGTGACCCTCACGGCATGGATCCTCGGGTCGCGCCTTTCGCTACGCTCTGGCTTGCCCGAGGATGACGAAAGAAGAAGAACCTCCCACGAGAAGAAGCGAGCCATCCCCACCGCGTCATCCCGGAAGCGAGCCCAGCGAAGTGACGGCGATGCTGTCCGGGATCCATTCCGTGACTTTGCGGAATTATTCTGGGCGGGCAGTGCGCAAGCGAGGCGGAAAACGCCCGGACGCAAACGCAAGCCTGGCAACGAATATGTGCTGGCCTCAGCCCGCCTTGACCAGCACCGAGTTCTCGAACTCGATGACCTTTGCGCCGGTCGAATCGAAGGCCTCGGCGAGGATGGTCAAAAGGTGCCAGCCCGGGCGTGATGCCAGCGGCCGATGGCCGATGCCTGTGCGTGTGAAGTTTATCGTTTCACCGGAATAGACCGGCTTTAGCCATTTGAGGTTCTTGAGGCCGGGCGAGGGGCCAAACTCCGGCGTCGGTCCGGTGCCTGTCCATCTGGTGTCCGCCGAGGTGATCTGGGAGAGGTTGTATTTCATCCACATCGCCGCTGTGTGCCAGCCGGAGGCGCACAGCCCGCCGAGCACGCTCTTCTTCGCCGCCTCTTCATCGAGGTGGAAGGGCTGAGGATCGTATTTGGCGGCGAATGCCTTGATCTCGTCCGGTCTGAACGTATGCGATCCAAGCTGGACCGTTTTTCCGATGCCGAGAAATTCATCGAGCGTCATCAGGCAGCCTCGCGCGTCAGGAACATTACGGAGTTCCGCAGTTCGAACACGGGTTCACCGCGCTGGTTGAACAGTTCCGTCCTGATCGTCACGAGACCGACACTGGGACGAGATTTGGACAGCCGCTTGGACAGCACCGTGCATTTACCGGTGAGCGTGTCGTTGGCCAAAACCGGCGCCCGCCATTTGACCTCGTCTATGCCGGGCGATCCCTGTGAGGTCGAATCGATCAGGAAGGCGTCGCAGATCATGCGCATGAAAATCGCGCAGGTGTGCCAGCCGGAAGCTGCCAATCCGCCGAGGATGCTGGCCTTGCCGGCTGCTTCGTCCAGATGCATGGGTTGCGCGTCGAATTCGGAGGCGAATTCGATGATTTCCTCAGCCGTTACCAGCTTGCTGCCGAGGTCGAGCGAGGCACCTTCGGCAAAATCCTCGTAGGCCCATTTCTTGGCGGTCATGGAATAGAATCTCGTTCAAACCCGTACAACCACCATGAACTGGCCGGGGAACGCATTCAAGAACGAGAGCGCCGCTTTTGCTATGCCACTTTCGTCAGTGCCGGCGGGACGCCGATGGCGGGCAGCACTTGGCCGCCCGCCGCTCATGCCCTCGTTACCGGGTGTTCGGAAGCACCTGGTGAAGAACGATGGCCCATACCGCGCCGAAGGCGATCGACGAGCCCAATATGTACTGCACGAAGTCGGGCAGCGTTTTCACGAAGTCCGGCGGAGCAAGGGTCGCAAACAGCGCCATCAGGATCGGCAGGCCGATGACGAGCATGTTGCGTTCGTTCAGGACGGTGGAGCGCACGACGCGGAAGCCGTTCATGGCGATCACCACGCACAGCACCCCGAACACGCCGCCGATGACGGGGCCGGGGATCGATGCGATGATTGCCGAGAGCTTGCCGATCAGGCCGAAGACGACGAGGAAAATGCCGGCCGCGGCAAAGGCGACGCGGCTTGCGATGCCGGTGATGGCGATGATGCCCGCATTGGAGGAATAGCTGGTGACGGGCGTGCTGCAGAGCAGGGCGCTGACGAGGCAGCCAATGCCTTCGCCGGTTGCGCCACGGTCAAGCTGCTCATCCGAAAGCGGCTTGTCGATCACCGCGCCAATTGCGAACCAGGTGCCTGTCGTTTCGGCCAGCACCACGATGTAGACGATCAGCATGGTGAGCGCAGCCGGCAGAGAGAAGGTCACGTCGAGGTTCAGGAACGCAATTCTCGGCAGCGAAAACCACGTCGCATCGCCCACCGCCGCGAAGCTCAACTGCCCCATGAAGGCTGCGACGACGCAGCCGGCGGCAAGGGCGATGATGACGGAGAGCAGGCGCAGCCACGTGCCCTTCGCGCCGAGCGCCATGCCGGTCAGCATGCAGCCGACCAGTAGTGCGGCCGAGATGAAGGCGAGCACAATATTGCCGCCGACGGTCGCGTTGCCGTGGACGGCGAATACGCTCTCCTTCAAGGCGACGGGCATCAAGGCGACGCCGACCACGATGATGATCGCTCCGCCGACGATGGGCGGCACGAAGCGGGCGACGAGGCGGTGGAATATCTTGGTTGGCGAGCCGAGCAGCATCACCAGTATTGCGCCGGGAATGAGTGCGCCTACCACTGCGGAAAGACCGGCGATGCCGCCGCCCGCGGCGAACGCAATCGCCAGCACGGCTCCGATCGGCACGAAGGACGGACCCTGCACGATCGGCATGCGCATGAAGAGTTGCGACTGGATCAGGGTCGCGATACCGGCGGCGACGAAAGCGGACTGGATGAAGGATGCGGCGTCGCTGACGCTGAACGCCAGTACGGACGCGATGATGAACGGCACGATGTAGACGTCCATCGCCAGAACGTGCTGAAGGCCGAGGACTGCGGCCTTGCCGGGCGGAAGCGGATCATCCGGCTGGCTGATCAGCGAAACTTCTGTCGCAGGTCGTTCCATTTGGTCCCCCTCTATGAATTGAACAACAATCATGTGATCAGTCGCTGCGGATGAACAGGTGCCTTCGCACTTGCCACCGGATTTTTTTGCAACCCGCCACGCCTGGGATCAAACGGACCGAAGAAGATGAAAGAGCCTTTCCTACTCGCAGGAACCGCCTTCCATACGCCGCAGTGCGGAACGTTGGAGATTCTCGAGGATCATCTTTTCATCATTGACGGCGATGGTCGCATCGCCGAAATCCTGCCGCCCCACCATCCCGCGTTTGAAGCAAGAAAATCCGCTGCCCGGTTGGCAGGGAAGCTGACGGAGCTTGGCGCCGGTCAGTATCTTCTGCCGGGGCTGGTCGACCTGCACATCCATGCGCCGCAATGGCCACAACTGGGCAAGGCTCTCGATGTTCCGCTCGAGGTGTGGCTGCAGAAGTACACCTTCCCTCTGGAAGCGAAGTACTCCGATCTGGAATTCGCGCGTGAGACCTATTCCGATCTGGTCGACGGCCTGCTGGCGAACGGTACGACCACCGCACTCTATTTCGCCACGGTGCACACGCCGGCAACGCTGGCCTTGGCCGAGATATGCCTGGCCAAGGGCCAAAGGGCGCTGGTCGGCAAGGTGGTGATGGACGATCCCGATCAGTGTCCGCCCTATTACCGCGACGCCGATGCGGCAAATGCGGTGGCCGACACCAGGCGCTTCATCGAAGCGGTCAGAGAGATGGATCAGGGCGAAAGGCCGCTCGTCCAGCCGGTCATCACCCCGCGCTTCATTCCAAGCTGCACCGACGCCGCCTTGCAGGGGTTGGGAGAACTGGCGAGCCACTACGGCTGCCATGTCCAGACGCACTGCTCGGAAAGCGACTGGGAGAAGAATTTCGTCGAGGAGCGCTTCGGCAAGAGCGACACCGCCTGTCTCGACGGTTTCGACCTGCTCACCCGGCGCACCGTACTGGCGCATTCGAACTTCATCGACGAACAGGATATGGATCTCATTCAGGCAAAGGGCGCCGCCGTTGCCCATTGCCCGCTTTCCAATTTCTATTTTGCCAATGCAGTCTTCCCGCTCCGGGCCGCTCTGGATCGGCATATGCATGTCGGGCTGGGGACGGATGTTTCCGGTGGCTACAGCCCTTCGCTCTTTGATGGCTGCCGTCATGCGCTTTCAGCCTCGAAGGCTTTGCATGGTGGCGTTGATGCCGACCTTCCGCCGCAGGAGCGAGGTGCGTGAGGACGAGCCATCACGCACAAGGAGGCATTCTGGCTGGCAACTGCGGGAGGAGCGCAGGCGCTCGATATCCCGACCGGCAGCTTCCGTGCCGGTCATGAATTCGATGCGCTCGTCATCGATGCCGCGGCGGCATCTTCAAACATCCGCACATACCCGAAGTACGACGCGCTGGAAGACGTGTTCCAGAAGATCGTTCTGAACGCGACCCGGGCAAACATCGCCACGGTGTGGGTAAGCGGCCGAAAGGTAGCCGGCCACTAGAGTAGCGTCGCTTTCGGTGGTCCGGCGATCAGGTGTTGAACTTGAACAGCATCACATCGCCGTCCTGTACGACATACTCCTTGCCTTCGTCGCGGGCCTTGCCCGCTTCCTTTGCGGCAACTTCGCCGCCAAGCGTGACGTAGTCGTCGTAGGCGATAGTTTGAGCCCTGATGAACCCGCGTTCGAAATCGGTGTGGATGACGCCCGCCGCCTGCGGGGCCTTGGTCCCGCGCGAGATCGTCCAGGCACGCGTTTCCTTCGGACCTGCGGTGAAATAGGTGATCAGGTGCAGCAAATCGTAGCCGGCACGGATCAGCTTATCGAGGCCCGGCTCCTCCAACCCCATCGACGCTAGGAATTCTCGCTCCTCATCATCGGGAAGCTGCGCCACTTCAGCCTCGATCGCTGCCGAGATGACCACGGTTTTCGCGCCTTGCGCCTCGGCCATCTTCTCAACGGCGCGGGTATGTTCATTGCCGGTCGCGGCGTCTGACTCCGCGACGTTGCACACATAGAGAACCGGATGCGAGGTGAGCAGGTTCAGACCCCTCAGGATGGTCAGGTCCTCCGCTGCGATCCCGTTCAGCATCACGCGGGTCGGCTTGCCGTCCTGCAGCAGCGTCAGCGCTTTTTCCATAAGCGGCAGGATGGTCGTCGCTTCCTTGTCCTTGCTGCTTGCGCGCTTGCGGATCTGGACGATGCGGCGCTCGATGCTGTCGAGATCGGCCAGCATCAACTCGGTCTCCACCGTCTCGGCGTCCGCAACCGGGTCGATACGGCCCTCGACATGGGTGATGTCGTCGTCCTCGAAGCAACGCAGCACATGCACGATGGCATCGACCTCGCGGATGTTGGCGAGAAACTGGTTGCCCAGCCCTTCGCCCTTGGAAGCGCCGCGAACCAGACCGGCGATGTCGACGAAGGAAATGCGTGTGGGGATGATTTCCTTGGACTTGGCAACCTCTGCGATCTTCTTCAGACGCGGATCAGGGACGGCAACTTCGCCCGTGTTCGGCTCGATGGTGCAGAACGGATAGTTGGCAGCCTGGGCGGCCGCCGTCCGGGTAAGCGCGTTGAACAGCGTCGATTTGCCGACATTGGGCAGGCCGACAATACCGCATTTGAAGCCCATGATTTATCAAGTCCTGTCGATCTTCGGGGGTTGCCCACGGCTATGGGCGAAAGGCCTGACGATCGTCAAGCCCCGGCGGGCCAGCTATTCCTTGTTGCCGAACAGCTTCTTCAACATTGCTGCCATCGGCCCCGTTTCGGGGATTTTCATGGCAGGCCCTTGCTGGCGAGCCTGGCGGATGTGGCTTTGCTGCGGCTTGGGGGTCGCTTTCTTCGGCGAAGGCGTGTCGTCCTCTCCGGTTGGCTGGAGCTTGTCCCGCAAAGTCAAGGTAATGCGGTTCATGAAGGAATTGTCGTCGCCCTTGGCAATCAAGTCTGCATTGTCTGCAACCGACTGGATCAGGACGTCCAGCCATTCCTGGTCGCCCTTGGAGAAATCACCAAGGACATGCCCGTGCACCATTTCCCTTGCGCCCGGATGACCGACGCCGATGCGCACGCGTCGATAGTCCTTGCCGATATGCTGGTCGAGCGAACGGATGCCGTTGTGGCCGCCTGCGCCGCCCCCCACCTTGACCCGCACCTTGCCCGCGGCAAGGTCGATCTCGTCGTAGAATATGGTAACCGCGGACGGCTCAAGCTTATAAAAGCGAAGAGCTTCACCTACTGCTTGGCCGGAAAGGTTCATGAAGGTCTGGGGCTTGATCAGCAGCACCTTCTTGCCGCCGAGCTTGCCTTCGGCGATCTCGGCTTGGAACTTGCGCGACCAAGGAGAAAACGAATGGCGGCGGGCTATCGCGTCCGCCGCCATGAAGCCGACATTGTGCCGGTTGTTCGCATATTTCGCACCCGGATTGCCGAGGCCTGCAAAAAGCAGCATCGTCGTCTCTCCGGGTGGAAAGAGGTTACTTCTCTTCGGCAGCTGCAGGAGCAGCAGCGTCGGTCGCGCCTTCGGCTTCCTGCTTGGCTGCGGCTGTTCCAGCGATGGTCGCGATGGTGAAGTCGCGATCGGAAATCACAGCCTTGATGCCGGCCGGCAGCTTGACCGCAGAGATATGGATCGAATCGCCGATGTCGGCGCCGTCGAGATCCACCGTAATGAAGTCGGGGATCGCATTGGCGGGGCAGTGGAACTCGACTTCGTGGCGCACGACATTGAGCGTGCCGCCGCGCTTGATGCCCGGTGACTTTTCTTCGTTGATGAAGTGAACCGGAACGTTGACGGTCACCTGGGTGTCCTTGCCGACGCGCAGGAAGTCGACGTGCATGGGGAAGTCCTTGACCGGATCAAGCTGATAGTCCTTGGGCAGGACCTGAATCTTCTTGCCGTCAACGGCGATGGTTGCGACCGTCGTCAGGAAGCCGCCGCCATGGATCTTGTAGAAGATTTCCTTGTAGGGCAGCGTGATAGCCAGGGGAGGCTGCTTGTCGCCATAGATGACTGCTGGCACTTTACCGTTACGGCGAACTGCACGGGCGGACCCCTTACCGACCTGTTCGCGCGCTTCGGCCTTGAGCTCGTATGTGTTGCTCATGGCATTTCCTTTCGCGTTGTATGGAGCGTTCGCGGCAGGCAAAGCCAGGCCGTAAACGTTGAAGGTTGCCACAGCGATGCATGATGGCCTGAGAACCGGTATCCGCTTTCGGGGATCATGCAGGAAGGCAGCCTTCCGCCGTGTTGCCTCCAAGGGTGTCTACACGGGTGGCGGCTCTATAGCGGAAGGGGGCGGGCAGCGCAAGGCTTGGTGGCCTTACGCCTTGGTTTTGCTCGCTTGCTTCATGTTGGGCAGGAAGATCGTCAGCAGCCCAAGGAGCGGCAAGTAGGAGCAAATGCGGTACACGTAATCGATGCCCTTCACGTCGGCAACAATGCCGAGCAAAGCGGCAGCGATGCCGCCCATGCCAAAGGCGAAACCGAAGAACACGCCGGCAATCATGCCGACGCGGCCGGGAACCAGTTCCTGGGCAAACACCACGATGTTGGAGAACGCCGACGACAGGATGAGGCCGATAATGATGGTCAGGACAATCGTCCATTCCAGATTGGCGTAGGGTAGGGCCAAGGTGAACGGCAACACGCCGACGATCGAGAACCAGATCATGGCTTTCTGGCCGAAGCGGTCGCCGAACGGTCCCCCAAGCAAAATACCGAGTGCCGAAGCGCCGAGGAACGCAAACAGCAGCACCTGAGACATCTGTACCGAAACACCGAATTTTTCGATGACGTAGAAGGTATAGTAGCTCGAGATGCTGGCCATGTAGGCGTTCTTGGACAGCACCAGCAGGGTCAGGATTGCCAGTGCCCAAGCGACGCGGTTCCGCGAGAAAGGCGAGACGAAGGGCGCTGCCTTGCGGGCGGCCTGCGTGGCGCGGAAGCGGATGTACCAACCTCCAACCTGATAGAGAACGATGATGCCGATCAGGGAGCCGATGGCAAACCAGGCGATGCTCGATTGGCCGAAGGGAACGACGATGAAAGCGGCAAGCAATGGGCCGATCGATTGACCGGCGTTGCCGCCGACCTGAAACAGGGATTGGGCAAGGCCGTGCCGTCCACCTGAGGCGAGGCGAGCGATGCGCGAAGATTCAGGGTGGAACACGGCCGAGCCGATGCCGATCAGCGAAGCGCCGATCAGCAAAAGCCAATAGTGACCGGCATAGGCGAGCACAATCAGCCCCACAAGCGAAGACGCCATGCCGACCGGTAGCGAGTAGGGCATTGGCCGCTTGTCGGTGACGAAGCCCACAACTGGCTGCAGCAATGATGCCGTTACCTGGAAGGTGAAGGTGAGCAAGCCGATCTGCCAGAAATCGAGACCGTAATTGTCTTTGAGCAACGGGTAGATGGCCGATAGCAGCGACTGCATTATGTCGTTGATGCCGTGGCAAAAGCTTACGGCGAGGATGACCGTGAAGGCCGTAGTCGTCGCGGTCGTGGTGGTGCCATCAGCTGTCGCTGTCGTGTCGGTCAAGGAAGGCTCCATGAGGCTTGCAGGCGGTCCTGCGATGTCACGCAGCTTATAGTCCGGTTGCGGTGCGACTTCTTTCGTGGTTTGGTCCAAATATTACGCAAGTGGGCCAACGCTAATGGTAATCAAAGTTTCCCGTCTGGAAGCACCGGTCACGGATCTCTTTACCTTGCATCGGTCACGCCTGGATTGGCTGGAGAGAACCAGCGGGCCGATCATTGCGCTGCCGTCGGAATACCCCGACGGCTACCGGGTGCCGGAGCATCAGCATAGCCGCAGCCAGTTGCTGCACGCCTTGACGGGGGTGGTGCTGGTGAAGACTGACTATGGCCGCTGGATGGTTCCGCCCGACCATGCCATGTGGATCCCGGCAGGCATCGAGCATGCGGTGGAGATGCTGGGCGATGTGAGCATGCGCTCAGTCTATGTTACGCCTGATGCAATCGAGGGGTTGCCGGGCAGCCTTCGCGTCGTGGCTGTCAGCGACCTTATGCGCAGCTTGATTGTCGAGGCCGTCACCTTGCCGCCTGAACCGCAACTTGCCGGTCGTTCCGGCCTGGTCCTTAATCTTCTGCTTCATGAAATTCCGAACCTGCCGGAGAAACCTCTCGGCCTGCCATTTCCTAGCGACAACAGGATTGCCGCACTTTGCCGGCGGTTCGTCGCGGAGCCTTCGCCGCATGCGACCATCGACGACTGGGCTGCACTGGTTGGCATGAGCCGGCGCTCCTTCACGCGGACGTTCCAGAAGCAGACGGGATTGTCCCTGTCGACCTGGCGTCAGCAAGCCCTCTTGTTCGCGGCTTTGCCGCGACTGACGGACGGGGAGCCGGTCACGCGAGTGGCGCTTGATCTCGGCTATGATAGCGTCCCGGCCTTCACGACAATGTTCAAGCGGATGCTGGGCATTTCGCCGAGAGCTTATCTGCGAGGATCGCGAGATATCGAACGGACGGCCCGCTAGAGCCGATACGTTTGGTTTGCGTAATGATGCGTAGATGGCCTGTTCTTAGTCGAACAGGCTGGATACCGACTGTTCCGATGCAGTGCGGGAAATCGCTTCACCCAGCAAATCTGCGACGGTAATGACGCGAATGTTCTGCGCATCAAGTGCAGCCTGGGTCGGCTGGATCGAGTCAGTTGTGACGAGTTCCTGCAGGTGCGAACCGGCGATGCGGGCGGCGGCGCCGCCCGAAAGGACGCCGTGGGTGATGTAGGCAGTGACGCTAGTCGCGCCCTTTTGGAGGAGCGCGTCGGCGGCATTGCAGAGCGTGCCGCCGGAATCGACGATATCGTCGATCAGCAGGCAATCCTTGCCGCGCACGTCGCCGATGACGTTCATCACTTCGGATTCGCCTGGCCGTTCGCGGCGTTTGTCGACGATGGCGAGTTGAGCATCGATGCGTTTGGCTAGCGCACGGGCGCGCACCACGCCGCCGACGTCAGGCGACACGACCATGACGTTGCTGAGTTGCTTGTACTTGGCCTTCACGTCGCGGGCCATTACCGGCACCGAGAACAGATTGTCGGTGGGAATGTCGAAGAAGCCCTGAATCTGGCCGGCGTGAAGATCAAGCGTCAACACGCGGCTGGCGCCGGCGCGGGCGATCATGTTTGCGACGAGCTTGGCCGAGATGGGCGTACGGCCCGAGGCGCGGCGGTCCTGCCTTGCATAGCCGAAATACGGGATGACCGCCGTGATGCGCCGCGCTGACGAACGCATGAAAGCGTCTATCATGATGAGCAGTTCCATCAGGTGGTCGTTTGTTGGGAAAGACGTCGACTGCAGGATGAAGACATCCTCGCCGCGCACGTTTTCCTGAATTTCGACGAAAATCTCCTGATCGGCGAAGCGCCGGACGCTGGCCTTGCCAAGCGGGATGTTGAGATAGCGGGCGACCGCTTCGGCCAGCACCCTGTTGGAATTGCCCGCGAAGAGTTTCATATGTCGTTCCTGGAGAGAATTTTATCGGGCTTTTATCCGCCTTGACCGGTATTGCAAGCACTGAGAGGCGGAATCCTCCGGCAAATCCCAAAAAACGCGATCAAGGCAGGCAGAAGCGTTGTTAGCCGGTACGACCACCGAGCCACGATGAAAATTGGTCTATGGTCTTATTGGCAATGGCCTGCATCGTTGCCGGAGCCACTCCCGCCCAACCTTCGGCGCCATTGACCGCAGGCGCTTTTTCCTGGCCGTTGATGCGGTGAAGGCGATTGCCTCCGGGATCATAGACATCCCAGACGTAGATCACCGTGGTTTCCTTGCCTTCGGTGATAACCGAGAAATAGCCCTTCAAAACATGCGTTGCGGACTGATCGGTGCTTCCGGCCAAGGTAATGCCGCGCTGACGCGCTTCTGTCTGAAGCTGTTCGGACAGCGGGGCGGCAGCCTCCACCGTAGCCCCCACGATGGGTGCGATTTGCAGACGCGTTCTGCTTGCGACAGCCGTTTGCTGGGGTGCGGATGCCGGGGCAGTGGCTGTTGGTGTGGATGCCTGCAGCGGGGTATTGGACGCAGGTGGGCGCACAGCAGTGGTTTCGGTCCCGAATTCGGATGGTATCCTGGAAGACATATCCCCTTGGGATGCCGGTGTGGGGTCAGGCTTCTTACCGAGCGCCGACGGGTCCAGTACACCGGAGCTATTGCAGCCCGAAAGCCCCAGGATCAGGAGCATAGATACGGCCGAAGTGGGCAATCTCCGCATGTGCTCCAGATGCTCCTTGATGGCCCGCTGCGCAGCGCGTTGGTTGTTTCACTTTACGATCAAGTCGAGATCATGGCGCGACAAGGGCTTCGGCTGGGTCTCTGTCGTGAGATAGGTCCGGCCAAGCGTCATGGCCGTTTCCGTCTCGGAATCCATGATTATCATGTGGGCGAACAATGTCATGTTGGGTGCAATCGGCTCGGAATTGCCCTGATAGAACATCGGCATGTCCATCCACGATGGCGTGAAGCGCGCACCTACGGAGTAGCCGCAGGCGTTGAGCCGATGTTTGGTCAAGCCGTGTGCTTCCATGGTCTTTGCATGAGCGTCGAAGACATCGCCGAAGGTATTGCCGGGGGTCATCGCCTTCTCGACGGCGACAAGCGATGCCTGGGACGCGTCGAACAGTTCCTGGTGACGCTTGGAGACCTTGCCGGTGAGGATCGTGCGCATCATCGGTGCATGATAGTGGTGGAAGACGCCGGCCCATTCCAAGGTCAACTGGTCGTTCTTGTTCAGCTTTCGGCGGCCGGCCTTGTAACGGCAAAGCAGGGCGTCGGCTCCGGAACCAATGATGAATTCGTTGGCAGGATAGTCGCCGCCCCCGGTAAAGATGGCCCCTTGCATGGCGGCCAGAATGGCGCCTTCGTCGCCGCCTTGCTTGACCAGAGGGAGTGCAGCGTCGAGTGCATTGTCGGCGAGTTCGGCTGCTTTCTCGACCTTCGTTATCTCGGCGGGACTCTTGAACAGGCGCAGCCGGCCGACAATGCCGGATGCATCGGCGATCTGGCCAAAAGTTTGCAACTGTTCGTCGAGGCGGCGGCCGTTGAAGGCGGTAAGGCCGTGGGTGTCGTATTCCACGCCGATGCGTGCGCCGAGCAGGTCGAGTTCATTGAGCAGGTTGCGCAGGTCGATGGCCGGATTGGCGCCTTCGCGATCCGTCCACAAGACGATGTTGTCGATGATCGAAGTATGTCGGGCCTGGCGCAGGTCGGCTGAGCGGGTAAGCAGCGTCATCGAGCCATCGGCTTTAACGACGAGGCATTGGAAAAAGCAGAAGCCGAAGCTGTCGTAACCTGTCAGCCAGTACATGCTTTCCTGGGCGAACAAGAGCACGGCGTCGAGCTTTTTCTCCGCCAGTTCGATCATCAGCCGGTCGCGACGAGCGTCAAATTCTGAACGTTCGAAATGCAACGCCATTCGTGTCAATTCTCCAAGACGATTGCCGAAACCTGGCGACCGTAGTCCGGTTCCTTACGGTGCGTGGTGCGGCGGTATGAATAGAAGAGATTTTCCTCGGCATAGGTGCAGCGGCCAAGGCATTCAGCAACAACACCGGCCTTGCGCAGGCGGTCAACGGTGTAGGTATTGAGATCGAACAAGGAATGGCCAGGCTTTCCCGAAGGCAGGAAATAGCGGTCGTTCGCAGCATCTACTGACGTGAAACGCTCGACAAATTCCGGCCCGACTTCATAGTTCGCCCGGCCGATCGAGGGGCCGAGCACAGCGACGATGTTTTCACGCTTTGCGCCAAGGCCTTCCATCGCGGTGATGGTATTTTCCAACACGCCGGTGAAGGCGCCTTTCCAGCCAGCATGTGCGGCCCCGATGACACGTGTTTCGTTATCGGCGAACAACACCGGACCGCAGTCAGCAGTAGAGGCTCCCACTGCGATTCCCGGCCGATCGGTAACGATAGCGTCTGCCTTTGGCCGTTCGCCGGTAAATGGCGCGCGGGCTACGATCACATCCGGCGAATGGATTTGATAGGCGGTGAGCAAGTGGTCTGCGGGGACGCCCATCCATTGCGCGACCCGGCGGCGATTCTCCAGCACCAGCACCTGGTCGTCGGCCGAGCCGGTGCCGATATTAAGGCCTTGATAGATGCCCTCGGAGACCCCGCCAATGCGGGTAAAATAGCCGTGGCGAATGCCTTGCGCCTTTGCCTTTTCAAGCAACGGTGACCGGAGCGGGTCCGGTTTGAGCTGATTCAACATTACCGCTTTGTTGTCTCCGCAAACCGTTTCGTCAAGCCAGCGTCCTCCAACGAAAACAATCCGGCACGAGACCTTTTTCTAGATCGGAGAGTGGCGCACCACGTTGTCGAAAGTCAATTCTCTGTTGGAAAAGGCACGTCCGCGGCATTTTTGGGCAGGACTGCCAGCACCTTGAAGAGGTCTCCCATCTCGCCGGGGCCCGCCAATCTTTCGACATCCCGGGATATCTTTTCGCGCCCTGCATCGTTCGCGCTTGCGCCAAGATTGCCTGCCCGTTCCAGCAAGCCCATGGCAACAAGGAAATCGCCCTGCCTCGCCAAGCGCGTAACCAGACCCTTGGCCTGGGCAATTTCGGCAAGCGCCGCGAAATCGACATGCGCGGTCAGATCTGCTTCGCCCGGACTGGCGAGAACGTCTTGATGGGCGTGACCTTTCAGCGCCTGCAATGTATCGCCTACGCCCGGCTCCAGATGGCCGTAGTCGAAAAACAGACCCGCGCCGCCATCTTTTCCTATTCTCTCGGCGATCATATCCATCAGTGCGCTTCGGGCAGGTGCGACCTCGATGACTGCGCCTTCCGGTGCATCGCGGGCGATGTCAGGAACAAGGAATGTGTCGAGTGAGGCTGCGCCCGCGAAGAACGACAGATCATCGTTGCTGTCGAGGCCAACCATGCGTTCGCGCCAATTGCCGCCCTTGCGGACGAATTGGCGAATGGGCACTGCGTCAAACAATTCGTTGCCGATGATGAGGAGGGGGGCGGAGGGAACCGCTTCAAGAGATTCGTGCCATGATATGTTTGCCTCGACACCGCTCAGTGTCTGCTTCTGTATTTCCGTCAGGCGTGGGCTGATCTCGATCATTGCAAATGCCGTCCCACCCAAAAACGCGGGATCGAGGCGTTTGAAGGTTCGCAGCATGTCCTTCATCAAAGTGCCGCGGCCGGGGCCGATTTCAGCCAATGTCACGGGTATGGGACGGCCGATTGCCGACCACGCCTGATATAGCCATATGGCCGCCAATTCTCCGAACATCTGGCTGACTTCAGGGGCGGTGACGAAATCGCCAGCCGCACCAAAGGGCTCGCGGGTCGTATAGTAGCCATCACTTGGGTCGAACAGGCATTGCGCCATGAATTCGTTTACCGGAATAGGCCCCAGCGTTCGAATCTGCTCGACAATGCGCTGTTTCAGCCGAGTCATGCCGGTTGGCGATGTGCCAGCGGTTTTGCCGTCGCCATTGCCCAGGCCCCGATCAGGACCATTGGGATCGACAGGATCATCCCCATGGTGAGCCACCCTCCCAACAGATAGCCAATCTGCTGGTCCGGTTCACGGAAGAACTCAACGAGAATGCGGGATAGCCCGTAGCCGGCGACAAACGCGCCGCAGACGAATCGCGGTGTTTTCAGCTTAAGTCCAGAATGGGTAAGCACCCGCAAAACCACGAATAGGACCAGCCCCTCCAGCAACCCTTCGTAAAGTTGGCTGGGATGACGCAGGAACGGTCCGCCAGTGGGAAACTCGACTGCCCACGGTACGTCGCTCACGCGCCCCCAAAGCTCGGAATTGATGAAGTTGGCAAGCCTTCCCAAGCCGAGGCCGACAGGGACACCGGCGGCTACGACATCGAACAGCGTCCAGGGATGGATGTTGCGTGAGCGGGCGAACAGCGTCATCGCCACAAGCGTTCCGAGAATGCCGCCATGAAAGGACATGCCGCCTTGCCATACGGCCAAGATGTCGGCTGGATTGGCGATGTACCGAGGCAGATCGTAGAACAAGACATAACCGGTCCGCCCCCCAAGCACGACACCTACTGCGGCCCATACGACGAAGTCGTCGATGTCCTGCGGTTTCATCGGCAGGATGCCGTCCGGCCAAAGTCTCTGGTTTGTCACCAGGCGCTTGGCGTACCACCACGCAAACACGATGCCGACGACGTAGGCCAGTCCGTACCAATGCACAGCAAGCGGCCCTAGCTGTATGATGACCGGATCGATGTTGGGAAAGGGCAGTGAAGCCGGCAAGAGCAGGGGGTGGGCGCTCAACGAGAAAACCTCGGGCTGTTGATGACAGGGGCGGACCATGCGGCAGCGTCCCGGCAGGGTCAAGCGATGGTGCGTCGCGAGCGCACTTGCATTCCCGATAGATGGACACTACGTCAAATCCGAGCAAGCGAGGTATTGCCATGTCGACCGGCCCGAACCGCATTCTGGACGAACTTGCCAAGTTGGTGACGGACGCAGCCGGCGCTGCCCAAGGTGTACGCCGCGAAGTCGAAACCGCATTTCGCGGTCAGGCCGAGCGGATTCTCAACTCGATGGAAGTTGTCCAGCGCGAAGAGTTCGACGCAGTGCGTGATATGGCGGCAAAGGCCCGCGAGGAAAATGCCAGACTTGCAGCACGCATCGATGCACTGGAATCCAGATTGGCCGAGCTTGGCGGGTCGGCGGGCAAAGCCGCAAGTGCAACAGCCCCGCGCACCAAAAAATAATCGATAAACTTGTCCACAAAGCGCGAGCCCGAAAAGCGCTTTGTCATGAATCGCTTACCAGCATCGCGTGAATCATCTTGGCAGCGGCTTTCCACATGGGAATGACGCCACGCGTAAAATTGGGCTGGTCACGCGACTCCCGATCAATAGACTGAATTTGTTGCATGATTCGCGGAAGCGATGATGCGCCGGGCGGTGGGGTCCGGTCATGGGGTGTAGCGTCGAGCAGTCCAGGCCGTCCGAGTTCTAAAACAAGAATGTTCGTTGTGTGTGCCTCTTCACGGAGCGTGTGGTGGTGCTCCCAAGCGACAGGAAGCAGTGAATGGAACTCCTCGAACTCGAAGTCTCGCGCGAAATCCACCCCGTGGATGTCATCGAGCAGGTTGCGCACAACAACGACTGGTCCTTCGAGCGGGCCGGCGACGACGAAATCTCGATTACTGTTGTCGGGAACTGGACGGAATATCAGGTTTCGTTCTCCTGGATGGAGGACTTCGAAGCACTGCATCTTGCATGCGCCTTCGATATCAAGGTGCCTGAAAACCGCGCCCTCGAAGTGATGCGGCTGTTGTCACTCATCAACGAACAGATGCTGTTCGGCCATTTCGACCTGTGGGAACAGGAAGGCGCGATCATGTTTCGGCAGTCGCTTCTGCTTGCCGGCGGCGTCGAACCGTCGAGCCAGCAGGTCGAGGTACTGCTGTCTTCGGCACTCGAAGCCTGCGAATGCTATTTTCAGGCGTTTCAGTTTGTCGTCTGGTCGGGCACCTCAGCCAAGGACGCATTGGCCGGCGTCCTGTTCGAGACCTATGGCAACGCATAGGTCCTGTTACAATGAGTTCGGGCAACGCGCGAAAGGCGGAAATCAGCTTCGCCGATTTCGATAAGGTCGATATCAGGGTCGGTACGATTGTCGAGGCCGAGCCTTTCCCCGAGGCGCGCAAGCCGGCCATCAAGCTCAGGATTGATTTCGGTCCTGACATCGGCGTGAAGAAATCGTCGGCGCAGATTACCAAATATTATCAGCCCGAAACGCTTATCGGTCGGCAAGTGTTTGCCGTCGTCAATTTTCCTCCGCGTCAGATTGGGCCGTTCATGTCGGAAGTGCTGACTTTGGGCTTTCCGGATGAGGAGGGTGCCGTGGTGCTTGGTGCGATCGAGCGCAAAGTGCCTGATGGCGGAAGGCTGTTCTGACGTTACTTGAACATCAGGCGGTTGCGCGGACTCCTGGCCTCAGCGCCTCCTCGACCACCTCCAAGAACATTTGAGCACATGCGGTCCAAGTATAGCGGGTGGCGCGCTCGCGAGCCTTTTGCCTGTCAGAGCTCAGTGCGGTCAGCGCGGCTTCTCGAAGATCAGTAGAGATTGCGCCACCAATGCCATCGCCAATGATGTCTATTGGTCCGGTGACCGGGTAGGCCGCAACAGGCGTGCCGCTGGCAAGTGCCTCGATGATGACGTTGCCAAAAGTCTCGGAACGGCTGGGGAGCACGAAAACATCCGCTCCCGCATAGTAGCCTGCGAGTTCACTATTGGGGCGGTGACCAAGAAAGTGCACGTCCGGATATCGCGCCTTGAGCGATGCCAATGCGGGTCCATCTCCTATGACGACCTTTGAGCCCGGCAGATCGAGATCAAGAAATGCGGGCAAATTCTTTTCGATTGCAACGCGGCCCACGCAGAGAAAGACAGGGCGAGGCAGGTCAAGTTCGATCGCTTTCCCGGGATTGAATAGCGTTGTGTCGACCCCGCGCGTCCAAGGCCTCAACTTGTTGAAGCCACGCGCCGACAGATCGATTGCCATAGAATTTGTTGCGACCAGCGTGCCCTGTCCTGCGTTGTGGAAGTTGCGAAGCCAGCCGTAGGTCCATGCTTCGGGGAGCGGCATTCGGGCGCGGAGGTATTCGGGAAAGCGCGTGTGATAACTGGTGGTGAACGGCCTTCCAATTGATAGGCAATAACGCCGGGCCATGATGCCAAGCGGACCCTCGGTGACAATATGGACGTGATCCACGTTCGATTTGTCGATCATCCGGGCGATTCTGCCCGGCGTTGTCAGTGCCAGGCGGATGTCTGGATAGGTCGGCATCGGCAAAGTGGGGAAGATTGCCGGCGTCAGGAATTGCGTTGCCACGCCAAATTCCTTGAGCGCTTGCTCCAAGCGTTCCAAGGTATGGACAACGCCGTTGACCTGCGGGCGCCAGGCGTCGGTGACCATCAGGATGCGCATGCGGCGCCACTCGGTCTGGAATCGTGGATCGTGCAGTTCATTTGCCGCCTAGACCATGTTTTCGCGACAAGCAGATGAAAGCGCGTTTGGCGAAAGATTTTAGGCGGGGACTTTGATGATGGCGCGCAGTCCGCCCAAGGGGCTTTCTTCGAGCGTGATGTCGCCGCCGTGACTGCGCGCGATGTCGCGCGCGATTGGTAGACCAAGACCGGTGCCACTGGCGTCGAGGTTGCGCGCTTCGTCCAATCTCACGAAAGGCTTGAAGACTTCCTCGCGCTTCTCGACAGCAATTCCAGGGCCGTCGTCATCGATCACGATGGTCAAGGATCCATGGCCATGCTTTGCCGCGATCTCGATACTCTGGGAATATCGGAAGGCATTGCCGACGATGTTCGCCATCAGGCGTGCAAAGGCGTTGGGGCGGACCTGGATGTCGGGGTTGCCGCTTAGCGACGTGGTGAGCTTGCGTTTGCGCAGCTTGGCTTCCTCGCCCAGTTTCTGGAAATAGGCTTCGAGATCGAAATGGCCGGCATCTTCGGCGGCATCGCCGCGCGCAAATGCCAGATACCCTTCCAGCATCGACTGCATGTCGTCGATGTCTTTGCCTAGCGCTTCGATATCGGCCTTGGAGCGAGTGAGCGCCAGTTGCAGCTTGAAGCGGGTGAGGATTGTCCTGAGATCGTGACTTACGCCCGTAAGCATCGCCGTGCGCTGCTCGATCTGGCGCTCAATTCGCTCTCGCATCTGGATGAAGGCGAAGCCCGCCCTTCGCACCTCTTCGGCGCCGCGTGGACGGAAATCCGGCGGCATTGGTCTTCCCTTGCCGAAGCTTTCCGCGGCCGCTGCCAGTGCCAGGATAGGCCTGATCTGATTGCGCAAGAAAGGGATGGCAATGGTCAGGAGCACAAGGGAGGTTCCTACCATCCAGATCAGGAAGATGTGGGTGTTGGAGGCGTATGCTTGGTTGCGGCGTACGAATACGCGCAAAACCTTGTCTTCCAACTGGATGCGCACTTCCACAATGTTGGAATTTCCGACCGTGTCGATCCAGAATGGCCGGTTGATCTGTCGCGTGATTTCCGTCGACAGAATCTGGTCCAGAATGGAGAAAAACGGCTTCGGACCGGGAGGCGGCAAGGGATCGGCCGGCAATAGGTCGACCTTCAATTGCATCCTGTCCTGCGCGATGCGGATGATTTTGGCGTAATCGGCGTCGTTGGGATAGGTTTCGACCAGGTCGATGACGGCGGCAATGTCACGGGTGACGGCTTGCGACAGTCGCTGCGTAACGGTCTGCCAATGCCGCTCCATGAAAACGAACGCAATGACTGATTGCAGCAGGATCATCGGGGCGATGATGATGATGAGCGAGCGGGCATAGAGCCGCTTCGGCATGTAGAGCGAGACGAGCCGCCAAAAACGCCGCCATGCGCCGCGCATGGCACCCGCAGCGCGCGAAACGCGCGCTATGATGCCGTCTGGCTCGGGGCCGCCTTGCAATTCTGTTGTCGCCATTCCTTACCGGCCTGCGAATATGCACAAACGGCAAGGTATCTGCCGTTCGCCACAATCTATTCCACGCTGAGCCGATACCCAATACCGCGCACGGTCTGCAGCCACACCGGATTCGATGGATCGCGCTCGATCTTGCGGCGCAACCTGTTTATCTGCACGTCGATGGTGCGCTCGCCGACGTCCGAATCGTCACCGACAAGTTCATGACGCGGAATGGTTTCGCCTGCCCGTTCGGCAAAAATTGCCAGGATCTCCTGTTCGCGATCGGTCAGCTTCAAGACCTCGCCACCCCGCTTCAATTCCCGCCTTGCTATCTGGAATGTATAGGGGCCGAACACCAACTGCTCGACCTTTGGCGTCGATGATGGGCCGCCTCGCCGGAGAATATTGTTGATGCGCAATATCAGTTCGCGCGGGTCGAACGGCTTTGGCAGATAATCGTCGGCACCGGCTGAAAGTCCGGTGATGCGATTGTCAGTTTCTGACAATGCCGTCAGCATCAGAATGGGAACATTCTTGTCGGCCCTCAGAGCCTTTGTCAGTTCGACGCCGCTTTCGCCCGGCATCATCACGTCCAGCACAAGGAGGTCGAAATCGAGACCGGCGAGTTTGCGTCGCGCCTCTGCGGCAGTCCCTGCCACGGTTACCCGAAAGCCGTTCTCGGTCAGATATTGCTTGAGCAGATTGCGAATGCGCGTGTCGTCATCAACGACCAGCAGGTGAGGGGCGTCATCCTCGGGAACCGTATGGTCCAGCCTTTCAGAATTTTCCATGGCTGTCTCCTGAAGCATCCGCTTCATTCATGATTCCTTGGTGGAGCATCAATTTGCGCCCTCAGTTCCGGATTGACCATAGCATTCAGGAAACCCTCCACGAGTGCCCGACCTTCGGCTCCGACATCTTGCAGTGCAGTATGGATGCGGCGTGACTGTGGCCTTGCCAACGCCAAAGCGAGCGCGCGCCCCTTTGCTGTGGGATAAAGCTCACGTTGGCGGCGGTCGCGGGGGCCCTGCAGCTGCACGATGTGATCGGTATCGATCAATTGCTTGAGTACCCGTGCCAATGATTGCTTGGTTATCTTCAAGACTTCGAGAAGTTCGGCAACTGTCAAACCGGGACGACGGTTGACGAAATGCAGCACCCGGTGGTGAGCGCGGCCGAAGCCATAGTCGGCGAGCATCTCGTCCGGATCGGAGGTGAAATCCCGGTAGGCGAAAAAGAAGAGTTCGATGAGAGTAAAGTCGATCCCATCCTCGTTGGCTACCGCCGTTCTTATCGGCAATTCTGGCACGCGTTTCCTGTCCGGCATGGTTTTCCTATAGCGGCGCAAAAATATGTCAGTACTATTGACATATTTTTATTGGGATGGTAATTTTTGACAAGCTTTAGGGCCGATTGCGACCGAAAAGGCAAGACTGGGACCGAATTCCGGAACTTCCTGAGTTTGCCAGAGCCACAATATGGCCTACGCTTTAAGGAAAGCGGCTGCCTTTTTGGCGACCGGCTCGATATGCAACGCTCAGCTTTATGCGGATTTGGTGTCCGCGGGAGGTAATAATGGCATCCGTTCCCTTTGATCAGCTTGAGGGCTTTATCTGGATGAATGGTGAGTTCGTCAAATGGGGGGACGCCAAGGTCCACGTGCTGACACACGGTCTCCATTACGCAAGCGCGGTGTTCGAGGGTGAGCGTGCGTATGGCGGTGAGATATTCAAGCTTACCGAGCACAATGAGCGCTTGCATGAATCGGCTCGCATCCTCGGCTTCAAGATACCCTATTCGGTTTCCGAAATTGACGATGCCTGCATTGCTCTCCTGAAGAAGCAGGGTTTCAAGGATGCTTATGTCCGGCCGATTGCCTGGCGGGGTAGTGAGCAGATGGGCGTTTCGGCACAGAACAGCCGTATCAACTGCGCCATCGCCATTTGGCAATGGCCAAGCTATTTCGACCCGGCGCAGAAGCTGAAGGGGATCAGGCTTGATATGGCGGAGTACCGTCGTCCCGATCCGCGCACCGCGCCTTCGAAATCGAAGGCGGCGGGCCTATATATGATCTGCACGATCTCCAAGCATGCGGCTGAAGCCAAGGGCTATGCCGACGCAATGATGCTGGATTGGCGCGGTCAGGTGGCTGAGGCAACCGGTGCCAATATCTTCTTCGTAAAGGACGGCAAGATTCATACGCCGAAGCCCGATTGCTTCCTTGATGGTATTACACGCCGCACAGTCATCGGCCTGGCCCGCGATCGCGGGTTGGAGGTCATCGAGCGTGCAATACTTCCGGAAGAACTGGAGGGTTTCGAGCAGTGCTTCCTGACTGGAACGGCGGCTGAAGTGACGCCGGTTTCAGAGATCGGTCCATACCGTTTCGAGGTTGGCGAAATCGCCAAAACCCTGATGCATGACTACGCTGCTGCTGTTCAGCCCAAGCACGCTATCGCGGCAGAATAACGCTCTTTATCAGCAAGTTGCGAAGGGGGTGGCATCAGGCCGCCCCTTTTTGTTTGTGTTCCCGGATTTGACTTTCGTTCAATTCGGCGTCTCATGATGCAATCGGCTCAGGCGAGTCGGTCTTACACTTGGAGGGATGTCAGTATGGAAACGCTTCTTCCGATTATTGTTCAGGTGATTACGGGTATTATTGGTGGCCAGGCGGTAGGCGCTGCGGTCAAACAAGCCGCGATGAGCCAGCTTCCCAAGATTCTCAGCGGCGCAATTGGCGGTGTTGGCGGTGCGGCGATCCTGGGAAGTCTGCTTGGAGGTGGTGCGATTGACCCTGCGGCAGCCACGGCGGCGGCTGGCGGAATTGGCGACGCACTCAATCTTAACAATATCGTTGGCGGTGCCGGCGGTGGTGCCATTCTGACTGCAATCGTAGGCGCTGTCATGAATGCTATGAAAAAGTAAGACCGGCTTCGGTTTCCATCCAGAGGGCGGCCTTGGCCGCCCTTTTTTGTTTTGGCTCGGATTGTGTTGTGGACGATTACCCACGATCAACCTACATCAACGGCCACAAAGCAAGGAGCCAACATGGGTCAACTCAACGCTGGTATCGTTCCGGTTACGCCGTTTCAGCAGAATTGCACCATCCTTTTTGACCAGGATGAAAAGACCGGCGTCGTTGTCGATCCGGGCGGCGATGTTGACCGTATCCTGGCAACGCTAAAAGACAATTCCATTGCGGCCACTGCTATCTGGATTACGCATGGTCACATCGATCATGCCGGTGGCGCCATGGATTTGAAAGAAGCACTGGGCGTCGACATCATCGGACCGCATAAGGATGACCGGTCGCTGCTTGCCAACCTTGAAAATCAAGCCAAGCGATTTGGCATCGCAGATGCCGTGCGAAACTGCACCCCTGACCGGTTTCTAACGGAGGGCGAGACGGTTTCTTTCGGCGAGCATCTGTTCGAGATCCTGCATTGTCCGGGCCATGCGCCCGGTCACGTTGTGTTCTACAATCGCGCCGCCAATTTCGCTCATGTCGGCGACGTGTTGTTTCGAGGGTCGATTGGTCGAACCGATCTCCCTGGCGGCGACCATGCCGCATTGATACGCTCGATCAAGGAAAAGCTATTGCCGCTTGGTGACGACATCGGGTTTCTGTGTGGCCACGGCCCCGGTGGACGCTTCGGCGAAGAGCGTCGGACCAATCCGTTTCTCATTGATTGAAGACACAAAAAGCGCCGCTTGAAGCGGCGCTTTTCTCGATAAATTCGACTGTTGTCAGTTCGCCTGGCAGAAGTGACGCAGGCCGTCATACCCGACAAAAGTGCCAGTGCGGGGATTGAAGCTGCGATAGCGGTCCGAGCAGTACTGATACCACTCAGGGCTCCATGGCTCGTACGCGCCGCCGTAGTCGTAGTCGGCGCGATAGTAGCGGCGAACCGGGGCAGGACGCGGCTCACGGATAACGTAGGTGGGTTCCGGCTCGTAGTAGCGCGGCTGCGAAGCAAGTGCTCCGCCGATCAGCGCACCGGCAGCCAGGCCGATGACGCCGGCTGCAAGCGCATCATCGTTGTGGCGATGATGACGACGCCAGCGCCAGTCGTCGGCATGGGCAGCGGGAAGCATAGCCAAGGTCGTCGCGCCAACGGCGAAGGACAAAACGGATGCTTTGAGAATTCTGTTCATGACGATCTCCTTGTTGCCGGCCTGCCGTTGCAGGTGGCGCAGCCCGGTGTTGCCCGAACCAATAGATGACCGTGGCTGAACGGCGGCTGAACGAACTTAGTTCGCGCGATTAACGCAGCCGCATCCCAAATGTTCCCTCGCGGCGCTTAGCCGACGGTGAGGTTGACCGCTTTCGGACCCTTGCCGCGCTTGTCCGGCTCGGTCTCGAACGTCACTTTCTGTCCATCCTCAAGGCCTGGCAGGCCCGATGCTTGCACTGCGGAAATATGCACGAAGACGTCCTTCGCTCCATCATCCGGCGTGATGAAGCCGAAGCCTTTGGCATGATTGAAGAATTTTACTGTGCCGGTCTGCGGCATGGGAAACTCCCTTATGATCCCATAGTCTGCTTTCGGGCTGGCAATGCCCGAACGGCAATTTGTCGTTTATTTTGAGTTGATGGGCAACAAAAAACTTTTTTTGCTAGCTACTATTCAAAAGTCGACGCTATCCGCCGCGCCGCTTAAATAGAAGAAGGGCGCAGCCCGCACGGCCCGCGCCCTTCTCGAAACTTTTTAAGCCGGTAAGGAGCCGGGACTTACGCCGCGCGCAGGTTGACCGCCTTCGGGCCCTTGCCCATGCGGTCGGGCTCGACGTCGAAGGTGACCTTCTGGCCATCGACGAGGGTGCGCAGGCCGGAGGCCTCGATCGCGGAGATATGGACGAACACGTCCTTGGCGCCGCCCTCAGGCGTGATGAAGCCGAAGCCTTTGGTGGTATTGAAGAACTTTACGGTACCGGTCTGGGACATTGGGGGGAAACTCCTTCACCCGATCAGTTTTTTGGTCCTGCCCGCCGCCTGGGTCGGATGCAAGTCCGGTGGTTGCTTCGGCGGTTATGCATTCGCGCACAATAGAACCCCCCGCCAAAAAACGGGGCTGTCAGAGATTTACGATATCGGGGATAGGGTCGTGCAAACGTTCCATTCTCCGGGTGGCAAATGCCCGAACGGCGAATTTATTGCACGGAATTGTGTTTGTTACAATACACTCACTCGCAGGTTGCGTCATCAGCAGCAAGCCCTACGTTGGTAGGGGACTACGCCGCAAGCGGGGCGGCGTCATCGGCCAAAACCGGCCAAGGATAGGCACAGATGCCACCCCAGCGATTATCCGCCCCGTCCGGGTTGTATTTTTCCGCCGATTTGCGACGATCATGGGGCGGTGCTGCCCCCAGCCGCGCACATATTTTTGATGGAGATATGTCATGCGGCTTCAAGGCATTTTCCTTTCCGGTGCGGCGGTCCTGCTTTTTTCCGGCATCCTTGCCGCCTGTACCGTGGTGGTTGACGAAAGCCCCGGCTACAGGCCGCCACCGCCGCCGCGTCCCGGCCCGCAATTCTGCACGCGCGAATACGCGCCGGTGTGCGGACGGCAAGGCCCGCGCATGAAGACGTTCCCCAATTCCTGCGAGGCCGACCGCGCCGGCTACCGCATTGCCTATGGCGGCCAGTGCCAAGGCGGAGGCGGCGGCTGGAACCCGCAGCCACCACCGCGGCCCGAACCGCCGCAGCGCCCGCCGCAAGCCTGCACGATGGAGTACAGGCCGGTTTGCGCGACGCGCCGGGGACAGGTGCGCACCTTCTCCAACGCGTGCTCGGCGCGCGCCGAAGACTGGCGCATCGTCGATACTGAAGGCCCCTGCTAGGCCCGACGCGTCCTGCCCGCCTGATTTCGTGCATGCCTCCCGAAACCGGTTTCGACGTTCGGGAGGCTATCGGCCAGACTTGCGGCCGGCGGATTTGCGGCCCGGCCTGCCCTTGTCCCGTTTCGGAGCGGGGGCGGGTTCGAAGCCGGATTCGGCAAGAAGGCCGCAGACATAGGCGTGGGAAGCGGCGCGGCGCTCCTGCTCGGCAAAGGCGGCCAGTTCGATGCCGGCGGCGATGAGGAAGAAGCGTTCGACGAGTTCGCCGCTCCAGCGCGCGGCGCATTCGGGCGCGCAGACGTCGAGCGCGCGGCAGGACCGGTTGCGGCGGCAGGCGCGGTTTTCACAAGCGTGGTGAAAGCCGGCGGCGGTGGCAAGCAGCCGCCGCGCCACCAGCACCTCGGGCCGCGGCTGGTGGCGCGGCGCAAACAGTTCGGCAAGGGCCGTGGCCGCCTGCGGCACGCACGCGCCGACCAGCTCGATCTGATGATGCAGAAAAGAGATTTCTTCGTACGGGTCCATGACGGGTCCTTTCGACTGCTGCCGTGGTTTCAGGAATGGCGGCGACATGCGCGCATGCTTCGCCGCCCCGGCCGGTGGTCCGGTCGGTTTGAGAAAAAGTCCGGGAAGACGGGCGGCCGTTCGGTCGCTCGTTTAGATAAAGTATGCGGCCTTGCGGCCGCCCGTCCGGTGCTTGTCATCCAGTCGACCGGTCCCAAGATCGTCCGATGGGTCTCACCCTGTCGCGACGATCAGGCGAAATGCGCCTCCTGCCGCCACGGGTTCTCTTTCCTTTGTCATGGAAAGCCCGCCGCAGGACGCCGGCCTGTCGGATGCCCTCGGGTCCATTGGCGCCGAACCAATGGGGGGAGGTCACCGCCGCCCTGTTCCCGCAAGAGCGATGGGGTGGATTATGGGGGAAGGTGGAGAGGGTGTGGATAGATGTGAGGCGACAAATATGTTAAGATATTGAAACCTAACTAAATTATTATAATCGAGTGCATCTATCATTCACCGCAGCATATTTGATCTATCGCTGTACAGTCCAATTCAAATTGATTGGTCGCGTACGAGCTGCCAGCCGACAGTCAACTTTGAGTTTAAGTGCCGCAGTAGCAGAGAACAGCTAATCCGATTTCGTCAATAGGCTTTAGCGCGCTATCTGGATCATCCTTGTAAGTGCTACCAGTTGATCGCTTGTCTCATCATGCTCTGAAGCCCCAAATTTCTGAGTTTAAGAGCGATGGTAGAGGATTTATCGATCGCACCTTTTTGATGAAGAGCGTCGTTGTAGACAACGCCGAGCAGAAGGCATGCCTCGGGAACAGGTACACCGACAGATTCGGCAAAATCCAACTTATTTGCAGTGCCATTACAATCGGTGAGAAATTTTATTTGATCCGCCTGATTCTGGATTTTATCGTAAGTGCATCGCTCGATCTGAACCCTAACGTGAGCACATACAGCGAATGGATCGTAACTTCCGTTGTTGGAAACACATTTATCCCATTCCTCTTTTAAAAACTCATAAAATCCGTGACTCTTACCGTGTTTCTTCGGAAGCCCGTAATTAATATTAAATATATTTGAGATGTCATGATTGTCAGGGTGGTAATGAAGAAAATACCTTGACAGATCTTTGTCCCAAAGCGTGTCGTCTCTATTCAAAATAACCTTACGCATGGTTTCGCTAATTTTTTGCTTTGTGTCTCCAAGGTATACAGTCTGTTGGCGTTTGAGTGCATATCCCTTGAAATAAATTGGGTCTAAGTGAGTTAGTAAACAAATATAAATCTCTCTCCCTTCGTTTCGATACAAATCAATCAATTTACTCAGATAATATTGGGCAACGACGATGTTAGCATCATCAAGATAATCAAATACCTCATCGATTAACAAGATACATGGTTTTGTACGTCCAATGTCCTGAGTTTGCAGCAAATTACAACCGAAGTATAGAAGATCACGCTGGCCGTTTGATAGCGACAAAGCGTCAGGGAAATTGACTAGGACGCGACCTTTGGTCTCTTTTATTTCAGCAGTTACCCAAGCTCCATTGATATCTCCGATGAAATCTTTCAAATTTTGGAGCCGCCGGGAATAAGCGGCGTATTGCAGCCACTTCTTCAGGTTCGGTCTGTCGGATTCACACAAGTCCATCAGTATGTAGCATATGATGGCGCTATCAAGCCAAGTGCCTCCTCCTTGCCCGTGTTTCTTTACCACATCAAACACGGCCTTGAGATGCGGCAGTTCGTCAATTTTGTGAGCGTATTCGGCTGCGACCTGATCGCTGATTGATGCTTTTGTTCCGGCTAAACCCTTTACCTTCTGGATCATTTCTTCGAATAAATCCGAGGGTTTTTTCTGCTTAAGCTTGTCGATAGATGTGATAACCCCAAGCAATTCAATTCTGATAAGTTCATCGTCGCACCTGGTTGATATATTTGGAATAACTTTAGAATTGTTACCAAATAACAGCTTGTATTTCTTAATGTCAAAATTTAATTTTTCTTTTTCATATTTTGTTCCTAGGTCAATAGGTGGAATTTCTAAGTATGGCTTCGCCACTGTGAAGCCATTTATTTTTGGAAGCTTTGCTTTTGGTTCGATATTTGATTTAATCACATGAATATCGAACTTACCTGATATTTCGTTCAGGTGCGAATTCGCGCTCAGGGTATTTCCGTCGTATTCAATGGCAAGACGTGATACAGCAGCGTCTTTTTTCTTGTATTTGTCTTTTTCGTCAACGTTGAGCTTATTACCTCTAGTGCAGTTGAAGGCCGTAGATATGCTGCTCTTACCAAACCCATTTGGGGCAACGAGGATGTTAGTGCAATTTTGGCGAAGATTAACCGTCAAACTTACCTTTTCAAACCCCCGAATATTTTCAATGTGAATTTTTGAGATCGTCATATCTAGCCCTACGAATCGTCAACCACTGTTACGGGTCAAGTGTAGGGTGACTTTCTGTGCTTCGGCAAGCCGGAGGCGTGGAGCCAGTTTTGCCTGCAATAGGCCTTCGTATTCTCATTTCCAGTTGTTTAGCGTCCTCAGATTAGAATATCGCGATGGGCAGTTTATGGAGTGAGGGCCAGTCCATTTGAAGGCGTCGTTGATGCGTTGGTCGCTTTTGGGATGATATTAGCTTGGAATTCATGACTTGAAATTGATGCAAAGTGGAAGTGGTGGCAGGTTGGAACGTGGATGTGTCCGCCTCTCTCATCCTTCGACCCATTCTTATGTCACTCTCATCACCTCACCCCTTCTCCCCATTCAGCGCGACCGCTGCCCTAATGAGCGCGGCGAAGGCGGCTTCGTCGAGTTCTTCACCCTCGCGTATATCAATGGCGCGGCGGGCGTTGCCTTCGAGGCTGGAGTTGAACAGGCCTGACGGGTCTTCCAGCGACGCGCCCTTGTGAAAGGTGAGCTTGACCACGCTCTTGTAGGTCTCTCCGGTGCAGATGATGCCGTTGTGCTCCCACACCGGCACGCCGCGCCATTTCCACGTCTCGACCACGTCCGGCTCTGCCTTGTGGATGAGCTTGCGCATGCGGGAAAGCGTCTTCCCGCGCCAGTCGCCCAAGTCTGCGATGCGGGCGTCGATCAGCCGGGAGGCTTCTTCAGTCTGGCCGGCGGCGGGCGGGGAGGCGGGCTTGTTCGTGGTCATGTCCGGTCTCTTTGCGGTGGGTGCTTGCCTTAGTAGGGATTGCTTGGCGGGGCTGGGCTGGCGGTGGCTCACATGCGCTCGCCCGGCAGCGCGCTTGCCTGTTTCACCCAGTCGGTGAAGCGGGCTTCGTCGAGCGCGTCGTTTTCGCGGATGTCGAGGTAGCGCACGTCCTTCTGTTTCGAGGTTCCGGGCGGCAGGGGGTCAAGCGCCGCGCCGCGGAAGAAGGCGACCTTGATGTATTTTTCGAAGCAATGATAGCTGAGGAACCAGCCTTCGCCCTCGATGCCATAGAAGGGCGAATTCCATTTGACCGCCTTGGCGACGCCGGGAACGGCGCTGGTGACGAGCGCGTCGAGGCGGCGGCCGAGCGCGCTTTTCCAGCCCGGCATGGCGGCGATGTAGGCCTGCACGGGTTCCTCGCCATAGCCCTTGGCGATCTGCGGGTTGCCGCCGGAAAGCAGGCGGGGCGGCTGTTTTGCCTGCGGTGGTTTCGCTGTCTTGCCGGCCATTTTTCTTCTTCTTCGATCGAGGAAGGGAAGGTGAAGGATAGGGCGGTTTCGGCCGATGTCGACAGAGTGGCGACGCCCGATGCCGGGAAGGCGGCCCGCAGCAGGGTGCGAGCCGCCTTCTCTTGCCGGCGGGTCAGGCCTTGTTCAGCTCCATCATGGATTCGAAGCCGCCATAGATCATGCGCTTGGCATCGAACGGCATGGTCTCGAAGTTGGGCTGGGTGCGCGGGTCGGCCATGACCTTGGCGTTGATGTCGTCGCGGTGCTGACGCGAGTTGTAGACGATCCACGAGAAGACGACGGTCTCGTCTTCCTTGGCCTGCACGGCGCGCGGGAACGAGGTCAGTTTGCCATAGGGCACGTCGTCGCCGACACATTCGACATAGGCGAGCGCGCCGTATTCCATCCAGACATCACCGGCCTTGCGGGCCATTTCCCTGTAGGCTTCCAGATTGGCCTTCGGCACGGCCAGCACGAAACCATCGACATAGGACATGAGTTCTCTCCTCGGTTTTGTTTTGCGGGTGGTCGCGGTCAGTTCTGTGGAGCGTTAAGGGCCCATTCGACGCCGAACGGATCGCGCAACGCGCCCCAGCGGTCGCCCCAGAACATGAGCTGGAGCGGGGTGGTGATCTCGCAGCCGGCATCGACGGCGCGTTGCCACCAACGGTCGATGTCGGCGTCGGCGAGGTGGAGCTGCATGGTGCAGCCCTGCGGGGTCTTCGCCGGGTGGCCATGCTCGGGGTAGAAATCCGAGATCATCAGGCTGGACCCGTTGACGTAGAGGTGGACGTGCATGGTGCGGCCCTTCTCGTCGGGCGGCACGGCGAATACCTGCTCGGCGCCAAAGGCCTTGCCATAGAAATCGGCGGCCTTCATCGCGCCGTCGATCTGCAGGTAGGGGGTGAGGCCGCCAAGCGGCTTCGGCATGGGCGGGAAGGGCGGTTGCGGTCCTTCATCGGACATGGGATTCTCCTGTCTTCGGCTTCTTGCCCCCACAGGACGTATGGCGGCGGGGCGATCCGACAAGCGGGGCGAAGTTTTTTGGCGGGTGCAGGCGGTCAGTTGACGAAGGTGTTGCGCACGCGCACCGAGTTCACGACGTAGGCGACCCAGATGGCGCCGATGATCGCGCCGGGGGCGTAGACCTTGAGGAAGTCGGCCGTGGCGAAGTTGGCGACGGTGTTGATGCCGGTGGTGGCGGTGACCCACACGCCGATGACGAAGGGCACCGCAAGGCCGACGATGTAGCTGATGATGAACAGGTTGGGGAAGGTGGCGCGGGTCTTGAAGAACTGGACGGCGACGTAGACGAGGAAGCCGACATAGGCGAGCCGCATGCCGCCGTCGCCGATGAAGGCGAGCGGGTAGCGCGCGGCGGTGCCTTCCGGCAGGCTGCCATATTCTTCGATCATGCCGGTGAGAATCTGCAACGGGCCGACGACCTGGCCGATGGCCATCAGGATGAGCCAGCCGCCGATGCCCTTGAGCTTTGGCGGCTCGACGGTCTCGGTGGCAGTCGGATACGGCTCGGCCATCACGCTTCCCCCACGCGGTCGCGGAAGAATGCCATAGATGCGGCCTGGCCGCCACAGCCGGCGCGACCTGGCGTTAACGCGGGCTTTTCGCGATCAATGGCCGGGGCGGCCGGTCTTGGACGGACGGCGCTTGCGCCGCGCCGCTTCCGCCGGATCCTCGTAGGAGCCGATGCCGGTACGCTCGCGGACGATTGGCTTTACATCCTCCGGCTTTGCCGGCTTGACGCCTTCGACCGGCTTTTCGGTGCGGCGCACGGTCATTTCATCGAGCGAGTTCTTGCGGAATAAAGATGGCTTTCTCTCGCTCACGCTGTCGCCGCTGCGCGGCTCGCTCCGCAGGGGCGCCGAACGATCGGCGGCGGCCTGTCGGCCACTCGGGCTGCGCCCGGTTTCCTCGGGGATGCCGAAATCGGAGCCGTGGGCTTCGCGCGCCGACTGCTTCTTGAACAGCGAGCGTGAAACGGCATTGGCCGGGGTCGGCATGTCGGTGCCGGGGCCCATGTCGTCGATGGACGGCTTGGCGAAGAGGGATGTTGGCGGGGCAGCGCTGCCCCTCACCTGCCTGCCGGCATCCTCTCCCCGTGGACGGGGAGAGGAAACGCTGTCATCGACCGTGCGATGGCGTTCGCGGCCCTTGTTGTGCTTGCCCTTCTCGCGGCCGGAGACGGGACTTTCCATGTCGGCGTATTTGGCGAGCGGATCGTCGGAGATGGCGAGTTCCATCTCGCGCAGCCGCTTGATCTCGTCGCGGATGCGGGCGGCCTTCTCGAAGTCGAGATTGGCGGCGGCATCGCGCATCTGCTTGTCGAGCGCCTCCAGATGGGCCTTCAAATTGTTGCCCATCATCGCGCCGGCTTCATCGGTGAACTGCGAGATGTCGGCGCGGACATGGTCCTTTTCGTAGACCGAATCGAGGATGTCGGAGATGCGCGACTTGACGCTTTCCGGCGTGATGCCGTTGGCCAGGTTGTATTCGAGCTGCTTTTCGCGGCGGCGGTTGGTTTCCGCCATGGCGCGTTCCATTGAGCCGGTGATCTGGTCGGCGTAGAGGATGACCTTGCCGTCGACGTTGCGGGCGGCGCGGCCAATCGTCTGGATCAGCGAGGTTTCGGACCGCAGGAAGCCTTCCTTGTCGGCGTCGAGGATGGCGACGAAGCCGCATTCGGGAATGTCGAGGCCTTCGCGCAGCAGGTTGATGCCGACGAGAACGTCGAACGCGCCGAGACGCAGGTCGCGCAGGATCTCGATGCGCTCGAGCGTGTCGATGTCGGAGTGCATGTAGCGCACGCGGATGCCCTGCTCGTGCAGGTATTCGGTCAGGTCTTCGGCCATGCGCTTGGTGAGCACGGTGCAGAGCGTGCGGTAGCCCTTTTTCGTCGTCTCGCGGATTTCGCCGACGACGTCATCGACTTGGCTCTTGGCGGGGCGGACCTCGACCGGCGGGTCGATAAGACCGGTGGGGCGAATGACCTGTTCGGCGAAGACGCCGCCGGACTGCTCCATTTCCCAACCGCCCGGCGTCGCGGAAACGGCGACCGACAGCGGGCGCATGGCATCCCATTCCTCGAAACGCAGCGGCCTGTTGTCCATGCAGGACGGCAGGCGGAAGCCGTATTCGGCCAGCGTCGCCTTGCGGCGGAAGTCGCCGCGATACATGCCGCCGATCTGCGGGATGGTAACATGGCTCTCGTCGATGAAGATGAGCGCGTTGTCGGGCACATATTCGAACAGGGTCGGCGGCGGGTCGCCCGGCTGGCGACCGGTCAAATAGCGCGAATAGTTCTCGATGCCGGCGCAGGAACCGGTGGCTTCCAGCATTTCGAGGTCGAAGCGCGTGCGCTGCTCAAGCCGCTGCGCTTCAAGCAGGCGTCCCGCCTTCTCAAGCTCGGCCAGACGGTGCTGCAACTCTTCCTTGATGGACTTGATGGCCTGATTCAAGGTCGGGCGTGGCGTGACGTAGTGCGAGTTGGCGTAGATCTTGACCGATTTCAGGTCGCCGGTCTTGTGGCCGGTAAGCGGGTCGAACTCGGTAATCTGCTCGATCTCGTCGCCAAACATCGAGATGCGCCATGCACGGTCTTCAAGGTGGGCGGGGAAGACTTCGATGGTGTCGCCACGCACGCGGAAGGAACCACGCACGAAGTTGGCATCCTGACGCTTGTATTGCTGGGCCACGAGGTCGGCGAGCAACTGGCGCTGATCGAGACGGTCGCCGATCGCCATCTGGAAGGTCATCGCCGTATAGGTTTCGACCGAGCCGATACCGTAGATGCAGGACACGGAAGCGACGATGATGACGTCGTCACGCTCAAGCAGCGAGCGCGTGGCCGAGTGGCGCATGCGGTCGATCTGCTCGTTGATCGAGGATTCCTTCTCGATGTAGGTGTCGGTGCGCGGGACGTAGGCTTCCGGCTGATAATAGTCGTAGTAGGAGACGAAATACTCGACCGCGTTCTCCGGGAAGAATTTCTTGAACTCCGAATAGAGCTGGGCAGCCAACGTCTTGTTGGGTGCGAGGATGAGGGCAGGTCGCTGCGTCTCCTCGATCACCTTTGCCATGGTGAAGGTCTTGCCGGAGCCGGTGACGCCGAGCAGGACCTGCGTGCGATCGGTATTGTTGACGCCTTCGACAAGGTCCTTGATGGCGGTCGGCTGGTCGCCCGCCGGCTGGAAGTCCGACTCCATCTTGATGGCGATGCCGCCTTCGGACTTTTCCGGGCGGGCGGGCCGGTGCGGCGTCCACAGAACGCCGTCCTTGTGAAGCGGATTGCCGGATTCAATAAGCGCCGACAGCGCTGCCACCGTTGCGGTTACACCGGAGTTGGAGAGCGTTTCGGCGTCTTCCAGGCTGATGTCGATGCCGGCGACCGGGTTCAGGCCGACAGCGACGCGTTCCTTGGCCGATGCTGCGCCGCCCATCGACGTGCCGCGCCCGGAGCGGGTGGGCGAAGAAGAACGCTCGGGGATTTTTTTCTTTTTTGCGCTCACGCTGCCGCCGCTACGCGGCTCGCTCCGCCCTCCTTCTTTCTGCGCGCCTTCGGCGTCGCGGGAGCGCGCGCCATCGGGCGCGACGGCCGGCCGGCCTTGCCGAGCTTCGCTCGGTAATTCGGCTTCGCGCGCGATCTGCTCGGCCCAATCGGAGATGGAGCCGGAAAGGGGGGCTCCGGAAAATTCAGCCTGCGGCGCTTCGGCAAAGCCCTTGCGCTCCAGCGGCTCGGACGCGTCGAGATAGTCGGTGACGGCATTGCCGCGCTTGCGGGGCATGCGGCTGTCTTCGGCCTGTGAAGGCGCATTCTTTGCAGGGGTTTTGGCCATTGCCGGAATATGGGAGGAGTCAGACTAAATGGGAAGAGCAGAATGGCGCTGCATCGCTTGTTTCAGTTTGAATTGCTGACATCAGGCTGTCAGGATCGGGCCGATTCAACAGGTATCCGGGAGAGATCATGACGGCTTATGTGGTGGCGACAATGGCGATCCATGACCCGCAAACCTATCGCAAGTACACGGACCTGACGCCGCCCCTGGTAAAGCGGCACGGCGGCAGGTTCCTGACGCGCGGCGACGAGGTGACGACGACCAAGGGAGAGGCGTTCAAGGAACGCATGGTGCTGCTCGAATTTCCTGACAAAGCACATGCAGAGGCATGGTTGTCGGACCCCGAATATGTCGAGGCCTGCAAGTTCAGAGACGCGTCGGCGGCTGTCCGCGTGCTGATCCAGGAAAGCCGCGGAAACACGGAAAACCCCGACCCCAAGCTTTAGCGCCTGCCCGGTGGCCTCGAACTATCCGCTTTCCTACAAGCTGACCTGGCTGCCCCGGTTCCTGAAACCGTCGCTCGGGGGCGGGTCCGGCGCGTTCGCGCCGCCGGCGCAGGCACTGTTGCGGCCAATGCCGGCCAGCACGGTGCGGCTGGCATTTGTCGGCGATATTTCGGCCGTGGCGAACCGGGGTTTGCCTATCTTCGATCCGGTGCTTGCCGAGGTCCTGTCAGAGGCCGACCTGATAGTCGGCAATTGCGAAAGCCCGGTTGTTCGGCGAGTGACGGCGAAGGTGGGGACGGGGCTGGGGTTGCGGCACGCGATGACGCGGAGCTTCCTTGAAGGAGCGCTCCAGGCTGCGGGCGTGGGGGCGCGCAAGCTTGTGCTGTCGCTGGCGAACAATCATGCGCTCGACCAAGGCGCTGACGGGTTCGATGAAACGGTTGCGACGCTTGGAGAGATGGGTATAAGGCCGATCGGAACAGTGGCCAATGGAGCTTTGACCCGCATCAAGGCCGGACCTTTGACCGTGGGTTTCGCTGCGTTCACGCAATGGCGCAATGCCTCCCACGAGATGTTTGCCGGGCGGGTGATGATGGACCCGGACGGCTGGTTGAACGAGGGACGCGAGGGGATCGACCTGCTGGTTGCGGTGCCTCATTGGGACCGGGAGTTCCGGCATTTCCCACAAGCCGAAACGCGTGAGACGGCCCGTCGGCTGGCCGCCCAAGGTGCAGGACTGATTGCAGGCCACCATACGCATGTGGTGCAGCCGGTCGAGCGGATCGGGGATTCCGTCGCGGCCTACGGGCTGGGGGACTTTCTCGGCACGGTGTTTACGCGGCAGCCCTGGCCGGGCCGGATCGGCGCAATCTTTATCGCGGATATCAGCACCGAATCCGAAACGCTGGGCAAGGCGGCCGCTTACCGGATACAATTCTTCTACCGGTTGCGTGAGGGTGCGCGCGAACGGCTGCTGCCGTTAGAGGCTCTTGCAGGGACGATGAAGAACCGGGTCGATGCGCGGCTGGCTGCGATCTTTCCGGCGTGAGGCTGGGCTCAGCGGAAGCGCAGTTTCAGACCGACAATCGCTGCAATGAACAGGAACGAGACCGTGTTGGCGGCGATGACCGGCGTCGAGCCGATGGCAAGGCCGTAAACCACCCACAGGAAGACGCCGAAGGCCAAGGCCGCAGTGGTGGCCAGAGAGATGTCCTTAGCCTGCCGCTCGCGCAGAATTTTCAGGATCTGCGGAAGCCATGCAAAGGTCGTGATGACGGCGGCGACCGCGCCAATGATTTCGAATGAAGGATGCAAGGTGGTAGCTTTCGGAAAGGAGCCGGATTGCTAGCCTGATATGCCAGATTTGGCGTTTGTTTGGAAGCTTGGCCGCCCTGTTGGACCAACGAAACAAAATGTGTTGCGGAAAAACATCCGGGACCGATTTCGTGATCGAAGGAAGCGGCAAATGCGGCCCCGGTGTGGTTGTCACAAACCCTTGCCATGAATGGCGCAAGCGACTCGTTTTGGTGGGTTTGCGGCTGTCACAATTTGGCGTTCGTCAGGGCCGAAGCGGGAGAGCCGTTGGCAATGTGTCGGAAATAAGTTCCTGAATCCATTTGGAAAAGTCACCCTTCGTGATTTGAACGGGAGGCTGCCTGGGCCTAGGTCTGGTGGCGTTCCCGGCAACGGCGAAAGCAAGCTGGCCGGGAGGACGAAACCGCTCAAAACGGAGTACGATCCATGAAGAAGACCCTTGCTACCGCCGGCGCCCTGCTTGCATTCCTCAGCACCGCCTATGCGGCGACAGTGGAAGGCACCATCCAATCGGTCGACCCGCAGACCAAGTCGATTACGCTTGACGATGGCAAGATCTACCAGCTTCCAGCCGAAGCATCTGTCGATCAACTGGCGGTCGGGGCCAAGGTTGTCGTCACCGTGGACGACACCACCGGCACGGTGACATCGATCCAGAACGCTTCGTAGCGCCTAAGTAGAATACGCGTAGAGTTTCCGGCCGGTCCCGATGGGGCCGGCCTTTCTATTTGCCAACTTAAAAACCGGATTCCACTTTCCGGGCCAATGCTTTATTCCGTAAGCCAAGAGGCATTGCGGGGGAGGCATGCGCTTGAAGGTGGGTGTCATCCTTAATCCGGTGGCGGGAGGCGGCAAGCTCAAGCAAGACTGGCCGCGGGTGGCGGCGCTGCTGAAGACGCATTTCGGCGAGTTCGACCTGCGGGAGACGCTTGCCGAAGGCGATGCGGAGCGGCTTGCGATCGATCTTGCGGCGCAAGGCTGCGATCTGGTGATCGCGGCAGGAGGCGACGGCACCGCAAGCGAGGTGGCCGACGGTCTGTTGCAGGCGTTCGACGAAACCCGCCGCGTAACGGAACTGGCGCTGCTGCCCTGCGGCACGGGAATAGATTTCGCGCGTGGGCTCGGCCTGCCGAAGAGGCTCGATGTGCTGCTGAAGCAGATTGCCGGGGCCAAGGGCCGCAAGGTCGATGCCGGGCGCATCACCTATGTCGACGACCACGGCAAGCTGGCCAGCCGGCATTTCATCAACATTGCCAGCCTTGGTCTTTCGGGCGTGACCGACCGCGCGGTGAACGCCGACAAGCGCAAGGGGCGCGTCTCGGCCAAGGCGCTGTTTTACTGGCGCACGGTGGCGGAATTCGTGCGCTACCGGTTCCAGCGGGTGCGCATAACGGTGGATGACGGCAAGCCGGTGGAGGCAAGCATCGCGCTGGTGGCGGTCGCCAATGGCCGCTTCTTCGGCGGCGGCATGATGATTGCGCCGGATGCCGACTTGCACGACGGGCAGTTCGAAATCGTGATCCTGAAAGCGGCGAGCAAGCTGCAACTGATCTGGGACCTGCGGCTGGTCTATGGCGGCAGGCACCGCAACCATCCGGCGATCACCATGCTGCGCGGCCGCAAGGTGCTGGTGGAGCCGGTGGGCAGCGCTTCCGTCAACGGCGCGCTGGTGGATATAGACGGGGAGTCGCCGGGGCGCATTCCGGCGACGTTCGAGATGCTGCCGGGGGCGCTGACATTGCGGTATTGAGCGCTTCAGGAACTGATTCAAGCGCTTGCTGGATTGATTCCGACGGGATGCGTAAGTGATTGATTTTGCTGGGTGTGATAGGGGTCAGGCTTCCAGCCGGGCCGGGAAGCCGGGCGCACGAAGCTCCTTGCCGACGGCATCTTCCAGCAGCTTGACGATCTGGGTCGACCAGGCGCCGCCGCCATAACTTTCCTTGCCTTTTTCGAAGATCGAGTTGACCCGCTGGGCGAGGTCGAGCGGCACGCCTGCCTCGTTGGCCATGCGCATGGCGAAGCCGAGGTCCTTGAGCGCGAGGTCCATGGTGAAGCCGATGTCGTAGGAGCCGTTCAGCACGAGTTGGCTCTCGGTCTCGTGGACGAAGGAATTGCCTGAGGACGCGACGATGGCGTGGTAGGCCTGCGCGAGGTCGAGCCCGCCGGTCTTGGCCAGCATCAGCGCCTCGCCGGCGGCGACGAGATGGATGAAGGCCAGCATGTTGGTGATGACCTTGATGATCGCTCCCGACCCGACCGGCCCCATGTGGAAGGAGCGGGCGCACATCGCTTCGATTGCCTTGCGATGGTGTTCGTAGAGGGCGAGGTCGCCACCGACCAGTGCGGTAACCTGGCCGGATGCCGCCAGATGCACGCCGCCGGTGACCGGGCATTCAAGCGTCTGGATGCCGCGCGCTGCGGCAAGTGCGGCGAGATGGATGATTTCGTCGCGGCCGTTGGTGGACATCTCGATCCACGTGCCGCCTTCGGGCAAGCCCTCCAGCAGGCCGCCGGGGCCGGTGAGGACGGCTTCGCTGATGTTGGGCGAGGGCAGGCAGGTGATGGCATTGCCGGCCTTGGCTGCTGCGACGGCGGGGCTTACCGCAGGCTTGGCGCCAAGCGCCATGAGCTTTTCGACGGCGGCCGGCGAGGGATCATAGACGACAAGCGAAAAGCCGTTGCGCAGGAGGCTGGCAGCCAGGTTGCTGCCGAGATTGCCGAGACCGATGAAAGCGTATTTGTGCCGCGCGCTCATGGAAACAAGGGATCCTGGGTCATCTGCAGATGCAAATCCTTGCCGGTGTAAGGATGCGCCTCGCAGACGGCTTCGTCCAGTTCCACGCCGATGCCGGGCTCTTTTGACGGAATAACGTTGCCGTCCTGCCACTCGATCTTTTTCTTCAGGAGCGTGGCGTGGAAGCCGTCCCACTGCTTGAGCGATTCCAGGATGAGGAAATTGGGCAAGGTGACGGCAAGCTGGATGTTGGCAGCGCCGACGATCGGGCCGCAATAGCAGTGGGGGGCGACCTGGATGTGGTAGGCCTCGGCCATCGACGCGATCTTCTTGGTCTCGAGGATGCCGCCGGAGCGGCCGAGATCGGGCTGGAGGATGGAGGCGGCGCGGTTTTCGATGACGCGGGCGAACTCGAACTTGGTGGTCAGCCGCTCGCCGGTGGCAATGGGGATTCTCGTGCCGCGCGCCACTTCGGCCATCACTTCCGGCATGTCCGGCGGCACCGGCTCCTCGAACCAGAGCGGATCGTAGGGCTCGATGGCCGCGGCCATGCGCAGCGCGCCCGAGGCGGTGAACTGTCCGTGGGTGCCGAACAGGATGTCGGCCTTGGTGCCGACTGCCTCGCGGATGGCTTTCAGCATGCGGGCCGAGAGGTCGATGTCGTGAAGGCGCGGCTGGTGGCCGTCGAAGGCGGTGTAGGGGCCGGCGGGGTCGAGCTTGACGGCGTTGAAGCCCTGCTCGACGTAGAGCGCGGCGCATTCGGCGGCGAGGTCGGGGTCGTTGTAGACGTTCCTGCCGTGCGCATCCTCGGAATGGACCGAGCCGGTGTGGGGATAGAGATAGGTGTAGGAGCGCAGTTTCTCGTGCACCTGACCGCCGAGCAGCTTGTAGACCGGCTTGCCAGCTTCCTTGCCGATGATATCCCAGCAGGCGATTTCGAGCGCGGAGAAGCAACCCATGCCGGAGACGTCGGGGCGTTGGGTGAAGCCGGACGAGTAGCAGCGGCGGAAGAAGCTCTCGATGTCGTGCGGGTCGCGGCCCACAAGGTAGCGCTCGGCCATGTCCTCGATCATGCGCGCCGTGACATGGGCGGAGAACGTGGCGTTGTAGGCCTCGCCATAGCCGACGACGCCGCCGTCGGTGGTGAGCTTGACGAAGATGAAATATTTGCCGCCGATGCCCGGCGGCGGATTGCCGACCACGAAGGTTTTGACGTCGGTGATTTTCATCGATTGTCCTCCAGAACCATGAGCGCGCCTTTCCAGCCGGTCATGATCGATGCGGCGTTGGTGTTGCCGGTGACGTTGTCGGGAAAGATCGAGGCGTCGATGACGCGCAGGCCCGACAGGCCGTGGACCCGCAGGCGCGGATCGACGACGGCGCGCGCGGGATCGGGTCCCATGCGGCAGGTGGATACGGGATGGTAGACGGTGCCAGAACGCTTCCTGAAATCCTGAATCAGGTCGGCGTCGGAAGTGATTGACGCACCTGGCAAAACCTCTTCCTCCACGATCTCGGCAATGGCCGGCATGGAAGCCAGCTTGCGCAGGAATTTCACCGCGTCCAGCATCTCCGAAACATCCTCGTTGGTCGAGAAGGCATTGGGCATGATCTTCGGATAGTCGAGCGGATTGGCCGAGCGGATCATGATCTGGCCACGGCTGGAGGGCCGGCAATTGGAAAGGCCGATGGAGAATCCGGGCCAAGGATCGGGCGACAGGATGGGGCGTTCGCCGCTTTTGGGGATGACGGTGGAGAAGGCCTGGAAATAAAGCTGCATGTTGACCCGGCGCTGGCCGGGATCGGTGTGGAAGAAGCCGCCGCCCTGGTTCATCGACATCGACAGCGGACCGGTGCGCAACAACAGGTACTGCATGCCGACCAGCGCCTTGCCCCACCACGGGCGCAGGATCTGGTTCAGCGTCGGCAACCGGCCTTTCCAGGTGTAATTGATGCCCTGATGGTCTTGCAGATTGCGGCCGATATTTTCCGAGGCATGGGTGACATGAATGCCGAGGCCTGCAAGCAGTGCGGCGGGGCCGACGCCCGACAGTTGCAGCAGTTGCGGCGTGTTGATCGAGCCGCCGCTGAGGATGACCTCGCGACCGGCGCGCACGGTCTTGCGCTCGCCGTCCTGCATGTATTCGACGCCGATGGCGCGCTTGCCCTCGAACAGGATGCGGGTGGCCAGTGCGTTCATTTCGACGCGGACGTTGGCGCGTTTCATTGCCGGGCGCAGGAAGGCGCGGGCGGCTGACATGCGCCGGCCGTTTTTCGTGGTGATCTGGTAGACGCCGACGCCTTCCTGTGAAGCGCCGTTGAAATCCTGATTGAGCGCAAGCCCTGCCTGCTGGCCAGCCTTCAGGAAGCGATCGGTGAGCGGATGGACCTTGCGGCGGTTGTCGGTGACGTGGATCGGGCCGCCCTTGGCGCGCCATGCATCGGCGCCAGCTTCATTGTCCTCGATTGCCTTGAAGATCGGCAGGAGGTCATGGAAACTCCAACCTGTATTGCCGGCCTCGGCCCATGCGTCGAAATCCTCGCGCGCACCCCTGATCCAGACCATGGCGTTGATGGAGCTGGAGCCGCCGAGCAGCTTGCCGCGCGGCCAATGGTCGGCGTTGCCGGCAAGTCCGGGATCGGGCTCGGTCTTGTAGTTCCAATTGACGGCGGGGTCGAAGAAGGTCTTGCCGTAGCCAAGCGGCATCTGGACATAGAAGCGGCGGTCGGTGCCGCCGGCTTCCAGAACGAGGACTGAAAAGCGGCCGCTTTCCGACAGTTTTTCCGCCACGACCGAACCGGCAGAGCCGGAGCCGACAACGATGAAGTCATAAGTGGTCATGATGGGTGAAGCGGCTCCGGAAATTTCGCCGATACCCTAGACTGGTAGGACGCTGGCCGTCATCGGGCCTTCCGTCATGGCTTATGAAAAAAGCGACCGCCAACTGCGTTGACGCACCATGCGAGCGGCATTACGGACGGATGGCAAGTCAGACGAGAAGGTTGCGGCATGGTGCATTATTCAAACGGCGAACCGCGTGGCGAACTGACGTTGCGCACGCTTGCCATGCCCGCTGACGCCAATGCCGCCGGTGACATATTCGGCGGCTGGGTGATGGCGCAGATGGATCTTGCCTGTGGTATCCGCGCAGCCGAGCGGGCGCGTGGACGCGTCGTGACCGCGGCGGTCAACGAGATGGCTTTCGCCAAGGCGATGAAAGTCGGCGATACGCTGTGCATCTACACCCATGTCGAGCGCGTCGGGCGCACGTCGATCACGCTGAAGGTCGAGGCCTGGGCCCAGCGCTACCTGTCCGATCTGATGGAAAAGGTTACCTACGCCGATTTCGTCATGGTGGCGCTGGATGGCGAGGGCAAACCCAAGCCCGTCCCGGCCGAGTAGAATTCAGGTGATGGCGGCTTGCGCCGTTGGCCTTTCAGCTCGTTGCAGTGCTGTCGAATTGCGCACGGGCGCTGGTGATGCGGCCTGTATTGGCGCGCGCCCAATCGCTTAGTGCGGTTACGGGGACGAGCAGTTCGCGGCCAAGATCGGTCAATTCATAATCGACGCGCGGCGGGATGGTCGGAAAGACGGTGCGGGTGACGAAGCCGTCACGCTCCAGGCTGCGCAGCGTCGTCGTCAACATCTTCTGTGAAATGCCGCCGACGGCATGACGCAGTTCGTTGAATCGCATCGGACCGTTGCCCAGCGTCGAGACCACCAGGACAGTCCATTTATCTCCCACCCGTTGCAGGATGGCGCTGATGGCGCGGCAATCCTCGGTGTGGTGCAAGTGCCTCGGTTTCAAAAAAGTGCCTCCTTGCGGAACTGGATGACAGTCACTCATATAGTGCAGGTATCCAATTTATACCACATTCCCCACAGGAGAGACCACTATGACGAAACCAAGGATTGGAGTCATCATCGGCTCGACGCGCGAGGGCCGGTTTGCCGAAACGCCGGCCCATTGGGTTGCCGAGATTGCCAAGGCGAGAGGCGACCTCGATATCGAGATCGTCGACCTGCGCGATTTTCCGCTGCCGTTCTTCGACGAGTTGTCATCCTCGCTCTATAGCCCGTCCAAGAGCGAAGTGGCGCAACGCTGGCAGAAGAAGGTTGCCGGCTTCGACGGCTTTATCATCACTGCGGCGGAATACAGCCGCGGCCCCGTCGCCGTGCTGAAGAACGCGCTCGACTACGCCTATACGGAATGGAACCGCAAGCCTGTTGCCTTTGTGGGCTACGGCGGCGTCGGCGGCGCGCGTGCCGTCGAGCAGTTGCGCTTGAACGCAATCGAATTGCAGATGGCCCCGATCCGCAACGCGGTCCACATCACCTGGGGCGATTTCATCCAGATCAAGCAGCACGGCAAGAAGCTGGAAGAGTTCGAACACCTTAACCAGGCTGCGAATGCAACCGTTGAGGAGCTTGCCTGGTGGGCCAAGGTGCTGAAGACGGCTCGCTACAACGAGGCCGAGACGGCACAGGCCGCCTGAGGACTTTCAGATGATAGTGGCCTGCAAACTGTCGCCTTTCTTCGCTGCCGGTGCTCATGTACCTCAAGTACATTGCGCTCCCGGCCTCGAAAGCCGGCGTTTTCGGCTCACCCTGACCTGAAATTTGAGCGTGCCAAAATGCTCGAATAGACCAATTTCCTCCCAGGGAAACCGAAGGGCGGTGCAGGCACCGCCCTTTCTTCGTCCGGCTAGCGGGCGATTTCGCGATGGCCCGTCGGCAGCTTCGTTGCCATGACCTTGTCGATGCGGCGGCCGTCGAGATCGACCACCTCAAAGCGCCAGCCCTGCGCATCGACGCTTTCGCCGACCGACGGGAGATGGTGCATGTGAGACAGGACGTAGCCTGCCACGGTCTCGTAGTCGCGGCTTTCCGGCAGGTCGATGCCGATGACGTCGGCCATTTCATCCGCCTGCATGTAGCCTTCCAGCAGCCAGGAGCCGTCTTCGCGCTGCACGGCGGATTCATCGGGGTCGTCGTCGTCCAGATCTGACCTGAACACGCCGGTGATGGCCTCGAGAATGTCGGCAGGGGTGACGACGCCTTCGAAATGGCCGTACTCGTCATGGACAAGCGCCATCGGCATGTCGGCCTCTTTCAGCTTGGCCAGCACGTCGAGCGCATCGGCCTGATCGTGCACGATGGGAGCCTGGCGAACATGCTTGCGCGCGTCGAGCGCTTTTCCCGCCAGGAGGGTCGCAAGGATATCGCGGGTCTGGACGACGCCGATCATGGCATCGACGGCTCCATCGGCAGCCGGCAGGCGCGAATGCTGGGTTTCCATCAGAAGCCTGCGGATCGTCGCTTCATCAGACTGCACATTGATCCAGTCGACATCGGTGCGCGGCGTCATGACGGCGCGGACGGCACGATCGCCCAGACGCATGACGCCGGCGATCATGCGGCGCTCGTCGGATTCGATGGTGCCGTGATGCTCGGCCTCTGCGACCAGCATCTTGATTTCCTCGTCGGTGACCTTTTCTTCGCTTTCGCCACGTTGGCCAAGCAGCCACAAGACCGAGCGGCCGGAGATGTCGAGCAGCCAGACAAGCGGCGCCGCGATCCTGGCGAGAATGGCCATGGCCGGTGCAACCCTCGAGGCGACGCGCTCGGGGTCGCGAAGCGCGATCTGCTTGGGCACCAGTTCACCGATGATGAGCGAGCCGTAAGTGATCAGGGCGACGACGATGCCGACGCCGAGCGGATCGGCCACGCTTTGCCTGATGCCGTTTGAAGCAAGCAGGTCGGCCAGTCTTTCACCGAGCGTAGCGCCCGAGAACGCGCCCGAAAGCACGCCGACCAGCGTGATGCCGATCTGGACAGACGACAGGAACTTGCCGGGGTTGGCGCCGAGTTCGAGCGCGCGGGCCGCACCGCTGACATTGCGGTCGATCATTGTCTTGAGGCGCGCGCGGCGAGAGGAGACGATCGCCAGTTCGGACATGGCCAACAGGCCGTTCACGCACACGAGCACGACGACGATGGCGATTTCAATGTAAAGCATGGACGCTCATTAGCATCAGACAAGGTGCGCGGCAAAGACGCCAAATGAAAATAGAAATACAAAAACCAGGAAATTGCATAATGGAAAATGTCAGGGCTTCAAAGTGCCAACGATGACTTTTCCGTCGGTGAAATAGGCATCGCCGCCACCGTTGCGGCCGCTCGAGGTTGCGCCGATGCCTTTTATCTCGCGTGTTGAGGCCAGCACGGATGCTTCAAGAAGATCACGCATGAGGAGATCGCGTTCGGCATCGACGTCCGGGCCGATGTGATGCGTGATCGCGCCGGTGTCATGGCTGACGCCGACGCCGCGATCGAAGCTGGCGGCGCCGAGCCAGAGCGGGCGGCCGTCGTCCTGAAGCTCCGGGGTCTGCCACAGGCGGACATGATGGCGCTGGTCGGCGCTGTCGCCGACCGGTTTTTCGAAGGCGAGATCCTGGGCGCGGCCCTCGTAGAGGAGCTGGCTAACCGGCGCATCGGGATAGGGCCGGTCGAAGAGTACGCTTTCGCCGATCTCGACGGCGGTCTTGAGCGTGACGGCATCAGCGGTGTCCCAATGGGCCAGCGCGAAGGCGCGCATGATTTCGGTGCGGGTGCCGACAAGGCCGACATTGATGGGATCGCCGGCGATGCCTTGCGGCGTGCGCGTGACCATTTCCATCGCAGAGGTGTCGGCATGTCGGTCGCGCAGCGTCCAGAATTCGGGCGCGGCGAAATAAGCGAGGCCGAGATAGGCGCCGCAGGCGAGCGCAAACCATTTTGCAGAGCGCCGCAACAGCCGCTTGCGCTTCATCGACCGCCTACCCAGTCAGTTTCCCACCCTGATGAAGCTGACAGACTATCTGCAGGCGCGATAGCCATTCCTGCGGTTCTTGATGTCGAAATGGAAGTGGTTGCGGTGGTCGTAGTTGTAGCCGGGGCCGAGCACGGTGGTGAAATAGGAACAGCCGTCGGCGCGTACGGTGTTGAGCAGGCTGCGCTCGCGGAAGGCGAACAGGCCGGGCTTGCGGACATCGATTTCCTTGCCGCTGTTCAGCTCGATGCTCATGACGTCGAGCGCATTTCCCTTGCCGTGCTCGGACAGTACGCCTTCGCCACGGATGCGGCGGCAGGAATAGCTCGACCCCTGATGAATGGCTTTGACGCCGGAGAAATAGCGCAGGCGGGCGGCAGGAACGAGTTCGCTGCGGGTCCATGTGGCGAAGCTGGCGGCCATGGCGCAGGTGAGCGTGGCGGCGGGCTTCATCTCGACATTGCCGATGGCGGCCACCTTGACGGGATAGGCGATGCCGCACTGGCCGCCGTCCTGGATCGGCGCAACATCGCTATAGGAGACGCCGAGGCTCTTCAGGTCGTCGCGGCACTGGACCTCTTCGGTCGGCATGACGTTGCCTTCGGCGAACGGCTCATCCATGCGCGGATAGGCGGCAGTCATGTAGGGATTGGATGGAACCAGCGTCTGCATGCCGGAATATTGCGGCACGGTTGCGGTCTGGGTGCCGACATCCACGGCGGGCTCGAGACTGAACACGTCGCCTGAGGTGCAGGCCGAAACGGCGCCAACTGCCGCCAACAGCGCGAAACGCAAGGCAAGCCGCCGCAAACGCTGCGCCTGAGGCATGCCACCCATTGCGGCGCGAGACTTCCCGAGCATCGAACGATCCCTGACCTTTGAGGAAACAGAGATTAACCACGAAGGGTAAAGGAAAAATCAGTGCCGACATTCATCGCTGTGGCGGGATTGCGGCAGGCTTCGTCGCCGCGGGCCCACGATCACTGGCAGAAGGTGCCGCCATTGCGGCGGGGCTCCAGGTCGAGGTGGAAATGCCGGGCATGATCGGCATCGCTGCCGGGGCCAAGCACGGTCTTGAACGGGCCGCATGCCTTTTTGCGCACGGTATCGAGGAATTTCGCCGGCTTCTGTCCGGGAGCAGGACCGACTTCGACGATCGAACCGTCCTGCAAGGTGAAGCTGGCGATGTCCAAGGCATTGCCGAAAGCGTGCTCCGACATTTTCTGGCCGTTATGGCGGGGGCGACAGACATAGGCGGAGGCTTGGGCGATCGACTTCAAGGGCGAGCCGAGTTCTGCCGTGGCAGCGGGCGAGATGGTGTCCTTGATGAAGCGGGCAGCGGCCTCGGCCATCTGGCAGTTCATCAGCGCTTGCGGCGCAAGCTCGACGGATACGCCAAGCGATTTCACGGAAACGGGGTAGGGCAGCGCGCAGCCCGCTTCCGCATCGTGCTCGGCCTTGCGATCCTCGAACACGACGCCCAGTGCATTGAGGCGCTTGCGGCATTCGAGTTCTTCTTCCGGCATGGTCTCTGCTGCCTTGTTGGCTGAGCGGGGATCGGCGAGGGGCTTGGCCGGTTTGGCTGGCGCGTTGTCTTTTTCTGCCTCGCCTTTCGGCTTTTCGGAAGGGAGCGGGGTGTCGGCCGGCGCGACAGGCTGGTCGGCGGTATGGTCTGGCCGCGGTTGCGGCAGCGGAGGCGTATCGGCTTGGCCGCTTGCCTGCTCGCCTGGCCTGGCGCTTTGCTCGGGAACCGGCGCCGATTGGGGAAGCGTGACAGGTTTGGCCGTTGCCGATCCCGTCAGTGGCAACGGCGATAAATGGGCAAATAGCAGTATCGGCAGCAAAGAGAAGCGCGAAAAATCCATCGCCCTGCAACGTCAGCAGGATGAGCGAGGTTGCACCGACAGCCATCACGTTCAATGACGGATTGTTGCCTTGGCGCGGCGAATGGCGTGTTGAGGTGTTGATTCCGGGCTTGCCGCCAGCGCCTTGTTTCGGAATCGAATTTTATCGGTGGCGTTGCCTATTGCTGATGTGAATCGCGTAGCCGCCGGTCCCAATCTTCGACCGTGCGGGTGGTGATGCGACGGGCGGCAAGGTCGCGCCATGACGTTGCAAGTTCCGGCAATCCGGCAAGTTCTTGCAAGGCGTCCATGTCGAGCGTGCGGGTGTAAAGAAGGTCGATAACGCGCGACAGCGGCCATTCAGGCTGCGGGCGCCGTTCGAGAAGGAAGGGGTCGCCCGCCTCCACCTCACCTTCTTCCAGCACGCGGTAGTACCACCCGGTGCGGGCGGTTTTCTGGACAAGGTAGGCCATGTCCGGCCGCCCGAAGCGGGCATTCAGCCGCCAGCAAGGCTGACGGCCCTGGCTGACCTGAAGCGTGGCAGAGCCCAGCCGGTAGATATCGCCGATGCAGATGTCGGCTTCGGTCATGCCTTGCGTCGATATGTTTTCCCCAAAGCCCGGAGCGTCCGCGACGACACCGTCGCCTCGCCAGGTGGAGTAATGCTCGCGCGGGTAATGGTGCAGGGCTTTTTCCGGGCCGCCATGATGGCGGGTATCGCCTTGCTGGTCGCCCTCAAGGCCAGTCAGAGTGACAAGTTGCGGGCCAGCCGCCTTTTCCTTGGCGATGCCGCTCGGAACACCGCGCGGCCCGAGCGGCGCGAGCCTTCCGATGAACAAGGTGTCGATGACGACTTCCGTAGGCGCGATCTTGCGGACTGGAATGCTATTCTGCAACGGCTTCCAGCCCCTGTTCCAGCCAGTCGGCGAGTTGCGGCATTCCAAGCAGGTATTTCGCCGTTTGCCGCCAAGGACGCTGCCTGGCTGCGGCCAGGGCTTCGCTCCATTCGCTGGCGTCGTAGTCGCCGCGTCCAACCCATGTGAGCGCGATCAATTCGGCGGCCTCATCGACGTTGAGATCACCGATCAGTTCCCGTAATTCCCGTTCGGTCAGGTCTTCGGATTCTTCCTCGGCGAGACCATCGTGCTGATGAAGATCATGGCCGTCACCATCGAACTCGACCTCATGCTCGCTGCCGTCGGCGAAATCGTCCGCCATGCCGGCGCTCAGAGCCTTCGCCTTGAGAATGAACAGGCGAACCGTGTCCGGTCCGATGGAGAGTTCCCACTCTCTTTCTGCGCGATGCTGCACTGGACGCCTCCGTGCTTGTCCTTTCCGGTGTGCTTCGGCCAAGCAGAGCGATGATAGCGCATTTGCAGATTGCGTCATCCTTTGATGCTGGCGGCATGGCGTGCCGATTGACAGAGCCAGTATCCGGAATGAAATGGCGCAATTTCACTGACTGATCGGACCCCCTGACGTGGCGATGCTGTTGTCTCCCAAGATCCTGCCAATCCTGATGCTGATAGCGTCGAATGTGTTCATGACATTTGCCTGGTACGGGCATCTCAAGTTCAAGACGTCGCCCATCTACATCGCCGTGCTGGCGAGCTGGATGATTGCGTTCTTCGAATACTGGCTGGCTGTTCCGGCCAACCGCATCGGCAGCCAAGTCTATTCCACGGCGGAATTGAAGACGATGCAGGAGGTGATCACGCTCACCGTGTTTGCCGTTTTCTCGGTATTCTACCTGAAGGAAGCCCTGACGCTGAACCATGTGCTGGGCTTTGCGTTGATAGCCGGTGGAGCTGCGCTGATCTTCAAGGGCTGATGCGGCCTTTACCGGGATGAAATGCGGGAGTTGAGGCGTTAACGTGCTGATACCTGTCCAAGGAGGCTTCGATGCGCACAAGATTGCTGATGCAAGTAGCGGCACTTGCCGTTTTGCCACTGGCTGCCATGCCGGCGTTTGCCGCTGGCGGCGATAGTGGCGGTACCGGCGGCGGCACGGAAACCGTGACCCAATGCAAGAACGGCCAGGTATTCGACAAGAAGCTGAACAAATGCGTCGAACCAAAGCAAGGCATGCTCGACGACGACAACATTTACGAAGCCGGTCACGCGCTTGCCATGGCGGGCCGTTATGACGAGGCAATCGCCGTGCTCAGCCTTGCCGAAGACAAGACCGATCCGCGCATTCTCAATTATCTCGGCTATTCGCACCGGAAGGCCGGCCGAATCACCGTTGGTCTCGGCTACTATCAGGAAGCGTTGCAGAACGACCCCGACTATACGCTTGTGCGCGAATATCTGGGCGAAGCCCATCTGCAACTGGGGGATGTCAAGGCGGCGCGCGAGCAGCTTGGCGAGATCGAAAAGCGCGTCGGAAAGGATGCCCGCGAGTACGGCATGCTGGCCGAGCAGATCGATCATTTCCTGAAAAGCTGAGGCGTAATCGAACGGATACGCCTGATTTCGGCTGAATTCCGCACCGGCGTATGCAAGTCAGGGCCGGGGTCTCGCTGTACCTCAAGCGTGCGCGACCTTGGTCCTGCACATTGCCGCCAATACGCCCTAAAGCTGATTATCCGGCTGTGATTTTAGGGCGTGAAAAAGCTGCGGCAATTGCTATATTGAATAAATCCGAGATGTGACGGTCCCGTCGGGTGGTTCCGGCGGACCGTTTTCTTTTTGTGCTTCAGAGCCATCCAGTGGAAATGGATCGGCGGCAGGAAAGGACTGGCCATGAATAAGGTGCCGATGACCGGCAAGGGCTTCGATACGCTGAAGGAGGAGTTGCGCTGGCGCCAACAAGAAGAGCGGCCGCGCATCATCGAGGCGATCGCCGAGGCCCGTTCGCATGGCGATCTGTCCGAAAACGCCGAGTATCATGCCGCCAAGGAAGCGCAGAGCCTGAATGAAGGCCGCGTTGGCGAGCTTGAGGATTTGATTGCCCGTGCAGAGGTGATCGATATTTCCAAGCTGAGCGGCGAAAAGATCAAGTTTGGCGCTACCGTCGTGCTCGTCGATGAGGATACGGAAGAGGAAAAGACCTATCAGATCGTCGGCGACCAGGAAGCCGACGTGAAATCGGGCCGTATTTCGATCTCCTCGCCTATCGCGCGGGCGCTGATTGGCAAGGAAGTGGGCGACGCCATCGAGGTCAATGCACCGGGCGGCGCGCGCGGCTACGAGATCGTCGACCTGCGCTGGCTCTAGGCTGCTGTAACAATGACAAGCCCGATGCCCGCGACCCGCACTGACCTGTCGCGGGTTGAGGTCGTTGTACCCAATTTCAAGCAGCGGCTTTCCGGCGTCACCAGCACCATCATCCAGCTTGTTCCGCTGCAGGCGGTCGAAATCGGCGTTGCGACGCTTGGGCCCGGCTTGCCTGACAGCCTGCCGAAAATGCGCTGGTGGCAGGTGCCCGGCCTGCTGCGGCGGCCGAATGGTGCGGCGGTGCGCGTCTGGCATGCACGCCGCAACCCGGAAATGCTGGCGGGAGCCATCCTGAAATATGTGCTGCGCGCACCCCTGAAGCTTGTGTTTACGTCGGCCTCGCAGCGCAAGCATACGCGCTGGACGCGCTTTCTCATTCGCCGCATGGATGCGGTGATCGCCACCAGCCGCAAGACAGCCGCCTATCTTGAAGTACCGAACACGGTGGTGATGCATGGCATCGACATCGAACGCTTCCACAAGCCGGCCGACAAGGCAGAGGCTGTGCGGGCTGTTGGACTTGATCCGACGCCGCTCTATGCAGGCTGTTTCGGTCGTGTCAGGCACCAGAAGGGCACGGACCTGTTCGTGGACAGCATGATCGAGCTGTTGCCGCATCATCCGCGCTGGTCGGCTATCGTGGCGGGCCGTGCGACGGCGGAACACAAGGATTTCGAGGCTGGACTGCGCGCAAAGGTGGAAAAGGCTGGGCTTGCAGAGCGCGTCCTGTTCGTGGGCGAACATCGCGACATCGAACGCTGGTATCAGGCGCTTTCGCTTTACATCGCGCCGCAGCGCTGGGAGGGCTTCGGACTGACGCCGCTGGAAGCCATGGCCAGCGGTGTGCCGGTGGTGGCAAGCGACGTGGGCGCTTTTTCCGAACTCATCGAGGATGGTGTCACCGGCGCTCTGATTGCGCGCGACGATCTTGGTGCGATGGTGGTCGCGGCGGGCGCCTTGATGGGTGATGACAAGGCGCGTGAAGGGGCTGCCGCAGCTTCGTTGCAACGTGCGCACAAGCTGTTTCCGTTGCAGCGAGAAGCCGCAACCCTGATAGGGATTTATAGGCGCTTGCAGGCTGGGACTTCGTCATGAGCGCGGATGGCCGCATAACCGTTATAACGGTGGCGTACAACAGCGATGCGGTGCTGCCCAACCTGCTAGGGTCGGTTCCTGCATCCGCAAAGGCGGTCGTGGTCGACAATGGGGGTGGGCAAGGCGTCGAGGGAATTGCTGCCCGCTTCAATGCCCGCTTGATCCGCCTGACCGGTAACCAGGGTTTCGGGCGGGCCTGCAATGCAGGTGCTGCGGTTGCGCAGACCGAGTTCCTGTTCTTCGTCAATCCCGATGCCAGGATCGAGCGTGGCGCGGTCGAGACGCTTGTCGCCACCGCTGATGCGCTTCCTGACGCGGTTGCGTTCAACCCCGCAATGGTCGACGGCAAGGGCAGGCGGCATTTTCGCCGGCAATCGGCGCTGTCCGACCCGAGCATTCGGGTGGATGACGGAGACCCTTCGACACCGATACGCGTGCCGACGTTGCTGGGCGGTGCGTTGTTTTGCCGGCGCGCGGCGTTCGAGAAAGTTGGCGGTTTTGACCCGGCGATTTTCCTCTACCACGAGGATGACGACCTGGCGGTGCGGCTGAACCGGGAGTGCGGCCCGCTCTACTATGTTCCGGGAGCCGTCGTTCATCATGAAGGCGGCACGGGCTCTGGCCGCTCACTGACGGTCGCGCGGCTGAAGGGCTATCACATGGCGCGGGCGCGAGCCTATGTGCTTGCCAAGCACGGCCATGCCTTGCCGCGTGCGCGGACACTTGCGCGCGCGGCATTCGAACTGCTTTTGCCGCACAATTTCCTTTCCGCGCGTCGACGGGCAAAGCACGCCGGCCAGTTTGCCGGGGCGTGGTCTGCGCTGAAAGACGGCGGCCCTTTCAAGGACGAATGACAGGATCAGCCGATAAGCCGTCGCTTCGTCCGCTCGAACCATCCGAGCGATTTACCGCCTCGGCTCACCACGAAAGCCTGCGGCGCCACGAAGGATGCTTTTGAGTCCGCGATCGGAGAGAAGCCGCGCAGTGCGAACAGGCGCTGCCATTCGGCAATCGGCAGGACGTTGAAGTGGGTCGGTTCGTCGAAATCGTCCGGGGACGACGAGAACAGGATCATGTCGCTGGCGTTGCACAGATTGTCCAAGGCCAGATCGGCTTGTTCCGGGGGAATATGTTCCAGTACTTCGATGCAGATCGCGAGATCGTACTTTTGCCCGTTGCGCAGCGGGATAGGCTCTAGGATCGAATGAACCTTGAGGCGCTCGACCATGTCTTGGCGCGCGTTTGAAATCGCATAGGGAGAAACGTCATACCCGTATGCATCGATCCCGAGATCGCAAAGGGATTCTACAAGCAGGCCATACGCGCAGCCGACATCGACCGCCGTTCTTGGGGCGTATCTGCGCTTGATGGTGCGGGCAATCCGACCGAAGAAATTCAGCCAAGTAGGATGGCGACCGTATTGATCGTATCCGCCAGTGGTACACCCGTTGGCATAGTAATCCTTGTCATACAGATCGGCGGGATTTTCCCTGGCTGTATCGATGGTGGCTTTTTCTCGCCGCGTGTTCTTCGGATTCATATCTAAGCCTTTCGGGAACCGTGCAGTCTTTTGGGTTGGCTGTTTAGGTCAGTTTTAGTCGCAGTGCCTTGATTTCCGAGACGATCGTCTCGGCGAAAGGGCCCTCGAGGCTAGAGGCAATTTCGAGCGTTGTATCCGAACTCTCACGGTTTAACCAAGTGGGGGATTTCTTTAGAAACTGAAATCCAAGTTCATTCAGCGTGTATTCCGGGAGAGCGTAGCTGACGCCTTGCCGCGCAACAGCGGTGAGGATGAAGTTTTCCGCATGCTGCCGCCAGTCTGCTGCGGCTTGAGTGGCCTTGGCAACAACGACCTTCTTGATGGCTAGCAAGCGCGGATCTTCCGGGATGATGAGCCGCTCGAGGATCAGACGCACACGCTCATCGGGCAGATAGGCGAGTTCAGTGTTGAGGTGATTGAGTGAGAGCGTTACGTCGTGAGCATATCCGTTCCGGATCACCCATTGTGTAAGCCCGATTTCTCCGCGCCTTACAGTCCGACCCTTGCTACCTGAAATCCACAACTGCTTCCAGTAGCGTTGGAACGATGGCGCACTGAGAAGAGGTTGGGAGATGAGCAGGGCATACGAACAATAATGGAAGTTCTTGTGCTCGGCCGAGTAACGCCAGCGGATTGAGAGGTAGTCCGCCACGTTGACGCGATCGAGGCCATAGTTGGAGGCTGCTCCAACGAAGGGCATGTTCAGATCTTCCGCCCGTTTAAGCCAACTTTGGGAACCCGGGATCGGAAACCATGTGGAGTCATTCAGGATTGCGAGTTTTTCCAGGCGTCCTAGATGTTCCCGCAAAAACAGGATCCCATCGCGATAACCGCCGAAATCATACCCGTAGTTCGGTCGCTCGATTATCTTCCAACAATGTTGGGACAATTCATGCCGGTCCGGTTCACTGAGCGGCAAATTCGATATCACCAGCGGCGCGTAACCACAGCTGATCAGGTATCTTAGCGCCTCCTTGTGCGACCCAAGCAGACCGTGCTGCGGAAAGACAAGATAGATTGCGACGCGAGCATCCAGGGGCACATCTCCGTCAGAGATGCGGGAATTCCTGGCGAGCACAAGGTCGTAAAAGTATGTGGAAAAGAACCGCGACATCAACGCGCCTGGAACGGCCATCGCTTGATGGAGCAGGCGCCTGATTTCTCGTTTCAGTTTCCAAAATGGAAGGGAAGACAACAACAGTGCCTTTTTCATTGCTCAGTCAGGACGCTACGCGATCCTTCCGAATGAGCCGTACCTCAAGATTACCTCCTTCAACACATCGAGGTGCGTTTTACAAGATTGACTGCGGTTGCAACTGTCGTGACTATCGAGTGTTCGATAAATCACACTGGGGCTCCATGGGACGGAAAGAGAAAATTCTTGCGAGGATCGGCAAGCAGGATAAGGGCTTGGAAATAGCGCCTTATCACTCACCGCTTGCGGCCCGGAGCGAAGGATACAACGTCCGGATCCTTGATGTTTTTGATCAGGAGGAGCTGAAAAGCCGGGCGCTTCGGGACCCGCTGATACCTGACGAACTGGTCCATGCAATTGAAGAAGTCGACTATGTCGGTAGCGCCACTGAAATAGTCAAACTGGTGCCCGCCGAAGAACATGCTAGCTTCGATTACATAGTCAGCTCCCACAATTTCGAGCACTTGGCCAATCCCATCAAGTTCCTTCAGGGGTGCGAAATCCTGCTCAAGCAGGGCGGCGTGCTGACAATGGCCGTGCCGGACGCCCGTGCCTGCTTCGATTATTTCCGACCAAGGACCGTGCTCGGCGAATGGCTGGAAGCATATTTTGAAGATCGGCAAAAACCGTCGCACAGGCAGCTTTTCGATTCACGAGCCTATATGTCGTTTCGCAAGAAGGGGGACCTGGAACAGCACGCGTTCCATGGTGATGCCGGCTTGAAGTCGATGCTTCTCAAAGGCGATCTTTGGAAAGAATTCGAGGCTTGGAAGGCGAGGGCTGACGATGGCCCGTATGAGGATGCCCATTGCACTGTGATGACGCCGGATACGCTCCGTCTGCTTTTGACGGAAGCCCAGATGCTCGGATTGGTAAATCTGGACATAGTGGAGATATCTCCCACTGTTGCGCATGAATTCTACGTTCGATTGAGCAAACGTGGTGGTGGCACTACACGCGAGATGCCATCAAAAGAAGGGCTGTTGATGAGGGATGGCCTGTTGAAAAAAGCCATGCAGTTTCAATATTCGAGCGGACCGTTCGCCAGGCCACGCCGGCTGCTGAATAAATTGAAGCGCTCGATCCAGAAGCGGCTTGACCGATTTGGCGGTTGACGCCGGCTCCGGCTTACCTGACCGGTTCAGCCGCGCTGATAAAATGAATTGTTCCGGGAACGGCCTATCAGCCTGTAGCCTCGCTTGGCGAAGGCGGCAGCGCAAGCGGGATAATCGACGTTGCCGGGCAAGTGCTCAATCACGATGCGGCCGGGAAGCAATGCCGGGTCGCAAGTCTCGATGAATGGGGCGAGGACACGATCTTCATGGCCTTCGATGTCGATCTTGAGCCCGTCGATATGATGGACGCGTGATTCAGCCAGGATCGAGGGCAGGGTACGGATGGGGATAGACCCTTCGATGTCGTCCTCGAGCGATACGATTGCTACGTCGCCCTTGTGGATGCTGAGCGAACCGCTGCCTTCGTGATCGCTGACGGCGCAGCGAAAGATCGAGACATTGCCGAGTCCGGACGCGGCTGCGTTCCATTGGAGCCTTCTCGCCATCAATGGATTGGCGTCGATGGCGACGACCTTGCCGTTCTCGCCGACCTTCCTTGCCAATGGCAAGGTGTAGAGGCCGATATTCGCACCAATGTCGACAAAAGTGCCGTTCGGGCCGACACCTTCCAGCAGGAAATCGATGTCTGCCGCATTGTAGCGGGGATGGAGCAGGAGGCCGTTCTCGATCAGATTGCCGGGGTCACGCAGGCGGTAGGCGCAGCCGCGGAACCACACGTCGACCGTTCGAGCCGGGGAGCCGGTGATGAGCTTCGTCACTCGCCGGCGGAAAGCGCCGCGATGCAGCGGCGTGGTCTTTGCAATCGCGATCAACGCGGCCTGCCATCCGTCCGGTGCGAAGTGCCCGAATGGCAACGCTTCGTCGGGGTCAATTACGGCCTGTTCGGTCTCGGACAGAAGCCGTGCCGAGTTGGTCGGGGCGGGGCTCAAGCCTTGGCTCCGCCCGACAGTCCGAACTTGCTCAACTGGTGCGTCAGGTAGCGGCTGGCCGGTCCTATGGCTGTCAGTTGCCGAGAAGTAGCCAAGCCTGATGCGGCATGAGCGTCTTGATCCTCGACCGCGCCTTGCTCGAAGATGATGCCAGTCGGCGAAACCACTTTGAGTGGACGCAAGCCGACCTTGGCCGCCGCGAGCGTGAGGTTGCCCTGGTTGAAGCCGAGGACATGGGCGAAATGCAGGCTGCCGAAGCCTTTGCGAGCGAACCATTCGGCCGTATCAGGGACTTCGAGATAGACTTTTCCACCGGGTTTCAGCCATCGCGCGATGCGCTGGAGCGCCGGCAATGGCGTGCTCAGATGCTCGAAGACGTGAAAGCTGGTGACGAGGTCGAACTCCGGCCCGAAATCGGCTTCCTGCCAACCGATCTGCCGCATGCGAGCGCCCAGTTGTTCGATCGCGTGCGTCGCGTAGGTTTCGCCGGGTTCGAAGCCGTGTGCGTCGTATCCCTTTTCAAGCATCATGGTGATGAATTCGCCGGAACCCGCGCCGAAGTCGAGGGTGCGGGCGCCGTCAGGCAAAAGGCCTTGCAATTGCTGGACCCGGCCCAGTGCCTCGCGCTGCCGCTTGAGGATATGTTTCTGCTTCGGTTTGGTTGATGCAAGCTGATAGTCGAAGCGGTAGTATTTTTCGTAGTAGGTGCCGAGTTCCGACTCTGTCGGCATGGGGTTGGTGTAGAAAAGGCCGCAGCGGTTGCACATGACCGTGGGCAATCGTTTCAACCGGCGATCGATGCCGGCGACCGGCGCAAACGAACGCTCCCCGCAGACGGGGCAGGGTACCACGCCGCCCGAATAGGGATAACGGGTCATCGGCAGCATATATCTGGCTATCGAGAAGATATTCATGGGCTGTCGGAGTGGCTCGTAAATAATCCGGCGGGTGATACTTCACCCCAAGTCGAATAGCTATAGGGGCAGCTCCGGCTAAATCTCCACCGGGACCTCGTCCTTGATCTTGCGGATGGTCAGTGCGGTGCGCACGGTGCCGACGTTCGGCGTGGAGGTCAGTTCCTCGATGACGAAGGTCTGGAATGTGCCGATGTCGCTGGTTACGCAATGCAGCAGGAAGTCGGATTCGCCCGATACCATCCAGGCCTCGCGCACGATCGGCCAGGCGCGCGTGCGCTCGGCAAAGGCTTTCAATTCCGCATCGGCCTGATGGTGCAGACCTATCAGGCAGAATGCGACCACTTCCATGCCAAGCGAAGGCGCGTCGAGCAGGGCACGGAACCCGCGGATGATGCCTTTTTCCTCCAGTCGGCGGACGCGCCGCAGGCAGGGAGGGGCTGAGATGCCGACCCTTTGCGACAACTCGACATTGGTCATGCGGCCGTCATTTTGCAGTTCGCGCAGTATCTTCCAGTCGATGGCGTCGAGGTCAGCCTTGATCGGCATTTGGGAAAGTCCGCTGCGCAAGAATCTGTCGTTCATCGGTAATTAAACGACTTTTTGCCGCACGCCAGCGTTTTCATGCGGAATTTCGTGGGTTTCCAACGCTTCCAGAGGCCATTTGGGGCGACAACGTTTCCGGGGACACTTTCCGCGCCTCCTTGCTGGCTCGGCGGCCAACACTTACATTGCGCATTCAAGATTTCAGCCAGATGCGGGCCGCATGACAGCCCGCCGTTGCGAAGGCCGCTCCATGACCGTCAAGCACGCCCCTGTTCTCATCATCGGCTCAGGCCCGGCCGGCTATACCGCCGCGATCTATGCCGCACGCGCCATGCTGAAGCCGGTCCTGGTGGCCGGACTGCAACAGGGCGGGCAGTTGATGATTACCACCGATGTCGAGAACTATCCGGGCTTTGCCGAACCGATCCAGGGGCCATGGCTGATGAGCGAGATGCTCAAGCAAGCCGAGCATGTGGGCACAGAGGTCATCAACGACATCATCGTCGAGGTGGACATTGATAAACGTCCGTTCGTCGCCAAGGGCGATTCCGGCACGACCTACACAGCCGATGCGCTGATCATTGCCACAGGCGCACAGGCAAAATGGCTCGGCATTCCGAGCGAACAGACCTTCATGGGTTTCGGGGTTTCGGCCTGTGCCACCTGCGACGGCTTCTTCTATCGCGGCAAGGATGTGGCGGTTGTCGGCGGCGGCAATTCAGCGGTCGAGGAGGCGCTCTATCTTGCAAACCTCGCCAAGAGCGTAACCGTCATCCATCGGCGCAGCGAGTTCCGTGCAGAGCGCATCCTGCGTGAACGCCTGATGGCGAAGGAAAACGTCAAGGTGGTCTGGGATACGGTGGTTGACGAAATCACCGGACGCCCGGGCAAAACGCCGCTGCCGCCTTCCGTTGAAGGTTTGAAGCTCAAGAACGTCGTGACCGGGCAGGAGAGCCAACTCAAGGTGGATGGCGTGTTCGTGGCGATCGGACACGCGCCTTCGGTCGAGCTTTTCGCCGGCAAGCTCAAGCAGAAGTCGAACGGGTATCTGTGGACGGCGCCGGATTCGACGCGCACGGACGTGCCTGGCGTTTTCGCAGCCGGAGACGTGACCGATGACATCTACCGCCAGGCGGTGACGGCGGCAGGCATGGGCTGCATGGCGGCGCTTGAGGTGGAAAAGTATCTGGCCGGGATAGAGGTACACCGGGAAGCGGCGGAATAAGCCGCAAAGAAGCCCGATTTCTTCATCAAACGCCGCACAGAACGAGGGGAATCATGGCGTTAGATTGGGATAAATTACGCGTGTTTCACGCAGCGGCGGAGGCTGGTTCCTTCACCCATGCTGCGGAAACGCTGCATCTTTCGCAATCGGCGATCTCCCGGCAAGTGAGTGCGCTCGAACATGACGTCGGCGTGCCGCTGTTCAACCGGCATGCGCGCGGCCTTGTGCTGACCGAACAAGGCGAAATGCTTTTCCGCACTGCGCACGACGTGTTGATGAAGCTGGAAACGATCAAGTCGCGGCTGTCGGAAACCAAGGACCTTCCTACCGGGATATTGCGGGTGACGACCACGGTGGGCCTCGGCACAGGCTGGCTGACCGAGCGGGCGAAGGAATTTCTCGACCTGTTCCCTGAGATCAATTTGCAGCTTGTGCTGACCAACGAGGAACTCGACCTCACCATGCGGCAGGCCGATTGCGCTGTCAGGCTACGCCAGCCGCAACAGCCGGACCTGATCCAGCGCCGGCTGTTTACCGTGCACCTGCATGTGTTTGCCTCGCAGGCCTATCTCGACAAGCACGGCGTGCCGAAGTCGGCTGCCGATCTCGACCACCATCGCATCGTGACCTTCGGAGAACCGGTGCCGCCCTATCTGGCCGGCCTCAATGCGCTTGAAACCGTCGGGCGTCCTGATGGCGACAAGCGCCCGACGGCGCTTCAGATCAACGATTTGATGTCGATCCGGCGCGCGGTGAAGCGCGGCGTCGGCATCGCCATGCTGCCCGACTATATGGCAGGCAAGGATTCCGGCCTTGTGCCGGTGCTTGAGGAACTGGAAGGGCCGTCCTTCGACACCTTCTTCGTCTATCCCGAGGCGATGAAGAACCAGGCCAAGCTGAAGGCGTTTCGCGACTTCATGTTCGCCAAGGCGCGCAACTGGTCGTACTGAGCGGCAGAGCCCACGAGTTGCCTGAGTATCGGGCAGTGCTGTGCAATAATTCCGCTGAAGCCCGCACACCGTTCCGAAGAAGAGCGTCCATGCGCTGAAAAACGGCGATTTTCTTTCAAATAGGCCCGGTTTCTGGCCTTATTGCCGCTAAATTGGTCTTGGACCACAGCCTGTGTCTTTTTGCATGTGTGCGTTGCAAAATAGATGCTTGTTTCTGAGGCAGGAGGGTCCCATATATTGTGCATCTCCTGAGCGCGTTCTCCTCCCATTAGCGCTCACGAGTGTTCCCCTCTGGAGGTTTAGCCCTAGCGGGCACTTCCAATCAACTCAGCCGGATCTTCTTGGATCCGGCTTTTTTGTTGCCTGCATCCAGCCGCGTCCGGACGTGCGGTGTGGCGGCGGCAAACATCCAAGCCAATCTTGAGTTCAGTGCAGTTCTTGCGGGACGGCGCTTTGGTCGTCGTCACGGCAGTTGGGACCCCGTGGAACTGTTTCGTCACCTGCCGCTCTAGGCATTCCACGCTTGCCATCGGCACGACAGAAGACGTGTAGGCGGCGCGTAACAGTCATGTAACCCCTGTAACATGACGCCCGCTTTCGTTCTTGACTAAGGAGTAGGCAGGACGCGGCGCGGTGGTTCGAGCGATGGGGGCATCGTTCGTATCGCGGGCTCAGGTAGCCGCCGCGTCCAGCTTTTTCCCGCCGGTGGATGCCGGCCAGGGTGCCGTTTCGCGGAGTTGCCGCGACCCTGAATCCAGTGGAAAGCCAGCGTGGGTTTTCCTGCAGTTTGCCAATATGCGGCGGACCTGCCGTTACCTCCCCGGAAACGGTCCGCAACAAACGGCGCCCGGTTGAACCGGACGCCGTTTGTGGTTCTGGACCTCACGCGGCCTTGCCGTTCGCGTTCATCGCGTCGTCCGCCAGCCGGCCGGTCAGTTCGGACATGTGGCTGAAGCTGGCGCTATATGTGGCGACGCCTGCCGTCGCCGAGCGCAGTTCGATGATGAGATCGCCGATTTCCGCCTGTGGCATCGTTGCCTCGACCACATCCCAGCCCGGCCAGCCTTCACGCGCATCGTAGCCCAGGATCTGGCCGCGCCGTTGCGGGATCAATGCGATGATCTTTGCCGTGGCATCGGATGGGGTGAGGATGACCACTTTCATGACCGGTTCGAGCAGCACCGGCGAGCAGGCGGCCATGCCTTCCTTCATGGCGAGCTTTGCGGCCATCTGGAAAGCCATGTCCGAGGAATCGACGGCGTGATAGGAGCCGTCGGAGAGATTGACGGCGACATCGACCACCGGAAAGCCCAGTGGGCCTGACTTGAGATAGTCGCGGATGCCGGTCTCCACCGATTGGATATAGGTCTTTGGCACGACGCCGCCGGTGATCGTGTCGGTGAACTGGAAGCCGCTGCCGCGGGCCAGCGGCTTGATCTGCAACACCACATCACCGAACTGGCCGTGGCCGCCGGATTGCTTCTTGTGACGCCCGCGCTGCTCGACCGGCTTGCGGATGGTTTCGCGGTAAGGCACCGCAGGCGCATGACCCTCGACCGGGATCTGGTTCTTGCCCTCCAGGCGCTCGCGGACAACGCGCAAGTGCATCTCGCCGTGACCGGACAGGATGGTTTCCGCCGAATCCTGATTGTGATGGAGGTTGAGCGAGGGGTCTTCCTCGGCCAGCCGCTGGATGGCTGCCGACATTTTCACATCGTCCTTGCGTTCCTTCGGGCGCAGCGCAAACGCATAGACGGACTGAGGCGGCGATAGCTCCACGAGGGAGGCAATGCCGCCCTTGGCGGAGGTCAAGGTCTGGCCGGTACGCACATCGTCCAGCTTGCCGAGCGCAACCGTGTCGCCGATGGCCGCGGACGGAAGCTTCGACTGGTCCTTGCCCAGCATGCGGTAGATGCCGGACACCTTGTTGACCTCGCCGTTGGAAAGATAAAGCTCGCTGCCGTCGGCGATCTGGCCGGACAGGATGCGCGAGACGGAAAGCTTGCCGCCGTGCGCGGTATGAATGGTCTTCATGACCTGCACGACGGTGGCGTTGCCTTCCGGCGCGCCAAGCCGCCTGCGGGTCGCCTCGATGTCGGGCGCGTCGTGGCGGATCGCTTTCAACAGGCGCAGCACGCCGTTGCCTTTCTCAGCCGTGCCGATCAGTACCGGCGTGACGGCGCCGTCACGAAGATCGGCGGCGAGGTCGTCGAAGATGGCATCTTTCGGCGGCTCGATCTCTTCGAGCAATTGTTCCATCAGATGGTCGTCATGATCGGCCAGCGTTTCCAGCATCGAGAAACGGGCCTCGATCTCGCGCGCCTTGTCGTCGCCGGGAATTTCCGCGACTTCGCTTTTGGCATATTCGCGGTAGATGTAGGCGCGCTCCAGCGCGAGATCGATGGAGCCGATGACGGCGCCGTCCTTGCGCAAGGGAATCTGCCGCAACAGCAGCGGCAAGGTGCTGGCCGGCTGAAGCATCTTCAGCGTTTCGCGAACGCCTGCGATCGACTTGTCGATCTTGTTGAGGAACAGGATGCGCGGCACGCGCAATTCGTCCAGGCGGCGCATGATGAGCTGCAGCGCAGGGATCTTCTTTTCGTCGGCCTCCGCCACGACTACCGCGACGTCGCAGGCAGCGAGCACAGGCTCGGCTTCGAAGGCGAATTCGATCGAACCGGGGCAGTCGATGAACGTCATGGTGTCGCCCATGAATTCGGTGGTGGCGACTGTCGCCTCCACGCTCATCGCATGGGCGCGCGCTTCTGCGGAATGATCGGAAACGGTGTTGCCGGATGAGACCGGGTTCTGGCGCGGGATTGCGCCGGTGCGGGCAAGTATGGCTTCGAGAAGTGTCGTCTTACCGCTTGAGAAGGGACCGACTATGGCGATGCATTTCGGTCCCGTGCGTCGTCCTCCGGCGCGATTACCCATGACTGACCTCCGCTCAGGCGTTTTTTCAGGAGCGGCGGCCGGCCTGACGACCGTCGCGCGGCGGCAGCATTGTGAGGAAACTGCCTGCCTGGAAGCATCGTCCCACGGCTTGGCGGGCAGGGCAAGGGAAATAGAAATTGAGGGCAGTTAGAGGTTTGAGAGTGCCGCGCCCGGTGCGGCGCGCTATTTCATCAAGCGTCCGATGACCTTGCGGGCTACGGCGCCAGGTTTGACGTTGCTGATCTGGCCCTTGTATTCACCGGAATAAACCTTGCGCACCATGGCGGTGCGGTTGGACACGTTTTCATCGAGCGAGACGGCGAAGTCCGATTCGGATCGCCTGACGATCGTGCCATCGAAGTGGGCGTGACCGAGTTGAACGGACACGCGCGTTCCGAGCGGCGCGTGCACATTGCCCAGCAGGCGCATACCGCCCACCGAAACATCCGCAGTGACGAAGATGTGGTGCTCGTTGTCGAAGGACACGATAACGGTTTCCTTGCCTTGGAGGCGTTCGTGGCGGCGCATGCGAGGCTTTTCGACACAAACGGCAATCGCGGAAACCAGGATGACGATGTTGTACCAGGACCAGTAGAGCGCAACCATGCTGGAATCCTGCAGCGGGTCTCTGCCGCCGAAGGAGAGCAGCACGCCTAGAACGGTCAGGCCGAGCAGGAAGCTGAACAGGCTCATCATGCGCCACTGGATGACCGTCTTCGAACGGTCGCCGCCCTTGGCCGTCACCTTGAACTTCTGGCCCTTTGGCTTGAACAGCCCGATGGCGACGGCGGTCAGGATTTCGCGCGCGGCAAGAAGCTGCGAGATGTCGGTCATCACCGGCAGCACGCGCTGTCCGGAGAGCCACGCCATCACCGCAATCTGCGAGAGGTAGTAGGGCAGGAAGTTGGCGATGCCGTCTGCCGTGCCGACATTGACGGCGTTGATGCCGAGCAGGAGATAGAAGATCGGGACGAGGATGCCGGCCACGCGAAACGGATAGGCCATGCTCCAGTAGAGCATGCTCTCGACAAGGCTGACGCGGTCGATGAACTGAAGGCCGTTGCCGAAATTGAACGGTCCATCCTTGCCGCGGATGATCTGGATGAAGCCGAGACACCAGCGCGAGCGCTGCGTAATGTATTCCTGCAGGCCCTCGGGCGCCAAGCCGAGCGACAGGCGCTCGTTGAGATAGACGGTGCGGAAGCCGTTGCGCTTGAGCCGCAAGGTGAGGAGGTAGTCTTCCGTCACCGATTCGGTCGGAAAGCCGCCGGCGCGCTGCAGTGCTTTCATGCGGATGACCGACGACGTGCCGCAGCAAAATGCCGTGCCCCACGCATCCTTGGCCGGCATGAGCACGTCGAAGAAATAGCGCTGTTCGTCCGGCCATGCGTCCGAAGCCTGGAGGTTGGCCTGGATCGGGTCCGGGTTGATGAAGTGCTGCGGCGTCTGCACGATGCCGACATCCGGTTCCTTGAACAGCGTTAGTGCACGCGAAAGGAACATCGGCGTCGGTACGAAGTCGGCATCGAGAATGGAGATGAAATCCGGCGGCTCATCCAGGCCCGCAACGTGGCGCAGTGCGTGGTTGATGTTGCCGGCCTTGGCGTGGGCGTTGTCCGGCCGGGTCAGGTAGTTCGCGCCGAGTTCGTCCACCAATTCAGCCAGCCATTGCCGCTTTCCGTCATCCAGCACCCAGACGCGGAAGTTGGCATAGGTCATGCCCGTTGCGCCGACGATGGTGCGCTCGAGGATTTCGCGTTCCTCATTGTAGGTGCAGATGAAGACATCGACCAACGGCATATGCGGCAGGGCATTCAGCCACGGCGTGTTTTTCTCGACTTCGCTCGTGCGCTCGGTGGTGCGGGTCAGCGTTATATAGGAGATGATCGAGCCCGTAACCGCTCCAACCTCGATCAGGAAGAACAGCCATCCGACGACGAAGTCGACAGGATTGGCAAGGGAGGGGATGGTAGCGGTGACGCGCCAGAACAGATATTTGGCCGTCAGGGCCAGAACCAGGATGATCGGCAGAATTCGGAAGCGGCTATGGCGATTGATCCAAGGCATCACGGCCAGCAGCAGGCCGGCGATGATACGGCCGGGCACTGCGCCTTCCGATAGAACCGACAGGATCGGGTTCATGGCTGGGTCGCTCTCAGGAAGAGGTCTTGCCGAAAACCACGCGACCTGTGCGGCCAACCGGGCAAGAGCCTTCGTGCTGCATGCCTTCAACCGCGACCAAGGCGCGATAGGCCTCTTTCGTCAGAGCCGACGGCAGGATTGCGAAATTCGATGCGGCCGATGAAACGCCGCTCAGTTGGACCACTTTGCCCGGCAGGGCGCGCGAACCTTCACGGAAGGTGAAGCTTGCCGGCATGCCGACCGAAAGCGTGTTGTAGACAGCCTCGGTGACCGCTGCGGTGACAAGCAGCTTGGAACAGTCCAGCACGCTGATCAGGGGCTGGCCGGCGACGACCTGTTCACCGGGAGCGGTGAATAGTTCCCACACCTGGCCAGCGGTCGGCGCGGTCAACTTTGCTTCGCTTGCCAGATCAAACAGCGATTTTTCCCGGGTCAGCCCTTCTTCCAGCCTGGCTACACGCGCATCCTGCCTTGCCTTGTCGGCTTCGAGAGAAGCCATCGTCTCGGCAATATCGTCGAGGCGCTGGGCGGAGCGAGGTTCGTCGTCATAACCGTCGCCGAAGAAGCGGCTTTGCGCCAATGCTTCGGCTTCGACCGCAAGGGCTGCTTTGCGCGCCTTGGCCTGATCCAGTTCAGCGGCAGCGACATCAAGGTCGCGCTTGGCGGTTTCCCGCGCAGCCTTTGCCGCCGCGCCCTTGGCTGTCAGCGAGGACTGCCGCTCGAATTCGGCTTCGGCGCGCGCCAGGACCGCTTCGGCTGCGGTCAATTGGGCATCTATCTCGGCAATTTGCGCAGCAACACGGTTCTTGCGATCGATGCGGAATGCCTCGACCCGCTTGCCGATGCCGGAGCGCAGTTCGGCCAGACGGGAAATACGGGCGGCAAGTGCATCCTGTTCTTCGCGGGCGGCTCCCAATTCTTCGCCGGCGTGTTCGATGGCGGTGTGATCGGCGCGGGCGTTGGTTACCGTCGCCAATTCCCAGCCAGCCGGAATCGTGCTTCCGACGCGAAGCCCTTCAAGGCCTTCTGCGATGACGCCGCCAATCGGGGCCCGGATGGTTACAATCTGGGCATTGACGACGGCTTCGACGCTAGAGACCTGGAATAGACGCTGCATCGGCATCCATCCGACCGTCAAAAGGATGGCGAGGCCTGCGACGGTTTTGAGAATGCGCGACCATAGCGGCGAAAGTGGCTGACTGAGGCGCGATGGCGCGGGCTGCGGAGCCGAGGTTTCCTTGATCTCCTCGTTGCCAAATTCCTTGGCAAGCATGGTCTGCAAGGCTCCGGCACCCTTCACCTCGGAGGACGGGGTTGTCTGGTTGTAGGTGAAGCGGCCTGCGGGCGAGGCTTCGGCATCCTTGTCCGGAATCGGCTGGGCATTGGTGACTTTCCTGGGCTGGGCCCCGGTTTTGGACGTCATCTCGACCATCCCGCCGCTCGCGGGTTCCCTGTTGAGCCGAACGTGTAGGTTCTTTCTTTCGGCCTTTATCTGCCGACATTGTTACCGGGTGGAGTTTCGAGACCCTAAAGTTCTATGCAATTTTTACGCGATGGCTAATGCATCGTGAAAATAGCGCTGGTTGCGAGCAAGCCTTATAATGCGTTGAATCAGCCGGAAATTTATGGGGAAACGAGGTTTCAGAATGAAGATCACAGCATGTGGAAGCGTGCCGACACGACTTGCTTCCGACCAGTACTTTACAGGCCGGGTGATGCAGGATCCGATCATCGAGACGGAGGCCCCGGCCCATTTGCGGGCGATTTCCGTGCGGTTCGAGCCCGGCGCGCGCACGCACTGGCATACCCATCCGCTCGGGCAGACGTTGCATGTGACGGCAGGTGCGGGACGCGTGCAAAGCTGGGGCGGCCCTATTCAGGAGATCAGGGCCGGCGACACCGTTTGGTTCGAACCCGGCGAAAAGCACTGGCACGGCGCCGCTCCGCTCACGGCGATGACGCACATCGCCATGCAGGAAGCGAAGGACGGCAGGGCCGTCGACTGGCTGGAGCCGGTCAGCGATGAACAGTACGGTAGATGATGCCGGGGAAGCGCCGTCCGTAAGCTAGTTGGCGAATTTGCGCGCGCCGGCCACGCACAGGATGACCGCGACGGTGACGGCAAGCATGCCTGGCGTCACCGGCTCGTGCAGGAGGGTTGCTGCCAGCGCCAAACCGAAGAATGGCTGCAGGAGTTGCAACTGGCCGACCGCTGCGATGCCGCCTTGTGCGAGGCCGCGATACCAGAACACAAATCCGATTAACATGCTGAACAGAGAGACATAGACAAGGCCGATCCAGGCAGGTGGATTGATGTCCGCGAATGTCGGCGGCATCCGGCTGATCATCAAAGCTGCCATGACGGGCAGCGACAATACCAACGCCCACGAGATGACTTGCCAGCCGCTAAAGACACGAGACAGCTTGGCGCCTTCGGCATAGCCCAATCCGCACACAATCACCGCCGCGAGCATCAGCGTGTCGCCAATCGGCGAGGCGGTGAGGCCTTGCGAGAGCGCAAAGCCCGCCACAAGCGCGCTGCCAAGGACCGAAAATGCCCAGAAGGCGGGCTTGGGCCGTTCGCCGCCACGGATGACGCCGAATATGGCCGTCGCCAGGGGCAGCAGCCCTATGAACACGATCGAATGCGCGGACGTGACGTGCTGAAGCGCAAACGCCGACAGCAGCGGAAATCCGACGACGACACCCAACGAAACCACGACAAGCGAGGCGATGTCGGCGCGAGTGGGGCGCTTCTGCTTGAAGGCAACGAGCAGGCACAAGGCAAGCGCGCCGGCGATCGCAGCCCGGGCCGCCGTCAGGAACACCGGGTCGAACTGCAATACGGCAACGCGAGTGGCAGGCAGAGAGCCGCTGAATATCACCACGCCAATAAAGCCGCTGATCCATCCGGTGGTCGTCCGGTCCATGTCGCACTCCATCGATTGCAGCTTTCTATGGGCTTCGATGGCTGGCGCAGCCAGTGACAGTTCGGTACAATTAGGCTGAACTGTACTGATACAAGAGGCAATACGGATGAATGGAAACGCCCATCGAGGGTCGCGGGTCGAGATGGTGATGGCAACGGTGCGCCGGCGGATTTCCGGGCGCAGCCTGGGGTCAGGGGCCAAGCTGCCATCTATCCGGGGGCTGGCTGCGGCGCTGAAAGTGTCCGCCTCGACCGTGGTGGAGGCCTATGAAAGGCTTGTCGCGGAAGGCGCTATCCATTCCCGGCCCGGCTCCGGCTTCTACGTCGCCAACCAGACCGCGCCGCTGTCGCTGTCCGAGATCGGCCCGAAGCTCGACCGGGAAGTCGACCCGTTCTGGGTTTCGCGCCAGTCGCTGGAGACCAGCGACAGCAACATGAAGCCGGGCTGCGGGTGGTTGCCCGCGCCGTGGCTGCCGGAGAGCGGCATCAGGAAGGCGCTGCGTTCGCTTTCGCGCGCCGAGGAAACTGTGTTGGGCGACTACGGCTCCCCCTTGGGCCTGCCGCCTCTGCGCCAACTCATCGTCCGGAGAATGGCGGAACGGGGTATCGAATGTCCGCCGGACCAGATCATGCTGACCGAGTCCGGCACGCAGGCAATGGACCTGCTTTGCCGCATGCTTCTGGAACCCGGCGATGCCGTGTTGGTCGACGACCCTTGCTACTTCAATTTCCAGGCCCTGTTGCGTGCCCATCGCGCCAAGATGGTCAGCGTGCCCTATACGCCTTCCGGTCCGGATACAGAGCGCCTCGCCGCGGTGCTGGCCGAACACAGGCCGCGGCTCTACCTGACCAATTCGGCGATCCACAATCCGACCGGTGCAATCCTGTCGCCTGTTGTTGCCCACAGGGTCCTGAAGCTCGCCGACCAATTCGGGCTGACGATCATCGAGGACGATATTTTTGCCGACTTCGAGCGCAGCCCGGCTCCACGCCTGGCGGCGTTCGACGGTCTCGACCGCGTCATTCACATCGGCAGCTTTTCAAAGACGCTTTCGGCCTCGGCGCGCTGCGGGTTCGTGGCTGCCCGGCCTGATTTGATTGAAAGCCTGATCGACCTCAAGATCGCAACATCGTTTGGCGGCGGAAGGCTTGCCGCAGAAATGGTTCTCTCGGTCTTGAGCGATGGCGGTTACCGCAAGCACATGGAAGGTTTGCGCAATCGTCTTGCCCGCGCAATGTCTGATGTCGCGATCCGGCTGAAGGCCATTGGCATCATGCCGTGGATCGAGCCGCAGGCCGGCATGTTCCTGTGGTGCCGCCTGCCGGACGGCCTGGATGCTGCTGATGTCGCGCGGGCGGCGCTTGAAAGGGGTGTGGTGCTGGCGCCCGGCAATGCGTTCAGCCTGTCGCAATCCGCCAGCGACTTCATGCGCTTCAATGTTTCGCAAACGCTGAGCGACCGCACTTTCCAGGTGATGGACGAAGCGATGCGATCAGCGCGAAAGACGGGTGACGGAGAAAGCATCAAGCCGGGACCGGATACCCGCTGACCAAAACACAAAGCCCGGCGGTGCGCCGGGCCTTGGAGTCTTTTCAAGAGGTTGAGCCGATCAGCTCAAGCTAGCCGTAAACCGCTGGATGCGGGTGCAGGCTTCCTCAAGCAGTTTTTCCGACGTGGCGTAGGAAATACGGAAGTTCGGACCGAGGCCGAAGGCCGAGCCGAACACCACCGCGACGCCCTCTGCTTCAAGCAACTCCGTGCAGAAGGCTTCGTCGTTTTCGATGACCTTGCCGTTGGGAGCCTTCTTGCCGATCAGGCTGGCGCAGGACGGATAGACGTAGAACGCGCCTTCCGGCGAGGGGCAGGAGATACCGCGCGCCTGGTTTAGCATCGACACGACGAGATCTCGCCTGCCCTGGAAGATCGCCTTGTTCTTCTTGACGAAGTCCTGCGGGCCATTGAGCGCTTCGACCGACGCCCACTGGGCTATGGTGCAGGCGCCGGAGGTCTGCTGGCCCTGGATCATGTCCATCGCCTTGATGAGCTGGAGGGGACCGGCAGCGTAGCCGATGCGCCAGCCGGTCATGGCATAGGCTTTCGAGACGCCGTTCATGGTCAGCGTGCGCTCGTAGAGGTTCGGCTCGACCTCGGCGATGGTCTTGAAGACGAAGTCGCCATAGGTGAGGTGCTCGTACATGTCGTCGGTCAAAACCCAGACCTGCGGGTGCTTCAGCAATACGTCGGCCAGCGCACGAAGCTCGGCTTCGGTGTAGGCGGCGCCGGAAGGGTTGGAGGGCGAGTTCATCAAGAGCCACTTGGTCTTGGGCGTAATCGCCTTTTCGAGCGCCTGAGGGGTCAACTTGAAGCCGTTGTCGATCGACGTTTCGGCAAAGACCGAGGTACCGCCGCAAATGGCGACCATTTCGGGGTAGCTCACCCAGTAAGGGCGCGGGATGATGACTTCGTCGCCCGGGTTGAGCGTGGCCATGAAGGCGTTGAACAGGATCTGCTTGCCGCCGGTGCCGACGATGGTCTGCGCGGGCGTGTAGTCGAGATTGTTCTCGCGCTTGAACTTCTTGGCGATGGCCTCGCGCAGCGGCGCGATGCCGGAGACCGGCGGATACTTGGTTTCGCCGCGGCGGATTGCTTCGATGGCGGCATTCTTGATGTTGTCCGGCGTGTCGAAGTCCGGCTCGCCTGCGCCGAGGCCGATGACATCGCGCCCGGCGTTTTTCAGCTCGCGCGCTTTCTGCGTCACCGCGATGGTCGCGGAAGGCTTTACGCGGGAAAGGGCGTCGGCGAGAAAGGCCATGGGAAATGTCTCCAGTGTGTGGCTGAAACCAGTCGTTCGACTGCGCGCTTCTATTGTCGCATCGGCTGGCGAAGTGCAAGCTTCACGAAATGGCCAGCGTTGAATTCCGAACTCTGCTACATTAACGGGCGGTAAAATATTGGGCCGATAGAATGGCCTGATTTGCAACTGGTTATGCGGAGTGCCGATTTGTCTCGGAGCATCGGGCTTGCCCATGTCATTCGTCACGAAGACGGCACCGCAACCGGCGTGTGGGGCGTCTATACGCTGAAGAGTGCCTTTCAGCCGATTTTTACGTTCAAAGAGGGCAAGCTTTCAATCGTTGCCTTCGAGGGGCTGATCCGTCCATTCCGCAATGGAGAGCCGGAAACGCCAGCGGTGTTTTTTTCAGGATGCCCGCCGGTAGACCGCCTGCATATCGAGGGGCTGACGCGAACCATGCATCTTTTGAACGCCGGGATTTGCCTTCCGGAAGAAATGTCGGTGTTCATCAATTTCGACCCTTCCGTCTTTACGGACAGGAGCGTCTCCGATGCTGCCATGCGCGACATGCGGCTGGTGCTGCATGAGGCAAAGATCGATCCGCGCCGTGTGGTCTGCGAAGTGACCGAGCAGAAGACGATATCCCAGGAAGCGCTCTACGAGTTTGTCGCGGCACTGCGCGCCAGCGGCTTCCGCATTGCGGTAGACGACTATGGCGCCGACGAATCCGACATAACCCGCATCCAGGAACTCAAGCCAGACATCGTTAAGTTCGATGCGGTATGGATCGGCCAGTTGATGGAATCGGGTGCGGGCTTCGCCTTGCTGACGGCAATGGTGAAGTCCTTCGAGGAGCAGGGCATTCATACCGTGTTCGAGGGCATCGAAGAGAACTGGCAGCTCGAACTTGCAGAAAAGTCCGGTGCCTCGATGGTGCAGGGCTTCGTGCTGGCGCGTCCGGAGATCGCTTCGCCCTCGCTGCGCAACATGGGTGGCATCAGCGAGATGCAGGCGACGCTTGAGCAGGCGGAGGAGGCCGAAGCGGCACGGCCGGCGCGCGCAACCGGACGGGCGGCCAAGGTGTTTGGCCGCAGACCCCTCAGATGACACGCAAGCCTGACCGGCGCCGCGATGTCAGCGGGGCAATCTTTGCTGACGAAATCGGCATCGAATACGGGGTCTATGGCGACTTCCGCCTTCGCAGCGCCTACCAGCCGATCTTTGCGCCTCGTGACGGCGCGTTGAAACCGGTGGCCGTCGAGGCGCTTATAGAACCTCATGTGACCGGCCGGCCCGTTTCTCCCGCCATCTTCTTCGAAGGCATTGCAGCGAAGGATCGGCTGTTCGTGGAAACGATGTGCCGCACGCTGCACCTGCATAATTTCCGCCATATCGGCGTCAGCGACCTGGACCTGTTCTTCAATTTCCATCCCGGCGTCAACGATCATCCGGGGCGCGTTCTTGCAGAACTGCGGCTGATGATGGGCGGGCTCGAAGATGTCGAACTGCATCCCGGCATGCTTGTCTGCGAGATCACCGAACACGCTGCGCCAAATGACAAGGTTCTTGTGGCGATCGCCCGTGAAATGCGCCGCAACGGCCTGCGCATTGCCGTTGACGATTTCGGAGCGGGTCATTCGACGGAGGACCGCCTCAAGCTGATAGAGCCGGATATCGTCAAGATCGATGGGCCGTGGTTTACGCTTTTGTGCCGCTACCCGGCGGCCGAACGTCTTTTCAAGTCGCTGGTCGGCCTGTTGCACGACCGTGGCGTAAAAATTCTGGTCGAAGGCATTGAGCAACCCAACCAGTTGCGGGTTGCGCTCGAGGGTGGCGCGGATTTGCTGCAAGGCTTTCTGCTCGGCCGCCCGGCGCTGGCCGGCACCATTTTCAACGAAGAGCCACTTGATGTGGCGCGCTTGCTCGGCAGCGCCGGCATAGCATCGCCGCTGATCGGCTGACCGATCAACGGAATCGATTGCTCCACCAATATTAATCACTGGAAGCGCGGTTTTGGCAGGCGCAATAGTTCGGCATGGGGAGACTGACTGAATGACCGTGCTTTATGGAATGATCGATAGCGGCAACTGCTACAAGCCGCGGCTTTTGATGGCAAAGCTCGGTGTGCCATTCACCAATGTCGAGGTGAGTTCGCATACCGGCCAGACCCGCGCGCCCGAATTCGTGGCCAAGAACCCAAACGCGATGGTGCCGCTGCTGGAACTCGACGACGGCCGGCGAATTGCCGAATCGAATGCCATCTTGCTTTACCTCTCGGAAGGGACCCGGTTTCTTCCGGAAGACCGCTACCAAAGGGCCATGGCCTATCAGTGGCTGTTTTTCGAGCAATACAGCCATGAGCCATATATCGCCGTGCGCAAGGCGCTTTTGACTTTTCCCGAACGCGCAAAGGACGCGACACCGGAGCGGCTGGCGCAGACGCTCGAGCGCGGCAACAAGGCGCTCGGGGTCATGAACAGGCATCTGGCGGGCAATGCCTATTTTGCCGGAGGCGCGCTCAGCGTTGCCGATATTGCGCTCTATGCCTACACGCACTCGGCAGAGCAGGGAGGCTTCCAACTCGATGCCTATCCGGCAGTGGCTGCGTGGCTGAAGAGGGTGGAAGCCGATCCGGGCCATGTGCCGATCGAGTGGCTGCCCTAGAGCGTTTCATGGTTGGCTGGAACCGTTCTGCCGGTGATGGTTTGGGCCAAATTCTTCGGCCTTCGTCTAAACACGCTTGCCATTCCGTGACTTTGCGGCAGCTCATCGACGGCGCAGAACCAGCTGCGCTTACCCCTCATCTGTTTCGGCTTCGCCTCGACCGTTGCCCAGCCCTTCACTATGGCTCGGGGCGTTTGTCGTTCGAAAAGCCCGTTTAGGGGCTTTTCGTGCGCTCCGCGCACCACTTCTCACCCCACAAGGGGCGACGGGGACGCTTGCATCGACCTCATCGCTAGGTACCCATGCTGAACGTTGGCCGGAACGCTGACGCCGACCTACCTTCGCCCCTTGTGGGAGAAGGTGGCCGAGCGCAGCGAGGTCGGATGAGGGGTGTTTGAGCGTAAACGCCGACGCCTCCCTCTCCCCGCCTGCGGGGAGAGGGTAAGGGTGAGGGGCAGGTCGGAGCTAGCCAAGCGTGGATCAGACACAGGCTGACCGCCGCCTAACCAATTGATCCCACTCACTTCCGCAAAAACTTCACCTCTCACTTATCCCCACCCTGTCCGTCTCCCGCATACTCGCTGCCATCGCCCTTGCGGGAGACCTGGTGCGCACCGGGTATCAGGGAAGGGCGTCGGTGCCGGATTGGTCGCATGACGGTNCCCCAAGTCCGGGCCTCGACTGAGCCAGCGGGCCGCATTGGACGGCAGCGCCCCCTCAGGGAGGCAAGACCACCGGACGGGCGGCCGCAAGGCCGCACTACTTAACTAAACGAGCGACCGACCGGCCGCCCGTCCTCCCGACCTCTCAAATGAGGTCAGTTCTTTGACAATGGCCAGACGCGAAAGCGGGCGTGGCAACCATAAAGCACGAACTCCGATAGCCGTCTGGCCATTCCTCGGGGCCCCCGCCAGCGACGAGCGAAGCAAGGAGCTTAAGGGCGGGGCAAGGAAGCGTCCCCGCCAGCGACGAGCGAAGCAAGGAGCTTAAGGGCGGGGCAAGGAATCGTCCCCGCCAGCGACGAGCGTTAGCGAGCGAGTTCGGAGCAGTTCCAGGAAAAGTGGGAACCGGTTTTCCGTTCGGAATTGCGAAACAAAGAACCAGCGTGGCAAAAGGCTCCCAGACGCGAAAGCGGGCGTGGCAATGAATAGATGTGCAATTTCCAACTACTCCGGGATGACGGAGCTGAGGCACGCGCTTCAGTTGGTCGGGACTATCAAGTGAAGCGATGGCGTCGTGGGTTTGATGCCGCGAGGCTGTGATTCGAGATTTTCGGAAAACAGAAGGCGGGCAGAAAAACAAAAAGGCGGGATAAATCCCGCCTTTCGATTGCTTGGGAGCCTGATCGGGAGCCTGGTGTCCGGGCCGGCAGCAATCTGCTGCTTCGGCTGGTCGGGGTCATCATGCTCCGGCGCGCTTCTCGCGCAGCCGCCAGTACATCCGTGACTTGCTGCGCGCCCCGAACTATCGCCCGGCGCGCGCCTTGTGCAAAATCAGGCTGCCTTGCTCAGAGATCCAGCGGACGACTTGCCGGTGCGGCGGTCCTGCTCGATCTCGAAATTGACCTTCTGGCCTTCGTTGAGGGTCGACATGCCAGCGCGTTCGACAGCGGAGATGTGGACGAACACGTCCGCGCCGCCATTGTCAGGCTGGATGAAGCCGTAGCCCTTGGTGGCGTTGAACCACTTAACGGTCCCTGTTGCCATAGTAGTATTCCTTCGAGTTTGCTCATGTTTTCGGTGACCGGACCAAAGCCCGGCCGGTGGCATCGAGATTTTGGAGAAAGACGTCAGCAAACGCGAGGATCGCGAGGCCCGGATCGATCGGCCGAAATATCAACGGGGTGCATATAACCCTTGTTCGAGGCAAAAACAAGAGGTTACAGGAAGCAGCTTGCGGCTGGACGCCAAAAGGACGCCGCATTTGCGGCGGAACTTCGCGGTTCTGCTGGCGTTACGGCGAAAGCAATTGTTGCCGTGCGAGCTAGATCCGGAGGCACCCATGAAAGCAATCCTTGTTGCGGCGAGCCTTTGCCTGATCGCGGCGGAGGCACATGCAATCTCACGCTATGATCCCACCCGGATGAGCTGCGGCGAGGTGCAGGCGCGGGTTGACCGCGACGGAGCGGCTCTGTTGCGCTACCGCTCGCCGCGCAATCCGAACATCACGCTCTATGACCGCTATGTGCGCGACGACCGCTTCTGCGAAATGGGCGAAGTGCGCAGCCGCGCCTTCGTGCCGAGCGGGGACCTCAATTCCTGTCCGGTCTATAAATGCAAGCGGCCGGAATATGAGCAACGGTGGCGGCGGATATGGCCTGACTGAGGCCGAGCCCTCAGAACGCGAATGTAGACTGCGGCGACGGCGGCGGGCCGACATGCACGCCTTCCAGCGCCAGCATTTTTTCCTTCGACGCTGAACCTCCAGGAGCGGAGAAGCCGCCGATCTTGCCGCCGGCGGCAAGGATGCGATGGCAGGGAATGACCAGCGGCACCGGGTTCGCCCCGAGTGCTGCGCCGGTTTCGCGTGGCAGGCCGGCCTTGCCGGCGCGCTTGGCAAGCTCGCCATAGGTGGTGGTTTCACCGAAGCGAAGCTTGCGCGCGGCGTCGTAGATGGCCAACTGGAAATCGTCGACGCCGGAGAGGTCGACCGGGACGTCCGAGAAATCGACTTCCTCGCCTGCCGCATAAGCCTTGATGCGAACGACAAGGTCGGCCACCCATGCCGGCATATCGCGGCTTATGGGTGCGCCGGTGCCGATCTTGCGCAGCAGGTTGCGCTCGACGCTTTCGCGGCTCTTCTGCGCGAGATGCACACGGGTTAATCCGCGTTCGCTCCAGGCAATTCCCATGAAGCCGAGCGCCGTTTCGAATACGGAATGGCCGATGGTTTCAGGGCTGGCTTTGTCGTTCATCTTGTCATCCTTTCGCACTTTGGTACGAAGCGGGAACATTATCGCACCGGCCGGAGGGGATCGCCACCCGAAATACGCGCAAACAACAAGTTACCGGAGGACAGGTTGCGGGCCAGACTCGGCTGATGTAAGGAGCGGAAATCACGTTTTTCCGATCAACGGACTTCGAACCCCCGGTTTGCCAGCGAAGCTGCCCATTGCTGCCCTTGGTGTGATGCTGGCCGCGTTCGGCCTTGCCGGCTGCACCACGACCTCGCAATCGCCGCAATTGGCGCAGTCCGCAAGTGTCGACGAAACCGATGCCGGCTTCACCATTCCGCTGCCCGATACAGTCGCAGTCCTCCCCGAAAGCGCCTATGCGCAGGCCACGGTGAACCCCGACATGGCCGGTTTGCCGGCTCCGGCGCAACCGGGCGACGCGACGGTGGCCGACGCCACGCAACAGCCCGTTGCGATGCCCGGCGTGCAGGCGCAACCGGCGCTGCTTGCTTCGGCAACGCCTGAAATCCAGCCGGCCTCGTTCGTGGCGCCACAGCAGCCAGCCTCGCCGATTGCAGCGCCGCGCGGCCAGGTCGATATGCTGATCGCCAAATATGCCGCGATCTACGAAGTGCCGGAAAATTTCGTGCGGCGCGTTGTCAATCGCGAAAGCACGTTCAACCCGATGGCCTACAACAAGGGTCACTGGGGGCTGATGCAGATCAAGCACGCGACGGCGCGCGGCATGGGCTATGACGGTCCGGCCAACGGGCTGCTCGATGCCGAGACCAACCTTAAATACGCGGTGAAGTACCTGCGCGGGGCGTGGCTGGTGGCCGATGGCGACGAGAACCGCGCCGACCGGCTCTACCAGACCGGCTATTATTACGACGCCAAGCGCCGCGGCATGCTGGGCATCACCGGGCTCGGCAAGGACCGCAAGCGCCGCCGCGAGCCTGTTCTGGTCGCGCCGGCGCTGCCGGTGGAGACGCCGCCCGTGGTCGACCTGCCGGTTGCGCTGACCGATTCCTGATCCTTTTCATATGTCGGGCGCATTGCCGATGCGCTTCTTCAGTTCGAGCGCCCAGACGCGGCCTTCGTCGCCGCCCCACAGATGCCAGGCGATATAGCCGGCGGACGGATTTGCCTCGTTGCCGTAGTTCCTGCCGCGCTTGTCCACTTCATGGCGGGCGAAATAGCTGACCATGCGGCGGATGGTGGAGGGCGCGAGCGGCTTGCACGCCTTCAGTTCAGTGGCGCGCGCCACGCCGATCTCGGTGCCGCCGCGCTTGAACTGCGCGCGCATCGCCAGCCCCTTGGCGGCGTTGTCGGCCACGACCTGCGGCGGAATGAGGGAAACCTCGTCGGGATCGTCCATTGCACCTCCACAGGTATGGCCAAGCGTTTCGCGCACCTGGCGATTGTGCGCCAGTGCTTGTCGTTACTATAGGGCAAGCGCGGGACGAGGGGACAAGCCGGACCGGTTTTTGTTATAGCGGGGGAAACAGCAAAGAGGCCGTCATGCCACCCATTGCGCTTCCCCTTTCCGGTTCGTGCCGCTGCGGGCAGGTCGAAATCCGCATCACCAAGGCGCCGATCTGCACCGCCGCCTGCCACTGCCACGGTTGCCAGAAAATGGCATCTTCGGCCTATTCGCTGACCGCAATGGTGCCGGCGGACGGGTTCGAAGTGGCGAAGGGCGAGCCGGTGATCGGCGGCCTGCACGGCGCCGACCTCAACCATTATTTCTGCGCGCACTGCATGACGTGGCTGTTCACGCGACCCGTCGGCTTCGACTTCGTCAATGTGCGGCCGACCATGTTCAACGATACGAACTGGTTCCGGCCCTATATGGAAACCTATGCCAGCACCAGGTTGCCCTTTGCCGAAACCGGCGCGGTGCGGAGCTTCGAGACGTTCCCCTCGATGGAGGACATCGGCGAACTGATTGCGGGCTATGCGGACTGGGCCGGGTGAGGGGATTTTCGCTCCCCTGAATAGGGAGGGGCGCACCCCTTTCCACATCGTCATCCTCGGGCAAGCCTGAGCATGGCGAAAGGCGCGATCCGAGGATCCATGCCGCGAGGATCAACCTGTATGGGGCGGCTCACAATGAGGGGCTTTCTTATGCGCCCCTTGCGCGCTGCCGATTGGTCACGGAATGGATCCCGGACAGCATCGCCGTCGCTTCGCTCTGCTCGCTTCCGGGATGACGCGGTGGGGGTGGTTTGCTTCTTCGCGTGGGAGATTCTTCCCCCTCGTCATCCTCGGGCAAGCCTGAGCGCAGCGAAAGGCGCGACCCGAGGATCCATGCCGTGAGGATTGTGTGGTGCAGGGCGGCTCAGAATGGGGTCTTCTTTGCACCCTTTGCGCGCTTCCGTTTGATCACGGCATGGATCCTAGGGTCTGCGCGACGGCCTTCGGCCTGCTCCGCCCTGGGATGACGAAGGGACGGGTATACCTATTCGTTGCCACGCCCGGCTAAAGCCGTCTGGCCATTGTCAAAGAACTGACCTCGGTTGAGAGGTCGGGAGGACGGGCGGCCGTTCGGTCGCTTGTTTAGTTAAGTAGTGCGGCCTTGCGGCCGCCCGTCCGGTGGCTTCCCTCAACCGATGCACCGGCCATGCCGCAGCTCCAGCCTCAATGGCCGACAACTGCGGGCAACACTGCGCCCGGTTCGAGGGCCGAACTTAGGGGCTCATCACCCAGCCGCCTACCGCAGACGACCAGCCCGGCACCGACGCCCTTCCCTGATACCCGGTGCGCACCAGGTCTCCCGCAAGAGCGATGGGTGGATTATGGGGGAAGTGAAAAGAGGGTGGATAAGGGAGATGGAAGATTTTTCGGGAAGTGAGTGGGATCAAGGAGTTAGGTGGTGGTCAGGCCGAGGTTGGTCCACGCTTGGCCAACTCAGCGCTGCCCCTCACCCTTACCCTCTCCCCTGAGGAGAGGGAGGTGTCAGCGTTTGCGCCAGAAACGGTAGGTATCCTCCGCCTTCGCACTGCCGAACCGTCACGGAATGGATCCCGGACAGCTTCGCCTCACTTCGCTTCCGGGATGACGGATTTGAGATGAACGCCCATGTGCGGCGAAATCGCCACCGAATGTCGCACCGCCTGCGCACAATGGCGCTACTGGATAAGCTCGCCCAGTCAGTCTAGTCAGAATTCATCGTCATCGTCATCGTCATCGCCGTCTTCGTAGAGGCTATCGTAACCACCGGCGCCCTTTTCTATTGCGAATTTTACGCTCCCCTTGTCATCTTCGTCTTCGAACACCCACGATTCAGCGTCTCTATTATAGAATGAAACGTCATCATCATATAGCTGCTTAAAGAATTGATTTCCTTGAATATTCTTTGATTTTATCTTGAGCCCAAACTGCCGGTCCCCCTCGTAGGCCAATAGCCAGTTGTTGCTCAACATCGGCTGATCACCGAGTCTCTCCAAAAGTGCTTCTTTAGGTATCTTGTAGGGGGCTTTCGATTTCTCGTGAATGTCGAGCGCTATCAAACAAGGCATTGGACCACAGCGCAGAAGGACCGCTTCAAATATTTCCTTATCTAATGGCCCCTCAATCTCCTTAAGAAGCCACAAAGCCCATGATATTTCTGAATCGTGACCGGATTTCACATTTTGGCGGATAGATTTGTCGATCACCTCTATCCATTTTTTTTGATCGATCGATTTCACAACATTACGCCACGCAACAACGCGCGCGACATAGTCCCAACAATGAGGAAAATTAATCGCAGCTCGCACTAGAAATGGTTCTATAATGTCCCAGTATTCCGTCCAAATTGCGAGTTCGTCCATTTTTCGAACCGCAAATTTGACAATGCCTTCATCTTTATAAGAAGCGGCTTTGCGAAGAATTTCATCCATAAAATGTACAAAGTCAGCCTTCATCTGACTATTTGGCAAGCCTTCTGATTTATAACGTTCAAGCTCTCTACGTATTTCAACAGGCCAGTACGGCTCAAGATCATCGCTAGCACTTAGGATGACTGTCTTAGATTCGTTTATGTCCAGCTCGAAAGCGCGTATGGCATCCCTTATTCCGCTCAAATAAGTATGCGCATCGTCAATATTATCGCTTCCAATATATATATCATCGACGAGTCGAAGCATTGGAATATTGTGACCATGCGCTTTTCTAAAACGCTGATCAATCGCTACGCCTATGATTTCGGATGTAATACGGGAAACATCTGGTCCGATAGGAATTCCAACGGTCTGACCATCTTGAGCTTGCCTAGTTAGCCAATCTAGTCGATTTCCATATACGTCAATGGAATCCGGCTTTCGGTCTTTTTTTGCTGCAGGCTTGCCATGTAAGGCCCAAGGCAATGAATGAGTGTAAATAGAATGGTAGTAGCGTGATATGTCGGTTCGCACCACGTAGCGTGATAGTGACAGGTCTCTGCGCCTACGCTTGTGAAATTCCGCATAGCTGCTGATACCTATTGGTCTTGTTGTTGTCGCTGAGAATTCGGGATTCGAACTGCTGTCTTCAGATTTCGATAGGTGCTCGTCAATTTCATACTGATGCAACGTGAAAAAATGAACTGTGTCCACCATGTACACAGGGTTAGGCATGGTGAAGACACGTCGTTGACCTCCTCTTTTCGAAGAGTTGTATTTGCAGGCCTCGGTTGGCTTATCCGTCAAGAACTGGTCGGCGCTAAGCGGCTTTATTGCCGCCTCGTGGAGGTTCTCGACAGCAAATACAGGCGGCATGTTTTCTGGAAAATAGCCATGTTCAAGAACCCGTTCAGCAAAAATGCTCTTGGAATCCCCTAAGAACTTTGGCATTGCAATCAAACCGTTCCGAAAGTTAATTCTTATTTAGTCCGCAAGTGAGTTTGACTGTGCGGTAGAATCAAGTCGAAAGCAACATGGTCAATTGGGCCTAATTGGCGGCCAGCGCTTTCCGCGAGAGCGGCCGCCTCAAAGTGCCGCTTTGGCGTCGGTGCGAAGTTGGTGAGCTCGTGCTTGCCCTTTTCCTACAAATGGAGGGTGAGGATTGGTAACTTGCGCCGCGCCGCTCCTTCTCCGCTGCGTACGACAACTATTGCCAAAAGAAGGCGGGGAATGGCGTCGCGCACCTCAAGGGTTCTGTTATTCGCGGGCGACACTATTGAGATGTTGGCGAGATAGCCGTTCAATCTCTTGGTGTCGGTGCTCGAAAGCCAAGTAATTGGGCGTTTTGCCCGCTTTTCGGACAGCATCTCTCCCCGTAGAACGGGGAGAGAAAAGCAGCTTCGGCGCTCGCCTTACAGGAAGTATTCCTGCAGCGGTCTGACTTCCAAGCTTCCCGCACGCAGGGCGGCGATGGCCTCGGCCACGGCGGCGGCGCCGGACAGCGTGGTGTAGTAGGGCACCTTCTGCATCAGCGTGGCGCGGCGCAGCGACTTTGAGTCCGAGACCGCCTTCTGTCCGTCCGTGGTGTTGAAGACGATCTGCACCTGGCGGTTGCGGATGGCGTCCTCGATATGCGGGCGGCCTTCCAGCACCTTGTTGATCTTTTCCGCCGCGACGCCGTTTTCACCGAGGAAGCGGGCGGTGCCGGAGGTGGCCAGCACCTTGAAGCCCTGCTCGGCAAGGCGCTTGACGGCAGGCAGGATGCCTTTCTTGTCTTCATCGCGCACCGAGACGAACAGCGTGCCCGAACGCGGCAGGTCCACGCCGGCGCCGAGCTGGCTCTTGGCGAAGGCCAGCGCATAGTCGGTGTCGAGGCCCATGACCTCGCCGGTGGAGCGCATTTCCGGGCCGAGCAGCGTATCGACGCCGGGGAAACGGGCGAAGGGGAACACCGCTTCCTTGACCGCGATGTGGCCGGGATTGCGGGGGTCGGGCTTGGCGCCATAATGGGCGAAGGCCTCGTCCAGCGTTTCGCCGGCCATGATGCGCGCGGCGATCTTGGCGATGGGGCGGCCGATAGTCTTGGCAACGAAAGGCACGGTGCGCGAGGCGCGCGGGTTCACTTCCAGCACGTAGATGGTGCCGTCCTTGATGGCGTACTGCACGTTCATCAGGCCGCCGACATTGAGCGCCTTGGCAAGCGCCGCCGTCTGGCGCTCGATCTCGTCAACGATCTCGGTCGAGAGCGAATGCACCGGCAGCGAGCAGGCCGAGTCGCCGGAATGGATGCCGGCTTCCTCGATGTGCTCCAGGATGCCGGAGATGAAGGTTGACTTGCCGTCGCACAGGCAATCCACGTCCACCTCGACGGCTTCGGTGAGATAGGTGTCGAACAGGAGCGGGTTCTTGCCGAGCAGGGTATTGATCTGGCCGGTCTTGTCGTTGGGGTATTTCTGCTTGATGTCTTCCGGCACGAGGCCGGGCACGGTGTCGAGCAGGTAGGTCTGCAGCATGCCCTCGTCGTAGATGATCTGCATGGCGCGGCCGCCGAGCACATAGGACGGGCGCACGACCAGCGGGAAGCCGAGCTCGCCGGCGACGGTGCGCGCCTGCTCGACGGAGAGGGCGATGCCGTTCTTGGGCTGGGTGAGGTCGAGTTTCTGCAACAGCTTCTGGAAGCGGTCGCGGTCTTCGGCAAGGTCGATCATGTCGGGCGAGGTGCCGAGGATCGGGATGCCGTTCTTTTCCAGCGCCTCGGCAAGCTTCAGCGGGGTCTGGCCGCCGAACTGAACGATGACGCCGACGAGTTCGCCACGCGTCTGTTCCATCTTGAGGATCTCGATGACGTCCTCGGCGGTGAGCGGTTCGAAATAGAGGCGGTCGGAGGTGTCGTAGTCGGTCGAGACCGTCTCCGGGTTGCAGTTGATCATGATCGATTCGTAGCCGGCCTCGGCGAGCGCAAAGCAGGCGTGGCAGCAGCAATAGTCGAACTCGATGCCCTGGCCGATGCGGTTGGGGCCGCCGCCGAGGATGACCACCTTCTTGCGGTCGGAAATGCCGGCCTCGTTGGCGAGGGAGCCGGCGAACGGCACCTCGTAGGTGGAGTACATGTAGGCGGTGGGCGAGGCGAATTCGGCGGCGCAGGTGTCGATGCGCTTGTAGACGGGATGGACGGCCAGCGCGTTGCGCAGATGCGCGACTTCCTTGGCGGTCTTGCCGGTGAGCGAGGCGAGGCGCGCATCGGAGAAGCCGGAAGCCTTCAGCATGCGCAGGTTCTCGGCATCCTCAGGAAGGCCGTGCTCGCGGATGCGGGCTTCAAGGGCGATGATGCCGGCGATCTGCTCGAGGAACCACGGGTCGATCTTGCACATGGCATGCACGTCTTCGAGCGAGGTGCCCATGCGGATCGCCTGCGCCACCATGCGCAGCCGGTCGGGCGTGGGGGTACCGAGCGCTGCGCGGATGGCGTTTCTGTCGTCGCCGGTTCCAATGCCGGGGATTTCGATCTCGTCGAGGCCGGTGAGGCCGGTTTCGAGACCGCGCAGCGCCTTTTGCAGCGATTCCTGGAAGGTGCGGCCGATGGCCATGACTTCGCCGACCGACTTCATGGCGGTGGTGAGCGTGGGTTCCGCGCCGGGGAATTTCTCGAAGGCGAAGCGCGGGATCTTGGTCACGACATAGTCGATGGACGGCTCGAAGGAGGCGGGCGTCGCGCCGCCGGTGATGTCGTTTTCGAGCTCGTCCAGCGTGTAGCCGACGGCGAGCTTGGCGGCGATCTTGGCGATGGGGAAGCCGGTCGCCTTGGAGGCGAGCGCGGAGGAGCGCGAGACGCGCGGGTTCATCTCGATGACGACGAGGCGGCCATCGGCCGGGTTGACGGCGAACTGGACGTTGGAGCCGCCGGTCTCGACGCCGATCTCGCGCAGCACCGCGATCGAGGCGTTGCGCATCATCTGGTATTCCTTGTCGGTCAAGGTGAGCGCAGGGGCAACCGTGATGGAATCGCCGGTGTGAACGCCCATCGGATCGACGTTTTCGATCGAGCAGACGATGATGCAGTTGTCGGCTTTGTCGCGCACCACCTCCATCTCGTATTCCTTCCAGCCAAGCACCGATTCCTCGATCAGCACTTCGGTGGTGGGGGAGGCGTCGAGGCCGGACTGGACGATGTCGAAGAACTCGGCGCGGTTGTAGGCGATGCCGCCGCCGGTGCCGCCGAGCGTGAAGGAGGGGCGGATGATGGCGGGCAGGCCGACGGCGTCGAGCGCCTGGGCGGCGACGCCCATGGCGTGCGCGACGTAGCGCTGCTTGCGGTCGCCTTCGCCGAGGTTCCAGCGGGTTTCGAGCGCATCGAGCGCGGCGTCGAGATTGGCGGGGCTTTCGGCCTTGAGGGCGGCGCGGTCGGCCTCGTGCTTCTTGCGGTCGGCGTCCTTGACGTCGGTGGCGTTGGCCAGCATCGATTTCGGCGTTTCCAGCCCGATCTTCTTCATCGCCTCACGGAACAGGGCGCGGTCCTCGGCCTTGTCGATGGCGTGCGCGTCTGCGCCGATCATCTCGACATTGTAGCGCTCGAGCACGCCCATGCGGCGCAGCGACAGCGCGGTGTTGAGCGCGGTCTGGCCGCCCATTGTGGGGAGAAGCGCGTCGGGGCGCTCCTTGGCGATGATCTTGGCGACGACTTCGGGCGTGATCGGCTCGATATAGGTGGCGTCGGCTAGCTCCGGGTCGGTCATGATGGTGGCCGGGTTGGAGTTGACGAGGATGACGCGAAAGCCCTCCTGCCTGAGCGCCTTGCAGGCCTGGGTGCCGGAATAGTCGAACTCGCAGGCCTGGCCGATGACGATGGGGCCGGCGCCGATGATCAGGATGGATTTGATATCGGTGCGTTTTGGCATGGCGGGTCCGTCGGGTCTGGGCTGCACGAAAGACCGGCGAGGTTTCTCCGTTTCGCGTGGAACGCGTCGTGGAGGACCGGGCCAGTGTGCGGGCAAGGTTCTTAGTGGCTAAGGGGGCCTTATAGGGGAGAGTTCCGCGCGATGTAACCCCGAAAAGTACGCTTTTAGGCCAATGAACTGTGCGTAATCGGCGCAGGCGGAAATCTCGGGGGCGGAGGCTCGGGCCGACGCTATTTCCGGCTCTCTGCAGGCGCGGCGGAATCCCGCGCCGCGGCAATCACCGAATCGAGCAGACCGGGAAAAAGCGTGTCGAGGTCGGCCCGGCGCAAGGTGATCAGCCGGCTGGTGCCGGCGACCTCGGTGTTGGTGATGCCGGCCTCGCGCAGCTTGGCGAGATGGTAGCTGACATTGGTCTTGGAGCCGAATTCGTTGAAGCGGCCGCAATTCAGCGGCGTGCCGGTGCGGTTGAGCGTGGCGACGATGGCAAGCCGGGTCGGATCGCCCAGCGCCGAAAGCACGTTGGCGAGCGTGATCTGTTCGGGAAGAGGATGGGGCAGGTTCATGGGCGAAGGCTACAACATTGGCGGCCGGTTTCAATTCGGCCTGGCCGCATTTTGCGGCTTGCTTCAACTCGGTTTGGCCGCGCTGGCGGCCGGGTTCATGACACAGGGCTGTCAGCAGCCTTGCGATAGGTAATTGATATATCGAGGCAACAAGTTCAATAGTTCAATAAATCTTGAACTAAGGACAGTTCCATGGACAGACGCCTTATATGGCTCGCGGTCGGCTCGTTCGCAATGAGCACCGTCGGCTTCGTCTTTTCGAGCCTTTTGCCATCGATTGCGGCTGACGCGCATGTTTCCATTCCGAGCGCCGGCTACCTGATCACCGCCTTTTCGCTGGCCTACGCGATCGGAGCGCCGACGCTATCGGCGCTGTTCGGTGCGGCCGACCGCCGCAAGCTTCTGGTCGTGGCGATGCTGATATTCGTGGCGGGCAACGGCGTTGCGGCGACGAGTTCCTCGTTTACAGCCCTTGCGGCGGCGCAGATCATCATGGGCATGGCTGCGGGCCTGTTCGCGGCAACCGCACAAGCGACCGCCGTGGCGCTGGCTGGACCGGAGCACAGGGCGCTCGCCATTTCGGTCGTGGTTGGCGGGACGACGTTTGCCGTGGCGCTGGGTGCGCCGCTGGGAGCCTTGATTGCCAATTTCTGGGGCTGGCGAGGTACCTTCGGGGCCATTGCGCTGCTTGGCCTTGCCTGCTCGTTCGTGCTTTGGCTGCGCCTGCCGCGCGGGCTGCAAGGCACGCGCCTGACCATGCGCGAGCGGCTGCACAGCCTTGGCCAGCCGGGCATTCTGCCGTCACTGATGGTGACGCTGCTCTACCTGACCGGCGGCTTCATGCTGATTTCCTATTTCGCGCCGCTGGCCATGGAAGGCGCCGGCCTGCCGGCGCTCGCCTTGCCCGGCATGCTGCTGGCCTTCGGCGTCGGTGCGGTGATCGGCAACCTGTCCAGCGGCTTCCTTGCCGACCGCTTCGGGGCGACGCGCGTGGTTGTGCTTTCGCTCATCCTGTCTTCGCTGGTCTGCCTGACGATTTCGTTCGACCTGACATTCGTTCCGCATGAGCTGGCCGGCCCGATCCTGATCGGCCTGATGGTGCCGTGGGGGATCATCGGCTGGGGGTTCCCGCCGGCTCAGGCGAGCAGGCTCGTTGCCTATGCACCGGAGATCGCGCACCTGACGCTGTCGCTCAACGCCTCGGCAATCTACCTCGGCATCGCTATCGGCACGGTGTTCGGCGGAAGGGTGCTGGAATATTCGACGCCGGCCAATCTCGGCATCATCGCAGCGGCGTTTCCGATTGCGGCGCTTGCCGTCCTGACTGTGAGCCTCAGGACGGCAAGGGTTGCGCCGCTACCGGCAGAGTAAACGTCGTCAGCTACCGGCTTCGAGCCCGGCGCGGCGTTCGACCTCCGCTTCGCTCGGCTCCTCCAACGCAAACGAGCCGGTCTTGATGTCGCCGCTGCGCAGGTAAGTGGCCATGATGACGCCGGTGCTCGAAGCCTGCGAGGAGACGAGCTTGAGGGCGGCGGGCATGGCTCCGTTACCGAACAGGCGCTTGCCGGGGCCAAGGATCAACGGGAACACCAGCAATGTGATCTCGTCGATGAGGTCGGCGGCAAGCAAGGTCTGGATAAGCTCGCTGGAGCCCTGGATAAGCAGGTCGGGGCCGTCTTGCTGCTTCAGCTTGCGCAAGGTTGCGACCACGTCGGGACCGAGCGAAATACTGTTTTGCCAGGCAAGCGTGTCGGGCGAATGGGTGGCGACGTATTTGGTGACGGCGTTGAAGGTTTTCGCTATCGGGTCTTCTTCAGGCGCATGCGGCCAATGGGCGGCGAAGATGTCGTAGGTGCGCCGTCCAAGCAGAAGGTCGAAAGGCTTGGAAAAGGCTTCGTCCATGACCTTGCCCATGACGTCGTCCCAATAATGGAACGTCCAGCCGCCATATTTGAAACCGCCCTCGGTATCTTCCTGCGGCCCACCCGGAGCCTGCATGACGCCATCGAGGCTGACGAAAGTCGCGGCTTTGATCTTGCGCATGGGAACCTTCCCTTTATCCCGTTGCTGCTGGCCCGTAGTGGCCTGCTTCATCAGGAATGACGATTGAGCGGGCCGCTATCCGACAGGCTTCAGCGAAAATTTGCAAGGAAGGGCAGGGTCTCTCCAAGTCAACCGAAGCCGACGATGGTGTCGTAGAGGAGCTTGAAGTTCAGCATCAAAATGAGGCCAGCGACGAACCATGCCAGTACCGACACGGCGCGCGGGATGGCGAGGCTGCCCATTTTCTTGCGGTCCGAGACGAAGGATACGAGCGGGACGACGGCGAAGGGAAGCTGCATCGACAGGATGACCTGGCTGAACACCAGAAGCTCGGCGGTGCCCTTCTCGCCATAAAGAATGGTGACGAAGACAACCGGGATGATGGCGAGGCCGCGCGTGAGCAGGCGGCGAGCCCAGTGCGGCAGGCGCAGGCGCAGGAAGCCTTCCATGACGATCTGGCCAGCCAGCGTGGCGGTGACGGTGGAGTTGAGGCCGGAGGCGAGCAGCGCCACGGCAAACAGCGTCGAGGCAATGCCGAGGCCGAGGAGCGGCGAAAGAAGCTGATAGGCATCGCCAATCTCGGCGACGTCCTGATGCGGCGTGCCGTGGAAAGCGACGGCGGCGACAATCAGGATCGAGGCATTGACGAACAGCGCCAGCATCAGTGCGATGGTGGAGTCCACTGTGGCCCACTTGATGGCATCGCGCTTGCCCTTGTCGGTGCGTTCATAGGCGCGCGTCTGCACGATGGAGGAGTGCAGGTAGAGATTGTGCGGCATGACGGTGGCGCCGATGATGCCGATGGCGACGTAGAGCATGGCCGGGTTGGTGACGATCTCCGATGAGGGCATGAACATCGAGTGCAAGATGGTGCCGGGTGCCGGGGCGGCAACGAAGATCTGCACGGCAAAGCAGCCGAAGATGATGATGAGAAGCGCGATGACGAAGGCTTCGAGATAGCGGAAGCCCTTGTTCATCAAGAGCAGCACCAGGAAGGCATCAAGCGCGGTGAGCAAAACGCCGCCGATAAGCGGAATGCCGAACAGGAGCTGGAGCGCGATGGCCGTGCCGATGACTTCGGCCAGATCGCAGGCGATGATGGCAAGTTCGCAGGCGACCCAAAGCGCATAGGCGACGGGCTTCGGATAGTAGGCGCGGCAGGCCTGGGCGAGGTCATGCCCGGTGGCGATGCCGAGACGGGCGGAAAGCGCCTGCAGGAGGATCGCCATCAGGTTGGACAGCATGATGACGAACAAAAGCGTGTAGCCGAACTGCGCGCCACCGGCGAGGTCGGTGGCCCAGTTGCCCGGATCCATGTAGCCGACCGAGACCATGTAACCCGGCCCCATGAAGGCGAACAGCCGGCGGAACCAGACGCCGGTGGTGGGAACCGCGATGGAGGCGTGGACTTCCGGCAGGCTGGGCATGGCTTCTTGCGAGCGCTGGAAGAAACGCCTGCTCTTGTGCGGCGATGCGACGAGTTCGGTTTCGGACATTGTGGACTTTCGAGACGGGTGAGGCTCCGATAGCCAATAATTATGCCAAGGCTCAACATTATACAATATGCTATATTTCATAATGATGGCTTCCTTTGGCGTTGGACGAAAGCCTATCGGGGTGAGGGTTGCGGAGCCTGTCGAATGGGTTAAACAGGTTTGGGGTGGGTGAGGCAGGTTGCGTGCGCGACTGAACCAAGCCTGTGCTATGAATGTGAAAGCTGGTTTCGATCCCGCCAGGGGTCGCAACTGTAACTGCGAGGAAGGAGGAAGCGGTGGCGCCCAGAAAACGTCCCATTGCGCGCGACGAACCGCTTCCCGATGCCGAAGTGCATTCGGAAGGGTTTCGCGCCACGCGTGAAGCGCGACGCGGCGCACTGGTGGAAGACTATGTCGAACTGATTGCCGACCTGATCGAGGATGGCAACGAGGCGCGGCAGGTGGACATTGCGGCAAGACTTGGCGTGGCGCAGCCGACGGTGGCCAAGATGCTGAGCCGCCTGTGCATGGATGGGCTGGTGTCGCGCAAGCCTTACCGCGGCGTTTTCCTGACCGAAGCGGGTCGCAGAATGGCGGAGGAAAGCCGCATCCGCCACCAGACGGTGGAAGCCTTCCTGCGCTCGCTGGGCGTGAGTGCCGAAACCGCGCGCATAGATGCCGAAGGCATCGAACATCATGTCAGCGCCGAGACGCTCGCCGCGTTCCGCCGTGCAATGGCTGCCGACTGACGCCGCCGGCTTTTTCCCGCTACTTCGGAAGTACGACTAATTCGGAACCGGCGGGCCAGCGCCGCGTTGACTGCGACGCCCGACATTCCGTGCGGGTGCCAGCGGAGGACGACGACATGGGTGCGCAAAAGGCCGTGACGGCAAAGGGCAAGGCAGCAGCCAAGGGGCTCAAGCAGGCGGCGGCGAAGGAAGAGCGCAAAGTGGAGGCTGCAACCGGCAAGGACCTGAAGAAGGGCGCCGAGCGCTTCGAGGAACGTTCGAAGAGTTCGGACGGCAAGAGCGCCGGCAGCAAGCAGCGCGGGTAAGCTGCGTTCGGTATCGCGTGGCTGGCGGCATGACGGCAAAGAATGGTCATGACTCGCCGCAACCATTGAGATATTTGTTGGAAAGTTCAACCGCAGCGACGACGCCCCCGCGGCCTGCGACCACCGATGCAATATCAGATGAGGGTTTGAGATGCTTTGGAGAGGCCGTCGTCAGAGTGACAATGTCGAGGATTCCCGCGGACAAGGCGGCGGCTTTGGGCGACCCGGCGGCGGACTGCGCGGCGGACCCGGCCAGTTTCGCATTCCGATAGGTGGGCGGGCCGGCGGCGGCGGACTTTCCACCATCGTCATCCTCGTCGTGCTGTTCTTCGCGCTCAAGGCCTGCGGCATCGATCCGATGCAGATTCTCGCCGGTGGCGGCCTTGGGCCCGAGGACGGCAGTGGACGCGTCACGCAATCCGATTCGGGGACCGACGCTCCGGCCAATGATGAGATGAAGCAGTTTGTCTCGACCGTGCTGGCCGAGACGGAAGACGTGTGGAACGGCATCTTCAAGGCCAATGGCCTGACCTATGAAGAGCCGACTCTCCACCTGTTCGATGGGCAGATCCGCTCGGCTTGCGGCTTCGCATCGTCGGCATCCGGGCCATTCTATTGTCCGAGCGACCGCAAGGTCTATCTCGACACATCGTTCTTCCGGCAGTTGTCGCAGCAGTTCGGTGCGTCGGGCGATTTTGCCGAGGCCTATGTGGTTGCGCACGAAGTTGGCCACCATGTGCAGAACATGATCGGGGTGCTGCCGAAGTTCAACCAGATGCGCCAGCAGATGAGCGAGGCGGACGCCAACCACATGTCGATGCAGGTCGAGTTGCAGGCGGACTGCTTTGCCGGCGTGTGGGGGCACTTCACCGCGCAGAAGGGCATTCTGGAACAGGGCGACCTGGAGGAGGCGTTGAACGCAGCCCAGCAGATCGGCGACGACACGCTGCAGAAGAAGACGCAAGGCTATGTGGTGCCGGAAAGCTTCAACCACGGCACCTCGCAGCAGCGCCAGACATGGTTCGCGCGCGGCTTCAAGAGCGGCAAGTTGTCGGATTGCGACACGTTCAACAATCCGATCTAGGATTCAGGTGATGGTGGTCTGCAAATAGCGACTTCCTGCGCTTCCGGTGCCCACGTATTTTTAGAGGGCACCGCGCTCCGGTTCTCGAAATCCCCAGTTTGGTCGCTTCGCGCCCATCTGTGATTCCGACGCATCCTGACCTGAACCTCGACTTAAAAGCCTCCGTTTTCATGCTGGCAAGTAATGTCAGCATGAAGATTTTTGATATGTTCCATTATTGTTCTGGTGGGGCAACTCCCGTATAAGGGCTGTTCGCTGGCGATGCGGCTCGACACAGGAACACGGCATGATTGACGCGGTTCATAAAAAGCGCGCGCTGGCGCTCGTTTTCACCACGCTTCTGCTCGACATCATCGGTTTCGGCATCATCATGCCGGTGCTGCCGGCCTATCTGCAGGAATTGTCGGGCGTCAGCATCAGCGATGCGGCGATAGAGGGCGGGTGGCTGTTCTTCGTCTATGCGGCGATGCAGTTCTTCTTCGCGCCGCTGATCGGCAATCTGAGCGACCGCTTCGGGCGGCGGCCGATCCTGCTCGCATCGGTGTTCACCTTCTCCATCGACAACCTGATCTGCGCGATCGCATGGTCGTATCCGATGCTGTTCATCGGGCGCGTGCTGGCCGGCATCAGCGGGGCGAGTTATTCGACCGCCTCGGCGCTGATCGCCGATGTCAGCGATGACGAGAACCGGGCGAAAAATTTCGGCCTGCTGGGCATCGCCTTCGGTGTCGGCTTCGTCATCGGGCCGGTGCTGGGCGGGCTGCTCGGCCAGTTCGGGCCGCGCGTGCCGTTCTATTTCGCGGCGGGACTTGCCTTCCTCAACTTCGTGGTCGGCTACTTCCTGCTACCGGAAACGCTCGACGAGAAGCATCGGCGCAAATTCGAATGGAAGCGGGCCAATCCGCTCGGCGCGCTGCAGCAGATGCGCAACTATCCCGGCATCGGGTGGATCGGGCTGGTGTTCTTCCTGATGACGCTTGGCCACATGATGTATCCGGCGGTGTGGGCGTTCGTCGGCACCTACCGCTACGGCTGGAGCGAACAGCAGATCGGCTTTTCGCTGGGCGCTTTCGGGCTATGCGGCGCAATCGTCATGGCAACGGTGCTGCCGCGCGCGATCCCGAGGCTGGGCGAATGGCGCACGGCTGCGATTGGGCTTGCCTTCACAGCGGCGAGCGCCTTCGGCTACGCTTTCGCCTGGCAGGGCTGGGTGGTCTATGCGGTGATCGTGGCGGGCTGCCTCGAAGCGCTGGCCGATCCGCCGCTGCGCAGCCTTGCCGCCGCCAAGGTGCCGCCGTCGGCGCAGGGCGAACTGCAGGGCGCGATGACGTCGATCTTCTCGATCACCTCGATCATCACGCCGATCCTCTATACGGCGATCTTTTCGTGGTTCACCGGGCCGAGCGCGCCGGTGGAGTTTGCCGGCGCACCTTACGTGGTGGGCGGTGTGTTCCTTGCGCTGGCGCTTCTGGTGTTCGTGACCAAGGTGGCGAAGCCGACGCCTAAGGAAATGGAGCAGATGCACGCCGAAGAAGCTGCCGCAGCGGGCGGACACTAGAAGGGCTGGGCGATGCCTTAAGCGCGCTCTGCCAATGCGGGCTGCCCCTGCCGTTCGCGGACCAGATTGGCGAAGCGGCGGAAGAGATAGTGCGAATCCTGCGGGCCGGGGGAGGCTTCGGGATGGTGCTGGACGGAGAAGACCGGGCGGCCGGTGAGCGCGATGCCGCAGTTCGAGCCGTCGAACAGCGAGACGTGGGTTTCCTCGACGCCAGCAGGCAGCGAATCTGCATCGACAGCAAAGCCGTGGTTCATCGACACGATCTCGACCTTGCCGGTGGTGTGGTCCTTGACCGGGTGGTTGGCGCCGTGGTGACCCTGGTGCATCTTCTCGGTCTTGCCGCCAAGCGCCAGCGCCAGCATCTGATGGCCGAGGCAGATGCCGAAGATCGGCAGGTCGGTATCGAGCAGGTCCTGGATAATCGGCACGGCATATTCGCCGGTGGCGGCGGGGTCGCCGGGGCCGTTGGAGAGGAAGATGCCGTCCGGCTGCATGGCAAGGATTTCTCTCGCCTCGGTCTTGGCCGGGACGACCGTTACCTTGGCGCCGAGACCGGCCAGGAGGCGCAGGATGTTGCGCTTCACGCCGTAATCGACGGCGACGACGTGCATGGTCGGCTCGGCCTGTGCGCCGTAGCCTTCGTTCCAGACCCACGGCGTCTCGTTCCAAACCGAGGATTGGCCGGAGGTGACTTCCTTGGCGAGATCGAGGCCGACGAGGCCTGACCACGCGGCGGCGCGGCGCTTCAAGTCATCAATGTCGAACTTGCCGTCGGGATGATGGGCGATGACGGCGTTGGCGAGGCCCTTTTCGCGGATGAGGGCGGTCAGTGCGCGGGTATCGATGCCCGAAAGTGCGACGATGCCGCGCCGCTTCAGCCACTCGTCGAGATGGCTGGCCGCACGGTAGTTCGACGGATTGGTGACGTCGGCCTTGAACACGGCGCCGACCGCGCCGGCGCGGGCAGCGGGGTGCAGGTCCTCGATGTCCTCGTCATTGGTGCCGATATTGCCGATGTGGGGGAAGGTGAAGGTGACGATCTGGCCGGCATAGGAGGGATCGGTGAGGATTTCCTGATAGCCGGTAAGGGCTGTGTTGAAGCAGACTTCCGCCACCGCATCGCCGGTTGCGCCAAGGCCGCGTCCCTCGATCACCGTTCCGTCGGCGAGAACGAGCAGGGCGGTCGGTTTTTCCGAAACCCAGGGGGCAGTCGAAGCCATGGCGGCGCTCCATCAAGTGGCTGCGGGCGAAAGCAATCTTTCGCGCAGCAAAAAACGCGCAGCGGCGATGCCGGCAGCCTCCACGCGTATTCAAAAGTGCGGTTGCAAGACCTTCACATAGGGGAAGGCGGGCGCAGGGTCAATCACTGCGTCCCGCCTTTGCCTTGCTTAATCGATGGCTGGAACTTCTGATCGCCGGCTTGGATTTTACTGGGTGATTTCAGGCTCGACGAGCCTGGCCAGATTGCGCAGCGATTCCTGCCAGCCGAGATAGCAGGCTTCGGCCGGGATGAGATCGGGTATTCCGGTCTGCTCGATGTTCAGCTCGGTGCCGCAGGAGACTTTCTTCAACTTCACCGTGACCTGCATTTCGCCGGGCAGGTTGGGATCGTCGAACTTGTCCGTATAGCGCAGGCGCTCGCCCGGAACGAGCTCGTGATATTCGCCGCCGAAGGAATGGCTGTCGCTGGTGGTGAAGTTGCGGAACGACATCCTAAACGTGCCGCCAACCTTCGGCTCGAGATGATGCACGGTGCAGGCAAAGCCGTTCGGCGGCAGCCACTTGGCAAGAGCATCCGCCTCGATGAAGGCGCGGTAGAGCTTTTCCGGCGTGGTCGCCAGGACACGGTGCAGGTGGACGGTGCTGGGCATGTCGTTCATCCTTGTTGTTGGTCTTCAACTGTCTTTCGCAATGGCCGGTTCCATCTTGCGGGCGATCAGGCGCCGCAAAACCCGTTCCAGCCCCAAGGACGGGCAGGCGTCGCCCGATCCGACAGGTTGTGCGATTTTCCGCAGAAGCCGCCTTCGCTCGCGGGCCGCATGACGCGTCGCCTACTTGAGATTCAATCCAGAATGCCATTTATCGGTGCCAGTTTTAAATCATGCACGCATAGTGAAGGACAATGGCCATGCGCGAACGGCTGAGCGAGGAAGTGAAGACCGCGATGAAGGGCGGCGACAAGGCGCGCCTTTCGACGCTGCGGCTGATGCAGGCTGCGATCAAGGACCGCGACATCGCCAATCGCGGGGCGGGCAAGGACGCCGCCAGTGACGACGAGATCGCGCAATTGCTGGCCAAGATGGTCAAGCAGCGCGAGGATTCGGCCAAGGCGTTCGACGATGGCAACCGGCCCGAACTCGCCGCCAAGGAGCGCGAGGAGATCGTGGTGATCCGCGATTTCATGCCGAAGCAGCTCGACCAAGCGGAAACGGAAGCCGCCATACGTGCCGCGATTGCCGAGACCGGCGCGGCAGGCGTCAAGGATATGGGCAAAGTCATGGCTGCCTTGCGCGAGAAATATGCCGGCCAGATGGATTTCGGCAAGGCAAGCGGGCTGATCAAGGGCTTGCTGGGGTAGGACGGAGCGCTTCTATCCCGACGTGAAACGCTCTAGCATCCTGCGATGACAGAGTTCGACCCGGAAGATGTCCTGTCCCGCCCTTTGATGGCGAACCTGGCCACGGTCAGCGTAGACGGCGCGCCGCGAAATGCGCCGGTATGGTTCATCTGGGAGGAGGAGGCCATCTGGCTTCTCGGCTCGTCTGACGGCAGCGCGGTGAAATGCCTCGAGCGCGAGCCGCGTTGCGCGGTGGAAATCGTCCATTTCGACAACGAAGCAGGCATTTTGCTGCATCTTGGATTGCGCGGCAGCGCCACCATCGAACCGATGGCTCCGGACCGTTTCCGGCGGCTGCTCAACAAGTATCTCGGTCCGGAAGCGGACTGGAACACGTGGTTCATCGACAATGTGGCCGAGATCGATCATCCGGATGGCCGCATGATCAGGCTTGCCCCGGCCAGCATCTTCACCAACAACGTATCGTTTTTCAGGACAGGCCCCGAGCTTGCATGGCCGCCGAAGCGGTGAATTTCTGACCATCGCCGCTGGCGCAAGCAATGGACCGGGCGTCGAAACGCCCGGTCGGCCAGCTGTTGGTTTCAAGCCGGAAGGCGCTTGTCGTAGTCCTTCTTGAGACGGGCCCAGCCATCCCAGAACGGCTGCGGTTCCTCGCCTCTCGCCCGGGCGACCAGAATATCCAGATGCATGTGCCAGCCGGCGCTGACGTTGAGCAGGATGGACCGGTCGGGAATACGGTGGTGGATGAGGGTGAGCAGGACTTCCTTGCCTTGCTCCTTCAATTCGAAGGTGACGCCGCCAGTGCTGCCCCAGGTGATTGCCAGTTTATGGGGCGGGTCGAGTTCGGTGATCTGGCACTGCATGCGGTGGTCTTCAGGGAAGTTCGGCGGACGCTGGCCGGGTGGGTTTGTCAGTTCATCGTTGCGCCAGACGAAATCGACCGTGGAGCCGACCTTCATTTTCATTTCGCCCGAGGCCAGCCATTTGCGGCGCAGCTCGCTTTCGGTGAGGTAGGCCCAGATGCGCTCGATCGGGCCGGGCAAAAGGCGTTCGATCGTCAATGTGGCAGGCTCGGTGAGCACGCCATAGGAGCCTGTTGTTGCGAGGTCGTTCATCGGTCGTCTCCTTTCTTTTCGTCTTTGGTGGTGGAAGGGGATTTGAGCGCATCTTCCTGTCGCAGCAGGTCTTCCAATGCGTCGAGGCGGCCGATCCAGAAGCGCTGGTAGTGGCTCAGCCATTCATGCGCGCTGGCGAGGGGGCCGGGTTCGAGGCGGCAGAAATGGGTGCGACCACGCACTTGCCGACGGATCAGTCCGGCATTTTCCAGCGCCTTGATGTGCTTGGAAGCGGCGGCGAGGGAAATGGAGAATGGTTCCGCCAACTGGCTGACCGTGCGTTCGCCGGAGGCGAGATCGCCCAGCATGCGCCGGCGCGTGGCGTCGCCAAGGGCGTGGAAGATGGAGTCGAGTTGGGGCGTAAATAATTCAACCATGTGGTTGAATATCTACCTGTAAAAAATAAAAGTCAACCGTTTGGTTGAATATTTTCTGAGACGGGAATGAAGTGCTGGCGTTCGGGCCGTGTGTTCCTCGGCCCGAACGTGCGCGGGCTGCTCAGAACACCAGCGAGCGGTGGGCCGCAACACCGGCTGTGATACCGTCGGCGCTGGCCCAGGTGACGCTGTGGGCGCCGCGTGTGATGTCGCCGGCGGCGAAGACGCCGGGAACGCTGGTTTCCTGCATTGAACTGGTGCGGATGATGGTGCCGGCGGGGTTGGTGTCCATGGCGCAGCCGAGTTGCGCTGCGATGTCGCTGTTCAAATGGTTCTGCGGAGCGACATAGAGTGCGTCGATGGCGGGACGCCTGCCGTCGGACAGCTCGATGGCGGAAAGGTTTGTCCCTTCTCCGTGCAGGGCTGCCACGCCGGTGGGCTCAATAGCGACGTTGCGGTTTTCCAGTTCGGCAAGCGTGGCGCTGTCGGGCAGGGGAGCGCCGTTGAGATAAAGGGTCGCCGGTCCCCATTCGGCAATCAGCATCGCTTGATGCAGCGACTTCTCCGAGGAATACAGTACACCGAGGCGTTGGCCGCTGAATTCATAGCCGTGGCAATAGGGGCAATGGATGACGGTTTTGCCCCACCGCTCCGCGATACCCGGAACATCGGGCAGTTCGTCCGCGATGCCGAAAGCGAGGATCAGCTTGCGGCCTTCGAGAGTTTCGCCGGTCGTCAGTTCAATCGAGAAACCGTCGGGCTGCTGGACGGCCTTCGTGGCCTTCGTGTTGATGAAAGTGGTTGTCGGGTAGGCCCCGACCTGCGAACGCGCGGTGGCGAGCATGGCATTTGGGTTGCTGCCATCCTGCGCCAGGAAGCCGTGCGAGTGGGCCGCGAAGCGGTTACGCGGTGTGCCGGTGTCGACAATGGCGACGGAGCGGCGCGCCCGGGCGAGATAGGTTGCAGCGGAAAGGCCGGCGAAGCTGCCGCCAATGACGATTGCGTCATGAAGCATGAATGGTCTCCAGATCTTGGGGGGTGCCGCCTCGGGCGAGCATGCGGCGGTGAAAATCTGCGCTGAGAGCGGCGAGCGTGACCTCGCCGAAGCGGGCAAGGAGGAAGGCTTCGGCATCCTCGAAAGCCTTGCCGAGCGCGGCGTTGACGGATTGCTCGACGAGACAGCCGGGCGCTTCGGTGCGGTTGCCCATGGCAAGCAGCGAGGGATTGCCGAGAGCGTGGTAGATGTCGCGCAAGCTTATCTTCGACAGGTCGCAGGCAATGGACCAGCCGCCGCCGTGGCCTTTTTCGGACTGGACATAACCTTGGTCGCGCAGGCCGGCCATGATGCGGCGGATGACGACCGGGTTTGTGGTCATCGCCTTGGCCAGTGTCTCCGAGGTGACGGGATGGCGGTGTTCGGCCATGTGCAAGAGGACATGGAGCACACCGGAAAGTCTGCTATCTCGTTTCATGTAACTTCATATGTTTCGTGAGTGTGCGAGTTTCAAGATCGCGGCTGAAGTTTTTCTGAAATTGTGATTTGCGTGACGGGAGGATGCTCAACGATCCGGTGCTGGCGCACGTTGGCCTGTGGGATCGGGCGGGGTATCGGCAAGGCTGCGGTTTTGTGCAAAACTGGCCGGGTTGGTGGTGAGCCTGGGGGAGGCCAAGAGCGTGATCAGGCTTGTCGACCGGCTCTTCGCCATCCTGCTCCTGATCGCCGCGCTGCTTTGCTTCCATCGTCTCTATCTGGCATTGGCCGGTGAAGGCGTCGGCGGGACTGCCCTTGCCGGGGACGGCAGTCTGTCGGCGGTTCGCATTGCCGTGTTCCTGGTGGGCGGGCTTGCTTGCGTCGTTGGCGCGTGGCGGCTGTGGAATCTGGATGCGGATAGCGGCGAAGCAACCGCTGCTGCGCCGCTGTTCGGCAGGGACGCCGTGGCTCGCCCCGAACGATCGACCTGGGCGCGCCGCCTGCTCTACGCCTTGCCGCTCATCGCCTTTGTCGCGATCCTCGCGGACCAATCCACTCAGGGGCCTATTCCCGATGGCGGCACGGACGTGGTGGGCGATGGCAGCACCGCCGCGCCTGACGCCGCTGTGCCGGCGCCCGTGCAAACTGAGCAGGCCGCACCAGAAGTGGTTGCGCCGGTGGAAAAGCAGGCAGAAGAAGCGTGGCCGCAGTTTTCGCCTGCGCCTGATCTCGCCCAGCCGCCGCGCATCGCCGCGGAACCTCGACTGTTCAACAGCCCGAGCCGCCGCAGACGACCGCGCCCTTGCCAAAGGCCGAGCCGCCGCCGCCCGAACAGGCTGAGGGCCACCACGATGCGGTTGTGTGGCTGGCAGTCTCGCCGGATCGCCATTTCCTGATGAGCGCCAGCACCGACCGCACGATCAAGCTTTGGAACCTGGACGGAAAGCGACTGGCCAAGACGCTTGGCGTTCACAAGGACATGGCGCGCACGGCGCTGTTCCTGCCAGACGGCAAGCGCGCGCTGACCGCTGGCGACGACGGCGAGATCGTGCTGCGGTCCATCGAGGATGGTGCGGTGCTGCACGTGTTTTCGGCCGGCGAGAATGGCGGCGCGAACAAGCTGGCGCTTTCGCCGGACGGAAAACGCGCCGTCAGCGGGCACGACACTGGAACGGTGATCGTGTGGGACATCGATGCGGGCAAGGTGTTGCACGTGCTTTCAGGGCATTCGTGGTCGATTTCGTCGGTAGCGATTTCACCTGATGGGACAAAGGCCGTCAGCGGCAGCATCGACGGCATGCTCAACCTTTGGGATATCGGCGAAGGCCGGCTGATACGGACGTGGCAAGGGCATGAGCGCGGCACCTATGGCGCGGCGTTCACGGCTGACGGCAGCAAGCTGGTGACGGGCAGCGGCGACTACACAATCAAGCTTTGGGACGTGGCCTCCGGTGAGCAACTGCGCCAGTTCAACGGGCATTCGGGAACGGTCTACGCGCTGGTGTTGTCCGAGGACGGCAAGCGCATCCTGAGTTGCTCGTTGGATGGCACCGCGCGGATCTGGGACATGGAGACCGGCCGCGAGGTGGTGCAGTTCGTTGGCAGGGCATCGCTCTATTCGGTGGCCTTTGCGCCGGACGGCTCGGTGCTGACTGGCGGCAAGGATCGCTCGATCCGGACGTGGCCCGCAAGCGGCGGCACCTCGACGGTCCTGTTCGCCGGCGCGCGCGACTAAGCTCTCTATTCGGCGGGTGCAGGCAAGGGCGGCGTCTGGTTGCGTTGGCGCTCAACTATGTAGGAAGCTGCGGCAACCGCGACGGCGACCAGCATGGCGATGGTGCCGAGCAGGGGTAGGGCGCGGTAGCCGTAACCGGCGTTGAGAACGGCGGCGCCCAGGGACGCCGCAATGGCGATGCCGATGTTGAAACCGGACGGGATAAGCGATGAGGCCAGGCCGGATGCATCTGCCGTCCACGACAGGATGCGGGTCTGGATCGGTGTGCCGATGGCAAAGTTAAGGCCGCCCCAAACGGTGATCGCCGCGATCATCGGCAACGGATAGGGGCTGGCCGTGTAGATGACGGCGAGCATGAGCGCCTGCATGGCGAGCAGTGTGATCAGGGAGGGCATCAGCTTCCAGTCGGCGAGACGTCCCCCGAGAAAGACGCCGATGGTTGCACCGACACCGTTGAGGAGAAGCACCCACGGAACCCAGGCCTCGCTCAATCCGGTGACTTCCTGCAACATGGGCGCGATGTAGGTGAAGGGTCCGAACTGGCCGATCATCAGCATCAGCATGATGATGAGCGAGGTCCAGACCTGCTGACGCCCTAGCGCGCGAACTTCATGAATGAGGCCGGGCTTTTGGGCGGCGGCTCCGGTCGTCGCAGGCACGAGGGCGGCGATGGCGGCAATGGCAACGACGCCGAGCCCGCCCATGACCCAGAAGGTGGCGCGCCAACCCCAGATGTTGCCGATGGCGGTTCCCGCCGGAACGCCGATGACGTTGGAGACGGTGAGGCCGGCGAGGATAAGCGCGACGGCCATGCCGCGCTGGTCTTCCCGCACCAGCCCCGCGGCCACGACCATGGCGACGCCGAAATAGGCACCGTGCCCAACGGCAATGGCGACGCGCAGCGCCAGCATGGAGGTAAAGTCGGGGGCAAGAGCGCAGGCGACCTGGCCGAGCGTGAACAGGATCGTCAGGCACAAAAGCAGGGTCTTGCGCGACAGCCTGTGCGTGGCGAGCGTGAGCAATGGCCCGCCGAGGGCGATGCCGAGCGCATAACCGGAGACCAGGTAGCCTGCTGCCGGAATCGATACATCGAGGCCCTGCGCGACCTGCGGCAGCACGCCGGCGATGACGAATTCGGTGGTTCCGAACGCGAAGGCCGCGATGAACAGGGCAATCAGCGGTAGCGGCATGACAGGCTCCAGGGAGCCGCCTCAAACCACGGATGCCCGAGGGGGGCAATCCGAAAATTCTTCACGCAGGATCAGATTTCTTGGGCCGAGGGTCAGCTTGCCTTGAGCCGCGATCCGGAAAGCAGGCCGTGTTCTTCCAGCACAGGATAGGCCATCGAAGCGAGCAGCGAATTGATCTGCTTGAGGTCGCGGATGGTGTCGAGGTGGATCGAGCTGGTTTCGATCGACTTCGGGGTGCCGTCGCGCAAGCGCAGGAAATGCTTCTGGCTGGTTTCCTTCTCGAAGTCGCGCAGGCGGTCCTTCTCCAGTACGAGCTGGCGCGCCGTCTCCGCATCACGCGAGACGAGGACGTTGAAGGACAGGCGGGCGTTGGCGAGGACCGAAGCGTGGAAGGCGCAGAGTTCCTGCCAGCCTTCCGGCGTGAATTCCAGGCCCTGCGCCAGTTTCTTCTGCACGTGCACAAGCATGTTGCGCACGATGATGTCGCCGACCTGCTCCAGCTTGACGCAGGCGCCGATGAGTTCCTGACAACGAAGGGCCTGATCTTCCGCCAGCGAATTCTTGGTGAGCTTGGCGAGATAGATCTTGATGGCCGCATGGCGGGCGTCGACGCGGTCGTCGAGGGCGGCGAGTGCCTTGATCTTGTCTTCGTCGGCGTTTTCGTAAAGCTCGATGATGCGCTTCAGCATGATCTCGACCGTCTCGCACACGCGCACCACTTCGCGGGTGGCATTGCCGAGCGCCTGGGTGGGATTGGACAGCGCCGCCTCGTTCAACGCCGACAGTTCCGCAACCTGCAAGGCATCTGCGGGCTCGGGCTTGGCGCCGAGCGCGACGATCTTTTCGGAAGCCTTATAGACCAGACCCGCCAGCGGAAGGCCGGCGAGCAGGATGATGACGTTGAACAGGATGTGCGCGTTGACGATCTGATCGGAAGCCGTTGCGCCGAGGAAGGCAACGTCAGGGCGGAAGCTCATGACGAGGATGAGCATGATGACGGAACCGACGCCGCGCATCAAAAGGTTGCCGACCGGCACCACGCGGACGCCGGACTCGGCGTTGCGGGTGAGCATGGGAGCGATGACCGAGGAGCCGAGGTTGACGCCAAGAACCAGCACGACGCCGAGTTCGGGCGTGATCAGGCCGCGCCCCGCCAAGGTGGCCATCAAGAGGACAGATGCGATGCTTGACTGGAACAGCCAGGTGATCAGCGCGGCGAGCAGATAGGCCGTGACCGAATCGCCGGAGAAGTAATTGATGATGATTGGCATCAGCGCGCTTTCGCGCAGCGGCTCGGAAGCTTGGCCGATCATTTCCAGTGACAGGATGAGCAGGCCGATACCGACGAGGATGCGGCCGATCTGGCGCCAGTCGCGGCGTTCCGTGGCCATGAACATGAAGGTGCCGGCGATGAGGCAGAGCGGCACGAGCAGCGTGAGATCATAGGTGAGCAGCTTGGCGACCAGAGCCGAGCCGATCTCGGCACCGCGCACGGCAAGCTGGCCGGCAAGGCCGGAGACGATGCCGGCACCTGCAAACGAGCCGACCAGAAGAGTGACGGCGGTGGAGCTTTGCAAGGCGATGGCGAGCGCCGTGCCGGCCAGCACCGCCATGATGGGGTTGCGCATGGTGGCGCGCAATTTGTGGCGCAGCACGTCGCCATAGGCGCGTTCGACGCCGGTCTTGACCAGCCGGGTGGCGAATAGCATGAGCGCGACGGCACCGGCCAGATGGATGAGAACGACCGAGCCGCTCATGCCTGCATGTTCCTCGACGAGGATGGCAGGGCAGGGAGTGCGCGGACCAATGCTGAATGCCGCGACGGAAAGGTCGCGGACGTTGTGGAGGCAAGGGTGCGAATCAGGTTCATGGGCTGGCTCATAGCATAGCGCTCGACATTAGCCGGATAATAAATTTTGTCCATCGTCCGCGCGTGTTTGCGCGACCAATGTGGTCGCGTGGAGGCAAGGGCGTGGTTTGCGATGTTTGTGGCACGTTGTGTCTGTGACGTTGATGCAGGGGGGGGTCTGCAACGAATCCGAACTCTCTGATAAGCATTGGATTTCATTACATATTTGTAATGCGCTTATTCAGTTTCGGTTCATGCGGCGGCTTCTATTCCTCACTGCGTTGTCAATCGAGGAGTGCCTCCCATGAAACGTATCATCCTCTCCGTTCTCGCTTTTTCCATGCTTGCCGCGACGTCGCTGCAAGGCCAGGCAGCGCCCATCAACATGCCGGCCCAGCCGCAGGGCAACTACGCCCAGGTCGACTGGAAAAAGCCTGCCCACCGCTACGATGAGCGCCGTGTCGAAAAGCGGGTCATCATCAAGAAGCAGAAGGTGGTGAAGCGCCACGACTGGAAGCGCGGCCAGCGCTACGGCGAATGGCGCCGTCACCAGCCGGTGCGCGACTATCACCGCTACGGCTTGAAGCGGCCGGGCCACGGCCAGGAATGGATCAGGGTCGGCAACGACTACCTGCTGGTCGGCATTGCTTCAGGCATCATCGCCGGCATGATCGTGGCCCGGTAAGGACTATCTTTTTCGATGCGGCAAGGGCGGCCGGTGCGGCCGCCCTTTTTATTTTCGCCTGTGAACAACGGGCATGGGCTGGATCGGGAGTCGTCTTGGCCGATGCAGATGGCTATATGAAGTTAAAAGAGCCATTTCCCGATGCGTTTTTCGCCCTCATTCCTCGACGAGATCCGTGACCGCGTGCCGATTTCATCGGTTATCGGCGCGCGCGTTTCATGGGATCGCAAGAAGACGAATGCCAGCCGGGGCGATTACTGGGCCTGCTGCCCGTTCCATGGCGAGAAGTCGCCGTCCTTCCATTGCGAGGACAAGAAGGGGCGCTACCACTGTTTCGGCTGCGGAGTGACGGGCGACCATTTCCGCTTCCTCACCGAACTCGACGGCTTGAGCTTTCCGGAAGCGGTCGAGCGCATCGCCGATCTGGCCGGGGTGCCGATGCCGGCGCGCGACGAGCAGGAGGAGCAGCGCGAGCAGCAACGCGCCAGCCTGACCGATGTCATGGAGATGGCGACTGCCTTCTTTCAGGACCGGCTGCATGGCAGCGATGGGGCAAAGGCGCGCGCCTATCTGCGCGACCGGGGCCTGACCCCGGTCACCCAGCAGTCGTTCCGGCTGGGCTACGCACCGGACAGCCGCAATGCGCTGAAGGAGTATCTTGCCGCCAAGGGCGTCACCAAAGAGCAGATGGAAGCGTGCGGGCTTACGGTTTTCGAGGGTGTGGCGGTTTCCTATGACCGTTTTCGCGACCGCATCATGTTTCCGATCCCAGATTCCCGCGGACGGATCATCGCATTCGGCGGGCGGGCCATGTCATCGGACGTCCCGGCCAAATACCTGAATTCGCCCGAGACCGAACTCTTCCACAAGGGCAATGTGCTTTACAACTTCGCCCGCGCCCGCAAGGCGCTCGGGAAGGCCGGAACGGTAATTGCGGTCGAAGGCTACATGGACGTGATCGCACTGGCGCAGGCCGGTTTCGAGAACGTCGTGGCGCCGCTCGGCACTGCGCTGACCGAAAACCAGATGGAGTTGTTGTGGCGCATGAACGGCGAACCCGTGCTGTGCTTCGACGGCGACGGAGCCGGCCTGAAGGCGGCGTGGCGGGCGGCCGACCTGGTGCTGCCGTCGATCCAAGCTGGCAGGACAGCGCGGTTTGCGCTTCTGCCGGAAGGCAAGGACCCGGACGACCTGGTCAAGGCCGACGGGCCGGACGCGTTCCGCGCCGTGCTGGACGAAGCGCGGCCACTGGCCGATCTCTTGTGGATGCGCGAGACGGCAGGCGGCGTGTTCGAGACGCCGGAGCGGCGGGCGGAACTGGAAAAGACGCTTCGGGACCTGACCAACCGCATCCGCGACGAGAGTGTGCGCTTCCATTACAATCAGGAGATGCGCGAAAGGGTGCAGAGCTTCTTCGGCACGCAGCGCAACAGGCCGCCGCGCACCGGGGAACGTCGCGGACAAGGCGGAAATTACGGCGCGCCGGGGGGCGGCCAATGGTCGCGCGGTGGTGCCGGAGGGCGCAGCGCGATCAGCGAAAGCCTTGGACGCTCGGCCCTGCTCAAGCGCGGCGGCGAGGTGATGTCGGTGCGCGAGGCCACGATCATGGTCGCGCTGATCAATCATCCGGCGCTGATCGACGAGAATTTCGAGTATGTGGAGTTCCTCGACCTTGCAAACAGCGACTTGCGCAAGCTTCACGCCGCCTTGCTGGATGCGCTTGCGCACGATCTCGCCAACGAGCGCAACGCGGTGGTCGAAGCGATCGGGCGGGCCGGCTGCGCGGACATCTGGGAACGCGCGGTCGGGCTTATCAAACGCACGAGGCAATGGCCGGCACTGGAAAGCGCCGCACTTGAGGATGCACGCGACGCCTTCAGCCAGGCGCTCCACTTGCACCGCAGCGCGCGAACTCTACATAAGGAGCTGAAGCAGGCCGAAGCTGCGCTGGCTACCGATCCCACGGATGAAAACTACCGGCGACTGGTCGAAATCCAGGCGCAATTCAGGGACGTGCAGGCAACGGAGGCGCTGATCGAGGGATTTGGTGTTTCGTCGGGACGAGTCGGGCGTGTTTAGCCTCTACGAGGCATATACAGGCATTTGATTCGCTTTTTTGACGCGAATCATGCGACAGGCGCTTGACCTCAAGGCAGAATGACGGAATCAGGTCGATTCGAAAACTTTAACCCACTGGCGTCGACGAAAAAAGCGCAGATGCGAGGGTACCGGTCACTGGACGGATGGAAAACCGACCACAGATATCAGGGTTAATCCAGACTTAACGAGACATGCGGCAACTGTGATGGTGGGGCGCATCGTTCCTGACGAACGCCCATGACATTACCCGGTTCGATAGCTTGCCCGGCTTACCAGTAAAGCCGCTTGGAGACATAAAAAGAATGGCGACAAAGGAAAAGGAAGAGGTCGAGACCGAGCGCGAAGGCACAACCGATGGCCCCTTGCTCGACCTTTCCGACGATGCTGTCAAGAAGATGATCAAGGTCGCGAAGAAGCGCGGCTATGTGACCATGGACGAGCTGAACGCGGTGCTGCCGTCCGAGGAAGTGACTTCCGAACAGATCGAAGACACGATGGCGATGCTTTCCGACATGGGCATCAATGTCGTGGAAGATGACGAGCAGGGCGAGGAAGCCGAGGGCGAAGGCCAGGCCGACGCCGAAGAAGACGCCAACGAGCTTGCCGAGCAGACCGGCACGGCGGTGGCTGCCGTCGCCAAGAAGGAGCCGACCGACCGAACCGACGACCCGGTGCGCATGTACCTGCGCGAGATGGGCTCGGTGGAGCTTCTGTCGCGTGAAGGCGAAATCGCCATTGCCAAGCGCATTGAGGCTGGCCGCGAAACGATGATCGCCGGCCTGTGCGAGAGCCCGCTGACTTTCCAGGCCATCATCATCTGGCGCGACGAACTCAACGAAGCCAAGATCCTGCTGCGCGAAATCATCGACCTCGAAGCGACGTATGCCGGCCCCGAGGCCAAGCAGGCGCCGATCGTCGAGCGCGTTGAGGAAGACGCGAAGCCCAAGACCGACGAGAAGCCGCGCCGCGCTTCGCGCGAAGACGAAGACGACATCACCAATGTCGGCGGCGATACGCGCGGGCTGGAAGAAGACGAGGAAGACGAGGACGAGGCGAACCTTTCGCTGGCGGCCATGGAAGCCGAGCTTCGGCCGCAGGTGATGGAGACGCTCGACGTCATCGCCGACACCTACAAGAAGCTGCGCAAGCTGCAGGACCAGCAGGTGGAAAACCGCCTGGCGGCTGCCGGCACGCTGTCGCCCAGCCAGGACCGCCGCCTGAAGGAGCTGAAAGACCAGCTCATCAAGGCGGTGAAGTCGCTTTCTCTCAACCAGGCACGTATCGAATCGCTGGTCGAGCAGCTTTACGACATCAACAAGCGGCTGGTGCAGAACGAAGGCAAGCTTTTGCGCCTGGCCGAAAGCTACGGCGTGCGCCGCGAGGAATTCCTGCGCGAATACCAGGGCTCGGAACTCGACCCCAACTGGACGCGCTCGATCGCCAACCTGACTTCGCGCGGGTGGAAGGAATTCACCAAGAACGAGAAGGACACGATCAGGGACCTTCGCGCCGAGATCCAGAACCTTGCGACGGAAACCGCGATTTCGATCCTCGAATTCCGCAAGATCGTCAATCAGGTTCAGAAGGGCGAACGCGAAGCGGCCATCGCCAAAAAGGAGATGGTGGAGGCGAACCTACGTCTCGTCATCTCCATCGCCAAGAAGTACACGAACCGTGGGTTGCAGTTCCTCGACCTGATCCAGGAAGGCAATATCGGCCTGATGAAGGCGGTCGACAAGTTCGAGTACCGCCGTGGCTACAAGTTCTCGACCTATGCGACATGGTGGATCCGGCAGGCGATCACCCGCTCGATCGCCGACCAGGCGCGCACCATCCGCATTCCGGTGCACATGATCGAGACGATCAACAAGATCGTGCGTACCTCGCGCCAGATGCTGCACGAGATCGGCCGCGAGCCGACGCCTGAGGAATTGGCGGAAAAGCTCGCCATGCCGCTGGAAAAGGTGCGCAAGGTGCTGAAGATCGCCAAGGAGCCGATCTCGCTCGAAACGCCGGTGGGCGACGAGGAGGATTCGCACCTCGGCGATTTCATCGAGGACAAGATGGCGATCCTGCCGATCGACGCGGCGATCCAGGCCAATCTGCGCGAGACGACGACGCGGGTGTTGGCTTCGCTGACGCCGCGCGAAGAGCGCGTGCTCAGAATGCGCTTTGGCATCGGCATGAACACCGACCACACGCTGGAGGAAGTCGGCCAGCAGTTTTCGGTGACGCGCGAACGTATCCGCCAGATCGAAGCCAAGGCGCTGCGCAAGCTCAAGCATCCGAGCCGTTCGCGCAAGCTAAGGAGCTTCCTCGACAGTTGATCGGCTATTGATCGCATTCAATAAAAAGCCCGGCTTGTGCCGGGCTTTTTGCGTTTTGAGCCGCAGTGCGGGCAAGGCAAGGTTCACCAAAGAGATGTAGCCGCCGCATCCGGCGGTTGTGGCGCGACGGCTCGCCCAGGTTCATAATTGCGATTGGGGGGCGGTTATTCCCGGCACCGGAAACGTGCTGCCTGCACGGCAAGGTGGCGGTAGGGAGGTGAACCGTGACCACTTACATCATGCTTCTGAACTGGACTGATCAAGGTGTGAAGACAGTGCGTGACTCACCCAAGCGGCTGGATGCGGCCAGGAAGGCCCTTGCCGACATGGGCGGTTCTTTCAAGGAATTCTACATGACCATGGGCGAGTACGACATGGTGGCGGTGTGCGAGGCGCCCGACGATGCCGTCGCCGCGCGTTTTGCGCTGCAGATCGGCGCTGCCGGAAATATCCGCTCGCGCACACTGAAGGCGTTTCCCGAAAATGCCTATCGAGAGGTGATTGCCTCGCTCGGCTGATGCCAAGGCGGCGCGCCGCGAACCGGCGCGTCGCCTTTCTGTCCATATGGGGCGGTGCCTGAGGCACATTGCAATTCAGGACCCCAAAGGCCAGCATGGCTTGAAGATGAAATTTGCAGGATTGCCATGCTCACTCTGTTTTATGCTCCCCGGACCTGTGCCCTTGCTTCCCATATCGCGCTGGAGGAGGCCGGTGCCGACTACCAGCTGAACCGTCTCGATTTTTCCAGAATGCAACAGCAATCGGCCGAATATCTTGCCCTGAACCCGAAAGGCCGGGTGCCGGCATTGGCAACCGAACGGGGTGTTTTGACGGAGACGCCGGCGATCCTTGCCTTTGTCGCGCAGACGCATCCCAAGGCAAAGCTTGCGCCGCTGGACGATGCCTTCGCCTTTGCCGGACTTCAGGCCTTCAACAGCTATCTGTGCTCGACCGTACACGTCGCACACGCCCACAAGATGCGCGGGAGCCGATGGGCAGATGACGAGGCTGCATTCGAATCGATGCGGCGCAAGGTGCCGCAATCGGTTGGCGCCTGTTTCGATCTCATCGAGAACGGAATGCTGAAAGGACCGTGGGTGATGGGGGAAGCATATACGATTGCCGACCCTTACCTGTTCACCATCGCGCAATGGCTCGAGGGCGACGGGGTCGATACTGGACGCCTGCCTCGTGTGATGGATCATCGCAAGCGCATGATGGACAGGCCCGCGGTGGCGAAGGCGGTCGCACAGGAGACCGCCGCCTGATATCGCCTCGGGGCGGTTTGCCTAAGGGCTCGCCGAGGTTATAGAGGGTAGGTAGACGGGAGGCCAAGCAATGTCATTCTTGAAGAAGCTGTTCGGTGGTGGCGGTGAATCCACCGAGGCTCCGGCGGACGCCAAGCCCGTCAAACAGGTCGAACACAACGGCTTCACGATCAGCGCCACGCCCTACAAGTCGGAAGGCCAGTACCAGACCTGCGGCGTCATCACCAAGGTGATCGACGGCGAGACGAAGGAACACCGCTTCATTCGTGCCGACCGCTTTCCGGGCCTGGACGATGCGGCGGACATCTCCATCCGCAAGGGCGTGCAACTGGTCAACGAACAGGGCGATCGCATTTTCGGCTGAGGCTGCGGGCTACTAAGAAAACAGGCCATCGATGATCGCGGCAAGCGCCGTGTTCAGGTCTGCCGGCTGGCCGCCGGCCTCGACCGCGAGCGCCGCCCGGTCGAACGCGGACGAGAGCAGCGCGGTCAGGGCATCGAGCGGCAGCTTTTTCATGCCGTTCTCGCTCATCGCAATGGCCAGCCCTTCGCGCAGCGTGCGGGCGCCGTGTTTCCCATCGATCTCGTCCATGACGGCGCGGCTGAGTACGGCGGGACCATCGAGCAACAGAAGCCGGGTACGGCCGGGTACCGACATGGCGGTGAGGAAAGCACGCCCGCCTTCCAGCAAGGCGTCGCGGGCGCTCAAGGACCGCGGGGCAGCGGCCTCTATTTCTCGTGCTACTTCGGCGGCTTCCTGCTCCACCACTGCGCGGAACAAGGCCTGCTTGTCGGCGAAGTGGTGATAGAGCGCGCCGCGGGTGACGCCCGCCGCTACAGCGATGTCCGGCGTGGCGGTTTCCGCATAGGATTTTTCGATGAAAAGCTTGCGCGCTGCCGAGAGCAGGGCGGTGCGGGTGGTTTCTGTGCGCTCGCGGTTGGAGCGGCGCGGCATTTCCTGTTGCATACATACAGCCTGTATGTTAATTACTATAAACATACAGACTGTATGTTAAATGTAGGAAAGAGGAAAGCGATGAAAACGACCAGCTATTATCCGGTGATCATGACGCATGACGTGGGCGGCACAGCGGCTTTCTACACCAGCCATCTGCGTTTCAAGCCGCTGTTTGAAAGCGATTGGTACGTGCATCTGCAATCGACAGAGGATGAGAGCGTCAATCTCGGCATCGTTGGCGCCGATCACGAGACAATTCCCGAACAGGCGCGCGGCAAGGCATCGCAAGGCTTGCTTATCAATTTCGAAGTCGAGGACCCGGACGCCGTGCATGAGCGTATCGTCGCAGCAGGCCTGCCGATCCTGCGCAGCCTGAGGGACGAGGCATTCGGCCAGCGCCATTTCATCTTCGCCGACCCGAATGGTGTGCTGATCGACGTGATAAAGCCGATCCAGCCATCGGCCGAGTTTCTGGAACAATATGCGGACGGCGCTGCAGCTTTGTGAAGTTAGAACTCCACCTTCGTGACGACTGCCCGGTGATCCGACGGCCAAGGGCTGACGACGATGCCGGCTTCGGGTGCCTTTTCGCCGACGACTTCGGCACTGAGGACCTTCAGCCCGGCTGCCCTGGCGAAAACGAAGTCGATGCGGTCATGGTGATCTTCGGGATCAGAAGGTTCGCTGGTCGGTGTCCAGGTTATGCCGGGCTTGGCAACCGGGTCGGGGTGGATAACGCGGAAGGTATCGACGAAGCCGGCCTTCTCCAGCTTGGTGGTGCCCGGCCACGCGACAGCGAGAGGCTGGAGGCCGGCTTTCACGGTCCCGTCGGTCCAGTCGCGGTGTGAAGGCTCGTTGAAATCGCCCGCGATGAAGACGGCTGCGGCATCCTTGGCGGCATCAGCGCCAGCGATCAACGCATCGAACGACTTGCCGCGCGTTTCCTCGGCGGATTTGATCGCTTCGTCGGCCGTTTTCAGGAACGGGGCGTCGCCATATTCGATGTTGAGGAGTTGATAGGGCTGGTAGGGCGCGTCATCGAGGTTGACGCAGAAGACATAGATCGCGCGGCCATTTACATCGATCGAAACGCCAAGATCGCCTGACGCCGGCTTGGTGATCGGGTATTTCGAGATAATGGCATTGGCCCATATGGCGGGGTTCTTCGCCGTCTGGTCGTAATAGTGATAGCCGAGCGCCTCGGCTATTTTCGGCGCTACCGACTCTCCGCGAGGGTCGCAAACATCGGCCGTGCAGGGATCGCCTTCGAGACGTGTCTCGGAAACCGCGATGATGTCAGCGCCGGCAGCCTTGATGGCAGCGACCGTCTCATCGACGGGCTTGCCCTCGTTCCCGCCGCCGCCCCATATGTTGTAGGCCATCAAGGTCAGTGTATCTGCCGCGAGGGCCGGATGGGTCATGGCTGCGATCAGGCTGACGGTTGCGGCAAGCAATCCTACCTTCATTTCACACCCCCAAGAGCGACATGCTGGGCAAGATAGTGTCAATAAGTGCGGCGCGTGGCAATGCGATGACTATGAAGGCGCTTGCCAGATATGGCGAGGCACCCTCCGTTGCGTCACCCGTGGTGGCCTTGCGCATGGGCGCTTGAGCGGGCAAGGATCGCCCATTACCGGATTGGAGGTTGATAAATGTCGCTCAAGGGAAAGACGCTGTTCATCTCCGGAGGGTCGCGCGGCATCGGGCTGGCGATTGCGCTTAGAGCCGCACGCGACGGCGCCAATGTGACCATTGCCGCCAAGACTGCCGAGCCGCATCCAAAGCTGCCGGGGACGATCTACACGGCGGTCCAGGAGATCGAGCAGGCCGGCGGCAAAGGATTGCCGGTGCTGTGTGATATTCGCGAGGAGGGACAGGTGGCGGACGCCGTTGCCAAGACCGTGGAGCGGTTCGGCGGTATCGATATCTGCGTCAACAACGCCAGCGCCATCCAGCTTACGGCTACGCTGGAAACCGACATGAAGCGCTATGACCTGATGCACCAGATCAATACGCGCGGCACGTTCCTCGTCTCGAAAATGTGCATCCCGCACCTGAAGTTGGCGCAAAATCCTCACATTTTGAATCTGGCGCCGCCGCTCGACATGAAGGCGAAGTGGTTCAAGAACCACGTCGCCTACACAATGGCAAAGTTCGGCATGTCGATGTGCACGCTGGGCATGAGCGCCGAATTCGCCAAGGACGGCATAGCAGTGAATTCGCTATGGCCGATAACCACGATCGACACGTCTGCCGTGCGCAACCTGCTTGGCGGGGCGACGGTTGCTGCGATGAGCCGTTCGCCGGACATCATGGCGGATGCGGCCTATGCCATTTTCAATCGGCGTTCGCGCGAGGCGACCGGCAATTTCTATATCGACGAAGAGGTTATGCGTGCCGAAGGCGTCACCGACTTCTCGCACTATGCGCCGGGAGCAACGGGGCCACTGGCCAGCGATTTCTTCGTGCCGGACGAGGTGTTCGAGCGAACCGATACCGAGATAAAGCGGCTATTCTAGAGTTCCGGGCCGGTGTTGGTGACACCTTCGGTTTTTGCTGCCTTGGAATGCCCCATGACGCGGTCGATATAGGCGAGCATCAAGGCTGAAACCACGAAGGCAAGGTGCATGATGGTGAGCCACATCAACTGCGCGTTCGTGTAGGACGAGCTGTTGAGAAACACCTGGAGCAGGTGGATCGATGAGATGGCAACGATGGTGGAGGCAACCTTCACCTTAAGCGAGCCGACGTCGATGGTGCCCAGCCAATGGACTTCGCCGTCGTGGGCATCGAAGCGGCTGACGAAGTTCTCGTAGCCCGAGATGATGACCATCACCACAAGCGAGGCGACAAGCGCCGCATCGATCAGGCCGAGCATCTTGAGGATGGTATCGGTTTCGTCGAGCAGGAGCACCGTGGCGAGAAACTCGTAGAGCTTCTTGCCGAAGGAAATGGCGTAGACCGCGAGCGCGAGGCCGAGACCAACATAAAACACCACGAGCAGCCAGCGTGAGGCCAGGATGATGGATTCAACGGCAAGTTCGAGGCGCTTCATGAAATGGGTCCAGTGGATCTCGCGCGCATTTGGGGTATCGCTTTTCTCATTGCAAGGGCCTTAAACCACTCCGGTGCAGCGAGTGCCGGAAAATGCAAGGCTTCACCATAAAGCGGTGAGGCCCTGCCGGGAGGGGGCTCGGCAGGGCCTCGTGTCCCGCGGGGAGCGGGACGGGGCAGGGAACCCCATAATAAATCTGGGATAGCAGCGCCGCGATTCAATGGCTTGCCGTTGAATCGCGGCGCTATTTTTTATCAGTTCGCGCTGGCGACCGGCGCGACAAGCGGGGTGATGCGCCGGATTGTGACGCGGCGGTTTTCCCGCTCAGGCTTTTGCGACTTGATCTTCAGGTACTGCTCGCCATAGCCCTGCGTGGTGAGGTTCTCCGGCGGGATGCCGAAGGCACCCGTCAGGGCCTCAGCCACCGATTCAGCACGACGGTCCGACAAGGCCAGATTGGCTTCGTTCGAACCGACCGCGTCGGTATGGCCTTCGATGAGGAAGGTCTCCGCCGGGTTCTTCTTCAGCAGCTTCTCCATCGCGTCGGCCACGCCTTGCAATTTCTCGACTTCGGCGTCGCCGATGGAGGCGGAGCCGAACTCGAAGTTCAGCGTGTCTAGGTCGATGCGCCGGGCAATGTCGCGGACGCGGGCGGAACGCTTGACCTCATCCACCGAGTAGAGGCGCTGGACACGCTCCACGGGCGGTTGCTCGAGGAACTCGTAGTAGAGATCCGGGTCCTCGACCGCGCGCGATTCAAGAATGTAGTCGCGACGCGGGATGGTGAGCCGCATCGGCGGCAGGTCATAACCCGGATCGCGCCATTCGCGCACGTTATCGTAGTAGCGCTCGTCGACGTAGTTCAGCACGTATTCGCGGCCATCCGGCATTATGCGCGAGCGGCGGATTATGTCGCCGTTGCGGTTGCGGATGGTGATGAGCTGGCTGCCATCACGGCGTTCCACGACCTCGCGGGTGCGGCCGCGCGGCAGATCCTCGTAATAGACATCGCGGGCATCGCGGGTGATGCGTGGCCGGTCGTCGCTTTCCACGAACGTCTGGTTGTTGAACTGGATGATGATGCGGTTGCCGATTTCGCGCACGACATCAGCACCTTGCGGGCGCTCGCGCTGCTCCACTTCCGGCGCGCGTTCGCGGCGCGTGCCCTTTTCCTCCGTAACCGGCACGATCTTCTCAGGCGTGATCGCCTGCTGGGCTGCCTTGTCGTCGACGGGAGGCGGGCCGGGATCGACCGGGGCAGGCTGAGGAGCAGCGGCCTGTCCTGCGTCAGCCGGCGCTGGCTGGCCTCCATCGGCAGGTGCGGCCTGTCCGCCAGTGGCAGCACCGCCACCCTGAGCTGGAGCCGGCGCTTCCTTCTGGCTGTCGAGAATAGGCGCCTCGTTGGGGTTGGCGGGTGCTGCCTCGCCCTGCGCGGGCTGTTCCGCTGGCTGTTCGCCCGTTGCCGGTTGCTCACCCGTGGCAGGTTGCTGTTCGACTGGCGCCTGTTCGCCCTGCTGTGCAGGTTGCTCCGTCTGCTGTGCTGGCTCCTCGGCAGGAGCCTGTTCAGGCGTCGGGGCGGTGCCTGATTCGGGCGCAGGCGCCGGCTGCTCGGGTTCTGCGGCCGGCTGTTCCTGCTGCGGCTTTGCCTCGGGCTGCGGCGCGGCTTCTGGCTCTGCCGCAGGTGCCTGCGGTTGTTCAGGTTCGGCTTCGGGAGCCTTCTGCTCAGGGGCAGGTGCTTCCTCTGCCGGCTGTTCGGCCTGTGGCTCAGGCTGCGGCGTAGCCTCAGGTTCTGGCGCCGCTTCAGGTTCTGCCGCTGGCTGCTCCGGCTCAGGCTGAGGAGCCGCTTCAGGCTCTGGCGCTGGTTCGGGTTCCGCAGCAGGAGCCTGCTGCTGTTCGGGCTCGGCGGCAGGCGGCTGTTCCGGCGCAGGCTGTTCGGCCTGCGGTTCGGGCGCCGGCGCAGCCTCGGGTTCAGGCTCTGGTTCAGGGGCGGGCGCGGCTTCGGGTTCAGGCGCCTGTTGTTCCGGTTCGGCAGGTGCCGATTGCTGCTGGCGAGCAGCGCAGTCTTCAGCGGATTCGCCTTCGGCGCATTCAGCTTGCGCAAGTACGAAGGTTCCGTCTGAAGTCCGGGGTGAAAGGCTGGTGCTGTCCAACAGCGGGAAGGCCGCCAATGGCGTCGATGCCATGAGCAGGCCGAGTGCGGTCCCTGCCAGAATCCTGGGTTGGCGTTTCATTCGTTCGCTCTCCTTGTAAAGTCCCATCGCTGCCGAAACTTGCCGTCCCGCATTTGGTTCCAACATTAGCGCGATAGACCAGATGCAAGGCGAATGGCCGTCAGAACAATGGCAAGATCGTGTCTTTTCCCACTCTTGCTTGACCTTGAGCCCCGCGCAAGCCACATGCAGCCTGATGGATGCGCCGTTCTGGAAGACCAAAACGCTGGAAGAGATGAGCCCGCACGAATGGGAATCGTTGTGCGACGGCTGCGGCAAATGCTGCCTTTCCAAGCTGGAGGACGAAGACACCGGCGAAATCTACTGGACAAGCGTTGCCTGCCGGCTGTTCGACGCCGGCACCTGCCGCTGTTCCGACTACGCCAACCGGCTGGCCAAGGTGCCGGACTGCGTCGGCCTCACGCCTGAGAATGTGCGCACGATCAGCTGGCTGCCCGGTACCTGCGCCTATCGGCTGGTTGCGGAAGGACATGATCTTTACTGGTGGCACAGGCTGGTTTCAGGTAGCGCGCAGACGGTGCACGAAGCCGGCATTTCCGTTCACGGGCGTGTGCGGGCGAGCGAGAACGACCTGGCCGAGCCGGAAGACTATTTCGACTATGTGCTCGACGAAGAGCCATAGGCGCGTCGCGCGCTTTCCCTGAAATCTAAAAACAATCGATGGCCTGCGGCGTGGTGGCCGCCACCTTTGGGCGGTGATTTGCAAATGAACCGCACATGAATGCGCGGTTCCCGTTCGGTTCAGCATCGAAATTCTAGTGTTGCGGCATGGATTGGCGAGCGACTGGAAAAGCCAAGCCAAATGAACCGCAGCAGGAGAACGACAATGCTCAAGATGATCAAGACCGCAGTGCTTTCCGCTCTTATCGGCCTCGGCGGCATCGCCGCCATTCCCGCCGCTGCACAGGCGGACGGCCTTTACCTCAATTTCGGTGGCGGCTCCGGCGTCGGCCTCCATGTCGGCGAGCGCTACGGCCGTCACGATTGGCGCCATGACCGCCGCGACTGGCGCCGCGGTTGCTCGCCGCAGCGTGCGCTGGACAAGGCAGAGCGCATGGGCCTCCGCCGTGCCCGCATCATTGATGCCGGCCATCGCACGGTGAAAGTGGCGGGCCGCAAGTTTCATCACCGCCAGATCGTGGTGTTTGCCAACGAGCGCGGCTGCCCCATCATCTACCGCTGATCGCGGGCTGGTTTGAGACGCTCAAAAGAAAGCCCCGGAAGCGAGCGCTTCCGGGGCTTTTCGTTCAAACGCCCGTTACTTGATCTCGAAAGTGACGTTTACCTGGACACGGTAAGAATTTTCGCCAGCCTGGATGGGAACCGCCGCCCTTGCCGAATCGAAGGACTTGGCGCTCATCGGCATGGGCTGAGGCGCGTAGCTCTGTTCGCTGATCTCGACCACCTTGCCGACCGAGACTCCGGCGGCTTCGGCCAAGGTCTTGGCCTTGGCCATGGCGTCGGATACCGCCTTCTTGCGGGCCTGGGTGATGACGGTCGACGGATCGGCATTGGTGAAGGAAATGCCACCGCCTTCGTTGACGCCGAGGGTCACCGCCTTGTCCAGGATCTCCCCGGTCTTGTCGATGTCGCGCACCCGTACCGAAAGCGTGTTGGTGACCTGGTAGGCGACCAACTCGGCCTTCTGGGTGCCGTCGGGATCGTTGGTATAGTTGTAGCGCGGGTTGATCTGGATGCCTGCCGTCTGGAGGTCGCGATCGGCGATGCCGGCGGATTTCATCGCAGCGATGACGGCTGCCATGGCGTCATTGTTGGCATCGAGGGCCGCGCGCGCGGTCTTGGCTTCGCGCATGACGGAAAGCGTGAGCATGGCAAGGTCAGGGGCTGCGGTGGCCTCACCTTCGCCGCTGACGATGATGCGCGGCGGTGGCGGAACGTCGGCTGCGCGGGCTACTGCTGGCAATGTCATTGCCGCCGCCAGCGCCAAAGGAAAAAACGATCTGGTCATAAAATGCTCCATGAGGTGCGTCCCTTTCGGCGGGCATATTGTGCGAATATGGACTGATTTGGGCAGCCCACACCAGAGTACCGGCAGAGCCTTGTGCCGGGCCGAGAAAAACACTAAGCAGCCTGCGTGGGGCCTGTAGCTCAATGGTTAGAGCCGGCGGCTCATAACCGCTTGGTTGGGGGTTCGAGTCCCTCCGGGCCCACCATCACCCCGCCGCTTGACGAAGCCACCGAAATAGCGCGGCAAGGCTGGCGCGACAGCTTAAGCGATATGTCGATTTCCTGCTGGAGCGAATGGACTATTCCCCGGCAGCAAAATAAGCGCTTCGTCATGTAAACAAGCGGATCGTTCCAGCTTCACTCACATCGTAACCGGTAAGCTCGGCGGCATGCAGTCCTAGGTCATCCTTCGCCATGAAACGAAACAAGGCCTGCATGAAGGGTTGGAAATAAGTGCGCTGGCGCATCACCAAGTCGAATTCCTCCCATAGGATAGGAACGAAATCGAGATCGTGCGTACGGGCGGCGGCACGGGTCGCAACGCCACAATCGGCTGCACCCGCTCGTATGGCGCCTGCAAGGTCCGGTCCTGTCAGGCAAGGCTGTTCGAGGCAGTTCAAATCCGACAGGCTCGACCCCGCCCGTTCCAGCAAGGCCTCCAGCAACATCTGCGCTCCTGCGCCCTTCTGACGCGTGGCCAGCTTGACGTCGCGGCTCAGGACATCGCTGATACTTTTCAGGCCCTTCGGGTTGCCGGGCGGTAGCAGAAGACCTTGCTCGCGCCGGGCAAAGGCGACAACAACGACATCGTGAAGCAGCGGCTGTTCCCTTACCGCTGTGAAGTTGGCAGGCTCCCCGGTCTCTCGAACTGAATGAAAATGAATTGCGGCAGCGGCGACTTCTCCGCGAAGCAGGCGCGACATGCCGTTTTCGCTACCTTCGGTCAGCGAGGCCAGGCCGGACCCCGATCGGCGCAGGCACCATTCAAGAAGATCGTCCTGACTGCCGCCGACGATTGGCGGCGGGCTGGTGGGAATCATCCCCGTCGGTTGAATCAGCTCGGAAAGAACCCACCGGTCGAGCTCATGGCGCGGGAACAGCCATTTCCCAGTGACTTTGCTGCACGGGATTTCGTTGGCGGCGACCAGCTCATAGACCTTGCGTTCGCCCAGGCGCAAATAGTCGGCTGCTTCAGACGTGGTGAGTAGATCCATACCTGCACCGATATGCATATTTTAGGTTTTATTCAATCGTTTGACAGAGAGGGAATGATTGCAGACAAACGCTGCCGGAGGAGAGCATGTCTGGCAGTCTGGGCGCCTGGGAGATGATAGTGAGCGGCGATGCGACGCTTTACGCGATCGTGCGCCTGTCGCTGGCTGTCAGCCTTTCGGCAGTGGCAATTGCGGTGCTGATTGGGTTGCCTCTCGGGGCTGTCCTTGCGCTCACCCGGTTTCGCGCCCGCACCGCGTTGATCGTGCTTCTCAACGGCTTCATGGGCCTGCCGCCGGTAGTGGTTGGCCTGACCGTCTTCCTTCTGTTGTCGCGGTCCGGGCCGCTTGGCGTATTTGGCATACTGTTCACGCCTCTTGCCATGGTGATCGCCCAGGCCCTGCTGGTTGTGCCGATCATTGCTTCGCTGTCGCGCCAGACCATCGAAGATCTGTGGCACGAGTACCGGGATGAATTGACGGCCATGAATGTGGGTCCGGTTGGCCGCATGTCGACGCTCCTGTGGGACAGCCGTTTCAGCCTGCTGACCGCGCTCCTGGCCGCTTTCGGCCGCGCAGCTGCCGAAGTCGGCACGGTCATGATCGTCGGCGGCAATATCGATGGCTTCACCCGCACCATGACGACGACGATCGCGCTGGAGACGTCCAAGGGCAACCTGCCGCTGGCCATGGGGCTGGGCATCATTTTGATTGCGCTCATCGTGGCGATCAACGCCGCTGCCTGGGGCATTCGTGTCTGGTCGGAACAGCGGGCTGGCTGAGATGCGCGGCATGTCAAGCGATCTTCCCGTGCAGTTCGAAGGCGTCTCGGTGCAAGCCGGTTCGACGGTTATCCTCGACGATGTGAACCTGTCGATTGCGCCGGGCCAGCCGACAATGGTGATCGGGCCAAACGGGTCGGGCAAGACCACGCTGCTGCGATTGTGCATGGGGTTGTCCGTGCCGACGACGGGCAGGATCACCTGGGGCGGGCGCGATGCTCTTCGTCCCGGGCGGTTGGCCATGCTGTTCCAGCGGCCGGTGATGCTGCGCCGCTCGGTTGCCGACAACATCACTTACGGCCTTGCGAAGGCCGGGCTGTCTCGCAAGCAGCGCCTTGCCCGCATGGAGCAAGTCCTTTCCCGTGTCGGCCTGCTCGAGCTTGCAGGCCGCCCCGCCAGGCGGCTTTCGGGCGGCGAGCAGCAGCGTGTCGCGCTGGCGCGCGCACTGGCCCGCGAGCCGGAACTTCTGCTGCTTGACGAGCCGACAGCCAGCCTTGATCCCGCCGCCACCCGCGCGGTCGAGGACATCATAACCATGGCTGCGCAGTCTGGCATCAAGATCGTCATGGCATCGCATGACCTGGGCCAGGTGCGCCGGTTGGCAGGAGAGGTGGCCTTTCTCGTCCGTGGACGTTTATGCGAGCGCGCTGCCGCTACCGACTTCTTCGATCGTCCTTCAACCCGCGAGGCCGCAGCGTTTGTACGCGGCGACCTCGTCATCTAGCACATAGGAGTTTCCATTGATGAACCGTCGTCTTTTTTCCGCCTTTGCCGCCCTGGCATTGCTGTTCGCGGGCAGCGCCACCGCTGTCGCGCAGGACAAATCGATTGTGGTGGCCTCAACCACATCGACCCAGGATTCGGGCCTGTTCGATTATCTTCTGCCGCTGTTCAAGACCAAGACCGGCATAGACGTGAAGGTGATCGCGCAGGGAACCGGCCAAGCGCTCGATACGGCGCGGCGGGGCGACGCCGACGTCGTGTTCGTTCACGCCAAGGCTCAGGAAGAAAAGTTCCTGAGCGAGGGTTTCGGCGTCAAGCGTTACGATGTGATGTACAACGATTTCGTGCTGATCGGACCGAAGAGCGATCCGGCTGGTGTCAAGGGTACCAAGGATATCACTGCCGCCTTCGAGGCCATACGCGCCAAGCAGGCGCCGTTCGTCTCGCGCGGCGACAAGTCGGGAACCCATAGCGCCGAGCTCAAGCTTTGGAAGGAAGCGGGCATCGATATCGATGCGGCCAAGGGCGAATGGTACCGCGATATCGGCCAAGGCATGGGGGCGGCCCTGAACACGGCTGGCGCCATGAATGCCTATGTGCTTTCCGATCGTGGAACGTGGCTGTCCTTCAAGAATCGCGGCGATCTCGAAGTCGTGGTGGAAGGCGACAAGCGCCTGTTCAACCAGTACGGCGTCATGTTGGTCAATCCGGAAAAGTTCTCGACGGTTAAAGCCGACCTTGGCCAGAGCTTCATCGATTATCTCGTTTCCGAGGACGGCCAAAAGGCGATCTCGGAATACAAGATCGACGGCCAGCAACTGTTTTTCCCTAACGCAGCCCGCGATCCGTCCTGAATCCATCGCAGCGTTTTTCATGTCGAGGCGGGAGATATCCCGCCTCGTTCTGTTTTGGTGGTTGAAATCGCGGTCGCGCCCGGCCATTCATGGGGCATGAGCAAAACGCAGCCTTCGAACGGCGCGCTGACCAGTGTTGAAGCGGTGCTTGCCGAACTGCTCGATGGACTGGTCCCGGTCGCCCCTGTTTTTGTACCGCTAGACCAAGCTAGAGGGCGCGTCGCCGCCGAAACAGCCGATCTGGCGACGGCGCTGCCCGAACGCAACAGGGCAGTGATCGACGGCTGGGCCCTGCGCTCACTCGACCTCTCCGGCGCCTCGTCCTATTCGCCGTTTCCCTTGCTGGAGACCCCTCAATGGGTCGAGGCCGGCACCGTGCTTCCCGAGGGTTGCGACTGTGTCCTCAAGGGCGATCTCGTCGATTGTGAGGGTCCGCTCGCACAAGCCTTTTCCGATGCTATCCCCGGCGAAGGCATCCGTCGCGCCGGCGAAGATGTTGCGGCAGGTCGGCCTGTCGTGGTCGCGGGCCGCCGCCTGGAAAGCACCGACCTTCTGGTAGCACGCGCTGCTGGACGTGAAACCGTTTCCGTGCGGACGCCGCGTGTTGTCCTGCTTGATGTGGCGGCGTCCGATGGCAATTCCCTGACGACGCAATGGATCGCCGAGTTGTTGGAAAATGATGGCGCGGCGATCTTGAGGCAAACGGCTGCACGGGACGCCAGTTCGATCGCCAATGTCCTCGACGGACTTGATTGCGATTTCATCGTGACGGTCGGGGGCACCGGCTTCGGGCATTCCGATGCGACCGCCGAGGCGCTGAGCATGTGCGGCACCCTGATTGCCAACGGCTTGGCGCTGCGGCCCGGCTCGACCGCTGCGGCGGGGAGGGTAGGCAACCTGCGTGCGGTCGCGCTGCCCGGTGCGCCCGATCAGGCATTCGCTACCTATCATGCACTGGCTAGACCGGTCCTTGACCGTCTGGCCGGGCGCTCGGAGAGGGTAGGGATCGAGTTGCCGCTAGCGCGCAAGGTTTCATCGACGGTTGGCATGGCCGAGATCGTTCTGCTTCAGCGCCAGCATTCCGCCTGGCTGCCGCTCGCTGCCGGCAACCTTTTGCTGGATCACCTGCGCCTTGCCGACGCTTTTGCAATCATCGCCGGCGACAGTGAAGGGTATCCCGCTGAAGCGCCCGTCCAAGGCTTTCTATTGCGGTATGCGTGAGCTAGTAGACGCCGATGGTGAAGTCTTCTGCATCAACGATATCGTCGCAGCCACAAGGGATTGGCCAGGACCAGTTCCTGACGATCCTGTCGCGCGAGGAGGCAATCGCCCGCTTTGATGCGGCATTGTTTCCACGTGGGCTCATCGAGGAAGAAAGAGCACTGGACGACGCGCTTGGCCTGGCATTGGCGCGTGATGTCGTGGCGCCGCTTGATGCGCCGCCGTTCGATCGCTCGGGCGTCGACGGCTTCGCCGTGCGATCCGCCGATATCGTTTCCGCCTCGGAGGGCGCGGCGGTGCGCCTGGCATTGAACGATGAAATCATCGCCTGCGGCGTGGCGCCCGCGCAAACCGTGGAGCCGGGCAGGGCAACCGTCATCGCGACGGGTGGGCCGTTGCCGCGCGGAGCGGATGCGGTTGTCATGGTCGAGCACACCCAGCCGGCGGGAGCCGACGCAATCGAGGTGTACCGCAGCGCCTCCCCTGGCCAGTTCGTGTCCTACGCTGGATCGGACATTGCGCGTGGTGAAATCCTGCTGCGCGCGGGAACGCAGATTGGCTCTCGCGAAATCGGCATGCTGGCCACCTGCGGCATCGGCCGCGTCTGTGTTGCGCGAAAGCCAGTTGTCGTAGTGCTTTCTACCGGCGACGAACTGGTTCAGCCGGGATCTCCGTTGCGGCCAGCCGCCGTCTACGACGCAAATGGTCCGGTCGTCAGTGCGGCGATTGCCGAAAACGGCGGGGAGGCCGTGTTCAAAGGTGCGATTGCCGATGACGAGGAACTGCTCGAGCGCGCGATGAGGGATGCGCTCGACGCCTCCGATATGCTGGTCTTGTCCGGCGGCACATCCAAGGGCGCCGGGGATCTCAGCCACCGTATCATCAGCCGGCTGGGACAACCCGGAATCATCGCACATGGTGTGGCGCTAAAACCCGGAAAACCCCTTTGCCTTGCCGTTTGCAATGGGAAGCCTGTGGTCATCCTGCCCGGGTTCCCCACTTCGGCGATGTTCACGTTTCACGATATCATCGTGCCGGTGCTACGCCGCTTGGCCGGGTTGCCGCCGAGGGCCGAGGCCAAGGTGTCGGCGGAAATTCCACTTCGCATCGGATCGGAACTGGGCCGCACCGAGTTCGTCATGGTGTCCCTGGTGGAAGGCGAGAACGGGCTTGTCGCCTATCCGACCGGCAAGGGTTCAGGTGCTGTCACGTCCTTTGCTCAAGCCGATGGGTTCGTGCGCATCGACGCGCTTGCGGATCATCTGCCCGCCAAAACAGCGGCAGAAGTCACGCTCTTTACGCCGCATGTGCGCGTGCCGGACCTCGTGATCATCGGCAGCCACTGCACGGGGCTCGATATCGTACTGTCGCCACTGGCGCGGGACGGCCTTGTGGCTCGCTCGCTTGCTGTTGGTAGCCTCGGTGGGCTGGCGGCGGTGCGCCGGGGCGAATGCGACCTCGCGCCGATCCATCTTTTCGATGACAAGACCCAGACTTACAACCGGCCGTTCTTGAGCGAGGGTCTGGAACTGGTGCCGGGCTGGCGACGTATGCAAGGCTTCGTCTATCGCGCGGAGGACCGGCGTTTTGAAGGCAAGTCGGTCGAGGAAGCAGTTGCCGCCGTGTTGGCCGATGGCGCCTGCATGATGGTCAATCGCAACCAGGGAGCAGGCACCCGCATCCTCATCGACAAGTTGCTTGGGCAGGCAAGGCCCGATGGCTACTGGAACCAGCCGCGCTCGCACAACGCCGTTGCCGCCGCGGTGATCCAGAACCGGGCGGATTGGGGGGTAACCATTTCGACCGTCGCCAAGGCTGCCGGTCTTGGTTTCATCCCGCTGATGGAAGAGCACTACGATTTCGCGCTCAGCTCGAGCCGCAAGGCGCGTGCGCCGGTGCAAGCGTTTCTTGCTGCACTGCAATCACCTTCCAGCCGCACAGCACTTGAGCAAGCCGGTTTCCGCCCTGCCTGATCAGCTGTTAGCAAGTTTCTCCAGCCGTTCGGCTTCGGACAAATCCTCAACTGTGTTGGCGTTGAAGAACGGATCGACGGGTTCTGCCGGCCAAGCGACGGTCGCGAGCCGGTAGCGGGCTGTCCACCGGTCGATCTTGCGCATGCCTTCCTCGACCAAGGCGCGGCGCAGGTCGTTGCGCAAGGCCACGCTCCACAGGCCGATCACCGGATGCGACCGGCCTCCCGAGGCTGCAACGACGAGTTGAGTGTCTTCCTTCAGTCGAGTTTCATGGAAGCATTTGACCAGATTTCGAGGCAGGAAAGGGCAATCACCGGCGGCGCTGGCTACCCATTGAATATCCGGCTGGTTTTCCGCCGCCCAGTCCAGCGCGGCAAGGACGCCGGCCAGTGGCCCGGGATAGTCCGCGACCGTGTCGGCCACGACGGGAAAGCCGAAGGCGGAAAAACGGCTCGGATCGCCATTCGCGTTCAGGATCAGCCGGTCGCATTGCGGTGAAAACCGCTCGATGACGTGATCAAGTATGGTGCGCCCGCCAATCTCGCGCATCGGCTTGTCGCCTCCGCCCATGCGGCGCGCCAATCCGCCCGCGAGAATAACGCCCAGTGTCGGTGAGAGGTCAGTCGTCATGTTCGGCGCCCTTGCGCGAATGTCGTGAAGGTTCGTCTTCGACGCTCGAGGCGTCCTGGTCGAAAATAATCCGCTCTTCGCCGGATAGCGCGGTGAACCGCTTGCCACGCGCCCGCCCGACCAGCGTCAAGCCGGTCTGCCGGGCCAGCATGACGCCCCAGGAGGTGAACCCCGATCGCGAAACGAGTATCGGAATACCCATGCGCACCGTCTTTATCGTCATTTCGGAGGTGAGGCGCCCGGTGGTGTAAAGGATCTTATCGGCCGTATCGACACCATGGCGGTATATCCAGCCCGCTAGCTTGTCGACGGCATTGTGGCGGCCGACATCTTCCATGTAGCATATCGGCTCGCCCTGCTTGCACAAGACGCAACCGTGGATAGCCCCGGCCTCCAGGTAGAGAGAGGGGACTGTGTTGATGGTGCGTGTCATCTGGTAAAGCCAGGAAGTCCGCAGTTCGGCTCCGGGCAATTCTATTCCCTCGACCGCCTCCATCAGGTCGCCGAAGGCGGTACCTTGCGCGCAGCCGGACGTCAGCGTCCGCTTCTTCAGCTTCTGCTCGTAATTGGTGTTGCGCTCGGTACGCACGACAACCACCTGCAGATCGTCATCATATTCGACGTCAGTCACGACATCGTCCGGCTTCAGCATATTCTGGTTGAGCAGATAGCCGAGTGCCAGATAGTCTGGATAATCGTTGATCGTCATCATGGTGACGATCTCCTGAGCGTTGAGATAAAGCGTCAACGCGCGTTCCACAGGTACGGTCGCCTCTACGGGCATGCCGGTTTGGTCGATCCCCTTCACCCGCTCGGTAAGGCGCGGATTGCTCGGGTCGGGCATGATGACGGGAATCTGCGGTCGATCTTGTCGATATTGCATGTTGTTCCGTTAGCGGTCGATTTGCAGATCTTGCAAACGCGATTTCACCGTCACGTTTACATGAAATGGCTCGCACGTCAGCCATGTTTGATGATAGGTCGCGACCCCGACGGTCCGAGAACTCCTTGAAAGGTATAGATTGGACGATGGCGCAACTTTCGGATGACTGTTTTGCCTTTGACGGGCCGCTATTACCGATAGACGAGGCCGCTCGATTGCTGGCTACTCGGCTTGGCGTCGTCGAAGGTTGCGAAACGGTCCCGCTCGTAGAAGCCGACGGACGCATCCTGGCCGGGGACCTGACCGCTCCGCTGCCGCTGCCGCCGTTCACCAACTCTGCCGTCGATGGCTATGCGGTGCGCGGCGTCGACCTGCCAACCGGTTCGGCGGAGAGATTTCTTGTGACCGGACGAATTCAGGCCGGCGCCACCACATCGACCGCCGTGGCCCCTCAGGAGGCCGTGCGCATTTTCACGGGCGCTCCCATGCCCGACGGCGCAGATACGGTTTTCATGCAGGAAGACGTAAGTTTGGATGGTGAAAATCAGGTCATCTTGCCACCAGGCCTGAAGCGCGGAGCCAATACGCGACCTGCCGGCGAAGATATTGCCGCCGGGCAGGTTGTCCTGCATGCAGGGCACCGCATAAGGCCCCAGGATGTCGCACTCATGGCGGCCCTTGGCTTTACCGGGGTAGAGGTCCGCCGCCGCATTCGCGTAGCCATCTTCTCGACCGGCAATGAAATCGTCGCCCCCGGCACCAAGCGCGGCCCGGCGCAGCTTTTTGATTCCAATCGCTTCATGCTGATGACGATGCTGAAGCGCCTTGGATGTGAAGTCGCAGACTACGGAATCCTGCACGATGAGGTGGAATCCATCGCTTCGGTCCTTAAGCGTGCTGCCGCCGAGCAGGATCTCGTCATAACCTCGGGCGGGGTTTCAACTGGTGATGCCGACTATGTGAAGACCGCCGTCGAAAGGGTCGGCACGTTGGTATTCTGGCGCATTGCAATCAAGCCGGGCCGTCCGGTTGCGATGGGGGTAATAGAGGGCACCCCCTTTTTGGGATTGCCGGGTAACCCTGTGGCAAGTTTCGTCACCTTTGCCCATGTGGCGCGCAACGCAATATTCGCCCTCTCGGGAACTCGAACAAAGCCGCCTGTCACGATTCCGCTGCGCGCTGCTTTTTCGTACCGAAAGAAGGAAGGCCGGCGGGAATATGTGCGCGCCAGCCTGAGAAGTGCTGAAGATGGTGCTGTCGAGGCAGTAAAGTTTCCCCGCGAGGGCGCAGGCTTGTTGTCTTCGCTGGTCGAAACCGATGGGTTGGTAGAGCTTGGAGAGAAAACTGTCCGCGTCGAACCAGGGCAGATGGTTGCATTCCTTCCATATTCAAGCTTGCTTTAGGTATTGACTGCAAAAACTTGGTCGAATTGGTATCAAGCCGCCGTCTCATTGTGAAATGAATCGCGCCGTCCTCGATCTTTTTCCTGCCCCTTCTTGTGGTTCGGAGCGCTACCCTGAACCCACGATTAAGCATGGCGCTAAATCCTTCCGCATTTCCTCAAGTATTTAACATTTTTATGAAGCGGGTCTTTGTGCTTGCCTCGACCGCGATAAAGAATACTTTCCCATCATGATGACGACGAAGCTTGATCTCACCGGGTTGAAATGCCCACTCCCGGCTTTGAAGACCCGTAAGGCTTTGAATGCCGTCAACCAGGGCGATCGATTGGAAGTTCACTGTACGGACCCGTTGGCAATCATCGACATTCCCAACCTTGTCAGCGAAACCGGGGACCGCATCGAGAGCACCGAGCGGGACGGAAACCGGATCATTTTCTTGATCGAAAGGCGAGTGGACGAGCCGGGCAGTCTGGCGCGATGATGGCAGGGTTGGTAAGGCGCTTGTCGTTCGACTGCATATTTAGGCAGAATTTGAAAAACCATAAAAATAATGTATCCTGGGGAATATCTGTTGCCTTATAGTCAAAATCCGGCCGCCGCGCTTGGCACGCCGCATCGGAAGTACCGCCAAGGGGAGAACGCATGACAATTCAAGATCGCCGCCGCCGCGATCGTGGCCCGAAAGGTCGGGGGCTGGATGATACAGCGCTTGACGAAGTCAGGGCGCTTCTGGGTTCGCGGGAACGACGCAGGGACCTGCTGATAGAATTCCTTCACTTGATCCAGGACGCGTATGGGCATTTGTCCGCGCGCCACCTGCGTGCCCTGGCCGAAGAAATGCGCCTGTCGCAAACAGAAGTCTATGAAGTGGCGTCGTTCTACGACCATTTCGATGTGGTCAAGGAAGGTGACGTTCCGCCGGCGCCGTTGACAATAAGGGTGTGCGATTCGGTTAGTTGCATGCTGGCTGGCGCGGAAAGCCTGGTTGCAGGCATTGCTTCCGGAGTCGATCCTGCCGCGGTTCGTGTCGTGCGGGCTCCTTGCATGGGCCGTTGTGCAGGCGCGCCGGTTGCTCGCGTCGGCGACCATGAGGTCGACAATGCGACCGTGGAAAGTCTGCTGAAGCTGGTCAAAACCGGCGATACGGAAGTTGTCGTGCCGAAGTACACCGCCCTTGCCGAATACCGGGTCGGCGGCGGTTACCGGCTTCTGGAGAAAGTGCGCGGCGGCGCGGTCACCGTCGAAGAACTGATGGCCACGATGCAGGGGGCAGGCCTACGCGGCCTTGGCGGCGCCGGTTTTCCTGCCGGCAAGAAATGGGAATTCGTGCGCTCCTATGCCGCTCCGCGGCTGATGTCGATCAACGGCGATGAAGGCGAGCCGGGCACCTTCAAGGACCGCATCTACCTCGAGCGCGACCCCCACCGGACCCTCGAAGGGGCATTGATCGCGGCGCATGCGGTGAGCGCCGAGCGCATCTATTTCTATATGCGCGACGAATATCCGGCCGTCCTGCACATCTTGCGCAAGGAGATCGCCGCCCTGGAAGCGGCTGGCATCGCCAAGCCGGGCTTCATCGAGCTTCGGCGTGGTGCGGGCGCCTATATCTGCGGCGAAGAAAGCGCGATGCTGGAATCGATCGAGGGCAAGCGCGGCCTGCCGCGTCACCGTCCACCCTACATCGCCGAGGTTGGTCTTTTTGGCCGGCCGACGCTGAACCACAATGTCGAGACGCTTTGGTGGATCCGCGACATCGTGGAAAATGGCGCGGAATGGTTTGCTGCGCAGGGCAGGCCGGGCCATCCGGGCGCGCGCTCCTGGTCCGTTTCCGGCCGGGTCAAGAACCCCGGCGTCAAGCTAGCTCCGGCTGGCATCACGGTCCGCGAGCTGATTGAGGACTATTGCGGTGGCATGCTCGACGGTCATGCCTTCAAGGCCTATTTGCCAGGCGGCGCCTCAGGCGGCATCCTGCCGGCCTCAATGGGTGATATTCCGCTCGATTTCGGCGGCGAGCTTGCCAAGCAGGGCGCGTTTGTCGGCTCCCATGCGGTGGTGGTGTTCTCGGACAAGGACAACATCAAGGGCGTGACGGTGAACCTGCTGAAATTCTTCAAGCATGAGAGTTGCGGTCAATGCACGCCATGCCGCGAGGGAACTGGTAAGATGGTTTCCCTGTTACAGAAGCAAGGCTCTCTCGATGAAACGGGTTTGCGCGATCTGGAGACCGTGATGCGCGATTCCTCCATATGTGGCTTGGGTCAAGCCGCACCCAATCCGGTCAACCATTTGCTGACGCATTTCCGCGAGGATATCTGAGATGACGGGCCAGGTAGAATTTACTCTTGATGGCAAGAAGGTCGTCGCGGCGGAAGGCGAGACCATCTGGGACGTAGCCAAGCGCGTCGGCACCGATATCCCTCATCTGTGCCATGTCGATCTGCCCGGCTACCGTGCCGACGGCAATTGCCGCGCCTGCATGGTCGATATCGAGGGCGAGCGCGTACTTGCAGCCTCCTGCATCCGTAAGCCTGCGTCCGGAATGGTGGTGAAGACCGACACCGAACGGGCCGAGAAATCGCGCCAGATGGTGTTCGAACTTTTGGCCAGCAATATGCGCCCTGCCGAAAAGGGCCCCGATAACCAGTCGGCGTTCTGGCAATGGGCGTCGTCGATGGGCATTTCCGGCAGCGAGCGTTTTGGCTCGAAGTTTGATGCCGCCCATGCGGCAGAATTCGACATTTCCAATCCGGCTATCGCCGTCAATCTGGACGCCTGCATCGCCTGCGGCGCTTGCGTGCGGGCCTGCCGCGAAGTTCAGGTCAACGACGTGATCGGAATGGCGGACCGCGGCGGCCACACCGTCCCGGTCTTCGACATGCATGACCCGATGGGGCTTTCCACTTGCGTGAGCTGTGGCGAATGCGTGCAGGCGTGCCCGACCGGTGCGCTCTACGAAAAGTCGCTGATGGACAAAACCTACAAGACGCGTGCGGTCCAGGATTTCGACAAGGTAGTCGACACCGTCTGCCCTTTCTGCGGCGTCGGCTGCCAAACCAAGGTGGCGGTCAAGGACAACAAGATCGTCCAGGTCGACGGTCGCAACGGCCCGGCCAACGAAAACCGGCTTTGCGTCAAGGGCCGCTTTGGCTTCGACTATGCGATGTCGCCGGAGCGGTTGACCAAGCCGTTGATCCGTCGCGACGATGCGCCGAAAGCAGGCGATGCGGATATGCGCAACGTCGATCCGCTGACCGTGTTCCGCGAGGCGACTTGGGAAGAAGCCCTTGAGCGCGCAGCGAGTGGCCTGAAGAAAGTCCTCAAGGAAAACGGCGGCCAGGCACTGGCCGGCTTCGGCTCGGCAAAGGGCTCCAATGAGGAAGCCTATCTTTTCCAGAAGTTCGTGCGTCAGGCATTCGGCACCAACAATGTCGATCACTGCACCAGGCTTTGCCATGCGTCCTCGGTTGCGGCCCTTATGGAGGGCGTCGGCTCGGGCGCGGTGTCAGCGCCGTTCATGGATGCCATGAAGGCCGAATGCGTCATCATCATCGGCTCGCGTCCGACGACGAACCACCCCGTTGCCGCCACCTATTTCAAGCAGGCGGTCAAGAAGGGGCTCAAGCTGATCATCATGGATCCGCGCCGCCAGGACCTGATGCGCCACGCCACCCATTCGCTGCAGTTCAAGCCGGGCAGCGACGTGGCCATGCTGAATGCGCTGTTGCACGTCATCGTGGAAGAAAAGCTGTATGACGAGCAGTATATTCAGGCGAATGTTACCGGCTTCGAAGCGCTGAAGAAGAAGGTCAAGGATTTTTCGCCGGAAGCAATGTCGGAAGTGTGCGGCATCGAGGCTTCTGTGCTGCGCGAGGTGGCGCGCACCTACGCCAAGTCCGAGCGCTCCATGATCTTCTGGGGCATGGGTCTTTCCCAGCACACCCACGGTACCGACAATTCGCGCTGCCTCATCGCACTGGCGCTGATTACGGGCCATGTCGGGCGTCCCGGCACAGGCCTGCATCCGCTGCGTGGCCAGAACAACGTTCAGGGCGCTTCCGACGCCGGCCTGATCCCGATGTATTATCCGGACTACAAGTCGGTGGAAAATGTCGATATCCGGGGCCAGTACGAGAATTTCTGGGGCCAGACGCTCGACCCCAAGCGGGGTCTCACCGTGGTCGAGATCATCGACGCCATCCATGCCGATGAGATCAAGGCCATGTACATCATGGGCGAGAATCCGGCCATGTCGGACCCCGACCAGATTCATGCGCGCGCCGCGCTTGCCAAACTCGAACACCTGGTGGTGCAGGACATCTTCCTGACCGAGACGGCTTGGCATGCAGATGTGGTGCTGCCCGCCTCGGCCCACGCGGAGAAACTCGGCACCTTCACCAACACCAACCGTCAAGTGCAGATTGGCCGTCCCGCGCTCGATCCGCCAGGCGAGGCTCGCCAGGACCTCGATCTTATCATCGATCTTGCCAAACGCATGGGCGTCGACTGGAACTACAAGCATGTTTCGGATGTCTACACCGAGATGGCGCAGGTCATGCCGTCCTTGAATCACATCTCGTGGGACCGCATCGAGCGTGAGGAATCGGTCATCTATCCGGCCGACGGTCCCGATGTTCCCGGCAACGAGGTCGTCTTCACTTCCGGATTTCCTACCTCCGACGGCCGCGGCCGCATCGTACCGGCGGATCTTTTGCCGCCTGCCGAAGTGCCGGACGGAGAGTATCCGCTGGTGTTGACCACCGGGCGCATGCTCGAGCATTGGCATACGGGAGCCATGACCCGGCGCGCCGGCGTGCTGAACGCGATCGAGCCTTATGGCATTGCTGCCATGAACCCCTACGAAATCGAACGGCAGGGGCTAGGCATCGGCGACGTCATTTCCGTGGAAACGCGTCGCGGCACGGTGGAAGCGATCCTGCGCGCCGACCGGGAAGTCGCCGATGGTATGGTGTTCATGCCGTTCTGCTTCAACGAAAGCCCGGCCAACAAACTCACCAACCCGATGCTTGACCCTTACGGCAAGATTCCGGAGTTCAAATACTGCGCGGCACGCGTTGCGCCATTGGAACGGCGGCACATCGAGGCTGCCGAGTAAGCGGAAACAAGAGTTTTATCTGATCGGCAGTGCCCGGTGCGGGGACGCACCGGGCACTTGCTTTCAGGAGGGGGCTTTTCAGGCGCTTGCCGCCGGCGCCGTTATCGGCGTGAAGCCGAATCTTCTGAAAATCGCCTGGCTTGAGGGCGACAAGACAAAGAGGGCGAAAGACAGCGCCGCCGGCCGGCACCCTACAAGCGGCGCCATCGTGTATTCGGGAACGACATCGATCGAGGCAGGAAGTTCGATCAACTCCACGTTCTCGAGGCGGCCCGCTCGTTTTCTCATTCCGGTCACATAGCCGAAGCATGCGTCGATGGTGCCGTCATTTATCGATCGGGTTATCGAGTCGCGCGATATTTGCACTGCCAGCGTCAGCGGGCTGCCGTTGAACTTGCGGGTCTTGGAATCGAGGACAGCGAACGCACCGGGCTTGAATCGCTCGACCCTGCGAAAGATGTCCCACGTATAGTCGCCCGAGAGCCCTTTGGCCGGCATCACTGCCCCGATATGGATATCCGGGTTCAAGATCCTGTCGATCAGGTTGCCCTGATTGATGTTCGCGTCGCGCCGAACCAGCGCACACATCGTGTTGCGGGCAAAGATGATGGGAGGCCTCGCCAATCCCAACTCGGCAAGTCGCGAAGAGTTGGCGACATCGGCGGACAAGAAGAGATCCGGCCTTTCGCCGGTCTCGATGCGCTCTCTCAAAGGTCCGATAGGCCCATGTTGCATCGAGACGGGTATTCCAGTCATTTCAGAAAAGGACGAGGCAACTGCGGACATGACATTGCTTAGGCTGCCTGCCGCATAGATATGGATTGCGGACTGCCTCGAATGAACCGGCGACCGTCCCTCGACCCTTGCACGCTCGGCGGTTGTGGCACTTTCGCCTGCAGGCTCGCGGAGGTCGGCTCTCAACCGGTCGTAGTTATCCAATACCTGCTTTCCCCAGGCGAGAACCTTTTCGCCGTCACCGGTAAGCCCCCGGAAAGATTGCCCGCGCTCTATCAGTTGAACGTCAAGGTCTTTCTCGAGTTTCTGGATCGCCGAGGACAGCGTAGGCTGCGTGACGCCGCAAGCCCTTGCAGCGCGGCCGAAATGCTTTTCCTGCGCCAAAGTTACAAAGAAGAAGAGGTGCCTGATTTGCATAGAATTACATCCACCCCTTTAGTTTAGACGATCCGCGCACCGATCGAAAGCACCCATCAACTACGGTCACCGCTATAATTCGTTGCGGCAACCTTACCAGAATCGGTTTCGATGAGTCTGAGCCGCACTGGCTCAGCGCGGTCCATTTTCAGGAGGGGCGTGCCAAAGGCGAAGTCGATGCCGCCGTTGGTCATGTTGCGCGCTCTGCTGGGCGGTAGTGGCGGTACGGGTCTGCGGCCTGCGGTTCCTGATCCCATTGGTGCTGACCTAGGCACGAAGGGTAGTGGCTCCCGTTCACTTGATCCTGATGTGGGAGTGGCGGCCTTCGCCGTCGTGGTCATGTGTCTCGGCCTCAAGTTCCGCGGGGATCATGATCAAGCGGCCATGGCGGACGCCTCGTTCCGCGATGATCTGGTTTGCAACTGCCTGGACCTGGGCGGACTTCCCCTTCAGGACAGTGGCTTCCATGCAGTGGTCGTGATCGAGATGAACGTGGAGAGTCGACAGGACAAGCTGGTGGTTGTCGTGGAAAGTCCCTACGAGCCGCTTCGACAGGTCGCGTGCGGAATGGTCGAAAACATAGACGACTGCGGCAACGCAATCCTCGGCACCGGATGCATCCAGTATCGCTTCCTTCAAGCCCGAGCGGGTCAGGTCGCGGATAGCCTCCGAGCGGTTCTGGTAGCCTCTTGTCCGAATGATCTCGTCAAGCTCGGCCACCAGATCGTCGTCAAGGGTTATGGTGATGCGCTGCACATATTCCTCCAGAACGTGACCGAGCTGACCACCCAACAACGGCGTTCGCCCAAGTGAAGGCGTTCGATGCGTTCAGTTCAAGTCCCTTGGATGCAATATTCCGGGGCCGGTATCAAACCGGTTTGAGTTCTTGTCTCCGATCTTTGTCGACAAGCCGGGTTTCAAACGGCGGTTGTTGTTCGCACTGGGTGAACAGATCGATGGTCCCTATCGTCGGGTCGGCAGGCGCTGAAGCAAGCGTGGCTTTGACATGGTGTCAATGTTTTGTCCCCGAACCTACCCGTTTTGGGTATGATCATTTGTGTAAAAAATCATACTATGGATTGGGTTGCGTTTCTGACTTTTGGGAGGAAGTGGAATGCGGATATCCCGACATATCTGGGCGGCGACCGCTGTAGCCTGCCTCACCATCAATGGCGCATTTGCCGAGACACTCAAGTTTTCATGGCCTTCGAATGTTGGGCCGCTGAACCCGCATCTATACGGCCCGAACCAGATGTTCGCCCAGGCGATGGTTTACGAACCGTTGGTCAAGTATCAGGCCGACGGGACGGTCGTTCCGTGGCTGGCTGCATCATGGGAGGCTTCGGACGACGGCCGTATCTATACGTTTGCGTTGCGCCCCAACGTCAAATTCTCCAATGGCGACCCCTTCGATGCAGAGGCAGTCGTTGCCAACGTAAATGCCGTGCTGGCCAATCGCGCCCAGCATGACTGGCTCGAACTTGCAAACCAGATCGTTTCGGCGGAGGCGGTGGACGACCTGCATGTGCGGCTGACGCTCAAGGACCCGTACTATCCGCTATTGCAGGAACTTTCGCTTGCCCGGCCCTTCCGTTTCGTGGCGCCCTCGCAGTTCGAGAATGGAGGAACCAAGGACGGCATTGCCGCGCCTGTCGGTACCGGGCCCTGGAAACTGATTGAAACGCGCCTGGGCGAAAAGGATGTCTTTGCCCAGAACGGGAATTATTGGGGAGACAAGCCAGCTTACGATGAAGTCGAGGTCAAGGTCATTCCAGACCCCAACACCCGCGCCATCGCCTTCGAGACCGGAGAAATCGACCTGATCTACGGCGTTGGCGGGCAGATATCTCCCGATACGTTCCATCGTTTCAAGGCAATGGGCACGCTTACGGCGGAGTTGTCCAACCCGATGGAGACGAATGCGTTGGCCCTGAACACCAATCATGGGCCGACCGAGGACCTTGCCGTTCGCCAGGCGATAAACCATGCGGTCGACAAGGACACTATGATTGCCACGGTTCTTTACGGAACTGAAAAGCGCGCGGACACCTTGTTTGCGCCAAACGTGCCCTATGCCAATATCGGCCTGAAGCCCTACACCTATGATCCGACGTTTGCAGCCGAATTGCTGGACAAGGCTGGTTGGAAACTGGAACCGGGGGCTGCCGTGCGCAGCCGTGACGGCGTGCGCCTGTCGATTGAGTTGTGTTATGTCGGGACCGACGCCGTGTCGAAATCGATGGCCGAGATCGTGCAGGCCGACCTTGCAAAAATGGGCATCGAAGTCACTCTCATCGGCGAGGAAGAAAGCAGCATCGACGCTCGACAGAATGACGGGCGTTTCGGGATGATCTTCAACCGCACCTGGGGCGCTCCCTACGATCCCCACGCGTTTGTAAGTTCGATGCGGGTTCCGTCCCATGCAGATTACCAGGCGCAGCTAGGCTTGCACGACAAAGCCGAGATCGATGCGATGATCGGCAAGGTGCTGGTCTCGACCGACGAAAGGCAGAGGCAGGACATCTATCGGCAGATCATGACGCGGCTGCACGACGAGGCGGTCTACCTGCCGCTTACCTATGTGACCGCGATCGCCGTCGCACGGCCTGAGCTTGGTCCAATTCCGTTCGGAGCCATGTCCAGCGAAATTCCTTTCGAGAAAATCCATCCTAAGGGGATGTAGCCAATGTTCGCGTTTGCACTGCGTCGGCTTATCCTTCTGGTGCCGCTGCTGCTTGCGGCATCGCTGGTGATCTTCCTGCTTCTCAGGCTTGGCCCCAGCGACCCGGCGATGGATTATCTGCGCCTGTCGCGTGTCCCTCCGACGCCACAGGCGCTGGAGGAGGCCCGGCGGATGCTGGGCCTCGACCAGCCCATCGCAGCCCAGTACCTGGATTGGCTGTGGCGGGCCCTTCATCTGGACTTCGGAAACTCATATTCCACCCAGCGGCCGGTGCTTCCCGACCTGCTCTACTATCTCCCTGCGACGCTTCAGTTAGCAGGCGTTGCGTTGGTCCTGACACTGGGAATTTCATTCCCGCTTGGAGTGTGGGCTGCCCGCTACCGTGATCGTTTTCCCGATCAAGCCGTGCGCCTGTTGGCATTTTTCGGTGTCTCGATGCCGAATTTCTGGCTGGGATTTCTGCTTGTTCTCGTGTTCTCGGTCTACCTCGGCTGGCTGCCTCCGATGGGCATGGGCGGCTGGACCCACATCGTGATGCCGGCATTTGCCATCTCGCTGATGTCGCTGTGCATCAATGCGCGGCTGCTGCGGGCCAGCATGCTCGAAGTGAAGGGGCAACGGCACGTTACTTATGCTCGTCTGAGAGGACTTTCGGATATCTCCGTCGAGCGCTCGCATGTGCTCCGAAATGCGCTTTTACCGATCATCACCGCGACCGGCATGCATATTGGCGAACTGATCGGCGGAACGCTGATCATCGAGAGCATTTTCGGTTGGCCCGGTGTCGGGCGTTATGCCGTGTCGGCAATATTCAATCGCGACTATCCGGTTATCCAGTGTTTCACATTGCTGATGGTGGGCATATTCGTGCTCTGCAATCTCATCGTCGACATCGTCTATGCCTGGGCCGACCCGCGTATCCGACTTTCCGCGGAGGGCGTGCAATGAGCGATCTTGCGATAGCGGGGAGGGCACCTTCAGCAAGGGCTGGCCTTAAGCTGAGTTGGCCGACCAAGCTTGCCCTGGGAATACTGGCGCTTGTTTTGCTATGTGCCGTGTTCGGCAACTGGCTGGCGCCATATGATCCGAATGCGGTGAACCTGATCGGCAGGCTTCAGTCGCCAAATACCGCGCATTGGCTGGGCACGGATCATCTGGGTCGCGATATCCTGTCTCGCCTCATGGTCGGCACTCGCGTTTCCCTCGGCTCGGTCGCGCTATGCCTGCTGTTGATCCTTGTGGCGGGTATCATCGTCGGAGGTGCGTCCGGTTTAATCGGCGGGCGGACCGATCAGATCATCATGCGCATCACTGACGTGTTCCTGACGTTCCCGACACTCGTTCTCGCGCTGTTCATGGTCGGTATGCTGGGAACCGGACTTGTCAATGTCATCATCGCGATCACGCTGTCGCATTGGGCCTGGTACGCACGGCTCGTCCGGGGGATCGTACTGTCGCTGAAGCATCGCGATTTTATCCTGGCGTCCCGGCTTGCCGGGGCAAGCAGAGCGCAGGTGTTTATCAAGCACCTGCTGCCGGCAACGCTGTCGCAATTGCTGGTGCTGGCGACGCTCGATATCGGCCACATGATGCTGCATGTGTCCGGCCTGTCGTTCCTCGGGCTGGGCGTGACCGCGCCAACCCCCGAATGGGGCGTAATGATCAGCGATGCCCGCCAGTATGTCTGGACCGAGCCGCTGCTGATCCTGTGGCCCGGCCTTGCGTTGTTCTTCAGCGTGATGGCGTTCAACACGCTTGGCGATGCAATCCGCGACAAACTCGATCCCCATCTCAACGCGGAGCATGGACATTGACCAGTTCGACGCTTGCAATCGAAGGAATTTCCGTCGAGACCGCCCGGCATGGTTCGCCATTGGTGCTGGTAGATAACGTGTCGCTTATACTGGGCGCGGGCGAGGTTCTGGCACTCGTGGGCGCGAACGGATCGGGAAAATCCCTGACCTGCGCCGCAAGCCTGGATGTGCTGCCGCCCGGCACTCGGATGACATCCGGTTCGGTATCGATAGATGGCTCGGTATTGCAACGCTCCATGTTGCGGGCAAGACATATTGCAACGATCATGCAGAACCCGCGCAGCGCTTTCAATCCGGTGCGGACCATGCAGGAGCATGCGCGGGAAACCCTGTCGGCGCTCGGCATTCCAAAGGCGGAGGGGGACCAGCGGATACTGCAAGCGATCAGAGCCTCCGGCCTCGACGAACCGGAGCGGCTGCTTCGCCTGCATTCATTCGAAATGAGCGGCGGCATGCTCCAGCGCATGATGATTGCGCTCGCGCTTGCAACAGAAGCCCCGTTTCTGTTTGCCGACGAGCCCACCACCGATCTCGACCTCATCGTGCAGCGGGAAATTCTCGACCTTCTGGATCATCTCAAGCGGGAGCGCCGCCTCGGCATCCTTCTCGTGACACACGACATGGGGGTCGTGGCCAAGCTGGCCGACAGGGTTGCGGTCATGGACGGCGGGCGCATAGTCGAGACCGCGCCGGTCGCAGACATTTTCCTCGCGCCCCGTCACGTTACAACGCAGAGGCTCGTCGAAGCCCACCTTTCCCTCTACAACCTCAGCGGGGTTGCGGCATGAACCTGCTTGAAGCACGCGGGGTATCCAAAGCCTACCGGACATTTTCGCTGGTGGGCGCGACGAAGGCAAAGCCGGTTCTCAACGACATCTCGATGCAAATCGCGGCCGGCGAAACCGTTGCGTTACTTGGGCGCAGCGGATGCGGGAAAAGCACGCTTGCCAGACTGCTCGTCGGATTGGAACGGCCGGACGGGGGCGATATCCTGTTTGGCGAACGCTCCTTGACTTCCCTCGACAAGGCTGGATGGAGGAACCTGCGCAAAACCGTGCAGATGGTTTTCCAGGACCCGCTCGGTGCGGTCAATGCGCGCTCTACCGTGAAGGATATCATAGCAGAGCCGCTGAACTACCTTTGCGGCCTGACGGGGCAGGCGGCGGCGGAAAGGGTCCGGGATCTGCTTTCATCCGTCGGGTTAAACTGGGCCGAGGCGAACAAATTTCCCCATCAATTGAGTGGCGGCCAGTTGCAGCGCGTGTGCATCGCCCGGGCGCTGGCCCCCGATCCGAAGCTCATCATCCTCGATGAAGCGGTGTCGAACCTCGACCTGCATTTGCAAATCCAGATGCTCGATCTGTTCGAGGAACTGAGGCGCACCAAGAATGTCTCCTACCTCTTCGTCACCCATGATCTGCGGCTGGTCGAGAAATTCTGCGTGCGCGTGCTGGTGATGGACCAGGGCCGCATCGTCGAAGAAACGCCGGTTTCGGGCAGCCTTGCATTCTCTTCCGCCGAAGGACGGGCGTTGAGCGCGGCTGTTTTGCCACCGATGCCAAGGCAGCTGCTCGCAGCCGGCAGTTAGGTCATTTCCATTTACCCAAGAAATTCCGCAGCAATTTCCCGGCTCGCTCGACGGCGCCAAGTTGTAAGCCGGCAGCCGTTCTGTGCGGCAGTTCTGACCAAGATATCTACTCCCCCTTTCAGGGTATAACCCTCGATATCGCTTTGCCGTAGCCTGCATTCTCAACCAGCGACGAACTGTTTTCGCCAAACAAGACTTCGCGAAAATCGTGCTTGCCCTTTGTCTTTCTGTGTCGTCGCGAAAGGATCGGCAAAGTCCCCGGTGGCGGATTGCTGCGCCAGAAATGGCAATTCGCTATGCCCGGCCAATCACGCCCGCCGGAGATTTTCCGAGAGTGCCGAAGTGGAGAGGTCAATGCGGGCTCTCCAGCATCCGACTGTTGCAGACCAGTGAGACACCGATGGATACGGAGACTTGTCTTGAGATCGCAACATCGCCAGACGCCATGACCATGGCACCTGCGAAAACCGGAAACAGGCAACCCCGCCGAGCAGGAACCGAGGACAAAAGTAAAGCCTTCGCCTTTGCTGGCGGAGGGGTGGAGCCGGACGCGACTACCCGCCTTGACCGTGATGCCTTGTTGCAAGCTGCCATCGGCCGGGCGGTACGCAATTGCCGGCGGCGCTACGAACTCAATGGAGCCGACCTCGCCAAAGCCGCCGGCATTTCTCTGGGTATGTTGTCACGTATCGAGAACGGAACAGTTTCCCCGTCACTGGCCACCCTCAATGCCCTTGCTTCAAGTCTTGGAATTTCCATGACGGACCTGCTTTGCGGATACCGGGAGGAGAGGGAGGCTGTTTTCTTCGCGGCGTCTTCGAGTGCCGCCGGCCCGTTTCAGGCTTCTTCTTCATGTGGCCTGAAATGGGATTGCCAGAAGACGAATGTTTCGTTTGTTCATCTGACCGAGCCGTTTGAACGAATGCGGATGCCGCAGCATGAGGGCCTGCGCTTCCTGTACGCGCTGGAAGGGGAGCTTATCTATCGGCACGGCCCCAAACGCTTTCGAATGGCATGTGGTGACAGCCTGCTCTGCGATGCGGCGCTGCCCCAGGAAATCGAGCGCCTGAGCGCAACTCCGGCGCGCGCCATTTCGCTTGTTTCATTTCGATGACCGCTTGAGCTGGAGGACGCGCTTTCCGCGGCCATCCTACCCGGACTGGTAGATATACAGCCTTATGCCCGGTGGCATTATTGGCCGAACGAAGATCCAAGCCTGAACTTAACATGCGGAAGGACAGCCAATCATGCATCTGACTCTGCGAGAGGAGGAACGGATTCAAATCTGGGGGGCCGCGGAAATGGCGCGCCGCCGTTTGGATAAGGGACTTCGGCTGAATTATCCCGAGGCTGTTGCGCTGATTTCGGATGAAATTCTGGAGCGCGCACGCGAGGGCGTAATCCCCATGCTGACGGACATGATGGAGTACGGAGCGACCATCCTGAAACGCGAGCATGTCATGGAAGGCGTGCCCGAAATGCTGACCATCCTGCAGGTCGAAGCTCTTTTTCCCGACGGGACCAAGCTCGTTACCGTCATGAACCCGGTTCGTGACTGACGACAAGCCGTCATCGTGTCGCTCTCGTTTGCCAACTAGATTTCCTGGAGTGTTTAATCATGACAGCCAAGTGGTCACGTCCTCCGCTGCCGAAATCCGTCATTGCCGCAGAATCATTCGATGTCGGTGAGCCGTCAAAGGTCGGCCTGATTGAATTTGCGGATGGCGATATCGAGATCAATGCCGGTCGACGCACCATCGAATTGGTGCTGGTCAACACAGGCGATCGCCCGATCCAGATCGGTGCCCACTATCATATTGCGGAATGCAACCGCGCCATGGCCTTCGACCGCGAAGCGGCATTTGGCATGCATCTTGATATTGCCAGCGGCACTGCGGTGCGCTTCGAACCCGGCCAGAGCCGCAAGGTCCAGCTAACGACCTATGCTGGACGAGAAGTGGCTTACGGCATGAACAACATGACGAATGGCACGGTTCGCTCGGACATCATCAAGCAGCAAACGGTCCGACGCCTCAAGGAACATGGCTATTGCTTTGAAGGTGAAAGATTTCCCGTCAACACACCGCCAGATGCTCGCTTTGCGAAGTCATCCAAGAAAGCCACGAAGTAGAGCAAACAGGACGATACGGGAGATCAATCATGAGCATCAAGCTATCGAGGCCTGAATACGCGGTCCAATACGGCCCGACCAAGGGCGACAAGATCCATCTCGCCGATACCGGTCTGGTTGCGGAGATCGAGCACGATTTCACCACCTACGGCGACGAACTGGTGTTCGGTGGCGGCAAGACCATCCGCGACGGCATGGGCCAGGCTTCCAAATGGAAGGCCAGTGACGGTGCACTTGACCTGGTGGTCACCAATGCGGTGATCATCGACCCGGTGCTGGGGGTCGTAAAGGGCGACATCGGCATCAAGGACGGGCTGATCGTCGGCGTCGGCAAATCCGGCAACCCGGACACGATGAACATCACGCCGGGCCTGATCGTTTCGCCGAACACCGACATCCTTTCGGTCGAAGGGATGATCGTCACTCCGGGTTTCATCGACATCCACCCGCACTTCGATTCCGTCCAGCAGCTCTATGAGTATCAGGGCGCAGGCTTCACCACCGTGATCGGCGGCGGCTCCGGCCCCAAGACTGTGGGCATCGAATGCCCCGGCGTGTTCAACCTGCACCGGATGCTGGAGGCGATGGCGGATATTCCGCTGAACTTCGGCAATTTCGGCAAGGGTAACTCCGCGACCAAGGGTTCGATCGCGGAACAGGTCATCATTGGCGGCGCGACGGGCCTAAAGATCCACGAAGACTGGTCGTCGTCGCCGGCGTCGATCGAGGCCTGCATGGATCTGGCCGACGAACTCGATTTCCAGGTCCAGGTCCACGCCGATACTCTCAATGAGACCGGGTACTACGAAGACACGCTGGCGGCGATCAACGGCCGCGTCATGCACATCTATCACGCAGAAGGCGCTGGCGGCGGCAACGCTCCCGACATCATGCGCTGCGTGATGGAGCCGAACTGCCTGCCAAGCTCGACGAACCCGACCAATCCGTTCTCGATCAACACCTACGATGAAGAAATCGACATGTTGATCACCTGCCACAATCTCAACAAGCAGGTGCCGACCGACATGGCGTTCATCCAAGGCCGTGCGCGCGCCGAAACCATGCGTGCCGAAGACGTGCTGCACGACCTCGGCGCCATCAGTATGATCGGCTCCGACAGCCAGGGCGTCGGCCGGGCCGCAGAAAGCGCACAGCGCGCCTTCCAGCTCGCCGCCGTCAACAAGGTGCGCTTCGGGCGTCTGCCTGAAGACGGCGTGGGCAACGACAACTTCCGCATCAAGCGCTATCTGGCGAAGGTAACGATCAATCCCGCGATCACCTTCGGCGTGGACAGCTATGTGGGCTCGATCGCGCCCGGCAAGCTGGCCGATCTCGTGCTGTGGCGCCCAAAGATGTTCATCGCCAAGCCTGAGACGTCCGTGAAGGGCGGCTTCATCTCCCACGCGGTCATGGGTGATCCGGCAGGTTCGCTGATGACCTGCCAGCCCCTCAAGTATCGGCCGCAGTACGGTTCGCTCGGGGCCAACCCCTCTCGCACCAGCTATTCTTTCGTCACGAAGGCGGCGATCGATGCCGGTCTGGAGGGACGCCTGCGCAGCCACCAGACGCTCATGCCGGTTAAACGGACACGCACGATTTCGAAGCGGGACATGATCCACAACAACTACATGCCCAACATCGAGATCGATCCAGAAACATACAACGTCTACGTCGATGGACGGCGGATAACGGTCAAGCCGGCCAAGACCCTGCCGCTGACGCAGTTGTATTACTTCCGGTGACCCCATGACCATCATCACCAGCGTGATCGGGCACGTTTCGGAACTCAAGGCATCGAAGGAGATCGATCCGCTGGAACTAACCTCGGATGAACGTGCGTCGCCTCACTTTGCGGCGACCACGCGGTCCGGGCGCGAAATCCGCATATCCCTGCCTCGCGGGACGGAGCTTCAGGACGGTGATGTGCTGGGCTTTGACGACGATACAGCCATCGTCGTCAAGGCAAAGGACGAAGATCTCCTGTTCCTGAAACCGGGCTCCGACGCCATTGCATGGTGGGCCGCCTGCTACCAGCTTGGCAACTTCCATCGGCCTGCGCGGTTTCGTGAGGACGGTGTCCTGACGCCGAACGATCCGCTCGCAGCGCAGATGCTGGAGCGGCTGGGGATTGCGGTCGAACGCATTCACGCTCCATTCGTTGGGCGTCGGTTTGGCGCTGCCGGTGCCCATCACCATCATCACCACCATCATGAAGCGGACGGCCATCATGCGGACCGCCACCATAACCACTAAGGGCACGGTGCAGACCCACGGATCAAACAGCAATGGCGGCGACCGGCTACTGGCACTGTTGCAAGTGACGAATGCCGCCTTTCCAACCGGAGCCTTTACCCACTCTTACGGCTTCGAAACCTGGCTGCACGACGGAACCATATTGAACGCAAAAGATGCGGAGCAGCGCTGTATCGACTGGCTTCGCTTCAATCTGGCAACGGGCGATGCAGCAGGGGTGGCGCTCGCCTATCGCTCCTGCGTCTTCGACGACATGAAAGGCATCGAGGAAATCGACCGGCAGGTAGGCGCCATCAAGCTCAGCCGGGAAACCCGCACCGCTTCGGTGATGACCGGTTCTGCATTGATTACTTCCGGCAAGGATATTTTCGACTTGCCCCAGATCAGCCAACTCGCTGGGAAAGTCGCGTCAGGCGAGTGCGAGGGGCATCACGCCATTGTCTACGGTGCGCTGGCGTGCGGATTGGGCTTCAGCGAAAAGGAAGCGGTAACGAGTTTCCTGTGGGCCAGTTTTTCCAGCCTTGTGGGTGTCGTTCAACGACTGGTGCCGCTTGGGCAGACCGAGGCGCAGCGCATGGTGGCCAATGCGGCCACGCTGGTCGAGCATTGTTCTGAAATCGCCCGGACCCGAGAGTTGCGCCATCTCTCGTCATCGTTCGTCACTCTCGATATCGCGTCGATGCGCCATGAACGGCTGCAGACCCGGTTATGCATCTCGTAGAAGTGTGAAAGGATCAGCCTATGCGCAAACCTGTCCGTCTTGGCATCGCCGGCCCCGTCGGTTCTGGCAAGACCACGCTTCTGATCCAGCTCTGTCGAGAGATGGGCAAGCGCTACTCGATGGCAGTCATCACCAACGACATATTCACCCAGGAAGACGCAGAGATTGTTGCGCGCAGCGGAGCAATCGACCTTGAACGCATCGTAGGCGTGGAAACCGGAGGCTGTCCTGACCTGCCCCATTAGGGAGGTCCGCTGGATAAGTTAGAGTTCCGGCGGTTGAGGTCGCCAAGACTGGTCGACCTGGGTGAAGCGTAGAACATACCATTGCTGACCTGCCCCATTAGGGAGGTCCGCTGGATAAGTTAGAGTTCCGGCGGTTGAGGTCGCCAAGACTGGTCGACCTGGGTGAAGCGTAGAACATACCATTGCTGCGAGGCAATATGCTTTCCGGGGCTGGCGGGACATAGCCGAGCGAGCTGTGCGGCCTGATAGTGTTGTAATGCCGACGCCAGCGTTCGATCACGATCTGCGCCTCCTTCAGCGTGTAGAAGATTTCCCCATTGAGCACTTCATCGCGCAGCTTGCCGTTGAAGCTTTCGCAATACCCGTTCTCCCAGGGTGAACCGGGCTCGATGTAGAGCGTCTTCACACCGATGCGACCAAGCCACTCGCGAACGGCAGTGGCGGTAAATTCGCTGCCATTGTCGGACCGGATATGCTCTGGCGGACCATGCCTGGTGAACAGTTGGGCTAGTATCGCCAGGACATCGTCGCTTTT
>NZ_LMFV01000009.1 GCF_001427285.1 Mesorhizobium sp. Root552
CTGTCTCATCTTCGCTCCTTTGAAAGGCTACAATGAACCAGAAATCCTCCGTTCTCGGTTAAACCGCTTTGGTCCCATCAGCGCTGACGCCGGACAGGCAGCAGTATGGCACCACCAAGCAAAGCGTTTCGGAGGATATTCCACTGAGACACGCCGGTTGATCAGGTCCACGATTGAAGAGGCCATGAAGAAGAGGACCGAAAATGATATTCCCCCGTCCCTTTTATCGAACGACACCAAGGCGAAGGCCCTGCCAAAGCGGAAACTGGTCTTGCCAGGCGCCCGGCTGCTGCGGGACTGGAACGGCAAGACCCATGTCGTTGATGTCATCGAAGGTGGCTATGTCTTTGAGGCAAAGGTCTATCCCTCGCTGACAGCGATTGCAGGCAAGATCACCGGCGTCCACTGGTCAGGCCCGAGGTTCTTTGGGCTATGAGTCTTCCTCAAAAGAAGCTGCGCTGTGCGGTCTATACCCGAAAGTCGACAGAAGAAGGTCTCGACCAGGAGTTCAACTCACTCGATGCCCAGCATGAAGCCTGTGCCGCCTTCATCGCATCACAGGTGGGTCTGGGCTGGAAGCTTGTGGCCGACCGCTATGATGATGGCGGCATCTCTGGCGGCACGATGGACAGGCCTGCCCTGCAGCGGCTGTTGCGGGATATCCGCGACCGGAAGATCGATGTGGTGGTGGTCTACAAGATCGACCGGCTCACCCGCTCCCTGATGGACTTCTCCAGGATCGTCGAGATCTTCGATACGGCAGGGGCTTCCTTTGTCTCCGTCACCCAGCAGTTCAACACCACCACCTCCATGGGCAGGCTGACGCTCAATGTGCTGTTGTCCTTTGCCCAGTTCGAACGAGAGGTCACAGCCGAGCGCATTCGCGACAAGATCGCCGCCTCAAAGGCCAAGGGCATGTGGATGGGAGGGACTGTTCCGTTAGGATATCGGGTTCAGGATCGCAAACTTCTAGTCAAAGAGCCTGAGGCCAGCTTCGTCCGTAGCCTATTCAACCGATATCTGGAGATTAAGTCGGTTCCAAAACTTGCCGCGATGGTGAGCAGAGAAGCTGCTGCTGAAGGGAAGCACCGCTCAAGTCATCCCGTAGGGGAGAAGCATTCCGAGGTGGGAGAACATGTACGGCCCAACCATGAAGATCTGCAACAAACTCATCCCAGCAGCTCGGCTCATGGAGGTAATCTTCAGATATCGGATACGGATGGCGGTCGCGGGAACTCCAGATACTTCACCCGTCCCATGTCCTCTGGCATGCTCTACAAGCTGCTAGCTAATCCCATCTACATCGGCAAGCTTCGACACAAGGGCACGATCTATGACGGTGAGCATGACGCCATGGTGGATGTAAAGCTCTTCGATGCCGTACAGGAGCGACTTAAAATTGGAGCGGTGGTCCCCAAAGGCTCAACTCCACATCGCGATACACATCTCTTGACCGGCATCCTATTCGATGACACCGGAGATCGTATGGCGCCGACCCATGGCAAGGCCAACGGAAGACGCTATCGATATTACATATCTGGCCGGATCAGACGGTCTGCCAAGGCCGTTCCAGAGAGCTGGCGTATCCCCACCCCTGATATCGAAAAGGTCATTCAGAGTTATGCGATGCAACTGCTTCGGAACAAATCCTTACTCGCCGACTGGATCCAGCGGCATGCATCAGCAGATATGATACCCAGCTGTTTGCGACGAACAGAGAAGCTGATTGCAGCTCTTTCGGATCAGACACCACAATATGACAGCCGGCGATCGGTGCTCCGATTGCTGTTCCAGTCCATCACACTGACCACATCAGCCATCCGCTTTGAGGTCAAAGCAAGCGAGATAGCAAAATGGCTTCTAGCTAGTCTCGACACTTCGAGCCTCAGCCGCGGCTCCCAAGCTGCCTGCGCAAAAGATCAAGACACGGGCACAATCGCTCAGATTGCGGCATTCGAGCATCCAATCACCTTACGACGTCGCGGGGTCGGCATGCGCATCATAATTGAATCACCCTACCTACAGCCACCAGAGCCGGACCAACCCCTCGTCGATATAATAGCTCGCGCGCATCTTTATCTCGACCACCTTACCAAATCGCCGGACATGAGTACGAACGCCGTTGCGTCTACATTCAATGTCGATCGCGCCGATGTTGGCCGCATCTTACCGCTCGCGTTCCTCAGCCCCGCAATGCTTGATGCTATCCTCACTGGTCGACAGTCCCCCTCCCTTACCGCTCGGCGTCTTGCCCGAATGGACCTGCCGCTCTTATGGTCCGAGCAGGAAGCTGCGCTTCAGTAATGCTTCACACTCCTAGCGAGAATCAACCGAACACACGTATCAGCATCCCCTCCTAGAGCACCGTTTCGTTCCACTCCATTCGTCAAAAACTAGGCAGAGCGCTAATCACAGCGGCACGCTATATCCATGGTCGGCCGCATCACCTGAGACTGCACCATCGCCGCGATGCTCAAGCATCAGGCCACAAAACTTGAGGGCACAAAAATTGCCTCCAAGAGACGGGTGTCAGAAACCGGCCTGCTAATGCTCTCAAATGCCGTCTCTTCAACCGACCATGATCAACACATACACGATAACCTCCTGAAATAGCGACGCTATTCCAGACAGTACATGTGGGCGCAATTTAGCCGATCTGCCGTTGGTGGAGCTGAGGAGGATCGAACTCCTGACCTCGTCATTGCGAACGACGCGCTCTCCCAGCTGAGCTACAGCCCCGTCCAACGGATGGCGCATTTATGAGGCAGCGCCATCCACTGTCAAGCAAGCAATTGGCCACATCGGCGATCATTGCGCCTGCCGGCGCGAAGGCGGGCCTTGCTCGTTTTGCCGGCAATGGCTACATGTCGGCAACAATTGGAGAACGGCATGATCGCCCTTATTCAGACCCTTGTTCTGGCGCTTGACCTCTATTGGTGGATCATCATCGCCTCGGCCATCTTCTCGTGGCTCTACGCCTTCAATGTGGTCAACCCGCGCAACCAGTTCGTAGGCACCATCGGCAACATGCTGTTCAAGCTGACCGAGCCGGCCCTGCGGCCGATTCGCCGCTTCATGCCGGACCTCGGCGGCATCGACATCTCGCCCATCATCCTCCTGCTTCTGCTGTTCTTCGTCCGGCAATTCCTGTTAACGACGGTCGTGCCACTGATCGTCTGACCCAACAGCGGATGCGTTCGCTCCAGCCATGAGCCAACCTTTCCGGCTTCGCGATGATGGAATCGATCTCCATATGCGCCTAACGCCGAAATCGGCTGTCGACAGGATCGACGGAATTGAACAAACCTCCGACGGGCGCAGCCACGCGAAGGCCCGGGTCCGCGCAGTCCCCGAAAAGGGCGAAGCCAATGAAGCCCTTGAAAGGCTGATCGCCAAGGCGTTCGGTGTCCCCGCATCCGCCGTGGCGATCGCAGCCGGCCAGACCGCGCGGCTGAAAACGGTGCGTATCACCGGCGATCCAGCAAAACTTGCCGACTGCGTTGCGCAATTGCGGCAACGCTAGAAGATACCTGCGGGCGGTTTTCGGCCGCTGCCCTGCCCCAATCCGCCAGCCCGGCAACGCCGCCGCGATCTAATCCTTCGGGACAGGACTAGATCGTTGGTGGGACCTCAATTCACCCGAAGAAGCCAATAGTCAAAGCGGGTGCGCGCGAGCGAACATAAGTGTTCAATCGTGCAATGCGACATTGCCAAAGCCCGGGCTCACGACGATGAAAATGCTCGACGACAAACGTGAAAGATCGCCGTTGACGGACGGCTCGACAGGGTCAGGAAATTTTCCGGCGGTCGAGAACCTGGCATTTGGCGGGCATCGCGGCAATGCGTCTTCCTCCGGCAACGGGCAAAAGCCGGCCTTGCAGCGCAAGGCCAAGAAGGCTGCGGCTGCGGTTTCCGAGAACACCCCTGCGTCTGTGAAGGAAATGGCCGCGCTGGACAGCGCCACCACAGCAACCGTACTTGCCGAGACCAGCACACCGCGGCCTTCGGGCAAGCGCCAGATCAAGGTTTCGCGCGCAGCCCAACGCCATGCAAAGGTTGAATCGCCCGAAATAGTGTCCGCGGCATCCGCTTTCCTCGGCTCCGTCCTGGCCATGAACACCGGCAAGGATGGCTATGCACCGGAGCACGCGCCGAACTTTTCGGGTCGCTACGGCAATCTTCAGCAATTGGCAGCGACCGCGCAGAATCTGGTGTCGTCGTTGCTGACGCCCACGCCCTCGCCGGCACTGTCTGGCGTATCGGCTCCAGCCCCCGCCGGACCGGCGGGCGCAAGCGCACCGCCATCCGCGCCGGCCGAACACGCAACGCCTCAACCGACGCTCGTGCAAGCACCGGCAACGACAGGAAGTTCACAGCCGTCGCAGAGCGCCGGCGCAGCGCCGGACGCAGCGCCTGCCACGGTGCTCGACAGCGCGCCTGTCGCCACGATTTCCGGCTGGAATGCGGACTGGCGCGCGGCTGGCGCTGCAATGGCATGCGGATCCTGTACCGGACGAGCCTGCACGATATGTTCGATCCGCATCGGCGGTCCGACGGCGTCGAATGGCCAGCCGACGGGCTATGCCGCGCGCGTGCTGCAATACTACGACACGACCTATGCACCGCCGGTCGGCGGCGGCCTTTCGCCGCTCGATCCGCAATATATGGACACATCGGCATCCGGCGGTACGAACAACGGCGTTGCTGCGCTGAGCGGACCGAACAATGCGATCGTTCTGGAAAACCAGAAGCAAGGCTCGCCGGAAAGCGAGTGGATGATCGGCGTAGCCGATTCGTCGATCGAGGGCTTCTCCGTACAGTTTTCGCTCAATCACGGCGAACGGGTCGACTTCAAGATCGACACCGACTCGACCAACTACCGCATCGACATCTATCGTCTTGGCTACTACGGCGGCAACGGTGCCACCAAGGTCACCACCATCAACAAGACGCTGGCGAGCGCGCAGGTCCAGCCCGATCCCTTGTTCGATCCGGTCAGGAAGCTGGTCGATGCCGGCAACTGGAATGTTTCGGCATCGTGGGATGTTCCAGCCGACGCGGTGTCGGGTATCTACATCGCCAAGCTGACCCGCCTCGACGGATCGCGCGGATCGAACATGATCCCCTTCATCGTGCGCGACGATCAGGCGACGAGCGATATCACCTTCCAGACTTCGGACACGACCTGGCAGGCCTACAACTGGTGGGGTGGCTACAATCTTTACGGCGGCATCGACGCCAGCGGCCACGCCGGCCGAGCCAGCGCCGTCAGCTACAACCGCCCGATCATCACGCGCGACGGCGGCTTCTCGTCAGGCCCGCAGGACTTCATCTTCTCCGTCGAGTACCCAACGATCCGCTGGCTTGAGCAGAACGGCTACGACGTCAACTACATCACCGGCATAGACACCGACCGCTCCGGCTCGCAGCTCCTGAACAGCCAGGTGTTCCTGTCGGTCGGCCACGACGAATACTGGTCGGCGCAGCAACGGGCCAATGTCGAGGCCGCGCGTGACGCCGGCGTCAACCTCGCCTTCCTGAGCGGCAACGAAGTCTATTGGCAGGTGCGCTGGGAATCGAGCATCGACGGCACCGGCACGCCTTACAAGACGATGGTGTCCTACAAGGAACGCTGGGACAACACCGACACCGACCCGGGCAACACGACTTCGACATGGCGCGATCCCGAACTCGGGGCCGGACAACCGGAGAACGGCCTGACGGGAACCATCTTCACCGTCGATTCCTACCGTCTCGACACCATCACCATCCCCTATGACATGTCCAATTTCCGCTTCTGGAGCAATACGGCGGTGGCCGATCTCCAGCCCGGACAGGTCTATTCGCTCCAGAAAAACCTTCTCGGCTATGAGTGGGATTCCGACCTCGACAACGGCGCGCGGCCGGCCGGCCTGATCAACCTGTCGTCGACGACCGTTGACGTGAACACGCTGCTGCTCGACTACGGCAACACAACCGGTCCGGGCACCGCTACCCACGCCCTGACCATGTATCGCGCGCCAAGCGGCGCTCTCGTCTTCGGTGCGGGCACGGTTTACTGGTCATGGGGCCTCGATTCCCACCACGACAACGAAGCAACGCCGACCGACCCCAACGTCCAGCAGGCAATGGTCAACCTGTTCGCCGAAATGGGCATCCAGCCGGGTACGCTTATGGCAAGCCTGGTGGCAGCTTCGAAGACCACCGACCATGCCGCACCGGTGAGCGTTGTTACGTCGCCAACGCAGAGCGGCAGTTACACAGCCGGACAACCGGTCGTCATCAGCGGCACGGCAACCGACAGCGGCGGCGGCTTGGTGGCCGTGGTCGAAGTGTCTACCGATGGCGGCACCACCTGGCGCCGCGCCAGCGGCCTTCAGAACTGGACCTATACGTTCACGCCGCTCGCCGGCGGCACCTACAACATCAAGACGCGTGCGGTCGACGACAGCGTCAACCTCGAGACGCCCGGAGCCGGTGTCAACATTACGGTCACGCCGGCACAGCTGACCAGCCTGTTTTCACCATCGGAAGTGCCTGAGATCCTCTCCGACCGGGACAGCCGGTTCGTCAACATCGGTATGAGGTTCAGCTCGTCCCAGTCCGGCACGATCATCGGCATGAAGTTCTACAAGGGCCTCGGCGACGGCGGCACCCATGTCGGAACCCTGTGGTCCTCGACCGGCACCAAGCTCGCCACCGCGACATTCACCAACGAGACCGCCAGCGGCTGGCAAACGGTGGTCTTCAGCAACCCCGTGCAGATTTCCGCCGGCACTACCTACATGGTGAGCTACCTGTCGAGCGGCCACTACGCGGACACGGAAAACTACTTTACGACCGCAAAAACCAACGGACCGCTCACCGCACCCGCCGGGAACGGCTACTATACCTACGCCGACGACACGGCCTTCCCGACCAGTGCTTCAAACGGCGTCAATTACTTTGTCGACGTGATCTTCAGCCCGACCAACAGCGTCAACGCACCGCCTGTCGGCGTGAACGACAACGGGTTCCAGATATCTCGCGACACGTCCTTTACCTTCACCGCGGCTCAACTTCTGGCCAACGACACCGATCCCAATGGCGATATCCTTTCGCTGACCGGCGCAGGTGCGGCAGCCCACGGTTCCGTCACTTTCAACGCCCAGAACAACACCATCACCTTCACGCCGACCGCCGGCTATACCGGCGCTGCCAGCTTCGGCTATTCGATTTCGGACGGAAGGGGCGGAGTAGGCTCGGCAATCGTCAACATGACGGTCGCGGACCCAGCCGTTAACCAGACGATTTTCTCGGCGACGGATACGCCTGCGAACCTGAACGACCCGGACCGGGTCCAGTTGAACCTGGGCGTGCGGTTCAGTTCGTCGGTCGACGGCACCATCACCGGCATCAAGTACTACAAGGGCTCGGGCGACGTCGGCACGCATACCGGCACGCTGTGGTCCTCGACCGGCACGCTGATCGCCACCGCCACCTTCACCAACGAGACGGCGAGCGGCTGGCAGACGGTCACCTTCTCCAACCCGGTCGCCATCACCGCCGGCACCAGCTATGTCGCAAGCTTCCACAGCTTCGGCGGCTACACCTCGACGTCGAACTATTTCGCCACGCCCAAGACCACCGGCCCGCTGACGGCCACGGCCGGCGTCTACACCTATGGCAACGGCAACCTGTTCCCGTCCAGCACCTATGCCAACACCAACTACTGGGTCGATGTCGTCTTCAGCCAGACGCCGGTCACCAACACCGCACCCGTCGCCACCAACGACACCGGCTACACGACGACGCAGAACACGGCGCTGCAGATCGCTGCCGCCTCGCTTCTGGCCAACGACACCGACGCCAATGGCGATCCGCTCACCATCACCGGCGTCAGCGCACCCTCGGGCGGCACCGCGACATTCAACGCCCAGACCAACACCATCACCTTCACGCCGACCGCCGGCTATAGCGGCGCGGCTGGCTTCACCTACGCCATCTCCGATGGACGCGGAGGCACATCGTCGGCAACCGTCTCCCTCAACGTGACGGTGCCGAACACGCCGCCGGTCGCCACCAACGACAGCGGCTACACCACCCAGCAAGGCACCGCGCTGCAGATCACCGCCGCCTCGCTTCTGGCCAACGACACCGACGCCAATGGCGACCCGCTCACCATCACCGGCGTCAGCGCGCCCTCGGGCGGCACGGCGGTCTTCAACGCCCAGACCAACACCATCACCTTCACGCCGACCGCCGGCTACACCGGCGCGGCCGGCTTTACCTACGCCATCTCCGACGGCAAGGGTGGCACGGCGTCCGCAACCGTGGCGCTCACCGTCACAGCGACACCGAATACCGCACCGGTCGCAACCAACGACACCGGCTATACGACGACGCAGAACACGGCGCTGCAGATCACCGCCGCATCGCTTCTGGCCAACGACACCGACGCCAATGGCGATCCGCTCACCATCACCGGCGTCAGCGCGCCATCCAATGGCACGGCGACCTTCAACGCGCAGACCAACACCATCACCTTCACGCCGACTGCCGGCTACACCGGCGCGGCCGGCTTCACCTATGCCATCTCGGATGGACGCGGCGGCGCATCGTCTGCAACCGTCTCCCTCAACGTGACGGCGCCGCCACCGAATACACCGCCGGTCGCCACCAACGACACCGGCTTCACCACCCAGCAGAACACGGCGCTGCAGATCACCGCCGCCTCGCTTCTGGCCAACGACACCGATGCCAATGGCGATCCGCTCACCATCACCGGCGTCAGCGCGCCATCCAACGGCACGGCGACCTTCAACGCCCAGACCAACACCGTCACCTTCACGCCTACCGCCGGCTATACCGGCGCGGCTGGCTTCACCTATGCCATCTCGGACGGCAAGGGCGGAACATCGTCCGCAACCGTATCTCTCAACGTCACAACACCGCCACCCGCTACGCAGAGCCTGTTTGCATCGAACTCGACACCAGCGATCATCGCCGACAACGATCCGAATTCGGTCGAGCTTGGCATGAAGTTTACAGCCTCGACGGCAGGCACCATCACCGGCATCAAGTTCTACAAGGGGTCGCAGAATACGGGCACGCACACCGGCAGCCTGTGGACCTCGACCGGCAGTCTGATGGGAACGCTGACCTTCACCAACGAGACGGCGAGCGGCTGGCAATCGGCGACCTTCAACACGCCGATCCAGATCTCGGCTGGTCAGACCTATGTCGTTTCGTACCACACCAACGGCTTCTACTCCGCGAACAACAACTACTTCACCGCCCCTGTCACAAATGGGCCCCTTACTGCACCCGTGAATGCCGGGGTCTACGCCTATGGAAGTAGCTCTGTATTCCCGACCAGCACATGGAATGCGTCCAACTACTGGGTCGATGTAATGTTCAACGGACAGCTTGCCGCGTAGTATATTCCACTACGCGACAAGCACTGTCGGACATCCGGCCCAGAGGAAGGACACGCAATGCACCAGGAATTGTACGCCGACGGTATCGGCGAGGTCACTGTCAGCGGCACCATCGTGCGCATCGACCTTGTCAGCCTGTCGCCGAGCGAACGTGATCATGCCAATTCTCCAAAGCCGGTGTTCCGCCAGCGCGTCATCATGCCGGTTGAGGCCTTCGCCAACAGCGTCGAGTTGATGCAAAAGGTGCTGCAGGGCCTGATTGACGCCGGCGCGGTGAAGAAGACGCCAGTCGCACCCGCGGAAGCCGAGAAGCATGGCCGTAGCGTAAACGGCTCACCCAACTTCAGCTGATCGAAACCTGATCGTAGCGGGGGCTTCCGGCCATGGATTCGATGCCGCAGACAGGGCTGTATTGCCTGGCCGGCTTGTTGCGGCATCACGGGCTGGACGGCAGTCCCGAGAGGCTGGCGGCGATCTATGCCGTAGGCAGTGATCCGGCATCTCCGACCCTGATACTGCGCATGGCCCGGGAAGCCGGCCTACGCGCCAAATTCGCCAAGGTCGGCCGGTCGGGCTTGATGAAGCTCGGCAAGGCCTATCCAGCGCTTGCCCGCCTCGACAACGACAACTGGGTCTCCATCATCGGCACCGCGCGCACCGAGGCCGGCGAGGATATCGTGCAGATATTCGATCCGCTGGCGGCGCGCCCGGAACTGCTTGCTGTGCCGCTCGACCAGTTTTGCGCGAGATGGAGCGGCGAACTTCTGCTGGCCAAGCGCACCTATGCGCTGAGCGACCCGGACCAACCTTTCAGCTTCCGCTGGTTCCTGCCCGAAATCGTCAAGCAGCGAAGGCTGTTTGCCGACGTCGCCATCGCAGTCTTGTTCCTCTACGCTATCGGCCTGGCAACACCGATCTTTTTCCAGCTCGTCATCGACAAGGTGCTTGTCCACGAGAGCTATTCGACGCTCTACGTTTTGAGCATCGGCGTGTGCGTGGCGCTTCTGTTCGACGCAACCTTCGTCTTTCTGCGGCGCTATCTCCTGATTTTCGCCACCAACCGCATCGACATCAGGGTGGCGACGCGGACCTTCAAGCATCTGCTCGACCTGCCCATCACCTTCTTCGAACAGGGTTCGGCGGGTGTTCTGGTCAAGCATATGCAGCAGGCCGGCCGCATTCGCGAATTCATGACCGGGCGTCTGTTCCTGACCATGCTCGATGCGCTGTCGCTGCTGGTTTTCGTGCCGGTGTTGTTCCTCTACAGCGCCAAGCTCGCGACCCTCGTGCTTCTGTTCAGCGCAGCCATCGCCATCGTCGTGGCGCTGATGGTTGGCCCGTTCAAGCGGCGCCTGAACGCGCTTTATGAAGCCGAGGGCATCCGCCAAGGCATGCTGGTCGAAACAGTTCACGGCATGCGCACAGTGAAATCGCTCGCTATGGAACCGCTGCAACGGCGGGTTTGGGATGACCGTTCGGCGCAGACCGTGACCACGCGTTTCGATGTCGAGAAGATTTCCACGGTGGCGCAGTCCGTTACCGGCTTCATGGAAAAGCTGATGGGCGTGTCCATCGTCGGCTTCGGCGCGCTGGCCGTGTTCGACGGCAACATGACCATCGGCGCGCTCGTTGCCTTCAACATGCTGGCCGGCCGCGTTTCCGGACCGCTCGTCCAGATCGTGACGATGGTGCACGAATACCAGGAGGTCGCGCTTTCGGTCCGCATGCTGGGCGAAGTGATGAACCAGCGCGTAGAGCGCAGTGGTCGCACCGAGGGCTTGCGACCCGATATTGCCGGCGCCATCGAGTTCCAGAATGTGTCCTTCCGCTATCGCGCCGACATGCCGCTGGCGTTGGACAATGTCTCGTTCGCGATCAACGCCGGCAGCGTGTTCGGTGTCGTCGGCCGCAGCGGCTCGGGCAAGACCACGGTGACGCGGCTGTTGCAGGGGCTCTACCCGATCCAGCAGGGCATCATCCGCATCGGCGGCCATGATGTGCGCGAAATCGACCTCGTCCATTTGCGCAAGAATGTCGGCGTGGTGCTACAGGACAATTTCCTGTTCCGCGGCACGGTTCGCGAGAACATCGCGGCAGCGCGGCCGGACGCCACCTTTGAACAGGTCGTTGAGGCAGCGCGGCTGGCGGGTGCGGAAGAGTTCATCGAGCAGCTGCCGCGCGGCTATGACACGATGATCGAGGAAAACGCCGAAAACCTGTCGGGTGGACAGAAGCAGCGCCTCTCCATCGCCCGCTCGCTGGTCAACGATCCGCGCATCCTGATCTTCGACGAGGCGACCAGCGCGCTCGATCCGGAAAGCGAGATGATCGTTCGCCAGAGCATCCGCAAGATCGCCGAGGGCCGCACGGTCATCATCGTTTCGCACCGCCTGTCCACGCTTGCCGACGCCGACGCCATTCTGGTCATCGACCGGGGCAAGTTGGCCGATATTGGCGGCCACGACCAACTGCTGTCGCGCTGCACGACGTACCGCCACTTGTGGAACCAGCAGACGAGGCTTGCAGTATGAAAGCCTCCCGCGCCAAGCTCTCGCTCGCCAAGACCGACACGACGCCGGTTCCCGCTCCGGTGGAGCCACCTGTCCTGCGCATAGTTCAGGCACCGCCGGTTCCGGCAATACTCGAGTTCCAGCCCGACGCCGTCGAGCTTGAGCAGAGGCCGCCGCCCCGGCTGGCGCGCATGACGCTCTACGGCATCCTGTTTTTCGTTGCATGCGCCATCACCTGGGCCTCGCTGTCGAGCATTGACGAGATCGTCGTCGCCCCCGGCAAGCTCATCACGACGCGGCCGATGCTGGTGGTGCAACCGCTGGAAACCTCGGTGATCCGCACGATCGATGTGAAAGTCGGCGACACCGTGCACGCCGGCCAGACCCTGGCGACGCTGGACCCGACCTTTGCCACGGCTGACAGCAGCCAGTTGCTGGGCAAGATCCAGGGCTTCGATTCCCAGATCGAACGCATCGAGGCAGAACTTGCGGGAAAGACCTATACGGTGCCGCAGGGCGCGCGCGCCGACCAGTTGCTGCAGGCGCAATTATTTAGCCAGCGCAAAGCCTTCTACGATGCAAAGTTGCGTGACTACGATACGCAGATTGCACATGCTGAAGCGACCCTTGCCGCCAGCCACAGCGAGGAAGCCGTGCTGGTCAAGCGGCTGGCCGGCCTGCATGAAATCGACCAGATGCGCGAAACCCTTTTCGACCAGGGCACCGGCTCGCGCCTGAGCTATCTGCAAGGACGCGACGTCAGCCTCGACCTGGAAGCAGGCATCGGCCGCATTCGAGGCAACCAGTTGGAGACCGCACAGACGCTTGAACAGGCGAAGGCCGAACGGCAGGCGTTCATGGAGGATTTCCGTCGCGCTTCGATGGAGAACCTGGTCGAGTTGCGCGACAGCCGGGGCACTGCCGCGGAGGAGCTCAAAAAAGCTGAGCTACGCCAGCAGATGGCCGTGTTGACCGCACCTGCCGACGCCGCCGTTCTCGACATTGCCCAGCGCTCTATCGGGTCTGTGGTGCGTGACGCGGAACCCTTGTTCACTCTGGTGCCGCTCGACGTGCCGCTTGAAGCGGAAGTTGCGGTTGCGGCCAAGGACATCGGCCAGATCGCCAGCGACGATACCGCAAGGGTCAAGTTCGATGCGTTTCCGTTCCAGAAACACGGAACGGCCGACGGCAAGGTGCGCAACATCAGCCAGGATGCATTCGCTCCCGGCCAGCAAGCCGAACAGCATCAGCAAAACACGGCGCCCTTCTACAAGGTGCGGGTGGCACTCGGTGACATGAACTTGCGTAACCTTCCACAAGGATTCCGGCTGATCCCCGGAATGACCGTGCAGGCCGAAATCAAGACCGGCCAGCGCACCATCATCTCCTATTTCCTCTATCCGCTACTGCGCGGGCTGGACGAAAGCCTCCACGAGCCGTGAGACCTCGGGGAGCCTCTGTTGCCTGGCTAGTGTGCGCGCAGCTTCGGCCTGACTAGCATGCCGCCGAAAATCGCGGCATAGCCGAGGAACGCAGCAGCCCACAGCCCGGCTGACATGTCGAGCAGCATGGGCATATCCGGCACGAATGTAGCGACAACGCGAACCAGAGCGGCGAGCCCGACAAACACATAGATTGCACGTGTGCCGCTACTGGCGCGCAGTTCGCGCCCGGTATGGCCAAGCGTGGCGCGCGTCATGACTGCAAGGGTCATGGAACCGACCGCGCCGACCCCAAAGGCATGCAGGCCGGCCGCGGGCGGAACGCTATCGGGCAGAAGCGCCGAAAGGCCGGCAAGGAGAAAACCAGCCGGTACGAACAGATAGGCGACGTGGAGCACGGTTACGAGCGGATCGCGCAAGGTGCGATCACCCGCCCAGCGTCCGAGGCGCAGAAGATTGAGACCGCAAGCCGCAATCATCAGCCAGCCCGTCAGTCCCGATCCCGGCGCAAAAGTCCAGGCTGCCAGCGCCAACACCGAGACTATGATGATACCTGCATCGATCTTGTTGAACGGAACCGGCAAGCGTCCCGGATTTTCGCGCACCAGCCAGTTGCGCGTGAAGCTGGGGATGATGCGGCCACCTATGATGGTGATGAGGACGATGGCTGCAGCGATACCTAGCCGGCGCGAAACATCGGAAACCCCTTCGAAATGGGCCTCCAGATGGAAGGCAAAATTGGCAAGGAAAAGCACGCTGACGGGCACCACCACCTTGAGGTTACGCCAATTGCGGCCGGCAATGATCTCGATTGCCGCAGACGTTGCAACCGCCAGCAGGAAAGCGCTGTCGATGACAGCTGCGGCGACCCAGCCGATCTCGGCCGAGAACGCGACCGCAACCCGACCAGCGAACCAAAGAACGACAAGCCCTAAGAGCGGCAAGCCCTGTACCGGCAGGCGTCCGGTCCAGTTTGGAATTGCCGTCAGAAGGAAGCCGGTGACGATAGCCGCGAGATAGCCGAACAACATCTCGTGGATATGCCAATCGACCGGCACGAATACGCTGGAGATTTCGACGGCACCATAAAACAGCGGCAGCCAGAAGACGATCGAGGCGCCGGCATGCAGCGCCCCAAGAAGGAAGAAGGGGCGAAAGCCGTAGGAGAGGATCGCCGGATAGTTGCCGGGTCTGGTGCGAGGAATGGCCATGTCGTTCATTTCAATAAAACGGCAAGGCAAATTCCCCCCGGATTTTGCCTTGCCGGCGGAGCGCTCACAACCGGCGTGCGATCCGGGGATGCTCCATTGCAATTCCAAGGTGCGCGATCCGACGCCCGCGCACCGACACCTGGTCCGGCTTTAGTTAGCCGGCACTTCAGCCAGCAGGGCTTCGAACACTTTCTTGGCTTTTCCCATCTGCTTGACGCCCTTGGCGGCGTCGAGGTTGACCGGCTTGCCGACGACGACGAGCGCCACCATGCCCATGCCGTAGTGCGGCGTGCACTTGACGCCGTAGACGCCTTCCTTATCGAGCGTAACGGTGATCTGCTCGTTCATCTTGCCTTTGAACGGCTCGGCGCCGTCGGGGATCATCCCCTTGATGCTCTCGGCATCATGGCCTTTGTCGGTCGGCACGAAAGTAACGGTATCGCCCGGTTGTGCCTGGATAAAGTCCGGCTGGAAAACCATCGCGCCCTTGTCGCCCTTGTTGAGCATCTGGACCTGATGGTCCGCAGCTTGGGCAGCACCAGTCATCATCAGGGCGGCGACCGCAACCGCCATTGTGATCTTGTTTCTCATGATCTTGCCTTTCATTTTGTGCGACGTTGAGATGGTGTCTAAGCCGCAGCGGAGTGATAAACGTTGCGAGAACGCAAACAAAGCCGGGATCACGAAAAATGGTGGTGCCGGTTGACGCAGGCACCTTATGGGGACCTGTTTGACCGCAACAGGATAGAGCGACTTGAGCCGCCTCGACCGTACATTGATTGCCGATCTGGCTCCGTTCCAGGGCATGGACGCTGCCGATCTCGACACCATGCTCGGGCAAGCCCGTTCGATGCGTGTTGTCAAGGAAACGTCCATCTTCGAACAGGAAGCCGAAGCACATGCATTCTTCCTTCTGCTCGATGGGCATGTCCGCGTCGTGAAGACGACTCCGGATGGCCAGCAGGTTATCGTGCGCTATATCAGCCCCGGCGAACTCCTTGGCATAGCCCGCGCGCTCGGCCGCACGACCTATCCGGCAACCGCCGTCGCCGCTGTCGATTGCGTGATCCTGTCGTGGCCAAGCCGGCTGTGGTCCGAATTCGCCGCCGCATTCCCAAGCTTCGGCGCCAATACCTACAAGGCCGTCGGTGCGCGGTTGCAGGATGCACATGCGCGCGTGATCGAAATGTCTACCGAACAGGTTGATCGCCGCGTGGCTCACGCATTGCTCAAGCTGGTGCAGCAGACAGGCAAGAAGACAGACGACGGACTGTTGATCGATTTCCCGCTATCACGCCAGGATATTGCCGATATGACCGGAACAACGTTGCACACGGTCAGCCGGCTGATGACGGCGTGGGAAGAAAGGGGCCTAGTGAAAAGCGGGCGCCAGAAGGTAACGGTGGTGCAGCCACACAAATTGTTGCTGCTGGCCGAGGGGCAAGCCGACAAGTAGACTAACTTGCGGCGCTCTCTTTGCCGATTGCTATCTTGCCGGCTCGAGTGCAAGGGATTTCCCGGCACGGTAACCGACCGGGTAAAAATCCTTCGGAGCCAGCACGATGTCGGCAAGCGTGTAGCTATCCAGCGTCCTGTGAAACGACGCCAGCGCCTCGTTGAGCACGCCCGAAAGCTTGCAGCAATTGGTCAGGACACACTGGTTACCGGTGGAAAAGCATTCGACAAGCGTGAAATCAGGCTCGGTTAGCCGCACAACGTCGCCAATGCAGATTGTCTCCGGCCGGCGGGCCAGCATCAATCCGCCAGCCCTGCCGCGAATCCCGATGAGAAAGCCGCCGCGCGTCAAGACATTGGCGACCTTGTTGAGATGCGTCTTGGGCAAGCGAAACGTCCGCGCCGTTTCCTCGATGGTGATGAGCCGGCCCTCTGCCGAAGCGGCATACATCAACATCCTGAGCGCATAGTCGGAGAATCCGGTTAGCCGCATGATCGTCTCCAGACAACGCCTCCGTTAAAGGAGGTCCGACGCCATCCTATAGGCTCTCTTCGAATATTGGCTGAACATCGACCGTGCTTTCGCCCCGGCTGAAAGCCACGGCGAGCCGGAAGCTATGGGCGATCCGCAGCGCACGGTCCATGAAAAGGGCCGCGACTTCAGGCGGGCAGATGCGATGAACCGTTGCGCGGAACAGCGTCAGCCAGCGCCGGAAATGTTCTTCCCCAAGCCCCGGAATGGCCAGATGCGGCGGCAACGGCCGACCGTCATATCGATAAGTCCTCAGCAGCACCGAGGACCAGAAGTCGCACATCTTGCCGAGATGGTGCGGCCACTCTTCAGGGGAAATGCGGCTGTTGAAGACGGGCGCCAGCAATTCGTCGCGCCGAATCTGGTCGTAGAAACCGTGCACGACATCGTGGACCATCTGCTCGTCGAGGAGATCGGGCAATGGCACCCCGTCGATGACAATCGTGCTTTTGTTGCGGGTGTAGTCGTTCATACGCGTTCTTCCATCAGGCGAGACCCAGCCGCTGTCGCGCACTGTCGTTCATCATTTCCGGCATCCAGGCCGGCTCGTATGTAAGCTTGACCTCGGCAAAATGCACTCCGGCCACCGACCAGGCGGCGCTTTCCACCGCTTCCTTCAGATAGGCGGTGGCAGGGCAACCCTTGGTCGTGGTGGTCATTTCGATCTGTGCAACACCGCCTTGCGCGATGGAAACATCGTAGATGAGGCCCAGATCGACGACGTTTTCGCCAAGCTCCGGGTCGATCACCACACGCAGCGCCTCGATAATATCGGCGGCCAGCGGTTCGGCTTCTTCATTGTCTGCCATCTCTAGCGCCGAGGGTTACCGGCCCGGATCACCACCCTATAGTGGCCTTCCGGCTCCATCTGGCCGCGCCAGCTATGGCCGCGTGCCTCAAGTTCCTCGAGCAGGAAGACGGGCTCGCGCGGCAAAAGCGCGGCAATGGTCTGGCCGGGCTGGAGCGCTTCCACCCCCTCCAGCGTTTTCACCATGGGCTCGGGCGGATCGAGGTCGCGGTTGTCGAGTTCATCGACCGGAGCGGGCCATTTGTCGTCGCTCGCTGCGGCCGGAGCGGTAGGCTTTACGACCGGGTCTGCGGCGGCTTCGCCAGGCGTGAAGATCACCTCCCACTCGCCATTTCCGATCTCTCGCGCGGACGCCTCGAACCCGCGTGCGCCGAGCACCTGGAACAATGGCAGCGGCTTGAAGGTGGCGTAGAGGCGCAGGCTTTGGCCCGGCGCCAAGGAAGAGACGGCCTGCATGATGACGCTGAATGGTTCACCGCCTTCGCGCAGGATCGGTCGAACATCGAGGTCGTAATAGGGCATGCTCATGAGAAATTCTCCAGTCGGTCTCATCGCGCGGATGAAAGGAAAAGCCGGGGCCTCGACGTGCCCTCGGGCAAACGCGAGGCAACGGATACGTTGAACAGGCGGCGCACCAGCACCATTTCGACCACCAGCGCCACGGTTGCGCAAAGCGTTGCCAGCGCCGCCAGCCGGAACAGATCGGGCATGCCTGCCAGAAGCGCTATCGTACCTGCAAGCACGCCGGCAAAATACAAGGCAAACCACGGCATGTCGCGCTTTTCCACGACGAGGTCCTGAACCCGCGGCGTCGGCTTGCGACCCATTACCGGACCGTAGCATTCCAACCAGGTGAGGAACGGGACGATCTTGTAGAGTTGCGACAGGCCAAGGCCGCTCAGCCAGCCGAAGGCGACGAGATAGATGAGAGCAGCACTGTTCTGGCCTAGCGTGCCGGTGGCGACCAGTCCAACGAGCAAGGCGACCGACAGGTAGAGCGCAGCAAAGGCCCCGATCGCCGAGCGGCTGTTCAACTCGATATTGCGCCGCTTGCGATGACGATAGAAGAACACAAGATCTACGCCGTAGAAAACGACGGCGACGAGCATGGCAAGGCAGGCGGCATGCCAGGCGATACCCGGTCCGCCAAGCGCCCGCTCGAGCGGAACGACCACCAGCACCAGGGCGAGCGCGGAACAACTGCTCCAGAGCACAGCCTTTCCGGTGATGCGCTCCTTGTCCGGCGATAGCATGAACATCGGCAACAGCCGATAACTGACGCCGATGGCAGTCATCGTCAGCCAGCCGCCAAAGCCAGCGGTCACATGCAGCGGCAAGACCTCACCGACCCAATCGACTTCAGCGCCCAGCACATCCAGCCCCGACAGCAGCAGGGCAAACAGCACACCGATCGCGGCGGTCGCGACCAGACAGACCAGACCCGCAGCGACGAAGCGGGCAGGCAACGGCAAGGGCCGGCCGCGCAAAAGCGTGCGGCCCAGAACGACAACGGCAAGACCGAAGCCTAACGGCAGCAGGATACCGGCGACCGGCAGGAAGGGCAGCCCGGTTTCCAGATCGCCGGAGAGTTGCAGGAAGCCGGCAAGAAGCGAGACGAGGCCGGCCAAAAGGCTGACCAGCGCCGGCAACACCATGCCCGCGCCGATCAGCGGCTGGGCTACCAGAACCGGTACGAACTGGAACAGCGCGCCGCACATCAGCAGGCTGAGCCAGCCAATGGTGACGGTATGGACAAGAATAAGTGTCTGCGGATCTTCAACTGCCGTGGCGGGGTATCCGAGACCCATGACCATCATGGCCTGGGCACCGAGCAGACATGCCAGCGCGACGGCAAAATAGGCCATCGTCCAACGCGAAAGCGCCGCTCCCATCATCATCGTGTATCCTTGGCGACCAACGTCCTGTCGCGGCCATCCCGGGGGGATTGCGGGTCAGCGCAAAGGTGGTCGCAAAGCGCAAGCACCTCCCAACCCGCAGGCGCCAGCATGTTGCCCGAACCCTGCGCAATCAGCACGGCCAAGCTATAGGCCGCAGCACGATCGCCACTTTTACGGGCGTCCGCAGCTTGCCATCCTGCCCATCCGCGCTCCCGCATCGAAGGGTCTCCCGCTCGCACTGTCCTCATGGATCATGTAAAACATATATCCGCAATCTATGTATTTGCGAAAAGGCAAACAGCGCCGGGAAGCGCCAGATATTCTCTGCCAGGAAATTTTGGGATGTTGAGAAATTGCGTCGACCCGGAGATCGAGCATGAAACTGGAACGTGACGCCAAGGGAGATTTCTTCGTCGATCCTGCGATCCTGGCCGCAAGGCTGCACCTGACCGTGGCCGAACTGCAAAGGATGATGCGGCTGGGGCTGGTGACAAGCACGGTAGAAGCAGGCGCCGGCCCCGACGAAGGGCAGCAAAGGCTGACCGTGCGGCGCGGCAACTTCGTCTGGCGTGCGGTGATAGACGCCGAGCAACGCATTGTCGGCGAAGAAGCACTCGACCTAGTCAAGCTCGCGTCCGAACAGGGCCGGCAATAAGAGCCCTACCTTTCGTCTTCCTCGTCATCGTCGAGGAGAATGCGTTCTGCGGCTCCGTCAAGATCGTCATACTGGCCACTGCGCAGCGACCACAGGAACCCGCCAAGGGCAGCGCCACCCAGGATAAGCGCCAGAGGCACGAGGAAGACAAGGCTGCTCATTCAGCCGGCACTATCGATTGAATTTTTGACGCTTGATACGGGCGCGCCTTGTCGGCTGGCTTGGGCAGTTTGCCAGCCCTGAGGCGAAGTGCATTGGCCACTACAAGCACCGAAGACAGCGACATGGCAAGCGCAGCGATAAGCGGCGTCACGTAGCCGGCGATCGCGATGGGCAAGGCGATGGCGTTATAGATGATGGCGAGCGCAAAATTCTGCCTCACCAACTGGCCTGCCTCCCGGGCGACCGCAAGCGCAGTCGGCACCGCTGCCAGGCTTTCATGCAGAAACACGAAGTCGGCGGCGTTGCGTCCGATATCGGCTGCGGTGGCGGGAGCCATCGACACATGCGCGGCCGCAAGTGCCGGAGCATCGTTCAAGCCATCGCCCACCATCAAGGTGCGTTTCCCGCGCTCGGCCAACTTGCCAAGGTAGTTGAGTTTTTCGCCGGGCAGCAGTGCGCCTTCATGGTGCTGTACACGGAGTTGGCGTGCAGTCGCCGCAACGGTCGCCGGCTGATCGCCAGACAATATCGCCACATCCAGCCCTTCAGCCTGCAAGGCGGCAATGGCGTCGCCGGCATCTGGGCGAAGGGCATCCTCAAACACGAAGCTGGCTGCAAGTTCGCCGTTCCGCCCCAGCACGGTTCCCTGACCTTCACCCCCTCCAGCAAGCGCCCATTCGGCACGACCGAGACGGTAGATGTCGGCTCCCGCATGGGCTTCAATGCCGAGGCCGGGATGCTCGACAATATCGGAAAGCAAAATTGCCGTATCGCTATCGAGACCAGATACAATTGCCCGCGACAACGGGTGACGCGATTTTGCGGCAAGGGCTGCCGCAATGCGTAGCATAGCCCCATCTTCGGCCCGCGCGTCGACAAGCCGCGCCCTGCCAAGCGTCAGCGTCCCGGTCTTGTCGAAAAGCGCCGCATCGATCTCGGCCAGCCTTTCAATGCCGGAGCCATCCTTGACCATGATGCCGTTTTCAAACAGGCGTCGCGCCGCGATCACCTGCACGATGGGCACTGCCAACCCGAGCGCGCAAGGGCAGGTGATGATCAGCACGGCAATGGCGATGCTGATTGCCTGATGCCAGTCGCCGGTCGCGGCCATCCAGCCAAGGAAAGTCAGGAATGCGGTTGCGTGGACAACCGGCGAGTAAAGCCGCGAGGCCCGGTCGGCCAGGCGGCGGTAGCGAGCCCGCCCGCCTTCGGCCGCCTCCATCAATCGTACCATCTCGGCCAGGAACGAGTCTTGCGCCTTGGCGGTGGCAGCCAGCGTCAGGGGTCCGGTGAGATTGAGCGTGCCGGCGCGCAACTCGGAGCCAGGGCCAACATGAAGTGGCGCACTCACACCGGTGGCGATAGCGCAGTCGAGTTCCGATGAACCTTCCGCAACGACACCATCGACCGGGATGCGGTCGCCGGCAGAGAGCAGGATGCGCATGCCCGGCTCGACTTCGCTGACGGGAAGATAATCCTGGCTGCCATCGTCGCGCAGAACTGTTGCGCCGCGCGGACTGAGCCGAACCAGACCGCGCACGGCAGCACGTGCCTTCTCGCGCATGACGTGGTCCAGCGTTCGCCCGATCAACAGGAAGAACACCAGCGTCGTGGCGGCGTCGAAATAGGCATGGGCGCCATTGTGGACGGTGTCGTAGAGGCTGAGCGAATACGCAAGCGTAATCCCGATGGAGATTGGAACGTCCATGTTGGTGCGGCCGACCTTCAAGGCGCTCCATGCGGAGCGGAAGAAGACCTGGCCGGAATAGACGAGTGCCGGCAAGGCCAATGCGGCCGAAATCCAGTGAAACGCCTGCCGGGTCTCCGCATCGGCACCGGACCAGACCGACACCGAAAGCAGCATGATGTTCATGGCGCAGAAGCCGGCGACGCCGACCGCCCGGATGAGGCGCGAAAGTTCAGGATCGCTCTTGTCCTGCTCTGCTTCGTAAAGATGTGCGGGATAGCCAAGCCCTGCCAGAGCCTGGATCATTTGCGGTGCCAATTCACCCCGCCATTTGACGCCCACGCGCTTGGTGGAGAGGTTGACACGGGCGCTTTCGACGCCGGGCAACTTGCCGAGCCCGCGTTCGACAGTGCGAATGCACGCCGCACAATGGACAGCAGGAACGGAAAGATCGGTCTGGAAGAGACCGCCGCCCAGATCGCGGCTAGCCAGCCGAAGCTCCTCTGCCGAGGGATCGCGCCCGATTTCGGCAGCAGCTTCGACGCCGGGCGCGCAGCAACTCATCTGATCGCCTTGTAGGCATGCCAGGTGGCATGCCCAAGCAGCGGAAAGATGAGGATCAGGCCGATCAGCCCGGTGACGACCGCAAGCAGGAATAGGAACAGCACGATCACGCCCCACATCACCATCACCGGCAGATTGCGCCAGACCATGGAAATGCTGGTGCCCATCGCTGTGAACGCATCAAGTTTCTGGTCGAGCAGCATGGGAATGGCAAACACGCTGATGGCAAACGAGAAGGCCGCGAACAGGCCGCCGACCGCGGTTCCCACCACAAGCATGCCCCAGCCTTCCGGCGTGGTGGCAAGCATCCCGGCAACGTGGTCAAGACCGGGGAACGGCCGGACCCCGAAGAACAGGGCATATATGATGACGGCTGCACGCATCCAGAGCAGCATCAAAAGGCAGAGTATCGCGCCGGTGTAGAGCACCTGCGCGCCAGACTTGGCCGCGACGAAAAGCATGCTTTCAAGCTTGACCGGTTCGCCATCCTCGATGGCGCGGCTTTTCTCGTAAAGGCCGATGGCGACCAGCGGCCCGACGACCATGAACCCTGCCAGCGCCGGAAAAAGAATGTAGTCCAGCCCGAGTGCGAACAGGCACCATACCATCGCGACGGAAATCGCGAACACGACGAAGCCATAGAAAAGGCTCGGACCGGGGTGTCGCCACAGATCGCGCCAGCCTGCGCCAAGCCATCCAAAGGCAGCGCTTGCAGGAAGATGGCGGCGGCGCTGCTCGGCCAGCGGAATGATGATCTCAGACTGTTCGGCGGTGGCCATGCCTTATCCTTTCAGCTTCAACAGGCCGAACGCGCTGCCCTGAGGGGAGCGCCGTCGACACCGACTTCCTTGGCATGCGGTACGCAATCGGGCTGCGAAGTGACCGCAACATAGACCAGATGCATGTTTGCCGCGACAAACACCGCTAGCCCCATGGCGACCAGCCCCCATATCACCAGCCTGCGCCGGCGTTGCGGGCCATTTTGCGAGGGCGTTGCGGCGCTTGCCGATGTCACTGCGGCGCTCCGTCAAGCGTGTGAACGTAAACGGTCAGAAGCTTGACCTGGAGTGGGCTGAGGCGCGCATCCCAGTGCGGCATATGACCCTGCCGGCCGGAATAGACACTGGTATAGACGGAATCGACATCGCCACCGTAGATCCAGAAATGATCCGTCAGGTCGGGCGCGCCGACATCGTGGCTGCCCTTGGCATTGTCGCCGTGGCAGGCCACGCAGTTGGCGGCGAAGACCTCCTTGCCGGCGTCGATCCTGGCAGCATCGCCCTCGGCTCCAGACAGCGAGCGGACGTAAGTCACCACATTCGAAATCTGCTCCGGCGCAAGCACGCCGTCGCGGCCGAAGGCCATCATCTGCGAAACGCGCGTATCGTCATTGGTGGAATTGATGCCGACCTTGATCGTTTCCTCGATCGCTTCCGGTTCACCACCCCACAGCCATGATTTGGAAGTGAGATTGGGAAAGCCCGGACCACCGGTCGCGCTGACGCCATGGCATACAGCGCAGTTGTCGACGAACAGGGTGCGACCTGCTTCCTTCACCGGCTGCATCAACGCCGGGTCGGCCTCGATGTCGGCATAGCTCATGGTTTCGACCTTGCCGGCCCACGCTGAAGCGCGCTCCGCATCGGCCTTGGCAACCTGCTCTGTCACCAGGTTCCGCTGATCGAACCCGGTCAGGCCCCTGGTGAAGGTCGAGCCGAGCGGCCAGGTCGGATAAAGCACCCAGCATATCAGCGAAAACAGAACCGTTGCGCCAAGGAAGAAAAAGACCACCCTCGGGATCGGTGTCTCGAGTTCCTCTATGCCATTCCATTCATGACCGGTGGTCGTCCGGCCAGTCACCCGATCGCGCTTTTCAAGCTCCATCGTTTTTCTCTCCGGCCTATTCCAGCGGCTTGTCGTCGTTGTCGAGAATGCTCATCTTCGCATGCGTGAAGCGCTTGCGGTTGGACGGCCACAACGCATAGACCATCACCGCCGCCGACATGGCCAGGAGGTAGAAGAGCCCCCAGCTCTTCGACAGCGCAACCAGCGTATCGTGATCGAAGTCCATTACTGCACCTCCGCCGTTGCAGCCTGTTGATAGGCCTTGTCGGTCAGCTTGCCGAGGATCTGGAGATAGGCGACCAGCGCGTCCATTTCGGTAAGACGCGACGGATCGCCATCGAACGCGCGCACATGGGTGGCATCGCCGTATCGCTGCGCGACGCCTGCCGCCGCATCGGTGTCCGGCGTTGCCTGGCCGCGCGCATCCTGCACCGCGTTCTCGACCATCTCTTGCGTATAGGGCACGCCGACCGTCTGCTGGGCCGCGATGTGCTCGCCAAGATCGTCGATCTTCAGTTCGTTGCGCATCAGCCAGCCATATTTCGGCATGACCGATTCCGGCACGACGTCGCGCGGATTGATCAGGTGCGCAACGTGCCAGGCATCGGAATACTTTTCGCCGAGACGGGCGAGATCAGGGCCGGTGCGCTTCGACCCCCACAGCATCGGGTGGTCGTATTTGGATTCGACCGCCAGCGAGTAGGGGCCGTAGCGTTCGACCTCGTCGCGCAGCGTGCGGATCATCTGCGAATGGCACGCGTAGCAGCCTTCGCGGATGTAGATGTTGCGCCCGGCCAGTTCGAGCGGCGTATAGGTGCGCATGTCGGGCACCTCCTCCACCGTTTCCTGGATGGTGAACAGCGGCGCAATCTCCATGAAGCCGCCGATCGAAGCGACTGCGACGATCGCCACGACGAAGCCGATGGCATTGCGTTCGATCTTGCGATGAAAGAACTCTTTCATGGTCGGTTACTCTCCGGCCTGGACTGCGTCGCGGGCAAACAGCGGGATATCGGCATCTTCCTTGCCCTGCGCCGCCTCGAGCTTGCTTTGGCGGATCGTCATCCAGACATTATACGCCGCCACGATGGCGCCGAGCAGGAACAGGAGCCCGCCGAAAGCTCGGGCGATGTAGTAGGGATGCATGGCGACCAGCGAATCGATGAAGGAATAGGTGAGCGAACCGCTTTCGTTGTAGGTGCGCCACATCAGGCCCTGGATGATGCCTGAATTCCACATCGCGAAGACGTAGACGATGGTGCCGGACAGCGCGAGCCAGAAGTGCACCTCGATGAGTTTCGGCGAGTACATCGCCTCGCGCTTCCACATCCATGGCACCAGCGCATAGATCGAGCCGAAGGTGATCATCGCCACCCAGCCGAGCGCACCCGCATGGACATGGCCGACGGTCCAGTCGGTATAGTGCGAAAGCGAGTTGACCGGGCGGATGGCCATGAACGAGCCTTCAAAGGTGGAAAGTCCGTAGAACACGGCAGCGACCATCATGAAGCGCAGCGTGGCGTCATCTCGCACCTTGTGCCAGGCGCCGTTGAGCGTTGCCAGCGCGTTGCCGGCAGATGCCCATGACGGCACCAGCAGCATGACCGAGAAGGTCATGCCGAGCGTCTGCACCCACTGCGGCAACGCCGTGTAGTGCAGATGGTGCGAGCCCGCCCACATGTAGAAGAAGGTGATGCCCCAGAAGCTGATGATCGAAAGCCGGTAGGAGAAGATCGGCCTGCCCGCGCGCTTGGGCATGTAATAGTACATCATCCCAAGGAAGCCGGCGGTGAGGAAGAAAGCCACCGCGTTGTGGCCGTACCACCACTGGACCATCGCATCCTGCACGCCGGAATAGACCGAGTAACTCTTCGCGGAACCCCACGAGATCGGCACGGCGATGTTGTTGACGATGTGCAGCATCGCAACCACCAGGATGAAGGCCATGTAGTACCAGTTGGCCACGTAGATATGGGGTTCCTTTCGCCGCGCCAGCGTGCGTAGGTAGATGAGGAAATAGGTCACCCACACGACGACCAGCCAGATGTCCGCATACCATTCGGGCTCAGCGTATTCCTTCGACTGGGTGACGCCGATCAGGTAGCCGCTGGCGGCGACGACGCAGAACAGATTGTAGCCAAGCAGTACGAACCATGGCGCGAATTGGCCAGGCAGGCGGGCACGGGTAGTACGCTGAAGCACGTGGAACGAGGTGGCGATGAGTGCATTGCCGCCGAAGCCAAAGATGACGCCTGAAGTATGCACCGGCCGAAGACGGCCAAAACTCGCCCACGCCTGATCGAAGGTGAGGTCCGGCCAGGCCAGCAAAGCGGCAACCCAGACGCCGACGAACATGCCCACCACCGCCCAGGCGATGGACAGAACGATGCCGACCCGGGTGGGATCGTCATAGTAACGCGAGAGGCGTTCCTTGTCGGGTTCCGGCGCGTAGTAGCCGGCCATCACCACGAAGGACAACCCGATGGCGAAGAGCAGGACGATATAGCCGTGCACGGCGATCGGATCGCCGCGCCCCATGGCTGCCATCGCCAGGCCACCGAGACCGAGCAAAAGAAGTGTGACCAGCGCATATTGCCGTTCGGATGTCGTCAGTTGCGAGACCATGTCGTTCCGCCTGTGCGAGAAAAGCAATCGATTGCAAGGGAGTTACCAACCCTGCTATTAGATGATGATTCCTTGGTCTTTGATCTTGCGCAAGGAACAAAACGTAGCAGCCACAATCCTGTGCGACCCTTGGTCCCTCGGCCGGGACACTTGGTCTCAGCGCCAAATCGTCTAGGCAAGGGTGTGTCGCCGCGGATTTCGCAGCCGGAAAAGATAAGCCGTTGATGACGCTTGCTATCCTTGTCCAGCGGGCAGGCCGGCGACATTGCGCCGCGCGCATGCTGCATTGCACAAAACGCAACGCTGCCATGCAAAATTGAGTCTTTTACCAATCGGTCAACAGGCCTAGCTTCTGATCATCGAATTCCGCCGAAGCCATCCTCCTCCCAGGCCAAGGCGGATACGGTCGGCCTTCACCTCCTCCCGATCGCTGACCGAACCATACGACACCCGCCGGACCTCCTCCCCCGGCGGGTGTTGTGTTTTCTGCCCCCTCCCGACTTATTCTCCTGCTGTTCCAGCCTGTTAGCGGTCGTCCATTCGCCATTTGGGTCCGTGACTCGACGTCACAACGCCTGACGTGCGTTTCAAAATCGTCGAAAGCACCCGAAAACAGCCATTGAAATCGATTTCATTTCAATTTAAACTCGGTTTCACAGTTGAGCTTCTGGGAGGATGTTACATGAAAAAAGCGCTAATCCTGTCCGCCGTCGCCGCCACGGCGATCGCTTTCTCCGCACTTTCCGCTTACGCCAAGGACGTCAAGATCGGCCTGTCGAACGGCTGGGTCGGCTCCGAATGGCGCACGCAAATGATCGACGAGGCCAAGGCCGCCGCCGAAAAATGGAAGGAAAAGGGCATCAACGTCACCGTCGAGGTGCAGAGCGCCAATGTCGACGTGCCCGGCCAGATCGCCCATATCCGCAACTTCATAAGTGAAGGCGTCGACGCCATCATCATCAATCCGAACAGCCCGACGGCTTTCGATCCGGTCTTCGCACAGGCCAAGGAAGCTGGAATTCTGGTCATCGCAACGGACGCAGAAGTGTCCTCGCCTGACGCGCTTTATGTCGGCATCGACCAGAAGGCCTGGGGCGCAGCCGGCGCAGAGTGGCTTGCCAAGACGCTGAACGGCAAGGGCAATGTCGTAGCGATCAATGGCGTTGCCGGCCATCCGGCCAACGAAATGCGCGTTGCCGGCTACAAGGAAGTGTTTGCCAAGCACCCCGACATCAAGCTGGTCAATGAAGTCAACGCCAACTGGGATCAGGCACAGGGCCAGCAGGCCATGCAGAACCTGCTCGCCACCTACCCCGACATCAATGGCGTATGGGTCCAGGACGGCATGGCAGCCGGCGCCTGGAAGTCGATCATGGATGCCGGCAAGACCGGTTCCATCGCGGCTACAGGCGAAATCCGCAAGGACTTCATCGACATCTGGACCAAGGACAAGCTGAATTCAGGTGCTTCGGTCAATCCTCCCGGCGTGATGGCGTCGGCGCTTAACGTCGCGGTGCTGATGCTGCAGGGCAAGGAATTGAAGGAGCCTGCGACGGCTGGCCAATACAAGAACGCCATGTACTTGCCGATCCCGTTCATCGACGGCTCCAACCTGGCTGACGCGGCCAAGGCGCTTGAAGGCAAGCCGGGCTACTATTCCTACACGTCTTCCTTCTCGATCGAAGACGCCGAAAAGCTCTTCAAGTAAGCTTTCTCCCGGGACGGACGCGCGGGTCATTGATTGATCCGCGCGCCCTGCTGCCACTGACGGGACGCTCCAATGATCAAGTTGAAACTCAACGGCGTCAGCAAGGCTTACGGCGCAACGAAGGCGCTTAGCCAGGCGAACCTCGATATCGAGGCCGGCGAGGTGCATGTGCTGATGGGGTCGAACGGCTCCGGCAAGAGTACGCTGTCCAAAATCGTCGCCGGCAGCGTCAAGCCGGACTCTGGCGAAATCCTGCTCGACGGCCAGCCGATCACCATAACCGGGCCGCAATCGGCCAGATCCCATGGTATCGCCATTTTCTACCAGGAACTTTCCCTCGCCGCGCACCGCACCGTGGCGGAAAACATCAGTCTCGCCAACCTGCCGTCACGCGCCGGCATCTTGGTCGACCAGGAAACCCTTGAAGAACGTGCCCAACACTATGTGACGCTGTTCGATGGCGTTACCGGTGACGGCTTTTCGCTCGATGCCGTGATCCAGGACCTGCGCGCCGACCAGCGCCAGTTGGTCGAGATCATGAAGACACTTTCGACAGAAGCGTCGGTCATTATCTTCGATGAAGCGACCTCTGCGCTCGACCGCGCCCAGGTCGATCGTTTCTTCGAAATCCTGCGCACGCTCAAACAGCAAGGGCGCAGCATCATATTCATCTCGCACCGCATGGACGAGATCTTCGCGATCGGCGACCGTGTTACCATTATTCGCGACGGCAAGATTGTCGGCACCAAGCGCATCGCCGATACCAACCCGGCTGAAATCATAACGATGATGGTGGGCAGCCACGACGAGGCTGGCGCAAAACCGGCCGGACACAGCGCCCCCACCGGTGCAGTCGCGTCCGCCCTTTCCGTACAGAACCTGACAGGGCGCGGCTTCAAGGACATCAGTTTTACCGTGCGCAAGGGTGAAATCCTCGGCTTCGGCGGCCTGCATGGCCAAGGCCAGTCGGCGGTGCTGAGAGCGCTGTTCGGTGCGATACCTCCAACCTCCGGCAAGATCGATCTCGACGGCAAGCCGCTCGATCCGGCAAATCCGCGCCAAACCATCCGGCATGGGGTAGCCTATGTTTCGGGAGACCGCGCCAGGGAAGGTGTCATCACGGGCCGGCCCATCCTCGAAAACGTCATGCCGATCCATTACCTGCGCGATCGCATGAAGCTTGCCCATCCGGTAGTCTCCGCCGGCAAGGCGCTGCCAGCACTGCAAGCGCTGCGAACAAAATTCGCCGGCCTTGGCTTTCCGATCAGTTCGCTCTCAGGCGGCAACCAGCAGAAGGTGGTGATTGCACGCTGGCTGATCGACCGCCCTGCGGTGCTTTTGCTTGACGACCCGACCAAGGGCATAGACCTTTCCGCCAAGACCGACCTTTTCGCGCTGATCCGAAAGCTTGCCGAAGAAGGCATGGGGATCGTGCTCTACGCCTCGGAAGACGCCGAGCTGCTCGACAATGCCGACCGCATACTGGTCTTCAACGGCGGCTCTATCCGCCGCGAGCTGACCGGCGCGGAGCGCACGCGCTATAACCTCTATCAGGCTGCGTACGAGGCCGCATGATGACGATGGCATCCGCCCCTGCCCGTTCGCAAAACCGCAGCGCCTTGAAACGGGCGTTCGAGCGTTACCCGTTCCTGCCGGCTCTGATCATCCTCGTTGTATTGATGGTGCTAAATGGCTGGTTCCAGCCACGCAGCCTGTCGCTGAGCGGCGTGACAGGCCTGATCAAGACCTATCTGGCGCTGATGTTCCTGGCCGTCGCTCAGACCTATGTCATCTATGCCGGCGACATCGACCTTTCCGCCGGCGCTATTGTTTCTCTGGTCAACGTCGTGATTGTTGCGGTGATGACGGCGTTGGGCGGCGACGGCTTGAGCGTCATGGCCGCGCTGGCCGTCGGCATTGCGACCGGTCTCGCCTGCGGCCTGGTCAACGGACTGGTTGTCGCTGCACTGCGCTTGCAGGCAATCGTCGCCACCTTCGCAACCTCCATCTTCTTCACCGGCCTAGCACTCTACATACAACCCGTGGCCGGAACGCCGGCGCCTGCCGCATTCTGGCGCACCTATGGCGGACGCATCCTCGAAATTCCGTTCGTTTTCTATGCGGTCGTGGCCTTTGCCATCCTGCTCGTCGTTCTGGTCCGCACGCGCCTTTCGCTCAGGCTGCTTGCCGTCGGCGATGGCCAGCAGGAAGCCTACCAGAGCGGCCTGCCGGTCACCGCGATCCGCATGGGCGGCTACGCCTTGTGCGGTGTTTTTGCGGCGCTTGCAGCCTTCTGCATCACAGGCGACACGGCAAGCGGAGACCCGCTTGTCGGCGGCAAGATGACCTTGTTCTCTGTCGCCGCTGTCGTGCTCGGCGGAAGCGCGCTCGCAGGCGGCTACGGCACCGTTGTCGGCTCAATGATCGGCGCGCTCATCATCGGCTTCATCAATTCTCTGGTGTTCTTCGTCGGCACGCCGTCGGAGTGGCAGAACCTCGTGCAGGGCCTTGCCATTCTCCTGGCGCTGATGGCAGGCGTTTTGGTTGGACGGAGGGCACGCGCATGAGCGATAGCGCCCCTGCCACCACAAGCACACCGGTATCGACCCGCGTAGCTGGATTCGTGAAGCAGCCCCTCATCGTTGCGCTGATCCTGATAGCAGCCCTCCTCCTGCTCGGCGAAGCGCTATCTCCCGGCTTTGCATCCGGCCAGCAGATCATGCGCCTGCTGATCGTTGCCGCGCTGCTCGGCATCGTCGCCGCAGGCCAGAACCTCGTTATCCTCGGCGGCCGCGAGGGTATCGATCTTTCGGTCGGCGGCGTGGTGTCGCTGAGCGCCATCATCGCCGGCAACCTGATGGCGGGCGAGAACTCGGGCATCCCGCTGGCGATCCTCGGCTGCATCGCAACTGGCGCTCTTTTCGGTCTCTTCAACGGCATCGGCGTGACCCTGCTGCGCATTCCGCCGTTGGTGATGACGCTTGGCATGCTCGGCGTGCTGCAAGGCCTGCTCGTCGTCATCCGGCAAGGCATTCCGTCCGGGCGCGCGTCACCGGGCCTCGCCAACTTCGTCTCGCAGCCTTTCCTGTTCGGGATACCCGGCATCCTGTGGCTGTGGATCGCGATCGGGCTTGTCATGGCCTTCCTGCTTGGCCGCACGGTATTCGGCCACCGCATCTACGCCATCGGCTCTAACGAACAGGCTGCCTTCATGGCCGGCGTGCCGGTGAAGGCGGTGCGCATCGCGCTGTTTGTGTTGTCCGGCATCTTCGCCGCGATCGCCGGCATCTGCCTGCTCGGCTATTCGGGCTCGTCATTTGCCAATGTCGGCGAACAGTACATGCTGCCCTCCATCATCGCCGTGGTGTTTGGCGGCACGCCGCTTTCCGGCGGCAAGGGTGGCTATACCGGAACGATGGCGGGTGCGCTGCTGCTGGTTATCCTGCAAAGCATACTGGTCACCATCAACATCGATGAATCGGGCCGCCAGATGGTGTTTGGCATCACCCTTCTGGTGCTGATGCTGTTCTACGGCCGCGGCCGTTCGATGCGCGCATGACCGCCCGGCCCAAGATCAAGGATATTGCGGAACGTCTTGGCGTTTCGCCGGCGACCGTCTCGCGGGCGCTTGCCGATACCGGGCTGGTGGCCGAACCTACCTTGAGCCGTATCCGCGAGGCTGCGAGCCAGTTGAATTACCGGCCCAATGTCAGCGCCCGCAATTTGAGGACGCGCCGCTCCATGGCCGTGCTTCTGGTGGTGCGCGACATCGGCAACCCGTTCTACCTCGACATCCTGAAAGGCGTCGAGGCTGCGGCGCGCGCCGCCGGTTACTCCGTGCTGATGGGCAATGCCGAGAACGACCCCAGCCACGAGACCGAGTATTTCGACATGCTGCGCGACGGGCATGCCGACGGCATGATCCTGATGACCGGGTCGCTGCCGCCGGAACAAGGTTTCCGCGATCGCTTGCCTACCGACCTGCCGGTGGTCGTTGCGCTTGAAATGATCGAGGAGGCGCGGTTCCCGCACGTGCAGATCGACAACGTAGCCGCAGCCCGGCAGGCGGTAGAACACCTGATTGGGCTCGGCCATCGCCGGATCGCCCATATTTCCGGACCCGTGCCGGAAGTGATGAGCATCAAGCGTCGGGACGGATACCGCAGCGCCATGCGCGAAGCCGGGCTTTCGATCCCGGAAGGCTATGAGCAACGCGGCGACTACCTCTTGCAGTCCGCGCGCGACGCTTGCCAGCGCTTGCTGTCGCTGGCCGAACCCCCGACCGCCATCTTCCTCGCCAACGACGAAATGGCTTTCGGAGCCATCCACGAGCTGCGCCGGCTGGGCCGCGATGTGCCGGGCGACGTCTCCGTGGTCGGCTTCGACGACCTTTACCTGAGCGAAGCCTTTTTCCCGCCACTGACAACAGTGGCGCAACCGCGGGCGGAAATTGGCAAGCGGGCCATGGGCCTGCTGCTCGACATGTTTGCCGGCGGCATTGCGCCTGACCAGCCTTTGGTGCTGCCGACGACGCTCAAGGTGCGCGGCACCACCGCCCCGCCCAAACACCACTGAAAGGACACGCCGAATGACCGATTTGCCGAAAGCAAAACTGCGGGTTGGGTTCGTGGGCAGCGGCTTCATCGCCCACTTCCACCTGAAAGCGATGCTGAATGTGCGCAATGTCGAAGTCACCGGCGTCTACAGCCGCAGCGCGGAGAAGCGCCAGCGCTTCGTCGAGCAGGTTGCCGAACTCGGCCTTGGCGAATGTCGCAGCCATGACAGCCTGGAATCGCTGGTGCGCGCCAAGGACGTCGATGCCATCTGGATCCTGTCGCCCAACTACACCCGCCTCGACACCATGCGCGTCATCCATGCCGAAGTCGTGGCCGGTCGAAGCGAAGTCATTGCGGTTGCCTGCGAAAAGCCGCTGGCGCGAACCATCGGCGAAGCACGCGAAATGCTGCATCTGGCCGAGGACGCAAAGCTCAATCACGGCTATCTGGAAAACCAGGTGTTCTGCACGCCGGTGCTGCGCGGCAAGGAAATCATCTGGCGGCGTGCCGCCTCAGCCACCGGGCGGCCCTACCTCGCTCGTGCGGCGGAAGAGCATTCCGGTCCGCATGAGCCCTGGTTCTGGCAGGGCGACAAGCAAGGCGGCGGCGTGCTTTCCGACATGATGTGCCATTCGGTCGAGGTGGCCCGCCATCTGCTCACCGCGCCCGGCGCGCCGCGCAACTCGCTGAAGATCAAGTCCGTCAACGGCACCGTTGCCAACCTGAAATGGACGCGGCCCGCCTACGCCGACCAGTTGCGCTCGCGCTTCGGCGCTGAGGTCGACTACCGCAACCGGCCTTCCGAAGACTTCGCGCGCGGAACGATTTCGCTGGAAGACGAGGACGGCAACGAACTGATGATCGAGGCGACCACCTCATGGGCCTATGTCGGGGCCGGATTGCGCATCCAGCTTGAACTGCTCGGTCCGGAATATGCGATGGAGTTCAACTCGCTGGCCACCGGGCTCAAGGTTTTCATGTCGCGCGCCGTCACCGGTTCGGAAGGCGAAGACCTTGTCGAGAAGCAGAATGCCGAGCAGGGCCTGATGCCGGTGCTGGAGGATGAACCCGGCATCTACGGCTATACCGACGAGAACCGCCACATGGTCGAGTGCTTCCGCAAGGGCGAGAAGCCCCTCGAGACATTCGAGGACGGACTGGGCGTGGTCGAGATGCTGATGGGTCTTTACCGCTCCGCCGAAATCGGCGAGACGGTTCACTTCCCCGCGCCCGATCTGGAACACTATGTGCCGGTTGTCGCCCGCAAGGGCGCTTAAGATAGGCGGTCAGGCCGAACCTATCGGCCTCATCGCCCGCAGATCCTGAACCGGCTTGAAGCGGATTGCGGCCAGCAGCGCCGTGCAAAGCACGTCGACGTCCGTCTGTTCGTTGGGACGCCAGTTGCAGGGGCAGGCATTCGGGCCTGAATGGGTTTCGGCCACTTCGCGATAGATGGAGCCGACGGCCTGCGCGGCAAGCCGCATGACCGCCATCGGCGGCAGGCCGCTCTGGTTCATGACACGGCAGAACTCGTTCATGATCGTCGCGCGGATATGGGCCTGAGCCTCTTCCTGGCGACGTTCGATTTCCATCATGTTCGACAAGGCTCGCTCCAGCACCGGGGGTGAACGGTGCGGATCGTCATATTAAAGTGGATAAAAACAATCAAGATTTAATTTCAGATTTTTTCATGACCCTCGAAGCAGGTTATTTTGCCCCGCACAGCTTGAAAAATTTACGTGCTGGATCGCCGGCACCTTCGAGCGGGTATTCCTCCGAGCCATCTTCGATCATCATGGTCAAGGAGCCGGACGACATGACCAGGTCCTGGAAACGCTTGTCGAGCGGCGTCTGCCCCTCAAGAATGAACAGGTCATCCATTTCGAGCCTCGTGCCGGTTGTAGCGACCCGCACTTCGATGTCTCCGGCGGAGAAAAACGTCTCGACTTTAACGCCGTCGGTCGCATTGATCGGCTGGTGCTCGATGGTCACATCGAGAACGCCGCCTTTGCCATCGCAACGGAACGAAAGCGGCGCATAACCGCTATCAGGCGTTCCATAGATCAGGACGGCCCCTTGGGCCTCTTCCTGCAAGACGAACCACGTCACCTCGTCCGCCGAAGCGGTGGAGGGAGCGAGGAGCAATCCGGCGACGAAAAGTGCTTTCAATCTCAAGGAGACCTCCTTCGAATGAACTGCGATCTTACAGGAACAATGCCCGTTCGCGCTCCACCGCCTTGCTGATGAAGCTTGCCACCGTCTGTACCCTGCGCAGCGGCCGGACCGTCTCGTGATAGACCAGCCAATAGGCACGGCGGATCGGCGCGATGATCTCGACCGGCACCAGTTCCGGCATCGAGCGGGCGACGAAAGTGTGCAGGATTCCGATACCAGCACCAGAGCGCACGGCCTCTGCCTGACCAAGTGCGGAGGAAATGGCGAAGGACGAGCGCCAGTCGGCGCTGAATTCCGCTTCGTAGTCGAGCGAGGGGCTGACGATCAGGTCCGGTACGTAGCCTATGAGTGGATGGCCCGAAAGTTCGGCGGCGGATTTGGGCAGGCCGTGTTCGTCGGCATAAGAGCGCGAAGCAAAGAGACCGAGCGAATAGTCGACGAGCTTGCCTGCGACCAACCGCCCTTCGGTCGGCCGCTCGACCGTGATCACGATGTCAGCTTCGCGCCGTGACAGCGAGAACGAGCGCGGCACCGGCACCAGTTGGATCGTCAGCTCGCGGTGCTGGGCGGTAAGTTCGCCAAGATGTCGGGCAAGAAAGGCGACGCCGAAACCATCCGGCGCACCGATGCGCACGGTGCCCGAAATGTCGTCGCCCTCGCCTGCAACGGCAGAGCGCGCGGCAATGACGTCTGCCTCCATGCGTTCGGCGATTTCCAGAAAACGCTGCCCCGCCCGGGTCAGTTCGCTGCCGGTGGTAAGGCGCCGGAACAGCTTGGCGCGCAGTGCGTCTTCGAGCGTGGCGATGCGCCGCGAAACGGTGGCGTGGTTGAGTTCCAGCCGCCTTGCCGCACCAAGGATCTGCCCGGCACGCGCGACTGCCAGGAAAACGCGCACATCGTCCCAATTCATGTTGGGATTTATATGCAGAAAATAATGCGCGATACAAGATCGCTCTACATTCAACGCACAACGGTTGCGTTTCCGCTCACGTTGCCATCGCGTCAGCGAAAGCAGACAATGAAGTATCGAATTTCTGGGAGCGATATGATGGATCACTACGGTCATTTTATAGGTGGCAAGCACGTCAAGAGCACGTCGGGACGTGAAGCCGATGTTTTTCAGCCGCTGGATGGCAGCGTGCGCGCCAAGGTAGCGCTCGGCTCCAAGGCCGAACTCGAGCAGGCGGTTGCAAACGCCAAGGCAGCGCAGCCGGCTTGGGCGGCAACCAACCCGCAGCGCCGCGCGCGCATATTCATGAAGTTCCTCGAGCTGGTGGCGCGCGACAATGACGCGCTGGCCGAACTGCTCGCCCGCGAGCATGGCAAGACCATTCCCGACGCCAAGGGCGACATTCTGCGCGGCGTCGAAGTCGTCGAATTCGCACTTGGCATTCCGCACCTGATGAAGGGCGAATACACGGAAGGCGCGGGCCCCGGCATCGACCTTTATTCGATCCGCCAGCCGCTTGGCGTGGTTGCCGGCATCACGCCGTTCAACTTCCCCGCCATGATCCCGATGTGGAAGTTTGCGCCGGCCATCGCTTGCGGCAACGCCTTCATCCTCAAGCCTTCCGAGCGCGACCCGGGCGTGCCGATGAAGCTGGCCGAGCTTATGCTCGAAGCCGGCCTGCCGGCAGGCATCCTCAACGTCGTCAATGGCGACAAGGAAGTGGTCGACGCCATCCTCGACCATCAGGACATTTCCGCGCTCGGCTTCGTCGGTTCCTCGTCGATTGCCGAGTACATCTATTCGCGTGGCTGCGCCAACGGCAAGCGCGTGCAGTGCTTCGGCGGCGCCAAGAACCACATGATCATCATGCCCGACGCTGACATGGACCAGACGGTGGATGCCCTGATCGGCGCCGGCTATGGCGCGGCTGGCGAGCGCTGCATGGCGGTTTCCGTTGCCGTGCCGGTCGGCAAGGCGACTGCCGACAAGCTGATGGAAAAGCTGATCCCGCGCGTCGAGAGCCTGAAGATCGGACCTTCGACCGATCCGGCAGCCGACTTCGGCCCGCTGGTCACCAAGGCTGCCTTGGAACGCGTGCGCAACTATGTCGAGATCGGTGTCAAGGAAGGTGCCAAGCTCGCCGTGGACGGTCGCGGCTTCAAGATGCAGGGTTACGAGAACGGCTTCTACATGGGCGGCTGCCTGTTCGACGAAGTGACGCCGGACATGCGCATCTACAAGGAAGAGATCTTCGGCCCAGTGCTCTCGGTGGTACGCGCCCACGATTTCGAGGAAGCGGTTCGGCTGCCGTCCGAACATGAATACGGCAACGGTGTTGCCATCTTCACCCGTGACGGCGATGCGGCACGTGAATTCGCAGCCCGCGTCCAAGTGGGCATGGTCGGCATCAACGTGCCGATCCCTGTGCCGGTTTCCTACTACACCTTCGGCGGCTGGAAGAAGTCAGGCTTCGGCGACCTCAACCAGTATGGCCCGGACTCAGTGCGCTTCTACACCAAGACCAAGACGGTTACCTCGCGTTGGCCGTCGGGCGTCAAGGAAGGCGCAGAGTTCGCCATGCCAACGATGAAGTAGCAGGCCACCCCAACAGGGTGAATTTTCGAAGCCGCGGGCCCCAAGTCCGCGGCTTTCATTTTGTCGATTACTTGCGCAGATCAGCGCAACACCCCATATATGGAACATAGAGGGAACATATAGCGTTCCCTACGGACGATCCGGACTACGGAAGGAGCGACGCCATGGAGACGTCGAAATCGCCCGGATCGCCCCGGTGAAGTGAGGCCGCCGCATATGCCTTCCTTTCCCCGGGGCGCAAGGGCAAAGGAGGTGCCTCATGGCACGCAAATCAGTGTTCAAGTGGGTGAAGGAACTGGCGCTGGCCGCAATGGCGGCGGCAAGTGTCGGTGTTGCCCAAGCGCAGCAAGTGTCCTGCGCTGACCGCTCCGTTCTCATCGAGCAACTGGCGACCAAATTTCAGGAACGCCAACTGGCCGTCGGGCAGATGGGTCCCATGGTCATCCTGGAAATCTTCGTTGCCGATAGCGGCACCTGGACCATCTTCGCGACCGATGTAGGTGGAACAAGCTGCGTCGTCGCGGTCGGCGACAACTGGCAGTCAATGATTGTTGCCGACGTCGGCGGCTAACAGGTTTGGTATCGTATATAAATCGGCGCTATCGCGTTGCCGCCGCCTCGGCCAGGGAACGCAGCAAACTCATCAGCCGGTCCGCATTTGCGCCGGCTACCTCCTCGTCTCCGTCCAGTATGGACTGGATCAGCGCGACGTGGTGGGCAGCGGAGTCGGCCAGACCGGTATCCGCCCTATAGCGATACCAGAAGCGGCGGCTGTGCGTCTGCAACGGGGCTGCGACGCGCGCGGCGAAGACATTGTCCGCAGCAAGCGCAAGCGCCTCGTCCATCGCCTTGTCGGCCGTGAGGAAAGCAAGAACGTCGCCGGCAATCACCGCCTTCTGCATGGAGAGCGCCGCGGCATGAAAACCGTCGGCAGCCTCCCGTGTCACAAAACGGGCAGCGGAACGGGCAAGGACAACCTCGACGCCACGGCGGGCATCGATGACCCGCAGCCAGTCACCGGCATGAAGGGCAGCGACGGCAATGCCGGCCCGCGGCCTCACCTCCAGCAAACCCTCCCAGGCCAGCCGCTGGATCGCTTCGCGCACCGGAGTGCGGCCAAGCCCGAGCTTGTCGATGATCGACCCTTCGGTGACGAAACCTCCGGGCGAGAGCTCCAGCGTCACGATCATGCGCTCCAGCGCATGATAAGCCCTGGCGGCTGCAGGCTCGGAACCTGTGCTTTCCTCGGTCAATGCCAATGAAATCTCCTTGATATGCTTCTGATATATCACAGCCAGATTCACATTGACAGCTCGCCCATTATAGATATACACCTGATATATCAGATGGAGAGATGCGATGTGGACCGGAGTCATTCCCGCTGTTACGACCAAATTCACTGACGACGACCGCCTTGACCACGCGGAGATGGAACGCTGCTTCGCACTGCAGATGGACGCCGGCTGCGACGGCATCATCGTTGCCGGTTCGCTGGGCGAAGGCCCGATGCTCTCGCACGATGAAAAGATCGAGGTGTTCAAGACGGCGCGCAAGGTTGCCGGCAAGAAGCCGGTTCTGCTCACCATCAACGAGGCCGGCACCCGCGAGGCAGCGAGCCTGGCCAAGCGCGCCGCCAAGGAAGGCGCCGATGGCCTGATGATCGTGCCAAGCCCGATCTACCACACCAACCCGAAGGAAACGGTCGACGCACTGAAGGCGGTTGCAGCCGCAGGCGGCCTGCCGGTCATGATCTATTCCAACCGGATCGCCTACCGCGTCGACGTGACCGTGGACGACATGGAGGAGTTGGCCAGAGACAAGCTGTTTGTGGCGATCAAGGAATCCTCCGATGACATTCGCCGTTCGACCGAGCTCATCAATCGGTTCGGCGACCGCTTCGACCTCTTTACCGGCGTCGACAATCTCGCTTTCGAAGCTCTGTCCATCGGCGCTGTCGGGTGGGTCGCCGGACTGGTCGTCGCCTTCCCGCGCGAGACCGTTGCCATCTACCAGTTGATGAGGCAGGGACGCCGCGACGAGGCGCTTGCAATCTACCGCTGGTTCAGGCCGCTGCTCGACCTCGACGTCTCGACCTATCTGGTCCAAAACATCAAGCTTGCGGAAGTGCATGCCATCGGCACAAATGACCGGGTCCGCATGCCGCGCCAGCCGCTGTCGGGCGACCGCCGCAAAGCTGTGGAAAAGATCATCAAGGACGCGCTCGCTGCCCGCCCGAAGCTGCCGAACTTCTAAACGCGGGCACCCGGCCATCAAGAAGTAAATGTCCGAGCCTGGCAGAACAGAAAATCTCGATGTCGCCATTGTCGGTGGCGGCATCATCGGCATCTGTGCCGCGGCGTTTCTGGCGGAGGCCGGCCGCAACGTCACAGTTTACGACCGCACCGGCATTTGCGAAGAGACCAGTTCGGGCAACGCCGCTGCCTTCGCCTTTTCAGATGTCCTGCCGCTTGCCCAAAAAGGCATGATGCGCAATCTGCCGAAATGGCTCGCCGACCCCCTGGGGCCCCTTGCGATCCCGCCCGCTTATCTTCCAAGGCTTGCACCATGGCTGTGGCGCTTCTGGCGCGCCGGCGCTCCGGAAAAGTACGATAGTGCGCTCGCAGCGCAGGCCGGCATGATGAAGCTTGCCGAGGCCGAGTGGCTCTCGCTCATGCAACGCTCCGGCACACGCCACATGCTGCACGAGGACGGTTCGCTCGAGCTTTATGAAAGCGAAACCGAATTCAAGTCGTCGCTTCCTGGATGGGAAGCGCGCGACCGCTTCGGTATCGGCTACAGGCACGTGGAAGGCAAGGAACTGGCAGACCTGCAGCCGGGGCTCTCGCCGCGCTTCATCAAGGCAACATTCGTGCTCGGCTGGAAGACGGTCGATGACCCGAAATTGCTCGGCAAGGCGATCTGGGCCCATGCCGAAAGCAAGGGCGCGAAATTCGAGCGGGCCAGTATCGCGAGCATTGCGGCCAATGATGTCGAGGCCATGCTCGAATTTGCGAACGGCACCCGCAAGATTGCAAGCCGGCTCGTCATTGCCGCCGGTGCCTGGTCGCATTTGCTGGCCAGAAACCTTCACGACGAAATTCCGCTCGAAACCGAGCGTGGCTATAATACGACGCTGCCGAAAAGCGCCTTCGACGTGAAACGCCAATTGATCTTCTCGGGCCACGGCTTTGTCATAACGCCCTTGGCCGAGGCTTTGCGCGTCGGCGGTGCCGTGGAACTGGGCGGCATATCACGCGCGCCCAATTATGCCCGCGCCAAGGCGCTGCTCGCCAAGGCAAAACAGTTCCTGCCGGGGCTCGATCCGGAGGGCGGTCGCGAGTGGATGGGCTACCGCCCCTCCCTGCCTGACTCGCTCCCGGTCATCGGCAAGGCACCGGGCGCGCAATGTGTTACTTATGCTTTCGGCCACGGTCATCTCGGCCTCACCCAGGCCGCAGCAACGGGGCGGCTGGTGCGAGAACTTGTTCTGCGGCAGGCTCCCGCCGTTGACCTGACCCCTTTCTCTCCGAGCCGCTTTTAACGAGGACAGCAAAAATGGCGCGTCATTCCTTCTTCTGTATCGACGGCCATACCTGCGGCAATCCGGTTCGCCTCGTCGCCGGCGGCGGCCCGCGCCTTCAGGGTTCCACCATGATGGAGCGGCGCGCGCATTTCCTCGCTGAATACGACTGGATCCGCACCGGCCTGATGTTCGAGCCGCGCGGCCACGACATGATGTCGGGCTCAATTCTCTACCCGCCGACGCGTGACGACTGCGACATCGCCATCCTGTTCATCGAGACCTCCGGCTGCCTGCCCATGTGCGGCCACGGCACTATCGGCACCGTGACCTTCGCCATCGAGCACGGTCTGGTGCAGCCGAAGACGCCAGGAACTCTACGGCTCGACACGCCGGCCGGACTGGTAATCGCCGAGTACAAGCAGGTTGGTGAACATGTCGAGGAAGTTCGTATCACCAACGTGCCGTCATTCCTCTATGCCGAGGGCCTGACGGTCGAGTGTCCGGTGTTGGGTGAGATCAGCGTCGACGTCGCCTATGGCGGCAACTTCTACGCCATCGTCGATCCGCAGAAGAACTATCGCGATATGTCGGATCATTCAGCCAACGATCTCGTTGCCTGGAGCCCGGTGGTGCGCCAACGCCTGAACGAAAAGTATAAATTCGCCCATCCGGAAAATCCCGGCATCAACCGCCTCAGCCACATGCTTTGGACGGGAGCCCCAATCCACCCGGAAGCCGACGCGCGCAACGCCGTATTCTACGGCGACAAGGCAATCGATCGTTCACCTTGCGGCACCGGGACTTCGGCCCGCATGGCGCAGTTGCACGCCAAGGGTAAATTGAAGGAAGGCGACAGCTTCGTCCACGAATCGATCATCAGTTCCCTGTTCAAGGGAAGAGTAGAAAAAGAGGTTTCCGTGGCCGGCAAGCCAGCCATCATACCCTCTATCGGCGGGTGGGCCCGCATGACCGGATTGAACACAATTTTCATTGATGACCGCGACCCGTTCGCCCACGGATTTGTTGTCAAATAATTCTCCAGACGGGATGAAGGCACCGCACGAACGGCAAAAACTGCTAATCCTGATTATCCACGACTATGCAATGATCCGCCAAATTTGGGCAGGAAACCGGAGATTCGTTCGAATGGGGGTGGGTATGAACCCGGAATCGTCAATGACATTGCGTTGTGCCAATGATAGGTTCCGCGCCAGTCCAGCAACCAGTTGCACCTCGCGACAGATGCTCGGAAGCACCTTCGAAGTCGCAGCGCGTGACGTGAAAATTGGAGTTGCAATCCGGGCTTGAAACTTTAGGACTAGGGGAAATACGAAAAGGAATGCGCCAGCGACGGCGACATTCCAGGGGAGCCGTTTAAATATGCAGTACTTCATCCAGCAGCTTATCAACGGGCTGACGCTGGGGTCTATCTATGGCTTGATCGCGATCGGCTATACGATGGTCTACGGCATCATCGGCATGATCAATTTCGCCCATGGCGACATCTTCATGGTGGGTGCCTTCGCGGCGCTGATCGTATTCCTGATACTGGGCGCGATATTCTACTCGGTACCGGTCGTGATCGCACTATTGATCATGATGATCGTATCGATGCTCCTGGTGAGCCTGTACAACTGGGTTATCGAAAAGACGGCCTACCGTCCCCTGCGCGGCTCGTTCCGTCTGGCCCCGTTGATCACGGCCATCGGCATGTCGATCGCGCTGTCGAACTTCGTGCAGGTCACCCAGGGCCCGCGCAACAAGCCGATCCCGCCGATGATCAGCCAAGTCTACAACATCTACGGCATCAGCATTTCCCTGAAGCAGATCGTCATCGTGCTCGTGACGGCCATCCTCTTGGTCATCTTCTGGTATGTCGTCAACAAGACGGCATTGGGCCGCGCCCAGCGCGCCTGCGAACAGGACCAGAAAATGGCGGCGCTGCTCGGCATCAATGTCGACCGCACCATTTCGATCACCTTCATCATCGGCGCAGCGCTTGCCGCCGTCGCCGGCACGCTCTTCCTGATGTACTACGGCGTCGTCGTGTTCTCGGACGGGTTCGTTCCCGGCGTCAAAGCGTTCACTGCTGCCGTGCTCGGCGGTATCGGCTCGATCCCCGGCGCGGTCATCGGCGGCCTTGCCATCGGCTTCATCGAGAGCATCTGGTCTGCCTATTTCTCGATCGACTACAAGGACGTGGCAGCCTTCTCGATCCTGGCCATCGTGCTGATCTTCCTGCCCTCCGGCATTCTCGGCCGGCCAGAAGTCGAAAAGGTCTAAAACCATGGCCGTAGCTGAATCGAGCAAACTTGCCAGCGGTGCAAGCAACATCTCGACGGGCCTTCGGGAAGCGTTTTACGCTGGCCTCATCGCCTTCTTCATGTTCGTGCTTCTGATCGGTCTCAAGACCGACCAGAACATCCACAACGAACTCATCATCGTACCGAGGTGGGGCCTGCTCGCGGTTGTGGTCCTGCTGACTGCACTGGGCCGTTTTCTGCAGGTGGTCTACCTGACGCCTTTCCTCGCGGCGCAAAAGATAACGGATACAAAAACGGGCATGCGCCCGACCAGCGTCGCGCTCCGCTTCTTCAGCAAGCGCAACCTGGTGATCGCCCTGGTAATCGGCGCAGTGCTTTTACTCGCCGGAGGCACGCTCGAAGCAGCCGTAGGTCCGTATTGGTCGGTTTATCTCGGCATGCTGCGCGGCGCCGCCATCATCTATGTGCTGGCGTGGGTTATCTTCTACTTCCGCAACTTCATCGGCGCCCACTCCTATTCGCTGGGCTTCGCCGTTCTCGTTCTCTACCCCGTGGCAATGGTGCTGTTGTTCGGCTTCCAGGGCTCGTTGAAATGGGTCGACAATTTCGGCATCCAGATCCTGATCTACGTCATGCTGGCTTGGGGGCTGAACATAGTCGTCGGCCTTGCTGGCCTGCTCGACCTGGGCTACGTCGCCTTCTATGCGGTAGGCGCCTACTCCTATGCGCTGCTCGGCACGCATTTCGGCTGGTCGTTCTGGATCCTGCTGCCGGCGGCCGGCGCAATGGCGGCGATGTGGGGCATCATCCTCGGCTTTCCGGTACTGCGGCTGCGCGGTGACTACCTTGCCATCGTCACATTGGCTTTCGGCGAAATCATCCGCCTCGTGCTGATCAACTGGCGCGAAGTGACCAACGGCGCTGCCGGCGTCTCGGGCGTTCCAAAGGTCAGCTTCTTCGGGCTGATGTCCTTCAACGTATCCGATCCGAACTACATAGCCAAAGTTTTGGAAATTCCCCAGTCCGGCGCCTACTACAAGATCTTCCTCTACTACCTGATCCTTGCGCTTTGCATACTGACGGCTTTTGTCACGATACGCCTCCGCTCGATGCCGGTTGGGCGCGCATGGGAAGCCCTGCGCGAAGACGAAATCGCGTGCCGTTCGCTTGGCATCAACACCACGACCACCAAGCTTACTGCCTTCGCCACGGGTGCCATGTTCGGCGGATTTGCCGGCTCGTTCTTTGCCGCACGGCAAGGCTTCGTCAGCCCCGAATCCTTCATCTTCCTGGAATCGGCGATCATCCTTGCAATCGTCGTTCTCGGTGGCATGGGATCGCTCGGCGGCATCGCCGTTGCATCGGCAGTGATGATCGGCGGCACCGAGATTCTGCGCGAAATGCAGTTCCTCAAGATGATCTTTGGGCAGGACTTTACGCCTGAGCTTTATCGCATGCTCTTGTTCGGTGTCGCCATGGTGATCGTCATGGTGTGGAAGCCTCGCGGGTTCGTCGGAAGCCGGGAACCGACAGCATTCCTCAAGGAACGAAAATCCGTGTCAGGTGAGTTTACAAAGGAAGGGCACGGCTGATGAGCATGAGTGCAGCTTCAACCAGCCCGATCCTTCAGGTCGAGCATCTCTCGATGAAATTCGGCGGACTGGTTGCCATTGGCGACCTGTCCTTCGAGGCCCGGCGCGGCGAGATTACTGCGCTGATCGGCCCCAACGGGGCCGGCAAGACAACCGTGTTCAACTGCATCACCGGCTTCTACAAGCCGACTGAAGGCATGATCCGCTTTACTGGCAGAGCCGGCGGCGAGTTCCTGCTCGAGCGCATGCCCGACTTCCAGATCACAGCCAAGGCCAAGGTTGCCAGAACCTTCCAGAACATCCGGCTCTTTTCCGGCATGACCGTTCTGGAAAACCTTCTGGTGGCCCAGCACAACAAGCTGATGAAGGCCTCCGGCTACACGATCCTGGGCCTGCTCGGTATCGGCGGCTATCGCCAGGCCTCGGCAGAATCGATCGAGAAAGCCAAGTACTGGCTGGAAAAAGCCAAGCTTGTGGATCGCGCCGACGACCCGGCGGGTGACCTGCCCTATGGTGCGCAGCGACGGCTCGAGATCGCGCGCGCCATGTGCACCGATCCGGAACTGCTTTGCCTGGACGAACCGGCAGCCGGCCTGAACCCGAAAGAGTCGCTGGCTCTCAACAGCCTGCTCAACGACATCAAGGCCAACACCGGAACGTCCATCCTGCTCATCGAGCACGACATGTCCGTGGTCATGGAAATCTCGGACCACATCGTGGTGCTTGAATATGGCCGCAAGATTTCCGACGGCGACCCGACGTCGGTGAGAACCGATCCTCGCGTCATCGCCGCCTATCTCGGCGTCGACGACGAGGAAGTCGAAGACGTGCTCACGGCTGTCGGCGACGAGGATGTCATCGAACAACTGGACACTGGCCCAGACACCAGTCACGGTCCCGGCGCCTCTGCTTCCATGCTCGCCGGACCGCTGAGCGACACGGTGGTTCACGGCGATGGCGAACGCGTGACTGTCGAGAAAGGCGCGTCAAAAGCGGCGCAGGCAAAACCCGTCGTTCAGGCAAAGCCAGCCGCTCAGGTAAAATCCTCCATCCAGGCAAAGCCGGCGGCCAAAGCATCGGCAGCAAAACCGGCCGCCAAGGCAAAACCGGCAGCGACAAAGGCCGAGCCAGCCAAGGCTGCGGCGGCTTTGCCGAAAACTGCACCGAAGACATCGCCCGCAGCCAAGCCGTCTGAAAAACCGGTTGCAGCCAAGGCTGTCTCCAAACAGGCAGTCAAGGCCGAGCCTGCCAAGGCAGTCGCCAGCAAGCCGGTTGCCAAGGTACCTGCCAAGCCAGCGGCGAAGGCACCTGCTGCAAAGGCGTCGACAAAGCCTGCCGTAAAGACGGCCGTGAAGGCGATTTCAAATCGTCTGGCAGCGCCACGTGGTGGCAGGCCTGACGATCTTCTGGCCATCAACGGGATCGGCCCGGTGAACCTGCGCAAGCTCAACGAGCGCGGCATTTTCCATTTCGACCAGATCGCCGCATGGAAGAAGGCAGATATCGAGGCAGTGGAAGCTTACCTCGCTTTTGACGGCCGTATCGCCCGCGAAGACTGGATCGGCCAGGCGAAAGCTCTGGACAAGAAGGCCGCCTCAGCTGCGGCAGCCAAGCGCGGGGGGCGCAAATAATGGCCAACGCACCGCTGCTCGACATCAAGGGCGTCCAGACATTCTACGGCAACATCAAGGCGCTGAACGGCGTCGACGTCTCGGTCCATGAAGGCGAGATCGTGGCACTGATCGGCGCGAACGGTGCCGGCAAGTCGACGCTGATGATGACCATCTTCGGCGCACCGAGAGCACGTGCCGGCACGATTACCTTTGCCGGCACGGATATCACTCAAATGCCCACCCACGAGATCGCACGGATGCGCATTGCGCAGTCGCCGGAAGGTCGCCGGATTTTCCCGCGCATGACTGTGATGGAAAACCTGCAGATGGGCGCCAGCCTCGACAACCTCAAATATTATAGTGAGGACGTCGAGAAGGTATTCACGCTGTTCCCCCGCCTCAAGGAGCGTATTGGGCAGCGTGGCGGCACCTTGTCAGGCGGCGAACAGCAGATGTTGTCGATTGGCCGCGCGCTGATGGCGAGACCAAAGCTGCTTCTGCTCGACGAACCCTCGCTCGGCCTTGCGCCGCTCATCGTCAAGCAGATTTTCGATGCAATTCGAGAACTCAATCGCACACAGGGACTAACCGTCTTCCTGGTCGAGCAGAACGCCTTCGGCGCCTTGAAGCTCGCCACGCGCGGCTACGTCATGGTCAACGGCAATGTCACCATGAGCGGCACCGGCAAGGACCTGTTGGCAAACCCGGAAGTGCGCGCTGCCTATCTCGAAGGCGGCAGGCACTGAACCTGGAGGGAACATCATGCAAGGCATTCTCTATGAAGAGGCCTCGATCTGGCAATTTTTCTTCGTTACCTGCCTCCTCGGTGGCTGGGCGGCCTGGATGACCGGCAAGGCCTGTGCGCAAACCTGGCGGCCACCACTGGCTCTCTTCTTCTATATCCTCGGCCTGGGCATCGGCGTTCGGTTCATCCATCACGCCCTGTTCGAAGGCACGATGTTCTCGCCGCAGTACTACCTCGTCGACACCATCGTTCTCATGATCCTGGCCTTTCTCGGCTACCAGTACACGCGCACTAACCAGATGGTTACGCAGTACAATTGGCTTTACGAGAAAGTGTCTCCCCTTAGCTGGAAATCAAAGGGTTAAGGTTCACCATTAACGTCGTTTCGAAGATGAATCGACGTGACAACCGCCTGAAAATCGGCAAAGTTGGCTTTCTGCGATTAGGGTGGGCATCGCATGAAAGTATCATCCACGCCCACCCCGTAAATGGGAGCGTTTAAATGAAGAAATCACTCTTGTCCGCGGTAGCCCTGACCGCGCTGGTCGCGTTCAGCGGCTCGGCGTGGGCTGACGTTCTGCTCGGCGTTGCTGGCCCGATCACCGGCCCGAACGCTGCGTTCGGCGCTCAGCTGCAGAAGGGTGCGGAGATGGCTGCTGCAGACATCAACGCTGCGGGCGGCATGAACGGCGAGCAGATCAAGGTCAGCGTCGGCGACGACGTTTCCGACCCCAAGCAGGGCATTTCGGTTGCCAACAAGTTCGTTGCCGACGGCATCAAGTTCGTTGTCGGCCACTTCAACTCGGGCGTGTCGATCCCTGCTTCGGAAGTCTATGCCGAGAATGGCATTCTCGAAGTGACGCCGGCTGCCACCAACCCGACCTTCACCGAGCGTGGGTTGTGGAACACCGTCCGCGTCTGCGGTCGTGACGACCAGCAGGGCCAGGTTGCCGGCGCCTACATCGCCGCCAACTTCAAGGATGCCAAGGTTGCCGTTATCCACGACAAGACGCCTTATGGCCAGGGCCTTGCCGATGAGACCAAGAAGGCGCTGAACGCTGCTGGCGTGACGGAAGTCATGTACGAAGGCGTGAACATCGGCGACAAGGACTTCTCGGCCCTCATCGCCAAGATGAAGGAAGCCGGCGTGACCCTGATTTATTGGGGCGGCCTGCACACCGAAGCCGGCCTGATCATCCGCCAGTCGGCTGACCAGGGCCTGAAGGCTCCGCTGTTCTCGGGCGACGGCATCGTGTCGAACGAACTCGCTTCCATCGCGGGCGACGCCGTTGCCGGCACCTACAACACCTTCGGTCCCGACCCGCGCCAGAACCCGGCCGCCAAGGACGTCGTTGAGAAGTTCCGCGCTGCCGGCTTCGAGCCTGAAGCCTACACGCTGTACTCCTATGCAGCCACGCAGGTGATTGCACAGGCCGCAGCTGCAGCCGGCACCAACGACGCCCAGGAAGTTGCCAAGGCGATCAAGGAGAAGGGTCCGTTCAAGACCGTTCTCGGCGACCTGTCCTTCAACGAAAAGGGTGACCGCACCGACGCCGACTATGTCGTCTACCAGTGGAAGAAGGGCGACGACGGCAAGTACAACTACTTCCAGCTGAAATAAGCCTGGAAGCAGCAAACCTGCAGGAAATGCCCGGCGCTGAGCGCCGGGCATTTTCGTTTTGGAATGATATATCCCTTACGATGCGTCATTCCCGTTTGCGCCGCAGCAATTTCGCGCTATTCATGCGCGCCTTTTGACCCCTTGCTTGCGGAGTGCCCCATTGCCTATCGCGAAGATCCTTGTCGCCAACCGCTCTGAAATCGCCATCCGCATTTTCCGTGCGGCCAACGAACTCGGCCTGAAAACCGTGGCGATCTGGGCGGAAGAAGACAAATATTCGCTGCACAGGTTCAAGGCGGACGAGAGCTACCAGGTTGGCCGCGGCCCGCATCTTGCCAAGGATATGGGTCCGATCGAGAGCTACCTTTCGATTGAGGAAGTTCTTCGCGTCGCCAAGCTTTCCGGAGCCGATGCAATTCATCCGGGCTACGGCCTGCTTTCGGAAAGTCCTGAATTCGCTGACGCTTGCGCCGAGGCCGGCATCACTTTCATCGGCCCCAAGGCGGATACGATGCGCCGCCTCGGCAACAAGGTTGCCGCGCGCAATCTTGCCATGGAAGTCGGCGTACCTGTCGTTCCCGCCACCGATCCCTTGCCCGACGATATGGAGGCCGTGAAAAAGCTCGCCGCCGATATCGGTTACCCGCTTATGCTCAAGGCCTCATGGGGCGGCGGTGGACGCGGCATGCGCGCCATCCGTTCCGAGGCTGATCTCGCGCGCGAAGTTATGGAAGGCAAGCGCGAAGCCAAGGCGGCCTTCGGCAAAGACGAAGTCTACCTCGAAAAGCTGGTCGAACGGGCGCGCCATGTCGAAGTGCAGATATTGGGCGACACCCATGGCAACGCCGTGCATTTGTTCGAGCGCGATTGTTCCATCCAGCGCCGCAACCAGAAAGTCGTCGAGCGCGCGCCCGCCCCCTATCTCGATCAAGCGCAGCGCCAGGAACTGTGCGGCTATGCGCTGAAGATCGCCAATGAGACCAGCTACATCGGAGCCGGCACCGTCGAGTTCCTGATGGATGTCAATACCGGCAAGTTCTACTTCATCGAGGTTAACCCGCGCATCCAGGTCGAGCACACGGTCACCGAGGAGGTGACCGGCATCGATATCGTCAAGGCGCAGATCCACATTCTTGACGGGTTTGCAATCGGCCAAGCGCAATCGGGCGTGCCGGCGCAGGAAAACATCCGTCTCAACGGCCATGCCTTGCAATGCCGCATCACCACGGAAGACCCGGAACAGAACTTCATACCGGATTATGGACGCATTACCGCTTATCGCGGGGCGACCGGCTTCGGCATACGCCTTGACGGCGGCACCGCCTATTCAGGCGCGGTTATCACGCGCTTTTATGACCCGCTGCTTGAGAAGGTCACGGCATGGGCACCGACATCGGGCGAAGCTATCGCACGCATGAACCGGGCCTTGCGCGAGTTCCGCATCCGCGGCGTGGCGACGAACCTCACCTTCCTCGAGGCGATCATCAATCATCCGCGCTTCGGCGACAATTCCTATACGACGAAGTTCATCGACACGACGCCTGAACTGTTTACGCATGTGAAGCGGCAGGACCGCGCCACCAAGTTGCTGAACTATCTCGGCGACGTTTCGGTCAACGGACACCCGGAAGCGCGCGGCCGTCCCAAGCCTAACCCGGATGCGGCGGCACCCGTTATTCCGTGGTTCACGGGTCCCATTCCCGACGGCACGCGCCAGAAGCTCGACACGCTCGGGCCGCAGAAGTTCGCGCAATGGATGCGTGACCAGAAGCAGGTTCTGGTGACCGATACGACGATGCGCGACGGCCACCAGTCATTGCTTGCCACCCGTGTGCGCACGCACGACATCACCCGCATCGCCGGCACCTATGCGCGCGCGCTGCCGCAATTGCTGTCGCTTGAATGCTGGGGCGGCGCGACTTTCGACGTGGCGATGCGCTTCCTGACCGAAGATCCGTGGGAGCGATTGTCGCTGATCCGCGAAAGGGCGCCGAACATTCTCCTGCAGATGCTGCTGCGCGGAGCAAACGGCGTCGGCTACACCAACTACCCCGACAATGTCGTCCAACATTTCGTCAAGCAGGCCGCCAGTGGCGGCATCGACCTGTTCCGCGTCTTCGACTGTCTGAACTGGGTCGACAACATGCGTGTCGCGATGGACGCGGTCGTCGCCGAAGGCAAATTGTGCGAAGCGGCGATGTGCTATACCGGCGACATCCTCGACCCGGCCCGCGCCAAGTACGATCTCAAATACTATGTTTCACTTGCCAAGGAACTGGAGGCGGCAGGCGCGCATATCATCGCGGTCAAGGACATGGCCGGCCTGCTGAAGCCGGCAGCCGCCAAGGTGCTGTTCAAGGCTCTGCGCGAGGCAACCGACCTTCCCCTCCACTTTCATACGCATGATACCTCGGGCCTCTCGGCCGCTACGGTATTGGCTGCGGTGGAATCTGGCGCCGATGCCATCGACGCTGCAATGGATGCGTTCTCCGGCAACACCTCTCAGCCGTGCCTCGGCTCCATCGTCGAAGCCCTGCGCGGCACCGATCGCGATCCCGGTCTCGATCCTCAATGGATCCGGAAGATTTCGTTCTACTGGGAAGCGGTACGCAACCAGTACGCCGCCTTCGAAAGCGACCTCAAGGGGCCGGCCTCGGAAGTCTATTTGCACGAAATGCCGGGGGGTCAGTTCACCAATTTGAAGGAGCAGGCCCGTTCGCTCGGACTGGAGACACGCTGGCACGAAGTGGCGCAAGCCTACCACGACGTGAACCTGATGTTCGGCGACATCGTCAAGGTAACACCGTCATCGAAGGTCGTTGGCGACATGGCGCTGATGATGGTGAGCCAGGATCTCACAGTGGCGGACGTCGAGAATCCCGCCAAGGACATCGCCTTCCCCGATTCAGTCGTAGCCATGCTGCGTGGCGATCTTGGCCAGTCACCGGGCGGATGGCCTGCGACACTGCAAAAGAAGGCGCTCAAGGGTGGCAAGGCGGTAACGGCAAGGCCGGGTTCCCTGCTGAAGGCTGCCGACCTCACCGCCAGCCGCAAGGAAATCGAGACAAAGCTCGGCCGCAAGCTTTCCGACTACGAGTTTGCCTCGTGGCTGATGTATCCGAAAGTGTTCACCGACTTTGCAGCAGCGCAGGAGACCTACGGCCCCGTCAGCGTGCTGCCGACGCCGACCTATTTCTACGGCATGCAGTCAACTGACGAGATTTTCGTCGACATCGAGAAGGGCAAGACACTGGTCATCCGTTGCCTGGCCATCGGCGATGTCGATGACAAGGGCATGGTGACGGTGTTCTTCGAATTGAATGGCCAACCGCGCAGGGTCAAGGTACCTGACAGGGCGCACGGCGCTTCCGCGGTCAAGGCGCGACGCAAGGCCGAGCCGGGCAGCGACATCCATGTCGGCGCGCCCATGCCTGGGGTTATCTCGACGGTCGCCGTGGCGGCCGGGCAAGCGGTCAAGGCAGGCGATGTGCTGTTGTCCATCGAAGCGATGAAGATGGAAACCGCGCTGCATGCGGAGCGCGACGGCGTGATTGCCGAAGTGCTTGTACGCACCGGTGACCAGATCGATGCCAAGGATCTTCTCGTCGTGTTCGGCTAGCACCAGCGATCACGCCAAATGAGGCAGGCTTATTCACAAGCCTGCCTCACCCGACAAACGGGCTTGACCAGCCAGCACCTGTCGGGCATCGAACCCTCACAAAAAGTGGCCGCCACTCTTGCGAGTCGCGGCAATTCCAAACAACGCGGAGAATGAAATGGCCGACGACATCACCGAAACCAGCCAGACCGTTGCCGCCGGCCAGTTGCGAGCCTTCATCGAACGCATCGAGCGGCTCGAGGAAGAAAAGAAGACCATCGCCGACGACATCAAGGAAGTGTTCGCGGAAGCCAAGGGCACAGGCTTCGATACCAAGGCGATGCGCACCATCATCCGGCTGCGTAAGAAGGATCAGGCCGAGCGCCAGGAAGAGGAATCGATCCTCGACCTCTATATGGCCGCTCTCGGCATGGTGTAACCCGCCCGACCGACCGCCTGCGGCGCACCAATTGACCCAAACATTACTGAAAGCGGCGTGACGCCGTTTCAGAACAACTCTGTCGAAGAGATGCCTCTTCGGCAGGTCATTTTTACTCGCCTTTGCCCTGCAGGCAGGCTTGTCAGCTGCCGGCTTTTGCCATTTGAGGCGCATCCGAATTGCGAGGGCTTCGGTTGCGATAGTCAGCGATGATTGCCGCTCCCGCTTGCTTGTGCTGGAAGGACCAATGTCCGCCTTCCGCGCCTTCGACGATAAGACAATATACTGCCAGCTCGATCGCTTCGCGGACCGCGAGCGTATTGGGTTCGTTGCGGGTTACACCGGCCTCGACGAAACAAACTCAATGTTTTCAACGCGTAGCAAGAATACTTATATTATACACAGGATTTCCGATGAAACTTTCGATTTAGATATATTGGTGTGACCACCTGGATGCCGCAGCGCTCAATTCTGGCAGGAATAGTAAATCGGAATACGTTTTCGTATTGACGAACCGATCTTCCGAAACGCTCATGCGACCTCATCCGATTTTCACGGAGCATTCAGGCAAGCGGAGCCTTTGTATCACTTTGACGTGCTTTCAGGGCCGCACGCCGGTAGGCGTCCGGAATGGACAGCGCCCAGACGAAGAGGCCGCCTGCGTGCCGCCCGATAAACGATTGGTCCGGCGTCGTCGTCATATAGGTCAGCACTGAGAACAGGGCGACAAACAACGCGAAGACCAACCCACGCGGAGCCTCGCGGATTGCCACGTGACCCGCGCCCGGAAGCAGGATGGCAAGCGCCAGAACGGCATAAGGGTTGATTTGCTTGGCCATCGGCCTTCCTTGCGCTGATTGTTGAGACAATTCAAATTCGAACCGGATGGCCGAGCCGCTCCGGGCCCCTGCTTTTGCCCGACCATGGACGAGAAACGGATACGCGTAGCTGCGTCGCCTCTTGAACGGGCTGTTCATCGGACAAAGCCTGCCGCAATGCCTCGGCCTCGGAAATCGCCTTCTGCACCAGTTCGCGCGAGATAGGGGCGAATGGAAAACGGGTTTGGCGCAGTATCAGATGGGAGCCTCTGTCTCCCTGCGCTGCCTGGCGGATCAAGCGCACGCCGCGTGGCGTGATCGTTGCTTCCTTGACCGTCGGATCGGAAAACAGGCTGCGAAACAGGGCTGACACGCGGTCAAGCTGCGAGGCCGACGCCCGTCCATCTCCCCGCATCAAGAGCGGCGCGCCGATTTGAGGCGGCTCGATCCATTCCGGCAGATCATGGACGGTAGAGTAGAATTCAGCACCCATAGGCCGGGCCAGGACCCCGATCGACGGTCGTTGCCTGGCCGCGGTTTCAGCAATCGTAACCTGAAGCCAAAGCTGCGGCAGCCGGCGGAAAACCAGTGTGTCGGCGATGAGTTCGATTTTTACGCCACGGCCATCAGGCAGGTGGGCGCGCAGAATTGGAAAAGAGTCCGGCGCAAGACTGATCTTTGCGTCCCCGAAAAGGCCGGCAAGATCATCCAGGAGTCCCCTGCGCATGGCCAGAGCATTTCGGTGATCCTGCAGGGCTCGCGCAATCAGCCATAGAACGGATACACCGACGAAAATCACGAAGGCAATATTGGTGGCCATGGGTGTCCCTGGGTCCCGGCAATCGCACGCTCGCGAAAGCCTTTCAAAGTGCCTGCTAGCGGTAGAATACGACACGGGCAGCGGCTGTGCCACTGCCCGTATCCTTTTTTAGTAACCCTGAGGCCTGGGCCAAGGCATCGTGAACTGGTCGCCACGGCGCACATACTGGTAACGCCTGAAATGGAACCAGAGCGAGGCCACGATGTAGAAGCACATCATCGCGATAAGCTGGGTGCCGTAACCCAGGAAAACGGCGAAGAAGGCAGTCGAGCACAGTATCAGGAGAATGATCGTGGGCAGTGGGTGGAACGGATGCACATACCCGCGCTTGATTGTGTCAAGCGGCCACTTGCGACGGAACATGACCATATTGAACGTCATGAACGTGTAGCCGAGAAGCCCGGACAGGATCGAGAAGGTCACGACCTGGTCGAGCGGTGCGCCAAGGGCGAAGATCAATGCGATCGGCACGAGGAACACGATTGACCGGTACGGCGTGCGGTAAACCGGATGAACGGCACCGAACCAGCTTGGCAGATACCGGTCGCGGCCCATCGAAAACCAGGCGCGCGACGCATCGTTGATGCAGCCATTGGCCGAAGCAAGCGTGGCGAAGATCGTGCCGATGAACAAAAGCACCATCAGCCAGACACTGCCGGTCACACGCGCCGCGTCGAACAGCGGTGTTCCTGCCTGGCCGAGGTATTCCCAAGGAATCAGGCCCGAACACATGTACCAGGTCAAGGTGGCCGCAATCAGCAGCGTCATGATGCCGGCCATGGTTCCGTAAGGCAGCGAACGCGCTGGCGAACGCACTTCTTCGGCCGCCTGACAGGTTCCCTCGATACCCAGATAGTACCACAGGCCGAAATGTAATGCGGCCACGATACCCAGCCAGCCGTAGGGAAGTGGCTCTTCCGTCACCGCCGAGAAGTCGAGCGGAACGTCCGAGGCCCCAAACTGAATGGCGAAGAACAGGACGCAGATGGCAGTGAAAGCCACCGCCACGATCACGAGGTTGAACGTCAGGGTCGCAAGCACGCCGCGATAATTCAGCCACGCCAGGAACATGATCGCCAAGACGATGAAGGGTTGCTGGTGCAAGCCGGAATGACCCGTCATGCCGGCAACAGTATCCAGCAGGAAACCCACCGTGATGGCGTTTGCGGCTTCGAGCATTGTGTAGGCCATGACGAGAAACAGCCCGACGTTGAAAGCCATCAAGGGGCCAACGATGTGCTTGGCCTGAGCGTATTGCCCACCGGCAGCAGCGACGGTCGAGGTCACTTCGGAATCGATCATCGCCACGCAAGTGTAGAGCAGGCCGGCGACCCAGCATGCAACCAGGCCGGCGATCATTCCGCCTTTGCCGACCGCGAAGTTCCAGCCCATGTATTCGCCGACCAGAACGATACCAACGCCGAGTGCCCAAACATGGGCAGGACCCAGCACGCGCAACAGCTGAAGCCGTTCCGGCTTCGCTGCATCAGTTGTGATGTTTGCCATTTTGGTCGCCTCTCAAATCGTGTGACGTTCCTGCGTGGCCTCGATCTCGCCTTCGCGAGAGGAAGTCAGCAGGTCGTTGTCATAAGTCGTGTCGACACGAATAAGGTCGATGAGAAGAAAGGCGCCAAAAACCACAGAGAGAGCCCAGGCTCCGTATTCCAGGAAATTCCAGATATCCATGTCAGCCCCCTTTGCGCTTCGAGCCGAAGCGTTCGTCCAGTACTTCTCGGTACTCCCTGTCTGATAACCGCACCACCAAAACGAAATATCCGACAACGGATACGATCATGATGATGAGGGCCGCCCAACTGAAGCTGTAGTCGAAACGAGCGGTGATCATGTCGTTTACCGATGCCGGATCGGTAATACCTAGAGCCTCCCATTGCCGCTGTTCCGCGGCATTCTGGCCGAGAGCTTCCCATGTGGGATTCTCTATTGGATTTGGGGTCTTCGCAGCGCCCGCGAGCCCCATATAGAGGGGGACATAAAGTGCCCCCACAGTCAGAACGAGCAACGTGACGACGTCAAAAATCTGGGCTGCCAAGCCCTGCTTCTTCGGTTCGTATGCCATCGGGGCTAGCCTTTGCGTCTGCGCATCTCATCGAGATGCTTGAGATCGAGACCATAAATGAAGTGCCGGTCTTCATCGTAGTGCCGCAGCATTGCGACGATTGCCGCGGTATTGAGCAGGAGGACGAACCCCCCGGATACGACCAGGATGATCTGAATGGCCGGTACGGATATGAAAGACCATATGCTAAAGAGCGTGAACAATAGCGCGCACCACAGGGCAAGAACGAACATGACGAGCCCCTTTCTGTCGCGCGAATGCATTCTGGCGATGCGTGCTTCCAAATCACTGTCGATAGTTGGATTTACGCCGATCGCTTCCATTGGTTTTCCTCCCTTAATGAATGCGTCAAGCTCGGGCAGTTTGCATGGGCCGCAAATTTCTTGCCCTGCAAGAATATTTTATAGGCTTTTTATTCTGTCAAGTGAAATTACTTTAGGCGCAGGAATTCTGGCGAAGCACTTGTAACGAATTTGCGACCGACATTTATTTCAGAATTGCGCGGCCTGAGCAATCGAAAGCGATGAGTATATATGCCGCCACCTTGCTCCCCCTGGCTTCGCCCGTCGTACCCTCGGCAGCGGGATAGCCGGCAAATTGGCAAGACGTTTCACAGGCGCCAACTCTTGAGTTGGGTAGGCGCGCTGTCCAGGAATCAGCGCCCTGCCGAAACCTTGCCGAACACTGTTTGCAGGAATTCGCCCAGCCAGCGTTTCAGATGCATATCCCATATCAGGCGTCCGCCGAGATGGTCACGGCCCGGCTGGGCTCCGGGAAGCACAAAGCGATGCGCACCACGCACCACCCAGCGGTGCATCATCACTTGCGTCAACTCGCTATGAAACTGAATGCCCCACGCGTTCTGGCCGTAGCGGAAGGCCTGATTTGGATATGCCTCGGCGGTGGCAAGCAACGTGGCATCTTTCGGCAACGAAAACCCTTCGCGGTGGAACTGGTAGACCATTTCCGGCCACTGCATCAGCTTCTTGCCTTCTTCCGTCGCCTTGAGCGGATACCAGCCGATTTCGACAAGCCCGTCCCCGTGCCCCTCGACCTTGCCACCAAGGTGATTGACCATCATCTGAGCGCCAAGACAGATACCGAGCAGCGGCCTGTTCTCTCGCAAAGGTATCTTGAGCCAATCGGTTTCACGCTTGACGAAATCATCCGGGTCGTTGGCGCTCATCGGACCACCGAAGACAACGGCGCCGGTGTGCTCATCCAGAGTGTCCGGCAGCACATCGCCAAGCGGAGGCCGCCTCACGTCAAGCTCGAAACCCTTCTCGATGAGCATGTGTCCGACGCGACCGGAACTCGAAGTCTCCTGATGCAGAACAATCAGAATTTTCGGTCGAGGTCTGGCAAGCATGGGAGAAGGAGGCCCTGAATTCAGTAAAAGATATCACTCATTGCCGGACGCACCTGTTTCGCCGAGCACATTTGCTGCAGCTTTCCGGCGCGCCGCGATTCGGTCCTGGCGCTCGACGCCGATCAGCTCGGCAACACGCCAAACGGTGTTGTCTTCAAGCTCGTGCAGTTCGCCATCGGCATAAACGACATCCCACATCAGGCCGACAAATGCCTTTCGAGCCTCGACATCAAGGTGCCGTTTCAAGACACTTGTGAAGGCATAGAGATCGACGGCTTCACGGTCGGCTTTTTCACCGGCCTCGGCTAACGTCACAAGCTCTTTGCCACGAGCACCATAGGTCTCGGCCAACACCGTCTTGAAACGCTCCCATTCGGCGTCCTGGCGAACACCATCGACGTCCATAATGTGAAAAAGCAGTGCGGATGCTGCAACACGCGGATCGTCACCGGTGTCGCGCCGGCCGCTGCCGGCACCAGGCAAATCCTTAAGAAATGACAGCACGCGATCGAGCATTGACTGATTCCCGTTCACCCGAAATTACCCGCAAGCGAAACGATCCGCAAACACAGGCTTCAGAACACCAAGATCAGAAAAGTTTGAACCGGCCGGGTGCAGCCGCGACTTCCTCGTCAGGTTCGACACCAGGATCGTCCGGCAGACGTTGGGGATGATCCGAGGTGTTCAGCTCGTCTTCCAGAACCTGGTTGGGAGCATCCACGATGATCGGTTCTGCGGCAGTTGCCCCACCTGCCGTACTCTTCCCATGACGGGCCCTGTTTCCCTCAGACACCTTCGCGTCGGTCTCCACTACCTCTGCCTGTGCAGGTATCGCGACAGAAATCTCGGGAGTGCTTGCCTGGCTGTCGATCAACTGGCCAAGCCGCTCCGTCGGCGCACGCCATTCGAAAGCGTCGAGCTTACCGGTGACAGGCGAAAGCGGCGCCCAGCGTTCGGAAACGACGCCATCGGCGATCCAGACCGGGTCGCGCGGTGCGCGGACGGCCTTGGATAACCACTGCCGCACCTTGCCCTCGTCCCCGGTTTCAGCCTCCTCGATGTCGGCCAGAAGCAGATATGCCCCTTCGCGACGGTCGATGCGGATGGCGGCTTCCGCTTCTGCTCTGGCGGCCCTGTAGTCTTGGGCGTCGAGCGCCGCGCGCGCCACCGCAAGCGATGCCTCGGCATTGTTCTTCTTCATGTCCTGCAGCTTTCGGGCTCGGCCAAGTCGGTCGAGCACTGCATCGCCGGGGCGGGCATGGGTGTAAAGGTCGGCGATGGCCGGATGAGGTTCGGCGCGCCATGCAGTCTCCAGCACCTTAGAGCCCTTGCGTACGTCGTTTTGCTGGAAGAGCACCTTGGCTGCGATGACCGCCGCCGGGATGAATTCCGGTTGCAGGCGATTGGCTTCCAGAGCGGCCGCCTTGGCTGCGACCGGGTCATGGTCCATCAATCCCTCGGCCTTGGCGGTCAAGAGCACTGCTCTACGGCGGTTGGCCGCGTCGCGTTCGATCTGATGCGTCGACTTCTGCGCATTGACCAATGTCAGCGCACCATCCCAATCGCCACGCGCGGTAAGTTCTTCCAGCGTCGATTCCGCTGCCCAAGCAAGTTGAGGCGCTGCCGAAGCCGCACGGCCAGCATAGTGACGGGCTGCGGTCCGATCACCCAGTCGCTGCGCCTCGAGATAAAGACCCCGCAGCCCGAGCAGCCGCATCTCGGGATCGTCGAGCATCGCCTCGAATTTCTGACGGGCACCGTCATGGTCGCCTTCGAGCAAAGACGCCTGCGCTTCCAGAAGATAGATCAGCGGCTCCTGGTCCGAGCGGATCAGTTTGGCGGCTTCCTTGCTCTTCTTGCGCGCCAGGGCACCGTCCCCGGCACCGGCGGCAATCATGCCGGTCGACAAAGCTTGATAGCCCCGGTCCCTGCGCCGCACCCTAAAATGCCGGGCGATGGCATAGGGACTGTTCCAGACCGACTTGATCAGCCACCAGGCGATCATGACAGCCGCGACTGCCGCGACGACTGCTACTGCGGCCACCATCAGACTGACCTGATACTGGTAGCCGTCGAAGGTGACGACCATGTCGCCCGGCCTGTCGGCCAGCCAGGCAAAGCCAAGGCCGAGGCCAAAGACGACAGCGAGGAAAAACAGGATCCGGATCATCGCCCGCGCCTCACGTCTTCATCGCGCTGGAAATCAGCGCATCGATCTGCGCTTCGACTTCCATGCGGGCCTTCAGCCTGCCGGCAAATTCAGCTCCCGCGGCCTTTGCAGCGTCCGGCAGGCTCTCATATTCAGCAAGCGCTTTGGCATAGTCAGCCTGCGTGACCGCGACTTCCATGCGTGCGACCGTTTCGGGAACGCCTGCACCCTCAACGGCTCCGATCGGGCGCACCTTCACCAGTGATTCCGCACTCGATATCAAGCGTTCGACAAAACCGGCATTCTCGTCGACCGGCCTTGCGGCAGCGATCATCGCGTTGGCGGCGGCATCTGTCTCTGCCGCGATCTCGGCGCGGGCGGTCACGCCTTTTTCGGCATAGGCCCTCAGCGTGGCCAGTTGCGGCGCGTCGGGAGCAATTGCCGCAAAGGTTTCAAGCTCAGCGGCAAATGGCGCACCACGGTCAAGCGCCGACTTCAGCGCCGAGGCCGCAATCGCCAGCGCGATCTTGGGCTGTGAGGCCTGCGCCTCGACCGTCGTCGAAAGTGTCGAGATGGACTGTTCCAATGCCGTCAGGCGACTGTTCTGTTCCGTTGCGGCATCGGCAGCGGATTTCACCGACGCCTCCAGCGCGGCGAGCTTTTCGTTGACCGGCGCAAGGTCGACCGGCTCAACCTTCGCCGCCTCACCGAGCGCCGTAACAGCCGCCTCGACTTGCTGAACCTTGGCCGTCAGCGCGGCAACCTCTTCGCCACCCGCCGGCGCACTTGTTTCGACGGAAGATTTCAAGGCCGCAAGGTCCGTCCTGACCTGATCCAGCGCTTGCGATAGATCACCGATCCTGGCAACCGCATCGCCTCCGTTTTGCGACTCCGTAAGGGCGGTGATTTCCCGTTGCAAAGACGCGACCTGGCTGTTCACGCCATCCAGAGCGGCGGAACCCGGCGCGCCAAGGATGCCGGCAAACTGGAGCGCACCGGCTCCGGCAAGCGCAATGACGCCACCCAGAATACCTGCCCCGATGCCGCTCCGGCCACCACGAGCGGCTCTTGGCTGGCGAGCACCGGTAGCACTTGCGTCATCCGCCTTCCCCCAATTCGGCGAAGGCTCTCCAGAGGCATTGCTCGAAGGCCAGTCCGCCGTCGACTTCGGGGGCTGGTCCTCAAAAGAATAGTCGAAACTGCCGCGCCCCGAACTCTCTTTTGCCTCTGTAGCGTCCTCTGCAGCGGCCGGCGCAGCCTCGGCGTCTTTGCTTTGCTCGATGCCGTTATCGACGACCACATCCGATTGCACCGTTTCCACAGCCGGTTCATCGTTTGAAATTGGAGCCTTGTCGTCAGCGATTCGCGAAACGGCACCCGGCTCAAGGTCGATCGTCACCGGATCGCTCGCCCTTTTCGAATGGCGCGTTTTCGGCGTCTTCACCATGCCTGGCTCCCCAAAACTCGGTTCGTCTTTACCGCCAAGCGGCAATGGATTGCGAAAGAGGTCTATCACACCTCAAAGCCGTGAAAAGGGGCGGTGTGATGACGCGCCTCAGCGCCGCGCGCTCAAAAGCGTCAACAGCGCTTGTTCCGTCGACTCCGCCGCCACCGACGCGGCGGGGCAATCTTGCTGCCTTAGCGCCGCTGCAATTCTCTCTGAGAGAACAAAAATGCTTGCCTCTTCAAAGAGATGGCGCGTCCCCGACCGCGCGGCCAGCATGCCGAAGGCATGAGCCGCCTTTGCCGAATACAACAAGACTGCATCTATGGGCCGATCAGCCAAATGACCGGAAACGGCCTCGTTGGAGTACTCCAAACTGACAGTATCGTAGCTCTCCAATGGATGGACCCTGACGCCTGAACCCGCCAGCCGATCCTCGAACCCGGCAAAGCGAACCCGTCCGCACAAATAGACCAAGGTCCCGGAAAAGGACGCGGCGATCTGGTCGGCCAATGCCAGCGCTTCGCCCGGACCTTCACGAACCAAGGAAAATCCCGCTGACCGCGCGGCTTGAGCGGTCTTTCTTCCCACCGCATGACACGGAAGGCTGGAAAGAGCGGAAAGCAGTTCAGGTGCGGCATGACGGATGGCATTCGCGCTGGTGACGGCAACAGCGGCCGCATCAGCCGGCACTGCACTTCGCCCTGGAAACAGTGGCCTTGTCTCGGACAGCGGCAATTGTACCGGCTCGAAACCCAATTCCACCAGTTTCTCGGCCGTACGACTGGCCCCCGGCTCAGGTCGCGTGATCAACACGCGACGCATGTCAGAACCAGCCTTCGAAGAACTGCGGACCGGCCATGGCGCGGATGTCGGCACCCGCTTGCCTGCCGATGACTGCCGCATTCCCGGCTTCGCCCTCCGCCGCGATCTCGTGCCAGAGAGTTCCATCCGGCGTTATGATCAAACCCTTGAAGTTCAGCCTGCCATCCGCCACGGTCGCATAACCGGCAATGGGTGTCCTGCAGGAGCCATCGAGCGACGCCAGGAATGCGCGTTCGCAAGCCAAGGCCTGCCCGGTCTCTACGTGGTGGATCGGCCGGAGCATCTGCGCAACCACATCGTCGCCGATGCGGTTTTCGATGCTGATCGCCCCTTGCCCGGGAGCAGGCGGGAAAACGTCAAGCCCCATCACATCGCTGGCAATATGCTCCATGCCGAGCCGCCTCAAGCCGGCCAGCGCCAGTATCGTTCCTTCCGCAACGCCCTCGTCGAGTTTGCGCAGGCGCGTCTGCACATTGCCGCGAAACAGCACTACATCGAGATCTGGCCTGATCCGCCGGATCAATGCCTGCCTGCGCAGGGATGACGAACCCAGTTTCGCTCCCTTTGGCAGATCGACGATGGACTTTGCAGTCTTGCCGATGAAGGCGTCGCGTGCATCCTCCCGAGGCAGGAAGGTGGAAAGCTCCAAACCTTTGGGCAGGACGGTCGGCATATCTTTTGACGAATGTACGGCAATATCGATACGCTGATCGTAAAGCGCCTCTTCCAGTTCCTTGGTGAACAGGCCCTTGCCGCCGGCTTCCGACAAGGGGCGGTTCTGGATGCGGTCGCCGGTAGTGGTGATGGGCACGATCTCGAGCGCGGATTCGGGCAGATCGTGCGCCTTCATCAGCCTGGCGCGCGCTTCATGCGCCTGCGCCATCGCCAACTGGCTGGCGCGCGTTCCAATTTTCAATACAGTTTGCATGACGCGCGGTCCGTGATAACCCCCGGCTGGCAAGGCTTGGCAAGCTTCCTCCTATCGGGGAAAGCCCGGCCGGGCAATGTTGAAGGTTTGCGACGAATTGATCCGTGTACTGGGCATTGAGACAAGTTGCGACGAGACAGCAGCAAGCGTCGTCTCGTTGGCGAACGATTCGAAGCCTGAAATTCTTTCCAACATCGTGTTGAGCCAGATCGGGGAGCATGCCGCATTCGGCGGCGTCGTACCCGAGATCGCCGCTCGCGCTCATGTCGAAGCGCTCGACGGCATCATCGAAGCTGCACTGGCTGATTCAGGCGTCGACCTCGCCGACATTGATGCCGTAGCAGCGACAGCCGGGCCCGGCTTGGTCGGAGGCCTGATCGTGGGGCTGATGACGGCAAAGGCGGTTGCAGCAGCTGCAGGCAAGCCCCTGATCGCTATCAACCATCTCGAAGGCCATGCCCTGACCGCCCGGCTTACCGGTGATCTGGATTTTCCCTATCTATTGCTGCTCGTATCCGGCGGCCACACCCAGATCGTGCGTGTTGCCGGCGTCGGCGACTATCAGCGATGGGCGACCACCATCGACGATGCCTTGGGTGAAGCCTTCGACAAGACAGCGAAGATGCTCGGCCTGCCCTATCCAGGTGGCCCCAATGTAGAGAAGGCAGCAGTCAAGGGCGATGCCTCACGATTCAGCTTTCCGCGGCCAATGAAGGGTTCGGCTCAGCCGGATTTCTCTTTCTCCGGTCTCAAGACCGCCGTACGGCAAGCAGCGACGGCCATTGCCCCGCTGACCGAACAGGAGGTTTGCGATATCTGCGCTTCCTTCCAGGCTGCGGTGGCCGATGCAGTCACGGATCGCGTGGCACGTGCACTTGCCCGCTTCCGCGAGGAATTTCCTGACGCCGGCACACCGGCATTGGTGGTTGCCGGCGGCGTTGCTGCCAACAGGGCGATAAAGCAGGCGCTTGAGAAAATTTGCCTGGAGGACGGCTTCCGTTTCGTCGCGCCGCCTTTGAACCTTTGCACTGACAACGCCGCCATGATCGCCTGGGCGGGCATCGAGCATCTCAACTCCGGCGTTGACGACGACAACGCCTTCGACTTCGTGCCGCGCTCGCGCTGGCCACTCGATACTATCTCGACGCCCGTCGTTGGCTCAGGTCGACGCGGAGCCAAGGCATGACGGCAAGCAACCCAACAATCTGGCGGACCACTGTGCTGGGCGGCGGCGCGTGGGGAACTGCGCTAGGCCTTGCAATGCTGCGCGCCGGCCATTCGGTCCGGCTTTGGGCGCGCGATGCTCAAATGGTGGCGTCGATCGGACGCGGCGAAAATCCCCGCTACCTACCGGGAATACCTCTCGACAAGGGCATCTCCGCAACGACAGATATCGGCGAAGCGCTTTCTGGCACCGATTGCGTGCTCGTGGTGACGCCGGCACAGTCTTTGCGCGCGGTTCTGGCACAAGCTAAGCCACATATTCCCCTTGGGGTGCCGCTTGTGCTGTGTGCCAAGGGCATAGAGCGCGAAACCGGGGCGCTTCTGTCCTCCATCGTAACGGAGACGTTGCCTGAAAACCCTGTTGCCGTCCTCTCTGGCCCGAGCTTCGCCGTCGATGTTGCAAGAGGTCTTCCGACGGCGGTCGTGGTGGCGGCGAACAAAGAGGCGTTGGCAACCGAACTTGCTGCCCGTTTTTCGGCCCAGAACCTGCGCTGCTACTCCAGTGATGACGTGACCGGTGTCGAGATTGGCGGCGCGCTGAAGAACGTTTTCGCCATAGCAGCCGGTGCGGTCACCGGCGCCGGCCTTGGAGCGAGTGCGCAGGCCGCGATGGTCACGCGCGGCTTCGTCGAATTGCGCCGCATTGGAGCGGCCTTCGGCGCACGACCCGAAACGCTGATGGGCCTGTCCGGCCTCGGCGACCTGCTTCTCACTTGCTCTTCGACCCAGTCGCGCAATTTTGCCTATGGCCTCGCCTTGGGCCGTGGCGAATCGCTTGCCGGCCGGCCGCTGGCCGAGGGTGTCGCGACCGCCGCCATAGCCGCACGCATCGCTGCGGAACGGGGGGTAGACGCCCCCATCATCTCGGCCGCCGCGGCCATTCTGGACGGCACCGTCACCATCGATCAAGCCGTATCGGCGCTGATGGCCCGGCCTTTGAAAAATGAAAACGACCTTTAGACCTGACAAGGAGATATCCAAAAATGCTGTTCGCATTGATTTGCAAGGATAAGCCCGGCGCACTGCAGATCCGCATGGACACGCGACCCAACCATGTCGCTTTCCTCAACGGCCTGAACGATGAAAAGAAACTCGCCTTCGCCGGCCCCTTCCTGGACGCGGACAGCAAGCCCAACGGCAGCCTTGTCGTCATCGAGGCTGCGGATCGGGCAGATGCCGAAAAGATCGCCGCAAGCGATCCCTATGCAAAGGCGGGCCTGTTCCAGAGCGTCGAAATCCAGCCCTGGAACTGGGCTTTCAACAAGCCGTCGGCATAACGGCTCGAACAGGCCAAAAACGGGGAGCGCGCAATGAATTACTGGCTGTTCAAGTCCGAGCCGTTCAAGTTTTCCTTCGAACAGTTGAAGAAACTTGGTTCCAAGGGAACGCAATGGGACGGTGTGCGCAACTATGCGGCACGCAACAACATGAAAGCGATGCAGGTCGGTGATCTTGGCTTCTTCTATCACTCCAATGAAGGCCTCAATATCGTCGGCATCGCCGAGGTATGTGCGCTTGCCCATCATGACACCACAACCGACGATCCGCGCTGGGAATGCGTCGATATCCGTGCCGTGCGCGATGTGCCTAACCCTCCGACGCTGGCCGACATCAAGGCCCATCCGAAGCTCTCCGAAATGGCGCTGGTGCGGCTCGGACGCCTCTCGGTGCAGCCGGTAACATCGGCCGAGTGGAAGGAAGTCTGCCGTATGGGCGGTATCGATCCCGCACCGTGAGGTTGACCCCGCAAACAGCACAGCGATTCATTCGCGACAACACTGCGCTGCTTGCACCGCCGCATGTATCGGAAATTCTGCTTCATCTTGCCGACGAAGCGCATGATCTTTGGCTGCGGACCGAGGAAGAGCTTGCCGAAATCGGCCTGCCGCCACCGTTCTGGGCCTTCGCATGGGCTGGTGGTCAGGGTCTCGCCCGCTACGTGCTCGACCATCCCGAGACTGTTCGCGGCAAAAGAGTGCTCGACTTCGCATCCGGCTCCGGGTTGGTCGCCATTGCCACTGCCAAGGCAGGTGCTGCCGAGGTGACCGCTGCCGATATCGATCCCTTCTGTGAAACGGCGATCAAGCTGAACGCGCACGCCAATGGTGTCGATGTCGGCTTTGTCGGTACCGACTGCGTGGATACCGATGCAGGCTGGGACGTCGTGCTGGCCGGCGACGTCTTCTACGAAAAACCGTTTGCCGAGCGCCTGATTCCCTGGTTCTCGGCGCTCAAAAGCCGTGGCGCGACAATTCTCGTCGGCGACCCCGGTCGCGCCTACCTGCCGAAATCCGGTTTTGAGAAACTGGCAATGTATGAAGTGCCGGTGACGCGCGTTCTGGAAGATGCCGAGGTCAAGAAAACCACCGTCTTGCGGTTTGTCTCAACCGCTATCTGACGACCTTCAGCACCGTCCGGCCGGAAAGAAGCGGCAGCAGCCGCGCCATCGTGCGCGCCGTGACGGCGACGCAGCCGAGCGTTGGCGTGAAGCCTGGCCGCGCCAGATGGAAAAAGATGGCGCTGCCGCGCCCGCGCCTGCGGGGCGCAATGTTCCAGTCGAGCACAAGGCAGGCATCGTAGAGCCGGTCGTCGCGGCGCATCCGTTCGTGGCTGGCTCCATAGGGGATGCGCACCGGGCGGTTGTAGTTGCGGTCTTCCGGCACCTCGCACCAGCCAAGGTCCGGCCCGATCGGCGCCATCGGCAACCGGGTTTTCCGCCCCTTTGCAAAATGGTCGTTGCGGAAATAGCCACCAAGCAGGCGCATGGAAGCGAGCGGCGTCGCGCCATCGCCCTCGCGCTTGTTTGCCGATATGCCACCCTTGCCGAGCGCGCAGGGGAACACCAGATTTCCGGCTTGCAGGAAGCCTTTGCTCTGGTTGCCCGGCTTCGCGCGGACAAGAAGGATTCCAAGGCCCGAACGGAAAGTTGCATCCGCCACATTGCGCCCGCGATTTTTCAGGTATGATCTGGTCACGGAACAAATCACTTTGATCTGCTGTTTTGCCGGTCAGCTTCCGCATAAATGGACAACGGTCAACTGATGGCTGCAAAAAACATTTCAAAACAACGGATTGATCCATGACTTCTCGGACCATACTGATTGTCGACGACGACGAAGATTTACGTTCAACGCTCGTCGAGCAACTCTCGCTCTACGAGGAATTCGACGTGTTGCAGGAAGCGACAGCCGCCAAGGGCATGTCGGCCGCACGCACGGGATTGATCGACCTGCTCATCATGGATGTCGGCCTGCCCGATCTCGATGGCCGCGAGGCTGTCAAGATGCTGCGCAAGGGCGGCTACAAGGCGCCGATCATCATGCTGACCGGCCATGACACCGATTCGGATACGATCCTTGGTCTTGAAGCAGGCGCCAACGACTATGTCACCAAGCCGTTCCGTTTCGCCGTGCTGCTTGCCCGCATCCGGGCGCAACTGCGCCAGCACGAGCAGAGCGAGGACGCCACCTTCTCCGTCGGCGGCTACACCTTCAAGCCGAGCCAGAAGCTTCTGATCGACCAGCGCGGCGGCAAGGTGCGGCTTACCGAAAAGGAAGCCTCGATCATCAAATATCTCTACCGCGCCGAACAGAAGGTGGTAACCCGCGATATTCTGCTCGAGGAAGTTTGGGGATACAATTCGGGCGTGACCACACACACTCTGGAGACGCATGTCTATCGCTTGCGGCAGAAGATTGAACGCGATCCCTCCAACGCGGAAATTCTTGTGACGGAAAGCGGCGGCTACAAGCTTGTTCCTTAAGCAATTTGACGTTTATTGACCAAGTGCGATTCGGAGCGGTGTCGCGCTAAGAGGGGAAGCGACCTGTCGGTACGGGGACATAGCTGATGGCGCTGGATGACGACATTCGCATCCTATCTGCCGTAGAACTGTTCGCGGATTTCACGCAGGAGCAGTTGCGCCTGCTTGCCTTTGGCGCAGAGACGACCGTTGTTCACGCGGACCGCAAGCTTTACCTCGAAGAAGACGAAGCCGACTGCGCCTATATCGTCGTCAGCGGCAGCATCGTTCTTTATCGTGAAGCGGACGAAAACCGTGTGCCCATCACCAATGCCGGCCCCGGCGCAATCCTTGGAGAACTGGCGCTGATCGCCGACACCAAGCGCCTGACCAGCGCCTCGGCCGCCACGGATTCAGAAGTGTTGCGCCTCAGCCGCAAGATGTTCCGGCGTATCCTCGAAGAATACCCTGACCTCGCGGCGCAACTGCACCAACGCATCCTGGCGCAATTCCAGGCGCTCATAGAGCGGATCGAACAGGTCGCACCGCGCTTCTCGGCCTGACCTGCCGGCTTGCACATACTTATTCATCGCCACGCCCGGCAAATGCCGTCTGGGACTCTGTGCCCCGCTCTTAAGCTCCTCATTATGCTCGTGGCTGGCGGTGACGATTCCTTGCCCCGCCCTTAAGCTCTCTCGCTTCGCTCGTCGCTGGCGGGGACCCCGAGGAATGGCCAGACGGCTATCGGAGGTCGTGCTTTATGGTTGCCACGCCCGGCTAAAGCCGTCTGGCCATTGTCAAAGAACTGACCTCGATTGAGGTCGGGAGGACGGGCGGCCGTTCGGTCGCTCGTTTAGGTAAAGTATGCGGCCTTGCGGCCGCCCGTCCGGTGGTCTTGCCTTACCGGGGGCAGCAATGACGCTGAAAGCCCCGATCAAGGCCCGGACTTGGGGGCTCATCACCCAGCCG